>DASQJY010000057.1:0-228080 GCA_035630815.1 Thermoanaerobaculia bacterium
ACGCTGCGTTACACGACGTTTTTTACACTCGCAGTGGTCAATGCCATCAATTTACGCCGGCTTATTCGCCTTGCAGTGGATGCGCGAACCACGTGCCAATAGTTTTGAGACAGCCTCCTGCGGTCACCGCACTCCAAACTACCCCGTTGAGACGCGCTGCGTCGAACGATCACGTAAACTTGCATTCGTATGACGAAGGTCGAAGCTCTGGAGCGTGAAGTTCAGAAACTGACGCCGGAAGAACTGGCGGCGTTTCGGGACTGGTTCGCCGAATACGATTGGCAGGTCTGGGATCGTCAGATCGAACGGGACTCAGCGGACGGGAAGCTCGACGAGTTGGCGGCAGAGGCCCTGGCCGAGTTCGAGCGGGGCAGGACGCGCGAGATTTGAGCCATCACGCGTCGGGCAAGTTCTGGCGGCACTTCGAAGAACTCACGCCCGAGCTTCAGCAACTTGCGCGAGACAACTACGAGTTGCTGAGAACGAATCCCCAGCATCCTTCACTCCATTTCAAACGAGTCGGAAAGTACTGGTCCGTGCGAATCGGGTCCGGGCATCGCCCGTTACCCCAGCACCCTCTCGATGAATCCTTTCACGTCCGCCGCCTCCTCCATCGCCACCTGATGCGACATCGGGTACTCGTGGTACTCGACGTCGAGTCCCGCGTTCTCGAGGACGGCGCGGGCGCGGCGGGCGTAGTTGACGGGAACCACGTCGTCCTGGGAGCCGTGGGCGATCAGGATGGGGAGGGTCTTGTGGACCGAGAGGTCGATCAGGTCCTGTTCGTAGAGGCCGCCGCTCATGGCGATGATGCCGGCCAGTTTCTTCTGCGTCCGGAGGCCGCTGTCGAGCGCCATCAGCGCTCCCTGTGAGAAGCCGGCCACGATCAGCTTTCCTTCGGGGGTCGGGTATTTTTCGGTGATCTCGTCGATGAAGCGGAGCATCTCCGCGCGTGATTCGATGACTGACGCGTGCTGCGGCGGCCATCCTTCGAACCACGTCCAGCCGACGGACATCCCCGGCATCGGCTCGAACGGCTTCGCCGCGTTCGGGAAGACGAAGCGGCAGCCGGAGGCGCTGTCGAACATCGGCGCGAGGTCGGCCAGGTCGTTCATGTCGGCGCCGCGGCCGTGGATCAACAGCACCATCGGCATCGGCTCGGTATCGGGGCGGCGGGAGGGGACTTCGACGCGGTGGCGCAGCATGGGCGCGAGATTGTACAGGGCGGGCCGGGCGGCCCGCCCTGTACATCAGGTCATTGCACGGTGACGGTGGCAGTCGCGCTGTTGGTCGGGAACGACGCGCAGGACGACTTCCAGATCTTCACCCAGTACTTCGTGGTCGCGGTGAGCTTCGGCGTGGTGAACGTGGCGGAGTTCGTGCCGACCGGGGTGGTGGTCGTGCCGCTCACTCCCTGGTACCACTGATAGTTGAGACCGGACTCCGTCGTGGCCACGGTAAGCGTGGTCGTCGCCCGTTTGGCGATGGTCTTGTTCTGCGGCTGGGTGGTGATGATCGGCTTCTTCGTCGGCGTCACGACGGCGCTGCCGCTGGACGTGCCGTTACAGCTCTGGTTGCTGACCGTGACGGTGTAGGTCGTGGCGGACGACGGCGAGACCTGACGCGACACGGTCGTCGATGATGTCGACTGAGAGAACCCGTCGGACCAGTAGAGCACGTACGGACCAACGCCGCTCAGCGTGGCCGTGATGGTCGCGGAGGCCCCTTCGCAGAATGAACCACCTCCGCTCACGACCGCATTCGGTGCCGCCGCCGGATAGACCGGCGCGCTCCCGGTGATCGACGTACCGCACGAAGCAGGCGAGACCGAGGTGACGCTGTACGTCGTGGGCGTGCTCGCCGAGACCTGGCGCGTCACGCCCGTGCCGCTGAACTGCTGCGTCAGGCCGTCCGACCAGACGATCGTATACGTGCCGGTTCCACCGCTCACCGCGGCCGTGATGGACGTGGTCGCGTTCGGGCAGACCGCCCCGCCGCCGCTCACGGTCACGCTGACCGGCGAGGAGGGGATGACGGTCGCGCCGCCGCTGACCGTGCCGGTGCAACCGTTGGAAACGGAGCTGAGGGCGTACCACTTCGGCGTCGACGGCGCGACGTCGCGCCAGAACGAGCCCGAAACCGTCTCGGTCGTGCCGTCCGACCAGGTGATGGTGAAGGGACCGACGCCGGTGAAGTCGACGTAGATGCGCGACGACCCGCCGCTGCAGTACGTGCCGCCGCCGCTCACGGTGGCGGTGGGCACCGTGCCGATGGTGATGGTTGCGCTTCCCGTCGCATTGGCGGTGCACGTGCCGCTGGTCACGACGGCGGTGTACGTGGTGGTCGTTGCGGGGAACATCGGCATCGAGTAGGTACGGGACGACGTGGAGGAAGTCCGTCCGTCCGACCAGCGGATGCTGAACGGCGGCGCTCCTCCCGCGATGTTCACGGTGACGTTCGCCCCCGAGCCGTTGCACGACATCCCGCCGCCGCTGACCACGGCGCTGAGCGGCTCGTTCACCTCGACGGTCACGCTGCCGGAGACGACGGCCGTGGTACCGGACGGGCAATCGGAGCAGGTGGCCGAGGCGAGCGAATAGGTGGTCGTCTGCGCGGGTGTCACGGTGCGCCTGCGTTCACCGTTGATGGGGATGGTCTGCACGTAGCCGTCTGACCAGGTGATCGTCCAGGGACCCCAGCCGGTCAGTTGCGGCTCGATGATCGCGCTCTGGCCGGGGCAGATCTGCCGCGTGCCCGTCTGCAGCGTCGCCGAAGCGAACTGCACCAGTGCCGGCGTCGTGCTGACCGTGCCGGCGCAGTCGAGAAAGTCGGTCAGCGAAGCCAGAGCGTACGACGTATTCGCCGCCGGAGTTACGACCCGTTCCGCGTAATAGTTGTTGATGAGCTGCGTCACCTGCTGCACGTAACCGTCGCTCCAGGTCAGCGTCATCGGCAGGATGCCGCTCTGCACGTTGACGCCCACCCTGGCCGTGCCGCCCGGGCAGGTGTAGATCGGACTCGTGAAGAGCCCCGCGTTGGCGCCGCCGCAGACGCGGACCTGCGTCGAGGCCGGGGTCGAGGCCACTCCGGTCTGGTCGGTCACGACGAGCGTCACGTTCTGCGCTCCCGAGCCGAACGCCTTGGCCGGTGCGGCCGCCGTGGAGGTCGTGCCGTCCGGGAAGGTCCAGAGATACGACGCGATCGAGGTCTCCTCGTCGCTGGAGGTGGTGCCGTTGAACGTCACGGTCTCGTTCGGATGCACGCCGCTGCTGCTGCTCGTGATCCGAGCCACCGGCTTGTCGTTCACCGCTTCCACGATGGTGACGGACATCGTCGCCGGCAGCGAATCCTGAGCGCCGTCGTTGACGATCAGCGTGACGGTGTACGTTCCCGGGACGGACCAGCGGTGATCCGAGTACGGCCCGCCGCGCGGCCAGATGGCCGTGGTGCCGTCGCCGTAGTCGAAGCGGTACTGCTGCAGGGGACCTTCCTCATCGGTCGAGCTGAACGGGAAGATCGAGATCAAGGCTTCTTCGAGGTAGGGTGGCGCAGCCCAGATCTCGAGCGCCGCGATCGGGCGATCGTTCACGGGCACCGGGACGACCGTGACCGCTGAAGGGTCGCTGGACGTGCTGCCGTCGAATGCGACCACGGAGACGGTATAGCTGCCCTCGCGCGTCCAGGTGTGCGTCAGGCTCGGGCTGCTCGTGTAGACGAACGTGCCGTCGCCGAAGCTCCACTTGTACTCGAGCGCCGCTCCTTCCGGGTCGTTGGAGGTGATGGTGACGGTGGCCGGCTGGTCTTCCACGATCGCCGGCAACGCATCGATGCTCGCCACCGGCGGCGCGTTGGCCGAGGTCGCGTCGATCACGATGTCGTCGACCATCCACCCGGGATGGGCGTTGTCGGTCGCATCCTCGGTGTCGATGAAGAATCGGATCCGGACGTGCTGTCCGTCATACGCCGAGAGGTCGAGCTCTTCCTGGACGACCTCATACACCGTGGTCTGTTTCGCGAGCAGGCGCGTCCACGCGCCGCCGCCGGCCGAGATCTGCACCTGCGCGAGATCGCGGTTGGGGTTGAGCTCCATCCAGACGCTCTGGCGGAAGCGCAGCCGGGCATCGCGGGCCTGCGTCAGGTCGATCTCGCGCGAGGTGAGAGCGCCCCAGTTCCGGGCGCCGGTGTCGTAGTTCGTGCCGTTCGGGATGGAGCGGTTGTAGTACCACGCCCCCGAACCGCTGGTGGAGTCGTACGCCAGGCGCCAGAGCGCGGGCCCGCCGATGCCGTCGCTTCCGTCGACCGTCCACCGTGCGCCGCCGTCGACGTTGTCGTCGAAGACGATCGCCTGCCGCGAGGTCGTGAACGACGCCACGTTCGACAGCGCGCCGCCATTGCCGGCATTGTCGAATGCGCGAACCGCGACGTAATACGAGGTGGACGGCGCAATGCCTCTGAGCTTGAACAGCTCGAGCGTGCCGGGGAGCTGCGGCCCCGGCTCGCCGACGAGCGGCGTGGCGCTCGCGAAGCTCGCTTCGGTGATCGGCGATGCCGACACACGCACGTCGTAGCGCGTCGCGTTGCCGCTGGCACCGTCGTCACCGGTCGCCGTGAACCTGATGGTGACCGAGCGATGCGTGGCGTCGATGACGGTGAGATCGCCGATGGCGCCCGGCGCGATCGCGTCGGTGTCGAAGAGGTTCGCGACGTTGAGCCGTCCGCCGGAGACGGTGCGGCCGTTCAGCGACGGAAGCGGATCGCTGCGCAGCATCAGCGCGTCGCGCACCGCGGCCGGTGTGAGCGAGGGGTTGGCGGTCCAGTACAGCGCCGCCGCCCCGGAGACGAACGGCGTGGCGTACGAGGTTCCGCTGCTGGTGGCGTAACCGCCGCCGGCGTTCGTCGTGTAGATGCTGTCACCCGGTGCGGCCAGGTCGACGCTGTTGAAGCCGTAGTTCGCGTAGGACGAGAGCGTGTCGCTCGACGTCGTGGAGGTCACGCTGACGACGTTCGGGTTCGCGTAATGGCTGGGGTAGGTGGGGAAGACGTCGTTGTCCTTCGCCTCGTTGCCGGCGGCGACAACGAACAGGTAGCCGGCCGCTTCGGCGGCTGCAACGACGTCATTGAGGAGGAACGACTGTCCGCCCTGGCTCCAGCCCCATGAGTTGCTCGTGATCCGGAAGCCCATCATGTTCGCGTATTCGATCGCCTGCACCGCGGCATAGACGTCGGGATTCGAGCCGATCTTCAGCGCCGCGAGCCTCGCGGTCCAGACCACGCCGGACACGCCGGTGGCGTTGTTGCCGGCGGCGCCGATGATGCCGGCCACGCGCGTGCCGTGGCCGTTCGTGTCCGTCGGATCGCCGGTGTCGGCGAGGAAGTTGAAGCCGTGTACGTCGTCGACGAAGCCGTTGTCGTCATCGTCGATGCCGTTGCCCGCGATCTCGCCGGGGTTCGTCCAGAGGTTCGCGGCCAGGTCGGGGTGGGTGAGATCGATGCCGGTGTCCACGACGCCGATCACCACGCCCATGCCGCTCGTCGCCGTATTCCACGCTGCCGGAGCGCCGATCTTCGGGAGTGCCCATTGCGATGCGTACGACGGGTCGTTCGGGACCGCGTCGAAGGAGAGCGTCCAATTCGGTTCCGCGTATTCGACGGCCGGGTCGTTCTTCAATGCGGCGACGGTCGCCTCGACGTCGTCTTTCTTCAACTCGAGGAGGTAGACGCGGTCGAGTCCGCGCGAGTCGGCGTGCTGCCTGGCTTTCCCCTTCAGCTTGAACTTGGCGAAGACCTTCTTCGCGCTCTTCACGCCGTGCTTGTCGGCGGCCGGAGCGAAGCCGGCTTTGTACTTGACGATCACCTGGCCTGCACGCCAGCGGTCGTTCGATTTGTCATTTTTCGGGGCAGCAGACAGGGACATAGCTATCGCGAGCACGAGCACCGCGACCAGGGTTCGCATACGCATTGAGCGCACCTCTTCGATTTTTTGGAAATGCTGAAGCGGGGACTTGGAAAGTGGAACTTATCCGTTCTTGCACAGGGAAATCAATTCACGAATGCCGGAACCTGTGCGTGACGCCAACCGGACGCTGCTGCCGGCGGCAGCCGGGGTGCTAAAATCGACGCTTTCGAATCCGCCCGAGGTGACCCTTGCATATCAATGATCTCCTGAAAATTGCCGCCGAACGACGCGCATCCGACCTGCACATCAAGGTCGGCTCGCATCCTGTGATCCGCGTCGACGGCGAGCTCGTGCCGCTCGTGGAGCTGAAGCGCCTCATGCAGGAAGACACGATCGCGATGGCTTTCTCGATCATGTCTTCGCGGCAGAAAGAGAAGTTCAAGAACAACTACGAGATCGACATCGCCTACTCGGTCCCCGGCCTCGGGCGCTTCCGCTGCAACATCTTCCAGCAGCGCGGCACGGTCGGCATGGTCCTGCGCGTCATCCCGGTCAAGATCCTCAGCATCCGCGAGCTGATGCTGCCGACGGTGCTCGAGAAGATCGCCGAGGAGCGCCGCGGCCTGATCCTCTGCACCGGCACGACCGGCTCCGGCAAGTCGACCACGCTCGCGGCCATGATCGACTACATCAACGCCCATCGCACGGAGCACATCATGACGGTCGAGGACCCGATCGAGTTCCTCCACCGCGACAAGAAGTCGATCGTCAACCAGCGCGAGGTCGAGGTCGACACGAAGTCGTTCTCGCAGGCGCTGCGCAGCGCGCTCCGTCAGGATCCCGACGTCATCCTGGTCGGCGAGATGCGTGACTACGAGACCATCGAGACCGCCCTCACCGCGGCCGAGACGGGCCATCTCGTGCTCTCGACGCTGCACACCATGGACGCGACCGAGACGGTCAACCGCATCATCTCGGTCTTCCCGCCGCACCAGCAGAAGCAGATCCGCCTGCAGCTCGCGGCGGTGCTGAAGGCCGTCGTCTCGCTGCGCCTCCTGCCCCGCGCGGACGGGCTGGGACGAGTCCCGGCAGCCGAGGTGCTGATCTCGACCGCGTACATCCGCGACTGCATCGAGAACAAAGAGAAGACCAAGCTGATCAAGGACGCGATCTCGCAGGGCACGTCCCAGTACGGCATGCAGACGTTCGACCAGTCGCTGTACACGCTCTACAAGAACGGCCTGATCACGCTCGACGAAGCGCTCCGCCGCGCCTCGAACCCCGATGAGTTCCGCCTCAAGCTTTCCGGCATCCAGTCCACCGCGGACATGTCGAAGGAAGAGATGGAGTCGAAGCTCACCATCCACGGCACCGGCAACGAGGATCCGTTCGGCGACGAGAGCCCCTTCGATTTCTCGAACAACATCTAGCGCCGTTGGTTCGGATGCATCTCCGTCTCCGTCCCCCTCGGTGCCTCGGTGTCTCTGTGGCGAATACGAACGAGCGTCGCTACTCGAGCGTGCCTCTCGCAAGAGGCGACGCTTTGTGGTGCGAGGGACGCTGGCATTCACCAGCAGAGACACGGAGGCACCGAGGGGGACGGAGAACCGTAGGCGGTCACCGGGACTGAACGAATCCGCGCTCTTTAACGAGCGCCAGGATTCTCCGCGCGTTGTCCTCCGCGGTTGCACTGGTCGTCTCCAGCGTTACCTCGGCCGTGAGCGGCGCTTCGTACGGATCGTCGATGCCGGTGAAGCCTTTGAGCGCACCGCTGCGCGCCTGCGCGTACATCCCTTTCGTGTCGCGCGCCTCGCAGACGTCGAGGGGCGTATCGACGAAGACCTCGATGAAGCGGTCGCCGCCCACCATGCGCCGCACTTCGTCGCGCGTGGAGCGGTACGGGCTGACCGCCGCGCAGATGGCGATGCCGCCGTGGCGAACGATCTCCGCGGCCACGAAGCCAATGCGCCGGATGTTCGTGTCGCGATCTTCTTTCGAAAAGCCGAGGCCTTTCGAGAGGTGCGTGCGGACCACGTCGCCGTCGAGCACCGTGGCCTGGCGGCCATGCTCGAGCAGCAGTTGGGCGACCAGTTCCGCGGTGGCGGTCTTGCCGGCGCCGGAGAGGCCGGTGAACCAGATGCAGACGCCCTGCTGGTGCCGCGGCGGGTAGCTTTCGCCGAGGATGCGCGCGACCTCGGGGCGGGTGAACCATTCCGGCAGACGGCGGCCGCGGTCGAGATACTGCTCGCGCACCTGCGTGCCGGAGATCGTCAGCGTGCGTGCGCCGGCCGGCACCTTCGACGCTTCTTCGTAGCGGTCTTCGTCCGGCAGGTAGACCAGCTCCTCGAACGGCACCATCTTCACGCCGATCTCGTCGCTGTAACGCGCCACCAGTTCCTGTGCGTCGTACGGCCCGTAGAACGGCCCCGGGCTGGCGTGATCGCGGCCGACGATGAAGTGATTCGCGCCGTAGTTCTTCCGGATCAGCGCATGCCAGAGCGCTTCGCGCGGTCCGGCCATGCGCATCGCCAGCGGGAGCAGCGACAGCACGATCCGGTCGCGGTCGTAGTGGTTCTCCGCGAGCGCTTTGTACGTCCGGACGCGCGTGTAGTGATCGACGTCCCCGGGCTTCGTGAGTCCAACGACCGGATGCAGCAGCAGGACCCCATCCACGGCGGCCGTGGCGCGCCTGGTCAGCTCTTCATGCACGCGATGCAGCGGATTGCGGGTCTGGAACGCGACCACGTTCTCCCGTCCCGTCGCGGCGAGCAGCGCACGCACCTCCGCGGGCGTGCGGCGCAGCTCGCGGAAGTCGATCGGGGGCACGATCGGCAGCACGCGCAACGGGCCGCTGACGTTCAATTTCCCCCAATGCGCCGATTCGGCGACGAGCGGATGTTTCGGATCGGCCGTGCCGAGGACCTTCGTCGCGAATTCGTCGGCATCCCAGCCGTAGATCTCCTCGACCGTCATCACGGCAAGCAGGTCGTTCCGGGAGTTCCTGAGGGCGAGATCGCGATGCAGCTCCACGTTGGCGCTCGCCTCGACGGGGAGCGTGACCGGGATCGGGAAGACGTCGCCGGAGGGGAGGCGCATCTCATCGAGCACGCGCTGATACGCGGCCTGCCCCATGAAGCGGTCGAGCGACGAGAAGGCGCCGGTGGCGAGCAGCTCGAGATCGCAAGCGGCGCGCTCGGAGATCTGGATGGAAGGGAGCGAGCCAGCGTAGCTCCTGAGGTCGGCCGAGCGATCGATGAGGTCGACGAGCGTCATACGGGCTCATCCTAGCAACTGAGTCAGAATGCATCGGTGCATTCTGGTGAATTTCAAGAACACGGCTGGCTTCACCTCCGCGGCTTCTTCACCCGCGACGAGGTCGAAGCCATCAACCGCGAGGTCGAGCACCTCTGGTCGGAGCGGCCGCGCGGCGTGACGGTCGACGATCTCGACACGAACCGCCGCTGCCGCATGTCGGCCCTGGACGGCTCCGCGCGCGCGCGCCGCCTCAAGCTCAACGACCTCTATCTCGTCTCGCCGTCGCTGCGGAACGCGCTGCTGGCTCCGCGCCTCGTCTCCCTGCTGCAGTCGCTGATGGACGCGCCGCCGGTGCTCTGCAACTCGTTGAACCTGGAGCGGAGCAGCGAGCAGGACAACCACATCGACTCGCTGTACATGACGCCGCTCTCCGAGGGGCAGCTCGTCGCGACGTGGATCGCGCTGGAAGACATCCGGGCGGACGCCGGCCCGCTGCGCGTCTACCCCGGCAGCCACCGCATCACCCCGTACCGCTTCAGCGACGGAGGCCGCCACGCCGTCGACGCGGAGATGGACCGCTGGTCCGGCCACACCCATGACGAAGTGCGCCGGCTCGGATTGCAGCCCGTGACCGTCCCCGCTTCCGCCGGCGATCTCGTGGTCTGGCACGCCGACCTGCTCCACGGCGCGGAAGCGATCGCCGATCCCGGCACCACGCGCAAAAGCGTGGTCGGACATTACTTCTCCCTCGAAGACAGCCGCCGCCGCGGCTACCGCGTCGAGCCTCTCGGCGAGGGCTGGTGGATCGCACGCCGCCCGCAGCCCGTGGATGCCGCGACGCGCGTGCTGAGCGCGGTCGAGCGCCGGGTACAACGGCTGCGTGCACGCTGGCGGTGAGAGACGACCGGGAAGCCTCCGGCGGGCCGGTGTGACCGGCAGCACTGGTTGCCCAAGGCTGAACGCACGCCTCTCGCGACAGGCGCCGTCCGTGCGAAAACAAGTGCCGCCGGTCACACCGGCCCGCCGGAGGCCCCCCGTCGTCCCTCTCCGTTAGACTGCACTGCAACGTGGCCGACGACCTCTGCTACCTCGCGGCGTTGCGCATCCTCAAATACCGCTTCAACAGCGAAGCGGAGCTGCGCCGGAAGCTGCGGGGAAAAAAGTTCGAGAAAGAGACGATCGACGAGACCATCGTCCGCCTCCATAAAGAGAAGTGGCTGGATGACGAGCGCTTTGCCGGCGCGTTCGTGCGCACCAAGGCCAACCGCCGCCACGGCAGCCGCCGCATCCTGAACGAGCTGCAGGCGGCCGGAGTCGATCGCGAAGCGGCGGCGCAGGCGGTCGTGGAGAACATCGATCCGGAGCGGGAAGCGGAGGCGCTGCGCACCCTCTGCGCGCGCCGCGCGGGCGTCCTCATCCGGAGGCACGGCGCGGACTTTCTCAGCAGCGGCGAGGGACGAAACAAACTGGCCGGATATCTGTTGAAGCAGGGTTACGATGCCGCGCTCGTTTACGAGGCAGTGAAGGAGATCTCGGTTGTTCACCACCAGTCAGATTCGTGAAGCTTTCCTCGAGTACTTTGAAAAGAACGGCCACCGCCGCGTCTCCAGCTCGTCGCTCGTCCCCGCCGGCGATCCGACGCTGCTCTTCACGAACGCCGGGATGAATCAGTTCAAGGACACGTTCCTCGGCCGCGAGAAACGCGACTACGCGCGCGCCACCACCTCGCAGAAATGCGTCCGCGCCGGCGGCAAGCACAACGACCTCGAGAACGTCGGCCGCACCGCACGCCACCACACCTTCTTCGAGATGCTCGGTAACTTCTCCTTCGGCGACTACTTCAAGGAAGACGCGATCCGTTTCGCCTGGGACCTGCTGGTGAACGTCTACGGCCTCGAGCGCGAGCGCCTCTGGTTCTCGATCTTCGAGGGCGACGACAACGTCCCGGCCGATGAGGAAGCGCGCGCATTGTGGGTGAAGGCCGGCGCTCCGCCGGAACGCGTCCTGGCGTTCGGCAGGAAAGACAACTTCTGGCAGATGGGGGACACCGGGCCGTGCGGCCCCTGCTCCGAGATCCACTACTTCCGCGGCAGCGACCTGTCGAAGAACGTCCCGGAACTGGTCAACGGCCCCGGCGACGAGACCATGGAAGTCTGGAACCTCGTCTTCATGCAGTACGACCGCGACGAGAACGGCGTGCTCCATCCGCTCCCGGCGCCGTCGGTCGACACCGGCATGGGACTCGAGCGCATCTCGCTCGTCCTGCAGAAGGCCGGCACGAACTACGACACCGATGTGTTCACGCCCATCATCCGGCGCATCGAGGCGATCTCCGGCCATCCCTACCAGGGCGACATGGAGAACGACCTGGACACCGCAGTGCGTGTGCTCGCCGATCACGCGCGAGCATCCTCGTTCCTCATCGGCGACGGCGTCATCCCGTCGAATGAAGGGCGCGGATACGTGCTGCGCCGCATCATCCGCCGCGCCATCCGCTTCGGGCGCAAGCTCCCGAACGCGGTGCTGCTCACGAACCTCGTCGACTCCGTCATCGAGGCGATGGGCGACGCCTATCCCGACCTGCGCGACCGCCGCGAGGCGATCGTCAAGACGCTGGAGTCGGAAGAGGAGCGCTTCTCCCGCACTCTGACCACGGGCATGGAGCGCGTCGGCCAGGTGCTCGACGAAGTCCGCCAGCGCGGCGAAACGACGCTGGGAGGGGCGGAAGTGTTCCGCCTCTACGACACCTTCGGGATCCCGATCGACCTCATCGCCGAGCTCGCGGAAGACGAAGGGGTGAAGCTCGACCGGGACGGCTTCGAACAGATGATGGCGGACGCCCGCGCGAAGGCGAAGGCGTCTTCGCGGTTCACGCTTGACGCCGATGTCTCGGCGATCCTCAACGAGAAGCTTCATCCGACCGAGTTCGTGGGGTACGAGCAGTACACCGACGTGGAGTCATTCGTCCAAGCGATTTTCATCGGCGGCAAACCCGCCGACGCGCTGCACCACGGTTCCGAGGGCGTCGTCGTCCTGACGCCGACGCCTTTTTACGCGGAATCGGGCGGACAAATCGGCGATACCGGCACCCTCGAATGGGAAGGTGGAAGGGCGACCGTCCTGGATACGCAGAAGATTGGTGACATAAGCGTGTCGAAGGTGCACGTGGAGGAGGGCTCGCTCGCGCCG
Source organism: Thermoanaerobaculia bacterium (assembly GCA_035630815.1). Classification (GTDB taxonomy): domain Bacteria; phylum Acidobacteriota; class Thermoanaerobaculia; order Gp7-AA8; family Gp7-AA8; genus QHVT01. The sequence goes on from DASQJY010000057.1 coordinate 12,341, forward strand.
AAGATGTACGTGCGCGCGTCCGTACCCGCACCGACGCGCCTCGACACGACCGCCAACCACACCGCCACCCATCTGCTCCACAAGGCGTTGAAGGACATCCTCGGACCGACGGTGCAGCAGGCCGGCTCGCTCGTCGCGCCGGACCGTCTCCGCTTCGACTACACGCACCACCAGCCGCTCACCGACGAACAGCTCCGGCAGGTCGAGGAGCAGGTGAACGAGCAGGTGCGCGCCAACCACGAGGTGACGAAGCAGGTCGTCCCGATCGCCGAGGCGAAGCAGAGCGGCGCGGTGGCGATGTTCGGCGAAAAGTACGGCGAGATGGTCCGCATCGTCAGCGCCGGAGATTACTCGCGCGAGTTCTGCGGCGGCTGCCACGTGAACCGCACCGGCGACATCGGCATCTTCAAGATCACCTCCGACCGGTCTCTCGCAGCGGGAGTCCGCCGCATGGAAGCGGTCACCGGACGCGGCGCCCTGGCGCTCTTCCAGAAACTCGACGACACCGCGTCCGCCATCGCCTCTCAGTCGAACGTGGCGTTGGATGAATTGCCGACATACGTCCGCTCGCTCCAGGACAAGCAGAAGCAGCTCGAGCGGGAGCTCAAGCAACTGAAGGTGCGCCTTGCCTCCGGCGGTGCGTCCACCGCTTCGAGCGGCGATGACTCGCAGGACGTGAACGGTGTGAAGCTGGTCGCCAGACGGGTCGACGAGCTGACCGGCGGCGACCTCCGCAACTTCGCCGACGAGCTCCGCTCGAAGATCAAGAGCGGCGTGGTCGTCCTCGGCAGCGTCACGGACGGGAAAGTGACGCTCCTGACTGCGGTCACCAAGGATCTGCTCGACCGCGTCCAGGCCAATACCCTCATCGCCAAGCTCGCCCCGATCGTCGGCGGCAAAGGGGGAGGCAAACCCGACCTCGCCCAGGCCGGCGGCAAGGACGCGGACAAGTTGAACGAGGCCATCGCCACGGCGCCAAGCGCGTTGCGGGAGTTGCTGGGGTAGGCCTCCACCCGTAAGCAAGTCGTAAGCGCCCTTTGCCAAGCTCGTCCTGCTCGGGTATCGTTTACGTTCAGTAATTTTCCCGGGCGAATAGGGGGGTGGAAGATGTTGCGTCGGTCATGGGTGTGGTTGTTCGCTTTCCTCGTGCTGTCGCTGCCGGCTTTTGCGGTCACGACCAAGAGCCTCGGTGACGGCCTCACTGCCGATGACGTCGCGGCCCTTCTCAGCGGGCCCGGCGCGACGATCTCCAACGTCCGCATCATCGGCTCCGACAGCGCCATCGGTTCGTTCGCGGAGGGAGGGACACTCGGCGTCGACTCCGGCGTGGTCCTCAGCACGGGCAACGTCGCCGACGCCGTCGGCCCCAATAACTCCATCGAAAGCGGCGCCAATCTCGGCACGGACGGCCATCCCGCGCTCGACGCCATCGTGGCGCCGTTCGTGACGCACGATGCGATCGTCATCGAGTTCGACGTCGTCACCGTCTCACCGACCTTCGTCATCCGCTACGTCTTCGCCTCGGAGGAGTACCTGGAATGGGTCGACTCCGAGTTCAACGACGTCTTCGCCTTCTTCGTGAACGGCTCGAACATCGCCCTCACGCCCGGCACCTCCGAGGCCGTCACCATCAACACGATCAACGACCACGCGAACAACGGCCTCTATCAGGACAATGAGGGAGGCGCCAACACGCAGTTCGACGGCTACACCACGCCGCTCCTCGCCATCGCCGTCATCGAGCCGGGCGTGAGCCACCACATCCGCATCGCCGTCGCCGATACGTCCGACGGCGCACTCGACACAGCGGTCTTCATCGCCCAGGGCGGCATCTCCGGTACGCAGATCGCGCCGATCATCCGCCCGGACGTGAATGCTGTCGCCGCGACGTTCGGCGACGGCGGGACGACCGTTCCGCTGCCGCTCTACTACGCCTTCGAAAGCAACCCGCCGACGTTCAGCGCGACGGGCCTCCCGGGCGCGACCTTCGAGTTCGGCCCGCTCTATGTCGGCGCCGACGGCCGGACGTACAGCGACATGAAGATCATCCTCGGCCCCGACACGCCTCCCGGCGAGCACGTCGTGACGATCCGCTCCTCGGTCGGCGGTGCCGAGTCGTTCGCCACGATGATCGTGGTCGTCAACTGCACGCCGCCTGCGATTTTCGGGACAGGGCAGCCTCTGACGCAGACCGTCGACCGCGGCCAGCGCGCCTCGATCACCGTAACGCCGAGCGGCAGCGGGCCGCAGCGCTTTCAGTGGTTCACCGGCTTCCGCGGCATGACCGGCTCGCCGGTCGCGGGCGCGACCGGGGCGACGCTGCAGACCGGTCCGGTCAACGAGATGACGCCGTACTGGGTGCGCATCACCAATCCGTGCGGCTCCACCGACAGCCTCACGGCGTTCGCCGTTCCCCACTGACCCCGAAATCTGTACCTCCCATGAAGCCCGCGCGAATATCGCGCGGGCTTCTTGTTTTATCCTCACCCGCCGTGACTGAAACCACTACCCACGCGTGGGGAACCCAGCCCGAGATGTTCGGTCCCCGCCATGAGCACCGCCTCGGCATGATCGTGCGCGAGGTGGAGCGCCTCTCCGCAAACGCGCGCATCCTCGACGGCGCCGTCGGCCTCGGCCAGCTCGCCGTGCGCATGCAGCAGCGCGGCTACCGCGTCTTCGGCATCGACTACGCCTTCGACGCCGCCCTGCACGTCCGCCGCAATACGCGCATTCCCGTCGTGGTCGGCGACATGACCCGCATGCCTTTCCGCGACGCCAGCTTCGACGGCGTCACCACCGGCGAGACGCTCGAGCACCTCGACAACGACGCCGGCGCCGCGGCCGAGATCAGCCGCGTCCTCACCGAAGGGGGCACCTGCATCGCCACCGTCCCCGCCCTCCAGAGCCTCTGGAGCGCGTCGGATGATTACTACGAGCACCGCCGCCGCTACTCCCGCAAGCAGCTGACGTCGATGTTCGAAAACGCCGCCCTCACGATCCGCAAGGCCACCTACTGGGGCTTCCCGATCGTCCTCGCCTACGACACCCTCTTCCTCCTCCCGATGAACAAACGCCGCGCCCGCCGCAAGGTCGACGAAGACGCGGCCCTGCAGTCGGTGGCGAAGGTCGGCAGGGCACGAGGGCTCGTACGGCTGGTGCGCGCAGTGTTCGCGCTGGACGGGTTGTTCAAATGGGTGCCGTTCGGGCCGGGGTTGTTGATGGTGGCGAAGAAGCCGAGGTAACATCGGGGCATGGGAAAGGCGAAAGAAACGCCGGCCGATGCGGCACCCGGAGAGTTCGGTCCACTCACGTACGAGCAGCTTCAGGGACTCCCGGAAGATGTGAAGCGGCGGCGCATGCAACGGACGTACGAGAAGGCGATGGCCCTTCGCGGCAAGGTTCATCTCGACATCAACATCGACGAGCTGCGTGGACGTAATCGTCGATAGCTCCGTCCCAGTCCGCGAACCCGTTCGGGCTAGCTAGCACTCTTGCGGTGAATCACATCAGGCGAGCAGCGGGTTGACGTACCGCAGTCCGGCAAAGCGGTGGAAACCGCTGTCGGCGGTGAAGAGAGTCAGATCGTGCTCGATGGCCAGCGCGACGAGGTGCGCGTCGGAAACGTCGGGACCGCAGATGCTGTGACGGATCAGGATGGAGCGAAGCACGGACCAGTAACGCGGGCCCGGCTCGACAATCCGGGTGTTCGGCGCAGCGAGCCACGACTCTACCGTCGTTGCTGCGCCCTCCGGCGTGAGCGGCGGGTCGAACAGGCGTTCGTTGGTGATGATCCGGATGAATGCCTGAATGCTGCTCCACGGAAGATACAAAGTCCCGTGGCTCAGGGCGTGCGCAAGCCATCGCCTCGCGACCTGGTGCTGAAACGCACCGTCGTTGTAAGCGTAGATCAGCAGGTTGGCGTCGACGATCCCTACTTCCACTCCGGACCCTCGAGCTCGTCGAGAACGCGTGCGATGCAGTCAAAGCTGCCCGCTCCGGGCCTCGAGCGCGCGAACGGCCCCGTGATCTCGAACGTGTCGAGCCGCTCGAGCTCGTGTCTGATCATCTGCGACGCGAAATCGGCGGCGGGCCTTCCTCGCCGTGCCGCCTCGCGATCCAGCTTCTCCGCCATTTCATCGTCGAGCGTGATGGTCACCTGACGTCCCATGCCTCTATGATAGGCCCATGAGTAATATCGACAAGCCCAGCAAGGCCGAAGACGAATACTTTGCACGGCAGGAGCTCGAGCGCCGCAAGAAGTGGGCGCAGGAGCAGTCGGCGAAGATGGCGACCGAGGAGAAAGAGCGCATCAAGCAGATGCACTACATGAAGTGCCCGAAGTGCGGCATGGATCTCAAGGAGATCGAGCTGCACGGGGTCAAGGTCGACCAGTGCGCGAACTGCGGCGGGATCTTCCTCGACGCGGGCGAGATCGACCAGATCTCGAAGCACGACAACAGCGTGGTCGACCGCGTCTTCTCGCTCTTCCGCTGATGCACTTCCTCGCGCCCGCCGAGTTGCGCGGGATCGACGCGCGTGCGCTCGAGGAGCTCCTCGGGCGCCGCGCCCTCGTCGTCGCGTTCGGGGAAGGGGAGCTCGGCGGCCTTGCGGCCGCGGCGCTGCTCTTTGCCGACTATGCCGTGGTCCGGACCGGCGCGCGGGTGAGCGTCGACGTCCCCGAGGCGTGGGCGGGCGCGGTGTGGCGCCTCGGCAAGGGGACGTTGAAGTGGTCGCTGGAGCAGAGACAGGAAGAGCTCATCGACGAGACTACGGACCGCGATCCGCAGAGCTGGCTGGAGGAATGGATGCGGCATCGCAGCGTTATCGCTCTCGATGCCGCCGCCGCGCTCATCCGCGGCCGGGGCGGAGACAGCCTCGAGCGTGCCGAGTTCGCCCGCCTCTTCGCCCTCGGCGAGCCGCAGCGCGGGCTGGGCGCGTTCCTCGCTAAGGTGAGGCCGTCATATAGTGCAGAGCCGGAGAACCTATGAGCCGAAACGAAGCCGAGATCGCTCCATCTACCGAAGTCCTGCCCCTCATCCCGAAAGCGAAGGATGAACAGCTATCGCTGTTTGCACCCGAGTCGGTCGGGAAGGTCCGGAAGCAGGAAACTCAGTGGCGGAAGGAGGTTCTCGACCCGGTCCTGAAGAAGAAGCCGTACTGGAAGAAGGACTACACCACCGTCAGCGGCATGGAAGTGAACCCGCTCGCGACCCCGCTCACCATCGCCGAGCAGGACTTCAACGAGATCGCGAATCCGGGCGAGTTCCCGTACACGCGCGGCATCCATCCGACCGGCTACCGCGGCCGCCTCTGGACCATGCGCCAGTTCGCCGGTTTCGGGACCGCGAAGCAGACCAACGAGCGGTTCAAATACCTCCTCGCGCAGGGGCAGACCGGCCTCTCGACCGCGTTCCACCTCCCCACGCTCTATGGGTACGACTCCGACCACTATTACGCCGCAGGTGAAGTCGGCAAGTGCGGCGTCGCGGTCGACACGCTCGCGGACATGGAGACCCTCTTCGACGGCATCAACCTCGAGGACGTCACGGTCTCGATGACCATCAACTCCACGGCGCCGATCGCGCTGGCGATGTACCTGGTCGTCGCGGAGAAACAGGGCGCCGACTGGAAGAAGATCTCCGGCACGCTGCAGAACGACATCCTCAAGGAGTACATCGCGCAGAAGGAGTACATCTTCCCCCCGCGTCCCTCCATGCGGCTCGTCACCGACACCTTCAAGTTCTGCACGGAGCGGGTGCCGAAGTACAACACCATCTCCATCAGCGGCTACCACATCCGCGAGGCGGGATCGACGGCGCTGCAGGAGCTGGCGTTCACGCTCCGCGACGGCATGGAGTACGTCGAGTACGGCATCCGCGCCGGCCTGGACGTCGACGAGTTCGCGCCGCGCCTCTCGTTCTTCTTCAACTCGCACAACGACCTCTTCGAAGAAGTCGCCAAGTTCCGCGCGGCCCGCCGCGTCTGGGCGAAAGTCATGCGCGACCGTTACGGCGCCAAGGACCCGCGCTCCTGGCAACTCCGCTTCCACACCCAGACCGCCGGCGCGTCGCTCACGGGGCAGCAGCCGTACAACAACATCGTCCGCGTCACCATCCAGGCGCTCGCCGCGGTGATGGGCGGCACGCAGTCGCTGCACACGAACTCGCTCGACGAGACCCTCGCGCTGCCGACCGAGAACGCGGCGCGCATCGCGCTGCGCACGCAGCAGATCATCGCCCACGAGTCGGGCGTCATCAACACGGTCGATCCCCTGGGGGGCTCCTACTTCATCGAAGAGCTGACGGACCGGATGGAGAAGGGCTGCTTCGAGTACTTCGAGAAGATCGACCAGTTCGGTGGCATGGTCGAAGCGGTGGAAGCGGGTTTCCCGCAGCGCGAGATCTGGGACGCCTCGTATGCGTTCCAGCGCTCGGTCGACTCCGCCGAGAAGGTCGTGGTCGGCGTCAACGCCTTCCGGATGGAGAAGGAAGATCCGTACGACATCCTCTACATCGACGAATCGGCGTCCACCGAGCAACTCGCGTCGCTCCAGAAGATCCGCGCGGAGCGCGACCAGCAGCAGGTGCAGGACGCCCTGCAGGCGCTGCGCAACGCGGCCAGCGACGAGAGCGTGAACACGATGCCGTTCATCATCGACGCGGTGCGGGTGTACGCAACCGTAGGCGAGATCTCGGACGCGCTGCGCGACGTCTTCGGGACGTATCAGGAACCGGCGCTCTTCTGAGTAGTTGTCGGTTGTCAGGTGTCAGGTATCTGGGGTGTTTCGGCTTGCGGCTCACGCAGCCGTGGCGCCCAGGCGAAACGCCCCAGACACCTGACACCCGACACCAGTCCGCGCCAGTTCGTGGCCTTCTTCTCGCACCGCGCTCGCGCCATGCGGTTCATCGCCATCACCGTCGCGCTCCTGCTCACCGTCCCCGCGAAAGCGGTGGACCGCCAGCAGATCGCCACCGTCAACGTCGCCGCCACCTCGCTCTTCACCTTTCTCGGGTGCGTCGTGCAGGGGAAGTTGCAGAAGCGGGTGCAGACACGGCGTGACGCCGCGCGCTGCTTCGCCGCCGGCGGGGCCGCGGGGATCGGTTTCTATCAGGCCAAGCGCCTCGTCGCGGACGGCGACATCACCACCGGCTGGCTGGTCGCCAACCTCGCCACCTCCGTCGTCGAGAACACGACCGCGGGGGAGCATCCCTTCAGCCGCCTCGGGTACACATTCGGACCGTTCCGGCTCCGATTCGCGACGCCTGCCGACCGCGCGGGCGAGTCGTACGTCGATCTCGATCTCTCCCTGGTGGAGACGGGCTTCCTCGCGCGCATGCTCATCGACGCGGACGACGTCGACATTCGCGACGGGATGCTCTGGTGGGAAACCGAGGAACGTCTCACCGAGGACGGCCGCGCGTTCAACGGCTACACCTGGGGCCTCTACCCCGGCGTCTGGACGCGAGCCCGCGAAAGCACCTGGAACCACGAGGCAGTGCACGCGATCCAGGCGCTGCAGCTCGACTCCGTCGACCCGCCGGCGCTGACGCTTTCACCTTGCCCCGAGAGAACCGCCGGCCCGCCGGAGGCCTCCGGTCGGTCCTCTCTCGTGGGCGGAGTGAAAGCACCCTGCGCAGGACGGAATCGCCAGGCGGTCCGTATCAGGTACATACGTGCAGGGGTGGTGAACCTCACCGACAACCTCTTCTGGGGACAGCGGGCGTACGACGAGCGATGGGTGGAGATCGAAGCGTTCCGGCTCGTCGACGATCGCAAACCTCCGCAATAATTTAGGTTACAAAAGCATACGGTGCATGGCAAAATAGCATCTCGTCAGGAGGTGCAGTCATGCACAGGGTGCTCGCGCTTTTCCTCGCAGCAACGCTCGCCCTCCCTCTCGTTGCAGACGAGTTGGTGCTCGTGCCGATCTGGTACAACGGCCGCGGCGCCGAAGGGTCCAACTGGACCACGCATTTCTCCGCCTTCAACAGCGGCAGCGGCTACACCGAGCCGAACGACCGCGGGATCCTGCCGTGCCAGTGGCTCGCCAACCCCTGCCCGCGCGGCTTCTTCCAGGACAAGATGATCGTCTACCCTGCCGTGCAGTCGATGCCGGGCGGCTTCGTGATGGCGGTGCCGAACGCGAACCAGCTTCACTTCTCACTGCGCGTCTTCGAGGAGTCGGCCTGGCGCGACGACCTCGGCGTGGACATTCCGGTGGTGCGCGAGCGCGACCTCAAAAGCGGCAACGTGCAGTTGATGGACGTCCCCCGCTCCGACATCGAGCTGTTTCGCTACACGCTGCGCGTCTATGGGATCGGCGCCGCGACCACCGCGGCCGTGCGGCTCAACGGCTACGTCACCATGGCCGACGGCACGCCCGATCTCGTGATGACGAAGGAAGTCCAGCTGGAGCTCATCCCGCACGGCCTCGGCCACTACTACGCCGAGGACACGACGTTCATCCGCGACCTCGTGTTTGCGGTGGGGCAGATGGGGCAGATCCGCGTCGAGATCGAGCCGCGCACGCAGAACATGCGCTGGTGGGCACTCGCCAGCTCCACGAACAAGCGGACGCAGGACGTGACCATCGTCACGCCGCAGTAGGGCGTAACAGTTCTGTAATACGCGGCGGGGTTATCATTCACCAAATCCAGCGGAGGACTGATTTCCATGCGTGTGAGAACGGTGGTCGTTCTGTTTGTGGTGCTTTTGGCGAGCTCCCTCTCGGCAAAAGACGTTTACCTCTCGGTCGGCGGCAGCGCGAACGGCTTCTTCACCGACGCGCGCATCGTCAACCCGTCGTTCGACAAGGACATCACCATCACGGCGCGCTATCTCCCCGCCGGGAACGGCGACAATACCAACGCCGCCACCAAGACGATCACCGTCGCAAAGCGCTCGCAGGCCGTCTACGACGACGTCGTGAACTCGCTCTTCGAGGGCGGACCGCCCCTTGGCGCGATCCGGCTCACGTCCGACGACGACTTCATCGCCACGCAGCGCATCTACGCCGACAAGCGCGCCAGCAACCAGCGCGGCACGCTCGGCCAGTTCGTCCCCGGCCTCGACGCGGCGGCCGCGATCAACAAGGGCATCGTGCCCCAGCTGAAGGCGGGAGAGGCCACCCTCGGGAACTTCCGCACGAACTGGGGCGGCGCGAACCCGAACCCGGTGGTGGCGAACATCGACTTCACGCTGTACGACAAGAACAACCTCGTGGCCGGGACGAACCGCCTGACGGTGCAGCCGTTCGGTGTCATCGGGCCGACGAACATCATCGGCTACTTCGGCAACCCGAATCGCGACCTCACAGACGCCTGGATCAGCTTCGAGTCGGACCAGCCGGTGTTCATCTACTGCTCGATCGTCGACAACGGCTCCGAGGATCCGACCTTCATCACGGCGTTCGCGGACAGCGGCGTCGAGCCTCCGCCACCGCCGCCTCCTCCTGCCGCGATCGTGACCGTGGTCGCGCAGGACTTCAGCTTCACCAAGACCGAGTCGCGCCAGCTGCGCGCCGGCGAAGAGATCACGTTCCGCATCTCGCAGCTCGAAGGGCTGCACGGGTTCCAGCTCGCAAACGCGACGACGGGGCAGACCATCTTCACGCTCGACAGCCTGCCGGAAGGGACGCCGGCGGAGCGCATCGTCACCCTGCCTGCGGGCGACTACGTTTTCTTCTGCACGAACAGCGGCTGCGGATTCGGCCACACCGGCATGAGCGGCGAGCTCACCGTGGTTCCGTAATAACCCCCGCACGAAATTTGCTACACTCCTCGACGTAAGCTGGGGAGTGTAGGGCAGGGGATGCAGCTACTCGAATTCTTTCGTAGCAGGCGCGGAGGGGAACTGATCGGGATCGTCGTCGTGGCGATCGGCATCAGCCTCGGTGCGGCCATTCTCACCTACAACCCGCGCGACTCCACGCCGTTCTTCACCTCCAGCAATACCGAGATCCACAACGCGATCGGTTACTACGGCGCGACGCTCGCCTGGATCTTCGTCAGCTTCTTCGGCTTCGCCAGTCTCCTCTTCCCCGGCGTCCTGCTCGCCGGCGGCTGGAACCGTTTCTGGGGCCGCGAGATCGAGTACTTCCACACGAAGCTGATCGGCCTCGCCGTCCTCACGCTGTCGCTCCCGCCGCTCTTCGACCTCGCGGTCGGCAAGATCTGGCTGCGCGGCGCCCTGATCGCCGCGGGTGGTTACCTCGGCCAGGAGATCAACCGCACCGTCAGCGGCAACATGAACACGAGCGGCGCCGTGATCGTGCTCGTCACGGCCTTCCTGATCGGCCTCCTGCTCGCGACGCGCATCAGCCTCGCGGCGGTCTTCCTGGCCCTGCACCAGCAGCTCGTCGGCGCAGGACGCGCGATGTCGCTCTACTGGGCCCGCGTCTCCGAGCGCCGCCGCAAGGAGAAGATGAAGACCGCGATCGTGCGGAAGCACCTCGAGAAAGTCGAGACTCCGCCGCTCCGGCTCGTCCCCACCGCGCCGGAGGAGAACACGCTCCGCAGCCCGGTCGTGCGCGAAGTGAAAGGCGCCGGCAAGTTCCAGATCCGCAAGGTGACGAAAGCCGACCTCCGGAAAGCGGCGGAAGCGCTCTCGCAGCAGGAAGAGACGAATCCGTTCGAGCTGTACCGGAAGGAAGAGATTGCGCCGCCTGCACCGGCTCCGCTGCCGAAGCCGCGGGTCATGCCGGCCGAGGCGGAGGAGCCCGCGCCAAAGAGGAAGAAGTCCTTCGCCGCGGCGCCGATGGATGAGGTCTTCGATGATTTCGAGGATCCGCTCTTCGAGGATCTTCCGGAGCCGATGCTGGAGCGGCCGAAGCCGCAGCTCGCCCGTCCGGAGATGAAGAAGAAGGAACCGCCGAAGCGCGAGCTGAAGCTCACGCACGATCTCCTGCCGCCGGTGAACCTGCTCACCGAGGGCCCCAAGCAGGGGACGATCAACGACGAGGTCCACAAGAAGTTCCTCGAGATCGGCCACCTCATCGAAGCGCGCTGCGGCGAGTTCTCCGTGGAAGGGGAGGTCACCGCCTATCACCCCGGCCCCGTCGTCACGACGTTCGAGTTCAAGCCGTCCGCCGGCGTGAAGTACGCGAAGGTGGTGAACCTCGGCGACGACCTCGCGCTGGCGCTCAAGGCGGAATCGATCCGCATCGAGCGCATCTCCGGCTCGTCGACCGTCGGAATCGAGGTGCCGAACAAGAAGCGCGAGCTGATCACGCTGCGCGACATCATCGAGACCGAGGCCTTCCACTCCGCGCCGTCGTTGCTGACGCTGGCTCTCGGCAAGGACATTCACGGCGAGCCGCTCGTCACCGACCTCGCCCGCATGCCCCATCTCCTCGTGGCCGGCGCCACCGGCGCGGGCAAGTCGGTCGGCCTCAACTCCATGATCGTGTCGCTGCTGTACAAGGCGCTGCCGTCGCAGCTGCGCATGCTCATGATCGACCCGAAGATGGTCGAGCTGAAGATCTACGAGGACATCCCCCACCTGCTGCACCCGATCATTACCGACCCGAAGCTCGCCTCGACAGCGCTGATCTGGGCGGTGAACGAGATGGAGAACCGCTACCGCACCCTCTCCGAGTGCGGCGTGCGCAACATCGACCAGTACAACTCGCTGCTCAAGGACCCGGACGCCTACCGCCGCGCGAAGAAGCTCGCCGCGGACGCCCCGACGCCGCACGACGAGCCGCTGCAGTACATCGTGATCATCATCGACGAGTTCGCGGACCTGATGATGGTCGCGTCGAAGGACGTGGAAGACTCGGTGACCCGTCTCGCGCAGAAGGCGCGCGCGGTGGGCATCCATCTCATCATCGCCACGCAGCGCCCCTCGGTGGACGTGATCACGGGCGTAATCAAGGCCAACCTGCCGTCGCGCATCTCGTTCCAGGTGGCGTCGAAGATCGACTCCCGCACCATCCTCGACGCCCAGGGCGCCGAGAAGCTCCTCGGCAACGGCGACATGCTCTTTCTCCCTCCCGGCACCGCCCGCGTGAAGCGCCTGCACGGCGCGTACGTGTCGGAGCGCGAGATCAACGACATCGTCGATTTCGTGAAGAAGAACCAGGGGGAGCCGAAGTTCCTCGAGGAGATCACGAAACTCGAAGAGGAGAAGAACGGCGTCGACGGCATCGAATACCTCGAGGATCCAAAGTACGACGACGCCGTCCGCGTGGTCCTGACCACCGGCCAGGCCAGCGCGTCCTACCTCCAGCGCCGCCTCAAGCTCGGCTACTCCCGCGCCGCGCGCCTGATCGAGATCATGGAAGCAAACGGCATCGTCGGCCCCAGCCAGGGCTCGAAGCCGCGCGACATCCTGGTGCGATCGGACGACTACCCGCCGGCCAGCGGGCAGTCGATCTGAAGAGGGTCCTGGTGTCAGGTATCGGGTGTCGGGTATCTGGGGTGTTTCGCCCGGGCGACAAGCCCCAGACACCTGACACCCGACACCGTCTTCGCGCCAAACCTACATCACGCTCTTCGCCCTCTCCGCCAGCGCGACGAGCTCCGGTTGCATCCTGCCGCGCTCGATCACGGCGTCGAACGAGGCGTCCCCCTTGTGCTCGGAGCCGCGCAGGAGCATGCCCAGCTCGGCGATCGCGGAGGCGAGGCGAAGGTTGTCGGACATCGGGTTCACGTTGTAGGCGACGGTACGGGTGAGGAGGCGGGAGGTGTCGCCGTCGGGATCCTTGTAGCGCAGCTTCACGGTTGCCAGCTCCGCGGGTGCGGCATTCGAGGTGACTTTCTGGTACTTCAGCGGGTCCACGCTGCCCGGAACCGGTTCGCCGGGAGGGACGATCTCGTAGAGCGCGGTCACGGAGTGGCCGGCGCCGAGCTCGCCCGCGTCCTTCTTGTCGTCGTTGAAGTCCTGGCTGCGCAGGAGGCGGTTCTCGTACCCGATCAGGCGATAGGCGCCGACCACGGACGGGTTGAACTCCACCTGGATCTTCACGTCCTTCGCGATCGTGAAGAGCGTCGCCCCCATCTCGTGGACGAGGGTCTTGCGTGCCTCGCTCAGTGAATCGATGTACGCGTAGTTGCCGTTGCCCTTGTCGGCGAGCAGCTCCATCTTCGAATCCTTGATGTTGCCGGAGCCGAACCCGAGGACCGTGAGGAAGACGCGGTCGCGCCGCTTGCGCTCGATGAGCTGCTCCAGCTCACCGTCGCTGGTCACGCCGACGTTGAAGTCGCCGTCGGTGGCGAGGATCACCCGGTTGTTGCCACGCTGGAGGAAGTTCTCCCGTGCGACGTTATAGGCGAGAACGATTCCCTCCGCGCCGGCGGTCGAGCCTCCCGCCTGCAGTTCGTCGATCGCGGCCATGATCGCGGACTTGTTCGAGCCCGGCGTCGATGGCAACACCAGTCCGGCGCTGCCGGCGTACGTGACGATCGCGACGCGGTCCTCCCGCCGCAGCTGTTCGACGAGCAGCCGCAGGCCTGCCTGCACGAGCGGCAGCTTGTCGGGCGACTGCATCGACCCCGAGGTGTCGATGAGGAAGACCAGGTTGTTCGGAGGGAGGTCGCGCGTCTTGATCCGCTTTCCCTGCAGGCCGATCAGCAGCAGCCTGTGCTTCTCGTTCCAGGGGCAGGCGGCCAGCTCGGTGGAGATGGAGAAGGGGTCGGACGTGGGCTCCGGATAGTCGTAGGTAAAGTAGTTGACCATCTCCTCGATGCGCACTGCGTCCCGCGGCGGGCGCTGCCCGCGCTGCACGAAGCGGCGCACGTTCGCATACGACGCGCGGTCGACGTCGATCGAGAACGTGGAGAGCGGGTCGTCGCCCGGACGGAGGAACGGGTTCTCCGCAAACCTCCCGTACTCCTCGGTGTTGTGCTCCACGTCGGCCTGCGGAGCCCCCACCATCCCGCCTACGACGCCGCCGGGAACGCCGCCCATCACGCCGCCCTCGACGCCGAAGACGACCCCGGTGGGCATCATGGCCGGCGCGGACACCGACCTCGGAGCCGGCGGCGGCGGCGGGATCGCCGGCACTTCATGGGCCTGATGGAGGTCGGCCTGTTTCTGAGGAGGAGGGACGTTCGTCGTCACCTCACCCTTCTGGTTGGAGCACGCAATGACGCAGAGCGCGATCAGCGCGAGGACAACGTGGCGCATGGTTTTTTTCCCTTCACCCGGTTAGACGCGGCGGTGCCTGAAAAGGAAACCGCGAGCGGGCACGCACCTCGCTAGTACCGGCGTCATGCGTTGGACACCAGGCGGAGTCAGCTCAAACATCGAAGACCGGCGTGGCGCGGGCGGCGGAGGCTTCAGCTTCGGCCGCGGACCGCAGGTCGGCTGCGGCGGCGCCATCATCCTGCTCGTCCTGAGCTTGCTGACGGGGCAGAACTTCTTCTCGTTCTTCGACGGCTCGGGCGGCAGCGGACCCGCGCCCGGCCCGACTTCGACCGCACCGGTGCAGCAGACACCGGAGGAGCAGCGGACCGTCGAGTTCGTGTCCGATGTGCTCGACGGCGTGCAGGACACCTGGAAGACCGTCCTGCAGCAGGAAGGTGTGCAGTATCCCGCCTCCATCCTGGTCCTCTTCCGCGACGCGACGCCGACGGCGTGCGGCACCGGCCAGGCAGCCTCCGGCCCGTTCTACTGCCCCGGCGATCAGAAGGTCTACCTCGACCTCGGGTTCTTCGATGAGCTCCATCGCCGCTTCAAGGCTCCTGGCGACTTCGCGCAGGCGTACGTCATCGCCCACGAGATCGGACATCACGTGCAGAACGTGATCGGCACGGCCAGCCGCGTGCGCGAGGCGCAGGAGCGCGATCGCCGCAACGCCAACGAATACTCAGTGCGCCTCGAGCTGCAGGCCGACTGCTACGCCGGCATCTGGGCGTTCCACGCCGCGCAGCGCAACCTCCTTGAACCGGGCGACGTGGAGGAAGGGCTGAGCGCCGCGTCCGCGGTCGGCGACGACCGGATGCAGGAGATGGCCGGCCGCGCCCCGAGCCGCGAATCGTTCACTCACGGCTCGTCGGCCCAGCGCATGGAGTGGTTCCAGCGCGGCTTCCAGTCGGGCCGCATGGCCGACTGCGACACGTTCCGCTAGCGCTCCAGCGCTTTGCGGTCCCACTTGCCCAGCTCCGCGGCGGCCTCGTAGGTCGACTGCAGGAACTCCATCAGCGTCTCGTCCGGCAAGGCGGAGCTGCGCACGGCTTCGTACGGGAGGATGAACTCCCCCATTTCCCGGCTGAAGAACGCGGCGTCCGGACGCACCTTCGCGTCGCCGAATCCTTCCGGCGCGCCGTACGCGTACGAGTAGAACATCGCTTCCATGGCCGGGCCGCCGGGCCAGAAGCCGGCGCTCGAGACCTCGTGCGAGTAGGCCTCGCGCGTCACGGAGTCGGGGAGCATCGCGTTTCCGGGGTGCACGGGCGCCTTGCGTCCGGAGAAGCGGGTGACGGCGAGGTCGAAGCTGCCCCAGAAGAAATGCACCGGACTCGATTTGCCGATGAAGAGGGAACGGAATTGGTTCATGACCCGGTCCGCCTGCACGAGCGCGGTCCAGAAGCGCTGGGCCGCGCCGGCGTCATACGACGCATGCCGTTCATCCTGTTCGAACGGGATCGGGTTCTCGACCTCGGAGGGCGTGGTGTTGATCTTGACGTGGATGCCGAGGGAGGAGAGGGCGTCCATGGTCTTGCGATGGAACATCGCCACGCTCATCGGCTCGAGCGCGAAGCTCAGCTCCGTCCCGTCGGAGCAGGCCACGCGCAGGCGGTGGTCGACGAAGTCGAAATCGATGGAGAACGTGCGCGCGCCGTCCGGGATGGGCGACGTGCCGAGCCCGCGCGTGGTGACGTACAGCGGCACGTGCCACCAGTGATTCACCGGGGGCGTCCTGGCCATCCGGATCTTCCCGGCCACCTGCGTCCAGAGCTGGAGCGTTTGACACGTATCAGACCAGTCGGACCAGCGGAGCTCGGGCCATGCTTGCATAGGTTCCAGTGTAATCGGTTGGACCTGGAAGCTTTTTTTCTTCCGAGCTAAGCAAATTTGCTTAAGTCGGAAGCTTTTTTTCTTCCGAGCTAAGCAAATTTGCTTAAGTTGGAAGCTTTTTTTCTTCCGGGCTAAGTAAATTTGCTTAAGTTGGAAGCTTTTTTTCTTCCGGGCTAAGCAAATTTGCTTAAGTCGGAACCTTTTTTTCTTCCGTTGTCAGCGATCGTTCTTCGCCCGCCGGCGACTTTTCTTTCGCTGCACGCGGTGGCGCTTCGCGGCGATCTGGGTTTAACCCCGTTCCTGCGGCTTGTCATTCCGGCACCACTCGCTCCAGCTTCCGACGTACAGCGCCGCGCCACCCAGTCCCGCCTGTTCCAGCGCGAGCAGCGTGTGGCAGGCCGTGACGCCGGAGCCGCAGTGCACGACCACCCGTTCCGGCGGCGTTCCTTCGAACAACGTCTCGTACTGTTCGCGCAGGGCATCGGCTGATTTGAAGCGGCCGTGCTCGAGGTTCTCGGCGAACGGGAGGTTGATCGCTCCGGGGATGCGTCCGGCGATCGGGTCGATCGGTTCCGTCTCGCCGCGATAGCGCTCCTGGGCGCGGACGTCGAGCACGCGCCACTGCGGATCGTTGCGGAGCGCATCCACGCGGTCCATGTCCGCCAGCGGCGACTGCCAGGACGTGGCCGGGTAGCGAGGCAGGGTGAGGAACTGCGGCTCCTCGTCGGTGACCCCGAGCTCTCGCCAGCCGCCGTCGAGGACCGCCACGTCCCGATGTCCGACCGCTCGCAGCATCCACCAGGCGCGCGCAGCGGCGTTCCCGCCGTTCGCGTCGTCGTAGACCACGACGGTGGTCGAGGGGGAGATCCCCCACTTGCCGAGGCGCTGCAGCCAGATGTCGAAGTCGGGGAGGGGGTGGCGTCCGCCGCGGACCGGGTCGGCGTTGTCGTCGCGCGCGGCGCTCAACTCCGTGTCGAGATCGGCGTGACGTGCGCCACGCAGATGCGAAGCGGCGTAGAGCCCAGGCCCGGGGCGGGCGTCGAGCAGGACGAGATCGGGAGACGTGTCGACGAGCGCGGCGAGCTCCGCGACGGAGATGATCGGGTTCATGACCCGCGATCCTACGCGATTAGCAATCCCTTAAGAACCCAGCGCCGCCATACGCGCTCGACGGCGATCTTTTCGGATCTTCATAAGGAACTCTTAGCAACCGCGCCTCCTTCCTCGCACCTACATTGCGGCAGTCGAAAGGAGACACACCAGTGACAACGTTCGAAACGGTAGTGGATCGCGAAGTAACGGAGGCGCTCGAGTCGATGCTGTCGATCCGCGCCTTCGAAGAGAAATCCGCCGAGCTGCAGGCCACCGGCCGGGCCGGCACCATGTGCACCTCCGTGGGGCAGGAAGCGTCCGCGGTCGGCGTCATCCGCGCCCTCGGCAAGGACGACCTGATCCTCACCAACCACCGCAGCGCCGGCCACCTGCTCGCGCGGGGTGCCGATCCGGGGCGCGTCTTCGCCGAGATCATGGGGAAGGCCACCGGCTACTGCAAAGGGAAGAGCGGCAGCCTGCACATCTCGGTCAAGGAACTCGGCGTGGTGCTGACCTCGACCATCGTCGGCGGCGAGCTCTCGCTGGCCACCGGCGTCGGCCTCTCCCTCTCGATGTCCGGCAGCGACGCGATCGCGGTGGTCTTCTTCGGCGACGGCGCGGCCACCGAGGGGATTTTCCATGAGGCGATGAACCTCGCGGCGGTGTGGGACCTGCCGGTGCTGTTCGTCTGCGAGAACAACCAGTGGCAGGCGTACGTGCACCGCAAGGAGACCATGCTCGCCGACCACGTCAGCGACTTCGCGAAGGCCTACCGCGTCGCGGCGCGCACGGTGGACGGCAACGACGTCGAGGAAGTGCACGACGCCGCGAAGTTCGCGGTCGAGTACGTGCGCAAGCATCGCAAGCCGTACCTGCTCGAGACGTACACCTACCGCCTGCGCGGCCACATGGAGCCGGACGACCAGTCGTACGTCGACAAGGACGAGCTGGCGGCGTGGAAGAAGAAGGATCCGATCGTGACGCTCGAGCAGCGGCTGCTCGACAACGGCAGCATCGAACCGGCCGAGCTGGCCGAGCTGAAGGCGAGCGTCGCGCTGCGCATCGAAGCCGCCGCGCAGTTCGCGCTCGAATCGCCGTACCCGGGCTTCGACGAGCTCACCACCGACGTTTACGCGTAAGCGAGGAAGACCATGAATACGACAACCATGACTCCGGACCAGGCCATCACAGCAGCGCTCGCGGAAGAGATGCGGCGCGACCCGAGCGTCATCACGTTCGGCGAGGGCGTCGCCACGAAAGGCTACAAGCTCGTCGAGGAATTCGGCCCGAAACGGGTGCGCAACACCCCGCTGGCCGAGGGGATCATCGCCGGCACCGCGGCCGGCGCGGCGGCCACCGGATTGCGTCCGGTGATCGATCTCCTCTTCGCGCCCTTCATGACCTTCGCGATGGACGAGATCGTGAACAGCGCCGGCAAGCTGCGGTACCTCTCCGGCGGTCAGTTCAAGTTCCCGCTCGTGACGCTCGTCCGCACCGGCGCCGGCTGGGGCGTCGGCGCGCAGCACAACCACAACAACGAGGCGTGGTTCGTCCACACGCCCGGCGTGAAAGTGGTGATGCCGTCCAATGCGGCCGATTTCAAGGGGATGCTCAAGGCGGCCATCCGCGACGACAACCCGGTCATGTTCTTCGCCGACATCGGCCTGCTGCACACGCCGGGCGAAGTGCCGGAAGGGGAGCACCTCGTCCCGATCGGCAAGGCCGCCGTGCTGCGCGCAGGGGCGGACGTGACGCTGGTCTCGTACGCGAAGACGGTACACAAGTGCCTCGAAGCGGCGAACGCGTTGCAGGAGCAGGGCCTCTCGGCGGAAGTGATCGACCTCCGCTCCCTCAAGCCTCTCGACGAGGAAACGGTCCTCGCGTCGGTGCGCAAGACCGGCCGCGCCATCGTGGTCCACGAAGCCTCCGCCATGTGCGGAGTCGGCGCCGAAGTGGCAGCCATCGTCGCGGAGAAGGCCTTCAGCGCGCTGAAAGCGCCGGTGGTCCGCCTGACCGGCCCGGACGCCCCGGCCCCGGCCTCGTTCCCGCTGGAGCAGGCGTTCGTGCCGAGCGTGGAGAAGATCGTGACCGCGGCGCTCGCGCAGCGGTAAAAGTTTGGAGTGCGGTGACCGCAGTCACCGCTTTCACTCCGGGCGGAGCGGGCCTCGCAGCGCTGACTCGAGTAAAAGCGGTGACTGCGGTCACCGCACTCCAAACGTCCTCGTACAATGCGACTTCGATGCTGAAATCCGCGGTCCGCGACTACCTTGAATCGACCCGTAACGTCGAGGGGTGGTTCTTCCCGATCGACGCGCACCTCTTCGCCATCGTCGACGAGATCCAGAAGCACGAGGGGATCACCGGCAACCTGTTCGAGATCGGGGTGCATCACGGGAAGACGGCGCTGTTTCTGGCCAGGATGGCGGCAGAGGGGGAGACGCTCGGCGTCTGCGATGTGTTCGAGCAGCAGGAGCTGAACCGCGACCGTTCCGGCGAAGGGAATCGCGCGATCTTCGAGCGGCAGATGCAGGCGCACGGCGCCGAGGCGAAGATCTTTGCGAAGCTCTCCTCGGCACTGACGCCCGAGGACACCACGAGCAGTTGCCGGTTCGTGCACATCGACGGCGGACATCGTCCCGAGGACGTGCTCAACGACCTGCAGGTGGCGGAGCGCGCAATCCTGCCCGAGGGGATCGTGGCCGTGGACGACGTCTTCAATCCGAACTGGCCCGGCGTCAGCGAAGGGTTCTATCGCTACCGCGGCGAGCTCGTGCCGATTGCGATCGGCGGCAACAAAGTCCTGCTTGCACGCCAGCCGGAGCGGTACGAACGTCACTGGCGGGATTTCGAGCAATTCATCGCCCCGGAGCCGTTCGTGTTCGGGTTCAAGGAATGGCTCGGACGGAACGTGTTGACGCTGATCCGCCTGGCGTGGGTCGACCTCGATCCGGTCGGCGCTGCAAGACTGCACGGAGGCCACCTGTGAGAGCACTCGTCCTCGTGCTGTTCCTCGGTGCCTGCGCTTCGGTACAACCGGGGCCGCAGGCGACCGTCGACGAGTTCCTGGCCGCGCTCGACCGCGGCGACGCGAGCATTGCCGGGCTGTTCACGGAAGACGCGACCGTGTTCTTCCCGATCAACAACCAGCCGCTGCGCGCGAACGGCCGCGCGGAGATCGCGGCCGCGTTCGCGTCGCTCTTCGGGCCGAACTATCGCGGCGGGCTGCCGAAGCCGGACGCCGTCCAAGTGCAGAGCTTCGGCGAGACGGCGGTGGTCACGTTCCAGAACGTGAACCCGAACGTCACCTCGCGGCGCACGTTCGTGCTGCGGCGCGAAGCCGGGAGGTGGCGCATCGTCCACCTCCACGGCTCGAACATCCGAAAAGACTAATCGCGGACGACTTCCTCAGGTAGCTTCACGAGCAGGCCGGCCGGCGGAGGCGTTCTCAGGTCGTAGCCGTTGAGGTTCGCCACCGCTTCCGCATCGCCGGCATTGCCGGTCGCGCGCTGCGCGAGATCGTTCCAGCTCTCGCCGCCGCGGACCGTGCCGAGGTTGATGCGCGGCGGGTCGACGGAACGGGCTCGCTGCTGGTTGACGTTCATCTGCGAGAGGATCTCGGCCATCGGGCTCTGGTTACGGCTCGCGCCGCCCGCGGAGACGAACATCAGCACCGTCACGTGATCGCCGTGCACCCATTGGGTGGTTTCGACGCCGACCACGCCGCTCTGCGTGCGCCCCTGCCACACGTCGACCGCGAAGCGCTCGCCGCTGCCCATGCGCGCTTCGCGCGAGCCTGCGTACTGCAGGCCCATCTGCTCGAAGCGGATGCGGACGGCGTTCTGCGCGTCGCGTCCCTGCAGTTGCTGCGCGGGCACTTCCTGCGCCACGAAGTAGGTGTTCGCGTTCCGCCCGGACGGATGCATCGCGAACAGGATCCCCGGCTCGGAGGACGCGATCCAGCCGCGCGGTGCGTTGATGACCATGCCGTGCGAACGGTCGTAGATCACGTTGTTCTTGACGACGATGTTCTCGGTGCTGTTGCCGGTGATCACGCCGTCCAGCAGCCGCACGAACTCGTTCCGGTCGGGCGGCTCGAAGCCGCCGGCCGAGGCCATGCCGCCGATCTGCGTGATCTTCTGCTGGACGTCCTTGACCCGTTTGCCCGGATCGGGGTGCGACATGAAGTAGCGGTCCAGGCCAGCGGCCGGGTTCTTGTCGAGCCGCTGCAACGTCATCAGCATCCGCTCGGCGCCGACCGGGTTGAATCGCGCCTCGGCCATGTAGCCGGTCCCGAGCAGGTCCGCTTCGGTCTCATGCGCGCGCGAATAGCGCTGGAAGAGGAGGCCGATTCCGAGCTCGGCCAGTTGTCCGTACTGCTGCAGCACTTCCGGTCCGGCCACGACCGCGCCGAGGACCATGCCGAACTGCGCGAGCTGCTGCCGCGAAATCTGCTGGGCGCTGTGCCGCGCCGTGACGTGGGCGATCTCGTGGCCGAGCACCCCCGCCAGCTCATCCTCGGAGTTGATGCGCTCGAGCATGCCGCGCGTGATGTAGATGTAGCCGCCGGGCAGCGCCATGGCGTTGACCATGGGGGTGTCGAGCACCGTGAAATGCCACGGCAGGTTCGGGCGCTCCGAGGCGGCGGCGAGCTGGTGGCCGACCCGCTGCACGAGCCGGTTCAGCTCCGGTTTCTCGTCGTAGGTGCCGAATTGCTGGAGGATCTGCTGGTGGGAGGATTGCCCGATCGCGATCTCCTGCGATTCGGGGACGATGTTGAACTGTCGTTTGCCGGTTGCGGGATTCGTGCTGCAGGCTGCCAGCAGCACGAGCGTCAATGCGAGTGTTGCTTTGCGCATATGGGCTCCTGTCTATGGAGCCACTACAGTTCAAGTCGCATACCGGATGCGGCTTTCGCCTTGAGGCGCAGCCGCAGCTCGACCGTTTCGCCACGATGGCAGGGGATGCAGAGCGTCCTCATGTTTTCGAGGTTGGAATCGCCCCCTTCCACGACCGCGCGGATGTGATCCGCCTCCCACCACGATTTCCGCTTCTTGTGGATGAGACCCTGCTCCTGCAGCTCGCGCAATTCGCGCATGCGTTCGCCGAAGGGTTTGCGCATGATCTTCCGGCGGAGCTTGTGCGTGTCGATTCCGCAGAGGGCGCAGACGCCTTTGTCGCGCTCGAAGACGCATTCGCGCAGATAGGACGAGCTCGACCGCAGCCGCCACTCGTGCACGCACGCTTCGGAACAGAAGGTGCGACGCCGCCCGCTCACCACTCCCTTGCACCACCGGCACATGGGGAGGATTGTCGCGTCAGGAGCGGTGGGTCGCAAGCGATAATCGCGATCGTGAGCGACGCGGCACGCGAGTACCTCGAACAGACTTCCGCGGCCATGTCCACGGGGTACACGGCGAACTGCGTCGTGCACGCGTGCGCGCTCGCCGAATTGCTGCTCGGCGCGGGACGTGCGCCTTGGATCGGGCGGCTGCGGCACATCACCGAACGCAGTGGACAGGCGTTTCACGAGCCGCTGGTGCCGCTGCGATTCAGGGGCACCACCTGGAACACGCACTACGTCTGCTGCTGCGACGGCGAGGTCTACGATCCGCTCCTCGGCCGGACTGTGGCTGTCGAGGACTATGCGCGGGAAGTGTTCGGCCTGGACCTCGAGATCGCCGAGCACCTGTCCGCGGAAGCGACCGCGCGTATGGCGGGCGAGGGGACGTTGAAGGATGCGTTCCGGGTGCGGCGGGCTTGAGAGCCCGCCGCTCACGAAACGTTACACCGCTACGGCTTCCAGCACCGGCAGCTCGATGGCCACCGAGGCGGCGTTGATCGTGGCGGCGATGCGGATGGCATCGTGCACCTGATCCTCGGACAAGCCGCCCTTGATTACGACATCTTCATGCGAGCGGATGCACATCTCGCAGGCGTTGATGGCGCTGACCGCGAGGCAGAACAGCTCGAAGTCCGTCTTGTTCGTGGCCGGCTTCACGATGCGCTGCATGCGCAGGCGGGCCGGCATCTGCGAGTACGACGGCTTGCCGACCATGTGGCGGAAGCGGTAGTACACGTTGTTCATGGCCATCAGCGCCGCCGCGGCCAGCGCGTCGTCGACCACATCCGCGCCGACCTCGGCGCGCGAGTCTTCGATCAGCGCATCGCGGAGGCGGACGTTACGGGTGGCGACCGCCGAAGCGATCGCCACTCCCCAACGTTGCGCCGGCGTGAGAGCTCCCGGCTGCAGAATGCTCTGCAGGTTCAGCTTGATGTCCTTGGCCGCCTCGGGAATGGCGGTGCGGAGCTCTTCGACGCGGCTCATTACGCCACCTTGATGGTGTCTTCACCCTTCTGCCAGTTGCAGGGGCAGAGCTCGTCGGACTGCAGCGCGTCGAGCGTGCGGAGCACTTCGCCGACGTTGCGGCCGACCGAGAGGTCGTACGCGCTGACGGCGCGGATGGTGCCGTTCGGGTCGACGACGTAGGTCACGCGCAGCGCGACCCCTTCCGCCTTGTGCACGATGCCGAGCTGGTTCGCCAGCGACGGGTTGATGTGCACGAGCGGGGTGGGGAGGTCGGCGAGGTCGGGATGCGAGTTGCGCCACGCCAGGTGCGAGTACTCGTTGTCCGTGGAGCCGCCCACGACGACCGCGTCACGATCGGCGAAGTCCTGAGTGTGCTTGCCGAACTCGACGATCTCGGTCGGGCAGATGAAGGTGAAGTCCTTCGGGTAGGCGTAGAAGACCAGCCACTTGCCGTCGAAGTCCTTGTTCGAGAGCTGCTTGAACTCCTGCCCCTTCGCGCGGCCGACGTTCGCAGTGAGATTGAAATCGGGAAACTTGTCGCCAACAGTCAACATCGTTTACTTCTCTCCTTTTGTTTTCTTGCGCGAGCCCTTCACGATTCCGCGCATCACCACCTGGTAGTCGTGTACCTCGAACTCGCGAAGCGATTCGACGTTGCACACCTGCACCCGGTCCCACGGCACGTCGTGAATCGCGCCGGTCTTTTCGTCGATGAAGTGGTGGTGGGTCTCGGTGATCGGGTCGAAGACGACGGAGTCCTCGCTCAGATTGAGACGCTGCAACAGCCCTTTGTCGACGAAGAGATTCAGCGTGTTGTAGACGGTGGCGCGGGAGATCCAGGGGAAGCGGTCGCGGACGCGCTTCCACACCAGGTCGGCGGAAGGATGCTCGTGTGTGTGCAGGACGTAATCCGCCACCGCGACGCGCTGCGCCGAGGGCTGAATGCCTGAGTCGCGAAGCGCCACGGAAGAGTCTTTGACTTGCACGAAAATTAGACTAAGTCTAAATCGAGAGCATGTCAAGTATCTGCACGTGCGCTGACGGCGATCCGTCACCGCACACTCCTTTACGTGTCTTGCTGCTAGACTGCACCAAGTTCCCAAATCATGTGCAGTGTGGCGGCGGATGAAGGCCGAGGACGCGTACCTCCAGAACCTCCGGACAATCGAGCAGATCGCGAGATCTGTCGCGCGTAAGCATCGCCTGAATCCGGATGAGGCTGCCGAGTTCACGCAGGAAGTACGCGTGCACTTGCTGGAGGACGATTACGCCGTTTTCCGGAAGTTCGAGGGCCGAAGCTCGCTCTCGACGTATCTCCACACGGTCATCAAGCGCTTCCATAGCCAGTGGCGTGTGAAGCAGTGGGGGAAGTGGCGCCCCTCGGCGGAGGCGAAGCGTCTCGGCCGGAAGGCGATCGACCTGGAGCGGCTTCTGACACGCGATGGATATACATTCGAGGAAGCAGTGCGAGAGCTCACCACCCCGGCCGGCTCGGAGTACACCATCGCGGAGCTCGAGGCGATCTATCTCCGTCTCCCGCCGCGCGTACCCCGGCCGATCCCCGTCTCCGATGAGCTGCTGCCGGAGTCGGTCGCCGCGGATGGGGAGGCGGACGAGCTCGTCGAAGCCCGCGACCGGGAGCGCGCCGCCCGCTACACGGCCACTACGCTCGATAGGCTCTTCCAGGAGTGCGGGGCCGAAGACCAGCTGATCCTGCAGATGCGTTTCTGGGACGAGCGCAAGGTGCCGGACATCGCCCGGACGCTGCACATGGACCAGAAGAAGGTCTACAAGAGGCTGGACAAGCTCTACCTCGCGCTGCGGCGCGGCCTGGAGAAGGCGGGTGTGAGCAAGTCCGAGGTCGCCTTGCTGCTGGCCCGCGGCGATCAGGAGATCCGCTTCGGCATCGTGCCGGAAATCCCGCCCCCCGGTCCCTCTCAGTCTGCAGGTGGTAAGGGAGTGCGTAGACGGGAAGGGAGGGCGCGATGACCGCTCCCGAAGTGATGACCGTACACCCTGCAGACGAAACGCTCGCAGCATTCATTGACGATCGGCTGAACACGAAGGAAAGACGCGCGGTGACGGAACACCTCGCCGCATGCGACGAGTGCCGCACGGACCTCAACGACATCAGCGACATCATGACCATGACCGAAGCCGACAACGTAGTGGAGATGCCGAAGCGCGCAGGCTGGCGCGTGGCGGCAGCGTCGCTGGCGGTGGCGGCGGGGTTGTTGGTGGTGTTCGGCGCGCCGATCCGGAAGGCGGTGTGGGGGCCGTCGGCCGGAGACGTCGTCGCGGCGGGAGTAGACAGCACCTATCGTCCTTCTCCGGGGCGTCTTTCGGTTGAACTCCCGTACAAGAAAGCGAAATCGGTGAATCGCAGCGTCCGCGCCGAAGAATCGCCGCTCATCGATCCGGACGTGGCGCCCGACGTGTACAGGGTCGCTGGGGATGTCGAGACGAGAAGCCGGGATCCTCATGCGCGCGGGATGGCCTATTTGATGATGTTCAAACCGCGCGAGGCCATTCCGGATCTCCGCGAAGCCGCGAAGGCGAACAAGACCGCGGTTCCGGACCTCGCTGCTGCGCTGATCGCCAGCGGCAGGACCGAGGAACTACGGGAAGCGGTGAAGCTGAGCGAAGGGAGCAAGGCGCCGGTCGCCCTCTGGAACCGCGCCATGGCTCTCGACAGGCTCAACGACGATCGTGCCCTGCAGGCGTGGAAGGAGTACCTCGTCGTGGACCCAAAGTCGCCGTGGGCGGATGAAGCGCGCAGAAACATCGAAGACCTTAAGTACTAGTCATGCGCTGAGTTTGGAGTGCGGTGACCGCAGTCACCGCTTTCATTCCGTGCCTTTCGGAGTCAAAGCGGTGACTGCGGTCACCGCACTCCAAACTGCTCTACAGCGTGATCCCCAGCTCCGCCGCCCCTAAATCCCGCGCCATCTTTGCGTCGTACAGCTTCGCGTCTGACTCGGCGAGGAGGGTGGAGATGCTGCTGCCGCTGCCGGCGGTGGAGAGGCCGGTGCCGACGTTGATGGTGATGGTCTGGCCGGCTACGTCCCAGCGCAGTTGGGCGATCTGTTCGCAGATGCGGTCGGTGATCACGCGCGCGGCCGTGCCCGTGGTCTCGGGGAGGAGCAGGACGAACTCGTCGCCGCCGTAACGGGCGATCACGTCTCCGATGCGGGTGTTCAGCTTCAGGCAGGCAGCCACGTCGGCGAGGATGCGGTCGCCCATCAGGTGGCCGTACGTGTCGTTGATCTGTTTGAATCGGTTGAGGTCGAAGAGCACGACCGAGAGCGACTTGCCGGAGCCGAGGATCTGGTCCGCTTCGCGGAAGAGCGCGCGGCGGTTGGCGATGCCGGTCAGCTCGTCCGTGAGGGCGAGCGTCTGCAGCTCTTCGTTCTGCAGGTGAAGGCGGCGCTCCATCTCCAGCCGTCGGGCGGCGCTGCGTAGCTTGGCCAGGATCTCCGAATCCGAGGAGCTCTTGGTGAGGAAGTCGTCCAGGCCGCTGTCGAGTGCTCGCAGCTTCACCTCGGTGCCATCGCTGGCCGTGAGCAGGATCGCGTAGAGGCCGGGGAACGCGCACGCCTCGCGCGCATGGCGAACGGTCTCGATTCCATCCATGCCCGGCATGGAGAGGTCGATCAGGAGCACCCCGATCTCGCGGTCGGAGCGGATGCGGTCGAGGGCGGACGGCCCATCGTGAGCGGTGACGACGTCGAACCCTGCCCGCGTCAGCACCAGTTGAAGCCGCTTGAGGTACATCCGGTCGTCATCGACAGCGAGGACACGCAGGGGCGATTCGTTCGCCGCCTCGATGTCACTCCTACGCCGGGTCAGTACTTCTTCAGGGGTTGCCATTGAGCGGGCACGAGCAGCAATCAAGATGCCGTGTTGTGCCCGGTGTGTGACGAGGCTCACGGAACCGCGAAAAAAAGTTGCGGGTTGCGGCCAAGCCGCAACCCTCAACTCCTTACTGCGCAGGGACGTACGTCGGATCCTTGCTTTCGTTGTCGATCACCGAGCCGTAGGCCGTCACGCGGCCCGTGCCGCCGATCACTTCGATCTCCAGGCGGGCGTTGTACGTCTGCTTGCCGGGGTTCATCGCCGAGACCGCGGGGAGTTGGCGGAACTCGTTCGGCGCGAGGATGAACTCGGTCACCGGGGTGGTCTTGCTGTCCGCCAGGTGCAGCTTCAGGCGCACCGTGGCGCTGTTGCCAGTCAGCTCCGCGAGCCCGATGTTCGAGCGGAAACCGGCCGAGTCCTCGAGCTGCATGAGCTGCAGCGCACGCTCTCCCGCGCCGGTCCCTTCCTTCGACGTCACGCCCGGGATGAACTGGCCGTACGTTCCGCCTCCCTCCACCTCGGTGTAGGTGCGGCCGGTGGCGACCAGCGACGAGTCTGACGGGGTGGTGATGACCACCGAGCCGCCGGTGTTGGTGGCGTTGAAGAGCGACGGCAGGACGTTGTCGAGCACGAGCACTTCACCCGCGCGGACGGTCCGCGGTTCCGCGGTCAGCGGCGTGCCGCCGCCCTGCGGGTAGAAGGTGAGCGTCACCGGCACGGCCGTCGTGCCGCCGTTGAAGAGGCGCAGGTCGGAATGGAAGTTGTTGACGCGGTTCGGCAGCTCCGCCATGCCCGGGACGATGTAGCGCGACGCGCTGATTTTCGTCGCTTCCACCGGCATGACCGCGAGCGGGTCGGTGGTCACGTTGTCGAGCACGGACGCGTACGCCGTCACGGCGCCGGTCTGCGACTCGACGATGATCTCGATGCGGCCGTCGTCGAGGTTGGGGATGTTGCCGAAGTTCGGGTCGCTGATGAAGCGGTTGATCTGGCGATGCTCGCCCGGCTGGAGCGAGAAGGGGATGTCCTTCAGGACCGAGCCGAGAACGTCGTAGATGCGGATGCGGCCGCTGGCCGGCTCGCCGGCACCTTCCACGATGCCGAGGTTCGTGCGGAACTTCGCCGACTGCGCGACCTGCTGCAGCGAGAGCACCGCGGGGCCGGGCGTCTGCGGATTGCCGGGGAGGGGGATGCCGGAGACGCGCCTGGTCGCGAACTTCGTGAACGGCATGGCCGCGATGAACTGGCCGAAGGTGCCGTTGATGGTGTTCGCGTAGGTACGGCTCGCCGCGAAGGTGGCGGTGGAGGACGTGTTGAGCGGACGGATCTCGAGCGAGCCGAAGCCGACGTCGGCCGGGTTCGACGTGGCGCCGAAGCCGAAGAAGTTCTTCACGACGTCGTTGAGGGCGATGGTCTGGTGGCCTTCCACCGGGACCTGCGTGACCTTGCTGGTCAGGA
Organism: Thermoanaerobaculia bacterium; assembly: GCA_035630815.1. GTDB lineage: Bacteria > Acidobacteriota > Thermoanaerobaculia > Gp7-AA8 > Gp7-AA8 > QHVT01. Next base: position 41,013 of record DASQJY010000057.1, read on the forward strand.
CCGCGTTCGGGCCGGTCGGCGACAGGGTGATCTGGTAGTTGATCGTGCTCGGACTCGCGTTGGTCAGGCGGACGTCGGAGAGGAACGGACCCGCGGCCGCGTTCACGTGCGTGACCACCGGGATGATCATCGCGTTCACCGGCGGCGTGGTCTTGGTGCCCGGCGCGACCGGGGTCACGAGGCTGATCGACACAGGGATGTTGAGGTTGGTGGTGGCGTTCGTGCTGACGCCCCCGTTCGCGTTGTCGCTGGTGATGGTGACGATGAGCGTGCCGGTGTTCGCACCCGGCGCGAGGGACGTCGGATTCGCGGTGACGGTGACGACGCGCCCCTGAGCCGGCAGCTCGCCGGAGCTCGGCGTGACGGTCAGGTACGGCTGGTCGGTCGTGGCGGTGAACGTCGTCACCGCGGCGGCCGTTGATGACGACAGGGGGCCGGGGATGAACACCTGCAGCGGTACCGGGGTCGTGCTGCCGAACGGCACCGCGATCTCCGCACTGTCCTCGGACGGAGGCGCCGCGGCCTGCACGACGGTCTGCGTCACCTGCGACGTTCCCGGCGTGCCGCCGGTGCAATGCGTCGGACGGACGCGGTAGTAATAAGTGGTCGTGGTGGCCATGCCGTCGTGGCGGAACGTCTTCGACAGGCCGTTCACCTGGAACTGGGTGGTGTTCGTGCTGAAGTCTGCGCTGCCCGATTCCTCGACGATGAACTGCGCGGTCGGATCGGCGACCGGTGTCCAGCTGACGGTGTACTCGACGCCCGACTGCGTCACCGGCGGTGCGCTGATGATAGGCGTGCAGGTCGGCGCGGAGACGTTCGAGAAGGCGTACGCCGAGGCGATCTCCTCACCGTCGGGAGTGCCGATCCAGGTGATGGCGAAGAGCGAGATGTTGCTGGCATCGGCGCCGCCGACGTCGACGCTCGACGTGAAGCTCTGGCCCGCGCCGATGGTCGACTCGCCCAGGCAGAACGCGAACCCGCCTCCCGCTCCGCCGCCCCCGAAGTCGCCGGAGTCGAAGCACTCGTCGACTCCGCCGAGGCTCACGTGCGGATCGTTCAGCTGCACGTTTGCGGCATCGCTGAACCACAACGAATAAACGAGCCCGGAACAGCTGCCGCCGCTGTTGACCGTCGTGGCGACGCAGGACCCGCTCTGACAACTCACCGACATCTGCAGGGTGCACGCGGCTCTCAAAGGCGCAGCAGCCGCGACGAGGACGAGGAGGAGAAGGAGGCGTTTGAGCATGGCGAAAAGGATAATCCGAGGGGGTGCTTACGGGGTGCTTACGGGAAGGGAATGTCACGCTTCTGTGCCTTCTCGCGCAAACTCCCAGACGCCTGAAGCCCGACGCCCTCCTCCTCATTGACATGCTACAAACGTAGCACTATGCTGCGTTCATGACACAACCGGCGTTGTCCCGCAGGGAGCGTGAGATTCTCGAGGTCATCTTCGCCGTCGGCGACGAGGCCTCGGCGGAGGAGATCCGGGAGCGGCTTTCCGATCCGCCGAGCTATTCGGCCGTGCGGGCCATGCTCGCCAAACTCGAGGCCAAGGGCGCCGTCAAACACAAGGAGAAGGGGCTCCGGTACGTCTACTCGCCGACCATGCCGCGCGGGAAGGCGCGCAAGTCGGCGCTGCGGCGGCTGGTGGACGTGTTCTTCGAAGGGTCGAAGGAGCAGGCCGTGACGGCGCTGCTGAGCGATGAGAAGTGGAGCGACGACGAGCTGGACGAGCTGACCAGGCAGATCGAGCGCGTGCGCAGGGAACGGAGCGAACGATGATTGCAATCCTCCTGAAGTCGACCGTGGTTTTGTTGCTCGGGCTCACCTTCGTGCTGGCGGCCCGCCGCTCGCGCGCCTCCGTGCGGCACCTGATGCTGGCGGCGGTGTTCCTGTTCCTGCTGCTGTTGCCTGGCGTGCAGAGATTTGCGCCGGCAGTGGACATCACGGTGCAGAAGGCGCCGGCGGCGTTCGTCCTCACCGGTGAACCGGCGCGCGTTCAGCCGGCCGAGCCTCTCATGCCGGTGCAAACCGGCGGGGCGAGCGTGCGCCGCTCCATCAGGACGGCTGACCTCCTCCTCGCTGCATACGCCGCGGTGGTGTTCCTCCTCCTCGGGCGCCTCCTGCTCGGCGTGCTCCGGCTGCGCGCGCTGGCGCGGTCCTCCGAGGTCTGGCTGGAAGGGACCGCGCGGATGAACGAGATCGCGCTACGGGCGAGTATCCGACGGCCGACCCTGGTCGTCCTCTCCAGCCGCATCGCCGTCCCGCTGACGTTCGGGCTCATCCGCTCGACGATCGTGTTGCCGGCGGCGGCGCGCGAATGGTCGGCAGGGGAGCTGACGCGCGCGATCCGGCACGAGCTCGAGCACGTCCGGCGCGAAGACTGGGCGGTGCAGCTCGTCGCGCGGGTCGCGGCGGCGCTCTACTGGCCGCATCCGCTGGTGTGGGTGGCGTGGCAGCGGCTCTGCGTCGAGGCGGAGCGCGCCTGCGATGACGCGGTGGTCCGCTCTTCCGACTCCGCGACGTACGCGGAGCAACTGGTCCTGCTCGCGAAGTCCATGGCGCGGAGACGCGCGCTGCCGGCGCTGCCGATGGCGTCTCCGACGCGGCTCGCCGAGCGCGTGCACGCGATCCTGGATCCCCGCCAGCGGCGGGGTCCGCACAGCCGCGCGGCTGCCGCGGCGGCTGTACTGGTGATGCTGGTCTCGCTCGCCGCGTTCGGCACGCTGCGTCTGGTGGCCGATGAAGTGGTGCCCGAGGGGGTGAATGACCAGGCCATCGAAGAGGGCGTGGCGGGGGCCATCGGAGGGGCGCTGGTGCTCTTCCGCGAAGAGGTCATCCGCGCGTCCGAGCGTGGCGACGTCGGCAGGCTCGGTGAGTATCTCGATCGCGGTGGGAACATCGACACAGCGTTCCCGGGCGACGGGACGATGCTCCTGATCGCCGCGAAGAACGGGCATGTCGACGCGGTGCGCTTTCTCCTCGATCGCGGCGCCGATCCGAACGTTCCGTCACTCGGCGACGGCAACCCGCTCATCGCCGCCTCCGCATCCGGGGAGACGGAGATCGTCGACCTGCTCCTGCGGCGTGGCGCGCGCATCGATGAAGTGGTCGCCGGCGACGAGAACGCGCTCATCACGGCGTCGCGGCTCGGACGCACGGAAGTCGTGCGCCTGCTCATCGAGCGCCGGGCCGACGTCAACGCGCGCGTCTTCGTCTTCGACTCCGACGACCTGCCGCACTGGCGCACGCCGTTGAACCAGGCGCGCCGCGGCGGCCACCGCGAGATCGAGCGCATGCTGCTCGCGGCCGGCGCGACCGAGTAACCGCTCCAGAAGAAGACAGGGGTGTCCATGTTTGCGCTGATCCTGGCAGCAGTGCTCGAAGTGTCTCCGGCGAATGCCCCCATCCACATCGACGCGCAGCTCGACGAGCCGGCGTGGGCGGCGGCCACTCCGCTGCCGGTGGCGTACGAGTGGTACCCGTCCGACAACATCGCCGCGCCGGTGGAGACGGAGGCGCTGGTGACGTACGACGAGCGCAATCTCTACATCGCCTTCCGCGCCAAGGACCCGCAGCCGGGGCGCATCCGCGCGCGGTATCACGAGCGCGATGCGGCCACCGAGGATGACGTGGTGGGGTTCTACCTCGACCCGTTCAACGACGACCGGCGCGCGTACCAGTTCCGCGTCAACCCCCTCGGCGTGCAGATCGACGCGATCAACAGCGACGTCGAGGGAACCGAGGACTTTTCGTGGGACGCGATCTGGGACTCGGCGGGAAGGGTGACCGGCGATGGCTACGTCGTCGAGATCGCGGTCCCGCTGCAGCAGTTGCGCATCCCGTCCACGCAGGGCCCGCAGACGTGGGGGTTCCTGGCGGTGCGCGAATGGCCGCGCGACGTACAGCACCGGCTGCGCTCGATGCGCACGGACCTGAACCGCGACTGCCTGGTCTGCCAGTTCGAGGACCTGCACGGCTTCACGATCCCGGAGAGCGGCCGCAACATCGAAGTCACCCCCACGCTCACCGGCACCAACGATGACGCGCTGGACGCCGGGGTCTCCGCGCGCTGGGCGATGACGCCCGGAACCTCGCTCCAAGCGACGATCAACCCCGACTTTTCGCAGGTCGAGGCCGACTCGGCGCAGCTCGACGTCAACACGCGGTTCGCGCTGTATTTCCCGGAGCGGCGCCCGTTCTTCGTGGAAGGGGCGGACGTCTTCGAGACGCGGCTTCCGCTCGTCTTCACGCGCAACATCGCCGAGCCGGCGGCGGGGCTGAAGCTCACCGGCAAGAGCGGTTCGCACCTGTACGGCGTCCTTTTCGCGCGCGACGAGATCACGAACATCCTCATTCCGGACGACGACTCGTCCGGCGTCGTCACCATCCCCGGCCAGTCCACCACCGGCTTCGCCCGCTATCGCGCAGAGCGGGGCGCCTCGGGGACCATCGGCGGACTCCTGACCACGCGGCGAGGGGAGCAGTATTCGAACGACGTTCTGGCGGCCGACTCGTACTACCGCGTCAGCGAGCGCGATTCACTGCGCGTGCAGGTGGCCGGCTCGCGCACCTCGTATCCCGATTCCGCGTCGCCGTTCACGGGACACGCACTGCGCGCGGCCTACTCTCATACGGATCAGAACTGGACCTGGTCCGGCGAATACACGGAGGTCGCGCCGGAGTTCCGCGCCGACAGCGGCTTCCTGAACCAGGTGGGCGTCCGTGCCGCGAACGTCGGCGGCGACCGGCGCATCCGCGGCGGAGCCGACCGCTGGTTCCGCAATCTCTTCATCGGCGGCGGCGTCGACACCACGCGCCAGTACGACGGCAACTGGACCGAATGGGGCGGGGACGTCAACTTCACCTATCAGGGGCCGCGGCAGTCGGAGATCAGCATCAACCTCGCTCCGAACCAGGAGTTCTTCGACGGGACCACCTACCAGAACTTCCGCTATTCCGTCTCCGGCCAGTTCGAACCCTCCCGCGACGTCACCCTCGGGCTGGAGATCCGCGCCGGCGAGACGATCGACTTCAACAACTCGCAGCAGGCCGACTTCGTCATCGTCTCCCCCTCCGCCGACATCAACCTCGGCCGCCGGATCAGCGGAGAGCTCGCCTACGACTACCAGGTCCTGAACACGAAATCGGGCGCCCGCATCTTCGACCTCCACCTCCCGCAGGCCCGGCTCCTCTACCACTTCAGCCGCCGCGCCTTCGTCCGCACCATCCTCCAGTACCGCATGCTCGACGAGGTGGAACGCCGCCTCCTGACGCAACTCCTCTTCTCCTACCGCGTCAACGCCCAGACCGTCTTCCTGGCCGGCTACTCGGACAACTACGAGGGAGAGCGGGACCTGACGCGCACGAACCGCGCGGTGTTCGTGAAGGTGGGGTATGCGTGGCTGTTTTGAGTCAGCTCGCAGCTCACAGCTCTCAGCAGGCAGGAGAGACCGAGCATATCGGCCGGCTCAGCGTCTCTCCTGAGAGCTGCGAGCTGCGAGCTGCGAGCTCAACCGATCGAACTCCGCCAGCGACATCGTCTCCGCTCGCACGTCCTCACTGAGTCCCGCGGCCGCAATCGCGGCCAGCACCTGTTCGCGCGTCAGCTCGCGCCAGCCGGTCAAGTTGTTGACCAGTTTCTTCCTGCGCATGCGGAAGGACGTGCTGACGACGTCGATCACCTCCTGGCGAGGGGAGGTCAGGGCGGGATCGCGGGGATCGAGGACGACCACGGCGCTGCGGACTTTCGGGGGCGGGTAGAAGGAGCGGGGATCGAGGGTCATGACGGTCTTCGCCGAGGCGAAGGCCTGCACGTACAAAGTGAGATAGCCGTACGGGTCGCTGCCCGGTTTCGCGACGACGCGGTCCGCCACTTCTTTCTGCAGCATGAAGACGGCGCGGCGGCAGTTCGGGTCGGCAATCACGCGGCGGAGGATGGGGGTGCCGACGTTGTAGGGAAGGTTGCCGACCGCACGAAACGGCGTTGAAGGCAGCTCAGCGTCGACCGCGTCTTCGTGGCGCAGCTCCAGCCGGTCGCCGAACTTCGCGCGCAGGCGCGCCGCCAGGTCGGGGTCGATCTCGATGGCGATCGTGCGATTGCCGAGCTGGAGAAGTTTCTCCGTCAGCACTCCCTCACCGGGGCCGATCTCGAGCACGACCTCGTCCGGCTGCGGCTCGATCGCGGCAACAATCCGGTCAACAGCTCCGCGGTTCCGCAGAAAATTCTGTCCCCATTTTTTCTTGGGTCGCACGGCAGGGATACTAAACTCCCGACGATGACTGAGGGAATCGAAAACGCACAGGCGACGATCGCGAAGCTGCGCACGGAAGTGGGGCGGGCGGTGGTGGGGCAGCAGACGGTGCTGAACCGGCTCGTCATCGCCATCCTGGTGCGCGGACACGTGCTCATCGAAGGATTGCCGGGCCTCGCCAAGACGCTGCTGGTGAAGACGCTGGCCGGGGCGATCGACGCGTCGTTCAAGCGCATCCAGTTCACGCCCGACCTGCTCCCGGCGGACATCACCGGCACGCAGATCTTCGACCCGGCCGGCCGCACGTTCAACGCGCGCCTCGGGCCGATCTTCGCGAACCTCGTGCTCGCCGACGAGATCAACCGCGCGCCGGCCAAGGTGCAGAGCGCGCTGCTCGAGGCGATGCAGGAGCGGCAGGTGACGATCGGCGATCGTTCGTACCCGCTGCCCGATCCGTTCCTCGTCATCGCCACGCAGAACCCGATCGAGCATGAAGGGACGTATGCGCTGCCGGAGGCGCAGGTCGACCGCTTCGTGATGAAGCTGAAGGTCGACTATCCCGCCGCGGACGAAGAGCTGCGCATCCTCGGCCTCTATCTCAATCCGATGCGGGAGAACGTCACCGTCCAGAAAGTCCTCGGCCTGGCGGAGATCCGCGAGATCGCGAACCTCGCCGCAAAAGTACACACCGACGAGCGGATCGGCCGCTACATCGTGCAGCTCGTCACCGCGACCCGGAAGCCGTCCGAGTACCGGCTGGGCGCCATCTCGCACCACATCGCCTTCGGCGCCAGCCCGCGCGCGACGCTCGCCCTGGCGCACGTATCGAAGGCGCACGCATTCATCGAAGGACGCGAATACGTCGTCCCCGAGGACGTGAAAGCAGTCGCCCACGACGTCCTGCGCCACCGCCTCGTCCTCAGCTACGAAGCGGCGGCGGAGCAGATGACCGCGGACCGGCTCATCGACCAGGTGTTGGGCGCGGTGGCGGTGCCGTGAACATGGCGTGGGGCTTTGGGCGTTGGGCTTTTGGGGCCTATCGCCCGGGCGACACGCCCCGAATGCCTAACGCCTAACGCCAAGTCCCATGTTCTTCAAACGCAAACACCCCGACCTCCGAGCCCCGCTCGTCCGCCGCGTGCGCGATCTCGAGCTGCTCTCCGCGCGGCTGATCCGGGCCGGGTTCGCGGGGGACTATCACTCCGCGTTTCATGGGCACGGGATCGAGTTCGCGCAGGTGCGGGAGTACATGCCCGGGGACGACATTCGGACCATCGACTGGAACGTCACGGCGCGCAGCGGCGTGCCGCATGTGAAGCAGTTCGTCGAGGAGCGCGATCTCACCATCATCGTGGCGGTAGACGTCTCCGGCTCGATGAAGTTCGGCTCCGTCGACTGGCGCAAGTGCGACATCGCGGCGGAGCTGGCGGCGGTGTTCGCCTTCTCCGCGGTCGAGAACTCCGATCGCGCGGGACTGCTCCTCTTCTCGGACACCATCCGCACCTTCATCCCCCCGCGTCGAGGGCGCGGCCACGCGCAGGTGCTGGTGCGTGCGGCGGTCGAGGCGGCGATGAGCGGGCCGGGAGGGGAGGCGGATCTCGATCACGCCACGAGCTTCCTCGAACGCGTTGGAGGCAGGCGCGCGGTGGTGCTCGTGCTGTCCGACTTTCTGGACCTGCATTTCGAGAAGTCGCTGAACCGGCTCAATCGCAAGCATGACGTGATCGCCATTCCGATCGTCGATCCGCGGGAAGAGCGCTTTCCCGACCGCGGACTGGCGCGCATCGTCGATCTCGAGTCGGGGGAGGCGATGCTGGTCGACCTGCGCAAGTCGGACGTCGCGCGGCGCGCGACGCAGCGCCGGGAGATTCTCACGCGCCGTTTCCGCAGCGCGGCCGTCGATCACCTCACCGTGTCCACGGCGGTGCCGTACGAGCGCGAGCTGCTGCGCTTCTTCCGCGAACGTGCGCTCAGGCACGCCGGCCGGAGGCGCGATTGATCCTGATCGTTCTCGCCCTCGTGACGGCCACGTTCCAGCCGCCGGCGCCGAAGGTCGGCGACCTGATCGCGATCGAGTTCGCCGCGCCGGTGACGCTCGACGCGTCGCCGGAGTACGAGGTCGTGTCGCGCACGGGGAACCGAGTGGTGGTGCGCACGTTCGTGCCGAAACCATTCGCGCTCAGCGGCGTCACCGGCAACGTCCGTTTCAAGAACCTCAAGGTCCCGGTGCAGTCGGTGCTCGCGCCGAACGATCAACTGGCGCCCGCGCCGCTCGTCCCGCCGCGCGAGGTGCCGTATCCGCGCGCGCCGTTCATCGCCATCGCCATTGCGGCCCTCTGCGCGCTCGCGGCGTGGCTCGCGGTATGGCGCCGTGCGAAGAAGACGGCCGAGGTCCTGCCGTCGCAGCCGTTGCTCGCGCCGGAGGAGCGTTTCCGGCGCGCGGTGCTCGCGTTGCGGGAGGACCCGTCGCAGGCGAAGCGGTGGGCGAAGCTCGCCGACGAGACCCGCGCCTATCTCGCGGCGACGCGCCCGCAGCTCCGCAGCGATCTCACCACCACCGAGCTGGTCCCGCGCCTGCGCGAGGACGACCGCATCGTGGTGGACATCCTCAGGCAGGGCGACCGCGAAAAGTTCTCGCCGTGGGGAGCGGAACCGAAGGATTTCGACGAGGTGGCCAGTCGAGCCCTGGAGCTGGCGTCATGAGTGAAAAAGTTTTGGAGTGCGGTGACCGCAGTCACCGCTTTTACTCGCAGAACCGACGCTCTCGGCACTCGGGAGGAAAGCGGTGACTGCGGTCACCTCACTCCAAATATGACCCGCTTCGCCCATCCTCTCTGGTTCGCACTTGCGGCGCTCGTGATCGCGCGCATCGTGCTGGTCGTGCGCGACCGTCGGGCGCGGATGGGGGCGTTCGGCTTCTCCTCGCTCTCGCTCGTCGGCAGGACGCGCAGCTTCCGCGCGGTCACCTCGGGGATTCCGTTCCTGTTCGAGCTCCTGGCGCTGCTGCTGCTCATCGTGGCGCTGGCGCGGCCGCAGCGGGTGGTCCGGCTGGCGGCGAGTGACCGGTTCGGGATCGACATCGTCATCGCGCTCGATGCCTCGGGGAGCATGGCCGCGGAGGACTTCCGGCCGCGCAACCGTTTCGAGGTGGCGCGCGAGCTGATCGCGCAGTTCATCCGCGGCCGGATCGACGACCGGATCGGGCTGGTGACGTTCGGCAGCCGCGCGGCGACGCGCGTCCCGATCACGTACGACCGGCGGATCACCGAGGGGATTCTCGACCGTGCCGAGCTCGGGGAACATGGGAACGGGACCGCCATCGGGCACGCGCTCGCCACCTCGGTGAACCGGCTGCGCACGTCCAGGACGCGCAGCCGCGTGATCATCCTGGTCACGGACGGCGTGAACAACTCCGGCTCGATCGAGCCGCGGGTCGCGGCGCAGCTGGCCGCGCAGAGCGGGATCAAGGTCTACACGATCGGCGTCGGGAGCGAAGGACCGGTGCCGCTGCCGGTGAAGAGAGAGAATCCGTTCACCGGCCAGATCGAGACGATCTACACCCATATCCGCGGCGAGCTCGATGAGCCGACCCTGAGCGCGATCGCCGAGATGACCGGCGGCGAGTTCTATCGCGCCACCGAGCCGCGTGCGCTCGCACGCGTGCTGCAGCGGATCGACGCGCTCGAGAAGACCCGGCTCACGTCGCCGAAGCGGGAGCAGATCGACGAGTTGTACGGCTATCCGCTCGCCGCCGGGCTGGCCCTGCTCGCCCTCGCGCTCCTGGGCGGGGAGACGTTCTGGATGAAGGTGCCGGCATGAGCTTCAGCCGGATGCAGCTGCTGTGGCTTCTCGCGCTCGTGCCGGTCCTGCTGGCGTTCCTGCTGGCGCGCGAGCGCACCCGCACCCGCGTCGCGCGCCGCTTCGCCACGGAGCGCCTGCGCGGTGCCACGCTGCCTGCACGCGTGCTGAGGCCGTGGCTGATCGCCGCCGGCGTTGCGCTGGCGCTGCTGGCGCTCGCCGGACCCTACGCCGGCTACACGCTCGTGCCGATCATCGCGCGCGAGGCAAACCGCGTCTTCGCCATCGACGTCTCCAACAGCATGGCTGCGGAGGACGTCGGCACGTCGCGGCTGAGCGCGGCGAAAGCGATTGCGGCGCGGCTGGCGGAGGAGCAGGAGGGGCGCGTGGCGCTGATCGTCTTCGAAGCGTCGCCGGAAGTGGTCTCGCCGCTCACCACCGACTCCGCGGCCGTGATCTCGCTGATCGATACGATTGTGCCGGGGGAGATCGGCGTGCCCGGCTCCGACCTCGGCAGTGCGATCATCGCCGCGTTGCGGCTCATCGAAAGCGACACCGTGCGCAAGGCGGACATCGTGGTGCTGAGCGACGGCGAGGATCAGGCGGCGCGTGCGTCCGAGGCGATCCGGCAGGCGAAGGCGCGCGGCGTGGAGGTCTCGACGATCATGATCGGCAGCGGCGAGGGGAGCACGATCCCCACGACGAACGGACCGATGCGCGATTCGAGCGGCGACGTGGTGACGACGCACGCCCGCAGCGAGATCCTCACCGAGATCGCGGCCGGCACCGGCGGTACGTTCCTCGAGAACCCGTTCGCCGAGCGCGCGCTCGATGCGCTGCTCGGCAAGGCAGGTGCCGCCACGAACCGCGAGACACAGGCGCGCGTGCCGATGGACCGCTATCAGTGGCCGCTCGCGTTCGCGTTGGCGCTGGTCTTCGCGGGCTCGCTGCTGAATCGAGGTGCCGAGTGATTGGGCGTTGGGCGTTGGGCGTTTGGCTTTTGGGGTTTGCTGGCCTGGGCGACTTCGTTCGTGAGACCAACTCGCATGCCGCTGGGGCGCGTGGGACGAAGGCGTATGAGGCGAAGCAGTACGCCGAGGCCGTGCGCTCGTTCGCGAAAGCGCAGGAGCTGGCGCCGTCGGCGCGCGGCGCGTTCAACCTCGGCACCGCGGAGATCGCGGCGGGGCAGCGGGAACAGGGATCGGCGCGGCTGGCGGACGCGATTCGAGATCCGGAACTGCGTGCCGATGCGCTGTTCAATCGCGGGAACAGTGCGCTGGCGGCGAAAGCGCTCGATCACGCCGTGCGCGATTACGTCGACGCGCTGAAGGCGAATCCGTCCCATGCGGCGGCGAAGCGCAACCTGGAGATCGCGCTGATGCGCCGGGAGCAGAAGCAACAGCAGAGCGGCGCGAGCGGCAAGCAGGACCAGAAGGGACAGCAGCAGCAACCGCCTCAGCAGCAGCAGCCCTCGCCGGGCGGGCAGCAGAAGCCGCAGCCGGGCCAGGTCGATCTCGAGGCGCTGCTGCGCAGCGTCCAGCAGCAGGAGCAGGAAGAGCTGCGCCGGATGAAAGGGCGGGCCCCCGAAGGGCGTGTGGGGTGGTGAGGTGGTCGTGGCTCCTGCTGCTGCTCGCCTTCGACGCGGCGGCGAACGACCTGATGGTCGACAAGCGCTCCCTGCAGGCGAACGACCTGCTCACGATCACGATCTCGCTGGAAGGGTCGTTCGCCAGTGCCGACGCGGTCGACGTTCCCGTGCGCAACCTGAAGATCGTCGGGGACCCCTGGGTCTCCTCGGAGTTTGCCTGGATCAACGGGCAGGTCGTGCGGCGGAAGGTGTTTCGCCATCGCGCACGCCCCGTCGAGTCCGGGCCGGCGCAGGTAGGGCCGCTCGTGCTCACCGCGCCGGACGGGCAGCGCGACACGCTCGCCGCGATCGCGGTGCAGGTGCTGCCGGATACAGCCTCGGGGTCGAATGACGCAGTGACGGTGTTGCGGGAGCTGATGGCCACAGGACGCGATCCGCTGTTCGTGATCGCGGAGCTCGACAAAAGCAGCGTCTTCGTCGGTGAGCCGGTGCTCGTCACCTGGTGGCTGTACAACGCGGCATCCGTGCAGCAGTGGCACGTGGTCTCGATCCCGAAGCTCGCCGACTTCTGGTCCGAGGAGCGGCCGAGGAGCGAGCAGCCGGAGCGGGTGTATGTCGGCGACACGATCATGCAGCGGCTGCCGGTGCGGCGGGTGACGCTCTTTCCACTGCGCAGCGGCGCGCTGGTGGTGGGCGGCCTGTCGGTCGAAGCGGCCGTCATGCGGCGCGTGCGCGGCGGACCTTTTGCGATGTTCGAAGGAGAGCTGGTGGAGACCAACTTCACATCCGCGTCGCTGCAAGTGCTGGTGAAGCCGCTGCCTCCCGGCCCGCCGGTGGATGCAGTCGGCGACCTGTCGCTCCTCTGCGCGACGCCGGTGCAGCGCAACAATGGGCCGGTTGTGCTGAACGTGACGCTGGCCGGGGTCGGAAACGTACGCGCGGCGACGCCGCCACGGTTCGACGGTGAGGTCGCGGGACGCGTGCAGGTCGAGGGAGGCGACGTCACGGTGTCGCGCGAAGACGCGTCGTTCGGAATGGCGCGGCAGTGGCGATACCTGATCTTCCCGTCCGCATCCGCGCCGATGACCATCCCGCCGCTGACCATGCGCGTGTTCGATCCCGCAACCGCTTCGCGCCGGGAGCTGCGATGCGGTGTGTCGTTCGTGAACGCGGTGATGGCGCGGACGCCGGTCGCGGATCGGCCTCCGCCCTCTGAGCCGCAGGTGCCCGATAGAACGTTGTGGTACTGGGTCACGGTGGCCGGTGCGCTGGTGACGGTGATGCTGATCGCGATTCCGCGCGTGAACGCGGAGCTGCGCCTCCGCCGCAAGGTACGCGAGCTGGTCGAGGATGCGACGCCGGCCGAGATCCGCGCAAAGATCGACGAGCGCCTGCGCATCGACGTCCGCGAGCAATCCGACCGCGGCGACGCTTACCTCGCCTTGCGCTCGCTGCTCGATGCCGCGGAGCGCGACCGCGACATCGGCGTCGACGCGGAAGAAGAGATCGCGAGACGGGTGCGGGAACTGCTGCGGATAACAGGTGCGCGAGCGCGTTAAACTTTCCCCGTATGACGCAGCAGCCCACCCTCCGCACTTCCCGCCTCATCCTTCGCCCTTTCCAGGACACCGACGCGCCGGCCGTGCAGCGGCTTGCAAGCGCGCGCGAGGTGGCGCTGAACACGCTCACGGTGCCGCATCCGTACCCCGATGGGGCAGCCGAGGCCTGGATCGTGGCGCAGCGGGACGAGTTTGAGAACGGGATGCTGCACAACTTCGCCGCCGCGGCCGGCGAGGAGCTCATCGGCTCGATCGGGTTGATGATGAAAGGGGAGCGGATCGCGGAGATCGGGTACTGGATCGGCGTGCCGTACTGGGGGCGCGGGTACGCCTCGGAAGCGGCCGCGGAGCTGATCCGCCACGGCTTCGAAGACCTCGGCCTGGAGCGCATCTACGCCGGCTACTACGCGCGCAACGAGGCGTCGGGACGGGTACTGCAGAAGCTCGGGATGGTCTACGAAGGAACGATGCGCCGCCACGTCTGCAAGTGGGGCGAATACCTCGACGTCGTCTGTTACGGCCTGTTGCGCGACGAGTGGCTCAGCTCCGCGACGCGCAGCACTGCTTCGCCGGCCGGAGCAGGCGAGGAGAGAAAGAGCGCCGGCCTGTAGTCGAAGCGGTTGCGCGCCACGTCCACCAGGAGGTCGAGGCGTCCGTCGCGATCGAGATCGCCGGCGAAGCTGACCCGCACCTGGAGTTGCTCGGTCTCGAACGCAACCCGCTTCGCGAGCGGCTGCCCGTCCAGCTCGAGCACGCACTCGATGATCCCTTCATCGTCCGCCTCGCCGCAGCGGTAGTCGAGCGTCGACCCGAACACCTTCACCGGCGTCGGAACGGCAACGTCGGAGCAGAGCGCCTGCTCGATCGGGCCGGCCACGAGACGGGGGTCGTCGATCACGAACGCGTTCGCAGGGGCGTTGCTCGTCCGCTGCAGGAAGGCCGTGTTGCCGCTGCAGACCAGCGCGAGCTGCGATTCCTGCGCGTTGGCGATGAAGGGGACGAAGAACAGCAGAGCGAGGAACAAAGCGATCCAGCGCTCCAGACGGTAGTTGGTCTCGAAATCGGCTTCCATAGCCATGACAGTAGGCATCTGCAATACGCCTATCGCGAGGATCGTGCCGGGATTCATCGCGGCGCGAATGTGGCGGGATTGTGTTTGCTACTCTTGCGCGCATGCGGAAACTTCTGCTCGCGCTCGCCATCGTTGCCGCCTCCGCCGCTTACGCCGAGAAGCTGCAGTTCGCCGACCGGACGCGCATGGTCAACGTCTCGGATCCGCAACTGTCGCCCGACGGCAAGTCCGCGGTCGTGCTCGTTTCGCGTCCGAACCTCAAGGACAACCGGAACGACGCCGAGCTGGTCCTGGTGGACGTCGCTACCGGCGCGCAGCGGCCGCTCACGAGCGAGCGCCGGGGACTCGCACAGCCGCGCTGGTCGCCGGACGGGCAGCGGCTCGCCTTCCTCGCCAACGCCGGCGAAAAGCGGCAGGTGTGGATCATGTCGATGACCGGCGGCGACGCGCGCAAGCTCACCGACGCGCCGAACGGCATCCAGCAGTTCGCCTGGAGCCCCGACGGCACCCGCATGGCGTACGTCACGGCAGACGAGCCGCCGAAGAAGAGCGATGCCGAGAAGCACAACCGCTCGTTCGAGATCTTCGAGAACGATTACCTGATCACGGCCGAGGTGCTGCCGTCGCATTTGTGGGTGATCGACGTTCCCGCTAAAGAGGCGGCCGGGGAAGCGAGACGCCTGACCAGCGGCACCTGGAGCCTGCCGGTGGCGCGTCCGCCGGGACCGCTGCCGTCGCCGATCAACTGGTCGCCGGACGGCAAGAGCATCGCCTTCACCCGCGTCGAGAGCCCGCACTCCGGCGCCGGCGACCGCGCGCGCGTCGCGCTGGTCGACGTCGCGAGCGGCGACATTCGCACGCTCGCCACCGCCGAGACGCAGCAGACGCAGCCGATCCTCTCTCCCGACGGCCGCACCGTGGCCTATATGCACGCGCATCAGGGTGAGTTGGGGAGCGAGAACCGCTTCTGGCTCGTCCCCTCCAGCGGCGGCACCGGGAAGGAGCTCGGGACGCTCGACCGCAACCTCTACCGCGCCATCTGGATGCCGGACGGCAAGTCGCTGCTCGTGGGCGCACACGAGCAGACGTCCACCGCCCTCTGGCTGCAGCCGCTGGATGGGGACGCCGCCCGCCGTCTCGACCTCGGCGACCTCGAGCCGGCCGCGCCGTACTGGATCGAGGCGAACGTTGGCCGCGACGGTGCGATCGCCCTCATCGCCTCGACGCCGCGGAGGCCGCGCGAGCTGTACTACCTCGCATCCGCGACCGCGAAGCCGCGCCGCCTGACCGACTTCAACGGATTCTTCGAGACGCGCGAGCTCGGAAGCGTCCGCCGCATCACCTTCTCGAACGAGGGCTACGACCTGGATGGCGTCCTCGTCACTCCGCCGGACTTCGATCCGGCGAAAAAGTACCCGCTCGTATTGCACATTCACGGCGGGCCGCGCTCCTCATCGACGGTCGCGTTCTCCTGGTCGCCGCAGCTCTTCGCGGCGCAGGGGTGGGTGGTGTTCATGCCCAACTATCGCGGCAGCGACAACCTCGGCAACCGCGTCACCCGCGCCATCCTCATGGACGCGGGAGCGGGACCCGGCCGCGATGTCATGGCCGGCGTGGAGGCGGTGAAGAAGCTCGGCTTCATCGACGAGACGCGCATCGCCGTCGGCGGCTGGTCGTACGGCGGGATGATGACCTCGTGGCTCATCGGCCACTACCCGGCGTCCTTCAAGGCCGCGGTCTCGGGCGCCGCCGTGAACAGCTTCCTCGACAGCTACAACCTCGGCGACTTCAACATCCAGCGCCGCCACACCTGGGGCTCCCCGTACGTCGGCGACAACATGAAGCGCTACCTCGAGCAGTCGCCGATCACCTACGCGGGGAACATCAAGACGCCTACGCTCATCCTCTCCAACACCGGCGACGCCCGCGTCCCGGTCACCGAATCGTTCGCCATGTTCCGCGCCCTCCGCGACAACGGCGTGACCGCCCGTTTCATCGCCTACCCCCTCGGCGGCCACAGCCCCGAGGACCCGGTCCACCAGCTGGACATCGACCGCAGGTGGGTGGAGTGGTTCGCGACGTATCTGAAGTAGGGCAGCATCGTGAGGGGCAATTGCCTCATGGTGAGCCGCGTTTCGCTCACCGGAAACCGTCGGGATGACGCCGATCCGCTAGCATGGATGCGATGAACGTCATCCGCGTACTGGTCGCGGCGCTGCTGGTCGCCGGTTGCGCGTCCGCGCAGAACCCGCCTGCTGCGGCGCCGCGGCACCTCGTCTATCTCCACGGCCGCATCGTGCAGGAGCAGCAGAGCCGGCGGCCGCGGCACCTCGAACATGGCTACTACGAGCTGGACGAGATCGCGGCCGCATTGCGGAAGCGCGGCTTCGTCGTCTCCGCAAAGCTGCGTCCGAAGGACGCGACGGTCAGCGGCGCTGCGGATGCGGTCGTGCAGCAGGTGCGGCAGCTCATGAGGTCGGGAGTGCCGGCAGACCGGATCACCGTCGTCGGCGCGTCGATGGGGGCGGGGATCGCGTTTCGGGTGGCGGCGCGGCTGCAGGAGCCGGACGTCCGCTTTGCGCTGCTCGGGCCATGTCTCTCGGTGGGTGCGCCGGCGGTCGCGGCGGAAGAGGGGACGTACCCGAGCGGGCGGCTGCTCTCGATTCGTGAAGAGAGCGATGTTCCGAGCAGCGACTGCCCCGCCTGGACGGGCGGTGGACCGGACGCCGCCCACCTTCGCGGCCGCGAACTGGTGCTCGAGACTGGCTTGGGCCACGGCTTCCTCTACCGTCCGTTGCCGGAATGGCTCGAGCCGGTGCTGGAGTGGGCCGGCGGGGACGAGAATTGAGGATTGAGGAGAGCTGAATTCTCAATCCTTCATCCTCAATCCTCAATCCGCCTTGACAACCCCGGTGTACCGACTTACTGTATTAGTCATCTAGTACAGCGAGGCGGATACACCGTGCAGACAATTCTCTTCATCCTGAACCTGCTCCTCTCCTTCGCCCTCGAAGCGGGCGAAACGCCACAGACCGACGCTGAGCGTGCGCGTGCTACGGCGAGGGAGATGGACTACTGGCGCATCGCCCTGACGGCGCGGCAGAAGGACTACCACTCCTTCCCGCGGGGCGACCTCGACGCGGCGCGCACCGCGGTCGAGCCGGTCTACATCGATCGTGCGCTCACACATGACGCCTGGGGTAACCGTTATCGCTACGAGGCCACCGAAAACGGGTTCCTTCTCGTCAGCGCCGGTGCGGACGGCGAGTTCTCCCCCGGGACCTGGTCGCAAGCCGGCGAGCTCACATCCCTCGGCGACGACGCGGTCATCACTCACGAAGGCCGCACGCGCTTCTGGAAGGTTCCATAGCCATGTTCGCCATCAATCCATCCGACGCCGCGCCGATCTGGCGGCAGATCGAGGAGGGAGTGCGCCGCCTCATCGCCCTCGGCGCGCTCGACCCCGGTGCAGCCATCCCGTCCGTCCGCGAGCTCGCGCACGACCTGCGCGTCAACCCGAACACCGTCGCCCGCGCGTATCAGCGGCTCACCGAAACGGGCGTGCTGATCGTCAAGCGGGGGGAAGGGACGTACGTCTCCGACCGCCCCACGCAAGCGAAGAAGTCCGAGCGCAACGAGAAGCTCCGCGACGCGGCCACGCGCTACGCCAGCACGGCGCTGTCCGTCGGCGTGGACCTCGCCGAGGCGGTCGGCGAGCTCGAGACCAGCTTCGAAAAACTCAGCAACGAGCACAGGAGAAACGCATGAACGAGAATGCACTCCAGGCCAGCGGCATTACGGTCCGCTACGGCAAACGCGTGGCGGTCGACAACGCCTCGCTCACTGTTCCGCGTGGCGCGGTGTACGCGCTCCTCGGACGCAACGGCGCGGGCAAGTCGTCGCTTGTGCGCTGTCTCCTCGGCCAGCAGAAGCCGCAGGCCGGCAGCATCACGCTCTTCGGCGAAGACGTCTGGAAACACCGCGCCTCGCTCATGGAGCGGGTGGGGGTGGTCAGCGAGGAAGCGGATGCGCCGCCGCAGATGCGGGTGGCCGAGCTCTCCCGCTTCTGCGGCCGGCTCTACTCGCGCTGGTCGCAGGAGGCGGTCGACCAGCGGCTGCGCCGCTTCGGCATCGACGCGCATGCGCGCTTCGGCGACCTGTCGAAAGGGCAGAAGAAGCAGGTCGGGCTCGCGCTGGCCCTGGCCAACTCGCCCGAGCTGTTGATCCTCGACGATCCCACCCTCGGCCTCGACGTCGTCGCGCGCAAGTCGCTCTTCGAGGAAGTGATCTCCGAGCTCGCCGACCGCGGCATCACCGTGGTGCTGACCACGCACGATCTCGCCGGTGTCGAAGCGATCGCGGACCGGATCGCGATCATGAGCGAAGGACGGGTGGTGCTGGAGGAAGAGCTGGAAGTGGTCAAGGCACGCTTCCGCCGCATCCGCTACGCCCAGCGGCCGGTGGCGGTGGAGTCGGGTGCGATCGCCATGCGGAGCTGGGGGAGCAGCGGCGCCGAGGCGATCGTCAGCGATTATCAGGAATCGCCGGAACGGTTCCAGGCGGCACAGATCGAGGCGCTATCTCTCGAAGAAATTTTCATCGCGGTCGTGGGAGATCAGTCATGAACAAAGCATTGGCAATTGCGGCGCGCGAGCTGAACGGGCGCCGTTCCATCTTCCTCACCGCGGCGATCCTCGCGATCATTCCGTACGCGGTCCTGCTCATGCCGGAGGTCCAGCGCTACGGCCGGTCGTCGGCCGTGGCCTGGAGCGGAGCGTTCGTCGCGGTCTGCTACGTCTCGGGCTTGGCGCTGCTCCTCGGAGCCACATTCGTCGGTCGCGAGCTGGTGGAAAAGCGGATGTCCTTCTTCTTCGGCAAACCGGTCAGCGAGCGCGCGATCTGGTTCGGGAAGCTGGCAGGAGGATTGGCAACGCTCGCCCTCTCGGCCGCGATCATCCTCGTGCCGGTGCTCCTCGGCAGCGGCGATGAGACGCCGCGCCTCATCCGCACCCTCGGGTACTTTGCGCTGGCCGCGCTGACGCTCTTTCTCGTCAGTCACGCTGCGGCGACGATGCTCCGTTCGCGGTCGGCAATCGTCTTCGCCGATGTCGTCGCCTGCGCGATTGCAGGAACGCTCGTCTCCGTGATGCTGCGCGTTCTGACGGACGGCCTCGCTGGGAAGCTGACCGACATCCTCCTCTGGTCACTTACGCTCGGCGGTCTCGTCATCCTGATCGCCGCCGGTGCGTGGCAGCTCTCGCGCGGCCGGATCGACCCGCGCGCGAACCACCGCGAGCTGTCGAAGTTCCTCTGGGGCGCGACGGCGGGGATGCTTGCCATCGCGGGCGCGGCGGTATTGTGGGTCGTGTCGGCCACGCCGGACGACCTCTGGATGCGCGTCTACGCCATGCAGGTGCCGAACTCGGACTGGGTGGTCACGTCCGGCATGGCGAAGAACCGCGGCGATTACCAGGCGGCATTCTTCAAGAACGTCGCGACCGGCGAGTACCAGCGCATCCCGGCGAACGAGATGTGGTGGGGCGGTTTCTGGACACGCGATGGGCGGCGTCACGTGGGGCATGTGCGCAAGACACGGGAGCTGGACGTGCTGACCATGAACCCGGAAGGGGTGGAGAGCACACCCACGCGGGTCACCGTGCCGCCAAACGCCACCCTCGTGCCGAGCGACGACATGAAGCGTGTCGCGATCCTCACCAGAGACATGGTGACGATCGAAGCGCTCGCCGACGGACGGACACTGGCGGCGGCGCGGCTGCCTTCCGGCCAGGTCCGCGCATTTTTCGTGACCTCCGACCTGCTGCGCCTCTACGTGAGCGGAGAGCGGCAGTCCGACATCTACGAACTGGACGTGCGCGCGAAGAAGCTGGCGAAGACCGGCACCTTCTCGACGACCGGGAGGCTGTGGTTCATTGCCGGTCCGGACGGCTCGCGGCTGCTGGCGCGGTCGGCCACCGCGGAAGGCAGCGAGCTGCTGGTGTTCGACGGCCGGACCGGCGTGCGGATCGGATCGTTCGGCATGCAGGCGAAAAGCGTCTTCGGCCTCATCCTCAGCGACGGCCGGATCGCCACGCTGAACACACGCGCCGCGAAGACGCTTTCGATCCACGGCGCCGACCTCGTCCTGCAGCGCCAGGTCCCGCTGCCGGGCATGCCGGCCATCCGGCTCATCCGCGAGGTCGAGGGAGGGCGCATCCTTCTCGTCGGAGACACGGGGGAGGAAGGGGTCTCGCCGGTGTTTATCGACAACACGCGCCTGCGCGTCATCGACGCAAACAGCGGGGCGACCATTCGCGACGAGTCCAGGCTGCATCCGCTGCAGAAGGACGTCTTCGGCTACGACGCCATCGACCCGCGCCGCGAAGTCACGCCCGCGGGCGCACCGCTGATCGTGCGCGATCGGGGCAAGATGAAGCGGATCACGCTGTGAGCGGCACGAAGCTCAAACGCGCTTCGCCCTGAACCCTGACGGCGACTCGTCGAAGCGGGTGAACCCCGCTTCGACGAGCGTCGCGTGTGTGGCCGTATCCATCGCGCTGCCGATCACCTCGAGCGTTTCGATGTTGCGCTCGCGCAGCTCCACCTGTTCCAGGAGCGTCTTCCAGTCGTCCTGCGCGCGGAAGAGCGTGACGCTGATGTGCGGCCATTCAACCGCATCCCGCCACGCCTCTTCCGCGGCGCTCCGGTTGGCCGGTGTATCGACCAGCCACACCGGCGTCCGGAACGCGAGCTTCCCGAGGCTCGCGGCGTAGTCCTGCTCGAAGACGATGGCGACGCTTCGCGGCACGTTATCGCCAGCCGCATTCCTTGCCGCGGTTCTGCACCTCGAGCCAGTCCACCAGCGGGCGGAAGTAATCGACCACCGCCGTCGCGTCCATCTGGCGCTGGCCGGTCAGCGCCTCCAGCGCGTCCGGCCAC
Organism: Thermoanaerobaculia bacterium; assembly: GCA_035630815.1. Lineage (GTDB taxonomy): Bacteria > Acidobacteriota > Thermoanaerobaculia > Gp7-AA8 > Gp7-AA8 > QHVT01. The sequence goes on from DASQJY010000057.1 coordinate 62,223, forward strand.
GGGCGGCTCATCCCCATCTCCAGCATCTTCGCGAGCTTCGCACCCGCTTCCTTGTTGCCGTAGATCGAGCAGCGGTTGAGGGGACCCTGGTAGCCGCTCTCCTGGCAGAGTGCGCGATGGAACTGGAACTGGAGGATGCGCGCCAGGAAGTAGCGCGCGTACGGCACGTTCGCCGGGATGTGGTACTTCGCTCCCGGATCGAAGAGGTCCTCGCCGCGCGTGCCGGTCGGCGCGATGCCCTGGTACTGCCGGCGCAGCGCCCACCAGGCTTCGTTGTAATTCGCCGGCGTGATCTGGCCGGAGAAGACGCCCCAGCGCCACTTGTCCATCATGATGCCGAACGGGAAGAAGGCGATCTTGTCGAGCGCATCGCGCAGCAGCAGCGGGATGTCGGCCGACGCGGGCGGCTCCTTGTCCAGGAAGCCGATCTTGACGAGGTACGCCGGGGTCACCGACAGCGCGATCGTGTCGCCGACCGCCTCGTGGAAGCCGTCGTTCGCGCTGTTCTTGTAGAGGAACGGCTGGCGGTTGTACGCGCGCTGGTAGAAGTTGTGTCCCAGCTCGTGATGGATGGTGTTGAAGTCTTCCGCCGTCTTCTCGATGCACATCTTGATGCGCAGGTCCTCGACGTCGTCGATGTCCCAGGCGCTGGCGTGGCAGACCACCTCGCGGTCGCGCGGCTGCGTGAACATCGAGCGCTCCCAGAACGACTGCGGCAGCGGATCGAAGCCGAGAGAGGTGAAGAAGCGCTCGCCGATCTTCGTCATCCCGACCGCGTCCAGCTCCTTGCGCTTCTCGAGGATCTCCGTCAGGTCGTACCCGCGGTCGGCCTTCGGCGGCGCGACCACGTCGTAGATGTTGCCCCACTCCTGCGCCCAGATGTTGCCTAGGAGGTGCGCCGGGATCGGCTCGCCCGGAGGGACGATTTTCTCGCCGTACTTCTTGGTCAGGTTCCAGCGCACGTAGCAGTGCAGCTGGTCGTACAGGGGCTTGACCTGCCCCCACAGCCGGTCCACCTCGGTCGCGAACGCGTCGGGCGGCATGTCGTACTTCGCGCGCCACATCGCGCCGACGTCGGGGTAGCCGAGGTCGCGCGAGCCCTGGTTCATCAGCTCGACGAACCGCGTGTACTTGTCGCGCATCGGCGGGGAGACCGTGTGCCAGCCGCGCCATACGTCGAGCAGCTCCTGCGGGTTGCGGCTCGTGCGCATGATGTTCGAGATCTCGTTGATGTCGAGGCACGCGTCGCCGCTCTTTCCGGGCGGGCAGTACTTGCCGGCGCCGTACGCGGCCTCGAGGTCGGAGGCGATCCGGGTCATCTCCGCGGTCAGCGCCGGATCGGCGGGGCCGGGGGAGGTGAGCGCGAGCTTGATCGTCTCGAGCTTGCGCCGGACGTCGTACGGCACCTCGACCTGGTCGAAGCGCGCGGCGCCTTTCGCCAGCTCGACGCCGGCGTTGATCAGCAATTCGTTCGCGCGCGCGGCGAGTGCCTGGGTGTCAGGCGTGATGTACGTCGACTGGACCCACGAAGCGCGGTTCGCCTCGACGTTCAGCGCCGCGATCCGCGCCTCGGCGTCGTTGACGAACTGCGTCGCTTCCTCGACGGTCGGCGCCGCCGGAGCCGCCGCCGTCATCTGCTGGTTCTGCATGGTCTGGCTCGACTCCGTCTGCGCGGATTCCTGCGCCCCCGGCGCAGGCGTTGGAGTGGCAACGGGTGTGGTGGTCGTCGCACAGGCGGCGAGCGCGAGCGCGGCGATTCCGATGAAACGCATAGACATCCCTCCGATTCACATGCGCGCGAAGCAAGGGCGCGGCCAGGGGAGTATATGAGGTGGCTTCGGGCGTCAGGCGTCGGGCTTTTGGGTGTTGCGGTTACGACACAGTTGCTTGGGACCCCAACGTTGTTATGCGCACTTCCGTACACGCCTCCGAGTGGTACCATCGCCACCGGTTCAAACATCACTTTGGGGAGATCCATGCACCTGACTCAGCTCCGTGGTTTGTTGTGTGTCGCACTGGTTGCGACGTGTATCGTCGCCGTACCTTCCGAGGCGGCCAGAAAGCGCCGTTCCGTCCGCAAAACGCCCGTACAAGGGCAGTTCACCGCCGACATCAGCGGCACGATCCTCGACAGCGCCACCGGACAGCCGGTCGTCTCGGCGCGAGTGCACGCGGGACGGGTCTCGAAGACCACGGACGCGGCCGGCAAGTTCGAGCTGAAAGGCGTCAATGCTGCCGGCTCCCTCATCATCGAAGTCAGCCGCAGCGGCTACACCACGAAGAGCGAGACCCTGACCACCGGCGGGGCGCACAACCTCACCATCCACCTCGATCCGCTGCCGACCGTCACCGTCCGCAAGCTCGACGGCACCGTCCTGCACCTCGACTACGACAGCATCCGCTTCGGTTACCCGATCCCCTTCAGCGGCTATCGCGACGCGGAGTTCGAGGACTTCTGCAAGGCCGACGGCACCCAGGTCGCGATCGACCGTTCCGAGATGCGCAGGATGAACGGCCCGGCCACGACGGTGAAGCATGCGCCATGCTGCGGCGACGTCGACACGCTCAAGGTGAACGTCACCCTCAAGACCGGCGAGAGCATGGACGTCTACTTCGTCGACGCGTGCAACGGCTTCCCGAACATCGACGTCTTCGGCATCGATCACCTCACGGCCAGGGCGCAGTACATCGCCTTTACACAACTGGCTGAAATCGTCTTTCCGTAAGGATAGATCGCCCGCGAGGATAGAATCGGCGGGTGAGCAGCCTCGCACCGCGTCTCGTACATTCCACGCTCGACGAGATCGAGCGGATTTACGACCTCCAGCAACGAAACCGTGCCGCCGTCGGAACGACGACGGCGGCACAGCGGATCGAGAAGCTGAAGCGCCTCGAGCGCACCATCCTCGACCGGCGCGACGAGATCCGTATGGCGATGTGGGACGACTACCGCAAGCCTGCCGCCGAGGTCGACCTCTCCGAGGTGTATCCGGTGGTCAGCGAAGCGCGCCACGCCGCGCGCCACCTGCGCAAGTGGATGAAGCCGAAGCGCGTCTCCACGCCGCTCGCGCTCCTCGGCTCGCGCTCCTCGGTCGTCTACGAGCCGAAGGGCGTGGTGCTGATCATCTCCCCCTGGAACTTCCCCTTCAATCTCACCCTCGGGCCGCTCGTTTCGGCCATCGCGGCCGGCAATTGCGTGATGATCAAACCGTCGGAGATGACGCCCGCCTCGACCGCGTGCATGAAGCGGATCCTGGCCGACCTTTTCGACGAAGACGAAGTGGCGGTGATCGAAGGCGATGCCTCGGTGGCCGAGGCGCTGCTGCGGAAGAAGTTCGACCACATCTTCTTCACCGGCAGCCCTGCGGTGGGCAAGATCGTCATGAAAGCAGCGGCGGAGCATCTGACCTCCGTGACGCTGGAGCTCGGCGGGAAGTCACCCGCCATCGTCGACGCCAGCGCGAACCTCACCGAGGCGGCGCGCAGGATCGCGTGGGGCAAGTTCCTCAACTGCGGCCAGATCTGCATCGCTCCCGACTACGCGCTGGTGCACGAATCGGTGCGCGACGAGTTCCTCGCGAAGCTGCGGGCGTCGCTCGACTCCCACGGCGAGGCGAGCGCCGCGCGCGGCTGGCTCGTGAACGACCGTCACGCCGCGCGCGTGAAGCGGCTGATCGACACCGCCGTCGAGCAGGGGGCGACCGTGGTCATGGGCGGCACCGGCTCGGGGCGCGACCTCGCGCCGACCGTGCTCGCCGACGTCCCGCCGGATGCGCCCGTGATGCAGGAAGAGATCTTCGGGCCGATCCTGCCGGTCATCACGTACCGCACGCTCGACGAGGCCTTCGCCATCATCAACGCCAGGGAGCACCCGCTGGTCCTCTACATCTTCAGCCGGACGAAGAGCGCGGTGAGCGAGATCCTCCGCCGCACCCGCGCCGGCGGCACGACCGTGAACCAGACCCTCGTGCACTTCTACCAGCTCGAGCTCCCATTCGGCGGCGTCGGCAACAGCGGCGTCGGCAAGTCTCACGGCTTCCACGGCTTCGAAGCCTTCTCCAACCCGCGCGGCCTGCTCGAACAGAAGCTCCCGTACAGCGCCATCGAGCTGCTCTATCCCCCGTACAAAGGGAAACTGAAGCAGTTCCTGATCGACTTCACCGTCCGCTGGTTGTGATGCTTCCTCCGAAGGGGGGAAGGGAGACCGCCACAGCGCGCTGACGGCCTCCCACCTGCAGGATGTGTTGGCAAGACGAGAGAGAGGTAGAGATACAAGGGCTGGCGCCGACGGGCTGAAACCTGCGCGTGCACATCGAACGACCGGGGGTGGGATTAGTGCTGTCACAGTACGCATCCAGCACCAGTGCCGGTATCGGCATTCCGTGTAAGTTCGTGTAGGACGGTGTCCTACACGGGTTTGGAAGACGCACTCGCGGGCGGAGGTGTCTGCACGAGTGGGCGTGGCATGTGAGGTGCTTCGCCCGAACCGAACGGTTTGGCCACGTGCAGGGAAGCAGCATGCCGATTACCCGTCTTGAGGAGAAAGCCCGTGCCGCGATGATCCTCGCAGCATTCGCTCTGACGGTCCACGCCAACGCCGCCTGCACCGATCCGCCTACGGTGAGTGCGACGGTCGTGACTCACGCCGACCTGGGACACGCCGTCGCTACGATCACCCATAACGACGCGACGTTCGTCCAGATCTTCGTCGACGGCGCGAGCGACACGACGGACAAGTACCCACCCCCTTCCAATCCCTTCGACGTGCAGATCGGCTTGATCTGCGTCGACCAGCCACGCGAGGTGAAGGTGATGGCCTGGAAAGGGGGATTCGACTGTGAACCGAAGACGTTCACGACCACGGTCCCGCCGCTGGACACCACACCGAAGCTCACCCCCGTTGTCACCGTCACCGACACGACTACGTGGGTGAACATCATGTTCGAGTACCCGAACGCGACGCCCGGCTCTCTCAAGGCGACGATTCACCCCGCCGACGCACCGTCGTTTGCCGACCTCGACGAGGCGTGGACCGGCGAATCGGAAGGCGGTCGTTCCGTCAACTACCCGGCCCCGGCCGTCATTATTTTCGAGGCGGTGACGACGTGCACGGGGAGGTCGGCCGAGAAGGCGGTCCCGGTCGGGATGTCCTGCTCCACCGAACAGAAGAAGGAAGCATGCAAGGAGTGCTTCGGCGAGCCGATCCACGCTATCAGCGGGAGCATGCATGCGTCCGATCTCGATCCGCTCCCCGGCGTCGCGGACGTCCTGCCGTTCCAGCGCCTGTACGACAGCATGTCGGAGCGGAACGGTGCGTTCGGTTCGCGGTGGGCGTCGATCTTCAGCGCGGCCGTTCGCACCTTTCCGGCGCGCGTGGCCGGCACCGACTGGGTGAACGTCGTCACTGAAGAGAACGCGCAGTACATCTTCCGCGGTACGGGTGACGGTCCTTATGTCCAGTTCTACCCCGAGAGCGCTGCTTCGAATACATGGCTCACGCCGGGAAGCGATGGAACGTGGACCCACATCGACGACACACGCGTGCGGAAGTTCAGCGCGGCGGGGCGGCCGGTCTCTTACCGCAACCGCACCTCCGGCCGCGAGCTCCTGATCTCCTGGACCAACGACCGGCCGTCGAGGATCGACGACTCGTGGGGCGCCTGGGCGCTCCTCGTGACGACTGACCCGCAGACGGGATACGTCACCTCGATCGCGCCCGAGAACGATCCGGCCGCGGCCTGGACATACTCGTACTGGAGCGGCTTGTTGATCCGGGTTGATTCGCCGCTCGGCCTCTGGCGCACTTACGAGTACCCTCCCTCGTCCTTCAGCTACAAGCCGCTCGGCACGATCCGCGACGGCGCCGGGAGGCTCATCGAGTCGCACTCGTACCAGGACGACCGCGTGGCCCGCTCGTCGATCCAGCAGACCGACGACATCGTCGGCGTATCGAATATCGCGAATGGCCGCGAACCGGGGGAGCGTCAGCGGACCGTGACGTACAAGAACGGACGGCAGGAGATCTACTACAGCCGCTACGTCGCTGATCGATGGCGCGTCGTGGAGGTCGGCGGCGGCTGCACCTCGTGCGGCGGCGGGTCTTCGGTCGTGACCTACGACAGCTTCGGGAACGTCGCCCGCGCACAGGACGAGGACGGCTACATCACCCACAACAGCTATGACACGAACGGCAGGAACCTGGAGAGAAAAGTCACGGCGCTCCGGCCGTTCGACTGCGACCCGGCTACGGACGCGACTCGCTGCCGGCAGAACCCCGGCACCCTCGGCAGCATCGTGCTCGCCCACACGGGCGCGACCGTCATCACCGACTACGCCTACGCCGATCTGACGTGGGACGAGCGGCCGACGACCATCACGACTTCCAGCGTGTTGAATCCCACCGGCACGCGCACTGAGACGCTGACGTACGACGCCGCGACCGGGGAGGTGTTGACGCGTTCCACGACGGGATGGACGGGCGACCCGCTACGGCAGGAGACGCGCACCGTCGCGACCGCGCTGTACGACGGCACGGCCGGCGCGGAGTTCGATCCGACCGGTACGTTCGACGCCGCATGGTTGACCCTGCCGCAGCCCAGCGGCTTCCGCCGCACGATCGACGGACCGCGCACTGATGTCGTCGACGTCACGGCGTTCGTCTATTACCGGTCGGCGCCTCGGTCCCCCCGCTCCTGCGCGGCCGCCTTGCTGCCATCCGAAACGCGGCCGGTCACATCACACGCTACGAGGACTATGACCTTCACGGCAACCCGCGACGCGTCGTCGATCCGAACGGCGTCGTCCAGACGAGCACGTCCGATGCGCTCGGGCGGCTCACGTCTTCCTCCACCCTCGGCGTCACGGGCTGCGATACCGCCGCGGACCCGCTGTGCGGCACGACCGTGACGAGCACGCGCACCTTTCCCGGAACAGGACCGCTGCAGTCGGAGAGCCGCGCCGGTGGCGGCGTCACGCTGTACGAGTACGACGATCGTGCGCGCGTCTCGGCGATCATGCGCGGCTTCTCCGCGACGGATCTCCTGGAGAGGATCGAGACGACGTATGACCCGGACACGGGGCGCAAGAATCTGGAGAGGATGCTCGCTCGCGACGGCGCAGCGTGGGTCGAGAAGAGCCGCACCTCGTACCGCTATGACCTTTTTGCCCGCCTCGATCAGGTCACGAACGCTGACAACTCGACGGTCGGATACGCATACGACAGTGCCGGCCGGATCGTCTCCGTTCGCGACGAGAACCATCCGGCGCCGAACACGTTCTACGAATACGACACCGGCGGCCGGCTGGCCGAAGTCCGGCAGGCGCTCGCATCAGCGGCGGGTGGTTTCGTGACCACGCTGTACTCGTACGACAGGGACGGGAACCTCGTCAGCGTCACCGATCCGAACGGAAATGTGACCACGTACGTCTACGACGATTTCGGCCAGCTGCTCCGGCAGGACAGCCCGGTGTCGGGAGCGACCGTATACACGTACAACGCGGCGGGCGATCTCACGAGCTCCATTGATGCGAACGGCGCGGCGTCAACCCGGACGTACGACGTCCTCGGCCGCGTCCTGACGAACGTCGCTACTCGCGGCAGCGAGTCGGAGACGATCGCCTGGACCTATGACGCGGGCACGTTCGGGATCGGCCGCATCTCGAGCGTCGTCGAGCCGACCGGCTCCACCACGTACGCATACGATCGCCGCGGGCTGCTGCAGCAGGAGCAGAAGACGATTCGTGGCACTACATACACCACGGCGTTCCGCTACGACCAGGCCGGCAACCGGACGGCGATGACGTATCCGAGCGGGAACGTCGTGACGTACACCTTCGACTACGCGGGCCGGCCGCAGTCGGCGGTCTCCGGCACGGCGACGATCGTCGCGTCCGCGAAATACCTGCCGTTCGGGCCGCGGACGGAGCTCGTGCTCGGCAACGGGACGACGCGGCGGACTTCCTACGATCAGCGCTACCGCCCCCTCGTCAATGAGCTCATTACCACCGGCGGCACGATCGCGCGCTACGCCTACACGCATGATGCGGCCGGCAACGTAATGGCAATTCTCGATCAGATCGATCACGCCTACGACCGTACGTTCGGCTACGACGACCTGAATCGCCTGACCGTCGCCAACAGCGGCGCCGCGCTCTGGGGCAGCGGCTCCTATGTCTACGACGCGATGGGCAATCTCGAGTCGTCGGCGCTCGGAGCGCGCACGCGCCAGTTCGCGTACAGCGGGAACACTCCGCGGCTCACTTCCGTCACCGCCGCGGGTGCTGTCCGCCCCGTCACGTACGACGCCGCGGGGAATGAGACCATCGACGGCGCGACGTATTCGCCGCGCAATTCGCTGGCCGGCAACGATCCGTACGGCTACGCGTATGACGCCCGCGGCGTTCGCACCATCACGGAGTTCGCGTCCACCGGGACGCTGGTCTCGATCGCTGCCGCTCCGGCCGCGGTCCGCGGCGGCGAGTCCGTTCAGGGGACGGTGACGTTGACGGAGCCTGCTCCCGCGGGTTGAGGGACCGTACGGCTCAGGTCTACCAGTCCGGGCGTGCGCGTGCCGGAGTCGGTGGTGGTTCCGGCAGGCGGAACCTCGACGACGTTCACGATCGAAACGGAGGCTGTCACGACCGACGTCGCGGTGAGCGTGAGCGCGACGCGTGGTACCACGTCGAGCGCCACCCTGACTCTGCGGCGTTCGTGCGCCGTGAGCGGTCTGGCTGCGACGCCATCGTCCGTGACCGGTGGGACCACTGTCACGGCGACGTTGTCGCTTCATGAACCGGCAGGTGCCGGCGGTGTGACGGTGGCGCTGACCAGCAGCGATCCGGCCGTCGCGCCGGTTCCCGCGACGATCACCGTTCCGGCCGGAGAGACGGAAGTCACGTTCGACATCGCGACGCCGCCGCTCGCGGCTTCTACGTCCGTCACCTTGACCGCGGAGCTGTGCGGGAGCGTCGTGGAGACGATCGACGTACTTGCCCCATTCGTAAGCGAGCTGACACTCGATCCGGCCACTGTTCGTGCGGGACTCCCTTCCACGGGGACGATCCAGCTCAGCGGCCCCCGCTCCCGCGGGTGGCGCCCAGATCGCTCTCGCGTCGTCCGACACCGCCGTTGCGACCGTGCCGTCAGCCGTGACGCTTGCAGCCGGCTCGTCCACGGCGACCTTCACGGTCTCCACGCCGGTGCGCGACAGCCTGGCCTCTGCCGTGATCTCAGCCACGACGGCCGGTGTGACGACGACCTCGCTGTTGACCGTGAACCCGTGCACGCCTGTAGCGTCGCCGCCTCCCTTCGAGCCGGGGGAGATCGTCTGGTTCGACGACGCCATTCCACCCGGCGTCTCGCAGTCAGGCGGCTGGAGCTGGGACAGCAGCCAGCGCGCGAGCGGTTCCGTCTCCTCCGTGAACCCCATCGCTACGTCGGTCCACGACCGGTATTTTGCCCATACGACGTCGCCCCTCATGCCCGGCGACGCGGACATCGTGTTCGTCTATGCGCTGATCGATCCCTGCAATCCGCCGCGCGAGATCATGGTCGCCTGGGTCGACGGCAACGGCGATCACCGCGGGTATTGGGGGGAGGACCTGCTGCAACGCGGCGGACGGATCCGGATCGGCGATCTTCCTCCTGCCGGGGAATGGGTACGGCTGGAGATGCCGGCCACGCGTTCGTCTTTGAACGGCCGCACGATCCACGGGCTCGAGCTGACGGTCGACCGCGGACGTGTCTGGTTCGACCGCGCGGGCAAACGCGCCTGCACGACCCCGAATCCCGGTCCGCTCTCCGAGTTCCCGCCCGACGAGGCGGTCTGGTTCGACGACGCTCCACCGGCCGGCGCGACGGTCAGCGGCCAGTGGATCTGGGACACGCAGGTCCGGGCGAGCGGAACCGCTGCTCACACGGACACGGCGTCGACGGGCTCGCGCGCGCATTGGTTCACCATCGGCACGCCTGCCTTCACCCCTGCCGCGCAGGACCAGCTGTTCGTCTACGCCTACGTCGACCCATGCAACGCGCCTCAGGAGATTCTGATCGAGTGGTACGACGGCAACTGGGCTCATCGTTCCTACTGGGGCGCCGCACTCGTGCCGAACTCACCGGGAACGCGCATCGGCGATGTTCCGCAGGCCGGCTCATGGATCCGGCTCGCGGTGCCGGCGGCGACGCTCGGTCTCGCGAACCGGCCGGTCCATGGCATCTCCTTCACGATCTACGGCGGCACGGTCTGGTTCGATCGCGTCGGGATCGTCCGGTGTGTATTCACCTCGCCGGCTTCGCAGCCGGTGCTGAATCCGAACGATTTCGTCTGGTTCGACGACGCGGCACCCGCGGGAGCGTCCCTCTCCGGGACCTGGACCTGGGACACGACGCAGAAGCTGAGCGGGACCCAGTCCATGCTCAGCTCCGCCGGATCGGGCGAGCGATGGTTCGGGTTCAGTAACGCCGCAGCGATCACCGTCGGGGAGAACGACATCCTGTTCGCTCATGCGCTGATCGACCCGTGCAACCCGCCGCGCGAGCTCACGTTCTGGTGGTATGACGGGTCATGGAGTCACCGGCCGCACTGGGGCGAGCCGATCATGCACACCGGCTATTCAGGAACGAGCATGGGGGCCATACCGGCGGGCGGAGAATGGGTGCAACTGGAGATGCCCGCCCGCGGGATGAGCCTGGCGAACCGCCCCGTCTCGGCATTCGAGCTGTGGACGCACAGCGGCCGGGTATGGTTCGACCGCGTGGGGAAGAAGACCTGCATCGCGCCCGCCGCGGCGCAGCCGGCGCTTTCACAGACGGAACTGGTCTGGTTCGACGACGCACCGCCGCCCGGAGCGGTCCTGCGCGGGAACTGGACCTGGAACGCACAGCAACGTGCGAGCGGAACGCTCGCGAACATGGTCCCGCCGGGAGGCGAAAGCCTCGAGCACTGGTTCGACGGCGCGACCACGCCGCTGACGGTCGGCGCCGGCGACGTGCTGACGGTGTACGCGCTGATCGACCCGTGCGATCCTCCCCGCGAGATCATGATCGGCTGGTATGACGGCTCCTGGGAGCACCGCGCCTACTGGGGCGAAAACATCTACACGCACGGCACGCCGGGTCCGGCCCGTCGCAGCATGGGCCCGCTCCCTGCACCGTGGAATAACTGGCAGACGGCTTATGGCCTGAAGTACACACCAACAGCCACGTTCGAATATTCAGATGGAACAGAAGGGTCCGGGAGCTGTTCACCGTGACTGGCGTTCGCCGCTCCGTTGTCGTCGTGATCGGCTGCGCCCTGATGGGGATCGATTTGCTCGCGATCGGCGGTCTAGCAGCCATCAACCAGTGGCGAGTGCTTCACGACCGTCCCCCGGCACTAGTGCCAGGATACGGGGCGAGAATCGCCGCATACGTTCTATTCGTGCTTGTTGCCGGCTTAGCCTTGCGGTATACGCGGCGCCACATCGTTTCCCGGAAGATGTTCAGGATCATCGTCTTATGGTTCGGGTTGTTGCTATGTCGAGCGCTTGTACTTGGCCCGCTGTATCCGTGGGGTGCCCGTGACGTGGCGGAGTTCGTCGCGGCGAAAGCAGCCGTCGACCTCGCGGCTCGCGAGGGCGAACGCTACTTCGCAGAACATGGCCGCACTGCCGAATCTCTTAAGGAATTGAACCTCCCTGTACATAAAGCGAAAGATCCGTGGGGCTTTACTTTGGGATATGAGCGCATGCCGAGCGGGTTTCGAGTCTTCGTTCGTGGAGCTCCAGGCTATATCGCGAATCGCGATGAAATGAGGCGACACCTTTCAAAAGACGTGCTGCTGCCGCGCCAGCGTGCGAGAGTATGAAGAGCGAGAGCAAGGGACGTAGAGAGCTTTTTGCCGTGATGATTTGCGTCACGTTAGCTGCCGCATCGGGTTTTGCCTGGCATGAGTATATGTTGCGCAGCTTCGTCGCCGAGAACGGTGTTGCCTTGCAAGGGCTGATTGCGAAAACAACGCCCTATACGACAGACAGGTGTACACGCCGCGGGGGCGAACGAACCGGTTGTGGGCGTTTGTCTTGCCGGGCATGGTCACCCTGGCGTACGGGAACTGCGTCGTTTCTCATGCCGAGTGGCAACGCGGGAATCGAGGCGATCCGTAGCGCGTGCCTTCGTGTACCTCACCGAGACGCAGCATTACGCGCTGTTAAAGTTTATCGAATGGGCAGCAAGTCAACACCCGGACGATATCGATGATGACGATCGAGCGGTGATCGTCCATGCGATCACGCGCGAGAGCGGAAGCGCTGGTAACGTCGGCAGATGATTGCCGGGCCGGCGCGCTGGCGCAGCGGGGGGCATCGATGGGAAGATCGTCGGCTATGACGCGGCGTGTGTCTTGCCGGTTGCCGCGCCTCTAGGTTGCCGGCGTTCGCCCTCGTTGCTCGGGAGACTGCGGTGGGCCTCGGCGACGTGCGGAGCTCAGCGCGACTCGAATGAGCCGGCGATGTGATCGAGGGCGTGCGCGGCGCGAAGCAGACCTCCCGCGACGAGAGGATGATTCGCGGTGACGGCAGGAACGCTCCGATTGTCGAGCGGAAAGGCTGGGCGTGTCGCGGTGATGCCTGGTGCAACACGAATGGCGCTTCGGATGACGGGATCGGTGCACGGCGTCACGAGAAGAAGACCGCGTGCACCGGAAAGATGGCCGCGCGCGCTGAAAAGATGAGGCGATGCACCGCATCGTGACTCGCTGCAGCGACGGGATGAAAACGCGCGCCGCGAGGATCAGCCGTGGCAACGAGGGGATGACTTCGTGCAGGGGCCGTGTCAGGCCGTGCAGCGGCGGGATCAGGCGGTGCACGGGCCGGATCAGGCGGTGCACCAACGTCATCAGCGCGTGCAGCGACGCTATCAGCGCGTGCAGCGACGCCATCAGGGCGTGCATCGACGGGATAACCTCGTGCAACCGATCGCATCACGCGTGTCCGGGAAAAGATGAGCCGCGCTGTTGCGCGCGTCTGCGCGGCTGTTGACGTCGATGACTCGTTCATACGCACGCGACAGCGCGAGTGACGCGCGCATCAGCGCGCGTGATCAACGTGATGGCGGCGTTCGATGCGGTCGTGACTCGTTCCTGTCACGGCGACTGCAACGAGTTACAACGCCGACGTAGCGAGTCTCGCGCGGATTGCAGCCTCCAACGAATGCGATGCAGCGAGTTACGAGATGACTGCAGCGGTTGATCCGGTCGGTGGTCGTGTCTGATCCGCTCGATGACGGCGTCCTTTCCAGCGGACGCGCGCCCGATGACGGCGGAATGCAGAAACGGCGGCCTTGCGGCCGCCGTTTTCACGTCATTGCTTGGTCATGCGTTCCCGAGGGGGCGGAGCTGCCTCGGAGGAGGACGACGCGCTGGTGAAGCCGCGCGCCTGCATCAGCGCGGCGATCTGCGGGTCGCGGCCGCGGAAGGCGCGGTAGGCTTCGGCGGGGTCGATGGTGTTGCCGACGGTGAAGATGTGCTGGCGGAGGCGCTGCGCGACCTGCGGGTCGTACGGGCCGCCCGCTTCGGTGAAGGCGGTGTAGGCGTCCGCGGTCAGCACGTCGGACCAGAGGTAGCTGTAGTAGCCGGCCGAATACGAGTCGCCGGCGAAGACGTGCAGGAACTGCGGGGTGCGGTGGCGCATCACGATCTGGCGGGGCATGCCGAGGTCGGCGAGGGTCTGGCGCTCGAAGGCGTCGGGATCGATGGGGCGGTCGCCGGCCAGGTGCATGCGCATGTCGACGATGGCGCTGGCCAGATACTCGATCGTCGAGAAGCCCTGGTTGAACGTCGAGGCGCGCTCGATGCGGTCGACCAGCGACTGCGGGATCGGCTTGCCGGTCTGGTAGTGCACGGCGTACTTCTGCAGTACTTCCGGAGTCGAGAGCCAGCGCTCGAGGAGCTGCGACGGGAACTCGACGTAGTCGCGCACGACCGCCGTTCCGGAGAGCGTCGGATAGTTCACGTTCGACGAGAGGCCGTGCAGTGCGTGGCCGAACTCGTGGAAGAGGGTCTCGGCGTCGTCCCAGGAGATCAGCACCGGCTCGCCGGGCGCACCTTTGACGAAGTTCGCGTTGTTCGAGACGATCGTGCTCGCCGGGGTGCTGAAGCGCTCCTGGCTGCGATAGGCGTTCATCCAGGCGCCGGAGCGTTTGCCCTCACGCGCATACGGGTCGAAGTACCAGAGGCCGACGTGCTCGCCGGTCTGGCGGTTCTTCACTTCCCACACCTTCACGTCGGGGTGGTAGACCGGCACGTTCGAGAGCGGCGTGAAGTTGAAGCCGAACAGCTCGCCCGCGACCCAGAACATCCCTTCGCGGAGCTTGTCGAGCTGCAGGTACTGCTTGACCTCGTTCTGATCGAGATCGTAGCGGGCGCGGCGCACCTTCTCCATGTAGTAGCGGTAGTCCCACGGCTCGATCGTGATCTTCGCCCCTTCCCTGTTGGCGAGGGTCTGCATGTCGCGGACTTCCTCGCCGACGCGGGCGACGGCCGGCTTCCAGACCGCTTCCATCAGCTCGACGGTGCGCTCGGGCGTCTTGGCCATCGTGTTCTCGACGCGCCAGTGGGCGTGCGTCTCGTAGCCGAGGAGCTTCGCGCGCTCGGCGCGGAGCCGGAGGATGTCGGTGACGATCTTGTTGTTGTCGGTCGGGCCGCCGAGATCGCCGCGGTTGACGAACATGCGCCACGCCTGCTCCCGGAGGTCGCGGCGATCGGAGTAGGTGAGGAACGGATCGACGGACGAGCGGGTGTTCGTGATCACCCACTTCCCCTCGTGTCCCTTCGAAGCTGCCGCGGCCGCGGCGGCTTCGCGCAGAGACGGCGAGAGACCTGCGAGGTCGGCCTCGTCGTCGAGGACGAGCATCTGGTTCGTCTCATCGGCAAGCACGTTCTGGCTGAAGCTCGTGAAAAGGCCGGCCAGCTCCTGGTTGATCGCCGAGAGGCGCGTTTTTGCCGCTTCGTCGAGCCTCGCGCCGGAGCGTACGAAGCTGTTGTGATAGACCCACGCCAGGCGCTGCTCTTCCGGCGTGAGGCGCGCTTTCTCGGGCGAGTTGTAGACCGCCTCGATGCGTCGGAAGAGCGGCAGGTTCTGCGTGATCTGGTCGTTGAACGCGGCGAGGCGCGGCTCCATCTCGCGCTCGACCGGCTGGAACTCCTCCGAGTTCATGTTGTTGGCCCAGATGCCGTAGATCGCGTTCACCCGTCCCAGGGTGCGGCCGGCGTTTTCGAGTGCGGCGATGGTGTTCTCGAACGTCGGCGGCGCCGGGTTGGAGGCGATGCGCTCCACTTCCGTGAGGTTCTCCGCTATGGCCGCTTCGAGCGCCGGACGGAAGTCCTCGACCCGCACCTGGTCGAACGGCGGCAGGCCGCCGTACTGGCCGGTCCACGGCCTCAGCATCGGGTTGTCGGCCGTCGCCGGAGGCGGCGTCGACGCTGGTTCGGGAGCGGTGGAGGTGGGTGTGGTCGGCTGCGTTCCGGTGGTGGTCGTATTCACGTCAGAGTCGGTGGAGGCGCAGCCGAACAGGGCCAGCGCCATCAGCAGGATGGTGAGGTTTCTCATCAAATTCGTTTCTCCGTGCGGAGAGTAATGCACAACCCGGGCTCGGTTGCGGACGTATGAGAGCATGCCGCTCCGATGGACCCGCTGACCCACACTCTCGCCGGCGCGAACCTCGCCGCCACCCGCCTCGGCGGCACGACCCGCTTCGCGACCGCGGCCCTGGTCCTCGGCGCAAACCTGCCGGACGTCGATTCGATCCTCTACTTCACCGGCCATCAGGACGCGGCGTTCGGCTTCCGCCGTGGCTGGACGCACGGCATCCTCGCGCTGCTCGTCCTGCCGTTCCTGCAGACCGCCGTGCTGCTGCTCGTCGACCGCCTCCGGCCGAATCCGGCGCGGCCGGCGAACGGGCGCATGCTGCTGCTGTTGTCTGCGCTCGCGATCCTGACGCATCCGACGCTCGACTGGCTGAACACCTACGGGATGCGCTGGCTGATGCCGTTCCGCGGCACCTGGTTCTACGGAGACTCGGTCTACATCATGGATCCGTGGCTCTGGCTGATCCTCGGTGCGGGGTACCTGGTAGGGAAACGCCCCACGCCGCTGCTGATCGGGCTGTGGGTGTTCTTCACCGGCGCAATCGTGTGGGTGGTCTGGCGCCGGTCGACCGAATACCTCGCGGTGGTCGCGCTGGTGGCGGTCATGCTGCTCGTCGCGCTGTTGTGGCGAACACAGAAGCACCTCGCCGGCGCCGCTCTCGTGCTCGCGACGCTCTACATCGGAGGCCGCCTCACGATTCACGCGCTGACCGTCCGCGCCGTGCAACGCGAGCTCCCGCAGGCGGCGCGCATCGCGACCGGACCGCATCCGATCGACCCTCGGCGCTGGAACGTGATCGCGCAGACACCGCACGAGTACCGCTTCGGCGACTACATCTGGGGCGAGGGGCTCACGCTGTACCCGGAAACGCGCCGGGTGCCGGTCGACTCACCCGAATACCGCGCCGCCCGCGCGCACCCCGACGTGGACGGGTTCATGACCTGGGCTCGCTTTCCGTCATACACCGTGGAGCGTGAGGGCGGCGTGACACGCGTAACGCTGAGCGACGCGCGCCGGGCGGGCGGAAGCGCGAGGGTGGTTGTGCTGCCGTAGAGTTTGGAGTGCGGTGACCGCAGTCGCCGCTTTTTCTCCGTACGACGCGATCGTGCTTCTGGGAGGGAAAGCGGTGACTGCGGTCACCGCACTCCATATCGAGCTACTGCCAGACCGGGATCCTCCCTGGCGTCCAGGGCGCGCCTGCTGCGTTGAGCTCGCGCTCGATCGCAGCGAGATCGACCTCCACCGCCTGCCGCAGCTTCGCCAGGACCGCCACGAACTGCTCCTCGGCCAGCGTAAGCGCTTCGCGGTGTGTTTGGGTCGGGGCCTGGGTGGTGGTGAGGCCGTTGATGGCCACGGTGACGCGGTCGTTGAGGGTCGGCGGCTGCGGCTCGACTCTCGCGCGGACGGTGACGTCGCCGTTCAGCGCTTCGTCGACGTCGCGGAGGGTGTTGTAGACGGCGTTCACGCGCTTGACGATGTTCGCGTCGACGCCTTCGGTCTCGTCGATGGCGCGGCGGATGTGCTGGACGCGCACGAGTGCGTCTTCGTTCGCGCGTGACGCGCCCATGACCGCTTTCTGAAGGCGGGAGGCGCGGCGCTGGAACGTGAGCGTCGTTTCGCGGTCCGCCTCGCTCATCGACGAAAGATAGAGCGGCACGACCGTGAACGTCTGCGGCTCGCCGATCGGGGTCTCGATCCCATCGATGCGTTTCGCGAGGTGTACTTTGTACGTGCCGGGCGTGGCCAGCGGCCCCTGTTCCGGCGTTGCAAAGAGATCGGGCTCGCCGGGGTTCAGGTTGATCGGCGACGGTGTGGGATAACGGAGGTCCCACGCCACACGATGGAAGCCGGCGGTGACAGGTCCGGTGACGCGGCGGACGACGTTCTGTTCGTCGTCGAACACCGTCAGCACGACCGCCGGCTCGAGCTCGCGCGCCTCGGCGCGGAGCTGTTCGCCGGTCGGATACTGCACCTGTTTCGCCGGCTCGTTGCCGCCGTCTTTCTCGAGCTCCGATTCCGAGGACCAGCGCTGCTTGCGCGCGGTTTTCAGCTCGTCCTTGAGGTAGTACGTGAAGACGGCGCCGAACGGCGGGTTGGGGGCGGTGAAGTGCGTCTCGCCCATGAACCCTTTGCCGGGCAGGCCGAGGGGCATGCGCTCGACGTAGAGCTCCGTGGTGCGGGTTGGGAAGAGCGTGGCCTCGCGCTCCGCCACCGCGGCGGTCATGGTGCGCAGCGGGCGGTAGTCGTCGAGGATGTAGATCCCGCGGCCGAACGTGCCGACCACGAGGTCGTCGCGGCGTTTCTGGATCCAGAGGTCCCGCACGGCGATCGTGGGCATGCCGCCTTCGAGCTTCATCCACGAGCCGCCGCCGTTCTGCGTGAAGAAGAGGCCGAACTCGGTGCCGGCGAAGAGGAGCTTCGGATCGACGTGATCCTCGACGATCGCGTACGTGGTGTGGTTCGCCGGGAGGTTGCTGCTGATCGACTTCCAGGTCCGCCCGCGGTCGGTGCTGACGAGGAGGTACGGCTTGAAGTCGCCCGCTTTGTGGTTGTCGAACGCCGCGTAGACGGTGTTCGGGTCGTGCGCCGAGGCTTCGAGGCGTGAGACGTAGGACATGTCGGCGACGCCGGGGAACTTCTCGCCGCGGCGCCAGTTCTTCCCGCCGTCTTCGCTGACCTGCACCAGGCCGTCGTCCGTGCCGACGTACAGCAGCCCCTCGGCGAGAGGCGATTCGGCTAGCGAGACGATGTTGCCGTAGAACGAGGTCGAGGAGTTCTTCGCCACCGCGTCGATGCCCCAGACGCGGCCCATGACCGGCAGGGTGTTGCGATTCAGCTTGCGCGTGAGATCGCCGCTGACCGGCGTCCAGCTGTCGCCGCGGTTGTCGCTCCGGAAGAGGTACTGGGCGGCGAAGTAGAGGCGGTTGCTGTCGTGCGGAGAGATGATGAGCGGCGAGTCCCAGTTCAGGCGCAGCGCGTCCATCCCGGCGGCCGGCTGCGGCTGGATGTCGAGCGCTTCACCGGTCCGCTTGTCGAAGCGATTCAGCACCCCGTGCTGCGCCTCGGCGTAGATGATGTTCGGGTCTTTCGGGTCGGCGAGCGAGCGGAAGCCGTCGCCGCCGAGGGTCACGTACCAATCGGAGTTGGTGATGCCGTGCGCGGCGTTCGTGCGCGACGGACCGCCGAGGCTGAAGTTGTCCTGCGTGCCGCCGTACACGTGGTAGAACGGCAGCGCGTCGTCCGCGCTGATGCGGTAGAACTGCGTGACCGGCAGGTTCTCCTTGAAGTCGTACGTCTTCGCGAGGTCCCACGTCTCGTACAGGCCGCCGTCGCAGCCGATGAGCAGGTGGTCGGTGTTCTCCGGGTCGATCCAGAGCGCGTGGTTGTCGACGTGCTTGAACCGCTCGCCGAGGCGGGTGAAGGTCTTGCCGCCGTCGTTGGTGATCTGGTTGTAGACGTCCATCGAGTAGACGCGGTCGACGTCCTTCGGGTCGGCGAAGATCTCCTGGTAGTACTGCGGCGAGGCGGAGACGTAGGAACTCATCTTCGTCCAGTTCGCGCCGCCGTCCTGCGAGCGGAAGAAGCCTCCGGTGCGGCGTGCGGCTTCGACGATCGCGTAAACGGTCTTGGGATCGGCGGGCGAGACCGCGAGCCCGATGCGGCCCATCTGCTCTTTCGGGAGGCCGGCCGTCAGCTTGCCCCACGTCGCGCCGGCGTCGGTCGATTTGTAGATCGCCGACTCGGGGCCGCCGTTGATGAGCGTGTAGACGTGGCGGCGGCGCTGGTACGCCGAGGCGTAGAGGATGTCGGGGTTCGACGGATCCATGGCGATGTCGCTGACGCCCGTGTTCTCGCTGATGGTCAGCGCCGCTTTCCAGCTCTTGCCGCCGTCGGTGCTCTTATAGAGGCCGCGGTCGCCGCCCGGGGACCAGAGGGGTCCCTGCGCCGCGACGTAGACGACGTTGGAGTCGCGCGGGTCGACCACGATCTTCCCGATGTGCTCCGACTTCGACAGGCCCATGTTCTTCCAGCTCTTGCCGCCGTCGATCGACTTGTATACGCCGTCGCCCCAGGCCACGGAGCGCTGGCTGTTGTTCTCGCCGGTGCCGACCCACACCGTCAGCGACTCGCGCGGATCGATGGTCACGCAGCCGATGGAGTACGAGGGCTGGTCGTCGAAGACGGGGGTGAACGTCGTGCCGGCGTTGGTGGTCTTCCACACGCCACCCGAGGCCACGGCCACGAACCAGGTGCGGTGGTCGCGCGGATCGACGGCGAGATCGCCGATGCGCCCCGAGGTCATGGCGGGTCCGATGTTCCGCAGCTCGAGACCGGAGAAGGTCTTGCCGTCGTACTTGGCCGGGGCGGCGGAAACGGACGTGGCGAGAGCGAGGAGGAGCGCGAGCAGACGATTCATCGCCGCGCATGCTAGCGCGACGGTGGTGGCGGGTTTTAACAGGAGTGTGACAACTACAGGATCACGCGCCTCGCAGCGCGGATGTCCCCATCGAGAGGACGATCCTTCACCACCGGCTCCGCGGCGGCGCGGATCTTCAGATATAGCTCACGGGTGCCACTGCCGAGCTTGGCGGCGACGGCGGCGCGGTCGGTGTCGATGAAGATGCGCGCCTGTTCGACGCCTTCTTCGATGGACAGCTTCTCTTTCCGGTACCCGAGCAGCGCACGCCATTCCACGCCCTGTGCGGCGGTGAGGAACTCGATGGCGAGTACCGACTGCACGTTCGAGATCACGGTCCGCAGCTTGCGCGCGGCGTGGGTGGACATCGAGACGTGATCCTCTGCGTTGGCGCCGGTGGGGATCGAGTCGACCGACGCGGGATGGGAGAGCACTTTGTTCTCGGAGACGATCGACGCGGCGGTGTACTGCAGGATCATCAACCCGGAGTTCACGCCGGGGTTGACGGTAAGGTTCGCCGGCAGGTTGCGGTTGTGCGCAGAGTCGAGCATGGACTGAGTGCGGCGCTCGGAAATGTTGCCGAGCTCGTGCACCGCTATGGTCAGGAAGTCGGCCGCGAGCGCGATCGGCTGGCCGTGGAAGTTGCCGGCGGAGTAGGCGTAGCGGAGATCGCCTCTGTACCAGTCGGGCCAGTTGTCGCGGAACTGCACGTCGAACGGCTCGCTGCCGTCGGGGAAGAAGAGCGGGTTGTCCGTCGCGGCGTTGATCTCGTGCTCGGCCGTGGTGCGGACGAAGCGGATGGTGTCGCGCGTGGCGCCGTGGACCTGCGGCGCGCAGCGGAGCGAATACGCGTCCTGCACCGCTCCCGCCTGCTCGACGAGCTTGCTGCCGCGGAGGGCGTCGGCGATCCGGCGCGCGCTTTCGATCTGGCCGGCGTGGCCGCGCGCCTCGTGCACCTTGGGGTCGAGGGCGCGCGTCGACCCGGCCATCGCCTCGAACGAGAGCGCGGCCGCGGTGTCGGCGATCTCCGCCAGCCGTTCGGCATCGTGGACCGCGAGGGCGAGCATGGCCGCGGAGAAGTTCGCGCCGTTGACGAGCCCCAACCCTTCCTTGAACGTCGGCGCCATCTCCTCGGCGGTGAAGCCGAGGAGATCCGGGAGGTTCGTCGCGGGACGGAACGTCCTGTCGTCGAGCGTGTAGAAGCGTCCTTCCCCGAGGAGCGTGACGAAGAGGTGCGATAGCGGGCAGAGATCGCCGCTCGCGCCGACGCTGCCCCGGAGGGGGACGAGCGGGATCACGCCGCGGTTGAGCATCGCCTCGACGATCTCGACCAGCTTCGTGCGTACGCCGGAGTGGCCGCGAAGGAAGGCGTTGAGACGGGTGACGAGCGCGCCGCGGACCACTTCCGGGGAGAAGTAGTTCGCCAGGTCGTCGGGATCGGAGTTCTCGCCGACGCCGACAGAATGCGAGAGCAGCAGGTTGCGCTGGAGCTGTTCGAGGTCGGCCGGCGCGATGAGCCGGTCCTTGAACTCGCCGAAGCCGGTGGTCACGCCGTACTCCGTAGGTCCGTTGCCGCTGCCTGCCTCGTAGGCCGCGGTGTAATCGGCGACGAGCTTCGCGATCAGCGCCTCGCTGCGCGCGACGCGCTCGTGGGTGGACGGATCGCGCTCGACACGCGCGCCGTGGCGGGCGACGTCGACCAGCTGTTCGATGGTGAGGGAGTGGCCGTCGAGCGTGACGGGGCTCATTCGTTCTCCGCGAGCATCCTGCGGATCGTCTCGACCAGCTCGCCGCGCGGCGCGGTGATCTGGCCGGCGCGCTGGGCGAGGTACTCCTTCCGGTCGGCGGTCGGCTTCATCCGCTCGCGGCCGGCGACGAGGTCCTTGATCGTGACGATGCCCTGTTCCTTCTCGTTCGAGCCGTAGAGGACCGCCAGCGGGATGTCGTACTGGTCGGCGTACTTGAGCTGCTTGCCGGGCCCTTTCGCGGAGCCGAGAAAGAGCTCGGTGGGGATGCCGGCGCGGCGGAGCTCCCAGGTCATGGCCAGGTAATCGTCGCGGAGGGCAGCGTCCATGTGCGTGATGAGGACGCGCGCGGTCGCTTTCTCGGTGCCGAGGCGGCCGAGGTGCGTGAGTGCCGCGAGCAGGCGATCGACGCCGATCGAAGCGCCGACGGCCGGGATGGATTGGCCGAGGAAACGCATGACCAGGTCGTCGTAGCGGCCGCCGCCGAAGACGGAGCCGAACTGCGGCGCGTCCAGCAGGATCGCCTCGAAGACGGTGCCGGTGTAGTAGGCGAGCCCGCGGGCGATGGAGAGATCGAGCGAGACGCGGTCGTCGCCGTAGCCGAGGGCGTAGAGATGATTCGAGACGCGCTCGACGACGTCGAGCTTGCCGGCGGCTCCTTCCACGTTCGCGAACAGCGCGCGCACCTGACCGGACACCTCGCGACGGGAGTCGGACTTGATCGCGAGGAACCGGACGATCCGGTCCACCTGATCGGCGGAGAGCCCGACGCCGCGGATGATGTCGCCCGACTCGTCCTTGTAGCCCTGCATCAGCTCGAGGCGGACCTTGTCGAGGCCGACCTTGTCGAGCTTGTCCAGGACGCGGAAGACGTCGACGCCCTGCTCGGCGGGGATCTCGGCGAACGCGAGCAGCAGGTTGAGGATGGCCCGGCTGGAGAAGCGCACCAGGTACGGACCCACGTTGAGAGCCGACAGCGTGTCGCACATCCCGGCGATGATCTCGGTGTCGGCCAGCTCGCTCTCTACGCCGACGGAGTCGAGGTCGAACTGGGTGAACTCGCGGTAGCGACCCTTGTCCGGCTTGTCGGCGCGCCAGACCGAGGCGACCTGGTAGCGGCGGAACGGGCGGGGGAGCTCGGGATACTGCGCCACCACGCGCGCCAGCGGCACGGTCAGGTCGAAGCGGAGGCCGAGCTCCTCTCTCTCCGGGTTCGTGACCCGGAAGATCGAGCTCTGCGCCTCCTGGCCGGCGCTGCCGGAGAGGACGTCCAGGAACTCGATCGCGGGCGTCGAGAGGGGTACGAAGCCGTAGTTCTCGTAGACGCCGCGGATCGTATCCACCATGCGCTGGCGCGCGAGCATCTGGTCGGGCAGGAGATCGCGGAGGCCGCGGGAGAGGCGCGGAACGACGTTGTCAGGCATTCAGGAT
Organism: Thermoanaerobaculia bacterium; assembly: GCA_035630815.1. Lineage (GTDB taxonomy): Bacteria > Acidobacteriota > Thermoanaerobaculia > Gp7-AA8 > Gp7-AA8 > QHVT01. The sequence continues at coordinate 85,437 of DASQJY010000057.1, forward strand.
TCGCTCTTCGGCGGTGGGAACCGAAGGAAAAGGATGGTACCGAGGGGCGGGCTCGAACCGCCGACCCCCAGATCCACAATCTGGTGCTCTAACCAACTGAGCTACCCCGGCACGGGAGGCGAATGATACCTAGCGCGCGTGAAGCGCGCAACGGGGGAACGTTCGAAGGGGGCGATGCATTTCGGCCGTCACGCGAATACGACCCGCTTCGGCGACACCTCGGCCACCTGGACGTCGGGGAACCTGCGCGCCCTTCCCGCGCCATCCCTGGCCACGATGGTGAACGTGCTGGTGGGGCAGTCGACGATGAGGGGCGGCGGGGTGGCCGTGAGCGGGACGACGATCCGGCCGTCGTCGATCGAGGCATGACCCGCGCGCCATTGCGCGCGGGTCTGCTCGTTCGTGACCACCAGGTCCAGAAGCTTGGCGGCGGGCGACCTGGCGGGGTTCATCCGGGGGTTGCAGCTCTCCAGCTATCAATCCTGACGGAAGGAAGGATAGGGACGCGTTGCGTCACGCGCTGTCCAAAAAGGGACAAACCGCACGGAAGCGCCCCCTCCTGTCATCCTGAGCGAGGCGGGTTGGGAGGGTGTGAAGCGAAGGACCCCGCGCCTACGAACCGATGCTCCTCCACCGGCAAGGCACCAGGGTTTTCGTGACTGCACGAGCCTCGTGGACCGCAGGGGGTCCTTCGCTTCACGCCCGCCCAACCACCCTCGCTCAGGATGACAGGAGGGGGGCGTCAGTCCCGCGCGAGGAACTCGCGGATGCGCTGGCGGTGGACGCTGATCGAGCGGCCGGCGGTCTCGATCAGGCCGGCGATCCGGAAGCGCTGCATGAACTCGGTCACACGCGGGCGGGTGGTGCCGACGATCTGGGAGAGCTCCTCGTGCGAGATGCTCTGGCCGAGGCGGAGGAACGGACCGTCGGCCGTGCCGAGCTTCTCCGCGAAGGTGAGCAGCACCTTCGCGAGCCGCCGCTCCGAGGCGGTCGTGACGAGGTCGAACACCGCGCTCTGGCGCTCCGCCAGCCGCGTCGCGACGTGGCGCAGCAGCGTCTCCCAGGCGGAAGCGCGCTCCACCTCCGCCAGGAAGTCGCGGCGCGAAGCCTTCCGAACGAACGTCGGCCGCATCGCGATCGCGCTCTCGAAGCGCTTGCCGCTGCCGGTCAGGCACGACTCGCCGAACACCTCGCCGACCGTGTAGATGGCCAGCAGGCAGTCCTTCCCTCCTGCCGAGGCCATCGACAGCTTCACCTGACCTGACTCGATCAGGTACAGCGAATCGTCTTCGTCCCCGGTCGCGTAGATCGACTGTTGTGCATCCACACGTTGACGTGTGTCTGCCAATGAGTCGCGATCGAAAATCTCGCGAAGGGACGGTTGATACGCCTGTGCGCGGCCGTCTATGGAAGGCATTGAAGAGCCAAAGCGAAGCGATCGTAGGCAGCAGTGATCGCCACGTCTGTTCAGAATTGAACATGCCTTCGGCCGCAATGGCGCGAGTGGCTACACGACGCAGAAAACCGCGCAATTTCATGCGCATACGCGATGCGCAGCGCGCGTTCCGTCCGTTCGCGCCGCTGCGCGCGCTACGTGCTTCATGGTGCACAGTTGACGTGCACGCCGTGTCGCGCGGTGCGTAATGCGCCGGTATTCTGCGCACGCATTGATGCTGAAAAAGGGAGGTCTTGATCTACGGAAGGTAGGTCCGGTCAAGAAAAGCCGTCGCGAGGCATCGAATCATTTCGCGATCAGGAGCACGTCCGCGAACCAGGAACGAGCGTCAGTCCACGTCCTGTAGATTGCGAACCCGCTTTGCGCCGCAAACGCCGCCAGCGTCGAGTCGTCGTGCTTGTATGAGCTCTCGGTATGGATGGTCTCCCCCTCGGCGAAGTCGACCTCCAGCCCCAGCGCCGCGATCCGCACCCGCTGCGCACGCGTGCTCACGAGGTGCATCTCGATCCGGCCGAGAGTCTCGTCGTAGAACGCGCGATGGGTGAATGCGTCGAGCGCAAAGTCGGCCCCCAGCTCCCGGTTCATCCGCACGAGCAGGTTCTTGTTGAATGCCGCCGTCACCCCGAGCGGGTCGTCGTACGCCGGCTCCAGGATCTCTCGGCTCTTGCGCAGGTCTGCCCCGAGAAAGAGGGCGTCGCCGGGAGCGAGCGCACCGCGCAGGTCGCGCAGCATGGCCACCGCTGCCTCGGGATCGAGGTTGCCGATCGTCGAGCCGAGGAAAAGGACTACGGTCCGGCCGCGATGCGGGGAGAGGAGCGCCAGCGGCACCGACGGCCGCGAAAAGTCGGAGGCGATGGCGGTCACCCGCAGGCGCGGATAGTCGGAGAGCAGTTCGCGGCCGCTGCGCTCGAGCATCGCCGCGTCGATGTCCACCGGGACGTATTCGAGCGCGGGCTGCACCTCGGCCAGGGCGTCGAGGAGGATGCGCGTCTTCCGGGCCGCGCCGCTTCCGAGCTCGACCAGCCGTAGATCCGTCCCGAAGGCGGCGGCGATTTCCGTCCCGAAGGAAGTCAGGACTTCCGCCTCGGCCCGCATCACGTAATACTGGGGGAGAAAACAGATGGCGTCGAACAGCGACGAGCCGAGGGAATCGTAGAACCAGCGCGGCGGGAGCGTTTTGGGAGAGGCGGTGAGGCCGGCCCGAACGTCGCGGCCGAAATCGTCCGGGGCCGCGGCGGCCTGGAGGAGAACGAAACGCGGTTCGGAGGCCATCGAAACGGCTGCTGCTGTCATGTAGTTGACGAAATTGTATCGCGCGGTGCGGAACCTTTCCCGGCCGCCATCGTCAGAGTGAACGGACACCATATGAAAACAGCCGCGGCTCTGGTCGTCGCTCTTCTCTCCACTGCCTGCACCTCCAGCTATTCGGAGGAGCCTGCGCCGGAAACCCTGCGGGTGAGGCGCGGCACGTTCGCCAATGACGTCCTCCTCTCCGGCGAGCTGGAAGCCGCCCGCGGCGATTTCCTCGCCGTTCCGCAGTTGCCGTCCTGGCAGACGGCGATCAAATGGCTCGCCGAGGACGGTACGGTCGTGAAGGGGGGGCAGCCTGTCATCGAGTTCGATAACGCATCGCTGACCTCCGAGCTCGAGACGAAACGCCAGGCGGCGATGCAACACCGGCAGCAACTGACGCAGAGCGAGGCCGAATGGCAGGCCGACCTCGAGCAGAAACAGCTCGAAGCGGACAAGAAGCGGTCCGATCTCGACAAGGCGAAGATCGACGCGGCGGTCCCGGCGGACATCCTCAGCGCGCGCTCGTACGAGGAGAAACAGACCGCCCTGCGCCGCGCGACGACCGAGCACGAGAAGGCGGTGGACGTCCTCGCATCGCGCCGCACCGCGGTCGAAGCGGAACGCCGCAACCAGATGCTCCTGCTCGAAAAAGCGCAGCGCGACATCGCGATCGCGGAGCAGGCCATCACCGCGCTCGTGCTGCGCGCGCCGCGCGACGGCACCGTGGTGGTGCGCGAGCATCCGTGGGAGGGGCGCAAGTTCCAGACCGGCGACGTCGTGTTCATCGGCATGCAGATCGCGATGCTGCCGGATCTTTCGTCCACCCGCGTGAAGGCTGCGCTGCCCGACGTCGACGACGGAAAAGTCGCGGTGGGGATGCCGGTCACGGTCACGCTCGACGGGTTTCCGGACCTGAACTTCACCGGACGGATCTCGGCGATCTCCGCGATCGCGCAGGAGAGCCGGCGCCAGTCGCTGCGGCGCCACTTCGACGTACTGATCGCGCTCGACAAGCTCGACCCGGAACGGATGCGTCCCGGTCTCTCCGCGCGCGTGGCGGTGCACCGCGAGGCGAACAAGGCGGCGTTGCTCGTGCCGCGGGCGGGACTCGAGCTCGCCGGGAAGGCGCCGCGCGCGCGGCTGCACGACGGTTCGATGCGCGACGTGAAGCTCGGCCCCTGTAACGCGCTCGACTGCGTGGTCGTGAGCGGGCTCGCGGAAGGGGACACGCTGTTGCCGGTCGTCCTACTGAATGGGGAGAAGCGTGATGCGTAGATGGAAGCTCGCGATTCCGATCGCGGTGGTGGTGCTTTTTCTCTTCGGGGGCTGGACGTTGCGCAACAAGCTCGCGGCCGACCGGCAGGGCGAATGGGTGCGCGCCACGCGCGGCGACCTGGTGACCGGCTTCGAAGTCACCGGCACCCTCGCTTCGATGAGCTCCACCACCCTGGGGCCGCCTCCGATCGATGCTTACTGGAACTTCAAGATCTCGATGCTCGCCCCTGAGGGGGCGGACGTGAAGCAGGGACACCCGGTGATGGGCTTCGATACGACCGAGCTGCAGCGCACGCTCGATGAGAAGACAGCCGAGGCCGACGAGGCTCGCAAGCAGATCGAGAAGGAGCGCAACGATCTCGCACTGCAGACCAAGGGCGAGCGGCTGCAACTGGCGGAGGCGGAGGCGCGGCTGCGCAAGGCGGAGCTGAAGCTCGAGGCGCCGCCCGACATCGTCGGCATCAACGAGCGGAAGACCGCCGAGATCGAGCACGCCATCGCGAAGCGCGAGGCGGCGGCCATCGCGGCGCGCCTCTCGATGCTCGAGCGCGCCGCGACCGCGCGCATCACTCTCCTCGAGAGCAAGTTGCGCGAGGCGTCGACCGTTGTGACGGACACGCAGCGATCGATCGCCGCGATGACGGTGCTCGCGCCGCGCGACGGGACGATCGTCTACGTCACCGACTGGCGCGGCGAGAAGAGCAAGGTCGGCGACAGCGTCTGGAAAGCGAAGCGCATCATCGAGATCCCCGACCTCACGGCCATGAAGGCGGAGGGGGAGGTGGATGAAGTGGACGCCGGCCGCGTCGCCGTCGGACAGCGCGTCACGCTCCGCCTCGACTCGCACCCGGACGAAGAGCTGAACGGCACGATCGTCACCGCCGGCCGGACGGTACAGGCGAAGAAGGGGACCCAGGATCCGCTCAAGGTGCTGCGCGTCGACATCAGGCTCGATCGCACCGACCCCGCCAAGATGCGTCCGGGGATGCGCTTCTCCGGCACGATCGAGCTCGGCCGCGCGAAGAACGCCGTGCTCATTCCGCGCGAGGCGATCTTCCTCGGGCCGAAGGGTCCGTTCGTGCACCGCCGCAACGCATTGAAGGTCGAAGAAGTGCTGGTGAAGCTCGGCGGCGAGAACGACAAGTTCGTGCAGGTGCTGCAGGGCCTCCATCAGGGCGAACGCGTGCTGGTGTCGAAGGAAAAAGAAGAGGAGAAGCAGGCGTGAAGCGCGTCCTCGCGCTCGTCGCGCTCCTCACCGTAGCCTGCGCTGGGAAAGACGACCTCGCGACGTTCAAGGTCGAGCCGATCACATTCACGCGGCGCGTCACGGCCGAGGGGACGTTGAAGGCGGTGAAGGCGACGCCCGTCGGCGTGCCGCCGCACGCCACGTCGCCGATGAAGGTCTCGTGGATCGCGGATGACGGTGCGCTGCTGCGCAAGGGCGACGTGATCGTGCGCTTCGACGCGACCGACTTCGAGAACCAGTTGCTGACCGGCCGCGAGGACCGTTCCACCGCGTCGAACAAGCTGGAGAAGGCCGGCGCGGAGTCGAGCGCGACGCGCAAGAACCTCGGGCGCGACGCGCGTCTGGCGCAGTCGGAGCTGGAGGCGGCGAGCCGCTTCACGTTCGACGACGCGGAGATCTTTTCCCGCTACGCGCGCATCGAAAACGAGGTCGACCAGGGCCTCGCGCAGAGCCGGAAGCGTCACGCCGAGGAGGTCCTTGGCGTCCGCGACAATCTCTCCCGCGTCGAGCGCGACCTGATCAGCATCGAAGACCGCAAGGCGGGGCTCAAGATCAAGCAGGCCGAGGAAGGATTGCAGGCGCTGCAGGTCCTCGCGCCTCACGACGGCATCCTGGTCATGCAGCGCAACTGGCGCGGCGAGATCGCGCGCGTCGGCGACACGCTCTGGCGGGGGCAGCCGATCGGCGAGATCCCGGAGCTGACGTCGATGCAGGCGGAGGTGTTCGTCCTCGAGGCCGATGCCGCCGGACTGGCGGTCGACCAGAAGGCGACGCTGTTCCTCGAAGCGGAGTCCGACGTGCGCTTCACCGGCAAGGTGAAGTCGATCGACAAGATGGCGCGCCCGCGCATCCCCCGGCAGCCGGTGCAGTACTTCGGCGTGACGGTGGCGCTCGACCGCACCGACGTGAGGCTCATGAAGCCGGGCGCCCGCGTGCGCGCGCTGCTCGAGGTGGAGAACCAGGTCAACGCCTTCGCCATCCCGCGCCAGGCGCTGTTCGACAAAGACGGCAAGCGCCTGGTGTACGTGAAGAAGGGCGGCACATTCACGCCGGTCGAGGTGTCGATCGGCTCGTCGAGCGCGGGCCGCGTGGTCGTGACGAAGGGTTTGTCGAAAGGCGACGAGATCGCCCTGCAGGAACCAGGAAAGAACGATGAACGATCGTGAGACTTTTGCGACTGCATTCGCGAACCTCGGCCGCCACAAGCTCCGCACGTCGCTGACGATGCTCGGGATGGTCTTCGGCGTCGGCGCCGTGATCGCGATGCTGTCGATCGGCGCGGGGGCGGAGCAGAAGGCGCTCGAGGCCATCGGCAAGCTGGGGCTTCGCAACGTGATCGTCCGCGCGAAGACGGTGAAGCCGGAGGAGCGCCAGGAGCTCCGCAAGAAGTCCCTCGGCGTATCCCTGCGCGATGCGGAGGCGATCACCGAGGCAGTGCCGAACGTCGAGCAGGTGCTGCCGCGCATCGAGGTGAAGCCGTACAAGATCATGGCGCCGAAAGCGAAGACGAAGGGAAAGGTCTTCGGCGTGTCGTGGCGCTATCGGGAGGTCGCGGACGTCGGGCTGGCGCAGGGACGCTTCTTCGACGCGCGCGACGAGCACGACCACGCGCAGGTCTGCGTGATCGGTCAGGAGGTCCGCCGGAACCTGTTCGGCTACGGTCCGGTGCTCGGGAAGCAGTTGAAGGTGAACGACGTCTGGCTCGAAGTGGTCGGTGTGCTGGCTATCGACGCCGAGCAGTCGAACGCGCAGGAGCTCTGGATCCCGGCCAGCACTGCCATCCGGAAGTTCGACCGCGATCCGCTCGACGCACCGATCGACGAATTGCTCGTGACGCTGAAGGAAGGCGTCTCGCCGCGCCGCAGCGCCGACGTCATCGAGCCCCTGCTGCAGCGGCTGCACGGCGGCGCGGATGACTACGAGGTGGTGATCCCGGAGAAGCTGCTCGAGCAGAGCCGCCAGACGCAGCGCATCTTCAACATCGTCATGGGCTCGATCGCCGGCATCTCGCTGCTGGTGGGCGGGATCGGGATCATGAACATCATGCTGGCCAGCGTGCTGGAACGGACCCGCGAGATCGGCGTCCGCCGCGCCATCGGCGCCACGCGCCGCGACATCCGCGCGCAGTTCGTGATCGAGTCGTTCGCCATCTCCCTCATCGGCGGCATCTCTGGAATCATCATCGGCATCGTCCTCGCGCGCATCGTCGCCGCCTACGCCGGCTGGCCGACGGTGATCACGGTCTGGTCGCTGATTTTGTCGACCGGAGTGTCGATCAGCGTAGGGTTGGTGTCGGGGATCTACCCGGCGGCGAGGGCGGCGGAGCTGAATCCGGTGGAAGCGCTCAGGTACGAATAGGCAAGTGTTGCTGGTTACTGGTTACTTGTGACCAGTCGCCTGGGTCTCAGGCGTAGCTTCACAAGCAACCAACAACCAGCAACCAGCAACCTCCAAAAACCAGCATCCTCTTCACCCCAGCCCCCGCAGATGCTCCGCGAACACCTCGTTGAACAGGGCGCCGGGCCTTTTCTCACGGATCTGTTGCACGACGCGCTCGCCGCTCATCCCAAGGCGGTGGAGAATGCGTCCCGCGACCAGTGCGGATCGATTGAAGCCCATGCCACAGTGCGAGAGGACGCGGTGTCCGTTCGAGACGAGGTGGGCGCCGAGGGCGGCGATGGCTTCGAGCTTCTGCAGGTCGGGGAGGTCCTCGTCGAAGATCGGGAAGTAGACGTAGAGGCAGCCGTTCGGATGCGTGGGGATGCACTCATCGAGGCCGCCTTCCATGTCCAGCACCGTATCGATGCCGTGCGAGGCGACGATCGACCAGTCATGGATCACCGGTGAGATGAACAGAAGGCCCGCGTCGTCGACCGGGTGGAGCTTCTTCAGATCGAAGAGCATGGAGACATTATGATCCGGCGCATGCGTTTCATCCTTCCGCTGCTGCTCGTGGCGTCACTTGCGAGTGCCCAGCAGGTCCCTCCCATTGCGTACAAACACCGCGTCCTGCCGAACGGGCTGGAGGTGTACTCGGTGCAGGACCGCACCACGCCCACCGTGGCCATTCACGTCTGGTATCGCGTCGGCTCGAAACACGATCCGGACGCGCGCAGCGGCTTCGCCCACCTCTTCGAGCACATCATGTTCAAGAGCACGAAGAACATGCCCTCGGAGATGCTCGACCGGCTCACCGAGGACGTGGGCGGTTTCAACAACGCCACGACCTTCGCCGACTCGACCGCGTACTACGAAGTCGTCCCGTCGAACTACCTGGAGACGCTGCTGTGGGCGGAAGCGGAGCGGCTCGGCTCGCTCACCGTCGACGACGCGAGCTTCAAGTCGGAGCGCGACGTCGTGAAAGAGGAGTATCGCTATCGCGTGCTGTCGCCGCCGTACGGCCGGCTGTTCTTCGCCATCGAGCAAAATTCGTTCGTCAAGCACCCGTACATCCGGCCCGGTATCGGCGACATCGCCAACCTCGACGCCGCGACCATCGACGACGTCCGCGCGTTTCACTCCACGTTCTATCGTCCCGATAACGCGGTGCTGATCGTGGCCGGCGACTTCGAGCAGCAGCAGCTCGATGCCTGGGTCGACAAATACTTCACGCCGATCGCGAAGCCGGCGACGGAGATCCCGCGCGTGACCGTGCAGGAGCCGGCGCGCACGACGGAGAAGCGCCTCACCGAATACGCCGCGAACGTGCCGTTTCCCGCGCAGGCGATCACCTGGCTGATCCCGAACGCCGCGCACGCCGACTCGTTCGCGCTCGCGCTGGCGTCGGCGATCCTGTCGGAAGGGGAGTCGTCCCGGTTGCAGCAGAAACTCGTGCGCGGCGAGATCGCGCAGGAGGTCTTTGCCGATGCCGACATCCGCGAAGACCTGGGGCTGTTCGGGATCGTCTCCATCATGGGCGGCAGCCACCAGCCGGCCGAGGCGGAGAAAGTGATCCGCGCCGAGCTGGCGTCGATCGCGGAGAAAGGCGTTCCGGCGGCGGAGCTCGAGAAGGCGAAGAACCTTTTCGTCACCAGCGCGCTTCGCGAGCGGGAGACGAACAATGGCAAGGCGTACTCGATCGGCGAGGCGCTCATCCTCCAGCACGACGCCACCGTCGTGAACAGCGGCCTGGCGAAGGTGCAGGCGGTCACGCCGGCCGACGTGCAGCGCGTGGTGAGGAAATACCTGATCGAAGGGAAGGCCGTGGTGATCGATTACCTGGACGAAGAGCAGAAGAAGAACGCCGGAGGTGCGCGGTGAAGCGCCTGATTGCCGCCCTCCTGTTCGCGACCTCGCTCCTCGGGCAGCCGGTCACGCCTCCCGCGCCATCCGCTCCACGCGAGGCGAAGATCCCGCAGCCGGTCGAGAAGACGCTCGGCAACGGCCTGCGCGTGATCGTGGTCCCGAAGCACGACATCCCGCTCGTCGCGTCGCGCCTGATGTTCCGCACCGGCGCCGCCGCCGATCCGCGCGGCAAGGCGGGCGTAGCAGCGCTGACCGCGACAGTGCTCACGCAGGGAACGAAGACCCGTACCGCCGAGGAGATCGCGCGCGGCGTGGAAGCCCTCGGCGCGAGCCTGTCCGCCGACGCGCTCTGGGACGCGACGTCCATCGACCTCAGCGTGATGTCGTCGAACCTGCCGAAGGCGATGGAGTACGTCGCCGACGTGGCCCGCAACGCCACGTTCGCGAAGGCGGAGTTCGAGCGCGAGCAGGGGCAGACCATCGACGCGCTGCAGGTGGAACTGGGGCAGCCGTCCAGCGTCGCGAACATGGTCGCGGCCCGCCTGATCTTCGGCGAGAGCGCCTACGGCAACAGCCTCCCCGGCACGCCAGCCTCGGTGGAGAAGATCCGCCGCGAAGACCTGGTTGCGTTCCACAAGCAGCATTACCGCCCCGGCAACGGGGTGCTGGTGTTAGCGGGAGACGTGAAGGCGGAGGAGGCGTTCGCGCTGGCGGAGAGGGTGTTCGGAAACTGGGTGTCGGGTGTCAGGTCTCAGGTATCTGGGGCTCCTCGCCTGGGCGACACACCCCAGACACCTGATACCCCACATCCGAGGGTGGTCATTGTGGACATGCCCGAGGCCGGCCAGTCCGCCGTCACCATCGGCCGCACCGGCATCCGCCGCGCCGATCCTGCCTACATGCAGGCGCTGGTCACGAACTCCGTCCTCGGCGGCGGGTACTCCTCGCGGCTGAATCAGGAGATCCGCATCGAGCGCGGCCTGAGCTACGGCGCCGGGAGCTCATTTGCCCCGCGTGCGACAGTCGGTCCGTTCACCGCCCGCACCGAAACGAAGCACGAGTCGGCCGCGGAAGTGGTCGGCATCATCACGAACGAGCTGCGCCGGTTGTCCGCGGACGACGTACCCGAGGCGGAGCTGACGCCGCGAAAAGCAGCGCTGGTCGGAGAGTTCGCCCAGTCCCTCGAGACCAGCAGCGGCATCGTCGACCAGGTCTCGGCGCTCGCGCTGCACAACCTCCCGCTGACGGAGATCAACCGCTACATCAGCGGCGTCCAGAACGTCACCGCCGCCCAGGTCCGCCAGTTCGCCTCGGCGAAGCTCGCCGGCGACGCCAACGTCGTCATCGTCGGCGACGCCAAGCAATTCGAGCCCGCGCTGCTCAAGCAGTTCGAGGAGGTGGAAGTGATCCCGCTGGCAGATCTCGATCTCGCATCGCCGACGCTGCGGGTGAGGAAGGCGAAGGAGTAATCGATTTAAGCTCGGCTACACCCGAACCTGCGCCGAGTTTTGCAGAAGCTGCTTGCCATATGCGAGCACTTGCACTCGTTCTGAGCCTCGTTTTCGCCACCAGCGCCAGCACTGAAGGCGGCGTCGTGACGCTCGCCGCGAGCACGAAGAAGAACATCATGGAGCTGCGCGTCGGCGGGAAGACCATCCGCACGTACGACGTCTCGGTGGGGAAGAAGCCGCACCGCACGCCCCATGGGCGCTACACCATCAACCACATCGTCTGGAATCCCGGCTGGGTGCCGCCGAAGGAGAAGTGGGCGAAGGGGAAGAAGGCGGAGAAGCCGGGAAGCGAAAAGAATCCGATGAAGGTCGTGAAGATCTTCTTCAAGGAGCCCGACTACTTCATTCACGGCACCGCCGACGAAGACTCCCTCGGCGCCGCCGCCTCCCACGGCTGCATCCGGATGTCGCAGCGCGACGCCTTCGCCCTCGGCCGCTACCTGATGGACAAAGGTGGCGCGGGGAGGGACGCGGCCTGGTACGAGCGCGTATTGAGCCGGGGAGTGTCGGCGGATGTGAGGCTGAAACGGGGCGTGGTGATCGTAATCGGGCCCTGACGGGTCCGTGGTGTCGGGTGTCTGCGGCGTCTCGCCTGAAGCGTCCGTGTCGCGACTCGCCCCAGATACCCGACACCTGACACCCGCGCGAAGCGCCCGCGCTAACGCATCTGCATGATCAGCCACACCACCAGCGCGATCGCGATCACGCCGATGATGACCATCGTGATCCCGGTCCCGCGGTTGGAGCTGGTTGCGCGTGTCTCGTAAACGACCTTGCGTCCGACGATATCGTCTTCAGGTTCCGGCATGCTCAGCGGTGTCAGCAACGGCAGTGCCACGCGCGAGTTGCCGTGAGGTGGTGACGAAGATCGGGATGGAGAGACAGGCCAGCACGGCGGCGACGTTGAACGCGAATCCGAGGCCGCGGCGCTGCCCGATGACGCCGATGAAGAACGAGCCCAGCCCGATGCCGGTGTCGAAGGCCCAGATCACGCTGCCGAACGTCCGGGCGCGGCGCTGCTCGTCCGTGTTTGCGACGACGAAGGTCATGAACGCCGGGAAAGAGGCGCCGAGGCCGATGCCGAAGAGGATGGCCGCGGCCACCATCTGCCAGGTCGTGTACGCGGCGGCGAGCGTGGCGAACGCGATCGGCATGGCCACGAAGGCGGGGTAGAGCAGCACCTTGTGCCCGAAACGGTCGCCCAGCCGCGACGTGAAGACGCGGATGAGCACGATGGTGATGGCGAAGACGGTGAAGAAGAGCGACTCCGGCCGGATGCCGCGCTCGAGCGAAAGGATGGCCACGTAGCTGGTGATCCCGCCGTAGCCGAACGAGACCACCGCGAGCGAGAGCGTCGTCTTCACGACCTGCCAGTCCCACAGCTCGCGCACCCGCGGCAGCTCGGTCGAGCCGCTGCCGCTCTGCCCTGCCGGGAGGCGTGACGCCCAGACGGCCATGCACGCCGAGAGCAGCGCGATCTCGACGCAAAGCGCCATCCAGCCGCCGAGCTTGTGTACGAACAGGCCGACCATCGGCGCGATCGCGATCGCGGCCGTCGGCGCCAGTCCCCAGTAGGCCAGCCCCTCGGTGCGGCGCGACACCGGGATGAAGTCGGTCATGATCGCGCTGGCCGCGGAGAGGATCGACGACCAGACCGCCCCGTGCAGCACCGCGATCAGGAGCACGAGTGGCAGCCACGGCACCACGCCGTACGCGAGCGAGAAGAAGACGAACACCACCGAGGCGGCCACCAGCATCCGCCGCCGGCCAACCGAGTCGGCGATCGTCCCCATGATCGGCGCCGCGAACGCGCTGGAGAGGGTATAGACGAAAAGGAACAGCCCGGCCGTCCCCTTGCTCGCACCGAGATCCATGATCCGCATCGGGATCACCGGGAAGAGCTGAAAGGCCGAGAAGAACGTCCCGAACTGGAACAGCCACAAGGAGATGAAGCGGGCGGTGAACAGCGGCACCCGCGGGGGAGGGGAGATGTCAACGCTCATAGAATGTCGCGTGTAAATGAGATGTTAGCCCGGCTATGAAAGTAAAGCGCGCAGCCAAATACGGCTTCTGCTCCGGTGTCCGCATCGCCGATCTCAAGGTGAAGCGGTTCGCGGCCGGCGGCGGCCGCGGCGCGATCCTCGGCCAGGTCGTCCATAACGAGCGCGTCGTCGAGGAGATGGAGCGCCTCGGCGTCCGCACCATCCACGACATCGCCGCGGTCGAAGAGCCGACCATCGTCTTCTCCGCGCACGGCGTCCCGCCGTCCTTCCATGAGGCCGCCAAAGAGCGCGGCCTGCAGGTCCTCGACACCACCTGCAAGTTCGTCTACGACATCCATCGCGAGGCGAAGAAAGCGCTGCTGGACGGCTTCCACCTCGTCTTCATCGGCGACCCGAAGCATCGCGAGGTCATCGGCTACACGAACGACCTCGACCCTTCCCGCTACCACATCGTCTCGAAGCTGCACGAGGCGGAGACGATCGACTGGTCGGGACACGAGAAGATCAAGATCTTCTACCAGACCACCCTCAACGCCGAGGACTTCGAGGACGTGGTGCAGGTCATCGAACGCCGCGCCAGCGGAGTCGAGCGCGGCGACACGATCTGCTATGCCACGAAGGAAAATCAGGACGCCGCGAAGGTCCTGGCCGCCGACCCGGAAGTCGACCTCATCATCGTCATCGGCGGCAAAGAGAGTGCGAATACCAAGCACCTCTGGGAGATCTGCAAGGAAGCGAAGCGCTCCTACCTCGTGCAGGGCGCCGAGGACATCGACCCGGCATGGCTGGCGGGCGCGGATGTGGTCGGCCTGACCGCGGGCTCATCCACACCGGACTACGTGATCGCCGAGGTCGAGCAGGCGCTGGCGCAGATCGCCTGAATACGCGAATAACCTAGCCTTTGACCATGTTGAGGATCGTACCCATGAACATTATTCGGAGAATCAGTCTGCTCGCTCTGGTGATGGTTGTGTCCGCCTCCGCTTTCGGGGCCGACCTCAAGTGTGCGACCCCGGGAAGCGTGGAGGAGTTCAACTACTCCTGGCGTCTTCGCGGCGGCGTCCGCTTCCTTGCCGGTCTCGTCTTTCCGACGAGCGGTCACGGCAACCTGAAGACCACCTACGGCGACACGATCCACAGCGAGCTGCTGATTACCGCTCCCAACGGGAAGGCGGGCGGCTTCTACGCGTACGAGTCCGACATGGACACGCGTGGCGCGAAGACGCTGATGACCTACCACGGCTACTCGTGGGGGAAGAAGGCGCGCAACGAGCGCACCGTCTTCGACTACGTGAAGGGGCTGGCGCGCATCCGCAAGGAGACGCCGGAAGAGGTCGAGAACCGCGTGCGCAAGCTGCCGGAGGCCGACCAGTTCCGCGACATCCTGACGGCCATCCACTTCCTGCGCACGAACGCGGGCGCGATCACCAAGCCGATCCAGACCAGCATCTTCTCGGACGGCAAGGAGTACCCGGTGGTGTTCCGTCCGGCCGAGCGGAAGAACTTCACGATCGACGGCAAGGCGACGCAGGCCGTCGCGTTCGACATCGTCGACGCGCCGGGCGGGAAGAAGTGGCCGGGCGGGGTGAAGGTGTTCCTCACGAACGACACCCGCCGCATCCCGGTGCGCATCGAGATCACGCAGAGCCTGGCCGCGCTGCAGCTCGACCTGAAGAAGGTCGACGCCTGCAAGACGCAGATCGCCCAGGCGGGGCTCTAAGCCGCTACGCGGTCGCGTTCTTCTCTTCGTGCATCGGCGTGCCGAGGCCGCAGAAGAGGCCGACCATGTCGAGCAACTCGGCGACGTGGAACGGCTTTTCGAGCACGACCGCCGGCTGCAGGTCTTCGTCCGCCGCGTCGAGCTTGTAGCCGCTGATCACGATCACCGGCGACTCGGCCTGCCTGCCGCGGAACCAGCGCAGCCACTGGCGCCCGTCCATGCGGGGCATGGAGAGGTCGAGGATCACGAGCTGAATGTCGGGATTCGCGTCCACGAGCGGCATGGCCGCCTCGCCGTCGTAGGCGACCAGGACTTCGAAGCCGTAAGGCGTCAGGAGCTCGCGGTAATACCCGACGAGCTTCTGGTCATCATCGATGACCAGCAGTTTGCGAAGCTTGACCGGGGTCCTTCGAGCTTTGATCAACGGCGACTCCCACCAAACGCGATTCTGTACCGGACGCTGCAAGGCGCTTGCCCGATGAATTATCGCGTATCCCGCATCGGGGGCACCACATCCGTCGGCACGGTCGGCTGCAGGGCGGCCAGTTCGCGCGGCAGGAGGCGGAAGCGTTTCGGGTCGTAACGCAGGGCCATCAGCCGCCCTTTGTGCACCGCGGCGTCGCGCGGCAGCTCGACCCGGATGGTCACGCCGCCGGTGAGCATGCCGTGCGCGATCCAGCGCCCATCGGCAAATCCTGCTTCTTCGACGCCGAACACGAAGTCCGAATCCTCCCCCTTCGCGGGAGGAGCAAAGTCGGAGGGGCGGACCAGCGCGACGCCGCTTCCCTGGAACGGCGGCGGATCGACTTCCCACGCGCCGATCACCGATTCGACGAGGTTGCCGCGAATGGTGATCGGGATGACGTCGACGTCCCCGGTTGCGATCGCCGCGGCGTCGTCCACCGGTTCGGAGAAGATCTGCGAGGTGAGGCCGCTCTGCACGATGCGCCCCTCGCTCAGCACGACCACGCGGTCGGTGTAGGCGAGCTCGTCGCGCGACGAGGGAGCGGAGATGACGGTCGTCCCGAAGACGCGCATGGTGCGATAGAAAGCATCCGCGAGCGACGTCCGGGCCGCGGGGCTGACGTGCTCCAGCAGCCGGTCGGCGAGCAGCACCGCGGGACGGAGCAGCTCGATCCGCGCGAGCTGCACCCGCGCCGTCTCCGTTGACGAGAGCGTCCGGATGCGGCGCTCGAGCAGCGGCGCCAGCGCCCACTTCTCGATCGCCAGCTCGTACTCGCGATGGCGGTCTTCCCGGTCCAGCGTGCGCGTACGCACCGCGGCGATGAGGGCATGCTGCACGCTCCAGCGCCCCGGAACGCCGATGGCCGAGGTGACGGAGAGGAGGGGCCGCCGCGCCGCCCGGATGTCGTTCGCGCGCCGCTGCCCGAGCATGACGTCCCCGGAATCCGGCTTCAGCTCCCCGGAGATCACCCGCAGCAGCGTCGATGCCCCGCAGGACGGCGGCCCCACGATGGCGGTATTCGTGCTCCGCCCGAACGTGACCGTCACATCGCGCAATACGGGCTCGCGGTCGTAGCCGAACGCGAGGTTCCGCAGGGCGATATCGAGCATGGGGGGGATTCTAGTTTGTGTTGTCAGGTGTCAGGTGTCTGCGGTTTCTCGCCTGAGTCACACGACTCCTGTGCCGCAAGCCGAGAAACCGCAGACACCTGACACCCGACAACAGCTAGTGCGGAGGCCGCCGCCCCCCCGGAGGCCCACCGCCCGGCCCCAGTCGCGGCAGGTCCATGTCCTGCAGGCGCTGCCACTGCTCTTCTTCGAGCACGCCGCGCATGTCGACGAGCATCATCAGCTCGCGCTCGAACATGCGGCCGCGGGCGGTGTTGAGCTGGGCCGCGATGCGCTGGATCTCCGTGCGGCGCAACTGCGTCCGATCGAGCTCGCCGCGCAACTGGAGCTCGAGTTTCGTCATCTGGGCCTTGAGGTCGATCAACTCGCCGGCGACAGCCTGGAAAATTTCGTCGAGGCGGCGCTGCTGCTCGCGGTTCAGCTCGAGCTTCTGCGCGATCTCCTCACGGCGCCACCACTTGCCGGGCATCGGCTGCGCTTCCACGCCGATCGTCAGCAGCACGAATACCGCGAGCAGGATCTTCTTCAAGATTGTCCTCCCTCATCCACCCACGATTCCCACTCCACGAGCGGCTGGTATTCCTGCAACGACTCCGACTCCCACGGATCCTCGGACAGCGTGAGCACCTCCGCTTCCACCACCGGCGGCGGCGCCGTCTTCTGCTCGCGGATCGGCCACGCGATCGTGCCGCCGATCAGCAGCGCGAGCACAGCTGCCGCCGCGAAGCGCGCGAAGCGGGGCGTGTAGCGCTGCCGTCCCACCTTGCGCATGATCGAGCCGCGCTGCCGCGCCCAGAACGCCGCGGGCTTCTCGTCGTCACAGGCGGCGAGGCCGCGGATCTTCGTCTCCAGCCGCTCGTATCGCGACGCGCAGGCGGCGCAGCCGGCGAGATGCATCATCACCGGCAGCGACTCGCCCGGCTGCGTGTAGTACGTCTCGAGCAGGTCGGCTTCACTGTAGTGCTGGTTCATGTTGGATCCTCGGGTTGCTTCTCCAGACCGATAACTCCCTGCGAACCTTGTGGATTGCGCGGAACAGATGCGCGCGCACCGTCCCCGCGCTGAGGCCGAGGTGCTCGGCGATCTCTTCGAGGGGGAGGTTCTCGTAGTGGCGGAGGCGGAAGATCACCTTCTGCTGCGCCGACAGTTGCCGCTCCGCGCGCTCGATGGACACGCGCAGTTGGGACGAGATGAGCTGCCGTTCCGGATTCGGGCGCTCGTCCACCAGCTCCAGGATCGGCTCGTTTTCCCCCTCCTCGTCATCCTGAAACCTGAACAGGCTGACGAAGCGCCGCCGGCGCAGCGAGTCGCGCGAGCGGTTGATGGCGATGCGGGTGAGCCACGTCTCGAAACCGGAGCGCCCTTCGAACTTCGTGAGATGCGTAAACGCCTGCACGAACGCGTCCTGCGTCACGCTGTCCGCCTCGGACGGATCGCGCACGATGGCAAACGCCACGCGGTAGATCTTGCGCTGGTGGCGCTCCACCAGCATCCCGTACGCATCGCCGTCCCCCGCGAGCGTCCGCTCGACGAGGTCCTGGTCGCTGGGGATGTCGCGGATGTCGCTCATGCGGAACGCAGCCACGTTGCTCACGTGGGTTGGACGGCCTACTGCTGGATTCGTTTACATGGTACTTCGATATGGAGTGCGGTGACCGCAGTCACCGCTTTGCCTCCGTGCCTGCGGCGACACGCGTGCAGCTTCGAGGCATGCAGTAAAAGCGGTGACTGCGGTCACCGCACTCCATATCACTCCGCGATCGGTCCGGCCGCCCGCCCTGCCAGCGCCACGCCCGCGAAGATCATCGCTGCCGCCACGAGGACGATCCCGCGGATCTCCTCGCCGAAGACGATGGCGCCGAGGATCGTGGCCAGCACCGGCTGGATGTAGGTGTAGGCGGCGACGACGGAGCTATCGGCGTGGCGCAGCGCCCAGGCGTTCAGCAGGTACGCCGCGACCGTCGGGCCGGCAATGACGAGGAGGAGCGCGATCCAGGCGCCGGTGGAGATCGCGCGCCACTCCTCGTTCCAGAGCGAATACGCGGCGATCGGTAGCATCAGCATGGTACCGACCGAGAACATGCGCGCCACGACCGCGCGAGCCGAAAGCCGCGCCATGGCCGGCTTCGAGAGGACGAGGTAGAGCGCGAACGAAAGGCAGTTCGCCACGATCATCACCGCCCCCGTCACCGATCGCCACGACCCGGTCAGCCCTTCGCCGCCGACCACGAGCAGCGCGCCGGCGCAGGCGAGGGCGATGCCCGAGATGCGCGTCGCTGTCGGCCGTTCCGTGCCCATGATGATCGCCGCGCCGAGGGCGAAGACGGGGATCGTGGTGATGAGGATCGCCGAAGCCTGCACGGTCGTGAAGGCGAGGCCGGAGAGGAAGAGCGTCTGGTTGATCACCACGCCGAGGATCGCGTAGCCCGCCACGCGGCGCGCGTCAGCAGGCGGCAGCGGCGTCTCGCGCCGCGCGATGAACTGCATCGCCAGCGCCGCACCGGCCACCCGCAGCCACGCGAACGACAGCGGCGAGAACTCCCGCATCCCGAGCTTGGAGATGATGTAGTTCCCGGAGAAGAGAAGCGCGACGGTGAAGAGGGCCGAATGCAGGCGGAGAGCGGAAGGCATTTGTTGTCGGTTGTCAGTTGTCGGTTATCTGCGGAGTGTCGCCGGGGCGAGACGGCGCGGATAACTGACAACCGATAACCGACAACATCATTCCGATTCTACCCACACATCGTGATACCGCACCGGCGGCGGCACGAGCGAGGTCCGCACGCCGCGCAGCTCCGGCTTGTGCAGCACGAACAGGCGCTCGTGGAACAGCGGCACGAGCGGCGCCTCGGCGATCACCATCCGGTCCAGCTCGCGGTAGATCGCCGTGCGGCGCTCGGTGTCGTTGGACCGGCGCGCCTCGATGATCTTCGCGTCGATGTCGGGACGATTGAAGAACAGCCCGCGGATTGACGTCGCTTCGCTGTGGAAGAAGATGTAGAAGAAGTTGTCCGAGTCCGGAAAGTCGGCGTACCAGTTCGCGCAGTAGATCAGGCCGTGGCCACGCGTCGCACGCGCTGAGCTGGCCTCGCTCGCCGAGTGGCGCGTCACGTTCACACGGATGCCCACCGCCGCAAGGTCCTCGACGATCAGCGGGACCATGCCGGAGTTGTTGAACTCGTCCGTGTCCCAGGTGCGGTATTCGACCGAGAACCCGGAGCCGTAGCCGGCCTGGCGCAGCAGCTCGCGCGCTTTCTCCGGGTTGTGGTCGAAGCTGCGCAGGTTCGGGTCGTAGCCGAGGAGGCCCGGCGGGAGGAGCCCTTTCGTGGTGAGCGACAGTCCGCCGTAGACGCGGTCGTTCAGCCGCCCGCGGTCGATCGCGTAGTTCATGGCCTGCCGTACCTCGACCTTGTCGAACGGGGCGCTCGACGTGTCGTAGCCGAGATACGACGTGTGCAACTGCACGGTCGTGAGCAGGTAGGGGGAGTAGCGCGGATCGTTGCGCAGCTCGCTCACGATCTTCGGCGGGATGCCGTGGGCGATATCGAGCTCGCCGCGCAGGAACGCGTCGGCCACTTCGCGGAAGCTGCGCAGGTCGAGGCGGAACGTCAGTTCGTCCAGGTTCGGCTCGTCCTGGATGTAGTAGTCGCGGTTGCGCACGAGCTTCACGTGCTCCCCGTCGACCGCTTCTTCCACGCGGAACGCGCCGAGACCGGTGCCGCGCATGCGATACCGCTCCATGTCGCGTGCTTCCTCGATCGGCACGATGGCGCAGACGTGCATGGTCATGAGCGAGAGGAAGAACGCCACCGGCTCGGTGAGCTCGATGTCGATGGTGTGCGCGTCGCGGATGACGATGCCGCTCAGGTCGCGCGACCTCCCTTCCAGCACCTCGGTCGCGCCGCGCACGTTCTTGAATACCCAGGCGCCGCTCGACTTCACGTCCGGCATCAGGAGGCGGAGGAACGTCTCGTATACGTCGCGCGCTTCGAGCGTGCGGCCGTTGTGGAAGCGGGCGTTGCGGCGGAGGTGGAAGCGGTAGACGTGCCCCTGCTCGAGCACTTCCCACCGCTCGGCTAGGTCGGGGATGAGCTCCGCCCCTTCGCCGTACTTGACGAGCGTCGAGTGGATGGCCTTGGAGATGAACCCGAGCGCCGACGCCGAGGTATGCGCCGGATCGAACGTCAGGCGCTGCCACAGCACCGTCGACGTGGTCAGCCTGCCGCCGCGGTTCGGGGCGGGGAGGGTGAAGCGCTCGAGCTCCTGCTGGAGCAGCGTCGACTCATGGCTGAGCGAGTTCGCCATCTGGTTGAGGTCGGCCACGCCGAAGTTCGACTCGCGCGACCCCTGCTTGATGACGTCCATCGACTTCACGATGGCGGAGCTTTCGGCGGCCAGGATGGAGGTCGACTCGAGCACCGTCTGCACGAGCCCCATGATGTTCTCCATGGCCCGGCTGATGGCGCTGCTGCCGGTCTCCTGCTCGTTCATGGCCCGCTTGAGGTGCTTGGTGTAGTCGCGCACCATCGACGCCTGCTCGCCGATCTTGCTCGAGGTCTGCGATTGCTGCTGCGTCGCCGCGGCGGTCTGCTGCACCATCTTCGTCACTTCTTCGATGGCAGCCGTGGCCGCGGCGCTGCCGCGCGCCTGCTCTTCAGTGGCGCGTGCGATCTCGGAGATGGAGTTTGTGGAGCGGCCGGTGAGCTCGAGGATCTTGTCCAGCACTTGCGCGGCGCGCGCGGTGAGGCCCACGCCGTCCGCGACGCGGTCGGAGCTCATGGTCATCTGCTCCGCGGCGCGGCCGACGCCTTTCTGCACGTTCTGGATCAGCGTGCGGATCTCCTCGGTCGACACCGAGGTGCGCTCCGAAAGGTCGCGGATCTCGTCGGCCACGACCGCGAAGCCGCGGCCGCGCTCACCCGCCTGCGCCGCGATGATCGCGGCGTTCAGCGCGAGCAGGTTGGTCTGGCCGGCGATGTCGTCGATGACCCGCACGATGTCGCCGATCTCCTGCGAGCGCTCCGCGAGGTCGCCGAGGGCGAGCTTCGCTTCCTCGACCGACATCTGGATCTTGCGCATGCCGTCGACCGTTCCTTCGACGGCGGAGCGCCCTTCGTTCGCCGCGTCGGTGACGTAGCGCGCGAGCTCCGACGATTGCCGCGCCGAGTTCCGGATCTCCTCGGTGGTGGCATTCATCTCCACCATCGACGAGGCGGTCTGCGTCGCGAACGACGAGAAGCTTTCGGTGTTCGTCGCCACCTCGTTGATCGACGCGACCATCTCCTCGATCGCGGACGAGGTCTGCTCGACGAACTCGGAGAGCGTGTCGGCGATGCGGCTCACTTCCTCGATCGAGGCCGACATCTGCAGGATGGAGGTGGAGGTCTCTTCCGCGTTCGCGGAGAGCTCTTCCATGCTGCGGCGAACGTTGTTGATCGATTGGTCGATCTGCGTCACCGAGGCCGAGGTCGATTCCGTGGAGTTGAGCTGATCGGTGGCGCTGCGCGACAGCACGCGCGAGCGGCCGCTGATCTGCTCACTCGCGCGCGAGACGTCGGAGGCGAGCTGGCCGAACCGGCGGATGGTGCGCTCGAGGTTCGCCACCAGCGCCCGGATCGCCGACGCCATGCGCACCGATTGCGTCTCGCTCACGATGTCGCGCGCGCTCAGCGAAAGGTCGCCGTTGGTGACGCGGTCGATCAGCGTGATCATCCCCTCGCGCCGGGCCACGATGTTCTTCAGCCAGAAGGTGAAAATGGCCGAACAGATCGCGCTGGCGAGGAACGCCGCCAACATGACCTTCCACCAGAGGCTGACGTTCATCCCTGGGATGAAAACGAGGAACAGCGCGAACAGAACGATGCAGGCGACCATCAGCGACCACATCTGCTGAGCTCGTCCGAAGTGTCGATTCTTCATAGGTTTCGCTGGCGGCGATGCTAACATGCCGCCCCGCCCGCCTCATGACCGATTACTTCTCGGCGCGCCGTGCGCTGGTCGACCAAACCCTCGCAGACCTCGCATCCCGGACCGGTGCTCCTGCGCCGCTCGCGGCGCCGCTCGCGCGGGCGCTCGGCTCGGCCGGAAAACGGGTCCGAGGCATCCTGCTCATCGCGGTGGGGGAGGCATTCGGCTGCCGCGCCGAAAAGCTCGTCCGCGCCGCCGCGGCCATCGAGATGATCCACGCCTCGTCGCTCATCCTGGACGACCTGCCGTCGATGGACGACGCGCTCCTGCGCCGCGGCGCGCCGACGCTGCATCGCGAGTTCGGCGAGGACCTGGCCATCCTCTCCGCCGTCGCACTGCTGAATCACGCCTACGGCCTCGTGGCCAAGGCCCACGCAGAGACTTCGCCGCGCCGCTGGCCGATGCAGCAGGTGGTGCAGCGCGTGGTCGACGCCGTCGGCTGGGACGGCACGATCGCCGGGGAAGCGGTCGACCTCCATTCCGAGCAGGAGCCCCTTGATTTCCATACGCTGGAGTTCATCCACTCCCGCAAGACCGGCACGCTGTTCGTCGCGGCGGCCGCGGTGGGGGGGATGCTGGCGAACATCCATTCCGCCCCCCTCCAGCGCATCGAGGTCTTCGCCAAGAACCTCGGCCTCGCCTTCCAGATCACCGACGACGTCCTCGACGTCACCTCCAACCCGGAGACGCTCGGCAAGGATGTGGGGAAGGACGAGCAACGCCTGACGTTCGTGAAGCTCGCGGGCGTGGAAGGGGCGCGTAAGCTGTCCGAGGAGCTGGTGGAGACGTCGCTCGCCGCCATCGAGCCACTGGGAACGTCGGCGCGCCCGCTGCGCGAGCTGGCGATTCTCGTGCGCGACCGGGTGCGGTAAGTGCGCAAGCTGAATTTTCAGCGAGTTCGCCGAAATCCTGAGCAGGAACACTGAGCTTTTCAGCGAGTTCGCCTAAGTTGTCAGCCCGTGTGCTGAGCCTGTACGGACGCGAGCTGAAGTTGTCAGCTCGCGTCCTGAGCTCGTCAATCGCGCTGGTTCTTGCGCTGCTCTTTCAGCTTCGCCGCGCGCTCCCCCTTGAGGGTCTCGAGCTGCGTGCGCTGCTCAGGCGTGAGGAGGGAGAGGATCTCTACATCCTGGCGGTCGCGCAGCTCTTTCATTGCCGCCCGCTGCGAGTCGAGCTCGGCCTGCAGCGCCTTGATCTTCTCGGTGTCCTTCGCGGCACGGGCGGCCCGGATCTGGTCCATGGTGCCGTGCGACGCGTCGAGGTACGCACTCATCTCGGTGCGCGAGGTCCTCTGGATCTCTTCCATCTGCTGCCGCTGCTCCGGCGTGAGGTCGAGCTTGTTGACCAGCGCACTGACGTCGGCCTGGTAACCGCGGCGGCGCGCGCTGCGAGCCTCGTCCGGCTGGGCGAAGGCGGTCATCGAGAGGAGGGTGACGACAGCCACCGCGGGAATCCATTTCTTCATTGCAGGTCTCCTTTGTTTCGTACTGCTTCTTCTCAGACGGTTCAGCAGCCGGATAGGTTTCAGGGGTAACACGGACCGACCTCCAAATTCTTGCACGGGAATGAATTCTGCCCCCCCGCGTTAACTGCGCTTGCCAGCGGCGCCCGCTGTTGGTATCTTGCGCCGCGCTCGCGCGAGAGGCCTTGCCCAGGTAGCTCAGTTGGTAGAGCAGAGGACTGAAAATCCTCGTGTCGGCGGTTCGATTCCGTCCCTGGGCACCACTTGTTCCCCCTCCCTCTACGACCGCCTCACAGACACGATTCACGTCCGGCGGGTGTAAAATCCCAACGATGAGGAAGCGCACGATCAAGGCCGCCGCGGGCAAGAGCCACGTCACAGCCGCAGCCGCCCGGGCTGCCGCGCGTCCGGTTCATCGCGATAGTCGTACGGGCAAGCTCATCGTTGCGGAGCGCGGTGCGTCCGGAACGGCCGCGAGGGAGCGGGTCGCTTCATCCAGCGGCAGCAGGCGAGGTGCGGCGCGTATCAATAAGGCGACGACCTTGAAGACTTCAGTCTCGAAGACGCGCTGAGTTTCATGCCGTCGTACGACGATAGCGTCTTCATCAACGTTCCGTTCGACGACAAATACTCACGGCTTTCCAACGCCATCGTTTTCGCGGTTCACGACTGCGGGTTTGTCGCTCGCTCGGCGTTGAAAGTGGAAGATAGCGGTCAAGCTCGGGTCGAGAAGATCCTCGATATCATCGAGCAGTCCCGGTTCGGAATCCACGCGCGCATCTCGTCGTCGGGTGGCTGACCGAGACGCCGTGGTAAGACCCGCATCGAGACCGGGCCTACAGATCTTGCCGCCCATGGCGGCTCTGAGAAGCGCGGAGTGAGTCCACCGCGCCCCCATCCGGTCTCATCTTCACATTCATCTTCACTTTCACGTTGACATCGCTCCTCCCGGGGGTACACTCCTCCGGTCGCCATTTTGGTGGCGGCCTTGCCGCCTAATCCTCGGCGCCGAGGAACGGGGGAACCAAATTAGTGACGGCTTGCCACCGTCCGGGGTGAATCCAGCGAGAGCTGGTAGGGCTTCCAGCCCGAATCCGACAGCTAACCTCGTAGGCAGCCGGAAGGCTCGGCCAAGCAAACGCCGCGGATCCTCGCGGCGTTTGTCATTTCTGCTCAGTCCCCAGGCACGTGCACGTACACGTGCCGGCCCGGGGTTTGGCGTCTGCGACGGCGGCGAGGAGCAGCAGCGCTGCGGCAAACCCAGCTCTTCTCATGGGTTCCATCGTAGTTCGCGGCGAGCCGCAGAGAGGAAGTTCGGGACGAACCCAGGCTGGGGCGGGACGAACAGCGGCACGGGCGAGGCCAGCACACCACGTATACTTCCTTCGATTGCAAGCCGATCCCTCTGAGTTCGAGAGCCGCCTCGGGTATACGTTCACCCAGCGCGAGCTCCTCCGCCGCGCGCTCACTCACAAGTCCTACTCGCACGAAGCCAAGGAGTTGGACGTCCGGCACAACGAGACGTTCGAGTTCCTCGGGGACTCCGTCCTCGGCTTCGTGATCGGCGACCTGCTCTTCCGCCACTTCCCGCAGATGGATGAGGGGGCGCTGTCGAAGATGAAGGCGTTCCTCGTCAGCGCGCCGAGCCTGGCCACGAAGGCGCGTGAGCTGGGGATGGGGGAGGTCATCCTCCTGGGCGTAGGCGAGGAGAAGACCGGCGGGCGGAAGAAGGATTCGCTGCTGGCGAACCTCTTCGAGGCGATGATCGCCGGGGTCTTCCTCGACGGTGGGATCGACGCGGCGCGGCAGCTCATCGAGCGCACATTCGTCCCCGACATCGAGAAGATCGACCAGCAGGACCTGCTCTTCCAGGATTTCAAGACCGCGCTTCAGGAGCTCGCGCAGGGGAAGGGCCTGCCGCTGCCCGATTACGCCGTGGTAGCCGAGGTGGGACCGGATCACGACAAGACCTTCGTGGTCGAGGTGAAGCTCGGGAAGCTCAGCGCGCGCGGTGAAGGCTCCTCGAAAAAAGAAGCGCAGCAGCAGGCGGCCCGACATGCGTTGCGCGAATTCGCGGAGCAGTACGGTACGTAGCGCGGTCGCCGCGCTGCTGATTGCCGTGCTGCTGCTGCCGGCGCACGCGCAGCGCCCGTCCGAGCTGGAACGGATCCGCACCGACATCACCCGCCTCCGCACGCGGCTCGACGAGGTGCGCCGCCAGGCGCGCACCGTGGAGCGCGAGCTGGAAGAGGTAGACCTGGAGCTCGGAATCCGGACGCGCGAGCTGGAGCTGGCCGCGGCCGCCGAGGCGCGGCTGGATGGGGAACAGAAGCAGCTCGAGACGCAGATCGCCGGCCTCGTCCCGCGGATCGAGCAGCAGAAGAACGCCCTCCGGAAGCGGCTGGTCGCGCTCTACCGCCTCGGCGGTCTCAGCTACGTGCGCCTGCTCCTGGCGCTCGAGGACGACCGCAACCCGATCGAGGCGATCTCGATGCTCAGCTATCTCGTCTCGCGCGATTCGCGGCTGGTGTCGCGGTTCCAGTCGACGCAGACGCAGCTCGCCGCACGACGGGGAGAGCTCGGAGACAGGCGGGAGCGGCTGCGGCGGACGAAGGTGGTCGTCGAGCAGCGGCGCCGCGCCGTCGCGGTGGCGCACGCGCAGCAGCAGAGCGTGCTCGCGCGCCTGCGCACCGAGGAGACGGGGGCGGCGCAGCAGCTCGCGGCGCTCGAGGAAAAAGCGCGCCGGCTGCAACGTCTGGTGAACTCTCTGTCGCAGCAGAAACGCGGCATCCCGCCCGGCGTCACAGATATAAGGACCGTGCAGGGAGCGCTCGACTGGCCGGTGCGCGGCAAGGTCATCGAGCGCTTCGGGCGGCAACGTAACCCGAAGTTTGCAACGTATACGGTCAACAACGGCCTCAAAATCGAGGCCGCTCCGAACACGCAGGTCCGGGCGGTCTTTCAGGGAACAGTTCTATTTTCGCAGTGGTTCAAAGGGTACGGAAACCTGATCATTCTCGACCACGGCAACCGAGTCTTTTCGTTGTACGGCAACCTCAAACAGCCGGCCGTAGCGGTAGGCGACCGGATCACCACCGGCCAGCCGATTGCAGGGGTCGGTGAAAGCGAAGAAGCGGCGAGCGGGCATCTCTACTTCGAGATCCGCAACGACAACCGCCCGGAAGATCCGCAGAAGTGGCTTCGATGATGACTAAAAAAAGAATCGTATTCCTCTCGTTGTCCGTGGCGCTGATGATCACGCTCCTCTCGGGTGCCGTCTTCGGTCAGGCCACGCAGAAGAGCGACGTCTACCGCTATCTCAGCATCTTTTCGGAAGTGTTCGATCTGGTGCGGAACAACTACGTCGACCAGGTGGCTTCGGACCAGTTGATGGAAGGCGCCTTCTCCGGCGTCACCGACGCCATCGACGAGTTCAGCTACTACGTGGCGCCGAACCAGATGCCGGCCTACAAGAAGTTCGTCGACGTCGAGGACAACGGCCTCGGCCTGATCGTGACGAAGCGCTTCGGCTACGCGTACGTGGTCTCGCCGCTCGACGGCTCGCCGGCCGAGAAGGCAGGTCTCGATGCGGGCGACTTCATCGAGAAGATCGACGGCGCATCGACCCAGAACATGGCCGCGTGGCAGATCCGCACCGCGCTCAACCAGCAGCGGCCGGTGAAGCTGCACGTGCTCCGCGGCGGCGAGACCCGCCGCGAGGAGATCACCGTCAAGCCCGGCGCGTTCCACCCGCTGACGCTGGCGAGCGACACGATCTCCGGCATCGCGTACGTGAAGATCCCATACTTCGAGCAGGGGACAGCGCAGCAGTTCCGCAAGGTCCTCGAAGAGGTACACGCGCGCAACGCCCGCAAGCTGATCGTCGATCTCCGCGGCAATGCCGGCGGCTCGGTCGACGAGGCGATCCTCGCGGCGGACGACCTCCTGACGAGCGGTCTCATCACCGCGCTGGAAGGCCGCAAGGTGGAGTCGAAGAAGTGGCAGGCCGATCGCGCGACGTCGTACGACGGCGAGCTGCAGGTGCTGACCGACCTCTCGACCGCTGCCGGCGCCGAGGTGTTCGCGGCGGCGATCCGCGGCAACAACCGCGGCAAGGTGGTCGGCGTGACGACGTACGGCAAGGCGATCGTGCAGCGCTTCATCGCCCTCCCGAGCGGCGGCGGCGTGCAGATGACCATCGGCCATTACACGACTCCGGACCTCAAGGCCATCGGCGACGGCGGCGTGAAGCCGGACGTCGTGGTCGACCTCACCGCGGAGACGCTGCGCGAGGAGGGGGACAAGGGGAAGGAAGATCCGAAAGACGACCTGATCCTGAACAAGGCCCTCCAGCTCTTCGGCGCCCAGGCGCCGGCGATGGCTGCTGCCAAGAAGGCGGCGTAAGAGGAAGACCGACGAGAGGCCTCCGGCGGGCCGGCGTGGCCGGCAGCACTGGTTGCCCAAGGCTGAACGGACGCCTCTCGGGTCAGGCGCGGTCCGTGCGCAAACAAGTGCCGCCGGCCACGCCGGCCCGCCGGAGGCCTCCCGGTCCGTCTCCCTCTCCCGCGCCATCGGCGGTAGAATCATGCCGCGCATGCGTGAGAGGGAGAGAGAGCGCGGTTCGTTTCCTACGGTGACATTGCTCGTGGCCGTTCCGCTTTGCGGGATGGCCATTTTTTTCATCTGGCAGTGGCTGAACGGCGGGATCACGCCGGAAGAGGCCTATGTCGAGACGAAGGCGGCGGTCCTCCCTTCGTCGCCTCGGTCGTCGCGAGCGGCGGTGGGCGAGGCGCCCACCGTTCCACAGGAACGGGCGCTGCCGCGGGTGACGCGGAAGAAGACGGGCAAAGGCCACCGCGGCGACATCGTGTTGATCATCGACGACCTCGGGTTCGACGGGCAGCCGCTGGAGCGGTTGATGGCGCTCGATCCGAACGTCAACGTGGCCATCCTGCCGAACGGGACGCGGGCCAGCGAGTTCGCCACCCGGCTGCACGAGCGCGGGTTCGAGGTGCTCTGCCACCTGCCCATGCAGCCGCGGGGGAAGGAGACGCCGGGGAGGAACGCGATCCTCACCTCGATGTCCGATGAAGAGATCGCGCGCGCGACGCGCGAGAACATCGAAGCCGTCCCGCACGCGCGCGGCGTCAACAATCACATGGGATCGCTCGCCACCAGCGACCGCCGGGTCATGACCAGCGTGATCGGCGCGATGCCGGACGGCATGTACTTCATCGACTCGCGCACCGGCGGCGGCTCGGTCGCCAGCGACGTCGCGCGCGAGCTCAACGTCCGCACCGCCGCGCGCCACGTCTTCCTTGACGACGCCCCGAACGAGCGCGCGGTGCGGCGCCAGTTGCAGGAACTGGCCGATGCGGCGGAGAAGCGCGGCGTGGCCATCGGCATCGGTCATCCGTATCCCGTGACGATGCGCGTGCTCGCGGACGAGCTGCCGGGATTGCGGGCGCGCGGCTTCCGGTTCGTGCGCGCCAGCGAAATCGTGCGCTAGCATGCGCGCCGCGTGCTGCTCGCACTTTTCCTGATCGACACCGCCGCGGGGCTCTACCTCTTTCTGCCGCTCGTCGGACGGCGCAACGCGGGGGTGAAGTTCTATCGCCTGATCCTGCTCATCTCCGGCGCGCTCTCCGCCTGCGCCGCGCTCGCGCATGCGATGGCCGGGCGGCGCGACCTCGGCATGGCCGACGCGGCGACGGTGGCGCTCGCGGGGCTCGTGCTGCTCGTGCTGCGGTATCCGAAGCGGCTGATCTTCCGCGGCTCCGCGGCCCTGCTCGGCGCCGCGTACGTGGTGGCGGCGGTGATGGCGTATCACGCGGCGGTGCGGCCGTCGCACCTCGCCTGGAGCATCGCCGGCGCACTTGCGTCGATCGCGCTCCTCGGCAGCGTGAACCTGGCCATGCTCCTCGGGCACTGGTACCTCGTCGTGCGGGGCATGCCGATCGATCCGCTGAAACGCCTGACCATCGCCACGCTGGTCGCCTCGATCACCAAGATCGCGCTGGTGCTGATCGTGATCGCGGTGGCCTGGCCTCCGCCGGTGGTGAAGGACATCTTCTTCTGGATGCGCAGCGGCTGGGGTCTCCTCGGCCCGCTCGCGCTTTACCCGATGGTCTGGGGAACGGTGAAGCTCCGCTCGACCATGGCCGCCACTGGCATCCTCTACGTCGAGGTCGTGGCCGTGGTCATCGGAGAAGTGCTGGGGGGGTGGCTGTCGGCGATCGCGCGGCTGCCGCTTTGATTTGGAGTGCGGTAACGCCAGTTACCGCTCTATCTGCTTCTTTTCGTGCCGTCAGCCCAGGATGGTGCGCTCTCGCCCCGTGGCACGAGCGAAGGCTGCACCTGGCTCGCGTTTCAGAACGAACAGAAGCAGTAACAGCGGTAACTGGCGTTACCGCACTCCATAAGGCTCGTCTCTTGCTGCGCGTTTTTCTCTATGCGCAGCACGATCGCCCTGCTCGCTCTACTCCTCGCCGCATGTGAAAGCGCTCGCCTGCCGGTGGAAGCCGGGATGGGGACGAATCCCACCCTGCCCGCGCCGAACAAGACGCTGATCCCGACGGTGCACGTCGCCACCGCGAAAGGGTGGGTGGGAGGGGCGATGCCTACGGCCGCGGCGGGGCGGAAAGTGAACGCCTTCGCGACCGGGCTCGATCATCCGCGCTGGCTGTACGTCCTGCCGAACGGCGACGTGCTGGTCGCGGAGACGAACGCGCCTCCGCGTCCCGAGGACGGCAAGGGGATCAAAGCCTGGTTCATGAAGATCTTCATGAAACGGGCGGGCGGGGCGGTGCCGAGCGCGAACCGGATCACGCTGCTGCGGGATGCGGACGGCGACGGGGTGGCCGAGGTGCGGAGCGCGTTTCTGCAGAACCTCAACTCGCCTTTCGGCATGGCGCTGGTGGGCTCGACGCTGTATGTCGCGAACACGGATGCCGTGGTGCGCTTCCCGTACGAGACCGGAGCGACGCAGCTCACCGCCGCCGCGACGAAAGTCGTCGACCTGCCGGCCGGGCCGCGCAATCACCACTGGACCAAGAGCCTCGTCGCCAGCCCGGACGGCTCGCGGCTCTTCGTGGGCGTCGGCTCGAACAGCAACGTCGCCGAGCACGGCATGGACGAGGAGCGCGACCGCGCCGCCATCCTCCAAGTCGATCCGGCCGCAGGCCGCTATCGCGTCTTTGCCTCCGGCCTGCGCAACCCGGTGGGGATGGGGTGGGAGCCGCAGAGCGGCGCGCTCTGGACCTCGGTCAACGAGCGCGACGAGCTCGGGAGCGACCTCGTTCCCGACTACATGACCTCCGTGAAGGAAGGCGCCTTCTACGGCTGGCCCTACAGCTATTACGGGCAGCACGTCGACACGCGCGTCACCCCGCCGCGTCCCGATCTCGTCGCCAGCGCCGTCGCCCCCGATTACGCCCTCGGCCCGCACACCGCCTCCCTCGGCCTGGCCTTCGCCGACGGCGGCGCCTACGTCGGCCAGCACGGCTCCTGGAACCGCAAACCGCGCAGCGGCTACAAAGTGATCTTCGTCCCCTTCACCGCCGGCCGCCCCTCCGGCCCCGCGCAGGACGTCCTGACCGGCTTCCTCACCGCCAAAGGGGAATCGCTCGGCCGTCCGGTCGGTGTGGCCGTGGATCGGGCGGGGGCGCTGCTGGTGGCGGACGACGTGGGAAACGTGATCTGGAGGGTGGGGAAGTAACAGGGCCGAGGGCCGAGGGCCGAGGGAGCTCCGCTTGTGCGTGAACCCTCCGTTCGGCGGAGCCCCTCGGCCCTCAGCCCTCGGCCCTGCATCATTCCCTACGGACAAAAACCTGACGGGCGCGAGCGGCGCTCTGTTACCATCCGCGCAGGTCTGATGAAAAGCCTCGTCGCAGTCCTTGCGGCTTGTGTAACTCTCACCGCCTGCGCCCCTTCGGCGCCTCCGGCTACGAATCCGTTGCCGCCCGAAACCGCTGTTTCCGCCCCTCCCCGCGAGCTCACCGCGTGGCCTGACGCGGTGGTCTACTTCGTCGTCCTGGATCGGTTTGCCGACGGCAATCGCGGAAACAACGCGAACGTCGACACCAGCGCCAAGGGGACGTTCCATGGCGGCGACTTGGCCGGACTCACTCAGCAGCTCGGCGAGCTCGAAGCGCTCGGTGTCACCGCACTCTGGATCACGCCGGTCGTCGACAACATCGACAGCTTCGTGACCGGCGCCGGCTTTCCCGACTGGGGGTACCACGGCTACTGGGCGGACGACTTCACGAAGCTCGATCCCCGCTTCGGCACCGAGGGGGAGCTGAAGCAGCTCGTCGACGAAGCGCATCGCAGAGGGATACGCGTGCTGCTGGACGTGGTCTACAACCACGCCGGCTACAACTCGAGGTACATGCTCGATCCGAAGACCAAGGGCTGGCTGCGCTCCAACGAGAACGGCACCTGCGGCAGCGACGACATCACCAGCTGCGTCTCCGGGTTGCCCGACTTTCGGACGGAGCTGCCCGAGGTGCGGGACTACCTGATCGAGGCCCACCTGGCGCTCGCGAAGCGGGTGGGGCTGGACGGCTTCCGCCTCGACACCGTCAAGCATGTCACGCACGACTTCTGGCAGGAGCACCGCCGCCGCCTCGACGCGGAGCTCGGCGAGAGCTTCTTCCTCCTCGGCGAAGTGTGGGGCGGGGACGCGCAGTCGCTCGATCCCTGGTTCGAGCACGGCGAGATGGACGCCGGCTTCGACTTCTCCTTCCAGGGGAGCGCCCTCGGCTGGCTGCAGGGGAGGGGGCGCACCGTCGCCTTCGACCGCTACCTCGAGCAGCGCGAGAAAGTGCGCGGCGGCTACCTGCTCTCGCATTTCCTGTCGTCGCACGACGTCCGCGGGGCGCTCGATCAGCTCGAAGGGGATAAGGAGCTCTTCCGCCTCGCCGCGCTGCTGCAGTTCACGAGTGCCGGCCTGCCGATGATCTATTACGGCGAGGAAGTCGGCCGTCCCGGCGGCGACTGGCCGGACAACCGGAGCGACATGCCGTGGGGCGCGCGTGGCATTGCACCGGGCGCCGGCAAGCCGCGCGACGAAGCGTTGCGCGACGACTACCGGAAGCTGATCGCCATCCGCAAAGCCCATCCCGCGCTGTCGCGCGGCGTACACACCGCCGTCTCGACGGCCGGCGACCTGCTGGTCTTTTCGCAGAAACATGAAGACGACGAAGTGCTGGTCGCGGTGAACCGCGGCGCCGAGGCGGCAGAGCTGAGCGTGCAGCTACCGTCCGGCTGGACCACCGCCGTGGATGCATGGGGCGGTGCGGCGCTCACGATCAACGGTGACACGATCGCCGGCTCCGTTCCCGCGAAGAGAGCGATGATCATCACGAGATGAGGACCGACTGAATGGCCGGAGTGAGATTCGAGGACGTTGCGAAGCGCTACGGACCGGTATCCGTGATCGAGGGGATGAACCTCGACATCAAGGACCGTGAGTTCATGGTCCTGGTCGGCCCCTCCGGCTGCGGTAAGTCGACCGCGCTGCGGATGATTGCCGGCCTCGAGGACATCTCGGACGGCAAGGTGCTGATCGGGGACCGCGTGGTCAACGACCTGCAACCGAAGGACCGCGACGTGGCCATGGTCTTCCAGAGCTACGCGCTCTATCCGCACATGACCGTGCGCGAGAACATCGAGTTCGGCCTGAAGATCCGCAAGACGCCGAAGGGGGAGATGGCCCGTAAGGTCGGCGACGCCGCGGAGACGCTCGGCATTTCGCAGCTCCTCGACCGCAAGCCGAAGCAGCTCTCCGGCGGGCAGCGCCAGCGCGTCGCCGTGGCCCGAGCGATCGTGCGCGACCCGAGCGTGTTCCTCTTCGACGAGCCGCTCTCCAACCTCGACGCCAAGCTCCGCGTGCAGACGCGCGCCGAGATCACGAAGCTGCAGAAGCGCCTGCAGACCACGTGCGTCTACGTCACCCATGACCAGGTCGAGGCGATGACCATGGGGCACCGCATCGCGGTCATGAACCTCGGCAAGATCCAGCAGATCGGGACGCCGCTCGAGGTCTACGACACGCCGGTGAACATCTTCGTCGCGCAGTTCATCGGCACGCCTCCGATGAACTTCTTCGACGCCACGGTCCGCGACAACATTCTCGAAGCGGCCACGTTCGCCATCCCGCTGCCGGCCGGACGCCGCACCACCAACGGCCAGAAGGTACGCGTGGGCGTGCGCCCGGAGAACATCCTCGTCTCGACCGAGGCAGGGCGCGGCGCCACGGCTCGCGTGCCGGTGGTCGTCGACATCGTCGAGCCGCTGGGCTACCAGGCCATCGTTCACTCACGCGTCGGCGACGACACGCTCGTCGCCGCCTTCGACTCTCATCAGATGCCGCGCGTCGGCGAATCGATCGACCTCGTCCTCGAGCTGGATTCGATTCACCTGTTCGACGCGGTGACGGAGATACGCCTGTGAACCGTTTGGAGTGCGGCGACCGCAGTCGCCGCTTTTACTCCGGGCGCCGTGGGCGTGGCGGCTCGGCCGCGAGTGAAAGCGGTGACTGCGGTCACCGCACTCCAAACTTCCCCGTATTGAAAGGACCCCTCATGAAGAAAATCCTGCTTGCTCTCGCGCTCGTATTCATTCCTGCGATCGCATCGGCCCAGACCGAGATCGTGGTCTGGCATGCCTATCGTGGCGGCGAGAAGACCGCGTTCGAGAAAGTCGTCTCGCAGTACAACGCCAGCCAGAAGAAGATCAAGGTGTCGGCGCTGGCGGTGCCGTATGACGCGTTCGCGGACAAGATCACGGCCGCCGTGCCGCGCGGCAAGGGTCCGGACATCTTCATCTACGCGCAGGACCGCCTCGGCGGCTGGGTCACGGCCGGCAACACCATCGAGCCGATCGACTTCTATCTCGACAAGGCGCTGAAGGACCGCTTCATCCCCTCGACCCTCCAAGCCATGACCTACCGGAAGACCATCTACGGTCTGCCGCTCAACTACAAGGTCATGACCATGATCTACAACAAGGCGCTGGTGAAGACGCCGCCGAAGACCACCGGCGAGCTCGTGAAGATCGCGAAGGCGAACACGAACGCGGCCTCCGGACGCTTCGGCCTGGTCTACTGGTACTCGAACTGGTACTACCACGCGCCGCTCTTCAACGGCTTCGGCGGCGGCGTCTTCGACGCGGCCGGCAAGCCGATCGTCAACAACGCCGGCAACGTGAAGTCCGTCGACCTCCTGATGCGCTGGGCGAACGCGGACAAGATCCTCCCGGCCGAGCCGTCCACCGCGCTCATCACCTCGCTCTTCAATGAAGGGAAAGCGGCCATCGTCTTCAGCGGCCCCTGGTTCCTCGAGGAGGTCTCGCCGAAGATCCAGTACGGGCTGGCGCTGCTGCCGACGATCGACGAAGCGGGGGGCAAGCCGATGCGCCCCTGGATGACGGTGGAAGGCGTCTACATCGCCGCGCCGTCGAAGAAGAAAGACCAGGCCTTCGAGTTCGCGAAGTACCTGACCGACAACGCCGCCTCGAAAGTGCTCGCGCTCGAAGGCTCGCAGAGTCCGGCCAACCGGCGCGTGTACAACGACGCGCAGGTCGCGGCGAACGGTGTGCTCAAGGCGTTCCGCGCCCAGGTCGACCGCGCCGTGCCGATGCCGAACGTGCCGGAGATGACGCTCATGTGGTCGCCGGTCACTACGGCGATGAACTCGATCGTGCAGAAGACGTCGAAGACGAAAGCGGCGTTCGACAAGGCGCAGCAGGAAGTCGTCGCGGGCATCGCCAAGCTGAAGAAATAACGACGTGAGCGCGCAACCACAGCAGGTCGAGCGGCGCATCTCCGGCCAGCAGCAGGCCGCGCCGCCCGTCGAGCCGCCTCCGGTCCGGTCGCATGCCGCCACCATCGGCATCCTGCTGGCGGCACTGCTCGCGCTGTCCCTCCTGCACCTCACTCTCGTGGCCCGCTTCGGCGGCGCGACCGAGGAGCGGGCGGCGCGCGCGGCGATGATCGGCGCACGCGCGGCGGCGGACATCGCCACGATGTACGCCGCGGACGGAGATGCGCTCCGCGCCGCGATCGCGCAGTGGCAGAAGGAGCACGAGAACGTTCGCGCCGTGCGCGTGGTGAACGTCGAGGACCGCTCCTTCGAGGCGAGCTCGTTCCCGGAAGACCTGAGGGAAGGCGAGATGCCGCGCCAGATGGCGCGTCCCGAGAAGCCGCTCTACGACCTCGGGCAGGAACTGCGCGCGAACGTCGAAGCGAACGTCTCCGAGGGGAACAAGCGCGAGGAAGAAGTAACGGTGGCGCGGCGGCCGGATGGGGCGCTGCTGATTGCAGCGCCGGTCGAGAAGGACGGCGCGGTGGTCGGGTTCGCGCAGGTGCTCGCGGCGCCGGAAGTGGTCGCGGTGGAAGCGCCGAGCTTCCTATTCGCGCTGGCGTTCGCGCTCGCGCCGTTCGTGATCATCCTCGCGCTCTCGTTCGTCCTGCAGCGCAACACGCTGCTCGTCGCCATCGCCGCGGCGCTGCTGCTCGTCACGATCTTCGCCTATCGCCAGTGGGCGGTCGGCTCGCTCGTCGGCGGCGCGCAGGCGGCGGAGCAGCGGTTCGCCGAGCGCGTGCAGCGCGAGGCGCAGATCGTCGCCCGCGTCGCACCGGGCGCGGAAGCGAACGCCAAGACGTGGGATGCCGACGATAAGCGCAGGCCGCTGCGCGTCGATCCGGTCAAGGCGACGGCAGGGGAGAAGGAGACGATCGCGAACGCGAGCTACGGCATCGGCGTCCTCTCGCTCGCGCTGCTCCTCTTTGTCGGCCTCGGCGCGGCGCAGCGCACCGGCAGCGCGCTGGTCGAGCACCGGCAGGCGTACATGTACGTCGTCCCGGCGCTGCTGGGAATGCTGCTGCTGGTGTTCTTCCCCTTCTTCTACGGCATCGCCATCTCGTTCACCGGGCAGACCATCTACAACGTCAACGAGCCGCTGACAGAAGTCTGGACCGGCCTGCAGAACTACCGGGAGATCCTCGGCGACTTCAATATTTTCAAGGAGACCGCCTCCGGCCGCTCCGCGAATTACGAGAACTTCTATTACACGCTCTTCTTCACCATCGTCTGGACCATCGCCAACGTGGCCATCGGCGTGACCCTCGGCCTCATCCTCGCGCTGATCCTCAATACGAAGGACCTGCGCGGCAAGACCATCTACCGCGTGCTGCTCATCCTCCCGTGGGCGCTGCCGAACTACATCACCGCGCTGATCTGGAAGGGGATGTTCCACAGCCAGTTCGGGGTCATCAACCAGGTCCTGGCCATCTTCGGCGCGTCGCCCATCTCCTGGTTCGAGAGCCCGTTCACGTCATTCATCGCCATCGTCACCACCAACGGCTGGCTGAGCTTCCCGTTCATGATGGTGGTCTCCCTCGGCGCGCTGCAGTCGATCTCGGCCGACCTGTATGAGGCCGCGCGCGTCGACGGTGCGAGCTCGTGGCAGCAGTTCCGGTCCATCACGCTGCCGTCGCTCAAGCCTGCCCTGATCCCGGCCATCATCCTGTCGGTGGTCTGGACCTTCAACATGTTCAACATCATCTTCCTCGTGTCGGCCGGCGACCCGGCGCATTCGACCGAGATCCTGATCACGCAGGCCTACAAGCTGGCGTTCGAGCAGTACCGCTACGGCTACGCCGCCGCGTACTCGACGATCATCTTCGCGATCCTGCTGATCTACGGCGTGTTCCAGAACCGCATGACGAAGGCGACGGAGTCGATCGCATGACGCGGAAGCAAGGGGAACGCTCCCACCTCCCGCTGCACCTCTTCCTGCTCGTCTTCACGCTGCTGGCGTGTTATCCGATCCTCTGGGTCTTCACCATCGCCTTCTCCGGGAAGCAGAGCCTGGCCATCGTCAACCTGCCGTCCAATCCCACCACCACCGACCGGCTGCGCGCGATCACGCCGTGGCCGGAGGAGGTCTCGGTCTCGAACTTCGTCTCGGTGATGCGCGACCAGCCGTTCGTGCGGTGGATGTTCAACAGCGCCATCGTCGCCGGCGCCACCACCATCGTCGGCGTGTTCATGGCCTGCACCGCGGCGTACGCCTTCTCGCGCTTCCGGTTTCCCGGACGGCGCGCGCTGCTGATGTCGTTCCTCGTGTCGCAGATGTTCCCCGGCACGCTCACGCTCATCCCGCTGTACATCATCCTGGTGCAGTGGCTGGAGCTCGGGTCGTCGTGGATCGGGCTGATCCTGATCTACGCAACGACGGCCATCCCTTTTTGTGTCTGGATGCTGAAGGGTTACTTCGATACGATTCCGAAAGAGCTGGAAGAGTCGGCGCTGATGGATGGCGCGTCGACCGGTCGCATTTTCTTTTCCATCGTATTGCCGCTGGCGAAACCGGCGGTGGCCGTCACCGCGCTGTTCGCGTTCATGACCGGGTGGAACGAGTTCATCCTCGCCGCCACCTTCATGGACAAGGAGCTGATGTACACGGCGCCGGTCGGCCTCCGCTTCTTCGTGGGCGGGTTTCAACAACAGTGGGGTTTCTTCGCGGCGGGGTCGATCATCGTCGCGATCCCGGTCGTCGTGCTGTTCATGTATCTGCAGAAGTATCTGGTGTCCGGACTCACCGCCGGCGCCGTCAAAGGGTAGTTTTCCCGTTTCGTCCAACTGTCCAACAACTTGTGGAGGTTTCAAATTGAAGAAGTTCGCATGTGCAATTGCGCTCGCGCTCGTGGCCGGTTCCGCTTTCGCCCAGACCGTGTCGTTCAAGGACCCGGCCGGCGATGACGACGGCCCGGGCGGCTACTCCTATCCGACCGACGCCGTCTATACGCGCGGCTCGTTCGACCTCACCGGCTTCACCCTCAAGACCAACGGCGCGAAGACCGACGTCACCGTCAACGTGAACGGCAACCTCGCCGATCCCTGGTCCATGGGCGGCGGCTTCGCCACCCAGATGGTCTTCATCTTCATCGACAAGGACCACGAGGCGGGCAGCGGTCACACGAAGGCGCTCGCGGGCCTGAACTTCGAGTTCGCACCGGAGAGCGCGTGGGAGAAAGTGATCATCCTCTCGCCGCAGCAGCCGGGCCGTGTCAAGACGGAAGTCGAGCAGAAGGCGGCCGACACCAAGGAGGACGTCATCATTCCGGCGCGTACGCGCGGCGCGGGCCGCTCCATCTCCGCGACCATCGACACGGCCGCTCTCGGCGAAGGCGATCCGAGCACTTGGGCCTACCAGGTGGTGATGCAGTCGAACGAGGGCTTCCCCTCCGGCACCGACCTCCTGACCCGCAAGGTCAATGAGTACGAAGGGCAGCACCGCTTCGGCGGCGGCAACGACGGCGAGTGCGACCCGCACGCGATCGACCTCCTGGCCGGCGACGGCACGGGTGCGAAGGAAGAGATCGACCTCCAGCACAAGATGCTGGCCTACGAGTGCGGCGACGACGGCTCGGTGAAGAAGCTCGCCGTCGTGTCTGCGGTCCACGCGAAGCAGAAATAGTTGGCGGCGCATCGTGCGCCGCAGCGAGAGTGAGGAGAAGGAAATGAAATTTACGCGTTCAACGGCAGTCCTGTTGGCACTGCTCTGCGTAGCCACTGCCGGCTACGCCCAGCAGCCGGCCCCGTCGACCATGACCATCTCGGGTACGACGTACACGAAGTGGCTCTGGGGCAACCAGCGCTTCGACGGCAGCCTCTATAACTTCACCAACGTCCCAGGCGAAGGATGGGGCGACAACGGCCAGGGCACCGAGATCGAGCTGCTCGTGGCCGCGAAACCGAACCGCTACCTCGAGGTCAGCGGCCGCATCCACTCCCGCTTCAGCCAGAACTTCTGGACGAACTTCGGCGGCTTCGGCGGCACGGAGAACGGCGGCTGCAGCGACCCGAACGGCGGCGGCGACTGCGGCGAGAACGATCCGCGCTCGAACCAGTACGTGAAGCTGCGCGGCATGACCGTGCGCGTCACGCCCGGGTTCAAGTACATGGATTCGTTCACGTTCGGCTCGTCGGACCTCGGCATGTTCGATCCGTTCACGATGGGCAAGATCCGCTACATCGACCGCGACAACCTCGGCGTGCTGCTCGCGCAGGGCAGCATCACCCCGAACCTCCGTTACGATGCGATCCGCGTCTCGCTGCCGCGCCTCTGGGCCGGCCCGAACTTCAACACCGGCGAGTTCACCTCGGACGACAACGCCTACGGCCTGCAGCTCCGCTGGACGAGCCCTGTCGTCGACGTGACCGGCTTCACCGACATGGTCAACGACGTCGAGATCGACACCGGCGACATCATCGACGACGACGGCCGCGAGCTCACCAACCGCTATCGCAACCAGGTCACCGGCATCCGCTTCGACGTGCACCCGACCGGCCCGTACGCGTTCCGCGGCGCTTTCTATCACTCCTCGTCCGACCCGAACCTCGGGCTGCAGCAGCCGTCGAACTTCGGCCTGAACGGTTACTCGCCGGTCATCGCCGACGACGTCACAGACAACGCCTGGAAGCTGAATGCCGACGTCACCGATCCGTTCGGTATCGGCCTCTCGCTCAACGCCGAGGTCTTCAGCATCGGCGCCGAGTACACGTCCATTCTCGCGGCGCGCCGTGAGTCCGACGTGCTGCTCACCGAGGGCCACGACGCGACCTGGGCCTATCCCGGCCCGTCCAACGGCGCGTATGGCGTCTTCAACGGCAACCCGACGCGCATCGGCTACTCCGGCTGGCAGGGCAACATGCAGCAGGTGGCGACGATCAACGTCGACAACGAGTTCACCGACTTTGACGAGCCGGCGGCCGAGACGGTCATCGGCTGGCAGGGCTTCACGATCGCTCCCAGGTGGCAGCGCGACACGCTCGACATCTCGGGCGAGTACACGCACCTCGACTACGACACCAACTGGCAGGCCTGGGGCGACCCGAGCCGCGGCATCGAGAACACGATCTATCCGGCGGCGGAGATCGCGAACCTCGGTGTCGGCAACCCGTACCGCTCCGCCTACGCGCCGTTCCAGGAGAAGGAAACCGACATCGCCCTGATCCGCGCCCGTTACACGGCGAACATCGGCAAGGGCGTGGACGTCTTCGGCAAGATCAAGACGATCCAGGAGACCGACCTGCGCATGAACGACGCGCGCTTCCTGCCGTTTGCGCCGGGTGACTGCCCGGGCGGCGGCGTGGCGTGTGCCGGGAACCAGAACTTCTACTCGCCGGGCAACTCGACGTCGGCGATCTACGGCAATCCTCCTGTCATCACCGTCAATGGCGTGACCGGCTATCAGTACGCACCGTTCGACGACCTTTCCGACGATGACCGCGAGCTCGATTACACGATGTTCCAGGTGGGCGCGGGCTATCAGCTCACCGAGATCATCTATGGCTCGCTGACGTACGAACACTACGACGCCGACCTGCAGGATGGCAACACGGCCTTCCAAGCCTATCGCTTCCACGAGATAGCCTCGGGACATCATAAGAAGAACAAGTTCATCGCCCTGCTCCGCTTCCCGATCGGAGGCGCGGAAGCCGGCTTCAATTACGAGTACACGACCGGCGAATTCGATCCCGACTTCGGCGACGGCTTCGTCCCGCAGATCGCGAGTGAGCAGACCGCCCGCGAAATCGGCGTCCGCCCCGGCTCCCTCGGCTTCGCCGGCCGCTTCGGCGGCTGGAACAGCCTCGAGACCCGCGAGTTCGACCACCAGCACCTGAAGGCGTATTTCAAGGTGCGGTTCTGAGTTAGTTGCACGGAGACGGAGCGGCAAAGCCGCTCCGTCTCCTGTTAGCGGGTATCAGGTGTCTGGGGTGTGTCGCCCGGGCGAGGCACCCCAGACATCTGACACCCGACACCATCTGTGAGACCAATGCGCAAATTACTTCTC
Organism: Thermoanaerobaculia bacterium; assembly: GCA_035630815.1. GTDB lineage: Bacteria > Acidobacteriota > Thermoanaerobaculia > Gp7-AA8 > Gp7-AA8 > QHVT01. The sequence goes on from DASQJY010000057.1 coordinate 127,068, forward strand.
GTGTCCCTCCTGTACATTTCCTGCGCCACCACGCAGCCGCCCGCCTTCTTCACCCTCACCGATCCCTCCGGTGACGACTACGGCAACGGCAAGCTCGTCTACCCGATGAATCCCGACTTTCAGCGTGGGGATCTCGACCTGCTCGGCCTCACCGCGCGCCGCGCGGACGGGGGCGTCGAGTTCGAGGCGACGTTCGCGCGTCCCGTGCGCGTGCCGGAGCGCCGCACCATCGACGGCATCGGGACGCAGCTCGACCAGGTGGCGCGCCTCGGCTTCTACAACCTCAACCTCGACGTCTACGTCGATACCGACGGCGTCGCCGGCTCCGGTTCGACCACCACGCTCCCCGGACGCGGCGTGCTGATCGACGACGCCACCGCCTGGGAAAAAGTCATCAGCCTGACCCCCGACCCGCAGCTCGCGCGCAATGAGCTCAAACGCATCGTCATCCGCGACGAGCGCCGCCGCGACCAAGCCGAAGGGAAGAAGGGCATCGTCACCGACGAGACGCGCGACGAGCTGCGCGAAGGCGTCGACGACTACGTCTTCTTTCCGACCAACGTCCGCGTCGCCGGCAACCGCGTCACCTTCTTCGTCCCCACGTCCTTCCTCGGCGGCGAACCGGCCGCCAACTGGAGCTACGTCGTCGCCGTCAGCGGCGCCGACGTCATCCAGCGCTTCGACCAGCAGAACCGCATCATGCGCATCGGCGACTCCTACGAAGCCCTGATGATCCTCCCCGTCGGCACCGGCCGCCCCGCCGACCGCTTCGGCGGCGCCCTGGAAAACGACACCTACATGCCGCCCCTGGTCGACGTGATCGTCTCGGCGGGTACTGACCAGAAGACGGTCCTCTCAAACTACGACGCCGATGCGGATCGGCCGGCGGTGCTGACTGGCGTCAAGCCGTAGTCCCACTTCCCAAGCCGCCGAAGGCGGCGAAAGATCTGTAGACCCGGGCTTCAGCCCGGGTTCCACGAGCCCCCCGTATGAAGCCCGCGAAGCGGCCGGCAGACGTTCTGTCGACCGCTACGCGGGCTCGAAAGGGGTCCACCCATACCCCCGGCTGAAAGCCGGGGGCTAGAGATCTTGTGCTGCCTACGGCAGCAGCGGCTCGTCTTTCTACCGCACTCTCCAGATCATCGTCGCGCGCGGCGGCAGGGAGAAGCTCACCGAACCGCCGCCGCCCGAGGGGGAGGCGGTGATGTCGCCGAAGAGGGTCTCGTAGCGCGTGCCGTTGACCGCGACCGTCGCTGACGCAAACCCGTCGCTCACGTTGTGGGCGACGAGGACGACGTCGTCGCCTTCGCGGCGCAGGAACGCGAGTACCTGCGAGCCGCCGTCGAGCAGTTCCAGCGAGCCTTTCTGCAGGGCAGGGGAGGACTTCCGCGCGTGAATCAGGTTCCGGTAACGCGACAGCAGCGACGACGAGTCGTTCGTCTGCGTCTGCACGTTGGCCGAGGCGAGTCCCGGTGCGTACCCGAACCACGGCGACGCGGCCGAGAAGCCGCCCGAGGGCGTCCAGGGCATCGGCGTGCGCTTCGACTCGTCGCCACCCGTGGGGCCGTTCTGGATGCCTACTTCTTCACCGTAATAGAGGAACGGCGTTCCCGGGAGGGTGAGCAGGATCGCCGCGGCGTTGCGCAGCTTGCCGTTGCTGTTGCCGAGCTCCGAGGCGAGGCGGCGCTGGTCGTGGTTCGTGAGGAAGGGGGCGTCGAGCACTCCCTCCGGGTAGAGCGCCTGCATCTGCTCGAGCGCGCTGTGGATGCCGCTGGCGTTGCCGCCGCTCACGCCGCGCACGATCGCGTCCGCAACCGGGAAGTTGAAGTTCATCGGCATTTCATCGCCGCCGCGGATCGTGTCGGTCTCGCCGTAGTACGTGGCGATGATCGGCGCGGTGGTCCAGTTCTCGGCCACGAGGATCGCGTCCGGCTTCGTGGTGCGCACCGCGGTGGCGAGATCCTTCAGCGCCGCATGCGTCTCCGGCGTGTCCGCCTGGCCGGGACCGCCGCCGGTCTCGACCAGGTAGCGCGTGGCGTCGAGGCGGTAGCCGTCGACGCCCTGCTGCAGCCAATAGCGCGCGAGGCGCAGCATCTCGGCCTTCGCTTCCGGGTTGTTCCAGTTCACGTCCGGCATGCCGCCCCAGAAGACGCCGTAGTAGAACGCGCCGTTGTTCGCATGCCACGTGGTGTTGTTCCCGCCCCACGGCTGGTTCCAGCCGTGCGAGTTGGGGCTCCAGACGTACCAGTCGCGTTTGGGTGACGACGGCGAAGACGCGGACTCGATGAACCACGGATGCTCGCTGCTGGTGTGGTTCACCACGAAGTCGACGATGACCCGGATGCCGCGCGCGTGCGCCTCGTCGAGCAGTTGCTTGAAGTCGGCGTTCGTGCCGTAGTCGCGCTCGATGGTCTCGTAGTCGACGGTGTCGTAGCCGTGGTAGCTCGGCGACTCGAAGATCGGCATGAGCCAGATCCCTTCGACGCCGAGGTCGGTGGTGGTGTTCGGGTTGCCGTCGTTGAGGTAGTCGAGCTTCGAGATGAGCCCCTGCAGGTCGCCGATGCCGTCGCCGTTGGAGTCGGCGAAGCTACGCACGAAGATCTCGTAGAACACCGCGCCCTCGGCCCAGTCATGCTGCCACTGCACGACCGTCGGGACTGCCGGGGTGCGCGGCGTCCGTGCGGCCGAGCGCTGTTTGCCCGCATACACCTGAGGAGCGGTGGTGCAGGAGAGGATCAGGAAAAGGGAAATGGCCAGGGAGGAACGGAGGAGCCTCATGACCGCGTATTCTAGAACGATGGCGGAAGTGCATCTCGGCGGACAAATCGCCCTCGTCACCGGCGCGAGCCGCGGCCTCGGGCGTCACATCGCAATCGAGCTCGCGCGCCGCGGCGTCCGCGTCGCGGTGAGCGCACGAACGGAAGCGGAGCTCGAGCGCGTGGCGGCCGAGATCCGCGACGCGGGCGGCGACGCGATCGCGGTCCCGATCGACGTCGCCCGCTGGGACTCGGTCGAGCGCGCCGTGACCGCGGTCCGCGAGCGGTTCGGCAAGATCGACATCCTCGTCAACAACGCCGGCGTCGGCTGGTACAAGCCGCTCGCGGAGCAGTCGATCGAGGAGATCGACCTCACCATCGACGTGAACCTCAAGGGGACGGTCTACCTGACCAAGGCCGTGCTCCCCGCGATGCAGCACGCCGGCTACGGCCAGATCGTCAACGTCGCCTCCGACCTCGGGCGCCGCGTCATCCCGAACATGGCCCCCTACGTCGCCAGCAAGTTCGGCGTAGTCGGCTTCTCCGGCTCGATGCTGCGCGAGGTGAAGGGGCAGGGGGTGAAGGTCATGACCGTGACCCCCGGCATCATCGACACCTTCTTCAACGGCGGCGCCGAGGGAACGAAGGACGTGGCGTGGTCCCTGCGGCCGGAGTTCGTGGCCAACGCGATCGTCGACATGCTGGAGCTGCCGCGGCACTGGGTCGTGGACGAGATGTCGGTGCACGCGATGGGGCAGGAGTTCTGAAGAAATTGAAAATTGAAAATTGAAAATTGAAAGATCGGAAGAACCACGGCAGAAGCGCAGCTCCGATTTTTCAATTTTCAATTTTCAATTTTCAATTTGCTTTTCCTCAGCACCAGGAGGCGCCGCCCCATACACATGCCGGTCGTGCGTGATGAGGTCGAACGGCTTCAGCGCCGGATTCGCGGGGTAGCCGCGATGGACGGCCTGGCACTCGTAGCAGACGATCACGTCCTTCACCACGCGCCAGACGATGTAGTCGAGGATGGTGATGCCGAGGAGGGAGAGGCCGTACGTCCAGGGGACGAAGACCGCGCCGATGGCCACGAGCGCGACACCGGTGGTGCGATTGAAGTCCTTCTGGAAGTAGAGCTCCTCATGGCCGCAGGCGGCGCATTGGGAGATGACCGCATTCTCCGGGGGAGCGGTGACACTGGTTTCAGCGCCGCAGTGCTCGCAGGCGCGCGAAGACTCGCCCGCGGTGCGGGCGAGTCGTTGTTCGCATGAAGTGCAGAGGTAGTGGACGGACGCCATGTGTGGCGTCTCAGTCTAACGTGCGCGCTCGAGGTAGCGGTTCTCGGACGGGTCGACGATGATCTCTTCGCCTTCCGTGACGAACGGCGGGACCTGGACCGTGACGCCGTTCTCGAGCGTAGCGGGCTTGTAGGACGACGACTGGGTCGCACCCTTCACCATCGGCTGGGTCTCGGCGATCTTCACCTTCATCGTCTTCGGGAGCTCGACGCCGATCGGCTTGGTCTCGTGGAACTGCACCTGGATCTTCAGGCCCGGCTGGAGCCATGCCGCGGCATCGCCGAGATCGTCTTCGCTGATCTCGATCTGCTCGTAGTTCTCCGTGTTCATGAAGTGATGCGAGGAGCCGTCCGAGTAGAGGTACTCCATCTCGTGCTGGGTGATGTACGCCTGGTCGATGTCGTCGTTCGAGCGGAAGCGGTGCTCGAACTGGTTCCCCGTGCGGAGATTGCGAAGCTTGGCCTGCACCATCGCGCGGAGGTTGCCGGGCGTGTGATGGCGGAACTCCATCACTTTGCAGAGCTCTCCTTCGAAGATGATGACGATGCCTTTACGAATGTCGTTGGCCTGCATTTAGATCCTTTCAGCGGGTAGACTCACGGGGCCGGCGCATTCTAGCCGCCATGGAGAGAAACGTGAAAATTACGAGTGTTTTGCTGGCTGCCGCATTGCTCGCAACGGCTTGCCGCCCCGACCGCGAAGCCCAAAAGACGGACTCGGCGGGCGATATTCCAGTCGGCGTCTACGGCGCGCAGACCGGCGACCAGGCCGCGTTCGGCACCTCGACCGTCCATGGCGTGCGCATCGCGGCCGAGGAGATCAACGCCGCCGGCGGCATCCTGGGGCGGAAGATCCGCCTCATCGTCGAAGACGACCAGGGACGCGCCGAAGAGGCCGCGTCCGCCGTGACGAAGCTGATCACCAGCGACAACGTCGTCGCCCTGATCGGCGAGAACTCCTCCAACCAGTCGCTGGCGGCCGCGCCGATCGCGCAGGCGAACGGCGTCCCGATGATCTCCCCCTCGTCGACCAACCCCGCGGTGACGGAGAAGGGGGAGTACATCTTCCGCGTCTGCTTCACCGATCCCTACCAGGGGAAGGCGCTGGCCGCCTTCGTCCGCAACAACCTCAAGCTCGACAGCGCCGCGATCCTGCAGGACCAGAAGAACGACTACTCCGTCGGCCTGGCCGCGGTCTTCCGCAAGGAGTTCGAAGCCGCGGGCGGCAAGATCGTCGCGCAACAGAGCTACTCCACCGGCGACACCGAGTTCCGCCCGCAGCTGACGACCATTCGTGGCGCGAATCCGCAGGTGCTCTTCATCCCCGGCTTCTACACCGAGGTCGGGCAGATCGCGATCCAGGCCCGCGACCTCGGCCTCACGGTCCCTCTGGTCGGCGGCGACGGCTGGGATTCTCCGGCCGTGATCCAGATCGGCGGCAAGGCCATCGAGGGCTCCTACTTCTCCGACCACTACTTCGTCGGCGACACGCGTCCGGTGGTGCAGAAGTTCGTCAACGAGTACCAGAAGCGCCACGGCAAGAAGCCCGAAGCCACCGCCGCCCTCGGATACGACGCCCTCCACATCTGGGCCAACGCCGTCCGCCGCGCGAACTCGCTCGACAAGAAAGCAGTCCGTGACCAGATCGCCGCCACGAAGGACTACGTCGGCGTCTCCGGCACCATCTCCATGGGCGCTGATCGCAACCCGATCAAGCCGGTAGCCATGATCAAGATCGAGAACGGGCAGATGAACTTCGCGGGGTGGGTGAGCCCGTAGCACGGGACTCGAACCCGCGACCTCCGGCGTGACAGGCGAGGAATGCCTGGCCTGGGGTCAACGTACGCGAACAATACGCGAATGCCGGAAATCCGTACGCGAAGCGGATTGACGCGCATCACCTCTCAGCCGATCCTGCTGCCCATGTAGTTCAGGTCCCACGTGTCCCATCCGCCGGCGTAGTTCGCCATCGTTAACCCTTAATCCCATCAGGAGTTCCGCTATGCGTGTGTCTTCTAAACTAAGTGTCCTCGCGTTTCTGGTCGCGTTCGCGATCCCGTTGGTGGCCGGCCCACCGGATCGCGCTCTGGCGCCGCGCCGCGCGGCCAATAAGCAGGCTGCGAGACTGCCACTCGAGACGGTAGTCGAGACGGTCATCCTCAAATTTCACGAAGGCACTCACGTTCGTCTGCGTGGGCGGAAGCTGGCCGCTCTCGAGCGCGATGCGCGCGAGAACTCGAAGCTGGCCGGCCTCGACCTGACGCCGAGCCAGGTCGAGAGCGATCTCCGCGCCGTGCACGCCCTGCTGGCGTCGAACAAGCTGGTCCGCGGTCTCGACCGGCTGTACACGATCGCCGAAGACGACCTCGCCGCTTGGCGAGCCAGCGGGGAAGAGCGGTCGGGGCAGGAGCTCGCCGATCTCGATCTCTACTATGCCGTGGAGATTCCAGACCGGACCACCCAGGCGGACGTCAATCTGCTCGTCGACATCCTCAATACGATTCCGAGCATCGAGGTCGCGTACGCCACGGCTCCGCCGGAGGTGGCTGCCGCGGACATCCCGCCGACGACGCCGAACTTTCAGCCGAGTCAGGGCTATCTCAATGCGGCGCCGAACGGGATCAATGCCCTTTATGCCTGGACCATCCCCGGCGGGCGCGGAAGCGGGACGAAAATCGTCGACATCGAGTGGGCCTGGCGCACGACGCACGAGGACCTGCCTCCGATGTTCTATACCAGCGGTACGCAAAGCGGGAGTCGCAATCATGGCACCGCGGTCATGGGTGTGATGGTCGGCGTCAACAACGCCTACGGCGTCACCGGCATCGCGCACCAGGCCCAGATCGGGTACCGGGCCGCCGGCAGCAGCCGGACCATGGCCAGCGCGATGACCAGCGCCTCCATGGCCGTCGGCGTCAGCGGGCTGGTTCTGATCGAGATGCACTGGCCGGGGCCGTCGACACCCTCGACGAGCTGCAGCTGTAATACCAGTCAGTGTGACTACATCCCGATGGAGTACTGGCAGGACAACTTCGACGCCATCGCCAGTGCCGTGGCCAACGGCAGGATCGTCGTCGAGGCGGGAGGGAACGGCTCCACCAATCTCGACGACCCGGTTTACGGCGGCGCGTTCAATCGCATGGTTCGCGATTCCGGCGCGATCCTCGTCGGTGCCGGCGACTCGCGCTCGCCAAGCTGCTTCACCAACTACGGCTCACGCATCGACATGCATGGGTGGGGTAACAACGTAATGACCCTCGGCTATGGAGACCGCTTCAATCCAGGCGACGAGAATCAGTGGTACACGCACACGTTCAGCGGCACCTCCAGCGCGTCGCCGATCGTCACCGGCGCGGCGTCGTCGATCATCGGTGTGTCGCTGGCGGACGGGCAGGGATACGGCGGCCGCACCCCGGCGGAGATCCGCAAGATTCTCAGGGACACCGGCACGCCTCAGGTGAGCGATCCGCGCAACATCGGTCCGCTGCCGAACCTGGCGCTGGCCATTCCGCGGATCCTGGACCGGAAGCCGGTGGCCAGCTTCACGATCAACTGCCCGGGTCTGACCTGCTTCGCCGATGCGAGCGCGTCGTCGGACGTGCAGGGCATCGTCAATTATCAGTGGAACTGGGGCGACGGCGCGATTACGGGTGGCGGTCCGACCACGAGCCACACCTACGGCTACGAGGGGTTCTACTCCATCCTGCTGACGGTAACGGACACCCTGGGCCAGACCAGCTCCTCCTGGGGATACGTCGAGGTCGTGGACACCGGCGTCGCTCCGCCGCCGGCGCCGTTTTTCGAGGCAACGGGCTCGACCAACGCCGTGACGCTGTCGTGGTGGCCCTCGGCGCCCGGCGGTGTCGAACCGATCTCGTACCGCATTCAGCGGCGCAGCACTTACAACGGCGCGTGGGGGCCGGAAATCGTCACCAGCTCCTCGTCGTACGTCGACACTCAGGTCACGTATGCCTCGGCGTACGAGTACCGCATCAAGGCCGTCGATGCTGCGGGGCAGTCCTCGGATTACAACTGGAACTACGCTCAGACCGTGGTCTTCGGCCCCGATGTGCCGTCCGGCGCGACGGTCCTCCCCGAGCACATCCGCGATCTGCGCGACGCGGTTGACGCCTGGCGCACCTTCGGCGCGCTGCCGCAGGTATTCCCCCCGAATCCGCTGCCGGCGACCGCTCCGTACTATGCGCACCTCGTCACCGACCATTCCGTCGAACCGCTGCCGGGAATCGTGAACGCGCTCCAGCAGGCGTACTCCGCCATCGGCTGGCCGGCGGGCGTCGTCGGCATCTTCTTCGGCGTGCCCCAGCCGGCGCCGGGTGTGCCCGTGTATCCCGAGCACATCAACCAATTGCGTGAACTGCTGATGTACTGGTAGTTGATGGTCGTTGGAGCGCCGGCATCCCTGCCGGCGCTCCTTCATCCAACCGTTCCGGTCTCGCCGTCTGAGCCGGTAGTCTCCTTCGTTTCCTTCGCCTTCTTCTTCTTCGTGCCTTTCCGGCGCAGTTGCTTCCGCAGGTTTTCGACTTCGGCGGCCAGCTCGGTCAGCCTCGGATTTCTGCTGGCAATGATGCTGGCGGTCGAGAAGGCTTCCAGTGCGTCGGCGGCGACTTCGGCCCAGCGGGGTGCGCGTCACTTTGCGAGTCTCCAAATGGCCGGGCCTCTTCGGCGACATTGCCTGATGACAAAAGGGCACCTAGATTGAAATCTGTCAAAAAGGAGGTCGTATGATTCGCCGCTCCACGTTCGCTCTCTTCGTGCTCATCCTCGCCGGCTCCTGCAAGACGTCGTATCCCGATCCCCGGCAGGACCTCGTCACCTCGTTCCCGCAGACCAGCGGCTATGTCTTCGAGACCCGCGACGACGACGCCGCGACCGTCACGACCCTGACCAATCCCGCCGTGCGCGGCGGCATCCGCATCGATCGGACGACCGCGAACGTGCCCCTCCGCTACACGCGCATTCGCGACAAGAAGACCGGCGTGACCACAACCTACCGCTCCGAGATTCTCCGCTCGGGCAGCAGTGCGCGGCTGGTCGTTACCGACGTCACCAACAACCATGTCCTCGACGACCTGGTCTTCCCTGACTTCTCGCCGGCCGAGCCGCGCTTCCCATCGCTGGAGGCCTGCATCGCAGATTTCAACTGCCTGAACAAAGGGCGATTGGAGTGCGAAGCCAACCGCACCTGCAAGCCCCAGTTCGCAGCACTCACGTGCTGCCTCACCGACGGCACTTGCTTCAGCGTCCACATGATCTATCCCCCGACGAGCATCCGCTGCCAGCTTCGCGATCTGGTACCTGCCGATTTGGAGTTGGTGCTGGCGCCGTAGTGCCCAGAGATCGGTGCAGCGTGCTCCGCCACCTTGCGAGCAGCAAAAAGTCGCCAAGTGGCGGCTAGTGAATGCTTTAGATCGGCCGGCCGACGGGCTCGAACCCCCGACCTCCGGCGTGACAGGGCGGAGGGTTAACCGCGGCCGCCTGCGGATCAACGACGACCTCGACCTGCACCGAAGCAGCTCCCCGCGTCGCGCGCGTCGGAATCCAAGATTCCGAGCAGGCCCGTGGTGTCAAAAGGGAATATTGACACCATTTCAGCCCGCTGTAGACTGGGTGACATGGCTCGAATCGCTTTAACGCTGAGAATTGATGTCGAAGAACGTGCCGCGCTCGAGAACCTGAGTAAGGTCGAAGGGCGCCCCATCAATCAGCTGCTAAATGAGGCCATCAAGAGCTACCTCAGTCAGCGGGGCCAAAGAGAACGCAGTTTGGAAGCAAGCCTGGCAGGACTTCGCGAATATCGGATGCGGGACCCTGAGTTCCGGCGCGCAATCGACGGGTTCGTGGAGGCCGAAGCCGACCTCGAGGATCCGCTTGAAGGTGAGGTGATAAACGGGGAGTTCATCGATGGACAGTTCCAGCCGGCAGGACCCGTACAAAGTAGGATTCGGGAGCTTCTAGGTGCCTAACTGGGACGAAGACAGTCCTCAGTTACGAAAAAACCTCGCGCAGTTATTTTCTGAAATCGTCCACTCGGCATCGCAGCGCGAGCTCCCCACGCTGGCGGCGGCAAGGCGTTGGCAAACCCTTGCGATGAAGGGTTTGGATGTGCCCGATGCGCGATTTGTCGGCGCGTTTCGCGGCGAATTGGGGCTCGAGAAAGTCCAAGTAAGAGTCGGCTTGAATTTTGGTGTCGACTCGGCAAAGGTGGCCGTGGAGCTGACGCGCTTCGAAGCAAAACTCCAGACGCTGGTCGCCGAGTTGGATGCGCTGCTGCCGATCGGACAGGAGCCGGATGTCGACCAACTGGCAGCGATCATCGATCTTTGTGCCTGGGTACATGCCGAGTGGGTGCGAATCCATCCATTTGCAAACGGTAACGGTCGCACTGCGCGCCTTTGGGCCAATAGCCTCGCAATGCGTTATGGCGTGCCGCCTTTTGTTCGTCTGCGCCCGAGACCCGACGCAGGGTACGGACAAGCCGGCACCAAGGCGATGCAGGGCGACTGGAGACCAACTGCTGCTGTGTTTCGCCGCTTACTTGACGATTTTCTGAACGAAACCTAGTCTCAAATTTCTAGAGTTGGTCACGGCGCGTTGCATCAATCGATGCCACGACAATCAAGACTATTGCGGTTCGGATCGATCAGGTGTCGGTCGGGTGGTAGTAATCGGCTAACACGAAACGTCTAACCTCGCGCTAACCACATTTCTGTTTCGAAGCAGATGAATTTTGCGGGGGTGGGTGAGCCCGTAGGTCCTACAACTTCGCCACCGCCAACCTGATCTGCTCATCGTCATGCACGTACCAAACGGTGCCGTCGTCCTGCACGGCCAGCCCCTCGGCGTTGCTGCCCCCGGGTAGCTTGCGGATGCGTTTCGCCTTCACGTGCACCGTCTTCTTCCGTGCGGGTGGGACGCGGATGACCACGTGCTCGTTCGGGGCGCCGGAGGGGACGCCGGGATTATCGAGCTCTCCCGTCAGGACGTGGATGGAGGCGCCGCGGGCGTCGAGCTCGCGGATGCCGGCGGGGGCGGCTTTCGACCCGATGTTGTCGATGATCCAGACCGCGGCGATGCGTGGGTCTTCGCCTTCGAAGAGGGCGTCGAGGCGCTCGACCTCGATGAGGATGGGGTGGCCGGCGGCGGTGGTGGGATAGCGGAGGCCGAGGAGGATGTGGCCGTTCGGGAGGAAGGCGGCGCCTTCGACGTTGATCGGGTGATCGCCTTTGTCGACGAGCTTTGCCCACTTCTTGGACTTGCCGGCCTTCAGCGTTTCTTCGATGAAGGTGTCGTTACGCTCGATCAGGGCGAGGCGGCGGGCGCGGATGGCGTCGTTGACCAGGCGGTGGAGGACGAACGGGGCGCGGGTCAGCTCGATCTCGACGGACATGTCACGCACCTGCGATTCGTTGAAGCGGATGAAGAAGTGCCGCTTCGCCTGGAGCACTCCTTTCTTCGAGCCGAATTGCGAGCCGATCACGTAGATCCACGAGCCGGCTCGCGCGATGGTCTCGCAGTCCTCGGCCTGCTTCGTGGTGGACGACTTGCTGAGTTTCGTCCGGAGCTGGGCGACGGTCCACGTTCCGTCCTTCGCGCGGCCAAGCGCTGCCAGCGCTTCGGCGGCCGGCTTTTCGTCGGAGGCGATCCAGAAGGCGAGGTCCCACCCCTGGGCTTCCAGCAACGCGTGATCGTGAATGGCGACGAGGGCCGAGGCCTCGTTATTTGGATGTTCGATGGTGACCTCTCGCATTCCGTGACTGTATACTTCTCCGACAACTCACTTGGAGGAAATCCGATGCGCAAGTACGTACCTTACGTGCTCGCGGCGCTGACGGTCATCGGGACCATGGCGCCGGCGAGTGCAGCCGATCATCCGCAGAAGCCCGGCAAGTGGCAGGTCAAGATCTCGATGGAAATGCCGGGCATGCCGTTCAAGATGCCGCCCGTGACGACCGAGATCTGCCTCACCGAGGAAGATCTTTCGAACCCGCAGAAGGCCGTGCCGACCGACGCCAAGTCGAAATGCACCGTGAGCGACTACAAGCTCGACGGCAACACCGTCACCTGGACCGTCGACTGCCCGAAGGAAAAGACCCACGGCACCGGCGAGATCACCTACAGCGCCGACAGCTACACCGGCGCGATGAAGATGACGGTCGGCGAGCAGGAAATGACGACCAAGTACGCGGGGAAGTGGCTGGGAGAGTGTAAGAAGTAGTGGGTGAGGCGGATTGAGGATTGAGAATTGAGGATCGAGGAGTAGCGCAGCGCGCCGGCTCCTCGTCCTCTGACTCCTCAATCCTCAATCCTTCATCCTCAATCCCCGTCACGGCATCCAGAAATCGCGCGGGTACAACCGCGCCAGCGGCGCTTTCAGGTACGCCTCAAAGGCGTCGAGCTGCTTGTCGGGGCCGATCGCGAAGTAGATGGCGCCCGGCACCTGCGGTGCGGCCGCGTCGTATCCCGGGAGCATCTGCGCGTAGACGGCGTCCTTCCGGTCGAACAGCTTGTTGCCGAGCTCCGGATCCTTGCGCAGGGCGAGGATCGACTCGCGGAACTTGCGCACCTGTTCCGGTGTCTGGCCGTCCGCGAGGTCGTTCGCCATCTGCTCGGCGCGCGATTCGTAGGTTCCGGCCGCGCGCGTCTCGCCGAAGACCTGGGCCACCGTGTAGTCGGCCAGCTTCGGGTTGCGCTCGCCCGACTTGATCGTGTCGACCACGAACTTCACGGTCTGCGGGATCTCCGGCGTGCGTTCGGCGTAGTAACCAACGCGAGCCTGTTGAATGGAGCCGCGGATGCCGTTGCTGTACGCCAAGCCCGCGGCGAGCGTCTTCAAAAAGACGCCGTGCGCGCCGTAGGCGGCGTAGAGCCGTCCGGCGAGATAGTCGAGCTGCTTCTCGCGACTATTCGCATCGGCAAAGTGCGCCGAGGGGACGGAGGTCAGGATCACGCCCCCCTTCATGTTCGGGGCGAGGAGCGAGGCGTAACGCGGCTGACCGGCGTCCGGGGCGCGCTGCGCGAGGCGCGCGTCGACCTGCCTGGTGCGTGCGGTGCGTACCGCCTCCGCCGCTCCCGGCTGGAGCGACGCCGACAGCTTCTCGATCGACGGCGCGAGCGACTGCTGCAACGCCGGCGAGCCCACCACCCACATCCGCGCGCTGCCGCGGCGCAGCAGGTGTTCCCGCACCGCGTTGAGCTGCGCCAGCGCCACGGACGGCGCGGTCATGAGATCGGCGCTCATCGCGTTGACGAGGTATGTCCAGTCGGCGCCGAGGCTGGCGTCCGGAATCTCGATCAGCGTCAGGTCGAGGTCCTTCAGCGCCTCGGACGCGATCGCGGTCGCCGCGGGGGAGAGCCCCTCCACCGGTTTCGCGAGCAGCGCCTTCAGCTCTTCGCGCGTGCCGCGCTGCCGCGCGAGCTGGTCGAACCACGCACCGAGCGCCTCGGCATCCGCGGCCGGCGCTTCCTTCAGCAGCCAGCGCAGGCGCAGCGCGTTGTGCGTGCGCGTGAGGAACGAGTCGGCCGCGAGGAACGCCGGGTTCGACTGCATCCGGTACGCGTTGGGTGGATTGTTCACCCACGACTCCTCGGAGCCCTGCGTGGTGTTGCGCAGGTTGCTCAGCGTCTGGTCGACGACGTCGCGGATGCGGGGGAGGTTCTCGACGCGCCAGTCGGGGTGGTGCATCACCAGCGACATCCACTCGACCGCGCGTTTCGCTTCCGTCGCGCCAAGGCCTGCGCCGCGGACGACCAGCTCCACGCGCTCGGTGCGCGCGTTCGTGGAGAAGCCGGCGTCGAGGCGGAGCACTTCCTTGCGCAGCCGCTCCGACATCTCCTCGAACGGCACCGGCTTCCCGTTCTCGATGACGCCGCTGCGGGTCATCAGCAGGGGCAGGAGCGAGAGGTAGCGGAGCTGCTCCTGCGGGATCGTGTCGGCGCGCATGGCGATGCCGAGGGTGGCGCTGGACATGTTCTCGAACGTCGACGCCACGAGCGGGACCCCGGACGCGAGCTTCTTCTGCGCGTACTGCAGTTGCGGATCGAGCGTCATGGGCGGGTCTTTGACGAACGGCGGCGGCGCGATCTTCTTCGCCTCCTCCTCGATCGCCGCGGCGGCCGCATCCTGTTCCTGCTGATAGCGCTTCAGCGCCGACTGAACGTCGTCTGTTGCGTACTGCTTCGCCAGCCGTTGCGCCTCGGCATCGGCGCGCGCGACGCGCTCCTGCTCCTCGCGCTGCAGCAGCGCGGGGCTCGGGCGCGCGGAGATGGCGTACGGCGTGACGCCGGTGAGCTGCCACTTCGCCAGGTTCTCGCGCCAGATGTTCCTGTCTGCTGCGAGCAGCGCACGCACGTTCTTCACCTGCGGCGCGAGCGTGAGCGACTTGCGGAACTCCGGCGTGCGCTCCAGCAGGAGGAGCTGATCCATCCAGGCGGAGTACGTCGAGCGGGCACCCCAGGTGGGAGGGGAGTTCACGAAGTTCGCGAACTGGCGCTCCGCTTCGCTGACGCGGCTCAGCACGCGTGCGTTGAATTCCTTCAGCTCCGCGGAACCGTCGGGCAGAGCGGCGATGCGCGCGAGCTCATCGGTGATGATCTTGCGGACGGCGGCGAGCTTCTCGTTCGTGAAGTTCGAGATCGCCACGTTGTCGAGCGCGAACGCGATCGGGTGGCCGAGGTCGCGGTCGATGTTGTTGAAGACGGAAGTGGCGCCGGTGTCGAGGACGCGCGTCTCGCTGTCGACGAAGAGCTTGTAGAGATTCGTCGTGGCATCTCCGGCGAACGCTTCGGCGAAGAGCTCGAGCAGCAGCATGTCGTCGATGCTCAGGCGCGGCCGCGTCGCCGGCCAGACGAAGGCGATGGGGCTCGGCTGCTGGTCGTTGCGGTGCGGGTACTCCTCGATGACGATCGACGCCGCGGGGGCGCCCTGCGGTGCAGGGAGCACTTTCGCGGTCGTCGACTCGCGCTGCTTCGGCTCTTTCTCGACCTTCGTCAGGATCGCGTTCGTCCGCTCCAGCACTTCACTGAGCTCGACACTCTTCGGGAACGCGACCATCGTCCCCATGTTCGCGAGGTAGTAGTTCGCCGCGTGGAAGTTGCGGATGTCCTCCGGCTCCATGGTCCGGATGCCGGCCGGCGTGCCGCCGGAGCTCCAGGAGAGCGGGTGGCTCTTCCCGTAGGCGAGCTGCCCGATCGTGCGAAAGAGGACGCTGTAGCGGTTCGCGCTGGAGCTCGTCATCTCGTTGTAGACGGAGCCCTTTTCCTCGAGCCGCAGCGTGCCGTCGGCGTTGCTGGTCACGCCGAAGCTGCGCACCTCGCGGCGGATCTCTTCGTCGGTGTAGTTCGGATGGAGGAGCGCGTTGAGCTCCGCGGCGAAGAGATCGAAGAAGACCTCTTTCCCGGCGTTGGTGTTGAAGTGGTAGCTCGTGCGCCACTGCTGCGTGAAGGCGGTGGAGCCGGAGAGCCACATCGTGTCGAGGCTCGCGAAGGTGCGGCCGGTGGTGCCCTTGCCGAGGAGGAGATGCTCCTGCGTGTGCGGCTCACCCTGGTCGCCGGTGGTGAACGAGTTCACCCAGGTGTAGCCCTGCGGGACGGACTCGATCTGGACGTAGTCGAGCGTGAAGCCGCTGCGCTCGTGGATGAACCGCCCGCCGATCGGCTTGCCGGCATCGTTCAGGTAGAGCGCGTCGGCGCGAAACCCATGCGCGATGTCCCCTTTGTCCAAAGACCCGAGTTGCACCGGCGCAGGGTATGCCGGGGCGGCGGCAAGAAGAAGGACACCCGCAAAGAACGCACGAATTTGCATGCGCACCTGAATAGCCGAAGCGGGGAGAAGGTGTTGTTACGGAAGTGTGCCGTCCGCTGTCAATGACAGGGTGGGCTCCCGTCGCACCTTCTCCGCCCACGCCAGCTGCGCGACCATCACCAGCATCCCGATATCGCGGATGACCACCATCCACATATCCCTGATCTGCTCCTCGTGCGTCAGGCCGGCGGCGGAGACGTCGAAGCAGCCGCAGTCGATGGCGTTGTTGCGGGCGAGGTTGATGGAGATGGCGATGATGAACGTCACCAGCATCGCGGCGATGATCCAGCGGGCGGGGCGTTTCCAGACGCCGATGATGAGCGCCAGCCCGGCCAGGAGCTCGACCCACGGCATCACCAGGGCCGAGATGTTGATCAGGCCGCCCGGGAGGATGCGGTAGTTGTAGATCATGTGCGCGAAGGACGGCGGGTCGGTGATCTTCGGCAACGCCGCGGCGACGAAGATCGCCCCGAGCGCAATCTGCACGCGGATGGTCAGCCAGGGGTGGGTGAGGCGATCGCGCCACATTACGGCTGCCCTCCGGTGCGCACGGCGCCTCCGCGATTCTGCCAGTCGGGGAACCCGTCCTTATAGACGTAGACGTTGTTGAACTGGATCGCCCAGAGCTTCTGCGCGAGCATGTGCGAGTCCTCGCAGGCGCCGCCGGAGCAGTAGATGACGATGGGGAGGTTCTGCTCGCGCGGGTCGCTCCGCTCGCCGAAGAGCGCGTTCACCTTGTCGTCGATGTCCGATTCCCACACCGAGAACGAGCGCGCGCCGGCGATGTGCCCGTCTTCGAACACCGAGGTGCGGCGCGCGTCGAGGAAGAGGGCGCCCTTCGAGTGCAGCACCATCACGTCGTCGCCGCCGATCTCGACGTACGCCTTGTCGGGATGGGGCTGGAAGCGGGCCATGGGATCGGCCGCGGGTTGTTGCGGCGCGGGTGCGGGCGCCGTTGCGTTCGCCGGTGCCGCGGGTGCCGCCCCGGCGGTCTGCTGCGGATCGACATCCGGCGCGGGCACGATCGGAGCCGGCTCCGGCGCTCCCGCCGGACGTTCAATCGTGGCGGTCGAAACCGTCATGGGCGGCTGACCCGGTCCGGGCGACTGCACGGTCGTTGTCGACGGAGGGTAGGTCGCCGGCGTGAACGGCACCGGCTTCACCGACCCTGGAGCCCGCTTCGGCGGCACGACCAGGGCGTTCGGATAGTAGCCCGGCAGGACCAGCCGCCGCGTCCGCGAGGCGAATCCATTGGTGACGATCGCCAGCACGAGCGCGGCCGCGATCAGGGCGACGGTTTGAGCGAGAGGTTTTTTCAGCATCGTCATATGTGACGCATCAGCAGGTCGACGCGTTACTTTAGACGATAAACGAGGCCCCACGTCAGCCGCGCGGTTTCACTTCTTTAACGGTTGCCGTCGCGACGGGGCGGCGAGGCGGCAGGGTTACGAGGCGTTCCGGATGCTCCAGCTCACGCTCGCGCAAGTACGCCACGAGCGCATCAAGATCATTGCCGACTTCATCCATCAGCTGCTGCCGGAGCGCACGGGTTTCTGCGACGATCGGATCTTCCCAAACCATTTCAACCCTCCATGAGCTCTTGCGGCGTACAGACGATGTGCGGCTCGAACCCGGCGTGTCTGTCTCAACGTACGTCTTCGGCAACACGCGTTGCTACGCTACCGCAGTCTGTCCTGCTCGTGAAGTGAAGAGCGCCCCTCCCGCTAATCCACCCTCCTCAGCACCATCACCGAGTGCGCCTGGATCCAGACGTCCTCGCCGGCCCTGAGCTCCTCGTGCTCGCGGAGGTCGGGGATCGGCTTGTTCGTGTCGATCACCTTTTCCCAGCGGTCGCCCCAGGGACAGGTCGGCAGCTTGAACGTCATCGGCTCGTTGTGCGCGCTGAAGAGAATATAGAAGCTGTCGTCCACGATCGGCTCGCCGCGATGGTCCGGCGTGGGGATGGCCTTGCCGTTCAGGAAGACGCCGACCGTGCGGGCGTAGCCGGCCTGCCAGTCGGCGTCCGTCATCAGCTCGCCGTCCGGCTTGAACCAGCCGATGTCGGTCACGCCGGTGCCGCGCACCTGGCGGCCGTGGAACCAGCGGCGCCGCTGGAAGACCGGATGGTCCTTGCGGAACTGGATCACCCGCGACACGAACGCACGCAGGCCGTCGTCCATCTGCTCCCAGTCGAACCACGACATCTCGTTGTCCTGGCAGTACGCGTTGTTGCTGCCGTGCTGCGTGCGGCCGAACTCGTCGCCCCCCAGCATCATCGGGACGCCCTGCGAGAGGAAGAGCGTGGTCAGGAAATTGCGCTGCTGGCGCGCGCGCAGGTCGAGGACTTCCTGCCGGTCGGTCGGACCTTCGACGCCGCAGTTCCAGGAGCGGTTGTCGTCCGCGCCGTCTTTGTTCTCCTCGCCGTTCGCCTCGTTGTGCTTCTCGTTGTACGAGACGAGGTCGTTGAGCGTGAAGCCGTCGTGCGCGGTGATGAAGTTGATGCTGGCGTAGGGACGGCGGCCGTTCGCCGCGTAGAGGTCGGAGCTGCCGGTGAGGCGCGTCGCGAAGTCGTCGAGGGTCTGGTCGGTGCCGCGCCAGAAGTCGCGCACCACGTCGCGGTACTTGCCGTTCCACTCGGACCACAGCGACGGGAAGTTGCCGACCTGGTATCCGCCCTCGCCGACGTCCCACGGCTCGGCGATCAGCTTGACCTGCGAGATGATCGGATCCTGCTGGATGATGTCGAAGAACGCGCTGAGGCGGTCGACGTCGTGCAGCTCGCGGGCGAGCGTGGCCGCGAGGTCGAAGCGGAAGCCGTCCACGTGCATCTCGAGCAGCCAGTAACGCAGCGAGTCCATGATCAGCTGCAGCACGTGCGGGTGCCGCATGTTCAGGCTGTTGCCGGTGCCGGTGTAGTCCATGTAGTACTGCCCCTGGTGGGTGCGATAGTACGCGGCGTTGTCGAGCCCTTTCATCGAGAGCACCGGCCCCATGTGGTTCCCCTCGGCCGTGTGGTTGTAGACGACGTCCAGGATCACTTCGATCCCCTCGGCGTGCAGCGCTTTCACCATCTGCTTGAACTCGGTGACCTGCTGCCCGAGCTGGCCGCTGGCGGCGTATTCGTTGTGCGGTGCGAGGAAGCAGATCGAGTCGTAGCCCCAGTAGTTGCGGAGGTTCCGCTCGAGCAGATGGTTGGCGTGGATGAACTGGTGGATCGGCAGCACTTCGACCGCGGTCACGCCGAGCTGCTTCAGGTAGCGGATGGCCGCCGGGTGGGCCATGCCGGCGTACGTGCCGCGCAGGTTTTCCGGCACGCCGGGATGGCGCATCGTGAAGCCCTTCACGTGCGTTTCATAAATGATCGTCTGATGCCACGGCGTCTGCGGCCGGCGGTCGGACTCCCAGTCGAAATAGGGATTGATGACCACCGACTTCGGCATGAACCGCGCGCTGTCAGCGTCGTTGCGCGAGGTCTCGGGCTCGTTGAAGCGGTAGGGAAAGACCGCCTCGTCCCACTTCACCTGCCCTTCGACGGCCTTGCCGTAGGGGTCGAGGAGGAGCTTGTTGGGGTTGCAGCGATGCCCGTTCTCCGGCTCCCATGGCCCGTGCACGCGAAACCCGTAACGCTGCCCCGGCCCGACGTTCGGCAGGTAGCCGTGAAAGATGAACGCGGACACTTCCGGCAGGAACACACGCGACTCGTTGCCGTTCGAATTAAACAGGCAGAGCTCGATGCGCTCCGCGACTTCGGAAAAGACGGAAAAGTTGGTACCGACGCCATCCCATGAGGCGCCAAGGGGATACGGTTTGCCCGGCCAGATGCGCACTGCAGTTTTTCCTTTCGAAAGCAGGACTCGAACGGGAGAGACAGGGCAAGCGGGGTGCCAGAGAATGGTGTCGGGTATCGGATGTCAGGTGTCTGGGGTGTTTCGCCCGGGCGACAAGCCCCAGACACCTGATACCTGACACCCGACGCCGCCTTTGATGGCACGTCCCTCGCTGTTATTCGGAGTCGCGATGCGAAACGGAAAACCAGAGGATCGGCGCTGCAGTTACGTCGTGGTCGTTGAGAACGCGGCCGCGTCGGCGAGCGAGCTGCGCGATCTGGCCAGCTACCTCTCGACGCTCGGCGTCGCCGGATGTGACGTGGTCGTGCTCGACCCCTCGCCGCGGCTGCAGTTCGAGCTCAATGCGCGCATCCTGCGCTGGGTGGGACGGCATGTGGCCGTGCGCCCGGAGCACCGCGCGCACACCGGCTCGATCGATCCCGTCCGTACCGCGGCCACACTCGCGGCCTGCGAGAAAGTGATCGTGGCCGCGGAAGACGTGCGCTACACGCCCGATGCGATCGGGCAGCTCTGCGACCTGCTCGAGATGCACGAAGTGGTGGAGCCGCAGGACTACCTCGACCCGCTTCCCTGGTGGGGCGGCATCGAGGCCGGACGCATCCTGTTGCATCGCGGCATCGAGCCCCAGCCCGATCACGGCGCCACGTTCGGCTTCCGCCGCAGCGCCGTGCGCGGGTTGCGCGCGCTCGAGATCATCGACGCCGAGGATCAGGCACGGCGGCTCAACGCGGCAGGGGCGGAAGTCTTTCCCGCGACCAGCGTCTTCGTACGCCGCGAGCCGGGCGCGCTCGACGAATGGCTGTCGGAGCGCGCGCGTGTTGCCGGCGACGACTTCGCGCTCCCGATGAAGAGCGTCTTCTTCTTCTCGCTCCTGCCGATGCTGCTGCTGCTCGCCGTCACCGGCGGGCTGCGACTGGCCGGCGGCTATGCGAGCGTCATTGCCTTCGCCTCGTTCGGCCTCGCCCTGCGCGGCCGCGCGGGCGCCGCATCGTTCTTTCCGTTGCGGGCCTGCCTTTTCGCACCGCTCTGGGTGTTCGAGCGGTCGGTGAGCGTCTACTGGGCGCTGTTCCGGAAGCTGCGCGGGACGGATGTCGCCGCGGCCACCGAAGCGGTGCCGCAGCGGGCGAGCGGTGCAAAAGTGGCCAGCGGCGAATAGCGCGCTACTGGTCGAACGCCGACAGCGCTTCCTCTTCGCTCTCGTAAACTGAGAACATTGGCAACAGATTCGTCAGGCGGAGCGTCTTCGTCACGCGGTCCTGCGGCTTGAGCAGGCGGAGCGATGCGCCGCGGCGTTGCGACTCGCGATAGACCTGCACGAGCTCGCCCAGGCCGTTGCTGTCGATGTAATCCATGTCGGAGAGATTCAGCAGAATCTTCTTCGAACCGTCTGTAAGAACCTCATTGACCACGCGGGGAAGGATCGTGTCGCTCACGCCGATGGCGAGCCGCCCCTTGAAGTCGACGATCGTCACGTCACCCGTTTTGCGAACCGCGATATCCATGGGCCGGATCATACCAAGCTTCATCAAATCTTCACGTGCGCGGCTACGATGCATTCGATGCGGCGGGAAATCCCTACGACGGCACGTACCTCGCCTGTGGCGCGACCCCTCATCCGCCCTTCGGGCACCTTCTCCCCTTGGAGGGGAGAAGGGCTACTAATTACTTCTCTCGCGAGAGTGAAAGTTAGTAGCCCCTCTCCCCGCGTCGAGCGGGGAGAGGGTGGCCAACGGCCGGGTGAGGGGCCGTGCCACAGGCGAGGGGAAGCTCATCGAGAGTTGAAATGAACCTCGTCCTCCTCCACGCCGATGACTTCGTCGCCGAATCGCGCGTGCGTCTCATCGGCCGCCGGCTCGAGCACGTCGCGAACATTCACCGTGCGGCCGCCGGCGACTCGCTCACGGTCGGCCTCGAGAACGGCAGGATCGGCAGGGGAGTGATCGTGCGCCTCGACGACGCGCTCGAGCTCGCGGTCACTCTGGAGCACGACCCGCCTGAGAAGCTCCCGCTCACGCTCGTCCTCGCTTTGCCGCGCCCGAAAGTCCTGAACCGCGTCATCGCCGGCGCGACCTCGCTGGGCGTGAACCGCATCGTCCTGTTCAACGCCTGGCGCGTCGAAAAGAGCTACTGGAAATCTCCACGCCTCGAGGAGGAAAACCTCCGCCAGCAACGCATCCTCGGCCTCGAACAGGCACGCGACACGATCCTCCCGCAACTCGAGCTGCGCCGCTTCTTCCGCCCCTTCGTGGAAGAGGAGCTCCCCGGCATCGCAACCGCCACGCGCAAGCTCGTCGCCCATCCGAAGACCGCGGCCGAGTGCCCGCGCAATGTGCGCGAACCGGTCACCCTCGTCATCGGCCCCGAGGGGGGATTCATCGAACAGGAGATCACCTCCCTGGAGCAGATCGGCTTCGAGCCGGTCTCCCTCGGTCCGCGCATCCTCCGCGTCGAGACCGCCGTCGCGGCAGTGATCGCGCGCCTGTTCTGATACCATCGCGCCCGTCCGATGCAGCGCACCCAGGTCCTCTTTCTCGTCAAATTTTTCGCCGTGCTCATCGCCGCGTACCTCTTGATTGCGTGGGCGCCGGTGAATGACAACGTCATCGTGCCGTTCACGAAATCGATCGCCACCGGCTCCGGCGTGCTGCTGAACGCGCTCGGGCAGGACGTCACGGTGCGGGGGACGACCGTCACCTCGTCGCGCTTCGGGGTGAACATCAACAACGGGTGCAATGGGGTCGAGGCGATGCTGATCCTGCTCGCGTCGATCGTTGCCTTCCCCGCGTCGATGAAGGCGCGCGCCGCGGGACTCATCCTCGGAGCGCTGGCGGTGCAGTTCCTCAACGCGATCCGCATCGTCACGCTCTACCTCCTCGGCGCGTACCAGCCGAAGCTGTTTGACCTCTTCCACACCGCCGTCTGGCAGATCGCCATCATCATGGCGGCGATCGGCTTCTTCCTCGTCTGGAGCGCACGCGTTGCCCCCAATCGACTGGCGAGTCGCGCTTAGGGCATTCGCCGGCTTCGTGGCCGGGGTGGTGTTGTGGGTGTTGCTGTCGCCGCTTTACGACCGCGTCGTGGCGGCGGGGGCGGAGTCGCTCATGCGCGCGTTCGAGCAGCCGAAGGTGACGCGCCTGCGCCTTGCGGCCGACAACTTCACCACCGTCGACCGCGCCGATTTCGATCCCCGCTCCAAACGCCCCGGGATCTCCATCCGCGATCTGACGTTCAACATCGTCCTGCTGATCGCGCTCTTCGCCGCGACGCCGCGCCCGTTCTCCGACCGGAACATCGGGGGCTTTCTCGTCGCCGCGGTGATCCTGGGGTTCACGCACGTCTTCGGCGTGATCGCGGAAGTCATGTCCATCTACGTCGCGAAGCTCGGCCCCTGGAGCACGGTGAACTACAGCGACTTCGACCGGAACCTCTGGGGCGTGCTGAACCACTTCTACCGCCTCGTGCTGATGTACGCGATCGCGTTCGCGCTCTGGTGGGTCTTCCGCGGTGCCGCCCAGGCCGAGCCTGCAAAGAAGAAGAAGCGCGCCCGCTGAACTTGCGCGAGCCCATGCCCGCGAGGTACAAAAGCGCATCGGAGGTTGGTTGGCGATGCGTCTCGTCACCCGCGGCGATCTCGACGGACTCACGAGCGCCGTGATCATCACGCTGAAGGAGCCGGTCGACGAGATCCTGCTCGTCCACCCGCAGGACATCACCGACCGGCGGCTCGAGATCCGCTCCGACGACATCCTCGCCAACCTGCCGTACGACCCGCGCTGCGGCATGTGGTTCGATCACCACCTCCTCACCGACAGCAACCAGAAGCCGCCCGCGGAGTTCAAAGGCCGCTATCGCACCGCGCCGTCCGCGGCGCGCCTCGCGTACGAGCACTACGTCGAGCGCGATCCGGACGATCCGGCGTTGCTGCGGCTGGCCACACTGGTCGACGAGACCGATCGTCTCGACTCGGCGAGCCTCACCCCCGAGGACGTCGAGAATCCGCGCGACTACATCCTCCTCGGGTACACGATCGACAGCCGCACCGGCCTCGGGTCGTTCGAGGAGTACTTTCGCAAGCTCGTCGAGTGGCTGAAGACGATGTCCATCGAGGAAGTGCTCGCGCAGCCGGAAGTGCGCGAGCGGATCGACCGCCTCCGCAACGACGCCGCCGAGTTCAGGCGGCTCCTGTCGCGCAACAGCTTCCGCCTGAACAACGTGGTCGTGACCGACCTGCGCGAGGTCGACCGCCTCCCGGCCGGCAACCGGTTCCTCGTCTACTCGCTGTTCCCCGAGGCGAACGTATCGCTGCGCGTGCACTGGGGGCCGCGGCAGGACAGCGTGATCGCGGCGGTCGGCCACAGCATCTTCAACCGCACCTGCAAGACCTCGGTCGGCGAGCTGATGTCGCGCTACGGCGGCGGCGGGCATCGCGGCGCCGGGACGTGCGTGCTGCCGCTCGACAACGCGGCGGACGCGATCGACGAAATCCTCTTCGAGCTGCAGGCCAACGGGTGAAGCTGCGCCGCGCCACCGCGCCCGATGCGGCCTGGATCAACGCCGCGTACGCGGACATCCACTTCCTGCCGTCGGATCTCTCGCACGACCTGGTAATCGTGGCGGAGCTCGACGGCGAGCGCGCGGGCCTCGGAAGGCTGGTGCCGGCAGGGGAGGCGTACGAGCTCGGCGGGATGCTGGTCTTCGACGCGTTCCGCGGCCGCGGCGTGGCGAAAGCCATCATCGACGAGCTGCTGCGGCACGCGGAGGGGCGGGAGGTGTACTGCATCCCCTTCGCGGATCTGGAGCCGATCTACGCCAAGGCCGGCTTCGTCCGCCGCGAGCGCGACGAATCGCTGCCGGCGCACGTCCTGGAGAAGCTCGCTTGGTGCGATCGGGAGATGCAGCGGCCGGTCATCCTGATGGCGCAGCGGACCTCTTCTGGAGTGCGGTAACGCGAGTTACCGCTCTTACTGTCTTGTTCGTCCTGCAACGCGAGCAGGTGCAGCCTTCACTCGTGCCACGAGGCGAGATTGCACCAGCCTCGGCTTACGGCACGAACAGAAGCAGTGATAGCGGTAACTCGCGTTACCGCACTCCATAGGGGCACCGGCGAGGTGCGTACGTGTCACCAGCGAAAATACGCGGGATGCCCTTCCTTCACTGCCACGAACGTGCCGCGGCAGGTGGCCGTCACTTTTCCGTTCGCCTCCAGCGTCGCCTCGACCACAGCGCGATCCTCGCTCGACTCGACCACGTGCGCGCGCAGGTGCAGCGTCGTATCCATCGGCGTCGGGCGCTTGAGCGTGACGTGAAAGTCGGAGGTGACGGTGGGAGGAAGCACGTCCACGCCGCGCTGCTTCATCAGGTGATACGCGGCCGTCCAGTTGCTGTGGCAATCGAGCAGCGAGCCGATGATGCCGCCGTTGAGCATCCCCTCGAAGGCGAGATGGTGCGGTTCCGGAGTCCAGTCGCAAACGAGCTCGTTCCCTGACTCGAAGCTGCGAATGCGCAAACCCTTCTCATTGGACGGACCGCAGCCGAAACAGCGGTTGTTCGGCGCGTAGGTCTCCTGCAGGCTCTTCATGGCTCCATGCTAGCGAACCTCATCACCTCGGGGAAGAACGCTTCAAAGTGCGACTCCAGCTCCTGGCGCGACTCGACGAGATGCCGCGTGGCCGTCTCCAGCCGCGGTCTCCGGGAAAAGCGGTAGGAGATGTTCCGCAGCGCGTCGTGCATCGCCTCGACGTCGCGGTACGACTGCAGCCACTCCTCGTCGCGGATGTGCGGGTAGAGCGTGCGCAGGCGTCCCGGCATCAGCTCGACGAGTGGGTCCATCAGCGCGAAGGTGCGCGCGAGGAACGCGTCGAGCGGCTCGCCGCCGTATTCGTCGAAGCGGCGGGCGAGGAAGTGGTCGAAGAACATGTCCGCGATGACGCGCGCGTAGTGCCCATGCTCCGGCGTCAGCACGCGCCGGAACGCGGCCACGGAAGGGTGCGAGTCGGTGAAGGCGTCGATGCGGCGGTGCTGCTCGATCCCGGCCCGCATCTCCGGCGGGAAGCGGTCGCCGAGGGCCCCTTTCACGAAGTCGCCGGAGAGATTGCCGATCAGCGATTCGGGAGTGGGGCGCGCGAGAAAGAGATGGGCGAGATGGTTCATGCGGCGGATGTTGCGGAACGTTAACACCGAATAAAAGTTTTCTTGCGTTCCGGTCGTGTTTGCCTCACCGTATTCGCACGTCCTTCGGTCCAGGAAAGACGAACACAATTCAGGGAGCCCCGGTTGCCACGGTCCTTTGTCCGGTTCGCCGTCGCATTGGTGTTTGTGGTCGTAACAGCGCATCTCGATGCGGACGTGATTTCTACGCACTGCCGCGAGAAAGAGATCTCCATCGATGCGCATCACACCGTGGCCCGGCTCGAACGCTGCGGCGATGACTCGGCGGACGCGCTCCTCTGGCACCTCGACCGGATCGACCAGATCGCCTCCACCCTGGACGGCTGGGTCGACCGCGGCAACGGCGGCGCCGGCAGCGTCATCTACGTGATGGACACCGGCGTGCTCGCGTCGCACGGCGAGTTCGCGTCGTCGAACGGCACGCGCGTCATCGCCGGCTACGACGCGACCGGCTCCGTCACGATCGGCCGCTCGGTCTGCACGCGCGACAACAAGGCCACCGATCCCTGCTTCAGCCACATCGACGAGCTCGCGGCGTCGTCGCACGGCACCGGCGTCGCCTCGATCGCCGCCGGCCGCAACGTCGGCGTGGCCCCGCAGGCGATGGTGGTCAGCATCCGCGTGATGAACGAGCGCGGCCTGGCCACGACCCGCACGTATCTCGAAGGGCTCGACGCCATCGTGCGTCACGCCTGGGACCCGCGCTCGCCGAACGTCCGCACCGCCGTCGTGAACATCAGCGGGTGGGTGCTGGAGCGCCTCAACGGCACCACCGGGACGAACGTCGTCTCCTACGAAGCGGTCGAGCAGAAGATGCGCGACATGATCTCCGGCATCGACGCGCAGGGCCGTCCCGACCCGAACGGCAAGCGCTTCTTTTTCGTCGTGGCCGCGAACAACACCGACGGCGGCTGCGGTCCGGCCGGATACATCGACCGTTTCCCCGCCTCCCTCGGGCAGGACGTCGCCGGCATGATCACGGTCGGCGGCATGACCGCGAACAACACGAGCTGGAGCGGCACCTGCCGCGGCGGCGTGGAAGTGCTCGCCCCCGCGCAGTCGATCTTCAGCGCCACCATCACCAGCGACGACGAGTACCGCGGCCGCCGCCCGAACCTCCGCTCCGGCACCTCCTTCGCCGCCCCCATCATCGCCGGCATCGCCGCCCGCCTCCTCTCCGACCGCCCCGACATGACCCCCGCGCAACTCGAGGCCTGGATCACAGCCACTCCCTCCCGCGTCGAGGACGCCAGCTCCGTGCTCGCCTATGGGCGGGTGGCGTACGTCCGCTCGATCGCGCCGGCGATGTCGACGACAGCGAGAGCGACGCTCGAGCCGTAATTTGGACTGCGGTCCCCGCACTCCAAATCCATCACCTTCAACTCCATCGCCGTCACCTTGAACTCGACCGCGGTCACCTTGAACTCCATCGCGGACGAGATGAGTCTCGTCTGGAGGACAGTTCAAGGTGGCGGCGATGGGCTTAGTCTCGTCCTGAGGACAGTTGAAGATGACGCGCGATGGGGTTAGTCTCGCCTGGAGGACAGTTGAAGGTGACGGCGATGGAGTTGAGTGCCATCGGCGATGGCACTCAACCCGTCGCAGGATGCCTTCATGCCGGCTCACGGCATGTTCGGCGGCGGCACGCGGCGCTTCGTGACCTGTTCGAACGCGTAGGCGAGCGTCAGCAGCTTCGGTTCGCTGCAGGCGCCGCCGGTGAAGCTCACGCCGAACGGGGTCGGCCGCGCGTTGAAGCCCTCCGCGAACGCCGGCGTGGGAGCGTTCGGGATGGTCGAGAACGGCACCATCACCGTCGGGTAGCCTGGCCGGGCGGCGATCCCCGCGCCCCAGGAGCCGGGGAAGAAGATCGCGTCGAGGTTGTGCTGCTTCATCGCCGCGTCGATACCCAGCGTGCCGCCGAGGCGGATGTCGTTCGCCCGATCGGCGAGGTAGCGCGTGCGGAACAGCTCGAGATCCATCGCGTCGGAGATGTCGAGCAGCGATTGGCCGTACCGGATGGCGCCCATCTTCTGGTGCGCGGTGTTCCACTGCCGCAGCTCGGTGAGCGACTTCACCGGCGCCTTCTCGCCGAGGGAGGCGAGCCAGGCGTTGAAGTCGCGCTCCATGCCGTAGGCGAGATTGATCGAGCACTTGCGCTCCTTCACGTCGTCCATGTCGGTGCAGACGCCCCAGAGCAGGAAGTTGTCCTTCGGCTCGGTGCTGACGATGCTCGGGATGTCGGCCGGATCGACGACCACCGCCCCCTGCGCCTTCAGCACTGCGATGGCCTCGTTCATCGCCTTCAGCTGGTCGGGATTGAGGCCGCCGCGCGTCTCCTTCTCGCCGGGAGGCGTGACCTTGTCGAAGAAGTAGGCGCGCGGGATGCCGATGCGCGCGCCTTTGAGGCCGTCGCGCTGGAGGAACTTCGTGTAGTCGCCGTTCGGCGCGCAGGCGCTGGTGGCGGGGTCTTTCGGATCGGCCCCTTCCAGGACGCCGAGGAGGATCGCGGCGTCGGCTACGGACCTGGTCATGGGACCGGCCGTGTCCTGGTCGGCGGTGATGGGGATGATGCCGTAGCGCGAGATGCGGCCGACGGTCGGCTTGATGGTCACGAGCATGTTCGCGTTGGCGGGGCTGAGCAGCGACCCCGAGGTCTCGGAGCCGATGTTCGCCGCCCAGAAGCTCGCCGCGGTGCCCGCGCCGGAGCTCGAGCCGCCGGTGTTGAGCACGGGACGCCCGTCGCCGGAGGCCTCGCGCGGATCGCGCCGCGGGTCGTACGGGTTGAAGCCGTAGCCATTCAGCGCGTTGTAATTGTTCGGCATGGACGGATTCGCCGCCACCCAGTTCGCGAGCTCGGTGAGCTGCGTCTTGGCGATGATGATCGCCCCCGCGTCGCGCAGCTTCGTGGTGACCGTCGCCTCGTACGGCGGCACCAGCTCCGCGAACGCCAGCGCGCCGCCGGTGGTGGGCATGTTCGTGGTGTGGATGTTGTCCTTCAACGCGATCGGGATCCCGTGCAGCGGCCCGCGCACCTTCCCGGCCGCGCGCTCGCGGTCCAGCGCCTCCGCCTCCTCGAGCGCCTTCGGATTGACGCTGATCACCGCGTTCAGCTTCGAGTCGTAGGTCGCGATGCGCACCAGGTACTGCAGCACCAGCTCGCGCGACGTGACGCGCTTCTCGCGCAACGCCGCCTGCATCTCCGGAATGGTCGCCTCGACGACCGAAAACTTCGTCGCCGCGATGGCGTTCGCCGCGAGCGTGAGCGAGAGGAGGAAGGGGAGGAGGCGAATCATGCGCGGGATTGTATCCGCGCGCCACGCCACAAATTTTCCGCCCTGGTGTCTTGCTTCCTCATGAGACGACTCCTGCTGGCGGTGGCGTTCCTTTTCGCGGTACCGGTGTGCGCGAAGACGCGGCCGGTCGACTGGATCTTTCTCGTCGATACCTCGAAGTCGATGCTGGAGAAGCAGGTGTTCGACGACGTGAAGGCGAGCCTGAGGACGTTCGTCAGCGAGGCGCAGGAGGGGGATTCGGTGGCGCTGGTGACGTTCGACCGCGATGCACGCATCGTTTCCACCGTCGACATCCGGGGCGAGCAGAGCCGCAAGGATCTGTTCGACATCATCGAGCGCCTTCAGGCCACCGGAAACCGCACGCATCTCGGCGCCGCGATCGCTGAAGGGCTCGACCGCGCCGTCAATCAACAGCACACGCGGGCGATCGTCCTCTTCACCGACGGCAAAGAAGACGTGCGCGGGATCGAGAACCCGGTCTCGATTCAGTCGAACGTCCAGCGGGCGCTGCAGAGCGGTGCGTCGATGTTCTTCGTCTCGATGGGGGAGCATGAGCCGGAGCTGCGCAACTTTCGCGGCGCGAAATTCATCGAGGCAACGCACTCTGAGCAGCTTCGACGGGTGGCGTACGAGATCCGCGAGACGATCGAGGAGCCGCCGCCGCCACCGCCGCGTGTGGTGAAGACTCCCGTGCCCGTCGCCGCCCCGCCGCCGGTAGAGAAACGCTCCCCCATCCTGAAGTGGCTGGTCCTGCTCGCGCTCGCCCTCGGCGGTGCATACGCGTGGTACCGGGCGCAGAAGAAGCGCAACCGGCTCGAAGGGGAGATCGAGATCGTGGCGCCGCGCAACGCCTCCGGCTTCGTCGGCCTGCCGGCTCTCAAGGCCACCGAGGTCGCGCTCAGCGCGATCGTGCCGCTGGACGCGCTGGCCGGCGCGGACGCGCGTCTCTTCGTCCGCCGCAAAGGCGATGACAAGAAGGTGTGGATCGCCGCGTCGAGCGGCTCGCTGCGCGTGAACGACATCGAAGTGCCGACCACCGAGCTCTATGACGCCGACACCATCCAGCTCGGCGACGCAAAACTCCGCTTCAACCGCATCGGCCACGAACGGCCCCAGGAGGATCCTGCATGAAGAACAACGTCGTGTTTCGCCCCACCGTCGTGATCGGCCTCGGCGGTACCGGCTACGGCGCGCTGCTCAAGCTGAAGAAACGTTTCGTCGATTCGTACGGCTCCGTGCCGCCGATCATCCGGTTCCTCTCCATCGATACGACCGAGAACGCGGAAGCGGCGCAGGATGCACTCCAGACACGGCTCGACCATCACGAAAAGTACGTGCTGCAGGTCGGCAATCCGGTCAATCTTCTGAACGGGACCAATCCGCACATCGACGAGTGGTGGCCGCCGGAGATCCCGACGCAGTCGATCATCGCCGGCGCGGGTCAGGTCCGCGCCCGCGGCCGGCTGGCGCTGTTCGCCCGCGCGTCCGAAATCGTCGGCCGCCTGAAACAGGCCGTCAACGACGTCCGCAACATCCGCAACCAGAAGCAGATGTACTCCGAGCAGTTCCAGGTCTCGGACCGGGCCGGCGTCGAGGTGCACATCGTCGGCAGCCTCGCCGGCGGGACGGGGAGCGGCCTGTTCCTCGACATCGCCTTCATGACGCGCGACATCATCGGAAGCGACGAGCAGTCGAACTTCACCGGCGTCTTCCTGCTCCCGCGCCTGTTCTCGAGTTTCAGCGGCACCGCGCTGGTGAAGTCGAATGCGTACGGCGCGCTGAAAGAGATCGAGCACCTCTCGACCACGAAGGAAACCACCCGGATCAACTACGGCGCCCACACCGTGGACGTGACGCGGCCGCCGTTCGACCTCATCTATCTCATCGACAGCCTCAACGAGCAGGGCCGCGCGGTCGACACGCCCGCCGACCTGCACGACCTGATCTCCGACGGCCTGTACGTGCAGATCGGGTCGCAGCTCGGCACCGACAACGCGAACGCCGTCGACAACATCAAGACGCAGCTCGCGGTCGCGAACCGCGTCAAAGGCCGCTCCCCGCAGTACTGCAGCTTCGGCGTCGCCTCGCTGAGCATGCCCAGCTTCGACGCGTACATCTACGAAGATGCGAAGCGCCTGGTGATCGAAGACCTCCTCAACGGCGCCGTCGCGGACGCCGACGTCGAACAGGACGTGCAGCGCTTCATCGACCAGCAGCGCCTGCGCGAGGACGACAGCGACCAGGTCATCGAGTTCCTCAGCCAGCGCGAAGGGGGCGGGCAGCTGCGCTTCCCGATGCGCCTGAGCGAGATCAAGTTCGACAACCAGGCGCTGAGCGCGATCAGGAACCTCCACACCGTGCACCGCTCGCGCGCCGAGCGGCAGATCGCGCAGGCCATCGGCGCGAACTTCGAGACGCTACGCGACGGTGCGGTGAGCGCCATCAATACTGCGTGGGATACCACCGTCAACCGCGTGCACGGCTTCACCCGCGCCGAGCGCTTCTTCGAGAAGCTGCAGGCGAAGCTGGAGTGGTACCAGAACATGATGGAAGCGGAGGCGAAGGAGGAGCGCGCGAAGCTGAAGGCGCTCAACTTCAAGGCGGCCGAGGATCAGGTCAGCGAGGCTGCGGGCGCGTTCTTCAACCGCGAATCGCGCGTGAAGACCGCGTGCGAGGTCTACGGCGGCATCGTCGACCGCGAGACCGACCTCACCATCCTCGTGGCGCGGCTGGAGAAGGCGGCCGAGCTCTATTCCGCGCTGCACGCGCACACGCAGTCGATCCTCAACAACTGCTACCGCATCCGCGAGAACCTCGGCGCGGCGCGCAAGCAGTTCGAGCAGGAGCATCTCGCGGCAACGAACACCCGCGGCACGTCGCGCCTCTTCGATCACGTGGTCGCTTTCGATCCGAGTCCGCACCGCCCGGCGATCACCGGCGAAGACTTCGTGAAGTGGTATGCCGATCACAGCGGCTCGCTCGCGCAGTGGGCGAACCTGCGCGCCGCCGAGGTGCACGCGGACGTGAAGGAGTTCATCGAGAAGCGTTACGAGCCGCTGACGTCGCTCACCATGGACGACATCCTCCGTCGCTCCAATCCCGAACAGGTCTCGCAGGAGCTGAAGCGCCTCGACAACCTCGGCGTCCCGTTGTGGCGCTACGACGTCGGCAGGATCCCGGTGGTCAACCAGACCGTGATCAACGAGTTCTACCACTACGGCGTGGCCGACGCCGATGCGACCGTGCTGAAGGACGCCAGGTACGAGGCCGGCGTGCCGAAAGGGAACGCCAAGCCGTCGCTCGTCTCGACCCGCGACCCGCGCCGCATCCTCCTGTTCAAGGTCAAGACGGGCATCCCGCTGTTCGCGCTCGCGGAGATGGAGGAGATGGAGCGCGCCTATCTCGATCCGAACAAGATCATCTCCAACCACATCCACCGTGACTGGCAGGACCTCCCGAACCTGATCCCACGCAGCGGCGACGGAGAAGCGCTGCGCTGGTTCGCTCTCGCGCAGGCGCCGGAGCCGTTCGGCTTCATCAGGCGCGAGGGCGCCTGGTACTCGATGAAGTCGAAGGGCGGCCGCCGCGTCGACAACAACATGGTCCGCCTCGCGCAGGGCCGCGTGCCCGCGTACGCGACGTTCGAGAAGAACCGCGAGCTGGTGCAGGAAGCGGAGGAGGCCATCGACACGATCGTGACTCGCGAAGGGGCGGTGAAGGTGATCCAGATCCTCAAGGACTACACCGACTCGCTGTCGAAGCAGATGGGGGGAGCGGTCGAGCCGGCGGTGAAGGACCAGGTCGAGAACGAGATCGTGGCCATCGAAGAGTACGTGCGGCGGATGGAAACGCTGAGCTGACGGCGCGCAGCGCCGTCATCCAGAGCGAAGCGAAGGACCTATGCTCAAACCCGTCAGCATCCTCGCCCTCGACGACGCGTCGTCGACCCTCGGCGAGGCCGTGCAGCGGCGCATTGCGTCGCTGTGCGGCCTCGAGGATCTCGTGCAATGCCGTCTCCTCGGCGGAGACGTGGCGCAGGCCGTCTCGTCGATCCACGCACGCCGTCAGGCGCCCGGCAACCCTCTGCGCACGCGCGACGACATCAGCACGCGCGAGCTCGTCCTGCTCATCGTCTCCGCGTCCGGTCCGGCGCGCACGACCGCGCTCGAGCTCGCGCGCGACGTGCGGCGGCTCTATGACATGCGCCGGCTGGCGGAGTTCTACACGCTCGAGCTCCTCTGCCTGCTGCCGGATCTCTTCCCGGCGTCCACGGAGGCCGATTACGGCGCGGCGTATTCGCTGCTGAAGCTCGCGTCCGCGTGCGATCCGAAACCGTTCGACGCCTTCTGGCTGCTCGATTCCACGAACGCCAACCGCGTGCGCTTCGGGCAGCTCGAGCAGGCCGGCGACACGTATGCCGAGGCGGTCGCGGGGGTGCTCCTGTACGAGCCGGAGTTGAGTGGCGCGCTGCAGGGAGCGTTTCGCCCGCGCGGGGTCGACGCGACGTTCAGCTCGTTCGGCTACGCGGAGCTGTTCTTCCCGCGCGACGCCGCCCTGCAGCGGCTCGAGCCGCGACTGGCATCAGAGCTCGTCCGCGAGAGGCTGCTGGCGGGCATCGCGGCTCCGCACGCGGCGCTCGCCGCGAAGCAGTTCGTGGTCGGCGACGGGTTCGCGGGTCCGCTGGCGCGCATCGGCGTGGAAGCGGGGCAGACGCTCTTCAATCGATTCCAGCCGAAGACCTCCGTCAACGAGAAAACGCGCAGCGCGGACGAGGTGATCGCCGCGGTGCGCAACGAGCTGAAGATGCATCGCGATACGACGCACGTGACGAACCTGCAGGCGCTGGCCACGCAGAGGGAGCGAACTGCGAAGGACCTGGCCGCGCTGCTGGAGCGCGCCGTCGACGAGAGGCTCGACCGCGACGGCTACGCCTCGGCGACGGCATTTCTCGAAGCATTGCTCGATCCGTCGCCCGGCGAGCGCGCGGATGCCGACGTGGCGCCGCGGAACCTCGTCACCGAGATCGATGCCGCGACCTCGGCGCTCGATGCGCGCGACGGGAGCGGGAACAATTTTGCGGACAACGCCGCGCGCGACGTCGAGGCAGCGCGGTTGGCGGAAGAGACACAGGTGAAGGAGCAGCAGTTGCGCGACCTCTTTGCGCAGCGGCCACGCGCGGAGCAGGCGCTCGCCGAGGCGCTGGAGGCGCGGCGCGCGTTCTTCTGGCGGCAGCTCTGGTGGACGGTGGGCGGTGTGGCCGCGATGTACGGTGTCCCGTACCTGTTCGATTTGCTGTTCCCGAACATCGGCACCATTCATCGCCTGACTGCCGTTGGCGTCGTGATCTTCGCCGCCGTCTCTCTGTTCCGCTACGGCACGACCATCGCGCCGCTCATCCGCGCGGCACGCGAGCACCTGCTCCGGATCCAGGAGCACATCACGGTCGCGGACAAGGCGAAGAACTCGGCGCACAACGACGAGCTGCAGTTCGAATACGACGTCGCCCACCGGCGCGCGACGCTCTCCGTCCTGCGGCGCACGTGCGAGCTGGCGACGAGCACGCTCGATGCGCTGCGGACGCGTTTCGGCGAGCTGGAGACACTTGCGGGCTCGTTCGCTCCTGCGTCGATCACCTCCCATGCACTGGCGATCCCGGTCGTTGACGACGCGGACGTGGACGCGTGGTACGACCGGACAGCCGAGGACCGAAAGCCGTTCTCCCGCGAGTTTCCGGTGGCACGCTCACAGTCGCGGCATCTGTCGCTCGACGAGCTGCGTCAGCGCATTACGGCATACGCCGCGACGGCCTTCGAGGCGTTCCGCAAGCTGACGATCGCCGAGGCCGCGAACCTGACGCCGGCGCTCCCGCAGCGGCTGAAGCGGTTCACCGAGTACAGCGCGCCGCTCATCGAGCTGCGCGGCGACGACCTCCAGGCGCAGCAGTCGATGCAGCGCGACACGACGCTCTGGATCGACTCTGCCGACGGCGCATTCGTCGCCTCGCTTCAACGCCGCCTTCCTGACGCGCAGGCGCGTCCGGCCACCGATCCGCTGCGCATCCACGCCCTCAGCCGGGTCCTGCACTACCCGGCCTACACCCTCGGGCAGTTCGAGTACTACCGCGCTCAATACGATCCGGCACAGTTCCCGGAATCGGCGCACGTACCGGACCTTCTCCCGGCGGAGCTGATCCTCACCGGCGCCGTCCGCACCGCCTACGAACAGGTCCTCCTCGGCCGCGCCGTGGGCGTGATCAGTCTCCGCGAAGGCCAACTGCACCGCGCCTCCACGGACCTCATCCTCGGCGACTCCCACCTCGCCGCCGCACAACACCTCGCCTCATCCGAGGGGACGCTGTTGCTGCGCGAGGTGGAGCAGGAGATCGCGCCGAAACTCGCCGTCGTGGCAGATGTGGAGCGCGACCTGCGGCAGCTCGCGCTCAGCGTGCGCTCGGAGCTGGATGCGGACGTGCTGGAGCGGTTGCTGCGCAGGTATAGCGCGGTGGTGTGAGGGCGATCCCCACCGTCCTTCGAGCGCCGCGACGAATCTGGAGTGCGGTAACGCCAGTTACCGCTCTTACTGCTTCTATTCGTCCTGAAACGCGAGCAGGTGCAGCCTTCGCTCGTGCCACGAGGCGAGATCGCACCAGCCTCGGCTTACGGCGCGAACAGAAGCAGTGAGAGCGGTGACTCGCGTTACCGCACTCCAGATCAGCTGCGCTGATTCAGTCGTTGGGTTGCGGGCCACAAGCCCGAGCAAGGATCCTTCGCAAGCTACTTCACGGCCGCTCGATGCTCGCTGTCTCGCTCGCCAACGTCACGTCGATGACGCTCGGTTCGTGCTCGCGGTAGGCGCCGGTCCAGTAGTCGATGGCCCAGACGGCGCCCGCGGTAATGAGCGCAGCTGCGCCCCACGTTCTGCTTTGTGCGTCCGGCTCGGTGTAGAACAGGCCGTTCAGACCGACGATGCCGAGGGGGACCAGGGGAACGGTGGCGAAGTTGCCCCAGAATTTGCCGTTGATGCTCGGGGCGAGGGCGAGGGTCTGCGCGGTGTGGCCGTCTTTCCGGAGCGTCAGGGAGCAGGCGCCTGATTTCCGCGGGATGACCATGGTCATCGGCGTGACGCCGGCGCGGGTCGTCCCGTCGCTGCAGATGAGGTCGGCGGTGGCGCCGGCAGGGGAGGAGCGGACCTGGATGCTCTCGTTCTTCCCGCTGACCATCGTCGCGCAGGAGATGAGCGTCAGCAGCGGCAGAAACGCAATGGCTCGGACCATGGGCGTCACCTCACGGACCGAGGATAACCGTACTGGTCCGTGAGAGCTGGGAATGTCCGGTGACGGATTTACCCCTTCACGCTCCCCTGCATGATCCCGGCGATGTAGTACCTCTGCAGGCCGATGAACAGCGCGAGGACCGGGAGGACGGTGACGACGGAGCCGGCCATCATCAGCTCGATGTCCTGGACGTGCTCGCCGGAGAGGCTGGCCAAGGCGACGGGGAGGGTGTAGTGGGCCTGGTCGGAGAGGATGATCAGGGGCCACATGAAGTCGTTCCAGGTGGACATGAACATGAACGTGGCCAGCGTCGCCAGGATCGGGCGGGCCAGCGGGAGGATCACGTTCCAGTAGATGCGCCATTCGCTGGCGCCGTCGATGCGGGCGGCTTCGAGCACTTCCTGCGGGACCGAGAGCATGAACTGGCGGATGAGGAAGATGCCGAAGACCGTGACCATGGAGGGGATGATCGCTCCCCAGTAGCTGTTGACCAGGCCGAGGGCCTTCATCAGGAGGAAGAGCGGCAGCATGCCCACCTGCGGCGGGATCACGAGCGCGATCAGCAACAGGCCGAAGAGGCGCTCGCGGCCGCCGAAGCGTAATTTCGCGAACGCGTAGCCGGCCATGGAGCCGAAGAGGACGGAGAAGACCGTCACGGCGACGGCGATGATGGCGCTGCTGAGGAAGGCGCGGCCAATGTTGAGGCGGAGGAAGAGCTCGCGGTATTGCGCGAGCGTCGGCTCGTGCGGCACGAGGTGCGGCGGAAACGTCGTCGCTTCGCCGGGCGACATCAGCGAGGCGGAGAGCATCCAGAACAGTGGGAAGAGCGTGATCACGCCTCCCGCGATCAGCACGCCGTGCAGCAGGATGCTCTCGAGGCGGCGGCTCATTCGGTGTTCCCCTGCATCTTCATCTGCAGCAGCGTGGCCGCGCCGATGACCAGGAAGAGGACGAACGCCACCGCGGCGGCGTAGCCCATCTCCCAGAACTTGAACCCCTGCTCGTACATCAGCATGACCACG
This sequence comes from Thermoanaerobaculia bacterium, assembly GCA_035630815.1. GTDB lineage: Bacteria > Acidobacteriota > Thermoanaerobaculia > Gp7-AA8 > Gp7-AA8 > QHVT01. The sequence continues at coordinate 164,546 of DASQJY010000057.1, forward strand.
GTCAGCGTCTTGTTGAGCGGGCCGCCGCGGGTCATGACGTACGGCTCGGCGAAGATCTGCAGCTGCCCGATCGCCACGACGATGCCGACGAAGAGGAACGTCGGCGCGAGCATCGGCAGCGTCACGTGGCGGAACTGGCGCCACTTGCCGGCGCCGTCGAGCGTCGCCGCTTCGTACAGCTCTTCGGGGATCTGCTGCAGGCCGGCGATGAAGATGATCATCGTGTAGCCGAAGCCTTTCCAGACCGCGAGCAGGATGATCGCGAACATCGCCAGCTTCGGGTCGCCCAGCCAGTCCGGCTGCGGCAGGCCGAGGGTGTCGAGGAAGCGGTTCAGCATCCCGAAGCGGGGGTGGTAGATGTATTTGAAGACGATCGAGACCGCCACCAGCGTGGTCACGACCGGTGCGAAGTAGATCGTGCGGAACAGCGACTTGAAACGGGTCAGCTTCGCGTTGATCAGCAGCGCGCCCGCGAGCGACACCGCCACCGTCAGCGGTCCGCCCACCAGGGCGAAGTACATGGTGTTCGCGAACGCCGTCCAGAAAATGCTGCTGGCGAAGAGGTCCCGGTAATTGCGGAGGCCGACCAGGCGGATGTTGCTCGTGTCGCCGATGGTGTAGAGGTCGAAGTCGGTGAGGCTGAGCGCGAAGCCGGCGATGACGGGGACGAAGAAGAAGACCGTAAGCAGCACCATGGCCGGCGCGAGAAAGAGCACCGCGGCGCGCGCCTCGGAGCTCATGACGCACCCTTTCGCGAGACGATCCAGCGCCGCTTTTCGAGCAGCTCGTCGGCGCGCTTGTCGAGTGCGGTCACGGCCGCGTCCACCGTAGTCGTGCCGCGCGCGAGCGCTTCGCCGCGGTCGTAGATCGCGGTGGTGATCTGCTCCCACTCCGGCACCTGCGGCAGCGGACGGACCGATTCGAGCTGGACGCGGAAAGCGGGGAAGCGCGGCTCCGCGGCCAGGGCGGGCGATTGCCACGCGCTGCGGCGCGCGGGGAGGTCGCCGGTGAGCTCGAAGAAGCGCACCTGCTGCGCGGGCTCGGAGAGGAACTCGATCAGCTTGCGGGCCGCGTCCTTGTGCTCCGAGGCGCGGAAGATCACCAGGCTCGAACCGCCGGCCATGGAGATGCCGGGACTCTTCCCGTCGCGCGACGGCATCGGCGCGGTGGCCCATTTGTCCTGCAATTCGGCGGGAAGGCGGCGGCGGAACTCACCGACGTTCCATGGGCCGGTGATGTACATCGCGAACTCCCCTTGTGCGAATTGCTGGTAGAGGTTCGAGATCTGCGCGTTACTGACCGAGGGGGCCCAGCCGCGCCGGAAGATCTCGGTGTAGAAGGCGAACGCCTCCCTGAACTCCCGCTGACGGAAGGCGCCGCGGGTGCCGTCGGGCGTCAGCAGCGTCGAACGGTTGGAGAGGGCCATGATGACGGGCGGGTCCCACTCGTTGGTCGGCAGGAGCATCGGGAAGCGGCTGCGTTTCTGCGCGACGATCTTCTGCATCGCGTCGCGCCATTCGTCCCACGTGGCCGGGCCGTCCGGATAGCCGACCGCGCCGAGGATGTCGCTGCGGTAGAAGAGCACGCGCGTGTCGACGTACCACGGGATGCCGTACAGAGTGCCGTCGACCACGTTCGTCGCCCAGATCCCGGGGAAGTAGTCGCCCTGGTCGATACCCTTCGACCGCGCCACGAGCGGGGCCAGGTCGGCCAGCGCGCGAACGGCGGCGAACTCCGCGATCCAGGTGTTGCCGATTTGCGCGAGGTCGGGAGTCGAGTCGCCGACGTGCGCGGTGAGCAGTTTCTCGTGCGCGGCGCTCCAGGGGATCTGCTGGACGATGACCCTAATGCCGGGATTGCGGCGCTCGAACTCGGGGATCATCTCCGCGACCACTTCCCCCTCGCGCCCCAAGCCCCAGAACTCGATCCGTTCGCGGCCGTCGTCACGCGTGCTGCAGGAGAGCAGCAGCGCCAGCGCTAAGTACAGCGCCCCGAAAACAGGTGACCGGAGAGTATCAGGGGCGGGTACGGGCGTTCTGCTCAGGGCTGGGCCTCCAGCCATCCGCCGGTGAAGCCTGCGCGCTGCAGGCCGCGCCTGACGTGCGGGTTCTTTTTCATCATTTTCCACACGAGTTCACTGCGGTGGTTCTCGATCATCGTCACGATCGGGCCCTGGTCGATGCCGAGGTAATCGGTATTGAACCAGCCCGCGCCCGGCACGACAGCGCCGTGTTGCGTCTTGACCGGGACGTTCAGGGTCTCATTGAACGAATCGACGAAGCCGTACTGGCGGTAGAGATTTGCGCCGTGGCGCTTGTACAGCTCCTGCGCGGCGGCGGTCGAGATCTCGGGCGTGAAGGGGATCGAGGAGATCGCCGCGGTCGGGGCGATGGTGCCGTCGTCGCGTACTTCGTCGAATGCCACACCGCGCGCTGCGTAGGTCATGAACTTGATCGGCCGGCCGTCGATGGTGAGCGTCGCGTCGAGCGGGCCGTCGCAGGCGGTGAGGCCCCAGACGTTCTCGCCGTAGCCGCGGAAGCCGTGGGGATTGACGGTCGCGTACTCACGCTGCGCGATCGTGGCGCGCCGCGAGTTCTCGAAGTAGTCGATCCCTTTCTCGCGCATGTACGGGTCCTGGATGCCGCGGAAGTCGATCCAGACGTGCGAATACTGATGGCCGAACAGGGGTGCGAAATTCAGGTGCTCCTGTCCCAGCAGGGTGCCCCAGCGGTACGTCTTCGTATAGGCCGTCCACGCCGACGCGTCGATGGGATGCGTCGGTGAGCCGAGGGCCAGGACGTACAGCAGCATGGCCTCGTTGTAGCCGGTGTAATCCCAGTCGTGCAGGCCGTTTTCCGGCGTCCATCCCATGCTCACCAGCGGGGCTCGTTCATGGAAGAACGTCCACTCCGCGCGCCGGTAGAGCTCTTCGGCGGTCTCGCGGATGGCCCGCTCCGTTGGATTGTCGCGATCGAAATACGATTGGCAGAAGAGCGCCCCGGCCAGCATCAGCGTCGTGTCGATGGTCGACAGCTCGACCGTCTCGAAGCGCGCGCCGCTCTCCATGTCCAGGAAGTGGTAGTAGAACCCTTTGTAGCTGGTCATGCCGCGCGCGGCGTCGCCGGACGGCGCGTTGCGGAAGAAGCGCAGCGTGGTCAGCACGCGCTCCGCTGCCTGTTCGCGCGTGATCCAGCCGCGCTCGGCGCCGATCCCGTATGCCGTCAGGCCGAAACCGACCGCGGCGATGCTCGAGAACGACTTCGTCGGCCAGCGGTCGGGCACCAGTCCGTTCTTCGGGTTGGTGGTGTCCCAGAACCATTGGAACGTGTCGCGCTCGATCTTTTCGAGCAGGGCAGCGTCCGCGATCGCGGGCCGGGACGCGGTCACCGGTTGCGGCGGCGTTCCGGGGGGATGCATGGCGCAGGCGGAGAGAAACAACAGGAGAGTGGCTTGCGCCACTCTCCTGTGAAACCGCGAAGCTGTCACGCGTCAGAACCTCACGCGCACGCCGTACTGGAAGCGGCGCTGGGTGCCTGCCACGATCGCGGTCGGCTTCCCGAAATTCGGGTTGACGTTCGGGCGGGTGAAGATCTCGCCATTGAAGCTGTTATAGACCGGATCGTCCGTCACGTTGAACGCCTCGCCGATCAGGCCGATGCCGAAGCCGCGGACCGGAATCTCGTACTCGAGCCTGAGATCGAACGTGAGGTAGCTCGGGCCCGTGCCCTCGCCGCGGCGGATGCGCTCGAGCGTGCCGGTGCCGGCGGAGCGGTCGATGATGTCGAACGGATAGCCGGAGCCGTAGTTCACGATCGTGCCGAAGTTGATGTTGAACGGGAGGCGCACCACGGTATTGGCGACGAGGCGATGCTCCTGGATGCCGAGCATCGGCCGGCGCGGGTACTGGTCGACCGTTGGAAAGTCGAGGCTGAACAGGTCTCCGCCGATCGTTTCCGCGTCGGAGTTGGTGTAGGAGAGGCTGCCGCCCCAGCGCGAGCTCGAGGTGAACGGCTTCTCGAGCGTCAGGTAGATGGCGTCGTACCAGGTGCGGATGTCGTCGTTGGAGGTGAGGATGGCGCCGTATCCGAGCGGCCCGATCTCGCCCCAGCGGCAGCAGGTGCCGTCGGTGTTGAGGTGACCCCAGGTGAACGTCATGCCGTTGTAGCTGCGCGTCCGGCCGTAGCTGAGCGAGGCCACGAACTGACCGAAGGACTGCCGGACGCCGACCGTGGCCTGGTCCGAGTAGGGAGCCTGCGTGTCGTTCTCGAGGAGGAACAGCTCCGGATTGCCGGTGCGGCCGGTGGACAGCAGTTGCTGCAGGCCCGCTTCGGTCATGTACGACGGATCCCACGCCACGGTGGGGCGCCCGTCGCCGCGCGGCGCTCCGTCCCTGGAGAACTGGAAGTTGCCGACCTTGAACTGGAGGCGGAAGCGCTCATCGAGCGTGTTGTTGAAGACGATGCGGTCGTAGTAACGCCCCCAGCCGCCGAAGAGGACGGTGCGGTTGTTGCCCAGCAGGTCGTAGGTGAGCCCGAGGCGCGGCGCGAACATGTCGTCGACCGGCTCGCGGTCGTTGCCGTCGGTGAAGTAGCGGTCGGCGTCGACCCAGGTGGAGAACTTGGTCACGGCGTCGGCCGGCGTGACCCAGTCCTGCGGGAACATGTCGGACTCGTAGTCCCAGCGCAGGCCGAGGTTCGCGGTCAGCCGGTCGGTGATGCCCCAGTCGTCCTGTACGTAGAGGCCGAAGGCCGTGTTGTCGCCGCTGATCTCGGGGTCGCCGAGGCCGTAGAGCGCCTCGAACGGGATCTCCCAGTTCTCATCGCCGCGGAAGTTGAAGACCGGGTTGCCGGCCTGGTGCTTCACGACGTTGTATTCGCTCTGCTCGACGATGACGCCCGCCTTGACGGCGTGCGAGCCGCGGAACTGCATCGGCGCGAACGAGAAATCGTCCCGTAGGGACAGGCGCTTCTGGTCGAAGTCCTGTGTCGTGTCGATGCCGCCGACGCGGATCAGCCCGAAGTAGTTCCGGCCGACCAGGTCCTCATTGGAAGCGTGCGGGTTCCACGTGTACGTCTGGTAGCTGACCGTTGCCTCGTTGAGCCACGACCCTCCCATCAACTGATGGCGCAGGGCGGCCTGCATGACGTCGTTGTCGATCTCCTGCGCGGACTCGAAGCTGATGTCGTTTCCGAAGCCGCGGACGTCGGTCTCGTCGCGCAGGAAGCCGGAGAGCTCGAACAGGTGTGCGTCCGCGGGCTGGAAGCTGACCTTGCCGAAGAGGAGGTCCGAGGTGAAATCGCTCGGGAAATTGCCTTCGTAGCTCGCGAACTGGTTCCGCAGCGCGGCAGGAACGCCGGCGCCGCCGAGGCGGACGATCTCTTCGCGGTCCTGATCGTTCCCTTCATAGCTGACGAAGAAGTGCATTCGGTCGCGCATGATCGGTCCGCCGATCGAGAGGCCGGTCTGCAGGCGCTCGAAGAACGGCTGCTCGGCGCCGCTCAGCGGATGGTCGCCCACCAGGCCGTTGTCCTGGTAGAAGCCGAACACGTCGCCGGTGAACTCGTTGGAGCCGGACTTGGTGACGGCGGTGATCACGGCCGCCGAGGCCTTCTGGTACTCGGCGCTGTAGTTCTGCGTGAGGACGCGGAACTCCTGCACGGCGTTCTGCGGGAAAGGATTGCCGCGGCTGGAATCCTGTCCGACCACGCCGCCCTGCAGGATGTCGTTCTTGAAGCTGACGCCGTCGACGAAGACGTTCACGGCGTCGGCGCGCTGGGCGCCGGACTGGAAGGTCTTGCGGAGCTCGTCGTCGCTGATCGTGACCCCGGGCGCGAGTGCCGCGAAGTTCATGAAGTTGCGGTTCCCCTGCGGCAGGTTCTCGATCTGCTCGCGCGTGACGTTGGTCGTCACTTCCGACGTCTCCATCTCCACGGGGACGGAGCCGATGACCGTGACCTCTTCGGTCAGCACCGTCTCGGGCCGCATGCTCACGTCCAGGTCGAGGGTCTGCCCCACGAGGAGGGTCAGGTCGCGAGACGCGGTGCGGTAGGCGGGGGAGGTCACCTCGATCCGGTATGCGCCCGGCGTGAGCCCGCCGAGCAGGAACCTGCCGTCGGGACCGGCGACGACGCGGTGCGTGTACCCCGAGCTGGTTGCGGTCGCGACGACTTCCGCGCTCGGGAAGGCGTTGCCCTGTTCGTCGGTGATCTTTCCGCGCAGCGACGCGGTGGTGGTTTGTGCGAGGGCCGCACCGGCCATGGAGATGCAGATCAGAAAAACGATTGCTGTACGACGCCACATGAATCGGGCTCCACTCATCGGTCTCCTCCTACGTGCTATCCGTCTGCGCGAATTCGTTTCTGCGTCGCGAGGCCCTGGCGCGCGGATGGAGCGCTGCAGGACTCTCGGACGACGAGGGTGGTTGGGATGACTTCGTGTTTCCTGACCGCGCTCTCGCCGTCGAGCGAGGCCACGAGGTATTCGACGGCCCGTCGGCCCATCTCGGCGATGTCGACGCGCACGGTGGTGAGCTGCGGCGTCAGGTAGCGCGCCATCGGGATGTCGTCGAAGCCCGCCAGGGCCATGTCGTCCGGGATGGCGATGCCGGCCTCGCGCAGCGCGCGCAACGCACCGATGGCCATGGCGTCGTTCGCGGCGAAGATCGCGGTGGGCCGCTGCTTCAGCGCCAGGATCTTCGCTACCGCGCGATATCCGGACTCCTCGGTGAAGTCGCCTTCGATCTCCAGCTGCCCGCGCTTCGCGCCGTTCGTGGGGCCGAGGGCGGCGCGATAGCCACGGAGGCGCTCCGCCGCGTCGGCGTTCCGCTCCGGGCCGGTGATGAAGGCGATCTGGCGATGGCCGAGCGCGATGAGGTGCTCGGTCATGCTGCAGGCGCCGGTGTAGTTGTCGATGCGGATCGTGGGGCGGGCGTTGGTTGCGGAGTTGAGCAGCACGGCCGGGCTGTGGGCGGTGAGCGCGCGCGAGAGCGACCCGAGCTCGACGTCGGGCGACATGACGATCAGGCCGTCGACTCGGCCCCGTAGGGCGCGCAGCATGGCCGACATCTCCTGCGCGTCGCTGTGCGAGCTGGAGACGAGGACGTGATACCCGCGGGCCCTTGCCGCGACGTCGATGCCGCGAATGACTTCCGAGAAGAACTCCCCATGCACCTCGGGGAGGAGGACGCCGAGGGTGTGGCTGCGGCGGATGCTCAGACTGCGCGCCGCGGCGTGAGGGACGTAACGGAGGGCGCGGGCGGCGGCGAAGACCCGTTTCGAGGTGTCGTCGTGCACCGGGCCGACGCCGTTCAACGTGCGCGAGACGGTGGCCACCGAGACCCCCGCGCGCGCCGCAACATCGCGGATCGTCGCAACGCCGGAAGGGCGTCCCGGAGCGACTTCTGAGCCTGCACCGCGTATGGTTGCCATTCCTGTGTAACCGTTTACATTGTCCGCGTTACACTAGCCCCGCAGCCGCGCGATGTCAACGAGCGGTGAACGGGAAGTGAAAGACGGAGTACATGAGCAGACCTACCGAAGAGCGTTTTCCGGGTGACTTTCTCTGGGGGGCCGCCACCTCCGCCTATCAGATCGAAGGAGCCCCGCTGGCCGACGGCGCGGGGCCGAGCATCTGGCATCGCTTCGTGCGCACGCCGGGCCGCGTCCACAACGGCGAGACCGGCGACGTCGCGTGCGATCACTACAACCGCTACCGCGAAGACGTGGCCCTGATGAAAGAGCTCGGGCTGACCACGTACCGCTTCAGCGTCTCGTGGAGCCGCATCCTCCCCGAGGGGACGGGGCGCGTAAACCAGGGAGGCCTCGATTTCTACCGCCGGCTCGTCGATGAGCTGCTGGCGGCAGGCATTGCGCCGAATGCGACGCTGTACCACTGGGATCTGCCGGCCGCGCTCGACGATCGCGGCGGCTGGCTGAATCGCGACGTGGCGGAGTGGTTCGCGGAGTATGCGGACGTGATGTTCCGCGCCCTCGACGACCGGGTGACGATGTGGGCGACGCTCAACGAGCCGTGGGTGGTCACCGACGGCGGCTACCTGCACGGGCCGCTGGCACCGGGGCATAAGAATCTGTGGGAGGCGCCGCGCGCGACCCACAACCTGCTGCGCTCGCACGCGAAGGCGGTGCAGGCGTACCGCGCGTCCGGGAAGAACCAGATCGGGCTGGTGGTGAATCTCGAGCCGAAGTATCCGGCTTCCGATTCACGCGAGGACGCGGAGGCGGTGAAACGCGCCGACGCGTACATGAACCGCCAGTACCTCGATCCGGTGTTCCTCGGCTCGTACCCGCAGGAGCTCATCGACGGCTACGGCGAGGCGTGGCCGGAGATCTCCGCCGCCGATCTCGAGGAGATCCGCACCCCCATCGATTTCCTCGGCATCAACTACTACAAGCGCGGCATCACCAAGGCCGACGATTCGGTGATCATCGAGCGCGCCGCGCGCGTCGACAATCCGCGCACGACGGTCACCGAGGTGGGGTGGGAGGTCTTCGCGGAAGGGTTGACGAAGACGCTGACCTGGGTCCGCGACCGCTACGGCGACCTGCCGCTCTACATCACCGAGAACGGCGCGGCCTTCTACGACCCGCCGGTGGCGTTCAACGGCCGCATCGAGGACCCGCTGCGCGTCGATTACCTCCGCGACCACATCCGCGCGGTGCGAACCGCCATGCGCCAGGGTGTGAACGTCCGCGGCTACTACGTCTGGTCCCTCCTCGACAACTTCGAATGGGCCCTCGGCTACGCCAAACGCTTCGGCATCATCCACGTCGACTACGAAACGCTGAAGCGCACCCCGAAAGCGAGCGCGCGGTACTACGCCGACGTGATCAAGGCCAAGATGGCTCTTTAGCGTCGCTTGCGGGCGCTGCGCGAGCGCTGGCGAGGGTGGCGCGATCGCATGCAGAGTGTGCGAAATCGCATGCAAGCCGTGCGAAATCGTATAGCACGCTGTGTGAATCTGCATAGAAGCTATGCGATACCGCACGGCCTGCATGCGACACCGCACGGCAATGTCTGCGAAATCGGACAGGAACCTATGCGAAATCGCACGGAACGCGTACGAAATCAGACGCGATGCATGCGAAATCGCATCGGATGCGTGCGATCCCGCTGGTGCGTGCACCGGCCGCGGTCGCATCTCAGGACGGCCTGTTCTGGAGTGCGGTAACGCGAGTTACCGCTCTTACTGATTTTGTTCGTCCTGCAACGCGAGCAGGTCCAGCCTTCGCTCGTGCCACGAGGCGAGATTGCACCAGCTACGGATTGCTGCACGAACAGAAGCAGTCAGAGCGGTAACTGGCGTTACCGCACTCCAGAAGACTCACCGCATCACGAACCCTTTCGGCGGCTTTGCATCCCCACTGACGCTCGCCACCCCGTCCCGGATCGTGACGTTCACCGTCCCGTACTGCGTACGCAAGCCACGCAACATGGCCCCGGAACCGCGCGTCCATTCCACCGGCACGCCCGCGCCGATCACCAGCGCCCCGTCTTCCTCGTAGGCGAACATGTCGAGGATGGAGCGGATGAAGTCGGAGCCGACCCAGGTGTGGGGCATGTCGCCGATGAACTTCGGATTGCGCTCTTCGCGGAAGACCACCTCCGCCCACTGGTTCCAGCCGGCGGGGCGGACGTGGCCGAGGAAGAAGCGGACCAGCTCGTGGGCCCGTTCGCGCCAGCCGAGGCGGAGCAGGGAGCCGACGGTGCGCCATTCGTACGGCGTGTACGCCTCCCACTGATTCGTGGCGATGCGTTGCATCGATTCGCGGTAGTAGCGCTCGAACGTCGCCTCCAGCGCGGCGCGGTTGAGGCGCGTTTTCTCATCGCCGGGGGAGAGGGCCACCGTGGTCGACGTCGCGTCGAAATCGCCGAGCTCCACCGAGCCGGGGATGTAGTCGATCTTGTGCATCGCGCGACTCGCTTCGATGGAAGCGTGCAGGTTCGTGCGGAAGGTCTCGGCCTTCGCCGCGTAATCCCTAGTCCTGCCGAGGATGGAGGCGAGATACGCCGCGTCCTGCAGGCCGCGCAGGACGAAGAAGTCGTCCCAGTACGAGTGCATCGGCTTGGCGGAGTAGCCCTCGTGGCTGATCGATTCCGGTACGAGGCCGTAATACGGGGTGTTCTCGTATCGCGGTGTCATCCGCTCCCGCGTCAGCGAGTCGATATATGCGACTGCCTGCTCGACGTGCGGCCAGAGGCGCTCGACGGTGGCGCGATCGTGCGTGTGGCGGTAGTACTCGGCGATGAGGAAGATGAGCTGCCCGTGGCTGTCGTTCTCCGGGACGGGATCGGCGCCGCGCGAGTCGACGCAGCACGGCACCTTGCCGTTCGGGAACTGGTACGGCGCGAACCAGTCCACGAACGGCTTCACCGCGTCGACGTAGCCGAGGCGGAGCAGGGCGTCGGAAGTGAGCGAGCCGTCGCGGATCCAGGAGCGGTCGTAGGAGCGCGAGCCGGGCTGGATGGCGGGGCCGTCCTGGTTGATGAGGATGAAGGCGACGTTGCTCTTCACCGCCCGCGCGATGGCGGAACCTTCGTCGCCGCTCAGCTCGAGCGTGAAGCGCCCGAGGCGCTCCGACCACTCGCGCGTGGCCTCGCCGAGGAGCGCCTTGGCCAGCGCGGGGGTGGGACGCACGTCCGTCGCGCCCGAGGCGATGTAAACGTCGCGGAAGCCGTTCGCCGGGATCGCGAGGTCGTAGCGCAACGCCCCCGAGGCCGCGCCGAATTCGTCGCGAACTCGCGTCTCGGCAGGGAGCGTGTTGCGCAGCAGCAGCTCGGTGATGTCGCCCGAGGCGAACGTGGTCGCGCCGAAGGCGCTGGCCGGGGTCACAGTGGCCACGCGCAACCCCTCGGCGCGCACGATCCCATTGTCATACGAGAGCTCGTGAATGGGACTCGTGCCGCCGGGGACGTTCAGGAACTGCCACGGCGGGTTCACCTGGAACGGCCGTACGGCGAGGAAAAGCGTCACGTTGCGCGGCTCGCCGGCCGGATTCGCGACGCGGTAGCGCGCGAAGACCTGCTTCTTCTGCGCGTACGCCGTGACCGTGAGGCGGACGTTGTCCGCCGTCCAGTCGACGCTCGGGATCGGCAGCACGCCGTTCGCGAGCGATTGCGTCCGCTGCACGTCGTTCCACGTCACCAACCTGCCTTTCGCGTAGAGGAACGGTTCTACCGAGAAGGACGAGCGGTCGAGCTCCAGCGCGCCGTCCTCACTGAGCAGCGCCTCGCGCTCCTCGTGCACCTCGCCGACGATGGTCCAGTACACCTGCTCGTTCTGCAGCGACCGGGGATACAGCCCGCGCCGCTCCGCACCGGCGATGCGGGTGAAGAACGCGTTGCGCGACGCCGCGAACGGCAGCGGCTCGATCGTCACCCCTCGCAACGCAAACGGCTTCGCGCCGCGCAGCATGCGCAGGCGGACGTAACGCGCATCGGAGTCGGGGAGGAACAGCGGATCGCGTCCGCCCCGGCTGCCGCGCACGCGCGCCACGGTCTCCCACGTCTTTGCATCCTCCGAGACTTCGACGTCGTAATCGACGGCGTGCGCATCCCAGTCGATCGTCAGCCCTCCGAACTCGTGCGGTGTCCCGAAGTCCATGGTCAGCGACTCGTTGTGATTCGTCCGCGCGCGCCACGCGCCGTGCGGTGGTGGAGGCGCTGCCGGACGCGCCTCGCGCGGCCGAAACGCGAGGTCGTCGATCCACACCGTTCCCTTGCCGCCCGTGCTGGCAGTGATCACGAGCTCCAGCGCCGAGAGCTCCGTCAGCGGCGCGCCGCCGGAAGGCCCCCAGGCGAACTCGATGTGCCGCTTCAGGATGCGCTGCTTCTTCCATTCGCGCGGGAAAGTGAGGTTGCGCTGGTTGAGCCACCAGACGTTCTCCCCGGTGGGATCGAGCAGCTTGAACTCGAGCGTGTTCGGCGGCGCCTCGCCGCGCAGCGAGAACGTGAATTCGTAATCGGACGGCAATTGCAGCTTCACCGGCTTCCGCGCGATCGCGTACCCGGCCCCGCCGTGAAAGTCGAAGTCGAGCCGCATCGCACCGCGCTCGCTGCTGATCCGCAGCTCCACACCGTCCGAGGGGGCGGCGATCCAGTCGCTCACATCGGAGAAGTCGTCGAGCACGTCGGCGTGCAGCGAGCCGGTCAGCAGGAAGAGAGCGAGCAGCAGGCGCCTCATGGAGGGGATGGTAACCGGTTACAGCCGGTCACTCCTCCTCGTCGCCTTCCTCGCTCCCTTCGCCGATCGTGTACATCGCCCGGATCAGCTCCACCCGGAAGGTGAGGAGGTCGTCCCACTCCTCGTCCGTCTTCGTGAGGCGGAGCTGAACGATCAGCCGCTGCGCGGCGCGTCGCGCGTCGTTGTGCGTCGGGAGCGTGATCACCGCCGCGCGTCCGGGCTGCAGGAGAAAGCGGGCGATCACGCGCCGTCCCTTGACGCGCACCGCGCGGCGGGTGAGGAGCAACGTTTTCCGGTCACTCATGAGGGCGCCTAACTGTAATCGGTTCGGCGCCCTCGGGGCATCGCTACGGTTTCTTCGGGGAGAGGAGGTGGAAGTGGGGTCCTGTCCTTTTGATGACCCTCCCAGCGAAGTCCAGCCAGATCCGGCCTTTCGCGGTGGTCAGTTCGATGTCGCGATAGCTGTCGTTGTTGAAGTCGAGAATGTCGAGCTTCGTGATCGGCGCGGAGACGAGGCCGGACCAGACCTGGGCGTGCGGCTTTCCGTCAGGATCGAGCATGAACACGCGGCCGCCGTCGGCGGTGAGGATGATCTTCCGGTCGTGGTTTGAGGTTGGCCGGTCGATGCGCACTTGCCGCAGTCTGTGCGGGTACGCATAGGTAGCGAGCAGCGACCCGTCATGGTCGATCAGCGACAGCGTCGAGTTGGAGACGGCCACGAGCTGCCGTTTGCGCTTCGCAGAGAAGAGGTGCTCGACAATGAGTTGACGGATCGGCGTCTTCGTGTCGACCGTCCACAACTCATCCTGCAGTGCATCGATCGCGATGACCTTGCTGCCGATGACCGCGAGCACTTCGTTCGTCCCATCGACGTCGATGTCGGCAACCTGGGCGCGTGTGATGACGCCCTCGAACGTGCGACCCCAAAGACTGCGTGCATCCTTTCCGAACGCGGTCAGCGAATTCCTGACGACAGTGACGTCGACCGGTGGTACCGGACGGGTACACATCACGAGCGGCATCGCTTTCGTATCCGCGTCCATGCTCACCTGCGTCGCCTTGAGCACCGACGGGTCGCGATTGTTCTGCACCCATCGCAGCACGCGGTCTTCGACGAAGCGGGAGAGCTTCTCGACCGTCACCAACCCCTGCACCGTACGCGGCCCGCATTCGAGCAGCCCGGTGATGACTGCTTTCGTAAACACGCCGTTCCCATCGGTTTCGTAGGCGTAGTTTCCCGGTGCAGCCGCATAGAAGATGACCTGTCCGATCGCCCCTTTCATGTATTGCGCGACCGGCACGGGGATGCGCACGCCTCTCGCGCCGGGAACGCGCTCCCGGCAGGCGTCGATGAAGATCAGCGACCGTTGCGCTTTCGAGCTCGAGGCGATGTCGGACACCTTCGCGCCGGAGAGCGAGCTGACGGTGTCTTCGTAACGTGAGGTGGAGGTGAGCACGTACGGAACCCCATCCCGGCTGAAGCCATGACTGGCAAACCCGAGGATCAGGAGCCCGTCTTTCCCAGCGAGGCCCGCCTGCCGTTGGACCAGGCCGCGCACGCTTTCCAGCGTCGCCGGACATACGATCGCGCCCGCCGCACGCAACTTCTTCAGTTTCTCCTGTGATTCGAGCTTGCGCGGCTCACCGGTCAACGCCAGCGCCACGCGTCGTGCATCGACCAGCCTGACCTTGCGCTCCAGTGCGAACGCATACGCGAGATCCACCGCATCATCGACCGTGAAACGCACTCCCGTTAGCGACGGTGCAGCCGCGAATTCGCGCACGCCGACGAAGAGCGCTGCCGACTGTTCGCGCACGAATGGATCGCGCCGCTGCGGCGGCGCCTGCGAGACCGGACGCACGCCGCGCCTGTCTTGCTCCGCCGGTTCGGGTGCACAGGCAATCAGGAGTGCGAGCAAACAGACGACATGGCGGCGGTTCACACATTGATAGACACGGCCCGCGCCGAGATGTGGGGAGCGGCCTCCTCCCGTCAAGACGCGTTTGTGAGTGCCTGGAGTGAGTACCTGGCCGCGCCGCGAGCAGAAGGAGGCCGCTCCAAAAGACACAGCGCCAGACACTTTGTGGGGACAGCGGTCGCCGATCTCGCTCAGAGCCCCACCGGTATGGAGTGCGGTAACGCGAGTTACCGCTCTGACTGCTTCTGTTCGTGCAGTAAACCGTGGCTGGTGCAATCTCGCCGATGGCACGAGCGAAGGCTGGACCTGCTCGCGTTGCAGGACGAACGAAACCAGTAAGAGCGGTAACTCGCGTTACCGCACTCCAGAACAGGGCAAGACGGTGGCGGTTGCTCCTGAAGGCAGCCCAAGATCCCCAGGCCCGGGGACTCACCGCTTCCTCGGCTTCACCGCCTCCAGCACCATCCTGTCGAGCGACCAGCTCGAGGGCGTCACGATCGACGGCCCCCGCTCCGCCGAGCCGGTCAGCATCAACAGTTGCTCCAATGGCGTCGGGCTGTCGGATGCCGCCGTGCGGACGCCGTCCCATTCGAGGATCCAGGGATTGGGGAGCGCCTCGTCGGTCGTCAGCAGGAAATACGTATCCACCCCGTACGGCGGCTCGACCGCGAATGCCGCGCCGAGCTGGATCTCCGGCGGTGCGGGCGGTGCGAGGGGGTAGCGGTTCTCGACCGAGCCGCTGCGCGGATACAGCAGCACGCTCTTTCCGTGGCTGTCGATGTTGAATACGTACACGTACCGCTGCGGCACCCGCGGCGGCAGGGAGGTCGCGGCCGGCCGCAGCACGAGGTCGTAAAGGTCACCGCCTGTCAGTGCTCCTTCCCGGATGACGCTGCCGTCGCGCTGGCGTTTGACCGCCAGCCGGTAGGGATAGCGTGCGCGCGGCGGTGATTCGAGCAGGTGCCACGCGTGAATCCTCCGCAGCCGCAGGACCGAATCGCGCAGCCGCGCCACCGAGTCGCGCAAGGTCTGGTCGCGGCCGTCCTCCATGATCCAGGCGCTTCGCGCCGGCAGGCCCGTGGTGCGGCGATCGGCCGCGTTGACCGCCGGACGCACCCACGCGTATTCGAGCTGGCGGGTCGGGGAGAGGCGTCCCGCCAGGATGTAGTCGGCATCTTCGGCGCGCGCGACCGGCTCGATGCCCTCGCGATCCGTTCCCGGTCCGATGCCGATCCCCTCGATCATGGCCGCGGGCGCCGGGAACTGCACGAAGAGCTTCGATCCCGGCGCGATCCGCGCAATCGCGGCGATCGCCGTAGCATCGCTGCCGATGCGCTCCACTGCTCCGCCGGGGCCGAGCAGCTCCCATTCCGTCTGATTGCGGCGGAGAAGATGCGTCGGTGTGGCATCGACCGGATCGGGAATCCAGCCGATGTTCCGTTTCGTCGCCTCGGCCAGGAGCTTGCGCGCGAGCAGGCGAATGTTGCCGGTGTTGCCCGCGACCCGTGGCGCCCACACCCGCAGCGGCCTGCCCGCGGGCGCGGCCCAGCCGACCACTTCCAATAATGCGCCGGAGTTGATCGCCAGCGGCATCGGGCGTCCCGGCTCGACACGGGCCTCGCTTTGTCCGAGCCCGAGGATCGAGGTGACGCGGAGGCGGGTGGTGATCGACCGTTCGCTGAGGACCCGCAATTCGCTGCCCACGGACAATCCATTGGCCCAGCCGCCTTGCAGGACGACGGTGCCGTCGTCGCGAACTTTGGAGACCGCGACGACGGTGCGGTCGTTCGCCTGGTCTGTCCGTGCGCCGAGGAAGGGGCTGAAACGCGCCTGGGCATTGCCGGCGAGCACCGGCGCCTGATAGGGAGTCTCGGCGCGCAGGCGTGCCTGTGCGCGCAGATACGTATCGATCGCCGCTTCGCCGCTCGTCGCGTCGCGCATGGCGCGGATCCAGGCCCACGAAAATGCGCCGTGCATCCTCCCGTCCGCATCGCGCGTCTCCCACGCCGGATCGAAGTCCTGCGCCGCGGCGATCACCAGCGCGCCGCGATCCTCGGGGCGCGGACCGGTTTTCGTCGCATCGGCGACGTCGCGCGGATCGCGCCGGATGCCGCGCGGACGGGCGCCGGTCGCGAGTCCGCGCGCGCCGGAGCCGCTATGGCAATTGTCAAAGATCACCGTCAGCCGCGCGCCGCGGTCGAGGATGCGATTGAACAGGACGCGCAGTTCCTTGTCCCGAATGTCGCGAGCTCCCGCCCGTGAATCGGCCGGGACCAGCGACTCGTCGAGCTTGTCCGGCTCGTCGGACAGCGAGTTGCGCACTTGCGACCCATGCCCTGCGAAATAGAGAAAGAACACGTCGCCCTTCGCGGCCGGTATGACGAATTGCCGGTCGATTGCCTGCAGGATCGCGGCGCGGGTAGCGTCCTGGTTGACCAGCGTGACGATGTCGCCGGACTGAAACCCATAGACCAGCTGGAGCATCTCCTGAATGGTGCGTACGTCATTGACGGCCCCGTTGAGATTCGGCCAGTCGCGCGGCGGAATCGCCCCCGGCTTCTTCGCGCCGAGACGCGAGGCGGTGTAGTCGTTGATGCCGATGAGCAGCGCGCGGCGGCGGCCGCTCTGCGCGTGCAGAGCGGAAGCAGCGAGGACGACGCATAACACCAGCAAGGCTCGAGTCTTCAGGGAAACCTCCGACAAGGTGCAGAATGACGTCGCTTGAGACAGCTTTTCTGCATTTTAGTGGCGGCGCTCTTCTGCAGCGGGTTGGCCATTGGAGGCGTCCGTCCCCTGGCGCCGGGCGTGGCGCCTGTCGATGCCCCCGTGGCCTCGGGGGATTCGGCCGCGCTGTTCGTCGGCGTGCGGCTGTTTCCTGACGACGACACGCTGGCCGAGGTGCGGTACGCGGTCGACGACGCCGTGGACCTGGCGTACGTCGTGGCGATGGACGGCAGCCCCCGCCTCGTGCATCCGCGGCGCGTGGTGCTCGCGTTATCGGGGGAGCCGCAGAAGCCGGAGTCGAAAGAGCGATTGGCGGCGCTCGTCGCTGCCGGCGCGGAGGTGCGGGCGGCACGGCATGCGGACCTGCTCAAGCTCCTGCGCAGCCAGGCCGGTGCGGTCGGACCGAACGGCATCCTCATCGTCTCGTTCGCGACCCATGGCGTGAGCGAGAAGGGGACGCAGTACCTCCTCACCGAAAGCTCGCTGCTGCGCGACCGCGAGACCGCGGTCCCGGAGACGAAGATCCGCGAGCTCGTTGAGGATGCGAACGTCCCGCGCGCGCTGATCCTCCTCGATGCCTGCCGCCAGAAGCTGACCACCAACACACGCGACGGCCTGCCCGATCCCCGCTCCGCCGCGGGGTTGATGCGCGCCATGGGCTCGCTCAGTGGAGTGGTTGTCTTCTCCGCCGCCACGGCCGGCGATTACGCCTACGACGACGACCTCGCGCGCAACGGCGTCTTCACGGCGGCCGTGATCGAGGGACTCCGTTGCGAAGCACCGCGAAACGAACAGGGATTCGTGACGGTCGATACGCTATCGGCCTATGTGGAAACCCGCGTGCTGGCGTGGGTGAGGAAGCACCGGAACTCGAAGGCGAAGCAGGCCACGCACCTGCAGTACGAGGGAAGGTCGCGGCTCATGCCGCTGTCGATGTGCGAGGTCAGCGGCACGGTTTCAGAGCCTGGGCTTCCGCAGCGCTGACGTTGCCGTATCGCCAGCGATAACCGGTGACGTCCTGGTACGCGACGCCACGAAAGGCATTGAGGCGGCCGAACTGCTTCACGCCTCCCGGGAGGAAATCGTATGCGGCGACGCCGTAATGGATCGCGTCGACCATCGAGGTCTCCAGGATGATTTTCGTTTCGACGAACAGCACCTTGCAATCCGTTCCTGCCGCGCTGGCGCGAACCTCCCATCCTGCCATCGGCGACGCCGAGTAGCGCTGTGTCAGTCGCCGGGCGGCCTGGAGGTACGGAGCGGTGTTCTTCACGAGGGGCGACCGCGGCGTGGAAGCCGGAGTTTGGGTTTCGCACGCAGCAAGTGCAAGAAAAAACAGACCGGGTCCGAGCAGACGGCGCATGTCCTCCTCCTTTCTCAGTCGCGGAAACGGTTCGCCACCTTGCGATGGCGAACCGTTACTGCGTTGGACCTCAGGGAATGGTGTTGTTGAGCGGGGGGCAGATGGTGCGGTCGTACACCGTGCGTCCGATGTCGAGGCGGAGTGCATTGAGGAGCTGCGACTGTTCGGCCTGTGGGTGAATCAGGTGCCAGTCGACCGCGTCGTACGACTGCGCGCCCGAGGGAGCACCGGCGCGCGGCACGAGCCGCGTTTCCGGAGCCTGGGCGTTCTGATTCAGCTCGTAGAACATCTCGAAGTGCTTGCCGACCTCGGGGGCGTTGTTCGCCGACGATGCCGGCGGGACGAACGGCGGGAGGTTCAGGACCGCAACCTCGATCTTTCCGTTCGAATCCGGCTCGAGGATCATGGAGCGACCCGCGCCGCCGTTGAACTTCGCTTCCACGATCTCGATGCTGTCGCCCGAGACCGCGATGTCGGCCGCGACCCACGAGGCGACGGCCTGCGTGTACGAGGAAGGGGAGCCCTGGCCGTCGCGCCGCTCGAAACGCACGGGCGTGACGTTGCCGCCGAGGCGTGCGACGGAGTACGTGAAGACCTTGCCGCTGCGAAGGCGCAGGCGCGCCGCGACCAGGTTGGACGGCGGCTGTGAGGCGAGCACTGCCTGGTCGACGAGGCACGAGCCGGTGGCGCAGAGCTGCTTGAGGTTTGCCACCCAGCTGTAGTCCTCACGCTCGTCGGCCGTGGTCGGGATGATCCGCGGCTGACCGTTAACGGTGCCGCGTGCGTCGGTGCGGAACCAGAGCGCCGGCAGCTCGGGAGCGCTGGAACTGCCTTTGCGGATCGAGAGGTCGGAGCCTGCCAGGAGCCATGCGGCGCCGCCGCCGACCGCTTCTTCGAGCGCATCGAGCGCGACCGAAAGCGACTGGTCAGCGAACATGAACTGCGCGACGTCCGAATCGCGCTTCGGGCAGTCGCCGGTGCAGTTGCCGGCGCGTGCGATGAAGACCGGCTTGTGGTGCGGCAGCGAGCTGCCGTCGGAGACGTGATAGTTGTGGTCCGCGTTCAGCAGCAGAACCGTCAGTTCCGTGCCGTCCTCATTGGGGACGAACGCGATGAGACCGGTGAAGAGAATGCGCAGAATGAAATCCAATTTGTGTTCCTCCGTTCATTTCTGCGTGCCTCCGAACGGTGAACTGGAGTGTCCGATCACCTGATACGGAGCCCACGCGAAGACGTCGCTCCGGTTCAGGATCATTTCGAGCTGCGCGGCTCTCAGTGCTGTTGCCGCGTCCTCGCCCTTCCGGTAGCGCCTATGAAAGGACACGAATATGTCCGACGCTGTGGCGTCGTCGATGAGCCATAAGCTCCCGATGACGGCGGGAACGCGTGCGGCGAGGAGCGGACGGACGAGGGGTGCGACTCCTTCAGGACCGACGGGGCGGCCGCCCGCACTGCTGCAGGAGGCGAGGACGACGAGCTTGGTCCGGTCGAGCTTCAGGTCTGTTAGCAGCCGTGACGCGGAAAGCGCGCCGGAGTGGCCCGGCGATTTGGCCAGGAGCAGGACCGACTCACCCGGGAGGTCCGCATTGACAATGGAGTGTCCGGCGAAATGCACGACCGTCTTAGTCTTTGCGGCTTCGATGAATCGGGGGACGCTCGCGTCGCTGTAGATCAGTGTCTGCGCGCTGGTTCCATACAACTGAGCGATCTTCCTTGCCTCGTTCTGCGCGTACCAGAGCCGTGGAAACCCCTTCACCAGCTCTCTGTCGAAGTCCGGATCGCCCACAGCCAATACCGTCGGCGCCTGAATGGAGGCCAGCTCGCGATCGCGAAGCAGCGAGGAGTGATAGACCGCAGCGCTTGGCGCGAGCTCGACGATCGCATGTTCAATCAGGTACCGCCCGCCCGCCGATTCGCGTAGTGCCGCGAATGGCAAGCCGTGCATGGGACCATCGGGCACGATCACGAGCCGCGGCAGGGGACCGGTAATCGTTTTCAACGGTTGTGCGAGGAGCGACTGATAGGCCGCGATGGCAGCGCTTGCGAACGTCGCACGGTCGCGCGTCGCGAAAGTGGCGCGCCACTTCTCGATCGTGGCGCTACCGACCGGTAACTGGATGAACCGCACCTCAACGCCCTCGGAAACAATCCAGCAGTAAGTCCGGTCGGCGAGTACCTGATATTCGAGCAGGAACGTGTTCGAAGGCAGGCGGTCCGATGCTGGTTTTACGAAACTGCGCAACTCGACGGCGCGTACCCGTTCTGCAATCCGGTACGCCTCCCTGACGTCGCCGCTGTCGACGTGAAGACGGATGAGGCGGTGATACGTCTCTTCGAAACGCGAAAAGTACTTATTCCAGATCTCTTCGCCTTCGCCACGACGGCGAGTAGCCAGAATGCGTGCTTCTTCCCGTCCCAATGTTTCCAGCGCCTCGGTCAAATCATGCTTGACATCGACAGCGTTCTGTCCGGCGTGGAGCTTCGCCTGGGCCCTGCGTGCAAACAGATTCGCGCGAAACGTGAGGGACTCGTTCCGCGGGGCGCGCTGGATCGCTTTAGTGAAGGCTGCTATCGCTTCGTGGAGACGCTTTTGTTTGAGAAAAATCTGCCCTTGCGTTTCATAGGTGTAAGCCTGCAGCGTGCGGCGATTGTTTGCATCATTGGCCTTTTCGTCGACTTCGATCAGTCGAAGTGAGCTCTCGATACCGTCGTGCGCCGAGGGATACGCTCCGATCTCGGCATAGAGCTCGGCACGCGCTCGGAACGCGATGCTGAGGTTTTTCAATAACTGGCGGAGGAGGGGAACGTTTTCGGGAGAAGTTGCAATCAGATCATCGGTCAAAACAGCGATTGCCTCGTTCTGGTAAGCGAGGGCGGTCGCGGCATAACCGGCGAGGAACGCGGCGTCGCGGGCTTCGCCGAGGACGGCGTGGCGCGCCTGGGGGCTGACGATATGGGAAAGGTCCCGCATGGCAGCGAAGGCGTCGCGTAAGGCACTCTCTTTGTCGCCCGCAAGACCACGAACCCCCGCGCGGCGCGCGCGTGTACCGGCGATTGCTTCTCGGTCTCCGAGCTTCTCGTATGCGGCAACGACGTTGTCGTAGGTGATCAACGCCTTCGGTGGATCGAGCCAGGTCAGAGCGTAGGCTCGAACGGCTTGCGCATGTACCGCGATCCGCCGATAGGCATGGCTCTCCAGCTTCCGTTCAACTGGTTCGAGCACTCGCAGTGCATCATCGGCTCCGTCGCTCATCGAAGCGAGCGTTTTTGCCGCATCGATCGTTGCCGTGAAGTGAAGGGGGCTGCCGCCTGCCGCGAGCGACTTCGCCGCGGCGTTATACGCCGTTACCGCATGCTCATTCTGACCTGAGCGCTGGAGCTCTCGCGCCTGTTTCAAGCGGCGATGTCCTTCGCGTACTGCATCAGGATTCCCTGGTGCTTCCAGCGCCGCGACCACGTCGGTTACATAGGGGTCCTTCGTCTGTTCGGCGACGATCGACGCGAGCAGCCGTGCTTCCGCCGCGAACTCGGGCCGTGGCAACAGCTCTTCTTCAAGGTAGACCTGTGCCGCGGACACGGCCGGCGCGACGAGCAGGGCAACGGCGTTGCGGTTGCCGTCGCGGAGTAGTCCGGCCAGCGCCAAACGATTCTTTTTCCATTGCACTGCGGAGTCGAGCTGCGCACCACGCCTCAATCTGTCGCGGTGCTCACGGGCTTCCCGCGCCCAGGCGGAACGATCGATCCGGAGGAATTCGTTCCACGCGTCGATCGCCTGCTCGTGCAGCCCGGCCGCCTCGAGCAGGAGTGCATGGTTGAATGATGCCGCTGGCAATTTCGGCGTGTGCGCTGCGGCACTGGCCGCCTCCGTCAACCCCTGCAGTAGTGCAGTTCCACGGTCTTCGCGCTGAGCCTTCACGTACCAGGCGGCGGCGAGATCGCTCCTGGAGGCTGCGTCTGTTTTGGCGAGCGGCTCCAACAGGACGATGACACGATCGATACAGTCTTCGTACAGGGCGAGATAGCGGAGCGCTTCGGGCTGCTCGAAGTCGCATCTCATCCGCTTGAGCAAAGGCTCGGTCCCACACTGCACGCCTGACACGACCGCGCCGGAGATCTTTCTGCATGGTTGCCAATCCTGAGTCTTGCTGAGCATCGGCTCCACCGTCCGCCCCCACGAACGCGACTGGTTCGTGTCGTTAGGAGAGCAGAACGTGGCGTAGAAGCAGAGAGCGAAGACCAGAGGTAAGAACTTGTTCACGCTCCCTCTAAGATACGCGGTTCGCGGAGACGGGATCGGACGATGACGATTCGGAACGGCGGCAAGGGCCGCGACAACGAGCTTTTCAGGTCTCTGTACGAAAAGTACTACCGGCGCATCATCAAGCTGTACGTCAGGGGGTTCCGGCTGTCGGAAGAGGATGCGAAAGACCTGGCGCAGGACGCATTCATCCGATTTTACGAGGCGATGGACGAATATCGCGGTGAAGCCGAGTGGGCATGGCTCGAAACGATCGCCCGCAACGTCGCCTTGAACCGCATCCGCGCGCTCGGCACGCGGAAGAGGAAGGGAAAGACGGTCGACATCGACGATCCGAAGGCGTATCAGGAACCGATGGCGCTCCCGGAGCCCGACTATGCCGACCGGCAGCACGACGCGCTGCGGCGGAAGAGCCTGTACGACGCGATCGAGAAGCTTTCGACGGGGCAACGGCAATGCATCCAACTGTGGCTGGAGGACTTTCAATACGACGAGATCGCCCGCACCTTGCGGATCACCATGGATGCGGTCCGGTCTCGCTTGCGTGACGCGCGGCGTGAGTTGCGCGAACGACTGGGAGTGACGCTCCCGGAGGACAGACAATGAACAGCAAGTCGGAGTGGAATGCGGTGAATGACGAAGTGACAGCGGATGCGCGCCGCAAGCTGGGCGACCCGCCGACCGCGGAAGAAGTGCTCGCCTATTCGCGCGGTGAGCTGTCGCCGGACGAGGAAGAGCGCATGCGCGAACTGCTCGTGTGCTACCCGGAGATTGCCCGGGTCATGTTCGCGAGCGAGCCGGATGACGACGTGCAGCCGGGAGAACCCGGCTACGTTTCAGATGCGGAGCTCGGCCAGCGCCTGGCCGCGCTGCAGGATCGGTTGCACATCCCGAAGGCGGCTCCATCCCCGCGTGCGCAACATGGACGCGTGCTGATGTGGCGATACGTTCCGATCGCTGCCGTCCTCGCGCTCGTATCGGGGCTGTACATCCAGACCGCGAGGGAGATGCATCGGCTGTCTCAGGAAATGATCGCTCCGCGTGTCGGCGACGACGAGCGGGTGGCCACCTCCGACGCACAGCGCGGCGGCGGAGCCGGGATGACTCTCGATCCGGACGCGAGCTCGTATACGGTCGTCGTCTCGACGGGCAGCTCGACGTTTTCCGACTATCGCCTGGAGATACTGGACTACGCGACACAGAAGCCGCTCTGGAAAAGCTCGCTGCTGCACCGGACCCGCGACGACAACCAGACCTTCTCGATCTTCTTCGGACGTGGATACCTCCAACCGGGTGAGTACCAGGTCTTCGTGTACGGCGTCGACAACGGCCGCGAGACGCACCTCGACACGATCTCCTTCGCGCTTCCCCGCGCAGCCGCGCGCTAAGTGCCGACACCGACGAACGGCGGCGCCGCCGTTCGCGCCTCATCGTTCGCTAACCACCCTGACCCTCACCACCTTCACACCTAACCCGCCAACGGTATGGAGTGCGGTGACCGCAGTCACCGCTTTTGCTTCGGTGAACCCGCCGACTTGCGAGGAGCGCTGTCGGTCCGCATGAGTCAAAGCGGTGACTGCGGTCACCGCACTCCATACGCTCGGAAATCAGACGAGTGTCCAGGTTCCGGACACACGTCTCGGCCGGGCAAAAGCACGTAACTCATTGATCCAGTTGCACCAACGCGCGAAACACACTCTGGTACCAACCTTGGACTAAGAGGCCGCATGAGCAAGTTCCTGAACCTCACGATCGAAGACATGCGTGGTGGCCGTGACAGCTGGCGGGTGCTGGTGGCGTTCGCGATTCCGTCGTTCCTGATCGCGGTCGGCAGCGCGCTGCTGTGACGCGTCAGACGCGCCCGTCGTACTGCTTCACCGCCCTTGCCAGCGTCGAGCCGCGGAGGAACGTTTCCTTCGTGTACTTGCCGCTGGTGAAGCGGTAGACCGTCACGCCGGCTTTTTCCTCGAAGAAGAAGCGGGTGCCGACCGCTGTCGCGCGGAACGTCACCTGGCGCGTGCCGCCCTGCGAGAGGTCCTTGAGCAGCAGCGCCATCGGGTGCGTGAACTCGGCCGGGGCGACCGCTACCGGCGGGGGAGGGGTCTTCGCTTTCTGCTTCGTCGTCTTCTTCGGGGCGGCGGCGAAGGCCGAGAGCGTCAGGACCAGCAGCAGGAGCAGGAGTTTGCGCATGCCTGATTGTAGCGATGGCAATCGTCATGCAGTCACAGCCATGCGGAGGCTCAGATGCCAAAAGACACCAGAGAGCCGCAGAGTTACGGCAGCGAGAAAGACTGGGTGACCGGGAAAACGGGGCAGGAGGTCAACGACCAGGACTCCGCGCCGGCGCCCGAGCACGCGGAGTTTTACGACGAGCGGCGGGAATCGGAATCGAGCGGGCCGGTGCAGGGGGGGCTCACCTCGCCGGTGCAGCTCGCCGAGAACGCGCAGGCCGCGGGACACTCCACCGTCGACGACGACTCGCCCCTGAGCGGCGTCACCACCACTCATGGCGGCGCCAAGCGGGGCGGCTTCTTCAAAAAGCGCGATTACGAATAGGTCACCTGTGCTCCTGATGTGATCCGGAGCACACGGCTGACCTTGGGACGCGTTACCATCAGCCAGCGTCCCGTGCCTGACCTCCATCTCTTTTTCGCTCGCGGCAGCTATTCGCCGAACGCCCTTTCGCTGGCGACCGGCATCGCCTCCCTCGCCATCGTCCTCCTCGGCGCGGGTGTGTTCACGCGCGGGCGCGGCCTGGCGGCGAGCCGTCTCTTCTTCCTCGTGACCGTCTGCGCCGCCGGTTGGCTCGGCGCGTTCTCCTGGATGTATGCGGCGCAGGAGGCGGACGTCGCTCTGCTGTGGGCGCGCGCCGGGTATGTCTTCGGCGCGCTCATTCCGGCCGCCGTCTTTCACTTCGCGACCACGCTCGTGCCGCGGCCGAAGGGGTACCGGTGGCCGGTGGCGGTCTTCTGGACCTTCTGCGCCGGCGTCGGTGTGGCCGGCTTCGCGACCAGTCTCCTCATCCCGCGCGTGCGGCTGTTCGTCTGGGGCTTCTATCCCGCCGGACGGCCGGTCGGCGGGGTGATCGTCCTCTGCTTCGCCGCGATCATCATCGCCAGCATCCACATCTTCTGGCGCATGTACCGCAGCGCCGAAGGGGCGGGGCGCGAGCGCGCCGGGGCGCTGCTGCTCGCGTTCGTGCTCGGGTCGCTGGGGATGTTCGATTACCTGCCGAGCGTGGGCATCGACCTCCAGCCGATCGGCTTCATCGCCGCGCTGGCGTTCGTGATCGTCGCCGCCACCGCGGTCTGGCGCTTCGAGCTCGACGACATCACGCCGCAGTACGCCGCGGGGCAGATCCTGGAGACGATGAAGAGCGCGGTGGTCGTGAGCGACATGCACGGCAGGATCCGCGTGGTGAACCGCGGCGCCGAGCGTCTCCTCGGATATAAGCCGGACCAGTTGCGCGACGCGCACCTGCGCGAGGTGCTCGGACGCGACGAGAACCTGACCACCGGGCAGCTCATCAACAGCATGGGCGTGCTCGAGCATCCGATGGTCTGGCGCGCCGCCGACGGAGCGCGCGTCGACGTGCTCGCGGCCTCTTCCTTCCTGCGCGACGACGCCGGCAGTCCGGTGGGCGTGGTCTACGTGGCCAGCGACTTCACGGAGCGCAAACGGGCCGAGCAGGCGTTGCGCGACAGCGAGCATCGCTACCGCACGCTCTTCGAGATGAACCCGCTGCCGATGTGGGTGTACGACATCGAATCGCTCGCCTTCACGGCCGTCAACGACGCGGCGGTGCGCCATTACGGCTACTCGCGCGACGAGTTCCTGCGGATGACCATCGCCGACATCCGCCCGCCCGAGGAGATCCCGATCATGCTCGACGCGGTCAAGCACATCGAGGGACGCCGGGGACCGACGCAGTTCAAGCATCGCCAGGGCGACGGCACGATCATCGACGTGGACGTGACGTCGTTCGAGTTCGTCACCGGCTCGCGGCACCAGCGCCTGGTCATCGCCCAGGACATCACCGAGCGCCTCCGCGCGGACGAAGAGCTCCGCCGCAGCGAAGCGCGCTACCGCCTCCTCTTCGAGCGCAACCTCGCCGGCGTCTACCGCACCGCCGCCGACGGGAGCGTCCTCGATTGCAACGATGCCTGCGCGCGCATCCTCGGCTATCCCTCGCGCGACGAGCTGCTCTCGGGCAGCGCGCACGACTTCTACTTCGACCAGGCGGACCGGCAGCGGGTCGTGCAGATGCTCCGCGAGCAGAAGCAGATCAGCAACCTCGAGCAGCGCATGCGCCGCCCCGACGGCACGTCCATCTGGGTGATCGAGAACGTCTCCCTCCTCGAGGGCGACATCATGGAAGGGACGCTGATCGACATCACCGACCGCAAGCGCGCGCAGGAGCAGATGGAGTATCAGGCGTACCACGACGCGCTGACCGGACTCCCGAACCGACTCCTGTTCCGCGACCGCATCACCGTCGCTCTCGCGCACGCGAAGCGCCATGCGCGCGTCGCGTCCGTGATGTTCCTCGACCTCGACCAGTTCAAGCTCGTCAACGACACGCTCGGCCACACCGTTGGCGACCGGCTCCTGCAGGTCATCGGGAACCGCCTGGTGGGTTGCGTGCGGGCGGAAGACACGGTGGCGCGCATGGGGGGCGACGAGTTCACGATCCTGCTCGCCGATCTCAGCGACCGGCGCGGTGCGGCCGCGGTCGCGCAGAAGGTGCTGGAGGCGATCCGGCAGCCGATCGTCATCGACGAGCACGAGCTGTACGTCACGACCTCGATCGGCATCGCCATCTTCCCGGACGACGGCGACGACGCGGAGTCGGTGCTCAAGAACGCCGACCGCGCCATGTACCGCGCGAAGGAAGTGGGCCGCGACAACTATCAATACGCGACACCCGCGCGCTTCGACGCCGCCGACGGCCGGCTCGCGCTGGAGCGCAAGCTCCGCCATGCGCTCGAGCGCGACGAGTTCGTGCTGCATTACCAGCCGATGGTGGAGATCGCGAGCGGCCGGGTGGTCGGCGCGGAAGCGCTGGTGCGGTGGCAGGATCCGGAGCTGGGGCTCATCCCGCCCGAGGAGTTCATCCCGATCGCGGAGGAAACGCAGCTCATCGTGCCGCTCGGGGCGTGGGTGCTGCGCACCGCCATCACGCAGATGAAAGCGTGGCACGACGCGGGGCATGCGTGGCTGCGCGTGGCGGTCAACCTGTCGCCGCGGCAGTTCCAGGACC
Source organism: Thermoanaerobaculia bacterium (assembly GCA_035630815.1). GTDB lineage: Bacteria > Acidobacteriota > Thermoanaerobaculia > Gp7-AA8 > Gp7-AA8 > QHVT01. The sequence goes on from DASQJY010000057.1 coordinate 192,269, forward strand.
GCGAGCTCGTGACCATCGTGGAGCGGGTGCTCGCGGACACCGGGTTCCCGGCGCAATTCCTCGATGTCGAGATCACGGAATCGACGGCCATGCAGAACGCGGAGCTGTCGCTCTCGATCCTGAACCGCCTGAAGGAGATGGGCGTGCGCATCTCCATCGACGACTTCGGGACGGGCTATTCGTCGCTGAGCTACCTGAAGCGCTTCCCGATCGACACCGTCAAGATCGACCAGGACTTCGTCCGCGACCTCACCACCGACGACGCGGCGATCATCTCCGCCGTCATCTCCATGGCCCGCGCGCTGAACCTGCGCGTGATCGCGGAAGGGGTGGAGACGGAGGAACAGCTCGCCTTCCTGCGCCGCGAGCAGTGCGCGGAGATGCAGGGCTTTCTCTACAGCCAGCCGCTCTCGCCGGCCGACTTCGAGAAGGCGCTGCGCATCGGCTTGCGCGGACCGGTGTCCGTCTCGCCGTTCGATAGGCTGAGGTTGACATTGGAATGAGCAGTGTTCAGTATCGCGGGCTGCTTCGTGGGGGCCGCACAGATGATGAGTGAGCAGCACCGCCAGGTCCTGGTTGTGGACGACGACCCCGTCGTCCGTTCGATTCTCGGAACTGCCCTCCGCCAGCGATCACTCCTCTACGACGAAGCCGCGGACGGCGCCGAAGCCATCCGCCTGCTGCGCGAGAACGCTTACGCCGTCGTGCTGCTCGACATCATGATGCCGGGCGTGAACGGCTTCGAAGTGCTCGACGCCATCGATCCGACAGCCGCGAACACGCCGGTGGTGCTGGTGGTGAGCGGCGCCGACCGCGCCGTCCTCGAGCGGCTCGACGCGCGCCGCATTCACGGCGTGGTGAAAAAGCCGTTCGACCCCGAGGAGATCGCCAGCGTCGTCGCCGCCTGCGCCGAGATCCGCGGCCGCAGCACCTTCGAGACCATGGCTTTCGCCACCATGATGACCGGCGCGCCGCTGATTGCGTTCTTCAAACTGTAGATGTCGAACCGCGGCGACGCCGGTCGTCGCTCTCGAAAGAAGCCTGATCCGTTGATCGCATTCTTCACGTTGTAGACAAGCTTGCGTGTCCTCGGAGATCTACTCATTCCGAGGTAGCATTTTTCCCATGGAACAAGAACCCGGCCTGAGAGAGCTCATTCAAGGACTCGCGTCGGACATGCGAGGACTCGCGTCGGACATGAACCGGCAGTTCGCGGAGGTGCGCGAACATCTCGGCAGGCACGACGCGCGATTTGCCGAGATGCGCGAGCACCTCGGGAAACACGATGCGCAGTTCATCGATCTCCGTCGGCATTTCGATATCACCGCCGAAGGCCTCCGTCACGACATCAGCTTCCTCGCTGAATCGGTTGCCGGCATGGCGACGAAGGAGAGCGTCGAAGCGCTGCGTAACGAGATGCGGGCGGAATTCGAGGATGTGCGCGTGGAGATCCGCGCCTCGTACGCCAGTCTCGACCGGCGCATCGGGAAGCCGCGTTAGCCCCTTACCCCCACGGCTTCACGTCGTGCTTCACCGGCTTGACGGTCTTCAGGTAATCGTAGATGGCGCCGAGGTCTTCGTCGTTCATGCCGGAGTAGGAGATCCAGGGCATGAGCGTGTTCTTCCCGTCCTTCGCCTGCGGTGCGGTGGAAGCGTCGAAGTTGGCGAAGGCGCGGAAGCGGGCGATGAACTCTTCCTTCGTGGCGCGGCCCACCCACGTCGATGGATGCGGGGTGATGTTCGCGGTGGTGACGGTGAAATACGGCGTGTGCATCTCGAAGCCGCCGGCGAGCTCCATCCCCGGGACCGGCTCGTTCTTTTCGTTCTTCGGAGTGTGGCACTCGACGCAGCTCGCGACCGAGATCAGGTACTTGCCGTAGGCGATGCGGTTGCTGCGGTCGGGTGCGGCCACCGGAGCTTCGAGCGGCTCGGGGATGAACGTTTCGATGAAGTTCAGCGGCACGTTCAGCGTCTTCTTCGGCTTTTCATACCGCTGCGCCTTCAGCGTGCGCAGGTAGGCGACGATGGCGTACGCATCCTCGTCGCTCAGGCTGCGCAGGTGGCCATACGGCATGATCGGGAAGAGCGCCTTTCCTTCGCGGTCGACGCCCTCGCGGATGGCGCGGATGATCTCGCCGTCCGTCCATGCGCCGAGGCCGGTCTCGCGGTCGGGAGTGATGTTCGAGGCGGCCAGCACGCCGGGGAAGTGGCTCTTCTCATCCCACACGAAGCCGCCGACCCCCTCGCGTCCGGGCTTGAACGGCAGTCCGTACGCGACCACGCGCTCGGAGTGGCAGTCGAAGCAGATCCCGATGTGGCGCACGAGGTACTGGCCGCGCGCGACGCGCTCCGGCGTGACCTGCACTTTCTGCGCGCTGGCGGCGCGCTGCGCCGGCTTGCGCAGCGAGAGGTAAGAGACGCCGATGGCGGCCAGCGCGGCCACGGTGAGCAGAAGAATCCCGACGATCCTGAGCAGGGTTTTCATGGAAGTTCCTCGGACGCTGAAGTTGTACGGATATTCTACGATACCCAAGATGATGCTCGATTCCCCGATCGGCCCGCTCAGCATCGCCACCGATGAGGGGGGCCGCCTCATGCAGATCCACTTCGGCGAGCGCGACCTCGAGAGCGGCAACTGCGACGCCGTCGTCGCGCAACTCCGCGAGTACTTTGCCGGCCGGCGGAAGGTGTTCGACGTCGAGCTCGCGCCGAAAGGCACGCCGTTCCAGCTCGACGTCTGGCACGCGCTCTGTGAGATCCCGTACGGCGATACGATCACCTACGCGGAGCTCGCGCGCCGCATCGGCAGGCCGGCCGCGGTCCGCGCGGTGGGGGCGGCGAACGGAGCGAATCCGATCCCGGTCATCGTGCCGTGCCATCGCGTCATCGGCTCGAACGGGACGCTGACCGGTTACGGCGGCGGCATCGACCGCAAACAGTTCCTGCTCGCGCTGGAAGGGAGACGATTGTTCTGATGCTGGCTCTCATGCTCGCGGCGACGCTCGCCGCCAATACCACCCAGGTCCTCGAGCACTACGACAGGCACGAGTCGAAGCACCTCGTGCCGATGCTGGTCGAGGTGATCCGGTTCCCGACGCACCAGTTCGACGCCGAGGCGCACGCGGCGCAGAAAGTGTGGCTCATGAAAGCCGCGGACGACCTCGGATTCGTCGCGCGCGACGCGGGCAAGGTCACGGAGATCGAGCTGCCCGGTCCGGAAGGCGCGCCGGTGCTCGGGCTGGTCATCCACGGCGACGTCGTGCCGGCCGAGCCGGACGCCTGGTCGTTCCCCCCGTTCGCCGGCATGGTCGAGAACGGCTACGTCCTCGGGCGCGGCGCGGCCGACGACAAGGGGCCGCTCATCCAGGCACTGCTGGCGATGAAGGCGCTGAAGGAGAGTGGGGTGGCGCGCACGCACACCATCCGGCTCCTGGTCGGCAGCGAAGAAGAATCGGCGGCTAGCGAGATGGCGGAGTACCTGAAGGACCATGCCGCTCCCGACTACTCGCTCGTGCTCGACTCGGAGTTCCCGGTAGTGGTCGGCGAGAAGGCGTGGGACGGCCTCGCGATCACGGCGCCGCTCGCAACGCGCGACTCGAAGAAGCCGTTCACCGTCGTAGCGTTCGACGCCGGACTGGCGCCGAGCATCGTCCCCGACCGCGCGGAAGTGAAGCTGCGCTGGACGGCCGAGGAAGGGAACTGGACGAAGTTCGCGGAATCGCTGCGCAAGACCACGATGCCGGAAGGGACGCGCCTGGTCGTCGAGCCGGCGGACGACACGCTTCGCATCGTCGCGTACGGCCGCTCCGCGCATGCGGGAGTGAACATCACCGGCGGACGCAACGCCCTGGTGGCGCTCGCGCACGCCCTGCGCGGAAAGCTTCCCGACGGAGGAGTGGACGACCTGCTGAGGTTCATCCACGGCGCAGGGAAGGATCTCTACGGCACTGGCTTCGACATCCGCGACGACGACCCGCTCTGGGGCCGTTACGCGGTGAACATCGCCACCGTGAAGCCGAAGGAGGACGACCCGACGCAGCTGGTGCTGTTCATCAACCTCCGCCGCACGCCCCCGCGCACGGCCGCGGAGGCGAAGGCGCACCTGCAGCGCTTCGTGACCCTGTTCAACGCGAACATGGGCGCAAGGCTCACGTTCTCGTCCGAACTTTCCTACTTCGAGGACGAGCCGCTGGGCTTCGACCCGAACGCGAAGCTGGTCCGCCGCCTGATGAACGTCTACGCGACCGCCACCGGCGAGCAGAGCCCGAAGCCGGCCCTCTCCGGCGGCGGCACCTACGCGAAACGCATCCCCAACGCCATCGCCTTCGGCATGTGGTTCCCCGGCAAGCCGTACCCCGGCCACGACGTCGACGAAAAGATCGCGGTCGCGGACCTGGAGCGCGGCACGAAGGTGCTGATCCACGCGCTCGTGGACATCGCGACGGGGGAGAAGATCGAGGGGGCGTTCAAACCGTGAATTGGCGTTAGGCGTTTGGGGTGCATTGCCCGATCGCCGTGCACCCCAAACGCCCAACGCCTAACGCCCCACGTTTCCCCCACATGCTCTCCTCCTTCCTCTCCGCCTCCCGCCGCCTGGCCGTCCTCACCGGAGCCGGGTGCAGCACCGAGTCGGGGATTCCCGATTACCGCAGTCCGGGCGGGGCGTGGACGCGGCACAAGCCGATTTACTTCAGCGCGTTCGTGAAGAGCGCGGAGGTGCGGCGGTTCTACTGGGCGCGCAGCTATCGCGGGTGGCCGCGATTCGAGAGCGCGCGGCCGAATGACGCCCATCGGGCGCTGGCGGAGCTCGAGTCGCGCGGTGCGGTGCATCAGCTGATCACGCAGAACGTCGACGACCTGCATCAGGAAGCGGGGAGCCGCGCGGTCGTGCAGCTGCATGGACGGAACCGGGTGGTGGTCTGCCTCGACTGCGGCGGCGAGTTTCCGCGGGCGGAGATGCAGGAGCGGCTGGCCGGGCTCAATGCCGAATGGCTGCGGTCCGCACCCGCGCTCGACGGTGCGGAAGCGGACTTTGCGCCCGACGGCGATGCGGCGCTGGCGCAGGAGCTCGTGGGCGGGTTCCGCGTGCCGGAGTGTCATCGCTGCGGCGGGGTGCTGAAGCCGGCGGTGGTTTTCTTCGGCGAGTCGGTGCCGGCGGACAAAGTCACCTACGCGATGCGCCGCGTCGATGAAGCGGACGCGCTCCTCGTGGTCGGCTCGTCGCTCACCGTGTGGTCCGGCTTCCGTTTCGCGAAACGCGCCGCCGAGCGCGGGATCCCGATCGCCATCGTGAACATCGGGCCCACTCGCGCCGACGAGCTGGCGACGCTGAAGGTCGAAGCTCGGTGTGGTGCGGTGCTCCGAGAGGCGCTCGAGGCGCTGTGAACTGGTGTCAGGTGTCAGGTGTCTGGGGGGTGTCGCCCGGGCGGAAAGCCACAGATACCTGACACCCGACACCAGGCGAGGGGCTTACGCCTTCCGCACGAGCACGAACTCCTGCGTCTCGTACTCCTCGTCGGGGACCACCACCGTCTCGCGGCGCAGGAGCTGCTGCTTGAGGTAGGTGTGGATCACGACCTTCGAGCGCAGCTCCTTGAGCTGCGACGGCGAGGCGGGCGTGTCGTTGTCGAAGACGGAGTGGCGGCGAATCTCCTCCTCCAGTCTTCCGACCTGCCGTCGAAGCCAATCGGTGTAGCTCATGGTGTTGTGCATAGTGCGTTCGATGTGAACAAACGGCCGTGATCGGCGTCACGCGGCATCAGATTCGTGACGGCGACTTACAATGCCCTCGTCCAATGTCGTTAGCACCTGGCACCCGGGTGGGGCCGTACGAGATCGTCTCGCGCCTCGGCGCAGGCGGAATGAGCGAGGTCTACCGCGCGCACGACCGTCGCATCGGCCGTGACGTGGCCATGAAGGTCCTTCCGCCGACCTTCGCAAAGTTCGCCGACCGCATGCACCGCTTCGAGCAGGAAGCGCGTGCCGTCGGCGCGCTCAACCACCCGAACCTGCTGACCATCTTCGACGCCGGGAGCGCCGACGGACGCCCGTACATCGTGACGGAGCTCCTCGAAGGGCACACCCTGCGCAGCCTGATGCGCGAGAACGGCGTCGCCGCCCGGCTGGCCATCCGCAAGGCGGTCGATTACACGATCCAGATCGCGAACGGACTGGCCTGCGCGCACGAGCGCGGCATCGTGCACCGCGACCTCAAGCCGGAGAACCTCTTCGTCACCAAAGATGGGAGGGTGAAGATCCTCGACTTCGGCGTGGCCAAGCTGCGCAGCTCCGACGATTTCGCCCTCTCCGACGACGAGACCATGGAGCAGGACACCTCTCCCGGGACCGTGATCGGCACCGTCGGCTATATGTCGCCCGAGCAGGTCCGCGGGCAGGCCGTGGACGGCCGCAGCGACATCTTCTCCCTCGGCACGGTGATGTACGAGATGGTGGCGGGGGAGCATCCGTTCCGCAGCACCTCGGCCGCCGACACGATGTCGACCATCCTCCGCGAGGATCCGGCCGACCTCTCGTCGCTCAATCCGAACGTCACTCTCGGCCTCGAGCGGGTCATCCGCCACTGCCTGGAGAAGAGCCCGGAGCAGCGCTTCCAGTCCGCGCGCGACCTGGCTTTCCAGCTCGAGATGCTCTCCAGCGCCTCGGGCGCGATGCCGACCATCGAGTCGCCGATCCTCTCGACGCGGAACAAAACCGCGCTCGTGGCCGGCGTGGCGCTGCTCGTTGCAGGCCTGGCCGGCGGCTGGCTGGCGCGCTCGCGGGTGATGGCGACGAAGGAGCCACGGATCGCCTTCACCCAGCTCACGTACGACGACGGACTGGAGCAGGCGCCGTCGATCGCGCCGGACGGGCAGACCTTCGTCTTCACGCGCGGCAGCGGCCCCGCGAGCGACATCTATCTCCAGCGCGTCACCGGGCGCAACGCCATCAATCTGACGAAACGCTGCCGCAACGGCGACAGCCAGCCGGCGTTCTCTCCCGACGGCTCGCTCATCGCGTACCGGTCCGAGTGCGACGGCGGCGGCGTGTTCGTCATGGGGGCGACCGGCGAGTCGGCGCGTCGCGTCGCAGCCGATTGCTTCAATCCCTCCTGGTCGCCGGACGGGAAGCGGCTCGTCTGCGCGACCGAAGGAGTCGGGTTCACGCCGACCTCGCGCGGCTCGATGAGCGCACTCTGGATCGTCGACGTGCAGAGCGGCGCGCGGCGCAAGCTGCTCGACCGCGACGGCGTGCAGCCGAGCTGGTCGCCGAACGGCAACCGCATCGCCTACTGGGGCATCGTCGGCGAATCGGCGCAACGCGATCTCTGGACCATCGACCCGCACGCGAAGGATCCGCGCGCCTCGATCGTACGCGTCACGAACGACCTCTCCGTCGACTGGAACCCGCTCTGGGCGCCCGATGGTCAACATCTTTACTTCGGCAGCGACCGCAACGGCGCGATGAACCTTTGGCGCATTCACGTCGACGAGGAGAGCGGCGAGGTGGAAGGGGAGCCGAAAGCGGTGACCATGCCTTCGCGCTTCAGCGGCCAGTACTCGATGTCGCGCGACGGAAGGCGGATCGTGTATGCCTCCATCGAGCATACCGAGGCGATGCGGGCGGTGGCGTTCGACGTCGCGGCGGCGGCGACGGTGGGGGAGGCGCGGCAGATCGTGGCCGGCTCGTTCCTCGTCTTCAGCTCTCAGGTCTCTCCGGACGGCAAGTTCGTCGCGGTCACGAACCGCGGCGGCCAGGAAGACCTGTTCGTGATCGAGATCGCGACCGGCGAGATCCGCCAGCTGACCAACGACCCGGCGCACGACCGCGGCGCGACCTGGTCGTACGACGGCCGCAGGATCTACTTCTACTCGCAACGCGACGCCGACCGCTACGAGATCTGGACCATCAACGCCGACGGCAGCGGCCTCTCCCGCGTCACGAACACCACCGGCCGCAGCGTCTGGTATCCCGCCGCCGCGCCCGACGGCAAGCGGATCTCTTTCTACAACGACCAGAACACGTACATCCAGACCGCCGGGAAAGTCGAGCCGCTTCCCGCCGCCCCGGACGGGCTGCATCCGGCGTTCATGGCCTGGTCGCCCGACGGCACCATGCTCGCCGGCGAGCTGCGCGACTCACCCGGCATCGCCATCTACTCGATCGCCGCCCGCCGTTACCGCCGCGTGACGCAAAGCGGCGCCCGCCCCATCTGGCTCCCCTCCGGCCGCGAGCTCCTCTACGGCGACGCCGGCCGCCTCCGCATCGTCAACATCGACAGCGGCGCCATCAGGGACGTCTCCACCCCCATGCCGGTATCCGCCATGAGCCTCTCCAACGACGGCCGCACGCTCGTCTTCTCCGATCGCCGCACGCAGTCGGATGTGTGGATGATGAGCATCGAAGCGGCGAAGTGAACCAACGTTCTACGTTCCCCTACACCGTCACTCGCGTCCCGTCGAACTTCGTCAGGCTGAAGCCGGTGAAGAGCTCGGGGGACATCAGTTTCAGCTCCTGCAGATAGCGGATGGCGAAGGATTCGCCGAGGGCGAGGCCTTCGACGGCGTCGAAACGCCAGTGGACGCCGGCGAAGTTGCGGCCGAAGGCGACGTTCTCTGCCATCTTGTCGAGCTCCCCGCCGACCGTCAGCTCTTGCTGCTTGTACGGTTGCAGCGTCAGGCCGTCGGCGGAAGGGGTCACGCTGTTCGGCAGCACCCATGATTCGGCGAAGCAGGCTTTGAGCACCGTCGCGCAGGCGCCGGCGATCACCGCATGTCCGGACGGATAGGCCGGATGCGCCGGCGCTCCCTCGGGATAGGCCTGCGGCAGGAAAAACGATTTGTGCCGGTCGTGGATGACGGAGAGCACGTCCGCGTCGAGGATGTCGGCATGGAGCGGCGAACGCTCTTTCTTCACCTTCGCGAAGTGCACCTTCCCTCCGAGCTCCTCGGGGCGCGCGTGACGGTGCACGAGCCACTTCTGGTACCAGGCCGCCTTGAGCGAGAGGTTCGCGATGGTGGCGACGAGGTGGAAGATGTCGGAGGCGCCGAACGTGACGAATCCGCCCTGCGTGATCGAGTACTGGTAGGGGACGCCGCCGTCGAGCGGAGCGCTCATCTTGAAGAGCTGCGCCGTCGCGCACATGCCCACCTGGTAGGTGAAATCGCGGTGCATGTACTCGGAGAGATCCCGGCCGCTGAGGACGTAGCGGGGCGTCTTGTCGAAATCGGGCACCGGCGCGAGCTGGCCATTCTGGATGTTGAGCCAGTCGCCAGGGTCGGTGAGCCAGTCGTGGCCGGCGGCGGCGGTGCGGATCTTCTGCGGCACCCGGATCGGTGCCATCGGGATGTCGCGCACGAGGAACTGCGAGATGTACGGACCGCGCCGCGCGGCCACGGAGCTGCCGCGGAAGAGCGTGGCCGGCGTCACTGGCTTAGGCCCGCGATAGTCGGAGAGCCTGTTCAACTCCGTGCAGGCGCGCGCCACCAGCGGATCGGTCTCCCAGGCGGCGAACGGCACGTCGCGCAACGCGGCGTGCCAGTAGAGTTCCGTCAACTCTGCGGCCTGCCACGCAGTGGCGAACGCCGGCGGGACCGGAATGGCGAGCTGCGAGGAGTCGGGGCCGACGAGATCGATCGCATGCGCCGCCTGCGGGTTGGCGAGCTTGAGATAGCCCCCGAGGGGGATGCGCTCGAGGCGCTCGTGCTCGGGATCGAGCACCGCTTCGAGGTATGCCTTGTACGAAGGCATGTCGGGGTTGCCGAGGGCGTCGTGAGGCAGGCCTTTCGAGTAGCGGCCCCATTTCAGCGGGTAGCGCTCCTCGTCGCCGTTGAACGGCATGGCCACGGCGCCGTGTGTCCGGATGGCATTCGCCGCGCGGAGGCGTGCCTGGTAGACACGCTCCGCGCGCGACGTGGCCGCGTGGGAGGACGAGGATGCAGGCGTGGACGCCTTGAGAGAGAAGGGTGCTGCCGCCGCGGTGGCGGCGGCAGCAGCGAAGGCACGAAAGAGGTTGCGACGGTTCATGGAGTGGGTTCCGGGATACGGACGATATAGATCATGGAGCCGGCCTCGGGATGGGCGCGCGGATCGTCGTGGCGGTACCAGCCGGTCACTGCCAGATACTGGTCGGTAGCGCTCAGCCACCCCGGACGATACGGAGCCATCGTCACGTCGCTGATGCTGCCGGTATGCGTCGGGGCAGCCGGCGTGCTGATGTTGACGATCTCGATGCGTCCCTCCGCCGGTCCCGGATCGCCACCGACGAACACGCGATTGCCTGCTTTGGCGACCACCCACGTTTCGAACGGCGCCAGGGGGGTGGCGTTCGCGGTCAGGACCGGGTTCACCGGGTCGCTGAAGTCGAGCATGGCCAGCTCGGTCCCGCCGGTGAGATAGGCGCGGGTGCCTTCGGTCACGACGCCATCGAGGCGCTGCGTCACCACGGTGCGGCTGCGCAGCACGGGATTCGACGGGTCGGTGATGTCGATGACGCTGACACTCTCCCCGTCGGTGGCGATCACCGTGTGGCCGGAGAGCGCGATGTAGTTGATGTCTCGCGCCGGTGTGAGGCGGCCGACCTCCACCGGGGCGGCCGGGTTGCTGATGTCGACGAGGATCAGGTCATCGCTTGCGACCGCGAGGATCGAGCCGTCGATGGCGGCGCTCAACGGCCAGCCGTAGCCTTCGAGCTCCATCTCCCCCAGCACCGTGGGCGCGTCGAGATTCGAGACGTCGGCGATCACGAGCTTCGGATCGTCCATGAGGATCAGGGCGCGATTGCCGTCGGCGGTGAACTTGATGACGTTCACCCACTGCCAGTCGGCGAGCACGAGCGAGCCGCGGAGCTTCGGCCGTACCGGATTCACGAGGTCCATGAAGTGAACGGCGCCGCCGTTGCCGATGGCGAGTTTCTGGCCGTGAATCTCGGTCCAGTTGGAGAATGTGTCGACCGGAATCTGCGCCTTCACAGCGCCCGGCTCGGCGAGCGTGATCGCGGGCACGGGGACGGTGCCTGAGCGCACGGGGTGGACGACGGCCGACTCTCCGGTCAGACCGCCGCTGGCCGATGCTTTCGTGGCCTCGACGATGACGTCACCGACGATGGTCGAGACGCCGGTCAGGGTGTAGTTGCCCTGCGCATCGGTGGTTGCTTCCACCGGGCCGAGGGGACCGAGGAACTGCCCCTCCCAGCCGAGCACGTTGTCGCCGAGCGTCCGTCGTGCCGTGACGAGCGCGCCGGCGACAGGGGTGCCGTCGGCAGCATTGACCGTGCCGGTCAGGGTCGAGCCGGGATCGGGAATCACGTCGTAGCTGAGCGTCGCACGCGCCTTGTTGCCGCGCGAGTCGGTGGCGACGATCTCGAGGACGTACGTGTTGACGTCCGCGGGGATCGTCGTGTCAAAGGTGTACGGCAGGCTGCTGCTGTCGCCAAACCACCAGCGTTGCTCGCCGTTGACGTAGCCGTAGATCTCGGTGAGGGTCTCGCCCGGATCGGCGGAACCATTGATCGTGAAGGAGAACGGCTCGTTGTGCACGAGCGTCGTGCCGAGCGGAATCGACGGCGCGAGCGTGACCTTCGGGCCGGGGCCCAGCAGGATGTCCGGGATCGTGGTGGTGCCGGCGCGGACCGGCGTGACGGCCGGTGCGGCGCCGAGGTACGTGATCTCGCCGGCCGTGTACGTGGCGTAAAGCTCGTAGACGTCGGTGGTCGGCGCGCCGTCGAAGCGGAAGACGCCGTTCGCGTCGGTGAGCGTCGAGAGGCCGCCGATCGCCTCGGCCGCGACACCGCCGCCCGTGGTGAGCAGCGCGCCGCCGTGAGGCGTGGACGTCACGGTCGCCCCGGCGACCGGCGTGCCGTCGTCCCTGAGGACGCGGCCGACGACGGTCGTCAGCGGATCGGGGATGACGTTGAAGTTGATGGTCGTCGAGTCGAGATAGCCGTCCGTGACCGAGTCGGACGCGCGTGCCCTCAGGGAGAGAGACGTGACGCCGTTCGGGACGAGGTAGGTGCCGTTGTACGGCAGGTTCCCGCTGGAGATGAGCTGCACCTGTTCGTCGTTGGCAAACAGATAGATCCAGCCGATCCCCCAGCCGTTGTTGTCGTTGGACGCCTCGATGTGGATCGGTACCGTCTGGCCCGCGATGACGGTTTGTCCCGCCATCGCCGAGGAGATCGCGATCTGCAACCCTCCCGGCAGGATGAGGTCGGGGTAGACCGTGGTGCCGCCGGCGACCGGCGGGAGGTTGGGCGCCACCACGAACACTTCCTGCGTCCCGAACCGATACTTCGCCTCGATGCGCAGGTCGCCGAGTGTCGTCGGAGCATTGAGGATCGTGAAGGTGCCGTCCGCCGCGACCGTGGCCGTGCGGGCGGGCCAGGTGTTGTACAGCGTCACGACAGCACCGGCGGCCGGATCCAGCGTCTTCGTGAGCACGCGTCCGGTGATGTTGGTGCCGGGGTCGCCGCTGGAGACGTCGAACGTCTCCTGCACGACCGTCTCGTTGCCCGCGAAGTCCGTGGCCCTGGCCATGATGGTGGTCCGCACGCCCGGGACCGTGAAGTTCGTCGAGTACGGCGGATTCGCGATGGCAGTCAGCGTCTGACCGTTCATCGTGGCGCTGACGATGGCCACTCCGACGTCATCCGAGATCTCCAGCGTTACGCGCTGCTGCGCGCCGGAGACGAGCAGGCTCCCCGCTGCCGGAGACGTGATGCGCACGAACGGCGCGATGCCGTTTTCGTCGTTCTCGATCGAATGCTGCGCGATCAGGAACTGGGCGCCGGCGCCGAGGTAGGCGTAATACGCGTCCGCCTCGATCGCGTAACCGTTCGGGTCTCCGAACGCGGTGAGATTGAGGGCGGCACGATACTGGGGCGTGGCCGGCGTACTGACGTCGACCACCGGAATGGCGTTCGCGAACAGTTCGTCGGCGAAGAAGGCGTAGCCGCCCTGGATCGCGAGGTCGTGCGGGTAGAACTGATTCGCGATCGACGCGCCGGGAATCGGGACGGCCGGCTGCGTGATGTCGACGATGGTGAAGCCGCTGGTGTAAGCCGCGACGTAGGCGAAGTTGCCGTCGATCTCCACCTCCTCGGCGTTCGGCACGGCCACGTTGCCCAGTTGCAGCGGCACGGCGGGATTCTGCACGTCGACGGTGTAGAGCTTGCCGCCGGAGACGACGGTGGCGGTGTTGCCGGAGACCGCGACGCTCATCGCGGCGAAGGGCAGCGCGAGGTTGCCGGCCGCCTGCGGAGCGGCCGGGTTGGCGACGGAGATCACGCGCAGCCCGCCCATGCGATCGGCCACGTAGAGGTAGTTGCCGCTCAGGTACAGGTCGTTGGCCTCTCCCGGCGTGTCGAAGGTGGTCACGAGCGCGGGGGCAGCAGGGTTGGAGACATCGACGACGACGACGCCCGCGGTTCCGGCGGCAATGTAGGCGATGCCGTTGCGGACGGTGACGTCGCGCGCGTTGGTGCCGACGGTGAACACGGTCTTCACGACCGGTGCGCCGCGCTTCGCGATGTCGATGACGTGCAGCTTGCCGAGGACGGTCGTGACGTACGCGGTGTCGCCGGCCAGGGCGACTCCTGTGGCCGTGTTGTCAAGCGGGATGGAGGCGACGGCGATGCGCGTGAGCGCGTTCACGTTGACGGTTGTAGTCGCGGTGAAGCCGTTGTTGCGCACCGTGACCGTGGTGCGGCCGCTGTTGCCGGCGAGCAGGATGCCGTCGCCGGACGCAAAGGAGACGATGGCGAGATCGGCCGAGGAGTAGGTGGTCCCGCGTACGGCCTGCGTCAGGTCGATGGACCGCCCGTCGAGCAGCGTTCCGGTCACCTGCAACTGCCGCGTGACCTCGGTTGCGATCGGCGTCGTCATCATGACGACGTTCGCCGGTGTGACGGCGATGGAGCTGAGCGCGCGGCCGAGATCGAAGCTGGCCGGATCGATCGGATTCGTCCCGGTCTGCACTTCGACGCCGTCGGTGACGCCGTCGCCGTCGCTGTCGACCTGGCGCGGGTTCGTCCCCTGGCCGTATTCGGCGGCGTTCGTGAGGCCGTCGCTGTCCGCGTCGAGCGCGGCGTCGGCCGGGTTCTCGGGATCGAAGCCGTTGTCGAGCTCCCACTGATCGGGCATGCCGTCGCCGTCGGAGTCGGACGAGCCGGAGACGGTGAGCCGGAGCAGCGCGAGGGTCCCTTCATTCGTCGCGGTGACGACGATGGCGCCGGGAGCCAGCGCTGTGACGAATCCGGAGTCGGAGATCGTGGCGACGGCTGGATTGCTGATGACGTAGTTCGTGCCGGCGGCGGGGAGCGTGACGTCGGCGACGCTATTGTCGGCATACGTCACCTTCGCCGTGAGCTGCAGCGTCGCGCCGACCTGGAGGATCGTGGCGGCCGGTGCATCGAAGGAGAGCTTCCCCGGCACCGGTTTCGGTGCGTCGAAGTGAATCGTCACCTTGTCGATGACGCCGAGCGGCGGCACGACGAAAAAGTTCGATTGCCCGAAGTAGGTGACGCCGTCCTTCTGACAGGTGGCCCGGGCGCGGACCATGCCGCTGTTGGTCGGGATGTTCGGCAGGACCCAGGAGCCGCTGGCACTCACCCGAGCCACGCGATTGAGCACGGTGACGACGCAGTTTTCGTCGAGCTTCGGCACCGCCTGGGCGTGCAGCGCAAGCGGTAAGAGCAGGAGCAGCAGGAAGAAGAGCAGGGATCGTTTCACCGGGCACCTCCGCCAATGACGACTTTGACCGCCGGAGATTCGAAGATGCGGCCGGTCTGTCCGGCCGGAAGGCCGGACTCGATGAGCATGGTGTGCGCACGAACGAAGTAAGTCCCCGGCGCAACCGGCTCGATCGCTTGCGCATCGCGGCGGCCGTACGCTGATGCCACCGCGTGGAGCGTGCCCTCGCCTTTTTGTTCATCAACGGCGAGGGGGGGCTCGGGCAGAAGCGAGAACACGGTCTCCACGGCCACCGGCAGAACGAGCTCGGCGCCGGGAGCGAGCGTGGTTTTCGGCAGTTCCTCGCCGAGACTACCGCCCGGCACCATCTGGTGCAGCGAGGCAGGAGATTGCCGCGGCCCGTGCTCGTCCGCGACGAGGAGAAGCGTCTGGGCCTCGGGATTGAGCAGCGTCACGGGCGATGAGCCCTTGTTGACGAACACGATCTTTGCGTGGATGCCGGCGGTGTGTTGCGATTGTTCGTCTGCGATCTCGAGAAAAATCGCGATTCCTCGCGGAAGACGGCTGGAGGCATGGACTTCTTTCAGCGCGTGCCGTTCGGGTCGTGGCTCGTCAGCTCCGAACGCCCTTCCGGCGATTGCACAGACAAGAGCGACAACGATGAGATGTTTGATGTTCATGAGTAGTTGCTCCGTGCTCACTGGCAGTTCGGATAGTTCGGCATGTTGGCGGCGCAGTAGGTGCAGGCGCCCCAGCTGTTCGTGTTCGCCTGGGCGCAGATCGCCTGGCGCCGCGGGTTGAGGACCGCGTATTCAGCGGCGTAGGTCGCGCTGCCGGCAGTCTGGTCATCCGCGTCGCCGGCGGTTTTGGTGGTGGTCTGCCACTGAGTCGTGAATGTGCGGATCTTTGCTTTGAACCCTGGCGAGTTGATCTCGGTGTTGAGGACTGTCTGCGGGTTGTCGCCCGGCTGCATCGGAACGTCGTATTCGAGAGTGGTGATCATCTGCGGCAGGAGCGCCTGCAGCGGTGCCAGCAGCTTGCTGACATGGGCGTTCTCGTGCGCCTGGACGGCACTGACCATGTAGTAGTCATCGACCGGAGTCGCAGGCGGCCGGCAGTTGCCGAAGTGCCAGAGAGCGCGCGCCTGATCGCAAAAATTCGCTTGAGTCGTACCGGTGGGCTCGCTCTGGTTCGCGAAAATCCGCGAAGCTGTCGAGTACTGGCCGGTGACGCCCTTCAGGACCAGACGGAGGCTGCCATTGTTGCACCGGCCACTCATCGAGACCTGGATGTCTTCACCTACAGTCCCGCCGTAGTTGGCCGCCAGGCTGCCCGTGAAGGTCCATGTCGGCGGAACCTGCGCAATCGTGACGTTGGCGGCCGTAGCTGACGGCTCCTGCGTGGTGATCCCGGTGCAGACACCATTACGGCACTGCTTGCAGGGCACTCCCTGGCACGTGGCTCCTTCCTGCGCCGGATCGGGCTTGCAGATTTCACCGTCGCAGAAGAGGCATTCGCCGCAGTGCGCTCCCGTACCGCCCGCGGACGGGTTCCCGCCGCAGTGCCAGCCGCCTTTGATGATCCCGACGCCCGGATCGGACGTGATCGTCGCGCCGTCTTTGCTCACGCTGGCGGTGCCGATGGCCACGAACTGGCCGAGGTCGTGATCGAAGGAGTACATCTCCGTCACTTCACCCGGCGCCATGCCGTCGACGTTCGGCAGCGTGAGCTGCGCCGGCGGATCGAAGTGAGTGCCGGCCGGCTGGATGGTGACGATGAACTTCGGCTGCTGCCCGAATCCCGGCGCCATCGGCATGCGGTCGGCGTGCACGAGGGTGACGGAAACGTGGCCGGTGCGGCCGCCGCCGGGGAAGGTAGCGGCGCCCGGCGCCACTTTCAGTGCGAAGCCCGGGAGCTCGGGGAGCGTGAGCGTGCCGCCGGTGGTGTCGTCGACGAACAGCGAATGCGTGTTGTCGATCTCGACGAGATAGATCGGCATGCCGATGTCGTTCGCCACACCGGGGAGGGTGTAGAGCGCGTACTCGAGCGTCGGCCAGGTGCCGGAGCGCTGTGCGGTGCTGCCGTCGACGAACAGCTTCACGTAACCGACCGGAACGCCGCTCAGGGTGAACTGTCCCTGCGCGTTCGTCTGCGTCACGAGGCTGGTGCCGTCGATGCGCACGGAGACACCGGCGATCGGAATGGTGGTGTTGTCGAGGATGACTCCGGTGACGCTCGTCGCCGCCGCCGGTTTCGCGGTCCGGCCCGAGGCGGTGAACGAGACGCCCTGCGTGACGTTCGCGGCGGACACGGCGAAGGTGTTGTTGTCTTCGCCTTCGTCGGGGCCGAGGGTCGGGCGGGCGATGGCGCGGCCGTCGCTGTCGGTCTGCACGGTGAGCGACGGCTGGCCGTCGAAGCTGCCGCCGCCTTTCGTCACGTTGAAGGTGACGGGGACGTTCGCCAGGCGGTTGTTGCCGGCGTCGACGACGATGGCGACGAGCGGCCTTGGCAGGGTGTCGGAGGCGATGCCGTACTGGTTGTTGCCGCTGTCGACGACGATCAGGCTGGCCGGAGCCATGGCCCCGGCGGCGGTTGCCTCGATGGGTGCGGCGAAGGTCGCGCCGCCGCTGACGGAGAGGCGGTTGTTGCCGGCGCCGGCGCGATGCCCGAGCGTCCAGCGGGCCGAGGCCTGCCCCTGCGCATCCGTGCTGACGCTGACGGCACGCGCGGTGTTGTCACCCGCGGTCAGGAGGCCGTCGTTGTCGATGATCGAGAAGGTGAGCGGCGCATTGGCCACCGGCGTGCCGTCGGAGTTGATCGCGCGGACGACGACCGGCGCCGGGAGCAGCGTGCCGATGGTCGCCGCCTGCGAGTTGCCGGAGACGATCTCGAGATGCGGCTTCGGCGGGGCGACGACCAGCGTCACGGTGTACGACACAGTGGTGGCGTTCCCACCCTCGTCGGTCGCGGTGATGAGGAGGGTGTTCGGACCGGGCGCCAGCGCGACGTCGCTCAGCAGCCACGCGCGGTTCGAGACGGTGGCCTGCTGCCCGTTGACCGTCACGCGCATCTGCTGCGAGTTGATCGTGCCGACCACGATGTCGTCGACCATGCCGGAGATGGAGATCGGCCACGCGTACACGATCGCGCCGTCTTCCGGCGAGTAGACCTGAAGGCGCGGCGGGATCGAGTCGCGGTAGACGTTGATGCTGGTCGTGGCGGTGCCGCCGGAAGGCGACGTGGCGTTGGCCGTGACGACGGTGCGTCCCTGCTGCAGCGCCACGCCATTCGCCGTGAACGTGCCGGAGCTGTTCACCGCCGCGGTGACGCCGTTCACGTCGACAGTAGCGGTCGGGTCGCTGACCACACCGGTGACGGTGACCGTCGTATTGCGCAGCACGACGAGGTCTTTCGGAGAGGTGATGGAGATTGTCGGGACGACGTAGCGGCTGACGTGCAGCACGGCCGAGCCGCTGTTGCCGGCACGGTCGGTTGCCTCGAAGAGGATCGTGTTGCTTCCCTGCGTCAGGTTGATCGTCCGGTCGAACTGCCCGTTCACCGGCGTCACGCTCGCGCCGCCGATGCGGAACGTCGAGAGCTGATCGTCGTCGGCGACGGATCCGGTGATACGGACGGTTGGCGTGTTGACGACCGACTGGTCCGCCGGCTGAGCGATCGTGATGACCGGTGCCGTTTGGTCGAGGATGACGACGCGGGTCGCGGTGGCGCGGTTGCCGGCGTTGTCGGCGGCGGTGACGACGAGCCAATTCGAGCCCGCGACGAGCGGCACCGTGCAGGTGAACGTGGAGCCGCTGAGCGTCGCCGCCACCCCCTCGCATTCGACGGTGGCGACGTCGGAGAGCGCGTCGGAGATGCTGCCGCTGATCGTGACCGGCGACTGCTTCACCGCGTCGGGCAGCGTCTGCAACGTGAGCTGCGGGGCCTCGGCGTCGATCCTCACGACGAGCGCGGTGGTCGCCTGGTTGCCGGCGTTGTCCCTCGCGATCCCGATGAGGGGATGGACGCCCGTCTCCGTCAATGTGACCGGGTCGCTGCAGCTCGCGATGCCGCTGCCTTCGTCGTTGCAGGTGAACGTGACGGTGGCGCCGGCGGCGTTCCAGCCGCTCGCACCAGGCGGCGGCGTGAGTGTCGCGGTGATGGTCGGCGGCGCTGCGTCGGCCACGACCGTCACCGTCTTGATGGTGACGTTTCCGGCGCCGTCCTTCGCCTCGACGATGATGGTGTTGCTGCCGGCCGTCAGTGCGACCGTGGTGGAGAACTCGCCGTCCGTGAGGACGAAGGAGTTGCCGTTCACCTTGACGGAGTTGATGTGATCGTTGTCGGAAGCGGTGCCGCTGACGGTGACCTGCGCGCCGACGTACGCGCCGTCGGCCGGCGAGGCGATCGTCAGTTGCGGCGCCTCCTCGTCGAGCTTGGCTGTAAACTCCTCGCGGGTCTCGTTGCCCACCTTGTCGGTGCCGATGATGGTGATGGCGTTCGGGCCGGTGACGAGCGGCACGGTGCAGGTGAAGTTCTCACCGCTGACCGTCCCCGCGATGCCGTTGCAGGTGACGGTGGCGAGCCCGGACTCGAAGTCGAGACCATTGCCGGTGAGGACGTATGCCGGCTGCGTCGAGTAATCCCTCTGGTCGTACCCCAGCTCCGGCCCTAGGCCGTCGCCTTTGACGGCCTGGTTGAGGATGGCCATGTTCCCCGCCCTGTCGATGGCCGTTCCCTTGATGCCGTAGCGCCCATGCTGGATGGCCACGGGCTCCATCGGCATGCAGAGCTGGATGCCGCTGGCACTGTCGTTACAGGTGAACGTGACCGTTGCGCCCGCGGGACTCCATCCCTCCGCCGTTGGTGCCGGGCTGATGGCGGCGGTGATCGTCGGCAGCGTGGAGTCGAGGACCACCGGGTGCGTCACGGTCGTCGAGTGCGCCGCCGCGTCCGTGGCGACGACGGTGATGTTCCTCGGACCCTCGGGCGTCGCAGAAAGGGTGATGGTGGCTCGCCACCGGGTGGCATCCGAATATTGCGCGGTCGTGCCGTTCACCTTCACGACGGGCCGCGTACCCGTATCGTCGGTAGCCGTGCCGTCGACCGCGAGCGTCGTCCTGGTGAAGGAGTTGGCCGGGGGACTGGTCACCAGGACCACGGGCGCATCGCGATCCCATGTGATCGTCTTGACGGCCTTGGTCCCTTTGCCCGTGCAGTCGTATGCGATGAAGGTGAAGGTGTTGGGCGCGCCGTGCGTGAGCGTGACGGCTTTCGTGAAGGCGCCGTTCGTCGCGGAGAACGGAACGCTTTCTCCGTTGAGCGTGAGCGAAGCGATGCCTCTCGCGTCGGTGACGGTGCCGTTGAAGGTGTAGGTGCTGGTGCCGACCACCGTGGGCACCGTGCCGGTGAAGGCGATCGCCGGGGCCACGGTGTCGGCGACGTGCCGGTAGACCTTTACCGTCACGGTGGATGCCTGCGATGCGGCCACGGCCTCGACGACCAGCGAGTTCGTCGCATTCAGCGTCACGTGGAAGACGCGTGTCTGCGTCGTCGCGGTGAAGTCCGCCTTGGTCTTGCGAGGCGAGGTGCCGTTCAGCGAAATGGTGAACTGGTCGGCGGCCTGCAGCCCGCCCGTGCGCGTGATGACCAGCGTGGCGCGGTCGGTCAGGTTCGTGGCGGCGAAGGAAGCGGTGAACTGCTTGTTCGTGGTGGCCTGCGGGAAGGTGTAGGTCTGCGAATGGATGGCCGAGGAGATCGGCTTGCGCCAGATCTCCATCGCGATCACCGCCGCGCTGCCGGCGGGTGCCGTGCCGCCGAGACGGACCGTGTTGACCGGCTGAAAGTCGAACGTATCTCCGACGAAGCTCGGCGCGCCATCAGCGATTGGATCGCCGGCCATGTCGAAGCCGTCGATCTCGGTGATCGCGGTGACGACCATGTTCGAGCCGTCGGGATTGCCGTTCCTGACGACGACCTCGTACCGGGTGCCGGCGGGATCGCAGGCCGTGTGGACGAGCGTGTCGTCCACGCTCACGGTCTGTCCGGCGGGGATGTTGACGGTGCGCGTATAGAACGGAGCGTCGGGAACGCTCGTCTGCGCCACCGCCGCCGGCACGAATGCCAGCAGGGCGAGAACCAATACGAGAGAGAGTCGGCGAATCATGAAAACAGACCTCCGGCGGAGTCCGCGGAGGGTCTCTCCACGGAGTAAATTGGACGATGTCGGCTGGGAAGCGGCCGGTGCCGGAAGGGTAGGGGCAGTGCAGTTATGGAAGAACTGAAATGGTTCGAAGCCTGCGATTCTGGTGACGAAGAGGCTGGGGTGAGGTTCCGGGAGTTGCGAACTACGCCGGGTTTGGAGTGCGGTAACGCGAGTTACCGCTCTTCCTGCTTTTGCTCGTCCTGCAACGCGAGCAGGTCCAGCCTCGCTCGTGCCACGAGGCGGGATTGCACCAGCCTCGGTCTGCTGCACGAACAGAAGCAGTCAGAGCGGTAACTGGCGTTACCGCACTCCATACCCGCACGGCGAAAGATCTGTAGCCGGGGCCCGCCTTACGGCTTGATCTGGATGTTCCCCGCTCCGTGTGGGAGGTCTTCGAAGGCATAGGAGTCGAAGGGGAAGCTCTTGCAGTCGATGCCGCCGGGCGGCTGGTTCATGACGACGGGGACGTCGTCGAGCCGCTCGGCGTCCGAGGCGAGCCAGGTCAGGGTGGCGCCGGTATCGTTATCGTCTTCGGCGTCGATGGGGATCCAGTCGATCGCGTTCGTGCGATAGACGCCCCAGGTGAACCTGTCGCGCGCCGGCGCCTTGCTGCCTTCGCCGTTGTCCTGGACGGCCAGCAGGGCGCGCAGGCCGAGGTACTCGGGGACGTTCGACGACGACACCGTGCCGCTCATTGCGGCGCGATTGCCGTTGATGCGGAGGCAATCGAAGCTGACCGTCAGGCTCACGTTGGAGACGGCGGGTGGTGTGACGTTGCCGGTGCCGTCGACATCTTCGTTCGAGATCTCGATGGCGCCGTTGAACGTCATCTGGCCCTGCGCGCTGGTTCCGTGCAAGCGCGCGTCGTACTGGATCGCCCCCGTCGCGCCGGTCAGTGCGAACTGAAAGTCGCCGTTCGAAGCCGTGCCGCCGTTCTGCGCTGCAACCGCCAACGTCACCAGCAGTGACGCACCCAATCCGCCGAGCGAGATTCGCATTGGAGACTCCTTCTTTATGGGAACCGTTTCGTCAACGTAGGTCCCGGACGGAAGAAAGGCAACCGGCGGCGGCGAACGGCGGCGGAAGGGAGCCGCCGTTCCATCAGTATTGGTGAATCAGCCCTCGGCCGCGGCCTTTTTCGCCTTCTTCCGCTCCACGTCGCGCTGCGAGTGGTCGAGGATGGTCTTGCGGATGCGGATCGATTCCGGCGTCACTTCCACCAGCTCGTCGTCCTCGATCCACTCCAGGCACTGCTCGAGCGTCAGGAGGCGGGGAGGGGTGAGCTTGACGGCCATGTCGGAGCCGGAGGCGCGCATGTTGGTGAGGTGCTTCGCGCGGCAGACCTGGACGACCATGTCGACGTCGCGCGAGTTCTCGCCGACGACCTGGCCGCCGTAGACCTTGTTGCCCGGTCCGAGGAAGAGCGAGGAACGCTCCTGCAGCGGCTCGATGGCATACGCGGTCGTGTCGCCCGCTTCCTTGGCGATCAGCGCGCCGCGGTTGCGGCTCGCGAGCTCGCCGCGGTACGGCCCGTACTCGAGGAACGTGTGGTACAGCAGGCCGGTGCCGCGCGTTTCCGAGAGGAACTCCGTGCGGATGCCGAACAGGCCGCGGGTCGGGATCTTGAACTCGATGCGCACGCGGCCGGTGCCGGGATTGACCATGTCGGTCATCTCGCCGCGGCGCTGCTGCAGCTTCTCCATGATCGGGCCGGTGTGCACTTCCTCGATGTCGACCACGAGCGCCTCGTACGGCTCCATGGTCTGGCCGTTGATGGTCTTGAGGATGACCTGCGGGCGCGAGAGCGCGAACTCGTAGCCCTCGCGACGCATGTTCTCCGCGAGGATCGAGAGATGCAGCTCGCCGCGGCCGGCGACCTCGAAACGGTCGGCCTGGCCGGTCTCGCGCACGCGCAGGGCGACGTCCTTGCGCAGCTCGCGCTCGAGCCGTTCCTTGATGTTGCGGGAGGTGACGTACTTGCCTTCCGTCCCTGCGAACGGGGAGTCGTTGACCATCCACTGCATCGAGACGGTCGGCTCGTCGATGGCGATCGGCTCGAGGCGCTCCGGTGCGTCGGCGGCGGTGAAGGTCTCGCCGATCTCGACGTCGGCGAAGCCGGCCACTGCCACGATCTCGCCGGCGGAGGCCGATTCGACGTCCGCGCGCTTCAGTCCTTCGAACGCCCACAGCTTCGTGATGCGTCCCTTCTTGTGCGAGCCGTCGCGGAGGATGAGGATGACGTCGGTGTTGACGCGGATCGTGCCGCGCTGGATGCGGCCGACGCCGAGGCGTCCGAGGTATTCGTTGTAATCGATGGCGCTGACCAGCAGCTGCAGCGGCGCGTCCTGCACGCCGGCCGGCGGCGGGATACGCTTCAGGATGGCGTCGAACAGCGGCCGGCAATCCTCGGTCGTATCCGTGAGCTCGTGGCGCACGATCCCTCTGCGGCCGATGGCGTAGAGGATCGGGAAGTCGATCTGCTCGTCGCTGGCGCCGAGCTCGATCATCAGGTCGAAGACTTCATTGACGACTTCCGTGGCGCGCTGGTCGGGGCGGTCGATCTTGTTGATGACCACGATCGGCAGCAGGCCCAGTCCGAGCGCCTTCCGCAGCACGAAGCGCGTCTGCGGCATCGGGCCTTCGGCCGCGTCGACGAGCAGGATCACGCCGTCGACCATCGACAGCACGCGCTCGACCTCACCGCCAAAGTCGGCGTGGCCGGGGGTGTCGACGATGTTGATCTTAACTTCCGAGGGGTGAATGAACTCCGCCGGGAGGTCGTGGCCGCTGGCGGTATGCGTCGGCTCGTGGTGTACCGGATGTCCGAGGGCGTCGGGCTGGTCGACGAGATAACGGATCGAGGTGTTCTTCGCGAGGATGGTGATCCCGCGCTCTTTTTCAAGGTCGTTCGAGTCCATCACGCGGTCGTCGACCACCTGGTTGGCGCGGATGGCTCCGGCCTGCTTGAGGAGGGCGTCCACGAGCGTGGTCTTGCCGTGGTCGACGTGGGCGATGATGGCTACGTTGCGGATGTCGTATCTAAATTGCTGCATTCGCACCCTTAACGCGCGCGGAGGAAGCGAATTCCTCCGGACATCCCGAGGACCTCCCGTATAATCGGCACGGGTCTGGGTTTCCCTTTTCATGCAGAGTGCACTCGAGAGTACGCCCGACGAGCGCCGTCAGTTCGGCCGTGTGACGCCCGTGCAGCGCATTCGCGGCACCATGGGCAACGTCGTCATTTTCGTGATGGACGTGTCGCTGGCGGGCGTCCGCGTTGCGCATCAGGAGCCGCTCCCGCCGGTCGGCGGCACCGCGACTCTGACGTTCGAGTGGGAAGGCCGCCGCTTCCGGGCGCTGTGCGAAGTGCGGCGGACGAAGGCGGAGAAAGTGGCGCGCTCGCAGTTCGAGAAGTCGCTCTTTCACACCGGCCTGCTGGTGCTGACGAAGGATCCGGCGTGCGAAGGCATCCTGCGCGACATCGTGCAGGCCTGCGTGGCGCGTGCGCTCGACGAGCAACGCGCGAACGCGAACGGCATCCCCGCGCTCGCGGCGCAGTCGTTCCAGACCGGCAAGGGGGACGACTTCATCCGCTGCGAGTTCCGCGCGGGCGCCTGGACGAAGACCAGCACGCGCGAGACGCAACAACCATCCGAGGGCTTCACGATCTCGGCGTCGGAAACCCCGCAGAAAGTGGCCATGCTCTGCCGCGCCTACGAAAGCGGCGACACCGACGGCCGCCGCCTGATCCGCACCTTCGCCGCACTGAGCATCAGCAAGAGCGAGGGGATCCCGACGCGGCGTTACGCGCCGTAGGGTGACGCGCTCCTGACGATACGATTACGGAATGAGACGAGGCAGGGCTGTAGCGTGATCCGGCGTATCTGCGTTTTCTGTGGCTCGAACAAAGGCAGCAGCGGTGAGTACGCCGAGGCGGCCCGGCACCTCGGTGAGCTCTTCGCGCGCGAAGGGATCGCGCTCGTCTACGGCGGCGGCAGCGTGGGGCTGATGGGGGAGCTCGCCGATTCCGTGCTCGCCTCGGGCGGCGAGGTGATCGGCGTGATCCCGCACGCGCTCTGGGCGCGGGAGGTCGGCCATCGCGGCCTGACCGACCTGCGCATCGTCGACACGATGCACGAGCGGAAGGCGATGATGGCCGATCTCGCCGACGCCTTCATCGCCCTTCCCGGCGGCCTCGGCACGCTCGAGGAGATCTTCGAGGTCTGGACGTGGGCCCAGCTGGGCCTGCACCAGAAGCCGCTCGGCTTCCTCGACGTGAACGGCTTCTTCTCGCCGCTGATGCAGTTCATCGACCGCGCGGTGCGCGAGCGCTTCGTGAAGGACGAGTACCGCGCCATCGCCATGCTGAGCAGCGACGCCGAGGCGCTGCTGCGCAGGTTCGACGCGTGGCAGCCGCCCCGGGTGGAGAAGTGGATTACGAGGGATGAGACGTGAGGGGGGATTGAGGATTGAGGATGAAGGATTGAGGATTGAGGATTGAGGAGCGTTGCCTCATCGACGTCCTCCTCAATCCTCAATCCTCAATCCCGCCCTAGTACGTGACCCGATGGTAGTACTTGAACTTCACCCGCTCCCCCTTCTGCACGATCGGGTGGAACTTCGCGGTTTTCAGGGCGGCGAGGTTCTGGGCTGCGAGGGCGGGTGAGCCGGTGCTGTTGACGAGCATGCGGGTGGCGGTGATCTCGCCGTCGGTGTTCACGTCGGCTTCGATGTAGATCTCGCCGCGCGCTGAAGGGGCGGAGACGGGCATCGGCATGACGCGGAACTTCGGCTCGGGGTTCTCTTCCTGTTTCTCGGCGCCGGCGGCGTCGGTGAGGTCGGCGGCGCGTGCCCAGCCGGCGCGGTCGCCGGTGCGCACTTCGACCCATTCGCCTTTGTCGACGAGGATCGAGATCGCCTCGCCGTTCTGGTAGGTGGCGAGGATGGGCGCCTTGTCGTCCGCCTGCGCGCGCACGTTCAGTTCCGGTGCGCCGACGTACTTCACGCCGATCGGGTCGCGCATGTCCATCGTGCCCGTATCCGTGACGGTGCGCTGCCCTTCTTTACACGCGACGAGCAAAAGCAGGAGGAAGGCGATGCGCTTCATGAGCGCAGATACTCTCACACCGGACATCTGTCCGCGGACAGGTGTCAACGGACACGTTTGCCGGACACGCTAAGTTGCTGAAAACAATCACAATCCGTATGGCACCGCGGTTGCGCTAAGAGCGCTCCGTCATGATCCATAACAGTTCCTCGATGGACCGTCCCGCTGCGGCGCAGCGGAATCCCCGCATCATCATTGCCGCCGTCGCCGGCGTCGTGCTGCTGATCGTTGCGGCGGTCGTCTTTCCGGCGGTGCGGCGGTGGTTCGTGGCCGAGAAGTCGGTCGATGCGAAGACGATCCGCCTCGCCACGGTCAGCCGCGGCGACCTGTTGCGCGACATCAGCGTGCAGGCGCGCGTCGTCGCCTCGCTCTCGCCGACGCTCTTCTCGCCCGGCCAGGGCATCGTCTCGCTGCGCACCCGAGCCGGCTCGCAGGTGAAGCAGGGGGAGGTGCTGGCCACGATCGATTCG
The DNA here is from genome assembly GCA_035630815.1 of Thermoanaerobaculia bacterium. Classification (GTDB taxonomy): domain Bacteria; phylum Acidobacteriota; class Thermoanaerobaculia; order Gp7-AA8; family Gp7-AA8; genus QHVT01. Next base: position 218,732 of record DASQJY010000057.1, read on the forward strand.
AAGGAGCTGCAGGCGGCGCTCGACCAGGCGCAGTCCCAGCTGCTCACGTCGCGCGCCGAGCTCGATCGCCAGAAGATCGTGGCGCGTCAGGCGCAGCTCCGCGCGCAACAGCAGGTAGAGCTCCTCACGCTGCGCGTGGCGGCAGCCAAGCGGCAGCTCGAGCGCGTCTCGACGACGTTCAAGGAAGGGCTCAGCAACAAGGCCGACTTCGAGACCGCGCAGGACAACGTGCGCATCGCGGAGATGGAGCTCGGCCAGGCGAAAGGGGAGCTCGGCCTTTCGCGCGAGACCCTCGGGTTCGAAGTGGCGACGCGCGAGCAGCAGGTCCTCCGGCAGCAGTCGGTCGCGGGGGAGCTCGAAAAGCGCGTGACCGACCTCACCATCCGCGCGCCGTTCGACGGCATGGTGGCCTCGGTGGCGGTGCAGGACCGCGATGCGGTCGCGCCGAACCAGGCCATCCTCGCGGTGGTCAACCTCTCGTCGCTGGAGCTCGAGATCGGGCTCCCGGAGGAGTATGCGAACGAGACGGCGATCGGCACCCCGGCGCAGATCACGTTCCTCGGCCGCGAGTATCCGGGCCGCGTGACCGCGATCTCACCCGAGGTGGTCAACAGCCAGCTCGTGGCCACGGTGGCGTTCGAAGGCGAACAGCCGCAGGGGCTGAGACAGAACCAGCGCCTCACCACCCGGCTCACGTTCGAGTCGAAACAGAACGTGCTGAAAGTCGCGCGCGGACCGTTCCTCGAAGCGGAAGGCGGCCGCGCCGCCTATGTGGTCGACGGCAAGTCGGTCACCCGCCGCGACATCGTGGTCGGCGCCTCCAGCATCGGCGAGGTGGAGATCGTCAACGGACTCAAAGAAGGGGAGACGATCGTCGTCTCCGATACCAGTGCTTTCGAAGACGCGAAGAACGTGATGCTTCGCTAGGAGAGACCCATGCTCGAAATGTCCCACATCAAGAAAATCTACCGTACCGAGTCGATCGAAACGCACGCGCTCGAAGACCTCTCGCTCACCGTCAAGGCAGGCGAGTTCGTTTCGGTGACCGGTCCCTCGGGATCGGGCAAGACCACCTTCCTCAACGTTGCGGGACTGCTCGACACGTTCGACTCCGGCACGTACATGCTGGACGGGAAGGACGTCAGCCGCCTTTCGGACCGGGAGATGTCGAAGATCCGCAACAGCACGATCGGCTTCATCTTCCAGTCGTTCAACCTGATCCCCGACCTGAACGTCTTCGACAACGTGGACGTCCCTCTGCGCTACCGTGGCCTCGCCGCGGCCGACCGCAAGCAGCGCATCGAGCGCGCGCTGGAGATGGTCGGCCTGTCGGCCCGCACGCGCCACCTGCCGTCGCAGCTCTCGGGCGGCCAGCAGCAGCGCGTGGCCATCGCCCGCGTGCTGGCCGGCGACCCGAAGTTGATCCTGGCCGACGAGCCGACCGGCAACCTCGACTCGGTGATGACGCGCGAGATCATGGACCTCCTCGAGCGCATCAACGGCTCCGGCACGACCATCGTCATGGTCACGCACAGCCCCGAGTGCGCCGAGCGCGCGAACCGCGCGCTGCACGTATTCGACGGACGCGTGGTCGACCTCGAACGGCCGAAGATCACGCTGGCGCGCGAGACCGGCGCGGGCCTGACGGCGACGCTCAGCTGAGAGCAAGCCAGGAAGATCAACATGTTGACCTATCACGTCAAGACCGCCATCACCAGCCTGAAGCGGAACCCGATCCTGACCGCGCTGCTCATCGCCGCGATCGCCATCGGCATCTGCGTCTCCACGTCGTTCGTCACGCTGCGCCACCTCTATATGCAGGAGCTGGTGCCGGGGAAGAGCGACAAGCTGTTCTACGTGCAGCTCGACACCTGGGGCACGGAGAAGCCGTACAACCAGGAGAAGCCGGAAGAGCTGCCGTCCCAGGTCACCTACCGCGATGCGCGCAACCTGATGCGCTCGAACATCCCGCTGCGGCAGTCGCCGATGTTCATCACCAGGTTCTTCGTGCATCCCGATCCGAAGATGGCCCGGCCGTTCCAGGCCGACATCCGGCTGACGTTCTCCGATTTCTTCGAGATGTTCGACGCACCGTTCGCGTACGGCAGCGGATGGTCGAAAGCCGCCGACGCGAAGCCGGAAGCGGTCGCGGTCATCGACCACGAGACGAACGAGAAAGTGTTCGGCGGCGGCAACAGCGTGGGGAAGATGATCCGGCTCGAGGACCGCTTCTTCCGCGTCGTGGGCGTGCTCGAGCCGTGGCGTCCGTCCATCCGGCCGTGGGAGCTGGACCGGAACCCGACCGGGCCGCCGGAACCGATCTACATCCCGTTCAACTTCGTCGAGCCGCTGCAGGTCCAGACGGCCGGCAACACGAGCAGGTGGAAGAACGAGCCCCTCGACAGCCCGGAGCAGTTCCTCAACTCCGAGATCGTCTGGCTGGAGTACTGGGTCGAGCTGCCGGACGAAGCGGCGCAGCGCTCGTACCAGGACTGGCTGAACAACTACGCCCGTGACCAGAAGAAGCTCGGCCGCTTCCCCCGGCCGGTGAAGACCAGCATCTCCACGGTCCCGGAGATCATCGAGCGGAGCAAGTTCATCCCGGAATCGGTGCGCACGATGAGCATCGTCTCGCTGCTCTTCCTGGCGGTCTGCTCGGTCAACCTGATCGGCATCCTCCTCGGCAAGTTCCTGGCGCGCATCCCCGAGGTCTCGGTGCGGCGTGCGCTGGGGGCGAGCAGGGCGCAGATCTTCTGGCAGCACCTGGTGGAATGCGAGCTGATCGGACTGGCGGGAGGCGCGATCGGCATCCTCCTCTCGTTCGGGCTGCTCAAGATCCTGGCGAAGTTCGTCCACAGCGGCGAAGTGCTGCGCCTCGACGGCGAGATGCTGCTGCTGGCCGGCGTCCTCTCGCTCGTGGCCGGTGCGGTGGCCGGCATTTACCCCGCGTGGCGCGTCTGCTCGGTGCCGCCCGCGATGCAGCTCAAGGTGCAATAGGAGATCACCATGAACATCGGCCCCATCCTCCGCGCGATGAAACACAACCGCACGCGCGTCTTCCTGCTCGTGCTCGAGATCGCGATGACGCTCGCGATCGTCACCAACTGCGTCAACGTCATCATCGCGGAGCGCGCGAAGATCCATCGCCCCTCCGGCTTCGACGACGAGAACATCCTCTGGGTGCGCACCCGCCCGTTCACCCCTGAGTTCCAGGAGACGGCGACCCTCGACATGACCTCGGACGCCGACATCCGCGCCATCCAGTCGATCCCGGGCGTCAAGGCGGTGGCCAATACGCACTTCCAGCTGTGGGAAGGGGGCGGTTCGTCGACCGGCGTGAAGCCGGTGGACGGCGGCCAGCGCCAGCTGACGCAGCAGTACTACGCGACGAAGGACATCTTCCAGGCCCTCGGCAGCAAAATCATCGAAGGGCGCGGCTTCCAGGAAGGCGATCACGGCATCGGCACGCAGCCCGATCCGGTGCGCGTCACGGTCATCTCCAAGACCGTGGCCGACGCGTTGTTCCCCGATGGCCGGGCCGTCGGCAAGACGATCGCCTTCGCCACCGATGCCGGTGAGACGGTCGGCGATCCGCTGCAGGTCATCGGCGTGATCGAGACGTTCTTCAACCCGTACGGCTACAACCCCGACACGTGGCGCGGCCTCGCCGACCGCGCGATCTTTCTGCCGGCGCGGGTCGGCAGCTACCGCAGCGGCCTCCGCTATCTCGTGCGCACCGAGCCGGGCATGATGCCGTCCGTCATGGCGCAGATCGAGAAGAAGCTGGTGGCGGTGAATGGAGGCCGCGTGGTCGACTTCGCGCCGACGCCGGAGAAGAAGGCGGGCTGGTTCGCTGCCGCGCGCCTCACGGTCGGCGTGATGACGGGGCTGATCATCGCGCTGGTCTTCGTCACCGCCCTCGGCATCCTCGGCATCACCGCGCTCTCGGTCTCGGAACGGACGAAGCAGATCGGCACGCGCCGCGCCCTCGGCGCCACGCGCGGCGACATCCTCCGCCACTTCCTGATCGAGAACTGGGTCACCACCACCGCCGGCCTCGCGATCGGCGTCGGCGCCGCGTACGCGCTCAACTTTCTGCTCGTTTCGAAGCTGACGGATGTGAAGATGCCGTGGCAGCTCGTCGCAGTCGGCATGGTGCTGTTGTGGATCAACGGGATCATTGCGACACTGCCGCCGGCATTGCGAGCCGCGCGTGTGCCGCCGTCGATTGCTACGCGGAGCGTATAAATAGTTAGAACTGGTGTCGGGTGTCAGGTATCTGGGGTGTATCGCTCGGGCGTAAAGCCGCAGACACCCGACACCAACGCTAACAACGCCTGACAACTCCATGACCAAAGTCCTCATCGTCGAAGACCAGCCGGCCGTGGCGAAGGCGCTGCGGCTGCTGTTCGATCTCCACGACGTCGAGTCGGTGGTCACGTCGGATCCCGACGCGGCCGTGCGATTCGTGGAGAAGGGGGAGGCGGGCGTGCTGTTGCAGGACATGAACTTCACGCCCGGGGCCACGAGCGGGGACGAAGGGGTGGCGCTTTTCCGCCGCGTGCGGGCCGTCGATCCCGAGCTGCCGATCCTGCTGATGACGGCCTGGTCGTCGCTGGAGACGGCGGTGCAGCTGGTGAAGGAAGGGGCGACCGATTACCTCGCCAAGCCGTGGGACGATGCGAAGCTGATCGCCACGGTGCGCAGCCTCCTGCGCGTGCGCGAGCTGCGTGCCGGCGAGGAGCGCGAACGGATGGAGCGCAACCGCTCGCGCGAGGCGCTGGCCCGCGCGCACGACCTGCGCGGCATCGTCTACGCCAGCGATTCCATGCAGCGCGTGGTATCGCTGGCGGTGCAGATCGCGCCGTCCGAGGTGCCGGTGCTGATCACCGGCCCGAACGGGGCGGGGAAGGAGAAGATCGCGGAGATCATCCACGCCGGCTCGCGCCGCAAGCACAAGCCGCTCGTGAAGGTGAACGCCGGCGCGATTCCGGACGAGCTGATTGAGAGCGAACTGTTCGGCGCGGAACCGGGGGCGTTCACCGGCTCCACGCGCCTCCGCATCGGACGTTTCGAAGCGGCGCATGGCGGGACGCTGTTCCTCGACGAGATCGGTAACCTCTCCGCGGCCGGGCAGATGAAGCTCCTGCGCGTGCTGCAGACGGGCGAGTTCGAGCGCCTCGGCTCCAGCGAGACGCGCCGCGTCGACGTGCGCGTCCTCTGCGCCACGAACGCCGACCTGCAGCAGGCAATCGCGCGCGGCACGTTCCGGCAGGACCTCTACTTCCGCATCGCGGTGGTCGAGCTCGCGGTCCCGCCACTGCGCCAGCGCCGCGAGGACGTGCTCGCGCTGGCCGACGCGTTCGTGAAGGCGCCGAAGAAGCTCGACGAAGGGGCGCGCGCCGCGCTGCTCGCGCACGAATGGCCGGGGAACGTGCGCGAGCTGCAGAACCGGATCGCCCGCGCGACCGCGGTCAGCACCGGCGACACGCTCACCGCCGCCGACCTCGGGCTCGTTGCAGATGCGGACAGCCGCGCGGAAGATGTACCGTTCGAAAAGACGCAGATCGAAATGGCGCTGCTGAACGCGAAAGGCAGCGTCTCGCGGGCGGCGGAGGCGCTGGGCTTGAGCAGGCAGGCTTTGTATCGACGGATGGAGAAGCTGGGCGTGGTGCTGGAGCGCCGCCCGCGGTGAAGCTTTCCCACCGCATCGCCATTGCCGTCGCCCTGGTGGCGACCGTCTCGGCCGCGGTGACGTTCGTTGCGGTGCAGTACGTGCGCGGCTGGGAGACGTTCGCGCTGGCGGCGTTCGCGATCGTGGCGACGATCTTCTGGAGCGCGCACCTCATCATCCAGTCGATCCGCGAGCTGCACGAGGACCTCGGCAACGCGCTCCGTGCCACGCGCGACGGGGATCACAGCCTGCGCCTGGTCGTGCGCGGCGACCGCGAGGTGGCGGAGCTGAAGCGGCTCTACAACGAGCTCGCGGATGCGATCCGGGCCGACCGCGCCGAGATCCATCACAAGGAGATCCTGCTCGACACGATCCTGCAGCGCACGCCGATCGCGGTGGTGCTGCTCAACGCAGCGGAGCGCGTCATCTACTCGAACACCGCCGCACGCGAGCTGCTGGCGGCCGGTGCGCGGCTGGACGGCCACACGCTGTACGAGATCGCGCAGAACGTGACGCCGTCTTTGCGCGATGCGTTCGCGGCGCCGAGCGACGCGATCTTCAACGTCGACGACGAGACGTTCCACCTCACGCAGCGGCTCTTCCGCCTGAACACGCAGCAGCATCGCCTGATCCTGCTGGAGCGCCTCACGCCGGAGCTGCGGCGCCAGGAGGTGGCGGTCTGGAAGAAGGCCATCCGCATCATCAACCACGAGATCAACAACACCGTCGCGCCGATCAGCTCCCTCTTCCACTCCGCCCGCCGCGCACAGGAGATGCCGGAGCACCGCCACCGCCTCGGCGAGATCTACGAGCTGATCGAGGAGCGGCTGGAGTTCCTCCGCCACTTCCTCGAGGCCTACGCCCAGTTCGCGCGCCTGCCCGAGCCGCACAAGGAGCGCACCGCCTGGTCCGAGGTCTTCGAGGCGGTGCGGACGCTGTACGCGTTCGAGGTAGAGGGGAACGCGCAGCTCGAAGCGCCGATCGACCGGACGCAGATGCAGCAGGTGCTGATCAACCTGGTCAAGAACGCACACGAATCGGGCTCGGACGAAGTGACGGTCTCGATCCAGCGCACCGGCGAGGACTGCGTGCTGCGCATCATGGACCGCGGCCGCGGCATGCCCGACGAGGTCATGCGCCAGGCCCTGGTCCCCTTCTACACCACCAAACCCGGCGGCTCCGGCCTCGGCCTCGCCCTCTGCAACGAGATCGTCGAAGCGCACGGAGGCAGGATGCGCCTGGCGGCAAGGGAGGGTGGGGGGACGGTGGTGACGTGCTGGGTGCCCATTCTGGATTGAGGATGAAGGATTGAGGATTGAGGCCCCGGCGCGCTCTCCTCAATCCTCAATCCTCAATCCCGTCTCCACGCTGTCATCCTGAGCGAGGGGGCGGGGCGGGTGGGAAGCGAAGGACCCGATGCGTCGGGATAAACCGGCGCGGAGTAGTGAGTGAAAGTCTCATACAGGCAAGGAGTAGCGAACCGACCTGACCCCGAGCTATGTGGCGAAACCGTGAGGCCAAGCCGAAGCGTTAGCCGGGGGTGTGCAGGCACGCGTGATTGAGCCCCGAAAACAGCGCAACCAGATGCCGACGCCGTGGATCCAAGCGGAAGGCAACATCGGCCGGATCGATATCGCGAGAGCCGGACGGATCTGGCGGGGTCGAAGAACGTGAGCATGTACACGAACCACTCTGCGCGCGAGAACCGAGAGATCTCGTGGTCGCCTGCCGCCCGAACGCGAGCAGGCCGCGAAGGAAAGGCCAAGGCCGTAACCCCGAGATGAACGACCACGAGAAGTCACATCCACCCGTAGTACCTGCGAAGCACCGGAACAAAGCCGCGGGAGCGGTGGCGGACGGAGTGGAGGGAAGGGGTGGAACCAAGGGGAACCTGGCAGGGCAAAACACGCACCGGACACAGAGCCGGGCAAGCGTGACCAGTGCGCTCGGCCGGGTGCGGGAAGCAGCAAGAAGGGACCGGACGATGAAGTTCACGTCCCTGCTCCACCATGTGACAGTCGAGCGGCTGAGAAGCGCGTACGGAGAGTTGAATCGTGGTGCGGCGGTCGGGATCGACGGCATGACCTGGACCGAGTACGGAAGGCGGCTCGATCAGAACCTGATTGAGCTGCACGACCGTGTTCACCGGGGAGCATACCGGCCGCAGGCGGGCCGGAGAGTGTTCATCGCGAAAGCGGACGGAACCCGGAGGCCACTGGCGATCGTGTCGATGGAAGACAAGATCGTGCAGCGAGCCGTGAACGAGGTGCTGAACGCGATCTACGAGGAAGACTTCTACGGCTTCTGCCACGGCTTCCGGCCTCGGCGAGGGACACATGATGCGCTGGACGCGCTGAGTGTGGCTCTGCAGAGGAAACGGGTGAACTGGGTACTGGACGCAGACATCCAGAGCTTCTTCGACACGATGGGGCATGAGTGGCTGCGAAAGTTCCTCGAACATCGGATCGGCGACCAGAGGGTGATTCGACTGATACTGAAGTGGCTCAAAGCCGGAGTGATGGAGGACGGAGAGTGGACGGCCAGTGAAGAAGGAAGTCCGCAGGGAGGAACGATCTCGCCGCTGCTGGCGAACGTGTACTTGTTCTATGCCTTCGACCAGTGGGCACACCGCTGGCGGAAGAAGGTAGCGACAGGAGACGTGGTGATCGTCCGCTACGCGGATGACTTCGTGGTGGGGTTCGAGCGACGCGAGGAGGCGGAGAAGTTCCAAGCCGCGCTGAGCGAGCGACTAGGCAAGTTCGGATTGAAGCTGCACCCGAAGAAAACGCGAATCCTCGAGTTCGGCCGCTACGCGGCGGAGCGGCGGGAGAAGCGTGGAGAGCGAAAGCCGGAAACGTTCACGTTCCTGGGGCTGACGCACATCTGCGCGACGGACCGCAAAGGGCGATTTGCGGTGAAGCGGGTGACGAGCCAGAAACGGATGACCCGGAAACTCCACGAGCTCCGAGAGGAGCTGATACGCCGACGGCACGATCCCATTCCTGAGCAAGGGAAGTGGCTGCGAAGCGTGATCCGCGGGTTCGACGCGTATCACGGTGTGCCGGGGAACATCGATGCTCTGAGTGCCTTCCGAAAAGGGATTTTCCGACTCTGGCGGCAGGCGCTCTCGCGTCGCAGTCAGAACGGGACAGTCTCTGTGGAGCGAATGGCCCGAGTGAGTACCCGCTGGTTCCCTGCCGCGAAGGTCGTTCACCCATGGCCCGAACAGCGCTTCGACGCCAAAACCCAAGGTAGGAACCGGATGCGGTAGTCCCGCACGTCCGGGTCTGTGCGGGGGGCACCCGGCAACGGGTGTCCCTACCGCGATCCTGCGGTGCATGACAAGCGCGCTGTCGGGAGGGGGTCCTTCGCTTCCCACCCTTCCCCCGCCCTCGCTCAGGATGACAGGGGGGTGTTTTGCGCCGGAATTTGCCGGTGGCCAGCAGCGCCGGCAGCAGGGTGATCGAGGCCAGGCAGCTCAGCGCGATGCCGACCACCGAGGCGTAGCCGATCGACCTGACGCCCGGGTAGTGCGAGATCGCAAAGGACGCGAAGCCGACCATCGACATGAGCGCGGCCAGCGTCACGGCGCGGCCGGTTTCCGTGGCGTTTTGCGGGAAGTCGTCGGGGGCTTCGTCGTAGCGTTCGAGCATGTAGACGGCGTAGTCCGTGGCG
>DASQJY010000058.1:0-80304 GCA_035630815.1 Thermoanaerobaculia bacterium
CTCACGTTCGAGCGCCGTAACGCGTTCCCGTAACGCCTGCAGTTCGCGCCGCAGCTCCTCCAGCTCTCCCGCCACGCCACTCACATCTCACATTCTCGTTCCGACCCGTCACCAAATCAACTCCCGCCGGTAAACAGATACGCTCCGTATAGGTCGTGAAGATGAACTGCTTTTCGGTTTCTGTGTTCGCGCCGGTGTCCTCGCGCGTGATGTCTCTCGCCTGCGGGTCGTAAGACGTCACCAGCGCGCACTTGCCGCGGAACTCCGTTTGCTGAAAGAGCGCGAAGTATCTGCACGCCTCGTAGATGCTCGACGCGACGAGGATGGCGTTGCCGCGCTCGTTGGAGAGGCGTGGCCTGGTGCTGAAGTCGAAGATGATGTCGGTCTTGACCCGTTCCATCCGCGACTTGGAGCTCAGGACGCGCTGCATCGTTCCCCACTTCTTTCGCAGCTCGTCCTTCTGCCATTCGTTGAGGCCGCGCGTCTTCGCGTCGAACCACGCGTCGATCTTCTCCGGCGATCCCAGGTTCTGGTCGATGTCGCGCGCCTCATAGAGGAGATCGAGCACCACCCCGTCGTCCACCGCCTCGCTGAACTTGTACGTGTGGATGTAGCCGCCAAATACCTCCAGGCTGGTCTTCACATCCTTGCGAAGGAGCGGTGTGCCAGTGAACCCGATGAACACCGCGTTCGGCATCATTGCCTTCATCACCCGGTGCAGCCGTCCGCTCTGGGTACGGTGGCATTCATCGACGAAGACGAACAGCTCGCCCACCGCGGGGGTTGGGCTCGACTCCAGTTCGGCGATGAATCGATCGAACTCCTCGTCCGTCTTCTTTGCGCCGCGCGGCCCGAACTTGTGAACCAGAGAACAGACGATCCGCGGGCGAGGCTCGGCGAGCTGCCGCATCAGCTCTCTGCCGTTCTTTGTCCGGCTGACCTGCTCGCCGGTATCGAGGAAGATTCCCTCGATCTGTTTATCGAGCTCGTCGCGATCGGTGATCACGGCGACACGTACCTTCGAGTTGTTCTCCAGAATCCACTTCGCGAGCAGCACCATGACGATGCTCTTGCCGCTCCCCTGCGTGTGCCAGATGATCCCGCCGCGCTTCTCGCGCACGTGCTGCTGGGCGGCCTTGATGCCGAAGTACTGGTGCACGCGGGAGAGCTTCTTGATGCCGGCGTCGAAGAGGACGAAGTCGTGCATCAGCTCGACGAGGCGCCCCTTCTCGCACATCTTCAGCAGGTACTTGTCGAGTTTGTACCGGCTGTTGTCGGCCTCGTCCTCTTTCCAGCGGAGGAAGTACTTCTCCTCGGTCTTGATCGTGCCGTACTGCAGCCCCTCGGCGTCGCTGCCGGCGAAGATGAACTGCACCGTGCTGAAGAACCACTCGTGAAACATCGGGCTCTGGTTCGACAGGCACTGCCTTATCCCGTTCGCGATACTCTCCCGGCTCGACTTCAACTCGATGACGCCGATTGCGATCCCGTTGACGTAGAGCACCAGGTCAGGCCGCCGGCTGTGTCTCCGACGAAGCGTGACCTCCTCGACGATCACGAAGTCGTTCTCTTCCGGATGCTCCCAGTCGATGACGTGGACCTTCTCCGTGTTCTTTCCCACCTCAGTCTTCGCGTCGATGCCGTATCGCAGCAGGCTGTAGACGGCCTTGTTGCTGTCGTACAGCGAACGGCCGGGATGATTCGCCTCCGTGAAGAGCCGGTGGATGGCGACGGTGATTTCCGGCGCGGCGACGCCGCGCTTCTTCAGCCACGCGCCGAGGAGGTCGGGCTCCACGTTCGAGTTGCCGTCGCGGTCCGACCAGTCGCCGAGATAGCGGTAGCCGAGCTCCTCCCGAAACAGCCGGATAACCCTTTGTTGTGTGACCCGCTCCGGCTTACCGACGTCGCTCATCGCATTGTGCAGGCGCGGTGTCAGACCTTGCGGACCGGCCCCCGATAGCGCGCCAGTTGCGCGTCGGCGGTCAGGAGAGTGACCCCTTCAACCAGCGCCTGGGCGAGCAGGAGCCGGTCGAACGGGTCTTTGTGCAGCGGCGGAAGCGCATCGACGTTCACCGCGTGTTCGCTGGTGATCGGCAACTCGACATAGCCGTTGTCGAGCAGCCCGCGGCGGAGAACGCGCGGCTCGACGCGAAAGTCGTCGCGCCCGAGGCTGGTCTTGATGGTGATCTCCCAGAGACTGGCGGCGCTGAAAAGCAGCTCGTTCTCCGGATCGTTCAATTGCCGTTTCGCGCGCGCGGAGAGGCGCTCCGGCTGACCCGCGGCCCAGAGGAGGAGCTGTGTGTCGAGCAGGAGCTTCACGCGCCGATCCCGAACAGCGCCGCGATCTCGCGCTCACCCATGCGGTTGAAGTCGTCGGGGACCTCGATCTCGCCATTCAGGAAGCCGAGCCGTTTCGGCTCCGACGGCACGTCGATCGCCGATACCTTGACGAGCGGCTTCCCGGCTTTGGCAATGACGAATGCCTCGCCGCGCGCCGCGCGTTCGACGAGGCGGGAGAGCTGGGTCTTGGCTTCGTGGATGTTGACGGTGTTCATGGTGGGTGGACTAAGCTGAATGGACTAACTGTAGATCCTCAGCAGGCGTGGCGTCAACAAGACGGATGCGGCCGGTGACGAGTTGCTGCATCATTCCTTCCTTGATCTGGTAAAACTTCGCACGTTGCTCGTCGATAGCGCAGATCTCTTCATCCAAAGCACCGAGTAAAGCCGCGACCGCCTCCTGTTCAGATTTGGGCGGCAGCAGCAGTTCGTAGTTCTTAACCACCTGCCAGTCGGAGCGTGGCATATGCGTCCCATAGGTCGTACTTGCCGCATCGATGAACGTTGCCGTCTGCACAACGCGTAGCAGGTATTGCTGCAAGACCCGCGGCTTGGCGACTAATGCCCATATCTCAGTCGAGCAGACACCCGGTCGATCGGCGAGCCAGTACTTGCGGAGGTAGGCACGCAGTTTCCCGAACAGCACGTCGCCCGGCCTGAATGACGTCTTGAGCGACACGCTTGCAGGGCGTTCTGCCGCAGCGCAAATTCGTCCCGTTCCTTGCTCAATGTCCTCAAGCTCGACAGAGAAGGTATTCGTCGCAAAGGTTTCAGCTCGTTCTTTTCGAGGAGATGCAACGTCACCGAACTTCGCGCGAACCCACGGTTTCGAAAATCCTGGCAAACGCATTTCACCGGTGAGCAGTGCTTGAAGCGCACCTTGTTTGATCTTGCGCTTTTTGGCGAGGAGTCGCTCCAGCGATTCGACGAGCGCATCCGCCTCGCTCAGCACGGTCGAAATCGCTTCCTGCTCAACTCTACGTCTGGGTATGCGTATCCGAACAGACTTCAGGATCGTTTGTGTAATAAGCGGAAGGTCATTCCGGTTCTTTGACGCATTCAGATTGCTTGCCTGCAGAGCACGACCTAGGAATTCGATGTCGATATCCCGGAAAATCGTCTTTGGATAGAGCGCGTTGTCCGAAATCCACGCGGGGCCGTTGGTCAGGTAAACCTCGCCGCATCGCTGCCCGACGCGTCCGATGACGATCGTCGGCCGCGTCACCGTAGCGCGGTCCGTATATCCAGCGATGCCGTTGCCTCCGTACACAGGGACTGGCTGTTCCGAAGTCTCTTCGGAAAGCCGAGCCACGCTAATCCCTTCTCCCGAACGAAAGGAGGCAATACTCTCCAGACTTACTTCTTCGAAGGCCGAATCTGCGGCCATACTGTTCGAGTCAGCCTCCGGAGGGTGCCGTCTTAGATCCACGCGAATCCCAGCCTCTCCAGATGGAGATTGACCTTCGCCTCCAGCTCCGCTACCTGGGTCACCAGCTTTGGCAGCGGTAGTTCGTAGCGGTCGGCAAGTTCCTTCACCCGCCGCGTGAGCCGCTGGCTGACACGATCGATCTCTCCATGAATGGCTGCGTCCATCGCCGCCAGCCATTTATCGTCGACGACGAGTGATTGAATGTCTGTAACCGTGAGATTCGGGTACTTGGCGTAAGCCTTTGCATCAAGCGCGGCTTCAGCCTCCCTGAGCCGCTTCTTCAACTCCGCTTCGCGATTCGAGTACTGCAGCCACTCCGTCAGCACGGGGACGTCATCTTTTGACTCTAAATCGTGCTCGATCTCCTGCAGCCGCTCGGCGACGGAGGCCTTGTTCACCTTGTCCAAACCGCCGAACGCCGCCTCTTCGCCGCCGTACTCCTCTTCCCGCGCGGCCATGCGCGCGGTGACGCTCTCCAGTTCCGCCGCCATCTCGTCGATCGCCTTCTGCTCGGCGGCGAAGTAACAGGCCACGATCAGCTCCTTCGGAACCAGATCGCAGACCCATCCCTTGTCCCGTTCCTTCCCCTTCTTGTCCTTCACGGTCACGCGCCCCGTCTCCGCCTTCCAGCCGTCGGCAGCGATGAGGTAGACGTCGTCCTGCATCATCTCCGACCAGTAGTCCATCAGGTGCTGGTAGACGTTGTAGGCGTCGAGGAGCGGCTGGCTGACGTAGTGGGCGAGCAGGCTCTCCGACAGCTCGCCGATCAGTTCCTTCGGATGCAGGCCCTTCTGCAGCGCCTTCAGCTTCGCCGCGGCCCGCTCGCGCCAGAGGTCAACGTGCGCGTTCGTCGTCTCGATGAAACGGCGGAACTCCGGGTGCTCGTGGATTGCCGCCTTGATGGAGGCCTTGTCGACGGCCAGATCGACGTAGCCGGGGCGGTTGTGCTTGAACAGCGTCCGGCTCAGGCCCGGGCAGACGTCCCAGTAGCGCTGCAGGGCGTCGACGTCTCGGACGGGGATCCCGCCGCGCAGGTGCCCCTCGATGTCCTGCAGGTCTTCGGGCGTGCGGCTGTCGATGTAGCGCGGCAGGTTGAGGTTGAAGTCGTTCTTCTCGATCTCGTCGAACGACACCATCCGTGCATACCGCGGATCGCTCTCGTCGAAGCGGTTGCAGACGTCGACGATGCGGTGGATGTCCATGGCCCGGAGCCGGTTCTTCGGCCCGTCCTTCATGAAGCCGCCGCTCGCGTCGATCATGAAGATGCCGCGGCGCGCCCGGGCCTCCTCCTTGTCCACGACCACGATGCAGGCCGGGATGCCGGTGCCGTAGAAGAGATTCGGCGGCAGTCCGATGATCGCCTTGATGTAGCCCTTCCGCACGAGGTTCCGCCGGATGTCGCCCTCGGCGTTCCCGCGGAAGAGCACGCCGTGAGGAAGGATGCACGCTCCCTTGCCCGTGCTCTTGAGGGACCGGACGATGTGCAGCAGGTACGCGTAGTCGCCCTGTTTGCCCGGCGGCGTGCCGAAGGGCTTGAAGCGGTCGTACGGGTCTTCGAGCGGTTTGATCCCGTTGCTCCAGCGCTTGTCGGAGAAGGGTGGATTGGCGACGACGTAGTCGAACGTCTTCAGCGTGTCGCCTTCCCTGAACTTCGGGTCGGCCAGCGTGTTCCCCTGCACGATCTCGGCGGTGGGATGGCCGTGCAGGATCATGTTCATCCGCGCCAGGCCGGACGTGGCGGCGTCTTTTTCCTGGCCGTAGATCGTGACCGGCATTCCCGCCTCATCCGCGACCTTCAGAAGCAGCGATCCCGAGCCGCACGTAGGGTCGTAGACCGTGGTCGAGGCACTGGTCTTCGCTTTCCGGATGCCGAGGAGCTGGGCCATGACGCGGCTCACCTCGGCCGGCGTGTAGAACTGTCCCTTGCTCTTGCCACTCTCGGTGGCGAAGTGGCGCATCAGGTATTCGTACGCGTCGCCGAGGATGTCGTCACCCTCGGCACGATTTTTCGAGAAGTCGAGCTCCGGCTTTTCGAAGATGGCGATGAGGTTCGTGAGCCGGTCGACCTTCTCCTTGCCGTCGCCGAGCTTCGTGGAGTCGTTGAAGTCCGGCATGTCGGAGAGCTTGTTCTCCCGCGCCAGCGGTCCGACGATCTTCTTGTTGATGTCGTCGCCGATGTCCTTCGTCCCCTTCAGCGCCACCATGTCCTGGAAGCTGGCTCCTTTGGGGACGACGATCTCCGCGTACTTGCGGCCGGCGTACTTGTCGCTGACGTACTTGATGAAGAGCAGGACGAGGACGTAGTCCTTGTACTGGCTGGCGTCCATCCCGCCGCGTAACTCGTCGCAGCTCTGCCAGATAGAGCTGTATAGCTCTGATTTTTTAATGGGCATTCGTGGTCCTGAACGTGAAGATTTCCGACCCCGATTATGACCCGAGTCGGGGAACTCGTGGACAGGTGTTTGGGGTCATTCCGCGGCCGGGATCGCGAGGGCACCCGCCTCCGCCTCCCTCACTTCGGCAGCAGCGCCCGCAGGTCCGTCTTGTCGAACGCGCCGACTAGATCCATCACCTTGCAGTCGAGGGCGACGGCTAAGCGGATGATCGTCGTCAGGCTCGGGACCTTGAAGCCGTGCTCCATGTTGCTGATGTACGTCAGCGACATGCCGGCGAGATCGGCGACGGCTTGTTGCGTGAGGCCGCGCTTCTGGCGAACCTCGCGGAGGCGACGGCCGAACAGTTCACCTTCCGGTTGCGTGGTTTGCGTCATTACGCGCCGCACCTCTTGCTCTTTCGAGGAAGACGCTGTACTCTATTGAGCAAAGAAGAAAGGAGCCCACCCATGCTCGACCAAGACCTCATCAACCGCATCCGCACCATTTTCCTCCACCAGCGCCCGCACGTCACGATTGCCAAGGCTACGGTACTCCTCGGGTGGTCGCGCGGGGAGATGTCGCAGGATTGCGGCGGGAGAAGTGGAGGTGACGTCGACGGCCGTCGGGAAGTGGCTGTGGCGGGAGGAGTTGATGGCGAAGGCGCTGGAGCTCTGGTCGCCGGAGACGATCGAGAAGGCGCTCGGGGCCGACGCGGAGGGAGTATTGCCGGAGGCAGTGCGGCTCATCGACCTGCACGTGCGGCTGCCGCGGCATCAGGTGGCGATGCTGGAGCATTTTGCGGAGCGGGATCAGACGTCGGTGAGCGGGGCGCTGGCGCGGGAGCTGGATGGGGTGGCGAGTGCGAACGCGGATGAGCTTTCGTGGGCCGTGGCCGGATTTGCGGACGCGCTGGCGTGGCCGGATGCGGAGTCGGCGCAGGTTCCCTGCTGATTGAGTCGGGTTCCTGGGAGAGCGTGCCGTGGCAGCGATCGCGCCGCCGCCCTCACCCGAATCGGATTCGCGGCAGCGTTGGCTCCGTCGTACGACGGCGCACCGACGGCGGCGAGCCCGCGGCGCCCGAGTTATAGATGCCCGGCGACTACGGCCGCCATTGCGAATCGCGCCTCATGCTGTGCGAATTGCGCCTCATCGCGAGGGACGCACGCCTCATCGTGAGGCGCGCACGCCTCATCGCGAGGGGCGCACGCCTCATCGTGAGAGGCGCACGCCTCATCGTGAGGGACGCACGCCTCATCGTGAGGGGCGCACGCCTCATCGTGAGGCGCGCACGCCTCACCCGGAGGCGCGCACCCCTCGTTTGCAGGCACGCGGCCCTCACCTCGAGGCAGTCGCGCCTCGTCACGTGCTGATTGCCCTTCACCCGGAAGCGAGCTCGCCATCGCCGAGGAGGATGACGGTCGGGCGGTGGACGGAGCTCGTTTTCGCGATCGTAAACGGCGTCCGTGGTGGCGGCCGGTTTCAGCGCCTTCGCTCTCGAGCCACCCGAACCGCGTTCGCGCCCTCCCGCCCCCTCAGAAATCGAACAGATCGGAGAGGAAGCTCTCTTTCCTTTTCTTCTTCGCGTAGTCGCCGCGATACGACTGGTCGGATTCGTAGCTACGCTGCGGCGGGCGGGTGGCGTGGCCGTGGTCGGCCGAGGGGGCGCCGGGCGGGACCGACTTTTCGATGAGCTTGTCGAGCTCTCCGCGGTCGAGCCAGACGCCGCGGCAGGTCGGGCAGTAGTCGATCTCGATTCCCTGGCGGTCGGTCATCAGCAGGTTGACGGTTTTGCAGACAGGGCAGTTCATGCCTGGTGGGAACAGCGCCCGGAGTGACGTGAATCCCATCCCTGCCGCGACGCGTCCGGTGCTCGGGATAAACTGCCTCCATGCTCAACGTCACCGACCTCGGCGAAGGCACTCCCGTCGTCTGGATCCACGGTTTTCCGCTGGCGTCGTCGGTCTTCGAGCATCAGCTCGCGATCCGCGGGGTGCGGCATGTGATGCCGGACCTGCCGGGGTTCGGGCAGTCGCGGCCGGACGGCGGGGGGATGTCGGTCGACGACTACGCGCACAGGATGCTCGACCTGCTCGACCAGCGCGGGCTGGAGAAGGCCGTCTTCGCGGGGTTCTCGATGGGGGGCTACATCGCGCTCGCCATCGCGCGTATCGCACCGGAGCGGATGCGCGGACTGGTGCTCATCGACACGCGCGAGACCGCGGACACCGAGGAGGCGCGCAAGGGGCGGTACGAGTCGATCGAAAAGGTGCGCAAAGAGGGTGTGCAGCCGGTGATCGACGCGATGCTGCCGAAGATGCTCACCCCCGGCGCTCCGCGGGAGATGAAGGAGCGCGTGCGGGAGATCATGAGCTCCTCCTCCGCGGAAGGGGTGATGACCGCCCTGCGTGCGATGGCCACGCGGCCTGATTCAACGGGAGTGCTGCCGAAGATCCTCGTGCCGGTGCTGATCGTGGTCGGCGAGCAGGACACGATCACTCCTCCCAGCGATGCGGAGCGGATGAAGTCGAGGATCGCGCGGGCACGGCTGGTGCGCATCGCGAACGCGGGCCATCTCTCGAACTACGAGCAGGCCGCGGAGTTCAATCTCGCGTGCGGCGCGTTCCTGGCGACCACCTGAAGTGCCCGGTCAGCTCGTACGCGAACAGCACGTCCTCTTCCCGCGCGCCGCTGCCGATGTTGTGCACCACCCGGTCGCGGCCGGAGACGATCCCGATGTGCGGCACGCCTGACGCGAGCTTCCACGTCACGATGTCCCCCGGCTTGTAATCGCCCGCCCGCTTCGTCACCGGCAACGCGGCTCCCTGCCGCCTGAAGAACGTCGCCAGGTTCGGGACGCGCCGGTGGTCGATGTTCGTGTCCGGCTTGCGCAGCCCCCAGTGCTGCGGGTACGCGCTGAAGTTCCGCTTCATGTCCTCATGCACCAGCACCTGCAGGTCGACGCCGGCATGGCGATACGCGCGGATCACGACGTCCGTGCAGACGCCCGTCGCGATCGGGACGTCGCCGTTGGGGTAAGCGATGCGCCGATAGGCGGGATCGTAGGACAGCGTCTTCCCGACCTGCCTCTTCGCCCCCTCCACCACGCGCGAGAGCACCGGCTGCGCGAGCAGCGGCAGGGCGAGCGCGATCGCGAGGAGGGTGCGGCGGGTGGTCATTGCAGTCATTTGGAGTGCGGTGACCGCAGTCACCGGTTTGGCTCTTTACGGCACCGCTGTCGCTGCGAAGCACACAGTAAAAGCGGTGACTGCGGTCACCGCACTCCAAACTACTGAAGAAAAAGCGCTTGCAGCGGCGAACGAGCGCTGACACCGGAAGAAAAAAAGCTTCGCTCGGAACCTTTCACGCTTCGCTCGGAAGAAGAAAAGCTTCGCTCGGAACCTTTCACGCTTCACTCGGAAGAAAAAAAGCTTCGCTCGGAAGAAAAATTACTTAACTTGGAAGAAAAAAAGCTTCGCGCGGAAGAAAAATTACTTTGCTCGGAAGAAAAAAAGCTTCGCTCGGAACCTTTTTTTCTTCCGTTGCCAGCGATTTTTCTTCCGCTCAGTGCGCGGTAACCTCTTCTCCTTCCACTTCTTGTTCCTCACCCTTGGCGAAGAACCCCGACAGCTTCGTCTTCACCGAGTCGGCGACGACGAAGAACGCCGGGACAACGAGCAGGGACAAGGCCGTCGAGATCACCAGGCCGCCGATGATGGCCACGGCCATCGGGCCGCGTGTTTCGGCGCCGGGGCCGAGGGCCAGGGCGGGGGGGACGGCGGCCATGAGCGTGGCGGCGGAGGTCATCATGATGGGGCGGAGGCGGACGGGGCCGGCGTGGAGCATGGCGTCGAGCGCGCTCATCCCTTCCTTCTGCTTCTGGACGGCGTAGTCGACCAGGATGATGGAGTTCTTCTTGGCGATGCCGAGGAGGAGCAGGAGGCCGATCATCGAGAAGATGTTGATGGTCTTGCCGGTGATGAGCAGCGCGAAGGCGGCGCCGGCGATCGAGAGCGGCAGGATCGAGAGCACGGTCACGGGGTGCAGGAACGAGTTGAACTGCGACGCCAGAACCATGTACGCCACCAGCACGCCGAGGATCAACGCGAACATCAGCTGCCCCATCGACTCCCGGAACGCGACGGACGACCCGCCGAGCACGGCGCGGTAGCCGGGCGGCAGGTCCTTGCTGATCTGTTCGATGTAGGCCAGCGCGTCGCTCTGCGACTTGCCGGGGGCGACGTTGCCGAAGATGGAGATGGCGCGCTCGCGGTCGCGGCGCGTGACCGACTGCAGCGCGGGGCGTTCTTCTTCCTTGACCAGCGCCGACAGCGGGATCAGCTCCCCCGAGGCGGTGCGCACCCGCAGGCGCGACAGATCCTCGGGGCGCGTGCGCTGATTGGCGAGCAGGCGCGTGCGGATGTCGATGCGGCGGCCTCCGGTGGAGTACTTGCCGGAGCGGACGCCGCCGACGAGCGCGTTGATGGTCGTGGCCACTTCCTCGACCGAGACGCCGAGGTCGGCGGCGCGGGCGCGGTCGGGGACGATGCGCAGTTCCGGCATGCCCACCTGGTAATCGGTGTCGACGTCGGTGGCGAAGCCGCTGGCCACCAGCTTCTCGCGCATCTCCGTCGAGATCTCGACCAGCTTCTCCCAGTCCGAGCCGCGCACCGAGAACTCCACCGGGAAGCCGCGCTGCGCGGAGAAGCCCTGCTGCGAGAGGTCCTGCACCACGGCGCGCACGCCGGGATAGGAGTTGAACTCCTTGCGCATGTCGGTCGCAAAGTCCTGCTGCGACTTTTCGCGCTGGTCGGGCGGGAGCATGGTCACGAAGAGGATGCCGCTGTTCACGCCGCCGCCGAAGCCGCCGACGAACCCGAACACGCGCGTCACTTCCTTCTGCTGCATCAGGAACTCTTCGGCGCGGCGGAAGACGCGGTCCGTTTCCGCGAGGTCGGAGCCGACCGCGGTCTGCAGGCGCACCATCAGGCGGCTCTGGTCCTGCGACGGGACGAACTCGCTCGGCAGTTTCTTGTAGACGAAGATCGAGGCGATGAACACGCCCAGCGCCATCAGCAGCACGACGATCGGATGCCGCAGCCCGCGCGCCAATACCCTGCTGTAGACGGCGGAGAGCTTGTCGAACGCATGGTCGACGAAGTGGCCGAGGCGCGACTGCCGCTGCACGCCGGTCTTCAGCATCTGCGCGGAGCGCGCGGGCGCGAGCGTGATCGCCTCGACGTACGACAGCAGCACGGCCACGCAGAGCGTCACGCCGAACTGCAGGAAGAACTTCCCGATGATCCCCTTCATGAAGACGACCGGGAGGAAGATCGCGCAGACGGCCAGCGTCGCGGCGAGCGCGGCGAAGCTGATCTCCGCCGTCCCCTCGCGCGCCGCGCTGACGCGGTCCTTCCCCATCTCGCCGTGGCGGAAGATGTTCTCGAGGACCATGATCGCGTCGTCGACGACGATGCCGACGGCCAGCGCGAGCCCAAGCAGCGTGAACGTATTGAGCGTGAAGCCGAAGAAGTAGATGAAGGCCACCGTGCCGAGGAGCGACATCGGGATCGCCAGGATCACGTTCAGCGTCGCGCCGAGGGAGCCGAGGAACAGCCAGCAGATGATCGCGGTCAGGATCACCGAGAGCATCAGCTCGAACTGGATCTCGTGCACCGACTCCTCGATGAACTGCGTGGAGTCGAAGTTGATGCCGAGCTCCATCCCCTGCGGCAGCGTCTTCTGGATCTCCGCGATCGCTTCCTTCACGCCGCGCGCGACCGCCACCGCGTTCGAGCCGCGCTGCTTGCGGATGCCCATCCCCTGCGCCGCTTCGCCGTTGACGCGCGAGACGCGGCGGATGTCTTCGAAGCCGTCTTCCACGATGGCCACGTCGCTGAGGTAGACGGGCGAGCCCTGCACGTTCTTGACGACCAGGCGGCGGAACTCTTCGAGGTTGAACGCCTCGCCGAGGACGCGCACGTTCACCTCGCGTCCCGAGGTCTCCAGGCGGCCGGCGGGGAGCTCGACGTGCTCGTTGCCGATCGCGCCGAGGACGTCGGCCACGGTGACGCGGCGCTCGTCGAGCTTGTCGGAGTCGATCCAGATGCGCACGTTGCGCTGCACCGAGCCGACCTGAATCTCGCCCACGCCGGGAACGGTCTGCAGCCGTTCCTTCACCCGGTAACGGGCCACGTCCGCGAGCAGTTGCGGCGAGTACGGACCGGCCAGGCCGATCCACATGATCGGCTGGTCTTCGGGGTTCGTCTTCGACACCACCGGCGGCTCGATGTCGCGCGGCAGCAGGCGCTGCGCCTGCGCGACGCGCGTCTGCACGTCCTGCAGCGCGAGGTCGACGTTGCGCGACAGGTCGAGCTCCACGGTGATGTTGCCGCCGCCCTGCCGCGAGTTCGACGTCACGTTGCGGACGCCCTGCACCTGCATGACCGCTTCTTCGATCGGCTCGACCACGTCGTGCTCGATCACTTCCGGTGCAGCGCCTTCCCAGGCCACGCTGACGTTGATGGTCGGGAAGTCGACGTCGGGGAACTGCGAGATGCCGATGCGCGTGGCCGCGACGCCGCCGAAGACGACGGTGGCCGCCATGATCATCCAGGCGAAGACGGGGTTCTTGATGCAGATCTCGGTGATTTTCATTTGGTCACGCGAACCTTCGCTCCGTCACGAAGCGCTTCCGCTCCACGCACGACGAGCGTCTCGCCCGCCTGCAATCCATCGCGGACTTCCACCTGGCCATCCGCGGTGCGCATCCCCAATGTAAGGACCCGCTGCCGCGCCACGCCATCGGTCACGGTGAACGCGAGGAAACCTTTTTCACTCGGGCGGATCGCCGTCTGGGGGATGACCGGCGCCTGGCGCGTCGATCCGATGGGGATCGTCACGCGCGCGAACGCACCGGGCCGGAGCTGCGGATCGTTGGCGTTCAGCACGTGCGCGGTCACGTCGACCATGCGCGAGCTCTGCGTCGCGGCCGCGGCGACGTGGGTGATGCGCGCCTGGTGCTGCACGCCGTCTTCGCCGACGTTGAAGCGGGCGACGAGGCCGGGGCGGAGCGGCGACGATTCCTGTTCCGGCACCTGGAAGCGCAGCAGGAGCGGGTCGCGGCGGACGAGCGTCGCCAGCACGGTCCCGACCGGGACGTACTGCCCGGTCTCCACCGTGCGCGTCTGGATGATCCCGCTGACCGGCGCGCGCACGAACGCGTCCCGTAGGTTCAGCTTCGCCTGCGCGAGCGCCGCCTGCGCCTGCGTGACCTCGGCGGCCGTGGACTGCACCTTGGTCCGCCACGTCTCCACTTCTTCGCCGCGGATCAGCCCGGGGTTCTTCGCGCTCGCGGCCTGGCGTCGTGCGTAACCCGCTTCCGCCTCCCCCAGCCCAGCGCGAGCCTTGCTCAGCGAAGCCTCGGCGGAATCGACGGCGATGCGGTATCGCTCCGGCTCGATCTCCGCCAGCGCCTGCCCCTTGCTCACGAGCTGCCCCTCGGTGAACATGACCCGCTCGATCGCACCGGCCACGCGAGCCGTGACGGCGACGCGCTCGAACGCGTCGAGCGAGCCGACGGCGTTGATCGAGTACTCGACGTTCCGCGATTCCACCGGCCGCACTTCGACCGGGAACTCCATGCTCTTGCGCGAGGCACCCGGACCGCCCTGTTTCGGGGCGGCGTCGCCCTTGGAACAGGCGAGTGCGAACGGCAGGACGGCGATCGAAGCGAACAGCAGCAGCTGGTTTCTCATTTAATCTTCCATCGGCGCGTCGCCGCTTGCTTCCCGCAGCGACAGATAGGCGAGCGCCATCCTGTATCTGGCCGTGACTTCGGCCACTTCCGCTTCGAACAGCCGCTGCGTCGCGTCGGCGAGCTCGAGCGCGCTGGCGAGGCCTTCGCGATAGAGCGCATTCGTCTCGTCCGCGTTCTTCCGCGCGGCCGTCAGCGCGGCGCCGGCTTCGCGCAGCGAGGCCTGCTCGGTCGTCAACTGTACGCCCGCGCCGCGCAGCTCGCGATCGACGTCGCGCAACTCGAGCTCGAGCTGGAGCTCTTCGCCGCGCAATTGCGCGGTCCGCTCCGCGCGCTCGGCGCCGCGGAGTCCCGCGTCGAACACCGGCCAGGCGAACGACAGCCCGACGAAGCCTTCCTGGTTGCGATCGGAGAAGAGCGCACCGTCGTTGATGTTGCGCGTCTGCGCATTGAAGAGCACGGAAGGGATGAAGCGGGCGTTCGGCTCGTCGGCAAAGGCGCGCTGCGCCTCGACCAGCGCGCGCTGCGCGGCGACGTCGCTGCGGCGCTGTTGCGCGTCGGCGATCGTCGTGTCGCTGAGCGCCGGCGGATTGCTGGCCGCCTGGAGCAGCGCGACCGGCTGCGCGAGCGTCGTCACCTCGGTGCGCAGCAGGTTCGCGAGATCGATGCGCGACGCCTGCAGGTCGCCCGCGGCCTGCGCGACGCCGCGCACGGCGGTCGCGAGCTCGAGCTCGGCCCGGGTGACGTCGTTCGAGCTGACCAGGCCCGCCTCGAAGCGCGCGCGGACGTCGTCGAGGTTGGTCTGGGCGAAGTCGCGGCGATGCTCGGCCGCGCTCAGCACCTGCTCGAAGCTGAGCGTTGCCAGGAACGTCGCGGCGGCGTCGTAGCCGAGGAGGCGCTTCGACTCGGTGGCCGTGAGCCGGGTGGCGTCGCGCTCGAAACGCTGCGCGCGGTAGAGAGGAAACGCGCGCGCGTCGAAGATCGGCTGCGTCAGGAGCGCCGCGGTCGAGAGGGTGCGCTCGGTCTGGTCGGTGTAGTCGCCGCGGAGGCTGCCGCTGATGTCGACGCGCGGCAGGAACGCGGTCCGCGCGCGGCGTACGCGAGCCTCTGCGGCCTCGACGGTCGTGTCGGCAATCGCGGCCCGCTCATTCCGCTCGATCGCAAGCGCCACCGCACGTTCGATCGTCAGGGGTGCGTCTTGTGCGGAAAGGAGGGGACTCAGTACAAGTGTAAGAAAAATAAGGGGGTGCTTCACGTTGCGTGATTAGAACACGCTCGTTCGGTTTCCTATGTCCCACCCCTGTTACTGGATCGTTGCGTTTACGTCGATGGTCGTTCCGATCGCGGCGTCCGCCTTGGAGGTGATGCGGATCTGCTCGTGCAGCGGCCCCGCTTTCGCACGTGCACCGTCCACCGTGACGGTGAGGTTCTCCTTCGCCTTCGGAGGGATCACCGGCGCGTGCTCGTAGAAGAGGCAGCGGCAGGCGGAGCGCGCGACGTTGATGGTCATCGGCTCGTCGGTGGTGTTCGACAGCTCGTACTGCCGCGTGGCGCGCGTGCCTTTCCGGATCGTGCCGTAGTCGTGCGAGACCGGCACGACCGCGAGCCCCGCCGGGGCGGTCGCCGCCGGCTCGATGGTGTCGTCGGAGGTCGAGGTGCCGGTGTCCGCCGTATCGCTCGTCGCGGTAGCGGTCGGTTCCTCGACGATGGCCGTCTCGCCCGTGCGATCGCTCGCACGCCAGATCATCCACGCGATGAGCGCTAGCGCGAGGATGGCCGCGCCGATGATGAGCGGCAGGCGCGAGCGCGGCTCCGCATACTCGGACGCCGGGATGGTGGGCGGATCGGCGAAATCGTCATTCGCCACCGGCGGCGTAGCCAGCGGACGCTGTCCGGGCTCTGTCGACCGCGGCGGCGGAGGGGGCGGAGCGGCGGCGCCGCCCTCCAGCTCATGGAGCTTCGCCAGCGCGCGATCGATCTCGCCGATGATGCGCTGATACTCGTTCGCGAGATGCTCGGTCGGAGCATCCGCGACCATCCCCGCCAGCGCATCCCGATGCTGTCGGTAATGCCCCCGCAGCACCTCGATTTCCCGTGCGCGCTCACCGCGCCGAAGGTTGATCGTCCCGAAGTCGTCGGACATGGCGTGGATCTTTGCAAAAAGCGGGCGACGCAGCAAATGGGGGGTTACTTGTTGCTGGTTGTTGGTTGCTTGTGAAGTTGCGGCTCGCGGTCCAAATGCTTGTCATCCTGAGCGAGGGGGTTGGGCGGCGGGAAGCGAAGGACCCCCTGCGGTGCACGAGGAGCGCGCCATCACGAAGACCGCTGCTCCCGTTCCGGTGCATGAGCAGCGCGCTGTCGGAAGAGGGTCCTTCGCTTCACACCCGCCCGGCCACCTCGCTCAGGATGACAGGCATAACTGCACAAGCAACCAGCAACCAGCAACTACATTGGCAGCCAGTACGAAAACTTCACCAGAAACACATCCTGCGAGGGCGCGTTCGGGAGGGCGCTGAAGTCGCGGCGCAGGCGGAAGTCGCCCACCCCCACTTCCTCCGCCCGGTTCTCGTTCCAGACCACGTACATCGCCGAGCCGGGGCGGAACTCCCAGCGGACGACGGCGCTGCCGCGGACGCTGCGGAAGTTGAAGTCGGGGTTGCCGGCTTCGGCCGCGGCCTGGCCGGCGGAAAGAGGGGTGAACTCGTCGTCGCGGGGGCGGGTCAGGTATTTGAAGCCGTTGTAGTCGCCGCTGGAGACGAACGGCTGCAGGAAGAGCTGCATGGAGAGGCGCGAGCTGGCCGTCCACTCGCCGCGGATGCCGAGGTCGAGGGTCTGCTGGTCGAGCGTCGCGAAGATGTAGCGCTTGCCGTACGTGTCCGAGTACTGCTGGTCGTCCACCTGGGTCACGTACTGCGCGACCTCGTGCAGCTTGCTGTACCCCGGCGTCACCGAGAAGCGCAGCGACGGCACCGGACGGTAGGTGAACGTGGTGTTGTAGGTCGCGAGCGTGCCGCCGAATTCGTCCTTCACCTGCTCGGTCGTCGCTTCCGCGAAGAACTTCTTGCTGCTGTCATTGCCGATGCCGAAGCCGTAGTGGTGATGGCCGCGGTAGATCATGGCCGGGCCGCCGCGCGTGATGCGGTCGTCGAGGTGATCCGCCGACATCCCGCCCCACACCCAGGTGCGGAGGTAGTTCTTCCACTCCACGTAATACTCGCCGCTGAACCCATCGGCGGTCAGGTCGCGGTCGAAGTTCCAGTTCTGATACTTGCCGCCCCACGCGCTGATCTCGCGCGTGTATCTGGTCAGGTCGGTGTTGAGGTAATGCAGGAGGGCGTGCGTGGCGATCGAATCGGTGCGCGGCAGGAATCCGAGGTCGTTGATCTCGAAGCCGGGGGAGAGCATCTGCACCTGCACGTTCGGGCGCCACTTCCCCTTCTGCTTCGCGAGCATGGCCCGTCCCGCCCAGCCGCTCAGCGACGTGCGCGTCGCGTCCAGGTCGATGTGCTTCGCATCGGGACGCGCGTAATAACGGGCCGGGTTGTTCTGCGCGCGGTCGATCGCTTCCTCGGAGCCGTTCACGAGCGACGAGCCTGCGTACCAGTCGAGCAGCCAGCTCTTGTCGTTCCAGCGCGTGTAGCCGTCCACGCCGGCAAAGTAGGCGTTCTCGCGCAGCTTCGGCTCGAGGTTGTCGGAGAGGCGGCGGTTGACGGAGGTGAAGAGGAAGCCGGCGCGCGAATCCTTACCGTAGTCCTTCATCGCACGCGCCACGAGGTAGTTGGTCATCGGCTCGACGGTCTGCTGGTCGACCAGCGATCCGGCGCGGAACCACGCCTGCTCGCGATCCGTCAGCGCATCCACCACGCCGATGGTCCAGCCGTTGCCGAGCTTGCCGGTGATCTTCGCCGCGCCGAGGATGGTCGTCTCGCCGGGCGCGTCGGTGTAGTCGATCGAGTCGAACGTTCCCTTGCTCTGGTCGATGAACGCGGTGTCGACCCACCCCTGCGGCGAACGGCCGATGCGGCGCGAGTAGAAGAACGTCGGGAACCAGACGTTGAACCCCCAGCGGCTCTGCGCGGGGCCGCTGCCGAAACGGAACACGCTCGCCCCTTCGGTGAAGAACGGGCGCTTCTCCGGGAACGAGGTCTCGAACTGGCTGAGGTTCAGCACCGCCGGGTCGACTTCCACCTGGCCGAAGTCGGGGTTGATGGTGCCGGTGAGGGTGAGGCTGGAGGAGATGCGGTACTTGAGGTCGACGCCGCCGTCCATGCGGTGCTCGGAGGGGGCGATGAAGGGATTGCTGGCGCGGCTGTGCAGGTCGGTGCGCGCCACGCCGTAGGGGACGATCTCGAATCCTCGCCGGGGCGTGATGCCGCGGATGCCGGTGAGGTCGGCGAAGCGCGAGACGAAGCCCGATTCCGTCTTGGGCGTGAATACGAGCCGCGAGCTCTCCCGCAGGCGCGAGTGCCAGCGGCTCACGTTGATGCCCCACGTGTGCTCGTCCTTCTTCGGGAAGCTGAGCTGCGAGTACGGCACGCGCAGCTCCGCGGTCCAGCCCTTGGCGGTGATCTTCGTGGCCGAGCTCCAGACGCCGTCCCAGCTGATGTCTTCGGAGATGTCGTTGTAGAGGATCATGTCCATCTGCACGTTCGACGCATTGACCACGAACGCGGCGCCGTTCTGCCGGTCGTACTGCGGATCGATGCTGATGCGGATGTAGTCGCCGTTATTGAGGTCGTTGTCGCGGCGCGCGAGCAGCTCCGTGACCTTGCCGTCGTCTTCCATGAAGGCGCCGAAGTAGATCGCGTCCTCGTCGTAGACGACCTTCACGCGCGTCTGCTGCGTGGCCGGCTGCCCTTCGTTCGGATCGCGTTGCGTGAAGCCGGTCAGTTCCGGCGCCTTCTCCCACGCAGCATCGGAAAGGTCTCCGTCGATGATCGGCGCCTTGTCGGCGCGCACGGCCTCGAATTTCAGCCGGACCTGGACTTCGTCCGCGAGCGTCGTCGTTGCCATCAGCAGAGCAAGTGCGGTTGCGGTGACTTTCATTGTCGTGTTGTGTTTCGATACCGTAGTACGACCGAGGATGGAGAAGGTTAGAACGCAGTCATGAAGGTTTACATCGGGCAGCTCAATACGACCGTCGGCGCGCTGCACTCCAACGCCGAACTGATCCGCCGCGCCTACGCTGACGGCGTAAGCGCCGGCGCCGACGTGGTGCTCGTCCCCGAGCTCGCCATGACCGGTTACCCGCCGCTCGACCTGCTCGACCGGCCGTACTTCATCGACGCTGCGCAGCAGATGAAGGATGCGCTCGCGGCCATGACCGGCGACACGACGCTGATCTTCGGCTGCCCGGTGCGCACCGCGAGCTGGTGCGGCAAGCCGCTGCACAACGCGGCCATCATCGCGCGCAACGGGAAGATCCTCCTCGAGCAGCACAAGGTGCTGCTGCCGACCTACGACGTCTTCGACGAGCTGCGCTACTTCGAGCCGGGAGAGAACGTGCGGGTGGTGGAGATCGCGGGCCGCCGCGTCGGCGTGTCGATCTGCGAGGACTTCTGGTTCGACGACGAGGCGTTCGGGACGAAGCTCTACTGCCGCAACCCTGTCGATGAGCTGGCGCGCCAGGGAGCGGAGCTCTTCCTCAACATCTCGGCGTCACCGTTCAACGCCGGGAAGCGGCGTACGCGCTGGGAGATCTTCTCGAAGATCGCCCACCGCTACGACGCGCCGCTCGTCTACGTGAACCAGGTAGGCGGCAACGACGAGCTGCTGTTCGACGGGTCGTCGATAGTTTTCGACAAATCCGGCCAGACGATCTTCTGCGCGCCGGCCTTCGAGTCGCATGGCTCGCTGGTCCACCTCCAGGGGAGCCCCTGCGACATGGTTCTCTCCCTCGGCGAGGAGGAGGAGATCGGCCTCGCGCTCGTGCTCGGCCTTCGCGACTACATCCGCAAGGTCGGGTTCAAGGACGTGGTGCTCGGCCTCTCCGGCGGGATCGATTCCGCGCTCACCGCGGCGATCGCGGTGGAGGCGCTCGGCGCCGAGCACGTGACCGGCATCGCCATGCCGTCGCAGTTCTCGTCGCAACACTCCGTCGATGACGCCCGCGCCCTGGCCGAGAACCTCGGCATCGCCTTTCACGTGGTGCCGATCGCCGGGATCTACGCGCCGTACGAGACCACCATCGACGAGCTGTTCGGCGAGAAGAAGTTCGATACGACCAATGAGAACGTGCAGGCGCGCATCCGCGGCAACATCCTCATGGCCTGGTCGAACCGCACCGGCGCCATGGTGCTGACCACCGGGAACAAGTCGGAGATGGCGGTCGGCTACTGCACGCTCTACGGCGACATGGCCGGCGGCCTCGGCCTCCTCGGCGACGTCTACAAGACGATGGTCTACCGCGTCTCCCGCTGGTTCAACCGCGAGCGCGTGCTCATCCCGGAATCGACGCTCACCAAGGCGCCCTCCGCGGAGCTGCGTCCCAACCAGACGGACCAGGACACGCTCCCGCCGTACGACGTCCTCGACGGCATCCTCGAGCTCTACATCGAAGAGTTCAAGGAAGTCGACGAGATCGTCGCCCACGGCTTCGACCGCGAGCTGGTCGCGCGCATCCTGAAGCTCGTTGACACGAACGAGTTCAAGCGCCAGCAGGCCGCGCCGACAATCCGCGTGTCGTCGAAAGCCTTCGGCAGCGGAAGGGACATGCCGATCGCGCAGAGGTGGCGGCGGGAGCCGGCACAGTTTGGAGTGCGGTGACCGCAGTCACCGCTTTTACTCTGTGCCTCGAGCGCCACGTGTACACCTTCGCGGCACGCAGTCAAAGCGGTGACTGCGGTCACCGCACTCCATATACTTCGCCGCCGATGCGCCCGACCCTCCTGCTTCTGCTCCTGCTGCTCGCCTGTTCGCGCGCGACGATCGATCGTGCGGAGTGGCAGGCGATGTCGCGCGACGACCGCGTGCTGTTCGTGAGAACGCTGATCGCCGGGGAGCAGGCGAAAGAGGCCAAAGGCGGCGATGGGCGGCTCGTGACGCGACCGGCCGAGGAGTACGTCGCCATGATCGACGCCGCGTACGCGCGCGGGGCACAGCAGCAGCCGGAACAACTTTTTGCGGAGCTTGCACGATGACGAAAGAAGTCGCACCCCACCCGCCGCTCACCCACTACTACCCCGACGCGTCGAAGCGCGAAAAGTACGTCCGCGAGCTGTTCGACGAGACCGCCCCCTGGTACGACATGGCCGCGAACATGCTGTCGTTCGGCTCCGGCGACTGGTACCGCCGGGAGGCGGTGAAGCGCATCGGCCTCCAGCCGGGGATGAAACTGCTCGACCTCGCCAGCGGCACCGGTGTCGTCGCGCGCGCGGCGGCCGAGGTGACGCGCGATCCGAAATCGATCGTCGGCGCCGACCCGAGCATCGGCATGCTCACCTCGGGGAAGACGTCCAGCGTGAAGGTACAGACGCCGGCGGAGAGCCTCCCCTTCGCCGATGCCTCCTTCGACCGCATCACCATCGGCTTCGCCATGCGCCACTTCGCCGACCTCGGCGTGGTCTTCCGCGAATGCCACCGCGTGCTCCGTCCCGGCGGGAAGCTGCTGATCATGGAGATCACCGCCCCCGAGAGCCGCGTGGCGCGCGCGTTCCTCGGCGCCTACATGGGCCACCTCGGACCGGCCATCCTCCGCCTCCGCACCGGCAACAACCGCGCAGCGGACCTCTTCCGCTACTACTGGGAAACGACCCGCGACTGCGTGCGCCCGGACGTGATCGTCGGCGCGCTCCGCGATGCCGGCTTCGCGGACGCGAAGCGGAACGTGGAGATGATGATGTTCAGCGAGTACGTGGGAACGAAATAGCGGTTACGCGCCCGCGTCTGCCGCGACCCGTCTCGCTTCTTCCAGCCGCGCGATCTGGATCGTCAGGAACTCGCGGAGCGGCTCTTCCTGATCCGGCGAGAGCGTGTTGAACACGATCGCGGAGCGGAAGACGTACTCCGGGCCGCTTTCGCCGCGGCGCACCTGCACGATGGAGCGGAGCACTTCGCAGGGGATGTAGATGCCGCCGTAGCTCGGGAAGATCAGCGTTGCGGCGGCGCCGGCTTTCACGGGAGAGCGGTGCACGACCGCGGCACCGGTGAGGCTCAGGTCGATCAATTCTCCGTTGACGTCGGAGAGCTGCACCGGAATCGACGCGGTGGGGAACCGCTCGGAGCGGCGGCGGTCTTTTCCGGTAGCCATCTGCTACGCAGGGATTATAGCGACGCGGTCGAGCCTGCGTAGCTGCAACCGCTCCGCTGCGCTCGCGTTGGCGATCGAGAGCTCGATGCAACCGGTCGAACCGACGATCAGAAACGGCCCCGGCGCGGCATCGCCGTAGTTCTGTTCGAGACGGTCCAGCGTGATGTCGTGCACCTGCAGCGCGAATGGTGCGAACGGGATGCGCGACGCATTCACGTCCGTGATCACGTTCCCGAACCGGTCGATCGCGACCACGGTTCCTTGCACGGCAACATCGCCGTACGACGGAGGCGTATACGGGAGGGTCGTGATGCTCTCGATTGCCGGTCCCAATTCCTCCAGCGCGATCCCGTCGGCCAGCGCAGCGGCGACGGGAGCGAAGCGGTCGCGCCCATGGAACGTGTTGCTGCCGCCGGGGAGAAAGAGCTCCTCGTTCTCGACCGAATACGCGCGGCCGCCGTTCCAGACGAACGTCAGCAGCCCGTTGTCCGGCGCGAGGAAAAGCCGTCCCTCCTCCTCGATGGCCACGATGCGCCGCGTGGTGCCGACGCCCGGATCGACGATGCAGACGAAGATCGTCCCGGCCGGCCAGTAGCGCACCACCGTGCCGAGGAACCACGCCGCACCGAGCACGTCGTACGGCGCGATGTCGTGCGTCAGGTCGTGCAGCGGCTCCGAGGTGCGGGAGGCGAGCACCCCCTTCATCGCCGCGACGTACGGATCGCGCGTGCCGAAGTCGGTCAGGAGGGCAATCGGCCGCATGAGCGCCAACTATACTCACGCCCCTATACTCGCGATCCATGTTTCCGACCGTCCCTCCCCCGCCCCAGCGGCTGCTCGTCTTCGCACGGCTGCCGGAGCTCGGCAAAGTGAAAACGCGGCTCGCCGCCGACGTCGGCGACGAGCGCGCGCTCGCGATCTATGAAGCGATGCTGCGCGACCTGATCGCCAGCATCGGCAACTCGACGCCGGAGACCGAGATCGAGTTCATGTGGCCGCCGACCGTCGGAGCGAACGGCGCCGCGCTGCGCCGCGCGTTCGCCCATCACAGTGTGGCCATGCAGACCGGCCCCACGCTTGGCGATCGTTTATCGATGGCGCTCTCGGAGCGCTTTTTCTTTCACCGCACCGACAAGATCGTGGTGATCGGCGCCGACGATCCGACGCTCTCCCGCGACCTCATCGATCGCACCTTCGCGCTGCTCGATTCCTGCGAGTACGTCCTCGGCCCGGCGGCGGACGGCGGCTATTACCTCATCGGCTGCCGCGCGCTGTCGTTCGACCCGGTGGTCTTCCATGACATCGAATGGGGCACCTCCACCGTGCTCGCCGCCACGCTCCAGCGCATCGCCTCCGTCGGCCGCACGGTGGCGCTGCTGCCGGAGCGTTACGACCTCGACGTGGCCGGCGATTTGAAGCGCTACATGGCCGAGGAGCGCGAGGGGGAGCTCTCGCGCGTGCTGAGGGAGTGGATGTCATGAAGATTCTCAACTCCGAACAGATGCGCAACATCGACCGCCGGGCCACGGAGAGCTTCGGCATCCCTTCGATCGTGCTGATGGAGAACGCGGCCATCGCCGTGGTCGACGCGATCTTCGAGCACTATCCGGACGCCGACCGCGTGGCCATCGTCTGCGGCACCGGCATGAACGGCGGCGACGGCTTCGCCATCGCGCGGCATCTCGAGAACCGCGGCATCGTGCCGGCGCTCGTGATCGTGGGCGACCGCGACGCGATCCAGGGAGACGCGCGCACGAACCTGATCGTCTGCGAGCGGCTCGCGATCCCGATCTACGAATTGCGCGGAACCGACGACGTCGAGACCGCGCTCGCGCACATCGCCGACGCCGACCTGCTGGTCGACGCGATCTTCGGCACCGGCATGAACCGCGCGCCCGAGGGAATGCACGCCGACGTGATCCGCGCGATCGCGGAGCTGCGCATCCCGGTGCTGGCGGTCGACCTGCCGAGCGGCGCCAACGCGTCGTCGCCGGAGCCGTTCGATCCCTGTCTCCAGGCGGAGGTGACGGTGACGTTCGCGGCGCCGAAGGTGTGCCACATCTTCGAGCCGGCCGCGCTCTACTGCGGCGAGGTGATCGTCGCCGACATCTCGATCCCGGAAGTGGCCATCGAGGACGAAACGGTCACGCTCGCCCTGATCACGCCGCGCGACATCCAGCCGCACATCACGCCGCGGCTCGCCCCGACGCACAAGGGGACCTACGGCCACGTCGCCATCATCGCCGGCTCACCCGGACGCAGCGGCGCCGCGGTGATGTCCGCCCGCGGCGCGATCCGCGCGGGCGCGGGACTCGTTTCCGTGATGACCGATGCCGAAACCGCGAAGCTCGTGCACGCCGGCTCGATCGAGTCGATGACCTACTCCGGCTCCGACCTCAACGCGTTTCTCGCGAACAAGTCCGCCGTACTGGTCGGCCCCGGACTGGCCGACGACGACACCGCCTACGAGCAGACGCGCTCGCTCGTTAACGCGATCGACCTCCCCCTGATCCTCGACGCCTCCGGCCTGAACGCCTTCGCCGGCCGCGCGGCCGAGCTGAACCCGCGCAACCTCCCCCGCGTCATCACCCCCCACCCCGGCGAGCTGGCCCGCCTCCTCGGCGGCGACACGCACGCCATCAACGCGAACCGCATCGACGCCGCCCGCGAAGCCGCGCGCATCACGAAGTGCGTGGTGATCCTGAAGGGCTACCAGACCCTCGTCGCCGAGCCCGATGGCCACGTCTACGTCAACCCCACCGGCAACCCCGGGATGGCCGCCGGCGGCATGGGCGACGTCCTCTCCGGCCTCATCGCCGCCCTCCTCGCCCGCGACACCGACCCCCTCGACGCCGCCTGCACCGCCGTCTACCTCCACGGCCTGGCCGGCGACCTCCTCCGCGACGAAATGGGGGACACCGGCCTGGCGGCGATGGACGTGGCGGAGAAGATCCCGGCGGCGATTCAGAAGGTGCGCTGAGACTGTACTTTGGAGTGCGGTGACCGCAGTCACCGCTTTGACTGCGTGCCGGGGACGCTGAACGCCCAAGCGGCAGCTGCGGCTGCCGAAGTAAAAGCGGTGACTGCGGTCACCGCACTCCAAACCGTTGGCCGATGACAGATAGACTTCGCGCGTGAAGTTCATCTGCCCCACTGAATCCGATACCGAACGCACGGGTCGCGAAATCGCGCGCTCCCTCTCGCCCGACGCGGTCGTGCATCTCATCGGCGATCTCGGCGCCGGGAAGACCTTTCTCGCGCGCGCGATCGCGTCGGAGCTCGGCGCACGCCCGGAGGACGTGGCGTCGCCTTCCTTCGCGATCGTGCACGAGTACCCGCGCCTCGGGAAACCGCCGATCATTCACATCGACGGCTACCGCCTCTCCGAGAACCGCCGCGAGTGGCTGGAGATCGGCATCCCGGAGCTCCTCGGCGGCCCCGGCGTGAAGCTGATCGAGTGGCCGAAGGAGGCGTTCCGAGAGTTCGAGGATTCGCACGTGGACGTGCAGATCACGGTGCGTGAGGACGGGGCCCGCGAGATCACGGTCACGTAGCGCACGGTTGCGCGAATACAATCCGGCCCGCATGGAAATCACCCCCGAACTGATCCGCTCCCACGGCATCACCGACGACGAATACCAGCGCATCCTGCAGATCCTGGGGCGCGCGCCGAACTACACGGAGCTCGGCATCTTCTCGGTCATGTGGTCGGAGCACTGCTCGTACAAGTCGTCGCGCGTGCACCTGCGCAAGTTCCCGACGAGCGGCGCTCGCGTGGTGGAGGGGCCGGGGGAGAACGCGGGGGTGATCGACATCGGCGACGGCTGGGTGGCGGCGTTCAAGATGGAGTCGCACAACCACCCCTCCTTCATCGAGCCGTACCAGGGGGCGGCGACGGGCGTCGGCGGCATCCTGCGCGACGTCTTCACCATGGGCGCGCGTCCGATCGCCTCGCTCGATTCATTGCGCTTCGGGACGCTGGACGCGCCTCGCATGAAGTACCTCGTCGACGGCGTCGTGCGCGGCATCAGCGGCTACGGCAACTGCATCGGCATCCCCACCGTGGGCGGCGAAACGTCGTTCCACTCCTCCTACAACGGCAACATCCTCTGCAACGTCTTCTCCCTCGGCGTGACCCAGCGCGAGAAGATCTTCAAAGGGACGGCAGAGGGGGTCGGCAACCCGGTGATCTACGTCGGCTCGAAGACCGGCCGCGACGGCATCCACGGCGCGACCATGGCCTCGGCGGAATTCGACGAAGCCTCCGAGGAGAAACGCCCGACCGTGCAGGTCGGCGATCCGTTCACCGAGAAGCTCCTGCTCGAGGCCTGTCTGGAGATCATGGAATCCGACGCGGTGGTCGGTATCCAGGACATGGGCGCCGCGGGTCTGACGTCGTCGTCGTTCGAGATGGCGGGCCGCGCCGGCACCGGCATCCGCATGGACCTCGACAAGGTGCCGATGCGCGAGAGCGGCATGACGCCCTACGAGATCATGCTCAGCGAGTCGCAGGAACGGATGCTCATCGTGGCGAAGCAGGGACGCGAGGCGGAGGTCATCCGCACGTTCGAGAAATGGGACCTCAACGCCGCGGTGGTCGGACAGGTGACGGACGACGGCTTCGTGCGCCTCTACTGGCGCGGCGAGGAAGCGGCCGCGATTCCGGTCGATCCGATCTCGACCGAGGCGCCGGTGTACGAGCGGCCGATGGTCAAGCCTTCGTATGCGGACGGAATCGCGCCGGTTTTGGCGCGAGTCAAGGAAGCTGATGGCGACCGCACGGACATGCTGCTGCGCCTCCTGGCCTCGGCGAACCTCTGCTCGAAGAACTGGATCTTCGGCCAGTACGACACCACGGTGCGCACGAACACCGTGGCCGGCCCGGAGAAGCGCGACGCCGCGGTGGTGCGCGTCAAGGAGACCGGCCGCGCGCTGGCGATGA
The DNA here is from genome assembly GCA_035630815.1 of Thermoanaerobaculia bacterium. Classification (GTDB taxonomy): domain Bacteria; phylum Acidobacteriota; class Thermoanaerobaculia; order Gp7-AA8; family Gp7-AA8; genus QHVT01. The sequence goes on from DASQJY010000058.1 coordinate 27,087, forward strand.
CGTCGGACGTGAACCCGGTCTACTGCTATCTCGACCCGTATGAAGGTGGCAAGCAGGCGGTGGCCGAGGCGGCGCGCAACATCGCGGTGTCGGGCGGACGGCCGGTGGCCATCACCGATTGCCTGAACTTCGGCTCGCCGGAACGGCCGGACATCATGTGGCAGTTCGCGGAGTGCATCCGCGGCATCAGCGACGCCTGCCGCGCGCTGGAGACGCCGGTGGTCTCGGGCAACGTGTCGTTCTACAACGAGACCGAGGGGAACGCGATCTACCCGACACCGACCGTGGGCATGGTCGGCATCCTGGAGAGCGATCGCGACGGCTGCGGCCTCGCGTTCACGGAAGCCGGCCTGGAAGTGATCGTCCTCGGCGAGACACACGACGAGCTGGGCGGCAGCGAGTGGCAGCAGCTGTTCGCCGCCGATGCGCTTGCGGCCTCACCGCGCGTCGACCTGGAGCAGGAGAAGAAGCTGGTCGAGCTGCTGCTGGAGCTGCACGGTGCGAAGCTCTTGCAGAGCGCACACGATCTCTCCAACGGCGGCCTGGCGGTGGCCTTGGGCGAGATGTCGATGGACGGCATCGGTACGCACGTCGACCTCGCCGGACACGCGGACGGTCTGGACGCGACGGGACTGCTCTTCAGCGAATCTCAGGCACGCGCACTCGTAGCCTGCCGCAGCGCCGATCGCGAGCGCGTGCTGGAGCTCGCACGCACTCGCGGGGTCGCCGCGCAGCGCATCGGCCACACCGCGCACGGCACGTTCCTCGTCGAGCGCAACGGGGTGCCGCTGGTCCGCGTCGCGGCGCAGGAGCTGTCGCGCGTCTGGCGCTCGTCGTTCGCCCTGCTGCTGGGCGGCGACACGATCGAGGAAGTGCTGCGCGGAGTGGGGGAAGAGGCGCTCGACGTGATGGCGCACTGATGATTCGGCGACACGCATGGGTTACCATCCGAGCATGCCCATTTCCGATCCCACGGCCCATATCGTAAGCCTGCAGTTCAACGAGACCCTGCAGGCGGAGATCCGCTTCGCCGACGGAACGGAAGTCGTCTGGACCGGCTCCCTCGCCGCCGAACTGCGCGAAGCGGTCCAAGTCTGCGTAGCCCGCGGCTTCGCCCGCAAACGCCGGGGCAGCTCCGGGCCGAACTCCATCGCGAACTGAGAGCAACGCCTGACTCCACCCACAGAATCTACCAAGGGCCTCCGGCGGGCCGGCGTGGCCGGCGGCACTTGTTTTCGCACGGACGGCGCCTTCTGCGAGACGCGTGCGTTCAGCCTTGGGCAACCAGTGCTGCCGGCCACGCCGGCCCGCCGGAGGCCCTTCGTCCGTCCTGTGGATTGACTGAAAGCGTCCTGCTAGTACAACTCCCCACACGACAGTTCGGTGCCCGCGTAGCGGGCTGCAGAAAATAGCCCCCGGCTTCAGCCGGGGGAATGGGGGCCCCCAATTCGAGCCCGCGTAGCGGGCGACAGAATCCTGCCGGCCGCTACGCGGACTCGATTCCTGAGCGCCTGTTCCCCCGGCTGAAGCCGGGGGCTACAGATCTTTCGCCGCCTACGGCGGCTGACGACGAGCCAGGATCACAGCGCCGGCCGCACCACTCCTCTGACTTCCCCGAACCCAATTCGCGCATGCCCCTCGCGCTCGCAGTACGCGCGCATGATCACTTCGTCGCCGTCCTCGAGGAATTTGCGCGTCTCGCCCGAGGGCAGCTCCACCGGCTCGGTCCCCCGCCAGGCCAGTTCCAGCAGCGAGCCGCGTGAGTCCTTCGACGTGCCGGAGATGGTGCCGCTGGCGAGGAGGTCGCCGGGCATGAGGTTGCAGCCGTTCGATGTGTGATGCGCGACCAGTTGCGCGACCGTCCAGTACATGTCGCGGAAGTTGCCGCGGCTGAGGCGGACCGGCTCGGTCATCTTCGCCGTGCGCAGCCACACCTCCACGTTGATGTCGAACCCGACGTCGTCCTGCAGGTACGGCAGCGGCTCCGGATCCCCCTCGGCGCGCACGAACGCCTCCGTGCGGAACGGCTCCAGCGCGTCGAGCGTGACGATCCACGGTGAGATCGAGGTCGCGAAGTTCTTCGCCAGGAACGGCCCGAGCGGCTGGTACTCCCACGTCTGGATGTCGCGTGCCGACCAGTCGTTGACGAGGCAGAAGCCGAAGACGTGATCGAGTGCGCTGCCCACCGGGATCGGCTCGCCCAAGGGATTGCCGGGACCGATCACCATGCCCAGCTCCATCTCGTAATCGAGGCGCTTCGATGGTCCGAACACCGGCGGCGCGTTCTGGTCCTCGCGGATTTGCCCCTGCGGGCGGCGGATCGGAGTGCCGCTGACGACGATCGAGGACGAGCGCCCGTGGTAGCCGATCGGCAACCACTTGTAATTGGGCAGCAGCGGGTTGTCCGGACGGAACATCGAGCCGACGTTCGTCGCGTGATGCACGCTTGCGTAAAAGTCGGTGTAGTCGCCGATCCACACGGGCATGAGCATCTCCGCCCCCGCCATCGGTACGGTGTGCGCGTCCGCGTCCCCCCTCGCGATCATGTCGCGAATCTGCTCCTTGACGTCCACCGTCACCCGCCGCCTCATGAACGCGTTGAGGAACGGCTCGGTCAGCGACATCTCTGTGATCTGACCCGCGCGCGTGGCGGTATGCAGATCGATGATGCGATCTTCGACGACGGTGCAGATGTGCGCCTCGCCGTCGCGGCGGAACACGCCGAACGGGAGGTTCTCGATCGGAAAGTCGGTCATACCGACCGGAGACTATCGCAACCTGTCGAGGATCGCGCCCACCCGTTCCCGCACCTGCCCCGGCCCGAGCTGTTCGAACGTCGCCGCGACGCTCTCGCGCATCTTCTGCTTCTCCGCCGGCTCCGAGCCGCGGTACTTGCTGGAGATCACGTACGACACTAGCGAGACCTTCGTGTCCGGGAGGTCGGCGAGCTCCGGCAGGTCGCGCAGCAGGCGCTCTACCGGACGCGCCTCGAGGTCTTTGACGAACGACTCCATCTCCGTAAAGGTGCGCGCGTCGATCCCGCGCAGGACGACCGAGGATGCACTCATGCTCCACTCTCCTTGCTGGTGAGACCGGGGACGCCTTCGATCGAGAAGAGACTGAAGAGCTGTTCCCAGCCGGCGACGGTGATGGTGCCGTCCGGCGCGATGCCGAACGACTCGGTGGCGCGCTCGAGGTCGAAGCCGCCGAGCTCGCGCCGTGTGGACGCGGTGTCGCGTCCGGGGACGAAGTCCTGCACGAAGATGCCGTTCACGCCGGCCGCGTTCTGCCCGAGGTAGGCGAGCGCCCTGCCGTCCGGCATCCAGCGCATCCGGCCGAGGATCGCGGCGGTGCGGCGGGTGGCCGCGATCGGGATCGCGAAACCCATGTCCTTCCCGTCCGCGACCCGCACCACTTTGATGGCGGTGCGCGCGGTGCGCCCATCAGCGATGTACGAGACGTACTGCCCGTCCGGCGACACCTCGGGGACCGCCGTCACGGCGCGCACGAGCTGCGTGGCCTGCGTGCCATCCTGGCGCACCTTCCAGATGCCCCCCTTCTGCGGATGGAAGGAGTTGTAGACGATCCAGCCGTCTCGCGTGGCGGTGGGGTTCTCCGCGTCGGCACCGTCTTTCGAGATCTGCCGCGCCTCGCTGCCGTCCGCGTTCGCCAGCCAGATTTCGAGGTTGCCGCTGCGTCCCGAGCTCCAGACGATCTTCGTGCCGTCCGGCGTGAACGCCGGGTCCCAATCCTCGGCGCCGTCGTCGGTCACGCGACGCACCACGCCGCCTTTCGTGGCCAGCCAGAGATCGAGGTTGCCGCTGCGGTTCGACGAGAAGAGCACCGCCTGGCCGTCCGGCGCGTACGACGGCTGCCTGTCGCTGCTGTTGCCGTGCGTGATCCAGCGGTCCTGCGCCGCACCGAGCTCGCGCAGGTTGTCGCGCGGGCTACGGACGTCGAGCACGAGCTGCCCGTCGGCCAGGACGTCGAGCATCACGCCGTTGTGCGAGGTCCAGCCGATGACTTCCGGCCGGTCGTCTGCGATGTCGTGACGGATCACCTTCGCGCTCGAGCCGACCACCGCTTCGACCGACTCCGCGCGCACGTAGTAGAGGTGACGGCCGTCGCTGCTCCAGACCACCGTCGACGTCTCGCCTGCCTTGGTCGGCACGGTGAGCGGCCTCGTCGCGCCACTCTCCGCATCGACAAGCAGCACCGACTGCATGACCCGTCCGCCCCGAGGACTGACCACCGCGAACCGCTTCCCATCCGGCGACCAGCGCGGATGCACCGCACCCACCTCGGTGCGCGCAAGCTGGCGTGCATTCGAGCCGTCCGCGTTGGCGACGAAGAGCGCGGTCCGCTGCGCCGTCCCCTCCTGCACGGTGCGGGTGAACGCGAGCCGCGACCCGTCGGGCGAGAGATCGGCGCTGTTGACGTTGTCGACCAGGCGACGCGATTCGCCACCGACCGCAGGCACACGCCACAGCGACGGCGGACGCCCCTGCTCCGCACGGATGTAGATCACGGCCGAGCTGTCGGGCGAGAAGCGGGGAAAGTCGTCGATGCCTTCGGTGAGCGCAACCTCGCTGCCGCCCGCGACCTGCTTGAGCCAGATCCGCTGCACACCGTCGCGCGACGAGGCGAAGGCGATCAGCTTCCCGTCCGGCGAGGCGGCCGGCGAGTAGTCGTGACCGGAGTACGTGAGGTACCGCTCCTGCGTGATCACGCGCGGCTCCGGCCGGCGCATCCACGCCGTGGCGAGCGACCCGGCCGCCAGCGCGAGCGCCACCGCGGCAGCGGCCGGCCAGCGCTTACGGACCATGGTGCGCAGCGTGGCCTGCTCGCGGATCGGTGTCTGCACGCCGGTCTCGGTGAAGTGATCGCGCAGGTGTTGCAGGTCACGCGCGAGGTCGCGCGTCGAGACGTACCGCTCATCCGGATCCTTCGAGAGGCAGCGCTCCACGATCCAGCGCACCGGCGCCGGGATCTGCGGCGCGACCACCGACAGCGCCGGCGGCTCGTCGCGCACGACCATGAACAGCGTCTCGACGTTCGTCGCCCCGTCGAAAGCGCGGTTGCCGGTCAGCAGCTCGTACAGGATCGCACCGAACGAGAACTGGTCGGAGCGGTAGTCGATCTCGCCCGCGCGCGCCTGCTCGGGCGACATGTAGCCGTACGTGCCCACCAGCATGCCCGGCTCGGACACGTTCGTCGTCTCCCCCAGCGCGCCGCCGCGCGCCAGGCCGAAGTCGAGGATCTTCACCATCCCGTCGGCCGTGACCATGATGTTCTCCGGCTTCAGGTCGCGATGCACGAGCCCCCGCTTATGCGCCGCCGCGAGACCGTCCGCGAGCTGCGCCGCGAGCTGCAACGCCTTCCGCACCGGCAGCGGCGAGCGGGTCAGCTCGCGCAGCGTCTGCCCGTCGACGAACTCCATGGCCATGAACGTCCGGCGCGAGTCGTCGCGCCCGATCTCATAGATGGTGACGATGTTCGGATGGTTCAGCGAGGAGGCGCTGCGAGCCTCGGCGCGCAGCCGAGCCAGATGCTCCGCATCGTCCGCGAGATGCGCCGGCAGAAGCTTGATGGCGATATTGCGTCCCAGCTCGTCATCATGCGCGAGAAAGACTTCACCCATGCCGCCGGCACCGAGCTGCCGGATCGCGCGGTAGGGGCCGATGCAGTCTGCTGCCGCTGCTGAGGCCATACGTCGTCTCCCTTGCTGTGCTGAAGCTGAGAGATCCTACGGCCGGCGGGATGCGGCGTCGGTGACAAGGTAAAGAGGAACTTGTAGCGAAATTGTCAGGGAAGGAGGTGCAGGCTCGCGCAAGTCGCCTATCGGTTCCGCCAAGGAGCACGATCCGAAGGAGGTGGCGAACGTCCGGCGCCTGCACCGAGCACGTCGGCGACATCCTCACCGTGCAAACCTGATCCAGCCGCGCGAGCGCCGCTCGCCGCCCAATTTGCACCGTATCAACGGTGTCGATCTCAGCGTGCTGACGACGGTAAGTAACTGAGACACCGACTGTTGCGGGAAGGGACCCACAAGTGTCAAACGCGTAAGGCACACTTCGCAACGCCAAGAAACGGATCGGTGTCGGCTGAGGTCGGGCGTTCCGGCGTTGCAGTTCAAAATCGAAGTCCAGCGCCACCCGATTTCGCCTTCTATGAAACGTTTGCATGAGGCCAGCGTTTCAGGATTCGCTGTTGTTCAAATGAGAGGGGGCCGCCGATGTTCAACGATAGCCGTTCCAAATCTCGCCTCGAGCCGCGACGGAATTCCACGGCAAGCGCGACATTCGCCTGATACAGGGCCTCTCTCGTAGCCGCGCCTTCCGGTAACGTTGTCGCAATTTGCTGTAATAGCGACGTCAAACGACGCCATTCCATCGAATCTTCGGTGATCATCGGGCCGTATTCGGCGCGATGCCTAAAACGCTTCGCCAGAAGAAAAGCTAGGCGGGCACCTCCGGAAATATAGAGTACGTTTACCAATCCCCACAGCCACAATGGAAAGTGTGCAAATGCAAATTGCTGGGCAAGCCACACTCCCACCGCGTAATACACAAAGAAAAGAAGGGATACAGCGACAGAAACGTGTACCTCCACTAAGCGGGTCCAAGGTCGGTGCCGCTCCAGCCACCGTTCCCAACCGACGTAGGGTTCAAAGTTTGGCTCGATCTTGTCGTGGATGTACTTACCACAACGCAGCACGGCCTCGTCATCAGCAATAAAAAATATGACGATGACAGCGGCGACACACGGCAAAGCGAGGCGAAGCGCCTGCATGTCCGCATTGAAGCCTGCCAAATAGTTGATCGCGGGCACTGCAAACGCGCCGGCGCCGATCGTTTGAAAACTACGACGTTGCGTCGCTAAGATCTCTTCACGTAGCGCCTGATATTCGGCTATCAGGAACTCGCCTGCGCTCGCATTTTCTGCCATTGTTACAGCGTAACACGTCGAGTTCTCGCCAGCGCCATCCTGAGCCCAAAAATCGCCCTCCGTGCCGTCGATCACGCGGCTATGGCCAGGTGCTTCGTGTGCGCATAACGCAGTTTGAAAGCGCGCCCTGTGCTGCTACCGTGGAGGCACGACTCCCCGAAAGCGAAAGGAACGACGGCCATGAAAAACGAGCCGATTCGGTATCTGGGCCTGGAGGTGCACCGATCAACGGCGCTTGCCAGTGTGCGCGACGAACAGGGCAAGCGTCAGATCATCGGAGTGAGGGGCACAGCTTTGATCTTCGCAGCGAGCTGGGAGCAGAGCTTCGTTCTTTTCACGGCTCAGTCGATAAGGTTCACGTCTTCAAGCCGTGGGGCACTTCACCAACGCCCGACGCGTGATTGACGGAAGGCGGTCGCCTGAGATCGGTATGGACGGCAAGCATTCGCCGCCGCCGCTGGACGTGGTGAGAGTACGGTCGTAGTGTTATGACGTTAGCTGCGCAATAGGGCGATTGCGGAGTCAAGCCTTGCGAGCAGCAGCTGTCAGTATTCAGCTCGCGCTCGCAGCGACGGATCAGACTCGATACGTATCCTTCGCTCCGCAGACGCAGAGCCGCGAGCTTTGACAGGTGCAGGCGCCGCTGTCTCCGGAAGCGGTGCCGTCGTCGAGCCGTCCAGTAAGGGGCGTGGTTCTGTCCTCGCCACCGCGGACGATGGACGTGTTGTCTCTTTCCGCCTGCCCTTGTCCTTGCCTCCGCGGCGCTTTCCCTTTCGCTTGTTCGGCACGAAGAAACGAGTGTAGTCCAGATTGCTCTCCACCCTCCAGCTCGGAGAGCGCTACTCGAATCGCAGCGGAAGGGGGCCGGTGCTGGTCCGCTTCACGGTTCCGGCCATCGCATGGCTGAACTGAATTGCGGAATCGCCTCGTTCAGCCAGATGGATTCTGCTCCTGCAAGATCAAGCAAATGGCGCGAGAGGAACTCGTCCACGGAGATGTTCTCGCGTTCGGCGAGTTTGCTCAGCATGACGGTCTGGTAACGTGGGATCTCGACGCGCAGCTCAGCGAGCCTGACAAGCTCCGGCATGACTGATGTGACCTCACGCCCCAGAGCTTTCTCGATAACGGATTGCGGGTGTTGTGCAGTGATCATCGCCGCTACCTCCTGCCACGGAACATGGTGACCCGAGCACGTACGCGTCACTTCCAGATCGCCTTCTCTGATGGCAGCATCCATCTCACCCATGGTCCAGCCGAGCAATTCGGCCGCTTCACTCGGCGTGTAGAACTGCTGCGGCCGAAGGAACACTTCCCTGAATCGTTCGCGGATGCTCATGCAGCGGCTCCTTTGCGTATTTTGCCGATACCCACGGTCGTTGGTAGGCAATTTACCCACGATCGTGTGGAATGTCAACGGTTACGAATGGTGAGAGCGCGACAGACTACGCGAAAGGCGCCGGAGGCACTGCTCTTCGGGCAGTCACTTCGCCGGCTTCGCACCGAGAGAGGCTGGTCGCAAGAGCGATTGGCTGAAGCGGCGGGGATCACACTCAACTACGTCGGAAATCTTGAACGAGGCGAGCAGGGACCTAGCCTGCACGTTTTGGTGCGGCTCGCGCGAGCTCTCGAAATCGATTTGTCGGTCCTGGTTAGCGACTTTCGACGGGACACAATTCGCAAACTGCGCCTCGACTGACGGCCCTGCACTCCGACAGCGCGCGACTCGCGCGTTCGGAGCGGTCCTCCGCCCGTGCAAAACTCGATGAGCGCCGTTTGCGCGAGCTGGGCGGCGTTGTTCGCGACAGGCCGGGCTGCGCTATTCTTTACTAGTGGATGGAGATGTCGATGGGCAAGTACGGGGTAGCGAGTTCAGTTCTGGTGCTTTTCTTCGTAGCTTGTTCGACGACCCCTGACCCGCAACCACAGGCGCTAGTTATCTCTCCCACGGAGACCCTTGACTACCTACGAGGCCGCCTGGTTGGCTGGGAAGCGCAGGATGGTGACAGCTGGGTCAGATACGACTCGATCACAATGACCGATTGCGTGCTCATCTTCACTCAAAGCCGCAACACAAAGTCGGGTGTACATACGCTTCATCACGAGTACCCACTCAACCTGGTTGGCGAGGCAGACTGGTTCCCTACCTTGGGTTCAAGCGGAGTGCTCATGGTGGCCGGCCGCGAGAGCGCGGTGATTCGCTTGCGCTGGAATCGTGAAGCGTCTGTGACGCACATGAAGGTCGATCAGCTTGAACTGCCTCCTGAGTATGGCGAGCGGATAACGAAGGCGTTCAACCATTTGAAGCGTACGTGCGTGTCGAAGATCGACAACGATCCATTTCAGTAGCGCTTAGCGGTTTGGCAGATAGCCGTTGACTGGGGCCAGCCACAGGCTGCTCTCACGGACGCACACTGCTACATTGGGAACCGGAGGTCTCCATGGAACTTACTGAAGCTCTCACGAAGGTTTCTCAATGGGCAACCGGTGCACGTGTCCTGAAGGTGGTCGTGATCTCCGAGGCGGGTGACCTTACCGATAGCGGCTGGGGGGGGCGCTGACACGGACGGCACGGCATTACTCCACGTCGTGTATGGGCGCGACGCGGATCAATCCGAAGTAGATATCGTCTTCGACGTTTCAGGCGCTTCGGCGTCCAACAGCAGCATCTGGAACGCAAATCCCGCCCAGCAGGCGAGTTTGGTCACTTTGACGAGGTGGTTGGACTGTCATTGCCGAGTGGCCAAACGATCCTTCTCATGTGCATGCTGCCGAATGAACAGACACGTGGAGTACAAGTTGGGCGCGCGGAACCTCAGTTGTCTGGTCGCGTAGCAGGTTGCCGTGTGGAGTTCGGCCTCTCCGCAATGCAACATGCCTCGCTATGCGGCGGCGGTGATGCGTAACGCGGTGAACGAGCGCTGGCGCGGTGGTGTGGCGCGGGAGGCTCGATCGCGGTCACGTGTCGGATCGTGGGCTTCGGATCGGGGGTCACACCTTCGCTCCTTCTCCGCCGCCGTCGTCGAAGCACAGGCGGGGTCATAGCTTCGTTCTTCTCTCCCAAGCTTGCAACCCTACGGCTCGTAGAGTTTGGATGCGCGGAAAGGCCTCCCGCTCCCCCGCGGAGGAAGATTCCTCGGCGAGAACGGCGTGCCGAGGGATTAGGCAGCTCAGCGCGGTAACGATGGCCGCAGAGACGTCGCAAGTCGTTGTTTCAGGTGAGTTGGTGCCGCTACACGGGGAAGACGTTTCTGAACGAACGCGCGCAAACGGCGATGAAGTGTTACGCGCTGCTCGCAGTCGGCACAGATACTTAAATGAATGAGGAGACCATCTGTCCTTGCTTGGCTGAGCTGACCATCAAGGAAGAAGTAGACGACACGCCTGACATCGTCGCATAGAAGGCCATGGCGTGATGGCGACGGAATGTCCATAGGAATCTGCGCTTTCAGCCATTCAGTTAGAACCTGCTGGACGCGCGTAGAAGGCAGCGCCGGCCCCGCATTCAGCAACTCATTAATCACAACCGTGAAACCGCGATGAACGGCGCGTCCGATAAGGCGCAAGTTTAATGCATACTCGACAACTTGCACTCGCAGGGTAGCATCCGGAAGACGGGCTAACATGGATTCCCACGATTCCCGCAGGCGCTTTATTACGACCACATTCTGAATAATCATGTCGCATAACGCCCGCACACCGTCTTGTATGTCGCCAGCGAAGCGACGAGCGCCCTCGAAGTCAGCGTCGGCCGGTGGCATGGCGTTTAGCAGAACTTCGTAAACTTGTCCGGCGACTGCAGGATCTTTGAGCAGTCGGTTGGCCGACTGAACTGCTTGGCGCCGCGAACTTTCCGTTGCGGCGACATCAATGGCCTCTAAAACGAAAGTTAGGCATCTCGCTCTGCGTGTTGAAAGATCAAGATTAGCACGTGCGTGCGGGAACGGATGCCCTTCATGCGTTTTCACGATGTCACTGTAGAAGTTGAAAAAATTGTTTAGCTGAGCGGTCGTAGCGACGGTCAGACCCGTGTCTCGCGCTCGAAAAGTAAAAATATCGTCACCATCAACGATATAAGCTCGACCTGCGTCCGCCGAAAGATAAACAGTCGGAATTGGCGAAATCGTCAGAGTACCTTCCACTCGATTCCCTTTCGGCCGGCACGCGCCTCCGCGATACGGTAGAGATCGCGCTCATCTTCGTCACGTGGTGGGGCGAGGACCTCGATTGACTGCACGGCGAAAATCCCAAATCCGCCCCAGATATGCACTTCGATGAACAGGTCGGAGTCGCGGCTCCCGAAGCACTTCAACAGCCGTGCACGAGTATCTTCTAAGTCCCTCACACCCGAGAAATCGCAGCTGACTTTTGCGAATATCAAAGCATCGCGATCTGGCCATGTGGCGCGAAAACCATGAGGAAGCTTTTTCCCCGCGTGTTTTCTAACAAATGTGTAGGAGTTTTCCTCAAGGAGGGACGCTCGATCGGCAATAGCTACTTCTTTGAGGCGTAAGGCCAAGGCACCATACGATCGAAGCCCCTGACCGGGCGCCGCCAACGCCGCGTAAACGACCGGCGCAAGGCCTCCAAAGAGCTGACCTTCGATCGCAGTTCGTGCACAATCATCCTCAGACAGTGCACGGCGACGAACGCCGGCGCAAATCTGATTCGCGTAGGTCGCATAGATCATGCGATCGCTGTTCAATAGTGAGACGGCGAAATCAACATCCACACAGACAACCGCTGCGGTTTCGGGAACGAGCGCCTGAACCGCGCACTGCAGTTGCTCGCGGTCCGGTTCAGGCATGCTGGTAGCGAGTGCACTCACACGACTTAACAGCATCGGGCGTTCGCGGTACGCCATCTTGACGTTCGGATAGCCATGCCAGTGGCGATTCGGACAAAACTCCTCGTTCTCCTGCACCGGCAGGTCACATTGACGGCACGGTGTCATGACGGCATTCTAGCGCGATCAGATAGCTGGAGCACCGTTGCCCCTACGTCTGCCTCCCTTTACGTCCACCTACCTTGTACTTCACTTGATCCGACGTAGCAGGGGTCGTCGTGTGGCGTTTTGGCCTCTCCCCGATGCAACATGCCGCTATACGGCGGAAGTGATGCGTAGCGAGGTGAGCGGGTGTTGGCGCGGCGCGTAGCGCGGGAGGCTTCGGTCTCGGTCACGTGTCGCCTAGCGCGGACCGCGGACCGGAAAGAACGAACGAAGGTACGACCCCACTTCCTCCGGAAAGAACGAACGAAGGTACGGGTACGACCCCACTTACTCCCATCCGTTTAGCCGAAGGCGCCGCCCTTCCGACAGCGTGCTCCTCGCGTGCGCCGCAGGGGGTCCTTCGTCGTCCTGCGCCGCAAGAACCGCGGCTCCGGCGACTCAGGAGGACAGGCGCGAGTCGCGCGGCGCGACTCGGGTGTCGCGCGGCGCGACTCGGAGTCGAGGCGTCGCGACCCGGAGTCGAGGCGTCGCGACTCGGAGTCGAGGCGTCGCAACCCGGAGTCGAGGCGTCGCGACCCGGAGTCGAGGCGTCGCGACCCGGAGTCGAGGCGTCGCGACCCGGAGTCGAGGCATCGCGACCCGGAGTCGAGGCATCGCGACTCGGAGTCGAGGCATCGCGACTCGGAGTCGAGGCATCGCGACTCGGAGTCGAGGCGTCGCGACCCGGAGTCGAGGCATCGCGACTCGGAGTAGCGGCGTCGCGAAAAAGAACGGTTTGTATCAAGAATCTTCGATATTTACCAAAATTGCCGCTTGACTTGCGGTTGAGGCAGGCGCATCTTTTCGGCCACGCAGAGGCAACGCTTGAGCAATGGCGTTCGATACCCGAGCGACGCGGCGGCGGGATGTTGATGGTCGTCGCGGGATAACCGTAGTACCGGCACAGTGCCTGAGTCATGGTCAACCGGTGCTCGCGTGGAGTTAGGTACACCTGAGCTGAGCTCCTCCAGCCGTTATCCATCCCCGGAGCCGGTGCACGTTCTCGCGAAGCGTGCGCCTTCACCGCAGCCCATTGACGCGTCGATGGCTGCGTCCACCCGGTAGCCGTATGAACGTGCGGCTCCATGACGACAAAAAAGGAGAGTTATGGTCAGCAAAAGCAGTAAACCCATCCCGGCATCCGTGACGCTCGACGGCACGGTCGCCCTCACCCCGGAACAGATCGTCGAGCAGCTTCGCATCCTGCGGCAGCACATCCCCGACTTCGCACCGCTCGCCATCCCGGAGAGCAAGGTGTTGCGGCCGGCCGCTGCCGTGCACGATGAGCTCGTGCAGAATGCCGCCGACACCATCGGCGCGTCACCGCACATCGCAAACGCGGTCGGCATGAGTGCCGACGGTCTGCGCAACGAGCGTACGGAGGTCGGCCGCTGGAAGGCAGTCGAGTCCGAGCTGGAGGCGATGCACAAGGGCGTCGCCTCGGCCAACCTCGGCCGCCGTTACCGCATCGGACTGAAGTCGCTGCAGACGTACTCGATCGCCCGCCAGCTCGTGCGCGAGCCCGAGCACGCGGACCTGCGGCCCCACGTCGATGCGATGCGCAGAACGGTCCTGCGCAACAAGCGCCGCAAACCGGCCGAACCGGCGGCCGCGCCGTCCACCCCGCCCAGCCAGTAGTCCCACCGTAGTCACAACCGACCGGGCGTGCGTCCAGCACGCCCGGTCACTTCGTGCAAGGAGAACAACATGCCGCAGCCGATGAATACCGAGCGACTGCTCGCCGAGCTGGCGAAGGTCCGGGGCGCGATGCCGCTCCACCGCATCCGGCGCAAGCTGAAACCGAAACACACCTCCGAGCGGCTGCACGCGAGGCCGTTGAACATGCAATCGATGGAAGACTTCGAGCTGGAGACGGTGGCCGAGGCGCTCGAAACGATGGTCGAGGAGACCAGCGCCGTGGTCGAGGCGCTGGAGGAGTCGCTGTTCGAGCAGGCGCTGGACATCTATTACGCGGCCGAGGAGCTGGCCCGCGATCCCGAGCACGCGCACCTCGTCGAGCAGGTGGAGAAGATGCGCCGCTCCTATGAGATGGAGGAGGGACGGCCGATCCCGTCGAAGGAAGAGACTTTGGCGCGGCGGGCGCGGGGAGCCGTTTCCTGCGCCGCAGCCGGCGGCACGCTGGTCGTGCAACCCTGAGCACGCAGGTTTGGAGTGCGGTGACCGCAGTCACCGCTTTCACTGTGAGCCTGCGCCGCTGAACGCACAAGACGGCAGCTGCGGCTGCCGAAAGGAAAAGCGGTGACTGCGGTCACCGCACTCCAAATTAGAGCAGGTTCAACTCGCGAAGGTCGTTGATCGGTTCTTCGAACGAGCAGGACCCGAAGGACGTCGCAAACGTGCGCCGCATCTCCGCCAGCTCCTCCGTGGTGACGCGCCGGTCACGCCAGGTCACGCCCTCGTCATCGAACGCGAACGCCTTTGCGTCCGTTTCCGCCAGGACCTGCTCCGCGTCGTCGAGCAGCGCCGCGGCGAGGAAGACGTTCAGGAACCCGTGCATGGTGCCGGTGGCGGCGTTGGGCTCATACGTCAGTGGCTTCACGCAGCGCAGCGGGTGGTGCAGGCCGGCCGTGGCTTTGAACGCGACGCCTTTCGCTTTGCAGGCGCGGAGGAACTCCGCGATGCTGCCGATGGCGGGGAAGGCGTCGGCGGTGATGCCGCCGGTGCGGATTTTGGCGCGCAGGCCGTGCTCCGCGATCGCGTCGAGCAGGGCCACGTCTGCGATCTCGACGTACGTGCCCTTCGGCAGTTGCGCGATCTCCTCGGGCGACGTGGCCTTCACTTCGTCGATGCCGAGAATGCTGAGCGGGAACTCCGGCGGGACCTCTTTGGCGCGCTCCTTCGGCACGATGAATTTGCCGAGGGCCCAGGCGTACTCGCCGTCGCGGTAGCGGGCGTAGTTGCGCACCGCGTCCTGCATCGAGAGCGCCGCCGGAGGGAAGAGACCCGCGTAGTCGATCAACCCTTCGAGGAGCGCTCGCAGCGACCTGGTCATGCCGGCCTGAAGTTCTTTTTGATGCCGGACCAGCAGCGCCAGTAGTCGCGCTGCAGCAGCGGCGTCTCCAGCGCGAAGCGGGTCGGGCGGATGATGTGGCGCGTCTCGAACATGAACGCGAGCGTGCCGGCCATGAACACCGGCTCCAGCTTCGCGCTCGACGCGGCGTCGAACGTCGGCGCGTCGGGACCGTGGCCGGACATGCAGTTGTGCAGGCTGCCGGAGCCGGGCACGAAGCCCTCGGCCTTCGCGTCGTACGTCCCGACGATCAGCCCCATGTACTCGTTCATCACGTTGCGGTGAAAGTACGGCGGCCGGAACGTCCCCTCCGCCACCATCCAGCGCGGCGGGAAGATCACGAAGTCGCAGTTCGCCAGGCCCGGCGTATCCGACGGAGACGTGAGCACGGTGAAGATGGACGGGTCGGGATGGTCGAACGAGACCGTGTTGATGACGTTGAACTTCGAGAGGTCGTACTTGTACGGCGCGTAGTTGCCGTGCCACGCCACGACGTCGAGCGGCGAGTGGTCGATGCGCGCCGTCCAGAGCCGCCCGCCGAACTTCGCGATCAGCTCGAAGTCCCCCTCCACGTCCTCGAACGCCGCCACCGGCGTCAGGAAATCGCGCGGGTTCGCGAGACCGTTCGAGCCGATCGGCCCGAGGTCGGGGAGACGGAAGTTCGCGCCATAGTTCTCGCAGATGTAGCCGCGCGCGTCGGCGCCGGTGAGCTCGACGCGGAACTTCGTCCCGCGCGGAATGACCGCGATCTCCCCCGGCTCCACCTCCACGATCCCGAGCTCGGTCGCGATCCTGAGACCGCCGCGCTCCGGGACGATGAGCAGCTCGCCATCAGCGTCGTAGAAGAAGCGCCCTTCCATCGACGCGTTCGCGGCGTACACGTGAATCCCGACGCCGTCGTTGCCGCCGATGGTGGTCAGCCCGTCGACAAAGTCCGTACGCTGCGCGGGGATGGGCAACGGATCCCACCGGAACTGATTCGGCGGTGTGGGCGCTTCATCGAACGGCGCACTCCGCACCAGCCCCTGCGGGCGCTCGCTGAATGGCTCATGCGTGACGCTCGGCCGGATCCGGTACAACCACGACCGCTTCTGCATCGCCCGCGGCACCGTGAACGCCGACCCGCTGAACTGCTCCGCATACAGCCCATGCGCCACCCGCTGCGGCGAGTTCCCCCGCACCGGCAGCGTCCCCGGCAGCGCCTCGGTGGCGAATTCGTTGTTGAAACCGGTCTGGTACATGTTGTTGGTTACTGGTTGCTGGTGGCTTGTGCTGTGTCGCCTGGACGATACGTCACAAGCAACTAACAACCAGCAACCAGCAACAGCTCAGAGGTTGCCCCTTCTCGCCTGCTCCCTTTCGATGCTCTCGAACAGCGCCTTGAAGTTCCCCTTGCCGAAGCCGCGGGCGCCCTTGCGCTGGATGATCTCGAAGAAGACCGTCGGGCGGTCCTGCACCGGCTTGGTGAAGATCTGGAGGAGGTAGCCCTCCTCGTCGCGGTCGACCAGGATGCCGAGCGGCTCGAGCTGCTCGAGCGGCTCGTCGATCGTGCCGACGCGGGCCGGCAGTTCCTGGTAGTAGCTCTCCGGCACTGTAAGGAACTCGACGCCGTTTTCGCGCAGGCGGCTCACCGTCTCGACGATGTTCCCGCAGAGCAGCGCCACGTGCTGCACGCCGGGGCCGTAGTAAGCCTCCAGGTACTCCTGGATCTGGCTCTTCTTCTTCCCCTCGGCCGGCTCGTTGATCGGGAACTTCACGACCTTGTTGTCGTCGCTCATCACGATCGACATCAGGGCCGAGTACTCGGTGTTGATGTCCTTGTCGTCGAACGTGATGTAGCGCGAGAAGCCCATCACCTTGCTGTAGAACTCGCACCACTCCGACATCTTCCCCAGCTCGACGTTGCCGACCATGTGATCCACCACCGCGATCCCCACCGGCTCCTCTGCGATCTCCGCCGCCGTGTACCCCGGCAGGAACGCCCCGTCGTAATCCTTGTAGCTGATGAACGAGTGGATCGTGTCCCCGTACGTCTTGATGGCCGCGCGCCGCACGGTGCCGTTGTCATCGCTCACGTCATGCGGCTCGAGAATCCCCTCCGCCCCCCGCTTCACCGCCTCCGCATACGCAAAGTCGGCATCCTCGACCAGCAGCGCGATGTCCCGCACCCCATCCCCATGCCGCCGGATGTGGTCGCTGGCGACGTGTCCCGGATCGAACGGCGTCGAGATGACGAACCGCACCTTGTTCTGCGCCAGCACATACGACGCAAACTGCCGGTTCCCGGTCTCCAGCCCCGAATACGCCAGCTGCGAGAAGCCGAACGCCTTCCGGTAGTAAAACGCCGCCTGCTTCGCGTTCCCCACCCAGAACTCGACATGATGGATGCGCTTGAGCTTGAGCGGGTTCCCGCCGGACTCGGCCACTTCGCGAAGGGAGGGGGTTTCGGTCACGGTAGTCATCGGTATCTCCTCGTGCAGGCGTTGTTTATCACAGGAAGAACGTGGCCAGGCAATGAGGCATGCCCGGGGGGAGGTTTAGACTGTTGTCATGACCACCATCGAGGACGACCTGGAAGAGCAGACCCGCCGTTTGGTGGCAGAGGGTCTCGTCCGGATCGGCACACGGGAGCCGCTTCCGCCGGAGTTCTTCACGGAGGAGCTGCCGCGATGCGAGGGTGGAAGCATCGTCGAGGAACTGATCCGCGATCGCGACGAGGACTGACGCAGCGGTGTCAAGCGATTCTGGGCGTCAGTGAAGAAACGCGTGTCGCGCCACAGGCGACGCACGCGCGCACCCGAATTTCCCACCCCCCTTCCCCGTTACACTACACCTCACGCATGTTCGACAAACTCCATGAAGAGTGCGGTGTCTTTGGCGTCCTCGGCAGGGCGGATGCGGCGAATCTTGTTTACCTGGGGCTGTATGCGTTGCAGCACAGGGGGCAGGAGAGCGCGGGCATCAGCTCGGTGACGGAGGATGGGCGGATTCTCTCCGAAAAAGAGATGGGGTACGTCGCGGACGTGTTCACGCAGGAGCGGATCGCGCGGCTCCCCGGGGACACGGCGGTCGGGCATGTGCGGTACTCGACGGCGGGGGGGTCGATGCTGTGCAACGCGCAGCCGATCTATGCGCATACGAGCAAGGGGCCGATCGCGGTCGCTCACAACGGCAACCTCGTCAATGGGGATGTGCTGCGGAAGCGGCTGGAAGCCGAAGGGGCGATCTTCAACTCGACGGCGGACTCCGAGGTGATCGTGCATCTGATCGCGCGATCGAAGGCGGGGGATGCCGAGGGGGCGTTTCTCGATGCTCTGTCGCAGCTCGAAGGGGCGTATGCGATGGCGCTGCTCACGCCCACGAAGATCTTCGCAGCGCGGGATCCGTACGGGTTCAGGCCGCTGGTGCTCGGGAAGCTCGAGGAATCGTATGCGATCTCTTCGGAGACCTGTGCGTTCGACCTCATCAGCGCGGAGACGGTGCGGGAGATCGGCGCGGGCGAGGTGATCGCGATCGAGCGGCAGGATGGCAAACCGAGCGTGCGCGTGGTCCGTGAGGGGCCGGCGCAGCGTGAGGCTCGTTGCATCTTCGAGCATGTCTACTTTGCGCGGCCCGACTCGGTGGTCTTCGGCAACAGCGTGGCGGAGACGCGCCAGCGGTTCGGGAAGCAGCTGGCGAAGGAGCACCCGATCGACGCGGACATGGTCGTGCCGGTGCCGGACTCCGGGGTCTTCGCGGCCCTCGGGTACGCGCTCGAATCGGGCATCCCGTTCCAGTACGGGCTGGTGCGCAATCACTACGTCGGCCGGACGTTCATCGAGCCGAAGCAGACCATCCGCAGCTTCGGGGTGAAGGTGAAGCTGAACCCTGTCCGCGAGCTGGTGGGCGGGAAGCGCATCGTGCTGATCGACGACTCGATCGTGCGCGGGACGACCTCGAAGAAGATCGTGCGCATGCTCAAGGACGCCGGTGCGGCAGAGGTGCACATGCGCATCTCGTCCCCCCCGACGTCGTGGCCCTGCTACTACGGGATCGATACGCCGGAGCGGACGCAGCTCATCGGCGCGACGCACTCGCTCGAAGAGATCCGCACCTTCATCGAGGCCGACTCCCTCGGATACCTGAGCGAGGACGGGCTGCTCGAGGCGGTGAAGAAGGACAACAACGATCCCCGCAGTCTCTACTGCACCGCCTGCTTCACCGGGAAGTACCCGGTGAAGCTCGACGGAGAGAAAGCGTCGGAAGAGAAAGCGTCAGCGGAAGTCGCGGTCGCGGTCGGCTCGTAGCGCTTCCTCGCGCGCCTTGACTGCACGATCGGTGTCGCCGCGGTCGGCCGCGGCCGGCACTTCATTCGCGCGCGGCATGTCGGCCACCACGTCCACGTTGCTGCCGGAGCGCGTGCCGGCCAGCTCCTCGAACAGCGAGCGGTAATGCAGCATCGCCTGGCGGAGGTCTTCCGTCGACGCGCTGCCGGGCGCTCCTTCCATGACCTTATGACCGGCGCGGTAGTGCTCGACGATGCGCGGGTGGTTCACCGAGAGGTGCGCGGCGTGCTTCTCGAAGTCGCCCATCGGGTAACCCTGCACGCGCATCACGTCGGCGACGAGCTCGTCCGCTTCGACGACGGCCGTGGTCGGACGCTCGATGAAATGCTTCTCGACGCGCTGCCAGTCGCCGCGGTACCGCTCCTGCTCGGCAGCGGTCAGCGGCCGGATCTCGTGCTTCTCCACTTCCTGCACGCGCGTCACGAGCTCGCGTTCGCCGCGCTTGCGGTTCCCCGCGCTCTGCACGGCATGGTCGTACTCGTTCCCGAACTTCTCCCGGAGCGACTGGCTCTGCGAGCGGCGGGCGCCGCGTGCAATCAGGCTGGCGACGACGATCAACGCCAGCACGCCGACCGCGATCCAGATCCACATCGGATCGATGTTGTTCATGGCGATCTCCTTCGCAACGGGGGGTCGCAAAAGAAGGACCAGTTCGGTGAGGCGGCGTTAGGCATTGGGCATTAGGGGCTTTCCGGCTCGCGGCAACTCGGCCGCAAGCGACGCACCCCAAAAGCCTAACGCCGAATGCCCAGAGCCTGTTACACCGTCATCCGCGATTCACGCGCCACGAGCATCCTCCGCTCGAGCAGCATGCGCGTCACTTCCTCGGCGCCGGCGGGGCGGCTGAAGTAGTAGCCCTGCGCTTCGTCGCACTCTTTGGCCCGGAGGAAGGCGAACTGTTCCGCGGTCTCCACTCCCTCCGCCACCACTCTCAGGCGGAGGGATCGAGCCATGCCGATCACGGCCGTGACGATGGCGGCATCGCCGTCGCTCGTGGTGAGGTCGTTGACGAAGGCGCGGTCGATCTTCACCGCGGTGATGGGGAACCGCTTCAGGTAGTTGAGCGACGAATAGCCCATGCCGAAGTCGTCGAGGGAGATGCCCACGCCGAGCTTGCGCAGCGCGCGCAGCGTCTCCACCGTCGCCTCGCCGTTCTGCATGGCGGTCGTTTCAGTGATCTCGAGCTCGAGCGACGACGCGGGGAGTTGCGCGTCTTCGAGCGCACTGCGGATCATCTCCACGAGATCGTGCTGCTGGAACTGGCGCGCGGAGAGGTTCACGGCGATGCGGATCGGACCGGAGCCGCCGTCGTGCCATTCCTTCATCTGCCTGCAGGCGGCGCGCAGCACCCACTCCCCCAACGGAAGAATGAGCCGCGTCTCCTCGGCGATGGGGATGAACGAGTCGGGGCCGACGATGCCGCGCACGGGATCGTTCCAGCGCACCAGCGCCTCGACGCCGATCGTACGACCGGTCATGAGGTTCACCTGCGGCTGGTAGGCGAGGATCAACTGATGCTCGTTCACCGCGCTGCGGAGGCGGGTCTCGACCGCGAGCCGTTCCAGCGCGCGCTGCTTCATCTCGTCCGTGCAGAGCTGCACCGTGCTACGTCCCGCTTCCTTCGCACGGTACATGGCGCTGTCGGCGTTGCGCAGCAGCGATTCGGGGTCGTGGCCGTCCTCGGGGTAAAGGGCGATGCCGATGCTCGCGGAAACGACGATCGGCATGCCGCCGATGGTGAGCGGCTCCTGCACCGCCTTCAGGATCTTCTCCGCGACGCCGAGCGCGTCCTCGGGGTGGCGCAGGTCGGAGAGGATGATCGTGAACTCGTCGCCGCCCAGGCGGGCCACGGTGTCGTCTTCGCGCACGCATTCGCGGAGGCGGCGGGCCATCTCCAGCAGCAGCTCGTCGCCCGCGGTGTGGCCGAGGGTGTCGTTGACGCTCTTGAAGTGATCGACGTCGATGAACATCACCGCCACAGCCTTGTTGTTGCGCTTCGCGCGCGTGAGGCTGTGGCGCAGGCGGTCGGTGAAGAGCTTCCGGTTCGGCAGGTGCGTGAGCACGTCGTGGTACGCGTGGAACTCGATCTGCTCCTCCGCGCGCTTCCGGTCGCTGATGTCGACCACGGTGGCGTGCACGACGGCGGCGGTGTCGTCGCCGACGAGAGCCAGGTTCTCGAGCACCCAGAGCGCGCGGCGGTCGGCGCGGCGGAGCTCGATCTCCACGCTGTTGAGCGTGCCGACGCTGCCGAGGAGCGTGATCAGCTCGAGTGCTTCACTCGGATTCGCGTAGAGCTCGGACATGTTGTGCCCGACGAGCTCCGCGCGCACGTAGCCGAGCATCGTCGCGAACGTGTCGTTGCAGTCGACGATCAGGCCGTCGACGCGGCTCACGCAGACGCCGGCCGCGTTCTGTTCGAAGAGCAGGCGGTAGCGGATCTCGGACTCGCGCAGCGCCGCCTCGGCCGTGAAGCGCGCCGTCACGTCGCGGAAGCTCCAGACGCGGATCGTCTCGATGTCCTCCACGCGGCGCGTGATCGAGTAGCGCTCGAAGCGACGGCCGTCCTTGAACTCGAGGAGGTCGAACGTCTCCTTGTCCGAGCTTTCGATGGTGCGCAGGAAGTCGTCGGTGGAGGCGAGCTGCGCGAGCGCGAAATCGATCGCGCGGCGGCCGTCGCCGCTTTCCATCAGTTGCGGCGGGATGCGCCACATGTCGACGAAGCGCCGGTTGTACGAAACGATCCGGCCGCCGTCGCCGGTGACCAGGATGCCGTCCGCCGTGGAGTCGAGCGTCGACTGCAGCAGCGTCACGGCCTGCAACACCTCGCGCTCGGCGCGTTTGCGGTCGCGCATGTCGCGGCCGATGATCACCGCGCCAGCGGGGACGCCGTCGTGGATGACCGGTGCGATGGAGAGCGTGAGATCGACGCGCTCGCCGGTGGCGGTGGCGAAGACGTATTCGTCGTTGCGCAGCGAGCGGCGTTGCAGCTTGGAGGAGAGGTCGCCGTCCTGCGCGAGGAGCTCGTCGATGCGCTTGCCGGCCAGCTCGCGCTCCTCGTATCCGAGGATCTCCGCGGCGGCGCGGTTCGCAAACTCGATGCGCCCGTCGCGATCGCAGACGAGCAGCACGTCGGCCATGGTCCGGATGATCTCCGGCGCGGCGAGCGACGGCGTGAGCGCGACCAGGTCGTATTTGCGGATGGTGCGGCCGGCGACGATCACGAAGCCGAGGATGGCCAGGTAGCCGAACGGGTACGCGGCGATGCCGTACTTCGCGAGATAGTCGACGCAGCCGAGGTACGCGATGAAGAAGGCGAGGATGAACGAGCGGATGCGAATCTGCTCGGCGCCGCGAGAGCGCGGGTAGGCGGCGACGAATTCGAGCAATGACGCGATGAGATAGCCGAAGAAGAAGAGGAGGAACGGGACGCTGACACCGACCTCGTAACGGGGGTAGAAGCCCCACCAGTACTGCTGCACGCGCGGGATCAGGAGGTCGGAGGAGACGGCGACCGCGGAGAAGAACGCGGCGATGGTCCACGCGGCCACATGCGCGAGCCGGCGGCGATGCGCGATGCGCAGCACCTCAATCGTGAACCAATAGATCGCGGCGGGGATGAACGGGACGCCGAGGTACGCGCGGCGCGCCCAGACCAGCGCCACCTCGGCCTCCGTGGCCGAGTACATGCCGGTGAACGATGCCATCCAGATCCCCACCACGATGGTCAGCGTGAGGAACGACGCGCTCGCGGCCGAGAACCGCCGCAGCGCGACCCGCAGGCCGAAGGCAACGATGAGGATGGCCGTCGCCGCGACCGGGATCGCGGACGGCGAGAAGGCGTACACCGCCGAGAGGAACGCGGACATATTCTCCTGATTGGACGCGAGAGAGAGCGGGCGTATTGTAGCCGCTTCAATGCATGCGGAGATCGTGATCCTCGGCGGCGGTGTGGTCGGCGCGAGCGTCGCGCATCACCTCGCCCTGCGCGGGGCGGACGTGCTCGTGCTCGACCGCGCCGAGGCCCTCGGCGGAGGGAGCACGGCGCGCGCGACCGGCGGCTTCCGGGCGCAGTTCGACAACGAGACCGAGGTGCGTTTATCGCTACTCTCGCGCGCGAAACTGCTGGCGTTCGAAGAGGAGACCGGCGTCGACTCCGGCTACCGGCAGCACGGGTACCTGTTCCTCGCGTGCTCCCCGTCGGAGTTGGAAGAGTTGCGCGCCGCGCAGGAGGTGCAGCATGCGTGCGGGCTGACCGAGGCGCGGATGGTATCGGCCGATGAGGCGCGGGAGCTCAACCCGGCCATCGGCGACGGGACGGTGCTCGGCGGCGCGTTCTGCCCGACGGACGGGTTCCTGCGGCCGATGAACATCCTGCGCGGGTACGCGGCCTCGGCGCAGCGGCGCGGTGCGCGCTTCGAATTCGGCGTGGAGTTTCGCGGGTTCGTGACTGACGGCGATCGTGTCGTGGCGGCGCGAACGTCGCGCGGAGACGTGCAGGCGGACGTGTTCGTGAACGCGCTCGGCGCCTGGTCGGGAGCGCCGGTCGTGCCTCAGCGGCGAAACGTGGCGGCGACGTTCGCGACGGATGTGCTGGGCGAAGAAATGCCGATGACCATCTGGTCGCACGACTGGTATCACCTGCGCGTCCGCGACGGCCGCGTCCTGCTGCTCTGGCCCGACGAGCCGCTCTTCCCCCACTGGCTCTGGCGCGTGCTGCGGATGACCCACGAGCGCATCCCCTGCCTGCGCGACGTGCAGATCGAGGAATGCTGGTCGGGTCTGTACGAGATGACCCCCGACGGACGGGCGCTGGTGGGACGCTCCCCGCGATACGAAAACGTGTTCCTCGCCACCGGATGTTCGGGCCACGGGATCATGCACGCGCCGGCGATCGGCCAGCTGGTGGCGGAGGTGGTGGTGGACGGGCGGGCGGGGATGGACATTAGTGCGCTCAGCCCCGACAGATTTCAACTGTCATCCTGAGCGAGGGCACTGCGCGAGGCGCAGTCATTGATTGGGAGGACGCCCATTGCCGTGGGCGCGCGGGTTAGCCGCCGTAGGCGGCGAAAGATCTTAGCCCCCGGCTTCAGCCGGGGAACGGGCGTTCAGGATTCGAGTCCGCGTAGCGGCCGGCAGGATTCTGTCGGCCGCTACGCGGGCTCGAATGGCGGACCCCGATTCCCCGGCTGAAGCCGGGGGCTAAGATCTTTCGCCCGCTACGCGGGCGAGGACACGCCCGAAAGGCTTCCTTAGAAGCGAGGGCGGTAGTGAAGGGCCCCTTCCAACAGCGCGCTCGTCGTCACAGTTTGGAGTGCGGTGACCGCCGCAGTCACCGCACTCCAAACAGCAGCGAGCAGCAGGTCACGCCGCCTTCGACTTTCGCGAGCTCGTCGGCGTCGACGGTGCGCACGGCGATCCCATGTGCTTCGAGCCGCGCCCGCGTCTTCGGAAACGCGGTGGGGTAGATCACGGTTTCGCGCAGCAGCACGGCGTTCCCTCCGAACGGCTCCTCCGGATCGACGTCGATCAGCGTAAAGCCGGCGAACGGTTCCACGTCGACCCAGTCGCGGTTTACGAGCAGCGCATCGTGCGACACGCGCGTGATGGCGGTCTTGAGGTGCAGGGCGCCGTGGGTGCGGACGCCGATCACCTCGCGACCGGTGAGGCGGGCGAGTTGCGCGAGCGACTCTTCGTTGGTGCGCGAGGAGAGGCCGGCGAAGATGCGGTCGTCGAGGACGAGCACGTCGCCGCCGTCGATCGTGGCCGGCGCTTCGATGCGCACCAGAGGGCGATAGCGGGCCAGCGCCTCCGCCACCACGTCCACCTCGCCGCGGCGCGACTCGGCGCCGGGGCGGGTGACGACGGCCAGGTCGCCGAGCACGATCGCGGTGTCTTCGACGAAGACGCAATCGGGATAGGCGGCATCACCAGGGAGCGAGATCACTTCGCAGCCGAGGTCGCGCAGCAGTGCGCGGTAGGCCTCGTGTTGCTCGGCGGCGCGATCGTAATCGACCGGCACGCGGTCCACGTGCGTGACCAGGCCGAGGGCGATGGAAGGGCTGACGTCTCTGGTGATGGCGATCATGACGCGGCCTCAATGATCGCATCGCGGATGACGTCCGTATGCGAAACCAGTCCGTGGTCCCCTTCCCCGAGCGCGATGAAACGCGAGCCGGCGGCGAGCTTCCCCGAGGCCTCCCACTGCAGCCAGCGCTCGTGCACGAGCTCGAACGGCACGGTCTCGTCCTTCCGTCCCATGATCGCGGTCACGCGCGAGGGCGGCGGCGCCTGGTCGACATACAAGCCGGCGAGCTGCAGGAAGAACGCGCGGTGGATCGGCGCGTCCGCGTTGCGCGCGAAGTTGAAGACCGTCACCGGATCGCCGTCGGGGATGCGGGTCTGCCACCGCTGCGCGACGCCGAGCGCCGGCGCGATCAGCACCAGCGGCACCGCCACGCCGCGCGCCGCCGTCGCGAGCGCGACCAGCGCGCCGAGGGAACTGCCGACCATCGCGCGCGGCGGCCGTTCGCGCGCACACGACAATGCACGCTCGACCATGGCCTCGAAGTCGAGCTGCTCGAACGACGGTACGTTCAGGTCGGGCGTCTCGAGCTCG
Source organism: Thermoanaerobaculia bacterium (assembly GCA_035630815.1). Classification (GTDB taxonomy): domain Bacteria; phylum Acidobacteriota; class Thermoanaerobaculia; order Gp7-AA8; family Gp7-AA8; genus QHVT01. The sequence continues at coordinate 52,994 of DASQJY010000058.1, forward strand.
ATCCCGAACGGCTCGAGCAGCGGGCGCAGCGCCGTGATCTTCGCGCTGGCGGGCGACGAGGCGAAGCCGTGGAAATAGAGCACGCGCTTCATGGCCGCGCGCGTCCCTCCTCCCCGCGGCGCAGGGCGCGCCCGAGGAAGAACAGCCAGAAGCCGCCGACGATGGCGCCGGCCACCACGTCGCTCGGCCAGTGCGCGCCGAGGCGCATGCGTCCCACTCCGACGATCGCCGCGAGCAGCGCGAGCACGCTCCAGGCGAACGCACGCTCCCCTTTCGACTGCGTCTGCTCGACCCACAGCAACACCAACAGGCCGTATGCGACGATGGTCTGGCTCACGTGCCCCGAGGGGAACGCGCTGAAGGAATCGCTCGGCGACGCGGCGCCGCCGGCGATGAAATCGGGGCGGGCGCGTTTCCAGATCGTCCAGCCGAGGACCACCGCCGCGTCGAGCAACGCAAAGCCGGCCACGAGCGTCAGCGCCACCAGCGGCCGGCGGCGCCACGCCGCGATCCCCGCGGACGCGAGCACGAGCGGCCAGAGGATGATGGCGTTGCCGGGACTCTCCAGCCAGATCGCCCAGCTGAACGGCACAGGCGACGCCTGCGCGAACCATTCGAGAAACGGCCGCTCCCACGCCAGCAACCCGCGCTCCTCGAGCGTACGCGCCACGAACACGAGCGCACACGTGACCGCCAGCAGCGCGACCAGCCCGAAGAGCATGATCGCGAACCAGCGTCGTTGATGGCGGCCGTCGATCGCATCCCACCCCTCGTCGATGTGCCACAGCGTGCGACGCAGCACGTGCACGATGTGCCACTCCGCCGGCTGCTTCGTCGCCCGCTCGTCGGTCACGGGGCGCATTGTAAGAGCGACGGCGTGGGGCGTTAGGCGTTAGGCGTTAGGCGAGGCATCGTGCGCATAGACGAGGCGGTACGCGCCGCGGGCGCCGGGCGGGACGTGCTCGAAGGTCTCGAACGGGAGCTCGTCGCCGGCACGGTCGCGGACCGCCTGCGTGACCAGGATCTCGTAGCTCTTCGCGTACGACTCGCCGAGGATGCAGGCGGAGTTGACTTCGACTCCGAAGACCTCCGCGTCGCCGATGCGCAACAGGCGTCCGAAGCCGAGCCCGACACCGAGCAGGACGTGCTCCTCGGGGCGCTTGTCGCTGTTGTAGCGGCGCAGGGTGTGCTGCATCTCGATCGCGGCGTGCAGCGCCTTCTGCACGTTGCGGAAGATGACCAGGAAACTGTCGCCTTCCACCTTCAGCAGGATCCCGTCGTGGCTCTCGACGACCGGCACGAGGATGCGCTCGGACTCGAAGATCGTCTGCAGGAAGTGAATGATCCCGAACTCGGCGACGCCACGCGAGAAGCCGGATAGGTCGGTGGCCATCACGCACCACTCCTCGCCGAAGAGGTCCCAGATGCGGCGGTCGATCTCTTCCTTGTCCGCTCCCGGCTGCAGACGCGCGCTCATCAACTTCTGCAGCCGATCCTCGGACGCACCATGCACGACGTTGCGGCGAACCGACATGGCGCGGATTGTAGTGCGAGGCACGCGCTGTGCTCGCACCGCAGTGCATGAGAAAGCTCGCGCTGATCCTCACTCTCGCCGTCCTGCTGGCCTGCAACCGCGACCGCGTCGCGGCCACCGAGACCGCCGATCGGAGCGGCGCGAACGAGCGGGTCGTACGGACGGAGTCGATGCCGGCCGAACAGGCCACCTCCGGGACGGAGCTCGTCCCGATCGCCGGGGCTACGGCGACCTCCACCGGCGAGCCGCCGAAGGACACGGCACCCGCTCCCACCGGCGACATCGTGGTGGGACAGAAGGTCTTCCGCGAGCGCTGCGCCTCCTGCCACGGCGCGGACGGCAAGAAGCCGGTCGGCGACTTCATCCTGGCCTCGGGCGCGACCCAGGCCCGCCCGGACGCCGAGTTGGCCGACGCGATCCGCGCCGCGCCGTCGCATAAGCAGCTTCGGCTGAATGACGGGCAGGTGAAAGGGGTGGTGGCGTACGTGAAGGCGTTGCAATGACGGGCGCAGCCCGTCATCCCGAGCGCAGCGAGGGATCTCCATACGCCGGTTCAGCCGCCTTGTAGCTGCACCGGCACGATCCGTTCACAGCCTCGCGACCGGTCTCTTCTTATGATGCGGCGCACAGGAGGAGTCACAACATGCGCCGCACATTCATCGCTCTCGCGATGGTGCTGGCTTCGGTCAGCGCCGGAGCTCAGGCCATCAGCACCCCGCCCAACGGGGACAACCAGAGATCCTCGGTCACGCAGCACATCGGCCTGGTCAAGGTCACGGTGGACTACAACAGCCCCGACGTTCACGGTCCCGACGGCGCCGACCGCCGCGGAAAGATCTGGGGCACGCTCGTCCCCTACGGAGCTCCCGACGACCCGTTCGGCACCTGCACCGAATGCCCGTGGCGTGCAGGCGCCAACGAGAACACCGTGTTCACCGTCTCGCACGACGTGAAGGTCGAAGGGCAGCCGCTGCCCGCCGGCGCCTACGGCCTGCACATGATCCCGGGACAGGAAGATTGGACGGTCGTCTTCTCGAAGAACTCCGCATCGTGGGGAAGCTACTACTACGACGCGAAAGAAGACGCCCTTCGCGTGAAGGTGAAGCCGTCGAAGGCCGAGTACAACGAGTGGCTGACGTACGAGTTCATCGACCGCCGTCCGGACAAGGCGACGGTGGCGCTGAAGTGGGAAGACCTGCAGGTGCCGCTCACGATCACCGTGGACAACGCGACCGACCTGCACCTGGCGGCGATCCGCAACGACCTTCGCGGTGCGAAAGGCTTCAGCTGGAACAACTGGGTCACGGCCGCGCAGTACGCGCTGCAGGCGAAGCGCCCCAACGACGCGCTCGAGTTCGCGGACGTGGCGGTGAACCGCCAGTTCGTGGGCCAGGAGAACTTCCAGACCCTCAACACGCTCGCCGCCGCGCAGGACGCGGCCGGCAAGACCGCCGACGCGGCCGCGACGCGCGAGCGTGCGATCAACCACCGCACCGCCGGCCCGTTCGAGATCCACGCGTACGGCCGCCAGCTGCTGAACCAGGGGAAGAAGGAAGATGCGCTGCGCGTGTGGGAGCTCAACGCGAAGCGCAACCCGAACCAGTGGCCGGTGCACGTCGGCCTCTCGCGCGGCTACTCGGCCGCCGGCCGCTACAAGGACGCGCTGAAGCACGCCAAGCTCGCCCTGGCGCAGGCGCCGGACGAGGTGAACAAGACCGCGCTCGCCGCCGGCATCAAGAAGCTGGAAGCGGGACAGGACTGGAACTGACGGGAGCGAAGCTCCCGTCACGGCGAAGGACCCCTTCCGACAGCGCGCTGGTCGCGCACCGCAGGGGGTCCTTCGCTTCACACCCTCCCACCCAGCCTCGCTCGGGATGACAGTGGGCTCAGAACCTCGTCTGCACTCCCACGATGTAGTTCGCGTGCGACGTCAACTGGATCGCGTTGACGTCCTGCACGACCGGCAACTGCACGAGCGCGTACAGCGCGCCGCTCCCGACCGACCAGCGCAGGCCCGGCGTCGCGTACACATACGTCCCGCCGGTGAACTCCGCGTCGTGGCCGCTGTCGCGGGCGCGGAACCGCGAGTTGAGCTGCAGCAGCGCTTCGACGTTGCCGCGGAGCGGATACGCCCCTCCCGCATTCACCTGCAGCTCGTTGCCGAGCCGGTACCCGCGCGTTTCGCCGCCACGGAACTGGTACGTCGCGGTGATGAAGTACGGCACAGCCGCGGCACGTTCCCATGACAGCCCGATGATGCCGTCGGTCGTCCCGCTCCCCGGCTGGATCGGCAGCTCGCCCACCTCCCCCTCGGCATTGACGCGATCGTCCGCGCCGGTCGGGAGCTTCACCCCGCCCAGCACCCAGAGACTCGTCCGCGCGACCGCGGCGCGTCCCTGCAGGACGATGTCGCCGAGGCCGTTGATGTCCCACGACTGTGGCACGACGTTGTGCTCGGTCGCAGGACCGCGCGCGTGGCCGTGGCTGCTGCCGAGATGGTGATGCTCGCGCGACACGAACGGGACGCTGAGGCTGAACTGCAGCCGGTCCGAGGGAGCGTAGCCCACCATCGCCGTGGCGATCCGGTTGAGCGTGCTCACCTCGTCATGATGCGCACCGGCCAGCTCGCCGACCGCAGCGTCGCGCGTGCCGATGCGCGGCTGGTCCTGGTTGAGGTACTGCACCGAGAAATCAAACGTAAAGCCGCCCTGCGACGGCCCATTGAGCGCGTGCGTATCGATGGGGCACGACGACGAGCCGCACCCCGCACGCGCCGGCATGCTCGCCAATGCGAGCAATACCGCAATGAAGATCCTCTTCATGCGCGAATCCTTTCTTCTCGCTGATGCGTTCAGGCGGTCGCGGGAAGAGGACGCGGCGGGTGGTCGGGGATGGCCACGAAGCCAGCGACCGGGAGCACGTCATCCGCGACGAACGGATGCGCCGGCGCGGTCGCCACGTCGAGCGCCGGTGCCTGCGGCAGCAGCGCGATCCAGCGCGGAAGCAACGGCAGCGCCGCATCGGACGGGGGCTCGCCGCACGGTTGCAGCGTCACACCCGCGGCGTGGCGCCGCGCGAGCTCCATCTTGCAGACCGGACCCTTGCAGCAGGGCCCCTTGATGGGGCAGGAGCAGTGCGCGTATCCACCGGACCCGCTCGCCAGCTCCGCGATGACCCCGGCAGAGGCGCCGAACGAGATCGCCAGGAGCAGCGTCGCTGTGAGCGCGATGCGCATCGCATGGATATTGTACGAGGGAAGGCGGTGGAAGACGTGCCCCGCCCACCTTCTCCTACTTCGCGATCAGCACGATCAACCCCCGCCCGCACACTCCGTAGGTGGTCCACTCGCCGCCGATCAAGGTTTCGCTGCCGGGGGTGACGACCTGGTTCGTGCCCTCGGCCCAGTTGCAGGTGTCGGTCACGCGGTACCAGGACTTGCCGGTGCCCGGCCAGGGGAGGGTGAACGTCACGCTGGCGGACCAGCCGTTGTAGGCGGTGTAGATGGCGCTGGCAGGGTCGCTGAATTCCGTGCCGTCGATGCGCCAGGCGATGGCGTGGTTGTTCGCGTTGTTCCAGTATGTCGAGTCGGGGACGTTGCCGTCCGGCTTGAACCAGCGGAGCTGCTCCATCACGTTGCTGTTGTTGTCGACGGCCGAGTAGAAGTTCGCCGGGCGGAGGGCCGGGTGGGCGTTGCGGAACGCGAACAGGCGCGACGTGTACGTCTTGAAATTCGTCTGGTCCGCGTTCAGCGTCCAGGAGTGCCAGTTTGCCGACGAGTCGATGTTGTACGGGTTGTTGTTGCACTGGATCGAGCGGAGGATCTCGTCTCCGGCGCCGATCATCGGCGTGCCGGCGCTCAGCGCCAGGAAGGCCATCCCGTTGCGCGCCGCCCGGCGTTGGTCGGCCGCGACGTTGCCCTGGTCCCACGAGTTGTTGCTGTCCGAGCCGCCGTCGGACGGACCGTACGGCCACGCCTGCGTGTTGTTCTTGCCGTTGCAGCTGTAGAGATCCTTCAGCGTGAAGCCGTCGTGCGCGATCATGAAGTTGACCGAGTGCCACGGCTTGCGCCCGTCGTCGCCGTACAGGTCCGACGAGCCGGCGAAACGCGTCGCCAGCTCACCGAGAGTCACCGCGTCGGTGCCGAGCTTGTTCTGGTCCTTGCGGAACGAGTCGCGGAACTTGTCGTTCCACTCCGCCCAACCGGCCGGGAAGTTGCCGACCTGGTAATCGCCGACCGCCGTCCACGGCTCCGCGATCCAGTCGACACCGGCGCCGCCGGCTTCCGGACGGGCCGGCATCTCGGCGACGATGCGGTTGAGGGCGGTGCCGGAGTTGAGCTTGTCGTAGTTGAAGCAGCCGTGCTGGCAGGTGTTGCCGAGGACCGGCGCCAGGTCGAAGCGAAACCCGTCGATCCCGAGCGTGTTCTTCCAGTACGCCAGCGAATCGACGATCAGGTTCTGCGCCGCCGTGTTGAAGGTGTTGTAGTTCCCGGTGGTGCCGGTGTTGTCGTAGTACGAGAGGAAGTCGCTCGAGAGCGAGTAGTACGTCACGTTGTCGAGGCCGCGGAACGAGATCACGTTCGCGGTGGTGGTGTCGGAGGACGACCAGAGGCCACCTTCACCGGTGTGGTTGTAGACCACGTCCACGAAGACCTTGATGCCGGCGTCGTGGAACGCCTTGACCATGTTCTTGAACTCCGTGGTCGGTCCCCCGGCGGCCTTGTTCGACGAATAGCGGCGGTCGGGGGCGAAGAAGTTCAGGGTCATGTACCCCCAGTAGTTGTCGCCCGTGCCGGAGCTCGGGTCGACGTCGATGGTGTCGTTCTGCGTCTCCTGCAGCGGCAGGAACTCGACCGCCGTCACGCCGAGGCCGGCCAGGTACGACGCCTTCAGCGCGGCACCGGCGTACGTGCCGCGCAGGCTGGCGGAGATGGAGGTGTCGTTCGCGGTCAGCCCCTTGACGTGCACCTCGTAGATCACGTCGTTCTTCAGCGCGCGCGTCGGCTTGGTGCCGGTGGAGGTGGCGTCGGCGGCGAGCACGATCCCCTTGGCCGCGCTCGCGCCGCTGTCGATGTTGCGATACAGCGACCCGGAGGCGTAGCGGGTGCCGTCGGTCTGCGTGGCCGTCTGCGGGTCGTGCGAGACCTCGCGGGCGTACGGGTCGAGGAGGAGCTTGTTCGGGTTGAAGCGGTTCCCCTGCGCGTCGACATCGCTGACGAAGCCGAGCGAGGAGCCTTTGGTCCAGCTGGCGTTGTACGTCCAGTTCGGTCCCCAGGCGCGGTAACCGTAATAGACCGTGCCGGTGATCGTGTAGGTGTTCACCAGCGTCGCGACCGAGACCGTCTTCGACCAGATGTTCGTGGCCGGGTCCTTGGTCATGACGTAGTTGACGCGCTCCTGCGCGCCGGAGGCGGTCTTGTAGATCCAGACCTCGATGCGCGTGGCGCGCGAGGAGTAGACCTTGAAGGTGATGTTCGAGTTGGTTCCGTCATAACGCGCGCCGAGTTGATGCGCGTCGATGGCCGCGGAAGCGACGTTGGCGAAACAAAGCAGGACGAGGGTCCCGACGACGGCAAGGCGGATGCGGGGAGCGACGCTGTGACTGAGTTGCATAAGGAGGGCAAGTATGCAACTTCCGCGGCGGAGCGGTAGTGTTACTTTTTGACAGGGAGGCGGAAAGTAGTCTTTTTCGGAGCCTTCTTGTCGGCTGGCTTGGGGCTTTCGGCTTTGGGCGTCTGGGGTTTAGCGGCTGGCGGCGCGATGGTCGCCGGAGCGGCAGGCGCTGCTGCCGGCACAACCTCACCAGGCGGTGCTTCCACAGCCGGTGGAACGGCCGTTTCCTGTGGAGCGCGCGCCGGCGCGTCCGCCTTCTTCGGCAACTGAAACGCACGCGGTACCGGCGTCGCCGCCGGCGCCTCCACGGCCTCCGCCGCCTTCTCCTTCTTGGGCAGGCGGAACGAGCGGCCGTCCGTCTTCTTCTCCGCCGCGGCGGCGGAGAAGAAGACCATGAGCGCTGCGGTTGCGGCGATCCTGCGCATCAGACCTGCGGGCGGACCGGGAGCTTCGTCGCCGCGGCGGCGACTTCCGGCGTCTGCTTGATCACGCCCATCGCCATCTGCAGCATCGAGGTCACGTCGGAGATGTTCGCCGGCACGACCATCGAGTTGCCGGACTTGGCCAGCTTGCCGAACTCCACGATGTACTGTTCCGCGAGGCGCAGCTGCATCGCCTCGAAGCCGCCCGTCATCTTGATGACCTCGGCCACCTTGCGGATGCCTTCCGCGGTCGCCTGAGCGATCGCGAGCGTGGCCTGGGCCTGACCTTCGGCCTCGTTGATCTGCTGCTGGCGCTTCGCTTCCGAGTTCTTGATGACTTGCGCCTTGTGGCCGTCCGCGTTGTTGATCGCGGCGTCGCGCTCACCCTCGGAGGTCAGGATCACGGCGCGCTTTTCGCGCTCGGCGCGCATCTGCTTCTCCATCGCCGCGAGCACGTCCTGCGGCGGGGTGATGTTCTTGATCTCGTAGCGCAGGACCTTCACGCCCCACGATTCCGAGGCCTTGTCCACTTCGGCCACGACCTCGCGGTTGATGTTCGTCCGCTCTTCGAAGGTGCGGTCGAGGTCGATCTTGCCGATCTCCGAGCGAAGGTTCGTCTGCGCGAGCTGCTGGATGGCGTAGCTGTAGTCGGAGATGCCGTAGGAGGCGCGCTCCGGGTTCAGGACCTTGAAGTAGAGGACGCCGTCGACACCGACCTGGACGTTGTCCTTGGTGATGCAGATCTGCTCCGGCACGTCGAGCGCGATCTCCTTGAGGGAGTGCTTGTAGCGGACGACGTCGAGGAAGGGAAAGAGGATGTGCAGGCCCGCGTCGAGCGTGCCGGAGTACTTCCCGAGCCGCTCCACGACCCACGCCTGCTGCTGCGGCACGACGCGCACGATCTTCGAGATGACGATCATCGCGAAAACCGCGAGTACGACTGCAACGATCAGATTACCCATGGTGTTGTTCCTTGCCGGTGATTCTGGTGGTCATGAAGCACGGACGTGGAGGACCAGACCTTCCACGGCCGCGACGATGCACCGCTGTCCGCGAATGAGCGCCGTTTCCCCGATATTGCGCGCGCTCCAGGTGGTGCCGCGCATCTCCGCCCGCCCGTTCCCTCCCACCCCGATGTCCTCGAGCGTCATCGCCTGTTCCCCAACGAGGGAATCGACGACTTTCTTCTCATCCAGCCGCAATCTCTTCATGAGCGCGGGGCGGATGAAGAAGAAGGAGAGGAGGGAGGTGATGGTGAAGATCACGATCTGCCCCGACAACGGCACGTTCGCACCGGTCGCGACCACGATGGCCGTCACGAACGCCCCGACGGCAAACAGGCCGAGGTGCATCGTGGTCGAGGCGAACTCGACACAGAGCAGCAGGAAGCCGATGACGACCCAGATCCACCAGGACATGACGATTGTGGGGGGTAGCGTAGCACGGGGGGTGGGAGTTGGTGTCGGGTGTCAGGTGTCGGGTGTCCGGGGATTTGCGGCTTACGGCTTCTGTCTCGTCAGCCGGAGAACCCCAGACACCTGACACCTGATACCCGGCCCAACAATCTCACGGCACATACCTCCGCGTCGGCACGCCCTCCGCCTTGCTCAGCGACAGCTCCGCGAGCATCTGGGTCAGGCGGCGGCCTTCGTCGGTGGTGGACTCCCAGGTGCGGCAGAGGAGGTCGACGTGGTGCGGGTCCACTTCGGCCGAGACCGTGAAGCCGTTCGGCGGCTGGTCGCTGCGGATCGTTTCGCTCTTGCGCCAGACGCCGTCGATCAGCTCGCAGCGGCGGAAGAGATCGCCCTTCTCCGGCTGGTACATGTAGGCGGCGAGGGGCGGGATACCGCGCGCGTTCGCTTTCTGCTCCTCGAGGGCGCGGAGGATGCGCTCCCCCACCAGCTCGCGCAGCTGCTCGAACGAGTCGCGCGACGCGTCCGTGATGCGCAGGCCAGAGTGATAGATGCTCTGCTGACCCATGGTCCTCGCGAGGCGCCACAGCGACGAGCGCACCAGCTTGCAGCCGAGATCGATCGCCGCGCCCTGCCAGTCGACGAGCAGGCGGCGCTCCTCGCCCACCGGCAGGCGCCCTTCATGCGCAATCCGAAATCCGACGATCGACAGCTCGAGCACCTTGGCACGCGTTTCCCCGAAACTCGCACCGAGGGTCTGGTCGAGCTTGATCCGTCCATAGCGGCGGCGTTCTGCCCCGCCGCCGGCTGTCTCAGCGTTCAGCACCCGGCGATGATACCTGCGCCCGCACCGGCGGCAACTGCGGGATCTGCGGCTGCGGCAAGGCCGCCGCCCCGGGATTGACGCCGCGCAAGGCGAGCTCTCCCCGGCGCGAATAATCGACCGACAGCACCATTAATCGCGCGGCCTCCTGGTCGGCGTGGAACCCGGTCGAATTCTCCGCCTCCACGAAATCGAGCAGGAACTGCGCCTTGCGCTGGTATTTGCGCGCTTCGTCCAGTTGCACCTGCGAGGCGCCGCCGGCACCGGCGGTCTTGATGTCCGCGATGAGCGACATCAGGGCGTCCATGGCCACGTTGCGCATCTCGTACGTCCGCTGCTGGATCGTCTCCACGCGTGCACGCAGCTCCGCTTCCTCCCAGCGGTGGCAGCTCTGGCAGGCGCGGTTGATGTTGAGGAGCGGGCTGCGCACGTGGTGGTCGCTGATCTTGAGGCTCCCCTCGCGCTTGTACGGCATGTGGCAGTCGGCGCAGGCGACGCCCGACCGCGCGTGGATGCCCTGGTTGTACATCTCGAACTCCGGATGCTGCGCCTTGAGCGCCTTCGCACCCGATTCCGCATGCGTCCAGTCCGCGTGATCGGTCTGCGTGTCGTAATACTCGAGGATCTGGTCGCCCTTCAGGCCGAGATGCCACGGATAGGTCAGGCGCTTCTCCTTGCCTTTGAAGTAGTACTCGACGTGGCACTGGCCGCAGACGTACGTGCGCATCTCCTGCCGCGTGGCGTGTACGTTCGGGTCGTAACTCGGATCCTTCTTCAGGTTGCGCATCCCCTCGATGAACGCCGGGCGCGTCACGCGCAGGGCCATGGTCTTCGGGTCGTGGCAGTCGATGCAGGCCACCGGATGCTGGACCAGCTTCGCCGCCTCGAAGTACGGCATCCGGTTGATGGCGTCGAAACCCTTCCACATGTCGCCGCCGCCCGCGGTCCTGTACGCGACCGGCATCGAGGCATGGCAGTTGAGGCAGGTGCCGGGCTGCTTCGCGACGTGCTGCCGCTCCGTGAACGCCTGGTCCTTCAGCATGTGCGCGTGCCCCCGCTCTTCGCGGAAATCGGTTGCGAACGCATAGCCGGCCCACATCGTCTTCAGGCGAGGATCTTCCTCCAGCCGCGACTGCGCGACCACCGACCGCGGGTCGGCCTGGGACGGCACGTGCGGCACGGCTTCGCTGCCGCCGTAGCGGGTGCGCACCTGATCGACGGTACGCAGGTAGTCGTCGTACTGCAGCGGGAAGTTCTTCCCCCAGACCGCCGGATCGGTGATGTTTTCGTTCAGCTCGACGACGCGGTAGAACGGCTCCCGCGCTTCTGTCTTGCGCGTGAAGATGTTCACGAGCAGCGCGGTGATGCCGACGGCGATGGCGGCAGCCACGATGGCCGTGATGGTGAGGAGGAGCGCGAGCCGTTTCTTCGTCATTTCATGTGTCCCACGTCCCAGTGACAGCGGATGCACGACTGGTTGCCGATCGCTTCCGTCATTTCGCTGTGGCAATGCAAGCAGGCCTTGTCGGCGACGCGCCTGTTACTGGGCCTGATCTCGAGATGGTCGGGATAGCGTCCCGTCGTGAAGTAGAAGGAGTGCCAGAAACCGTTCGACGCCTTCACGACGTACTTCGGGATCAGGCTGTGCGGCGTATGGCAGTCGTTGCACGCGGCCACGGAACGGTGCGGCCCCTTCATCCAGGCCGCGTAGTACTCGTTCATGACGTGGCAGTTCGCGCAGGCGGCGGGATCGTTCGTGAGATAGGAGTAGCCCTTGGCGTAGATGAAGGTGTAGCTGCCGACTCCCGCGGCGATCCCGACCAGTACAGCGATGACCACGATCGCCACCCGCAAGCGCACGATGGAGCATTTTTGCATGTCGCGTGCGCAATGCGCGCTGGTGTCGGGTATCGGGTGTCAGGTGTCTGGGGTGTAGCGGCTGGCGGCTCATGTCCCGCCAGCCCTAAAGCCTCAGACACCTGACACCTGACACCCGACACCAGCGCCCGCCTATAATCGCGCCACGCCCCATGTCCTTCACGCGCAAATACCTGCTCTGGCTCCTCGTGCCGCCGATCGCGCTCAGCATCCCGCCTGCGCTCCTGTTCCTCTCGCAGGTCGTGCAGCTGACGCTGGGAGGAGCGCTGTCGCTCGCGCTCATGCTCGCGGTCATGTACGGCCTCGGCTGCGTCGTCTTCAGCCTCGCCGTCCGGCCTCAGGCCGAAGCGGTCGAGCGGGCGCTGGCCGGGAACGGCGACCTCTCCCGTGCGATGTCGGAGTGCCTCGACCGCACGAAGCTCCTCTCTGTCATTCTGTGGGTCGGCGGCGGCGCGCTGTTCGCGCTGGTCGCGGCCGCCGTGTTCCTCCCCTCGCCGCTCGGCTTCGCCTACTTCTTCGTCGCCGCGATGATCGCCGCGTTCGTCTCCGTGGTCTGGGGCTACGCGATGGGCAAGCATCGCCTGACCGAAGCGGCCGAGGGGCAGCGCGTGCACTACACCGGGCGCGAGCTGTCGCTCGGGAAGAAGATCGCCCTGGTCTTCATCGGCTCGCTCACCATCTCCTCGGCCGCGCTGATCCTGCTGATCTCCTCGCGCGTCTCCACCACGCTGGAGATGCTGGCCATCAGCTCCGCCGCCGATCGCTTCGAGCGCGTCCTGGAGAACGCAAACATCGTTGCCAGGGTCGACGCGGCCGTGCTCGACACGATGCGCATCTACATCCCGGCCGAGTACTCGCTGCACGTCATCGACCCGAGCGGGAAGATGACCAGCACGAAAGATCCCCTCGATCCCTCCGAGGTCACGGCCATCCGCCGCATCGGCACCGGCGACAGCAGCGCGTTCATCGGACCGCACGTGAGCCGCTTCGCGAAGCTCAAGGACGGCTCGATCCTCGTGCTCGCCATCCCCTGGACGCCGTACAAGAACATCCCCTTCCAGATCACGTTCTACACGCTCATCGTCGCGCTGCTGACCACCGCGGTCTTCAGCGCCGCGACGGTGGCGCTGTCGCGCGACGTGACCCGCCCGCTGCACGCGCTGCGGGAGCTCGCCCGCGAGATGGCTGACGGAAACTTCGACGTCGCGCCGCGCGTGTTTGCCGACGACGAGGTGGGGCAGCTCGCCGACAGTTTCGGCGAGACGCGCTCCAACCTGCGCCGCCTCCTCGGGCGCGTCGGCGGCAGCGGCTCGACCATCACCGACGGCGTGCGCGTCATCACCGGCGGCACGGAGATGCTCCTGGCCCGCTCCCAGAACCAGAGCGAGCTGACCGAGAGCTCGTCGCTCGCGCTGGAGAACGTCCGCGGCGGCATCAGCAGCGTGCTCAACGCCGCCGACACCGTGGCCGGGCTCACGCAGGACGCCTCGGCCCGTGCGCTCGAGCTGCAAGCCTCGGCCGAGGAGGTCGCGCGCAGCATGGACTACCTCTTCCAGTCGGTCGAGAAGACCTCGTCGTCGACGACGGAGATGCACGCGTCGATGAACGAGATGTCGAACCGCACCGAGGTGCTGGCGGGGATCGGGGATGAAGTGCTGTCGTTCGTCGCGGAGATGGATTCGACCGTGAGCGAGCTGCTGTCGAGCTCCCAGTCCACCGCCGACCTGGCGCAGCAGGTGCGCGAAGACGCGCAGGCTGGCGGCGAGGCGGTGAATCGCACGGTGGAAGGGATCAACGTCACGCACGAGCTGACCATGAGCACCGCCCGCACGATCGACGAGCTGCAGCGCAGCGTCGGCCAGATCAGCCAGATCCTGAACGTGATCGAAGAGGTCGCGAACCGCACCAACCTCCTATCGCTCAACGCCGCGATCATCGCCGCGCAGGCGGGGGAGCATGGCGCCGGGTTCACCGTAGTCGCCGACGAGATCCGCGAGCTCGCGGAGCGGACGCGCGGCTCGACCAAGGAGATCGGCACGATCATCAAGGCGGTGCAGAGCGGCTCGAAGCAGGCCGTCTCCAAGATGCACGAAGGGGTCACCCGCGTCACGGACAACGTGCGCCTCGCGCAGGACGCGGCGCAGTCGCTGGAGAAGATCGTCGGCAGCGCCACGCATTCCTTCGAGATGGCCACGCGCATCACCCGGGCCCTCGGCGAGCAGTCGCAGGCCAGCCGCCGCCTGCACGAGGTGACCTCCCGCATGTCCGACCACATCTCCGAGATGAACCGCGCCACCCGCGAACAGGCGCGCGGCACGCAGCTCATGGCGCAGGAGTCGGAGCGCGTGCGCGACATCGCGGCTCAGGTCAAAAGCGCGACCGAGGAGCAGTCGACCGCCGGACGGGGGATCACGGTGGCGCTCGAGAAGATCTCCGACGACGCCAGCGCCATGCGCGACCTGCTCGAGCGCCAGCTGCAGGAGACCGACCGCATCGCCGACGCCTCCCGCGTCATGCTCGAGATCGCCCAGAAGAACGACGCCATCGCCCGCGAGTTCACCGACACCGTGCAGAGCCTCGTCCGCAGCGGCCAGGACTTCGAGAGCGAAGTGACGAGGTTCCGCTTCAAGGGCGCGGACGCGTAGGCACGCGGTTAACCTTTCCCCCTCCTCGCCGTAGTATCCCGCACATGAAACTCGCCGTACTGCTTTTCTCCGTCACCATCACCACCATCCCCGCCGTGCCGCTCATCGAGCAGACGAAGAGCGGGCAGGCGCTCAATTTCGATCTGCTGCTCGAGAGCTCGGGCGGCGCGACGGTCACCGTTGACGAGGTTGAAGCGACGGTGCTCGATGCGAAGGGGGGGATGGTGCTGCAGCGGCGGCTGACGTCGAACGGCAACTCCATCGCCACGCTGCCGCACCGCGAGCTGGCGCCGGGGAAGAAGCTCGTGATCTTCAACCCCTTCCCCGAGTTCGACGGAGATGTCGAGCTGCACGCCATCCGCTACGACATCACGCTCGGTGAGGAACGCGCCTCGATCACGGTGAAACCGCGGCGCTACGAGACGAAGGCGGACCTGATCCTCCCGTTGCGCGGGCGCGTCTTCGTCCACGACGGCCACGACTTTCTCAGCCATCACCGCCGCCTCGATGTCACCGGCGACATGACCACGGCCCTCGGGATCAACGAGAACATGACGCGCTATGCGTACGACTTCACGATCGTCGACGAGCAGGGGCGCATGCATCGCAACAACGGGGAGACGAACGAGGAGTGGTTCGGCTTCGGGCAGCCGGTGCTCGCGCCGGCGGACGGGGTGGTGGTGAGCGCGGCGGGCGACCGTCCGGACGGGACGAAGCTGCAGCGCGCACCGCTCGACTTCGAGGCGGTGATGAAGGATCTGCACCAGATCTTCGGCAACTACGCGGTCCTCGATCACGGTAACGGCGAATTCAGCGTCCTCGCACACCTGCGCCAGGGAACCGTGAAGCTGCAGCCGGGCCAGCGCGTGAAGCGCGGCGAGAAGATCGGCGAGGTCGGCTCTTCGGGCGACTCGATGTTCCCCCACCTCCACTACCAACTGCAGCGCGACGCGAAATGGGGCGAGGGACTGCCGTCCTACTTTCGCGACTACCAGCGCCTCACCGGCAAGTCGTTCATCCGCGTAAAGCGCGGCCAGGTGGATACCGGCGACGTGGTGCAGTCGGCACGCTGAGAAGAGACGACGAGGGGCCTCCGGCGGGCCGGTGTGACCGGCGGCACTTGTTTGCGCACGGACGGCGCTTCGTGCGAGAGGCGTGCGCTCAGCCTTGGGCGACCAGTGCTGCCGGTCACACCGGCCCGCCGGAGGCCTCCCGTCGTCTCCCCCATGCCACCGCGACGACTTGTGCCACGATGCGGCGGTGCGACTGCTCTGCACCGTTCGCGACTGCCGCGCGCCGCTCGAGAGGGAGGAGCGGCGCTATGTTTGCGCAAACCAGCACTCGTTCGACGTGGCGCGCAGTGGCTATGTGAACCTGTTGCAGCCGCAGGACCGGCGTTCGAAGAACCCGGGTGATACGTCGGACGCGGTCGCGGCGCGGCGGCGATTTCTCGAGCGGGGCTTTGCCGATCCGCTCGTCGATGCCGTCGTGCGGGCGGTGCCGATGAACGCGGGCCAGTCGCTGCTCGATGCAGGGTGCGGCGAGGGACATCACACCGACGCCCTGCGCCGCGCGTATGGCGTGCAGGCGTGCGGCGTCGACATCTCCGTGCCCGCCATCGAGCTCGCGGCGAAGCGCTACCCGGACTGCGAGTGGATCGTGGCGAACGCCGACCGCTTCCTGCCGTACGCCGACGCGTCGTTCGACGCCGTCACGTCGATCACGGCGCGCCTCAGCGTCGACGAGTTCCATCGCGTGCTCGCGTCCGGCGGGACGCTGCTGGTGGCGATCCCGGGCGCGGACGATCTCGTCGAGCTGCGCGAAGCGGTGCAGGGGGAGCGCGTCGAGCGCGACCGCGTGGAGCGCACCGTCGCGCTGTTCGCCCCGAAGTTCGAGTTGCAGCGTCACGAGCTCGTGCGACACGTAGTGCAGCTCGATCGCGATGCGATTCAGGATGTGCTGACGTCCACCTATCGCGGTTTGCGGCGGAAAGAGCAGGAACGGCTGCAAGAGGTCGAAGGGATGCAGGTCACGCTCGCACGTGACCTGCTCCTGTTTCGCCGCACTACTCGAACTTGACCGGCCTCACGTAATGGCAGGTATAGCCGCCCGGGTTCTTCTGCAGGTAATCCTGGTGGTACGCCTCGGCGGTCCAGAACTCCTTCGCGGGCGTGATCTCGGTGACCACCGGGCGCTTCCACGCACCCGACTTGTCGACCTTCGCCTTCACGCGCTCGGCGACCTGGCGCTGCTCGTCGTCGTGCACGAAGATCGCGGAGCGGTACGACGTGCCGACGTCGTTCCCCTGGCGGTTGAGCGTGGTCGGGTCGTGCAGCTTGAAAAAGTACTCGAGGATCTCCTCGTACGACACGCGCGCCGGGTCGTACGTGATCTTGATCGCCTCGGCGTGTCCTTCGTGGTTCTGGTACGTCGCGTTCGCCACGTTGCCGCCGGTGTACCCGACCTCGGTGTCGACCACGCCCGGCATCGCGCGGAACAGCTCTTCCACGCCCCAGAAACAGCCGCCCGCGATGGTGGCGGTCTTGAGCGTCTTCGGATCGGCCGCCGGCTGCGGCTCGAACAGCTTCTTGTACTGCCCGTAGCCCTCGGCTTCGAGGTTCTCCGCCGGGATGAAGCGCATCGACGCCGAGTTCATGCAGTAGCGCAGTCCGGTCGGCGCCGGACCGTCGTCGAATACGTGTCCCAGGTGGGAGTCGGCCTGCTTCGAGCGCACCTCGGTGCGGGTCATGAAGAACTTGCGGTCCTTGTGCTCCGTCACGTTCGCCGGGTCGAGCGGCTTGGTGAAGCTCGGCCAGCCGGTGCCGGAGTCGAACTTGTCGAGCGACGAGAACAGCGCCTCGCCCGAGACGACGTCGACGTAGATGCCGGGCTTGTGGTTGTCCCAGTACTCGTTGCGGAACGGCGGCTCGGTGCCGGAGTTCTGCGTGACGTTGTACTGCATGTCCGTGAGCTTCTTCTTGAGCTCCGCGTCGGACGGTTTGGTGGCGTTCGGGTCGGCTTGCTGCGTCATCGATCCTCCTTTGGACTCGGCGGCAGTCAGCGGTTGCGACTGCGACTGGGCGCAGCCGAAGAGGAGAACCAGGATAGGGATATGGATCAGGTTACGAAACACCGCGTGCCTCCTTGCTGCATATCAAACGGAACAGGTTCCGTCGATATTCGATGCCGGATGCACGCGGCGGTTACACCTACGCGGCTCAGCGCCTGCGGCGCCAATCTTCTTGCAGCGGCTCGTCCTTCGTCGCGGCCCCTTTCTCCGGCCGTGGAGTGCCGCCAGTGGTGTAGCCGCCGCGGCTCCCGCCTTGGTAGCGGTCGCCCTCTCGGTTTGTGCCGCGGGGGGAGCTGCCACCGCTGCTGGTGTAGCCTCCGCGTCCTCCGCCGTGATAGCGCTCAGCAGATCTCCACATGAGGAAACCCTCCTTCGTCGAGACCGGAACGTGCAAGAAACAGGCTCAGGAGTGGACGGAACGGCGTCGCTTCGAGCTCTTCTGCACCGTGATCGTGACCTGCTCCCCCTGGTCGTTGCCGCAGGCGTTCGCGACCCGCGCCCAGTATTGCGTGGTGCCGTTCGGCGTCACCTTCACCTCAGGACCCGACCCGACCGGCTGGGAACGGTCGCCGCGCTCCCCCATGTACCACTGGTACGTCAGCGGCGCGGTGCCGATGGCGGTCATCGTCAGCGTGACCTCCGTCCCGATCTTCACGGTCGTGCTCTCGGTATGCGACGTCAGCAGCGCCTCGTCACATGGCGGAGGAGGACCGGCGCCGTACACGACCGCCGCGGCCCGCTGGTCCCACGGTTGGAGATGGCCGTCGAGGCCGCAGACCACAGCCGCGCGCATGATCGCGTCGGTGGCGCAGTCGTAGGACGCGGGGCAGGGGCGCTCGTCGCCTGCGTGATTCGAATGACGGATGCCGAGGGTGTGGCCGAGCTCGTGCGTCATCACGGTGGTGAAACAGGAGGTACCGCCCGCGAAGGGGTAATTGAAAACCACGTCCGCTTCGACGATGGCCACGAAGGTCTCGCCGTCCAGCGTGTAGTCGTAATCGCCCCACGCCCCGCCGCTCGCGGCGACGCTGGAGGGGATCTCGTTGTTCGGATCACCCAGGAGGATCGTGTCCTTCCCGTCGGGCTCCTCCAGCCCGCCCAGCGCGGTGTCATCCCGGCCGGCGAGGACGTACGCGATATTCGACTCGGTGGAGTTCCACTCCTCGACCCCGCGCACCGCCGCGGCGGGCGCGTCGAACGCAGGGCCCGGGTCGCCGCTCAGGACCAGGCTCGCGTCCGGAACGCCGTCCCAGCGATAGTCCCCTTCGAGCAGGTAGCTCGCGCGGGTCAGGTTCGTGGAGGCGTTCACGAGCGGCGTTTCGGCGTCGACAAAGTACGACCCCTGCGGGGCCACGCGTTGCCGGACGATGCCGCGGATGTACTCGACGAACGCACGAGCGTCGCGATCGCGCTCCACGTGCGGCTCGAGGTTGGTCTCGAAGCCGGAGATGCCGTGCCGCCGCGCAAGCTGCCCGTCGAGCGTGAAACGCCCGAGGGACATGCCGAACGTGATCGGCTCCCCGGCGGAGTTGGTTTCGGTGAAGACGAGATAGCGCGCACCCGGCTCGTAGCGCGGCGAGCCGGGAACGAGCAGCGCACGCCCTCCCGACTCCGTCAGGACGAGATGGTCGCCCGCGGTGCGCTCGCCTTTCAGCACTTCCTCGATGCGCAGCGTGACACGCGTCTGCGTCCTCTCCGCGAGCGACGCGACACCGGCGGCGATCACGATGTCGTCCGCCCGCTGGATCAGCTCGGCGTCAGAAGGGACGAAGTACGTCGTGGCGCGGAGGAAGGGGGCCAGGGACAATGCCAGGAGGAGGACGAGGGAACGCATTGGAGTGTCAATGATGCCATTTATGGAGTGCGGTGACGCCAGTTACCGGTCTTACTGCTCTTGTTCGTGCGTCAGGCGAGGGTCCGCGTCTCCCACCGGGCGGGGGATACACCCGCGCCTGAAGCTCGAACAGAAGCAGTTAGAGCGGTAACTGGCGTTACCGCACTCCATAACGGGATGATCCCCGCCCTCCTCCCTGTTTTGACGTCCTCATGAAACGCAGACCTCGCGCTCTCGCGCTCGCATCTCAGTCCCGCCTGGCGATGATGGCGCTGCTGTGGCTCGCGTTCTTCGCCTATGCCGGACGTCCACTGCTGGCCGGCGCGGCGGCGGCCGGCTTCGCGCCGGCGGCTGGCTGGCTGTTCCTGCTCGCGCTGACGGTCATCCCGGCCGTCGCGATGTTCACCCACCGGGCGCAGCTCACCGGCTACGCCATCCTCGGCGTCTTCTCGACGCTGCTGGTCCTGGTCTTCCTCGGCGACGTCCTGCGCGGCATTTCGCTCCTGGCGCGCTTCCCGTTCGATGCGCGTGCGGTCAGCCTGACCATCCTCTACGCCACCGGCGCCCTCTCGCTGATCGGGTTGGTGCAGGCGCGCTGGCCGCGCGTCCGCCGCGTCGCCATCCCTATCGAGAACCTCCCGCAAGAGCTGGAGGGCTACCGGATCGTGCAGTGGAGCGACGTCCACATCGGCCCCACCATCCAGCGCGGCTTCGTGCAGTGCCTCGTCGACCGCACCAACGCCCTCAACGCGGACGCGGTGGCGATCACCGGCGACTTCGTCGACAGCTCGCTTGAGCAGTCGCGGGAGCACATCCAGCCCCTACGGGACCTGCGCACCCGCGACGGCGCGTTTTACGTGACCGGAAATCATGAGTACTACTGGCGCGCCAGCGAATGGATCCCGGCGCTGCAGGAGGCCGGTCTCGAGTTCCTGAAGAACGAGCACCGCGTCATCACCCGCGGCGCCGCGAAGCTGGTCATGGCCGGCGTGACCGACCCGGTCGGCCGCTACACGCACAAGCAGGACCCCGACCGCGCCCTCGCCGGCGCGCCCGCCGACGCGGTCAAGGTTCTCCTCTCCCACCGCCCCCAGACCGCCAGCGCCGCCGACCGCCTCGGCGTCGACCTCCAGCTCTCCGGCCACACCCACGGAGGGCAGTTCTTCCCCTTCAACCTGGTCATCAAGCGCTTCCAGCCGATCGTGGCCGGCCTGCACCGCGTCGGCCGGACGTGGCTGTACGTGAACCGGGGGACGGGGTATTGGGGGCCGCCTACCCGTTTGGCGGTTGGTGGGGAGATTACGGTGGTGGAGTTGCGGCGCGGGTAATTGGTGTCAGGTGTCTGCGGCTTGTCGCCCGGGCGAACCACCCCAGACACCCGACACCCGACACCACTATCAAGCGACACCCGCTCCGTGACCCGCATCACGCGCCACAGGCGAAACCGTGACGGACCTCACAAACCCCATACAACTCCCCTGAATCTCTCTCCGATCCGGCCACAATTGCGCCGCAAATCGTTCCTATGTTGGAGGACATGAAGAAGCTGTCCTTCGTCCTGATCCTCCTGACCACGGTTTCGATTCATGCACAAATGGTCGACGTCGCCCCGGCCACTCCGGTCGCGCGGCTCGTGCAGTCGCTCGCCGGCGCCGCGTCGGCTGACGTCCGCTCCTTCTACGCACCGGCCGGCTACTTGCTGGCCTGGACGCGCAACGGCCGCCCGACCCCGCAGGCGCAGGCCGTCATCGCCATCCTCGAGAACGCCGCCTCGAAAGGCCTCGACGCCGCCGACTACGACGCCGGCCAGTGGACCTCGCGCGTCAACGCCCTCCGCACCGACAACGCCCTGGCCGCGTTCGACGTCGCGCTCACCACCGCGATGATGCGCTACGCCTCCGACCTCCGCATCGGCCGCGTGCGCCCGGACTCCGTCGAGTTCGCGCTCGACGTCGACGACAACAAGCTCTATCTCCCCCTCTTCGCCTCTCGCGTGGTGGCGGCCGGCGACGTCAACGCCGTCTTCGCGTCCGTCGAGCCGCAGCACGCCGACTACCGCCGCCTCCTCACCGCGCTGGCGAAGTACCGCCGCATCGCCGCGGAATCGCAGAACGACGCGCCGCTGCCGCTCGTGGCGAAGCTCGCGCCGGGATCTGAATACGCCGGCATCGCGCAGCTCGCGACCATCCTCCGCCGCAACGGCGACCTGACCTCCGGCTTCAGCGGCACGCGCTACGAAGGCGCGCTCGTCGACGCCGTCAAGCACTTCCAGGCGCGCCACGGCCTCGACGCCGACGGCGTGATCGGGAAGACCACGTTCGCGCAGCTCGCCACCCCGGCCTCGCAGCGCGTCGAGCAGATCGAGCTCGCCCTCGAGCGCTGGCGCTGGATCCCGGCGCAGTTCGACGGCCCGGCCATCCTCGTGAACATCCCGGAATTCAAGCTCACCGCCCGCGACGGCGATGAATCGCTGACCATGCGCGTCGTGGTCGGCAAGGCGGACCGCCATGAGACCCCGGTCTTCGACGGCGACATCAAGCACGTCGTCTTCCGCCCGTCGTGGAGCGTGCCGCCGAACATCCAGCGCCACGAGATCCTCCCGAAGATCGAGAAGGACCACGGCTACCTCGCCCGCAACCGCTACGAGCTGGTCGACAACGCGGGCCGCAGCGCCGGCACGGCGGTCGATGCCGACACGATCCGCCGCATCAAGAACGGTTCGCTGCGCGTCCGCCAGACCGCCGGCACGCACAACGCCCTCGGCCTGGTGAAGTTCCTCTTCCCGAACGACAACCACGTCTACCTGCACTCGACCCCGCAGCAGGCGCTCTTCGCCCGCTCGCGCCGCGACTTCAGCCACGGCTGCATCCGCGTCGAAGACCCGGCCGAGCTGGCCGCCTGGGTCCTGCGCGCCCAGCCGGAGTGGACCGAGGAAAAGATCGCCGCCGCCATGAACGGCAAGCGCGACGACGTCTACGTGAAGGTGCAGCGCCCGATCTCGGTCGTCCTCTTCTACGCCACCGCCATCGCCCAGGAAAACGGCGACGTGCACTTCGTGGAAGACATCTATGGCCACGACGTGCAGCTGGCGAAGGTGCTCGCGCCTGCGGCGGGACGCGGAGCAGCTGTCCTCGTGGCTGCGAAGTAATCGCCTGATGGTGTCGGGTGTCTGCGGTCTTTCGCCCGGGCGACAAACCCCAGACACCTGACACCCGATACCGGCGCGAATGCGCCCCTCCCGTTATCATGCGCCCCCATGCAATCAACAGAAGCGCGCCCCGACTACCCGGTCTGGAAAGTCATCGCCGCGGCCGCGGCGGGGACGATGATCGAGTGGTACGACTTCTACATCTTCGGCAGCCTCGCCGCGATCATGTCGGGTCTCTTCTTTCCGAAGGAGAACCCGACCGCCGGCTTCCTGCTGACGCTGGCCACGTTCGCCACCGGCTTCGCGGTGCGCCCCTTCGGGGCGATCGTCTTCGGCCGCGTGGGTGACCTGGTGGGACGCAAGTACGCGTTCCTGGTCACGCTGCTGATCATGGGGGGCGCGACGTTCGTGATCGGCGTGCTGCCGACGTACGAACAGATCGGCATCGCCGCACCGCTGATCCTCGTCGGGCTGCGCCTCATCCAGGGCCTCGCGCTCGGCGGTGAGTACGGCGGCGCGGCGGTCTACGTCGCCGAGCACGTGCCGGACAACCGGCGCGGTTTCTATACGAGCTTCATCCAGACCACCGCCACGCTCGGCCTCTTCGTCTCCCTCGGCGTGATCCTGATCGTGCGCCTGAACATGACCGAGGAAGCGTTCAAGACGTGGGGATGGCGCATCCCCTTCCTGCTGTCGATCCTGCTCGTGGCGATGTCGCTCTGGATCCGCCTGCGCCTCAAGGAATCGCCGCTCTTCACGCAGCTCAAGACCGCCGGCAAGACCTCGGCCACGCCGATCCGCGATTCCCTCGGCAACCGCAAGAACTGGAAGGTGATCCTGCTCGTCCTCTTCGGCGCCGCGGCGGGACAGGCGGTGGTCTGGTACACGGGGCAGTTCTACGCGTTGTTCTTCCTGCAGAACGTGCTGAAGGTCGATTTCGTGAAGGCGAACATCATCGTCGCCGTCGCCCTGGCCCTCGGCACGCCGTTCTTCATCGTCTTCGGCGCGCTCTCCGACCGCATCGGCCGCAAGAAGATCATGATGCTCGGGAACCTGATCGCCGCGCTGGCCTACTACCCGATCTACAAGGCCATGCACGCCGCCTCGGCGCCGCTGCAGCCGGTCACGATGACGCTGCTCGTCTTCATCCAGGTCATCTTCGTGACCATGGTCTACGGCCCGATCGCCGCGTTCCTCGTGGAAGCGTTCCCGGCCAAGATCCGCTACACCTCGCTCTCGCTCCCGTACCACATGGGCAACGGCTGGTTCGGCGGCTTCACCCCGTTCATCGCCACCTGGCTGGTCGCGCGAACCGGAAACATCTACGCCGGCCTCTTCTACCCGATCAGCATCGCCGTGATCACCTTCATCGTCGGCTCGCTGTTCCTCAAGGAGAGCAAAGACGTGAAGATCTGGGACGAGGTGAAGTGAAGCGGAATTGAAAATTGAAAATTAGAAATTGAAAAATCGGAAGAGGCAGCACGGGTCCGCGCGGCGGAGCGTTCGTTTTTTCAATTTTCAATTTTCAATTTTCAATTCCGCCTTCATCAAACCATAGCCGCGGAGCCGATCTCCGGGTGCGCGCGCGCGAACTCCACCAGCCGCGGCGCGTAGTCGCGGAAGCGCGGCACGACGATTCCCGCGGCCGCCAGCTCGCGCGTGGCGTTGGTGGTGTCGTACGTGGTGGGGTGCACGAAGTAGTCGACCGCCGCGGGCGGGATGCGCATCAGACGATAAACGCCCGGGACGTATTGCAGCGCGCCCTTGGCGATCGTCTTCGTGAGCGGGATGCGCAGCACTTTGCATCCGGTGGCAGCGCCGATGGTGTCGATCGTCTCGTCCACGGTGAGCGGATCCGGATCGGCGAGCGCATACGTGCGGCCCGCGTTGCCTTTGAGCGCGGTGAGATGCTCGAGCGCGCGGATGATGAAATCGCGCGGCACGACATTGAACCGGTAGCGCGAGGGGCGCCCGACCACCGGCAGCACGGCGATGCGCGGCTGGCGCATCAGCCACTGCATGACAAAGTACGGCCCGTCGAACTTCTGCGTCGCGCCGGTGCTGCTGTCGCCGACCACGACCGAGGGCCGGTAGACGGTAGTAGGGATGCGCGACATCCGCTTCCGCACTTCCACTTCCGCGAGCTGCTTCGTTTCCTCGTAGTAGTTGTTGAAGCGCTGACCGTTCTCCAGGTCGTCTTCCGTGAAAACGCCCGGATGGCGGCCGCTGACGTAGCAGGTACTGACGTAGTGCAGCCGCTCGAGGCGCGGGGCACGCTCGGCGAGATCGAGCACGCGCTGCGTGCCGGTGACGTTGACGCGCATGCCGACGTCGCGGGCGACGGAGAGATCGTAGACGGCGGCGAGGTGGTAGACCTCCCGCACGTCGCTTACGTCGATGTGATCGAGCGGCTGGGTGAGATCGCCTTCCACGAGTCGGACGCGGTCGCCGAGGTTCAGCTCGCGCGCCCGCTGCTCCGCGAGCGGACGGAACTTCGGCTGCACCAGGCAGAGCGCATGATCGTCGCCGCGGGAGAGAACGCGCGGCAGGAGCTCCGAGCCGAGGAAGCCGGGGAACCCGGTAAAGAAAATGGCCGCCATGAAGGCGGCCATTCTATGCCTCAGTTCGTTGAAGCAACTTACTTGCTGCGGCTCGCGACTGCCGTGCGGTTCAGCGTGCGCTGCTGTGCCTTGAGGCGCTCGAGCTCGACGCGGTAGGGCTCGGCGGCGCGCAAGTTGCCGGTGCGCTTGAGGTTGAGGTACTGACGCTGGACGTTGCGGATCTGCACGTTGAGGGCGCGGCGTTCGGACTGGCGTGCGGTCACCGCGGCGGGACGCGAGGTGGCGCGCTCGACCGTGGTCGTGCTGCCGAAGATGAACGGCGCCGTTTCGCCCTGCGGCGTACGGACCGTGGCCGGGGCATTGGTTCCGGTCCGGGTCTGCGTCTGCGTGTCGTCGTTGCGCAGGTTCTGCTGCAGCGTGAGCGCCGAGGCGGTCGACGCGGTGGCAAGGACGAGCGTGCCGGCGAGGGCGAGTGTGGTCAGTTTCTGTTTCATCTGTTTCCTCCGTCTGGCCTCTTCCTATCGCAAGCGGCCTGCCGTCCTGGATGCGTGCAGAATCAAGCACTTACGCGACAGCAGATCCTACGGATGAGCCGGGATCGGGACGCTGTGTCGGTGAGGGAGGACAGAGCGGCTGTCAGCCTGTCAGGGATTGCCCCCCTTACGGCGTCGCCGGCGCGCTCGGCGCCCGGAACGCCATCTGCGACCAGGCGTCGCCGGTCACGTTGTCGATCGAGGACGCCCACGACTGCCAGGCATTTGCGGTGGTCTCGGTCGTCTCGACGATGATCTGGAACGGCTCGGCTGTTCCGGCCATCCCTTCCTGATGGATCGAGTACGGCTGCAGGATGAGGTCGCGCGTCTCGACCGTGGCGTTGGCAGTGATGACGCGGATGCGGAATGCCATCGCGTTCGGGTGGGGGTTCACCACGCCGACGTTGAGGCGGTATTGCTCGCTGCGACGCATGCCGAGGATCCACTTGATCCGGGAAATCGTCGGCTCGTAGACGATGGCCGGGAAGGCCTGCGACATCGTGCCGTTCGGGACGTTCGGCTCCGGCGTCCAGATGCGCGAGGTGGCGTGCAGTTGCGCGTCGTCGTCGAACTGCCCCTGCGCGTCGACGCCGAAGATCAGGATCCCGCCGAGACCGGTCTGCCCGAGGACCGTGCCGACGAAGTCGTTCGATGAGATGCCGCTGCGGCCGTTGATGGTGATGAAGCGGAGCGGGACATCGGCGCCGCTCCGGTCGGCCGGCAGCCAGCGCAGGGCCACGCGCTGCTCGACTTCGCGGAAGTTGGTGAGGCTGATGTCGGTGCGGAAGTGCGTCCCGAACGCACCCGGGGTCTCACCGGCGATCGGGATGAGGATTCGGGAGGCCGACGTCTGCGGAACGATGAGGTCCGCCGAGGCAGCGGTGGCGAGGAAGATCGTAAGAAGGGCGATGAGTGCGGTGCGCATGGCCAGTGGACCAGCAACACCCGGGCCGTCGCGCGAATAACTGTTGCGAAACTGCGAACTTGAGCCTGTAGAGTCGGCAAACTCCTCCATGCCGGAGCCTGCCACTGGCGACGCTCTTGCAGCCGGGGGCGAATTAGTATCAATTAGTGACCGAGGTGTCTTGATGCGCGTCCTGTCGCGGTTCGTGTTGTCCGCTCTTGTCCTCTTCCTCCTCGCTCCCGCTGCCCAGGCCCAGTACTTCGGCCGGAACAAAGTCCAGTGGGAGAACTTCGACTTCAAAGTCCTCCAGACCGAGCACTTCGACATCTACTACTACGACCAGGAAGCGGACGTGGTGCAGGACATCGCACGCATGTCGGAGCGGTGGTACGCGCGCCTCTCGCGCGTGTTCAACCACTCCTTCCGCAAGAAGCCGATCGTTCTCTACGCGAACGCCGCCGACTTTCACCAGACCACCACCACCGGCGGCCGGATCGGGGAAGGGACGGGCGGCTTTACCGACGCGTTCATGAACCGGGTCGTGCTCCCGCTCACCGGCGACTACGCGCAGAACGATCACGTCCTCGGCCACGAGATGGTCCACGTCTTCCAGTACGACATCGCCGCGCAGGCCGTGCAGAACCGCCGCCGCTTCGCGCTCGAGCAGATGCCGCTGTGGATCGTCGAGGGCATGGCCGAGTACCTCTCCAAGGGCCGGGTCGACACGCTGACCGCGATGTGGATCCGTGACGCGGCGGATCACGACCGCCTCCCGACGATCAACCAGCTCACCCGCGACCCGCGCTACTTCCCCTATCGCTACGGCCAGGCGTTGATGGCCTACATCGGCGCGCGCTTCGGCGATGAGGCTGTGGTTCGCTACTTCATGGCCGCCGGCACGGTCGGTATCGAAGACGGCGTCGAGCGGGCCCTCG
>DASQJY010000059.1:0-3800 GCA_035630815.1 Thermoanaerobaculia bacterium
CTGCGGCAGGACGAAGTTGCCGAGCCAGATCGGGATCTCCTCCTCGGTGAAGGGGTTGACGGCGTACTTGCCGGTGAAGCGCCCTTCCTTCCCCTGCTCCTGCCGCTCGAGAGCGCTCTGATTGCGCACCGCCGTGATCCACGCCTCGATCTCGGCACGGTCGGGATGATCGGCGATCAGCTTCGGCACGTCGGAATGTTCCGGCGCGAGCACCATGAACGTCGCGCCGTAGATCGTGTCGGGCCGGGTAGTGAAGACGCGGAGCGGATGGCCGAGCGCAGGCACCGGAAAGTCGACGTCCGCGCCGAGTGAGCGCCCGATCCAGTTCCGCTGCATCAGCTTCACCTTCTCGGGCCAGTGCTCCAGCGTGTCGAGCCCCGCGTCCAGGCGGTCGGCGTATTCGGTGATCTTGAAGAACCACTGCGACAGCTCGCGCTGCTCGACCAGCGCACCGCAGCGCTCGCAGCGCCCGTCGACCACCTGCTCGTTCGCAAGGACGGTCTGGTCCTGCGGGCACCAGTTCACCGGAGCGGTGCCGCGATACGCGAGGCCGCGCTTGTAGAGCTGGAGGAACAGCCACTGGTTCCAGCGGTAGTACTCCGGCTCGCAGGAAGCGATCTCTTTCGACCAGTCGTAAAGGATGCCCCAGCGCGCGAACTGCTTCTTCATCCGCTCGATGTTGGCGAGCGTCCAGGGGCGCGGATGCGTGCGGTTCTTGATGGCCGCGTTCTCGGCGGGCAGGCCGAAGGCGTCCCACCCCATCGGGTTGAGCGCGGCCCGCCCCTGCATCCGGAAGTAGCGGTAGATCGCGTCGCCGAGGATGTAGTTGCGCCCGTGCCCGACATGGAGGTCGCCGGACGGATAGGGAAACATGTTCAGCATGTACAGCTTGTCGCCCGGGGCAGTGACGTCGATCTCAGCCACCCGCCCCTCGGCCCATCGCTGCTGCCATTTCGGCTCGATCTCGGTGGGTCGGTATTGCATAAGGTGGGGGAGTATAGCGAGAGGAGGAGGCGAGGTCGTGGTCGCTCCGGCGACGGGTAAGAACGGCGACGCCAGTCGCCGCTCTTACCTCGAGCCTCGGAGCGCATGCGTCGCTCGTTCGGCACGCACGGCAACAGTAAGAACGGCGACTGGCGTCGCCGTGCTCCGGCTCAGTCGCCTCCGGCCACGATGGTGCGGGTGCGGGGGTTGTTGTCGATCTGGCGCCAGCCGGGGCAGGAGTCGCCGGTGCAGGGCGTCAGCGTGAACTGCCAGATGGAGCCGTTGTCGTGGCGCTGGAAGAGGAAGTCGGGGGGCGCGGCGAGCTGCTTGGTGCGCGGGTTGTTGTCGATGCGCTGCCAGCCGGGGCAGGAGGTGCCGCTGCACGCGGTGCCGGTCCAGCGCCAGATCAGGCCGTCGTTGTGGAGCTGGTAGAGGCGCCCGCCGGCGGCGGTGATGGAGATGGTCTTCGTGTTGTTGTCGAGCTGCTGCCAGCCGGGGCAGGAGACGCCGCTGCAGGCCGTCCCCGTGAAACGCCAGACCTTCCCGTTGCTGTGGCGCTGGTAGAGCTGGCCGCCCGAGGCGGCGATGGAGACGGTGGCGGAGTTGTTGTCGAGCATCTGCCAGCCGGGACAGGAGGTACCGCTGCAGGCGGCGCCGGTGAAGCGCCAGACGCGGCCGTCGGTGTGGAGCTGGTACAGATCCGCCCCCGAGGCGACGATGCCCCTGGTCTTCGGATTGTTGTCGAGCTGCTGCCACCCGGGACAGTTGTCGCCGCTGCAGGGCGTCCCGGTGTAGCGCCAGATGCGCCCGTCGTTGTGCAACTGGTAGAGCGACGAACCGCCGGCCGCGAGCGCGATGGTCTTCGGGTTGTTGTCGATGCGCTGCCAGCCGGGAC
Organism: Thermoanaerobaculia bacterium; assembly: GCA_035630815.1. Taxonomy (GTDB): domain Bacteria; phylum Acidobacteriota; class Thermoanaerobaculia; order Gp7-AA8; family Gp7-AA8; genus QHVT01. The sequence goes on from DASQJY010000059.1 coordinate 1,880, forward strand.
ACGAGGAACCGCTGCAGGGCGTCCCGGTGTAGCGCCAGATGCGCCCGTCGACGTGACGCTGATAGACCTGCCCGCCCGCGGCCGCGACCTCGCGCGTGCTCGGGTTATTGTCCAGCCGCTGCCAGCCGGGACACGTAGAGCCGCTGCACGGTACGCCGGTAAAGCGCCACAGCGCCCCGGTGTCGTGCAACTGGTAGAGCGGCTGCGCCGCGGCGCCCGCCGCGGAGAACAACAAGACGAACAGCAACTGACCGAGATATCGCATTCAACGATTCCTCCCTTTTGGTCAGTAGTGACGTCGGGACGGAAACCGTTACAACGCGATCACGCGCCTTTTACGACCACTCCCGCGTCGCTCTTGTCGTTCACCAGCCAGTCGCGCGCTTCGTCGGGGGTGTTGAACAGGACGAACGTCTCACGCGAGAACCACGCTACGGCCTGCGCGAGCATCTTCTGGATGCCGGAGATGCCGATGATGGCCTGCTTGCGGACGTAGCCCTTCGTCTTCGCGGAGCTTTTCTTGAAGAGATCGACCACCGCCGACGAGGTGACGGTGCCGCGCAGGTCGACGAGCAGCAGCACGGAATCGGGAGGCTCGCGCAGGATCAGCTCATCGACGGCGTCGATCTCGGCGCCGAGCCCCACCACGTCCTTCTCGAACTCGTTGAAGTTGCAATAGAGGATGCGCTTCCCCGCCCGGGTCTCCCACTTCGACTTCATCCACGACTCCTACTCATCTTTTCCCGATGTCCATGACGGCGGATCGCTCGCCGGAAACGACTCGGCGATGGCCTGGTCGATCCGCTCGTCGTCGCCCAATGTCCCGTCCGAATCCGGCCGCGGGTTCCGTAACGGGTCGATCCGTCCGCCTCTCTCATCCTGCCAGTCGTCCCTCGGAGTGTCCTTCATGGCATGAGCTCCCCTCGCTGATTGCACACGCAATACCGGTACTGAAGGGAGGGCTGAGGGCCGAGGGACTCCGCCGGTTTTTCCCTCGGCCCTCAGCCCTCGTAGACGAACGTGACCGGGCCGTCGTTCTCCAGCGTCACGTTCATCATTTCGCGGAAGCGGCCGGTGCGGACTTCGATACCGGTCGAGGCGAGCTCGCGGAGGAAGAGGTCGAAGAGCTCGCGCGCCCTCGCCGGCTCCTCCGCTTTGTCAAAGCTCGGACGGCGTCCCTTTGCGATCGAACCGGCGAGCGTGAACTGCGACACCGCCAGGATCGCGCCGTGCGCCTCGGCGACGTCGCGGTTCATCTTGCCGGCGTCGTCGGAGAAGATGCGCAGCTCGCGGAGCTTCTTCGCGGTATCGGCCATGGTCCGCTCGGAATCTCCCTTCTCCACCGCGGCCAGGATGAGCATTCCGGTGCCGATCTCCGAGACCCGCTCCTCTCCCACGGACACCGAGGCGCTGAGTACGCGCTGAATGACACACCGCATTTCGGGGGCGATTCTACAGGCGGGAGAAGTTCGTCCACCGCGCGGGCGGAGCAGGTAGAATTCGCGAACCACACTGAACCGCGGAAGCGCCGGCCACCCGGCCGGCCCGGCACTCTCAACGCGGCAAGGAGAATCACCTCATGATCAACAAAGTCATCCTCGTCGGGCGCCTGGGCAAAGACCCGGAGATCCGCTCGACTCCTCAAGGCAATTCGGTGGCGCGCTTCACCGTCGCGACCGACGAAAAGTTCACCGACCGCGCCGGCGAAAAGCAGGAGCGCACCGAGTGGCACAACATCGTCGCCTGGGCCAAGCTCGCGGAGATCTGCGGGCAGTACCTGCGCAAGGGCAAGCTGGTCTACATCGACGGCTCGATCCGCACCGACAGTTGGGATGACAAGGAAACGGGCCAGAAGAAGTACCGGACCGAGATCATCGCCAACAACATGCAGATGCTCGACAAGCGCGAGGAAGGCAGCGGC
>DASQJY010000060.1:0-24740 GCA_035630815.1 Thermoanaerobaculia bacterium
CGGGGCCAAGGACCTGGCCTTTCCCAAGCTCAACCTCGCCAGCTGGTACATCTACATGGTCGGCGGCATCTTCGGCGTGGTGGTGATCATCACCGGCGGCGTCGATACCGGCTGGACGTTCTACACGCCTTACTCGACGCAGTACTCGAACACCAACGTCTTCGCCATTACCCTCGGCGCGTTCATCACCGGCTTCTCCTCGATCCTCACCGGCCTGAACTTCCTGGTCACCGTGCATCGCATGCGCGCGCCGGGGCTGACCTGGTTCCGCCTGCCGCTGTTCGTCTGGTCGATGTACGCGACCAGCGTGGTGATCATGCTGGCTACCCCCGTCCTGGCCATCACGCTGGTGATGCTGATGGTGGAGCGGGTGCTGCACGTGGGCATCTTCGACCCCGCGCTCGGCGGGGACCCAGTGCTGTATCAGCACATGTTCTGGTTCTACTCGCACCCGGCCGTCTACATCATGATTCTGCCGGGCATGGCCATCATCTCGGAATGCGTGGCCGCGTTCACGCGCAAGAAGGTGTTCGGCTACAAGTTCGTGGCCTTCTCGTCGCTGGCGATTGCGTTCCTCGGCTTCCTGGTGTGGGCGCACCATCTCTTCGTGGCCGGCATCTCGGTCTACTCGGCGCTGATCTTCTCGTTCCTCTCGATGTGCGTGGCGGTGCCGTCGGCCATCAAGGTGTTCAACTGGACGGCCACGATGTACAAGGCCTCGGTGTCGTGGAACACGCCGATGCTGTACGTGCTCGGCTTCATCGGCCTGTTCACCATCGGCGGCGTGACCGGCCTGTTCCTCGGCGCGCTCGGCGTCGACGTGCACGTGCACGACAGCTACTTCGTCGTCGCGCACTTCCACTACATCATGGTCGGCGGCACGATCATGGCCTACATGGCCGGTCTCCACTACTGGTGGCCGAAGATCACTGGCCGCATGTATCCCGAGTGGTGGGGCCGCCTGTCGGCGATGCTCGTCTTCGTCGGCTTCAACCTGACCTTCTTCCCGCAGTTCCTGGTCGGCTACGTCGGTATGCCGCGCCGCTATCACGCGTACGCGCCGGAGTTCCAGGTGCTGAACGTGCTCTCGACGGCGGGAGCCACGGTCCTCGCGGTCGGCTACCTGCTGCCGATCATCTATCTCACCTGGTCGGTGAAGTTCGGCCGCAAGGCGGGCGCGAATCCGTGGGGCGCGGTCGGACTCGAATGGGCCACCACCTCGCCTCCCCCGAAAGAGAACTTCCACGAGACCCCGGTGGTGACATGGGAAGCGTATGACTACCCGGCCTTCCTCAAGGCGATGAAGGAGACTCAGGATGTCTGAAGACGCGACGCTGAGTCATAGCGCGGAGCACGCCTCCGAGCCGCACACACACGGGCATCACCATCCGTTCCTCCAGCACCACTTCGAGGACATGGGGCAGCAGCACGAGGCCTCGACCCTGGGCATGTGGTTCTTCGTGGCGCAGGAAATCCTCTTCTTCGGCGGAATCTTCTGCGCGTACTTCATCTACCGCGAGATGTACCCCGAGGCGTGGAAGGCCGGCTCGCATCACCAGAACTGGCAGATCGGTGCCGCGAACACGATCGTGCTGATCGGCAGCTCGCTGACCATGGCCCTCGCGGTGTGGGGAGCGCAGCAGGCGAAGCGCAAGTTCACCACGCTGATGCTCATCCTCACGCTCGTCCTCGGCGGGATCTTCGTCGGCGTGAAGGGCTACGAATACGCGGAGCACATCCACGAGGGGCTATTCCCCGGCTCGATGTTCACGTTCGTGCAGCAGGACGCCCCGCACCTCACGCCCGGCGTCCACCTGTTCATGACGTTCTACTTCGTGATGACCGGCCTGCACGCGCTGCACATGATCATCGGCGCTGGACTGCTGCTCTGGTTCATCAAGCGGACGTGGCGCGGCGACTTCGGCCCGGAGTATTACTCGCCGGTCGAGATCATGGGCCTGTACTGGCACTTCGTCGACATCGTCTGGATCTTCCTCTTCCCGCTGCTCTATCTCGTCTGAGGACCCGTATGCAGGATCACGAGAACTACTCCGGTCACACCGCCCCGCACCACGCGGCTCCGCTCGGGATGTACTTTGCGGTATTCGCCGCGCTGATGGTCCTGACCGTCATCACGGTCTGGGTCTCGCGCATCGACCTCGGCGCCATGAACACCGCCGTGGCCATGGCCATCGCCATCGTGAAGGCGACGGTGGTCATCCTCTGGTTCATGCACGTGATCCATTCGCCGCGCATGACCTGGATCGTGGTGATCTCGTCGTTCCTCTGGCTGGCCGTGATGTTCGTCTTCTTCTTCAGCGACTACCTGACGAGAGGCTGGAACATCTACTGAAGAAGGGCGGCCGCGGCAACCGCGGCTGCCGTCAATGGGCGCCGGCCGACAGCAGCTCAGGGGAGCGGAGGATGCCGCGCTCCGCGAAGTCGGTCATGAGGGCCCCGACGATCTCGACGGACGGTGTCACTCTCGCGTACATCGCTTCTGAGCCCGTTCTCTTCCACTGCATGGCCTTCGGGTCGAAGCGGGAGGTCATGCTTTCGTGCTCCGTCCGGAATGTGACCTGCTGCTTCGACATCATCGGTTCGACGATCAGCGTCTCGCCGGAGACCGGCTCGTATTTCACGATCTGGTCGTCCTCGGATAGTACGTCGATCGTGACGGTGGCGACGGGCAAGCCGTGACTGAGCAGCTGCAGCTTGAGCTGCCGCGGCGCGGTGGCGCGCTGGATGATGAAGGTGGTGATGCCTCGTTCCGAGAGCTGCGGGCCCGCCTTCTTCTCATCGGCCATGGCCGGAATGGACAGAGCGACGCAGAGCAACGCCAGCGGAACGCGCATACGCAGGTTCGTCTCCTTCAATGTGTGGCGGAGTATAGCGGATGTAACGGAAATAAGGAAAGGCGTCGACGTGGATCGGAAAAGTGTCATTTTTTGTCTCCTTTACCGGTCCCCGGCCCTGCACGACCTGCCGGTGACGCTGGCCCCGCACCAGACGGATTCGCATGAGGAGGCGCACGTGGTGAACCCGCAACACCCGACGCAGTACTGGTTCCAGCAGAGCTGATTGCAGGATGCCTTCGCCTTGTTGCATGCCATCGTCGCGCTCGTGGCGGCGGCCGAACAGTCGTAACTGATGCCGCTGCACGACCCGCTGCCGGTGTCGCCACCAGTGCCTGGATCCTGTTGCAGGTCGGAGCTGACGCCGCCGAACTTCTGGCTGCTGCAGGGGACCTTTGCCGCGTCGGAGGAGGCCTGCGGAATCGCCGGCGACGCAACGACCCCGCGCTCCTGCAACTCGACGAGCAACCTCCCCGCGATGTCGACTTCCGGCTTGATGCGCCTGTACAGCGAGTCGGAGCCGGTGCGGTTCCACTTCGTCTGTTGCTTGTCGAACCTGGCCGTGACGCGTTCGTGCGCGGTCCGGAACGTCAGCTCCGATCGCGACATCAACGCGTCGATGACGAAAGCCTCTCCGGCCAGCGGTTCATACGTGATGATGTGATCGTCGGCAGATCGCGTTTCGACCGTGACCGTGCCGATGACCTGACCACGGTCGCGGAGCTCGACCCGGACCACGTTGGCGTTCGCCGTACTTTCCAACAGGTACGACGTCACCCCTCTCTCCGTCAGTGCGGCACCACTCTTCTTTTCCACGGCAATGGCCGGCAGCGCCAGGAACAGCGCACAAAGGACGGATACGACAACACGCATAAGGCGGTGCCTCCAATTCAGATTGTCCTGGACCGGGTTCGATTAAGGAGTGACGTAGGGACGTGTTTCCTTACCCTCAGACGGCCACATAGACACTAATTTCTCGATGAAGGGGTGGAAACGGACTAAATTGGTGGTCCGGTGTTGCCAGAAACAATGAGCCATCCAATTCGTGACGCGCTGACCGCGCTCGGCGTAGAACGCGGCGGCGTACTGGTCGTGCATACCTCATTCAGGAAAGTCGCGCCTGTCGAAGGCGGCCCGCTCGGCCTCATTGAAGCCCTGCTGTCCGTCATCGGTCCCGCTGGCACGCTGGTCATGCCGAGCATGTCCGACGACGACGAGCATCCTTTCGATCCACAGTCGACCCCGTGCGCAGGGATGGGCATCGTCGCCGATACGTTCTGGCGTATGCCCGGCGTGCTTCGTAGCAATAACCCGCACGCCTTCGCCGCCTTCGGGCCACGCGCCGCGGAAATCACCGCGCCGCATCCAATCGACGTCCCGCACGGCCACGACAGCCCGCCCGGCCGCGCCTGGGATCTGGACGCCCAGGTCCTGCTCCTCGGCGTAGGCCACGACGCCAATACCAGCATTCACGTCGCCGAAAACATCGCCCGCATGCGCTACTTCCGCCCGCAACACGTCACAGTGCTCGAGCGCGGCCGGCCGGTGCGCTTCGATTACAGCGAGCTCGATCACTGCTGCGAAAACTTCGCATTACTCGACCGCTGGCTCGGCGAGCTTCAGCGACGCGGAATGGTCGGAAACGCCGAGGCACGCCTCGCCCGCTCCCGCCACATCGTCGAGATCGCAATGCAGCACCTGCTCGAAAACGAAACGGTATTCCTCCATGGGGCGGGGGAATGCGACGAGTGCGACGACGCGCGCAGCGCGCTTTAAATCAAACTACCCCACCGGGGTAATGGCTGTTCGCGACAATTTTTCGAATCTTATGAACAGCAGCGCCGCGACGACGGTCAATCCGGCGCATAAGCCCCACCACAATCCGACGATTCCCAATCCCGCCTTGAAGCCGAGCAGCAGGGCGACGGGGAGGCCGACGGTCCAGTGGCCGACGATGTTTGCGTAGAAGGCGTATTTCGTATCGCCGGCGCCGCGCAGGACGCCCGCGCCTACGGCCTGGATGCCGTCCGAGAGCTGGAACACGGCGGCGACGAGCATCAGCGGCATGGAGGCCACGAGCACGTTTTCCTGATCGGTGACCAGCCGTGCGATGGCGCGGGGAAACAGGGCGAAGGCGAGGGCGCTGAAGCCCATTACGATCGCGGTACCGAGGAAGGCCACACGGCCGGCGATGCGTGTGGCGGCGACGTCGCGGGCGCCCACGCCCATGCCCACGCGTACGGAGCCGGCGGCGGCGATGCCGAGGGCCACGGTGAAGGTGAAGGAGGCGAGGCCGATCACGAGCTGGTGCGCGGCGAGGTGCATCGTGCCGAGTCGCGAGGCGAGCACGCCCACCAGGGCGAAGATGCTGACCTCCGCACCCATCTGCAGGGCGAGCGGCCAGCCGACGGTCGCGGCGCGGGCGACTTCCATCCCGATCCAGCGATGTTCGACCCGTTCCGTCTCCGCCTTCTTCGCCGCGTACGCGACGATCGCGAGCTGCACGATCGTGCACAGCACCGTCGCCAGCGCGGCGCCGCCGACGCCCATGGCCGGGAACTTCCGCAGCGGCCCGCACCACTCCGGCAGCACTGTGCCGCCGAACACGAACAGGATGTCGGCGATCAGGTTGAAGACGTTCGCGACCACCATCGACACCAGCAGCGGCCGCGTGATCCCGAGCGCCTGCAGGTACGAGCGGATCACGAAGAAGGCGAGGAAGGGGAGGACGCCGGTCGCGCGCACGAGCAGGTACGTCGTGGCCGGCTCGATGAGCTCCGCCTGGGCTCCGATGTGCGGCAGCGCCAGCGCCGCGCCGACGAGCACCAGCGTCAGTCCGATGGCGACGCAGAGCGACAGCCAGAGTCCCTGCCACAGGACGCGGCGCGCACGGAGGCGGTCGCCCGCGCCGATTGCCTGCGACATCAGCGGATCGACGCCCATCACCAGGCCCATGCCCATGATGGAGAAGGCGAAAAAGATCGCGTTCGCCAGCCCCGAGCCTGCGATCTCGCGCGCGCCGAGACGGCCCAGGACCGCGACGTCGACGAGGCCCATGAGCTGCGTTCCCGCCTGCGCCGCGGCCAGCGGTGCGGCCAGGCGAAGGAGGTCTCTCAGCTCTCGGAAGACGGGTGCGCGCATGGGGGGCGGGATTTTAGTAGGATTCGCGCCGCATGCGTTACCTCGTTACCGGCGGTGCCGGCTTCATCGGATCCAATTTCATTCGATACGTCTTCAACAAGTACGGCGACGCCGCCTCTGTCGTGAACCTCGACAAGCTCACGTACGCCGGTATCCGCGAGAACCTCGCCGAGTACGAGGGGAAGCCCAACTACCGTTTCGTGCAGGGCGACATCGCCAGGCCGGACGACGTGGCCGAGGCGTACAAGGGCGTCGACGGCAGCGGCGTCGACGTGGTCGTGAACTTCGCCGCCGAGACCCACGTCGACCGCTCGCTCATGGAGGCCGGGACGTTCATCGAGACCGACGTCCACGGCGTGCTGGTCCTGCTCGAGGAGGCGAAGAAGCACGCGCCCGACCTGAAGCGTTTCGTCCAAGTCTCCACCGATGAGGTCTACGGCTCGATCGAGGACGGCTCCTTCACCGAGAACGACCCGCTCAATCCGCGCAACCCGTACGCCGCGTCGAAAGCGGGCGGCGACCGGATGGCGTACGCGTACGCACAAACCTACAAGATGCCGGTGATCATCACCCGCGCCTCGAACAATTACGGGCCGTACCAGTATCCGGAAAAACTGATCCCGCTGTTCGTGACGAACGCGATCGACGATCAGCCGCTGCCGCTTTATGGGGATGGCAAAAACGTCCGCGACTGGCTCTTCGTCGAGGATCACTGTGCCGCGATCGACTTCCTGATCGAGCACGGCACCAACTCCGAGGTCTACAACATCGGCGGCGGAAACGAGCGGGAGAACCGCGAGATCACGCAGCGCATCCTGCAGCTCACCGGCAAGCCGGACACGCTGATCAAGCGCGTGGCCGACCGTGTGGGACATGACCGGCGCTATTCGGTCAGCACGGCCAGGCTCGAGCAGCTCGGTTTCAAGATGACCACCGACTTCGACGCCGCCCTCGACCGCACCGTCCGCTGGTACATGGACAACGAGCCCTGGTGGCGCGCGATCAAGGAACGGAGCGCGGAGTACAAGGCGTATTACGAGAAGCAGTACGCGAACAGATAGCGCTACGCGCCGTTATCGGGTGTCAGGTGTCTGCGGTTTCCCGGCTGCGGCCTCTGTCCAGGCGAGAGCCCCCAGACACCTGACACCTGACATCCGCGCGAAGCGCGCTACGTCGTCGTACACGCCTTGATATCCTCGATCAGCCTGGCCATGTCGAACGGCTTGGCGTGGATCCGGTACACCGGGATCTCGAACTTCTTGAGGATTTCGCTCTCCGGCACGGCTGAAGCGATGATGGTGCAGCGCAGCTTGTCCGGGTGGTGGGTCTGCATGTGCTGCAGGACGCCGTAGCCGTCGACGCGGGGCATCATCATGTCGAGGACGATGACGGAGTAGCCATCTTCGTCGATGCGCTCGATCGCTTCGACTCCATCACGGGCGGTATCGACCTGCAGGTTCTGACGTTCGACGACTTTTGCGAGCATGGTCCGAATGGGGTCGTCGTCATCGACCACCAGGGCTCGCTTTCTCTCACTCACGCCCCGTTGCCAGCAAGAAGCACTCCAGCCCGGTCAGGCGATGGCCGCGATGACCGCGATCGGCACCGCCAGCACTGCTCCCACCACGAGCAGCGGCACGAGGATCGCGATCAGCGCGGCGCCGACCGCGACGATCACCGCGAGCTTGATCACCAGGAAGATCGCCACGAACGGCAGGAGGAGCAGCTTGAACGGCAGCAGTACGGCCGCGCACGCGAGCTTGATCACCGCGAACGCGGCGACGAACACGACCCCGACGACGGCAAGGACGGCGAAGAATGCGAGCAGCTCGAACATGTGATGGCCTCCCGTGATGGGATACGGAGCGCGCGCCTCCAGGTTTTCGGCTACGCCGGCATCGCTCCCACGTACACGCTCTGCGGCCGGATGATCCTCCCCACGCCGCGCTGCTCGAAGCAGTGGGCGGTCCAGCCGGCCACGCGGCTGATCGCGAAGGTGGGGGTGAAGAGCGGCACTTCCAGCCCGAGGCCGTGCAGGAGGAGGGCGGTGTAGAACTCGACGTTCGTCTGCAGCCTGCGTCCCGGCTTGTGCTCCTCGAGCACGCGCAGCGCAACCGCTTCGACGCCGCGGGCGAGCTCGTACAGGTGCATGTCGCCGGCGCGCGTGAACATGCGCGCGGCGGCGGCCGCGAGCACGTCGGCGCGCGGGTCGCGGACCTTGTAGACGCGATGGCCGAAGCCCATCAACCGCTCCCCCGCGGCGACTTTCCGGCGCAGCATTTCCTCCGCGCGGGCGACGTCGCCGATCTCGAAGACCATGTCCAGCGCGGGTCCCGGCGCGCCGCCGTGCAGCGGCCCCTTCAGCGCGCCGATCGCGCCGGTGATCGCCGAGACGAAGTCGGAGCCGGTCGAGGCGATGACGCGGGTGGTGAACGTCGACGCGTTCAGGCCGTGGTCGACGACGGTGTTGAGATAGGTCTCCAGGCCGCGCACCAGCTCTTCGTGCGGCTCGCTGCCGGTGAGCATGTAGAGGTAGTTCGCGGCCAGCCCGAGCTCCGGACGCGGCTGCAGAGGTTCGCGTCCGTGCAGCAGCCGCCAGTGTGCGGCCACGATGGCCGGGAACACGCCCACCAGCAACTGCGCCGCCTCGCCGTCCGTCTTCGCCGTCAGCGTTCCCGCAGCCATGCGCAGCGCATCCATCCCCTCCACGCGCGCCTCGGCGGCGCTGCGCAGCAACGCCAGCGTATGTGGAGGCAGGGGCACCGCTCTCACCGAGCCGCTGAAGCCGGCGATTCCCCAGAGCAGTTCGACCGTTCGCTCGAAGGAGGCGCCCGCGAGCTCCTCCACCCGGTACCCGCCGATGACGAGCTCGCCCCGTTCTCCGTCGACCATGCTGAGCCGCGTCTCCGCGGCCACGATTCCTTCGAGTCCACTGTTCATGACCTGAAAATTACGTTCCGTTTACATGCGTGTCAACATTGATCGTATAATCAATACAATGCCTCGCAAGACCGACTGGATCGACGCAAAACAAGCCACGAAGCTCCTGGCCGTGAACCGCGCCACGCTGTACGCCTACGTCAGCCGCGGTTACGTCCGCTCCGAGCCGACGCCCGGGAAGCCGCGCGAGCGCCGCTACGCGCGCGAGGACGTCGAGCGTCTCCGCCTCCGCGCGGAAGAGCGCCGCAACCCGGAGAAAGCCGCCGCCCACGCGCTACGCTGGGGCGTGCCGATCCTCGAGTCCGCGATCACGCTCATCGCCGACGGGAAGCTCTACTACCGCGGCCACGACGCGACGGAGCTCGCACGCACCCGATCGCTGGAGGACGTGGCGGCGCTGATCTGGACCGGCTCGTTCGACGCCGACGTGTTCGACACCCCGCTGCACGTGATCTCCGGCGCGCCCGGCGCCTCGAACCTGCCGTTCATCAATCGCGCGCAGTCGGTCCTGCCGCTCGTGGCCGCGCGCGATCCGCTCGGCCTGGACCTCCGTCCCCGCAACGTTGCCCAGACCGGCTGGCGGATCGTGAACCTGCTGACCAGCGTGGCCGCGGAGTCGCAGGAGCTCGAGCCGACGGTGGAGGAGACGCTCGCGCGCGCCTGGGCGCCGAAGTCGAAGCAGGCGCCGGCGATTCTGCGCGCGGCGTTGATCGCCTGCGCGGACCACGAGCTGAACGTCTCCGCGTTCACCGCCCGCTGCGTCGCCTCGGCGGCATCGAATCCGTACGCCGTGGTGCTGGCCGGGCTGGCCGCGCTCGAAGGGACGAAGCACGGCGGCGCGACCGCACGCGTCGCGGCGCTGTGGGATGAGCTCCGCCGCAAGCGCGAGCTGCACACCGCGCTCGCGGAACGCCTCCGCCGCGGCGAGCCGGCCGACGGCTTCGGCCACCCGCTCTACCCCGATGGCGACCCGCGCGCGCAACTGCTGCTGGAACTGCTCCCGAAGTCGAAGGAGCTGACCTTCGCCCGCGCCTTCATCGATGCCGGGAAACGCGTGGTGGGGGAAGAGCCGACGCTCGACTTTGCACTCGTGACCGTCGAGCGCGCGCTCGCCCTGCCCCGCGGCTCGGCGCTGACCCTCTTCGCCATCGGCCGCACCATCGGCTGGATCGCCCACGCCATCGAGCAGTACGCACAGGACTCGATGATCCGGCCGCGGGCGAGGTACGTGGGGCCGGCACGCCTGTCATGAACTAACTACTCGATGAACTTCCTGAACCGCGCATCCTCGCGCAACGCGTCCAGATCCTTGTCCCGCTGCGCCTGCGTCTTGAGCTTGGGGTTCATCTTCACCGCGCGCTCGAGCGCTTCCAGCGCCTCGTCCCGTTTTCCGGCGGCGAGGCGGATGACGGCGAGGTCGTAGATCACTTCCGGCACCGCGGCGCCGAGGATTGCAGCGCGCTCCTGCGCGACGAGCGCCTCGGCGAAGCGTTTCTGAGTGAAGGCGGTCCAGCCTTCGTTCCAGGCGTAGTTCATCTCGGCGTAGTCGAGCAGGCGGCCGAGCTCCTTGAACGGCTCGGCGTGATCGTCGACGCGGATATCGATGGCGCGGTCGTTGCCGCCGTTGTAGCCGGCCGCTTCCTTCACCACGAGCAGGGACGCGGACTGCCGGCCGCGCGAATCGCCGCCCGCCGCGTCACCCGCGACCATGGCCGCCCACATGCGCCGCGCCAGCGTTCCTTTCGTTTCGAGGAACGCCTTCTCCATGGCGATGACCACTGCCTCGCCGGTGAGGATGTTTCCCTGCACCGCGTAGTTCGGGCCGCTGCGGCCGCCCGCCCACGGGATGCAATCGGGCCCTGTGTAAGAGCCGGACGTGCCGTCGCGCCCGACCAGCCCCACCTGCCGGGACGACGCATTCGGATCGCCGCGCAGCAGCACCTTCAACACCTCTTCCGCCGTCGCACCGCGCGCGAACAGCTCGAGCCCCCGCGGCCCATACGTCACGTTCGCATTCGCCTGCGTGGCCACGGCGCCGGCCGAGGAGCTGGCGTACGGCACGACACTCCCGACGCTGAAAAAGCGCGAGGCGACGGCCACTCCCAGCTCGCCGGTCCGCGGGTCGCGCGCGACGATGGAGAAGGTGGCGTGGGCGTGGGTGGCTGCGAGGAGCAGGATCAGGGCGGCTATGGTTCTGCGCATGCCGCGATTCTATGGTGTCGGGTGTCAGGTGTCTGGGGTGTATCGCCCGAGCGAAAAGCCCCAGATACCCGACACCCGATACCAGCGCGTCAGCGCCTACCGTCCCATCTTCGCCACGTTCTCGAAATACCTCACGAACGCGATCATCCCCCCCGAGGCCTGGCGCCAGTCGTAGTTCTCGTTGGGCGCGTGGTAGCCGTGCTCGGGGAGGGAGAGGCCGAGGAACATGACCGGGGTCTTGAGGACCTTCTCCATCGAGATCACGGCGCCGATGGAGCCCCCCTCGCGGACGAAGACCGGCTCGCGGCCGAAGGCGAACTTCATCGCGTCCTTGATTGCGTCCGCGAGCGGCCCGGTGGTCGGCGCCTTGTACGGCCACATCTGGTTCTCGATCTCGAGCTTCACGTCCGGGCTGCGCTGCTTGATGAACTCGCGCACCAGCTTCTGGATCTTCCTCGGGTCCTGGTTCGGGACCAGCCTGCACGAGATCTTCACCTCCGCTTTCGGCGGGATGACGGTCTTGATCCCGGGGCCGGTGTAGCCGCCGACCAGTCCGTGTACTTCGAACGTCGGCATGGCCCAGATGCGCTTCATCACGTCGATCGGATCGTCGCTGCGCAGCGACTTGAAGAGGTGGTCCTTCTTGAAACCCTTGATCGTGAAGCCGGAGGCGGCGAAGTCCGCCAGCTCGCGCTTGGTCGGCGGCTCGACGTCGTCGTAGAAGCCCTTGATCTTCACCTTGCCGGTGCGGGCGTCGTACATCTCGGAGACGAGCTGCATCAGCTCGCCGATCGGGTTGCGCGCCGCGCCGCCGGTGACGCCGGAGTGCTGGTCGGTCTGGCCGGTCTCCAGCGAGAGCGTAAAGCCCTGCAGCCCGCGCAGTCCCGCGGGGCAGGCGGGCCGCTCGCGAGAGACCCAGATGGTGTCCGACACCAGCATGTGATCGGTGGCGATCTCTTTTGCGTACTGCTTGATGGCCGCCTCGAAGTTCGGCGAGCCGATCTCCTCCTCGAGCTCCCACAGCACGTTCACGTTGAGCGGAATGCCGGCTTCGCGCGCCGCGCGAATGCCCCAGACCGCGCTGAGTGCGGGACCTTTGTCGTCGGTCGTGCCGCGGCCGAAGTAGCGGTCGCCCTGCTTCGTGAACGTGAACGGGTCGCTGTTCCACGGCTCCGTCTCGCGCGAGGCCGGCTGCACGTCCATATGGTTGTAGACGGTGAGCGTCGGCGCGTTCGCATCGGTCTGGAAGCGGCCGTGCACGATCGGGTAGCCGTTCGTCTCGAGGATCTTCGCCTCGCCGCCCAGCTCGTGCACCAGTGCCACCGCCGCGTCCGCGCACCGGCGGATGTCGCCGGTGCGATTCGGGTCCGCGGAGACGGAGGGGATCTCGACGAACTTCTTCAGCGTCTCTTCAAAGCGATCGCGCTCTTTTTCAGCCCAGGCGGCGAGCGACTTCTTGTCGGTCTTCATGGCCGCGAATGCTATCGCACGGCCCCTTCAGTTTCACCAGCCCACCGCCACTCCGCCCAATCGCGGGTCGCTGGCCCCCATGCGCATGCCGGTCACGGGGTCGATCATCACGCCGTGTGCGTCGCCGATGTTGGAGGGGAGGGTCCGCGCCGCGCCGGGGATGTCGCGGAACTTGTGGCCCATCTTCTCCAGCATGGCGCGTGTGTCGGGGCTCATGCCGAACGCTTCCCAATAGACCATGTCCGGCTGCCACTGGTGGTGAAAGCGGGGGGCGTCGATGGCCTGCTGGATGTTCATGCCGAAGTCGATGACGTTCACGATCACGTGCAGCACCGTATTGATGATGGTCGGGCCGCCGGGGCTGCCGATGGCGAAGAGCGGCTTGCCGTCTTTCAGCACCAGGGTCGGCGTCATCGACGACAGCGGGCGCTTCTTCGGTTGGATCGCATTCGCCTCCCCCTGCATCAGGCCGTAGTCGTTCGCCACGCCGACCTTGGAGGTGAAGTCGTCCATCTCGTTGTTGAGCAGGATGCCGGTGCCGCGCGCGGTGACGCCGGAGCCGTAGCTGTCGTTGAGCGTGTACGTGTTCGTGACGATGTTCCCGTCGGCGTCGACGATCGTGTAGTGCGTGGTGTCGGGCGATTCGTACGGCGCGGGATCGCCGGCGCCCTGCTCGCGGCTCGACGAGGCGCGCAGCGGGTCAATGGTCTTCCGCCGCTCGGCCGCGTATTCGGGACTCATCAGCGCGGCGATCGGGGCCTTCACGAAGTCGGTGTCGCCGAGGAAGCTGGCCCTGTCCGCGAACGCGCGGCGCATCACTTCGAGCAGCGTGTGCGTGTATTGCGCGGACTGCCAGCCCATGCTCTTCAGGTCGTACGCCTCGAGCATGTTCAGCATCTCGATGAGGGCGATCCCGCCCGAGGACGGCGGCGGCATGGTCAGGATCTCGTGGCCGCGATACGTCGTGCGCAGCGGCTTGCGGAGCGTCGGCTCGTACGTGCGCAGGTCCTCCAGCGAGATGATCCCGCCGCTGGCCTGCATGTCCGCCGCGATCAGCTTCGCCGTCTCCCCTTCATAGAAGTCGCGCGGGTTCGCCTTGATCCGCTCGAGCACTTTCGCGAGCTCCGGCTGCACGAATGTGTCGCCGAGCTCGTAGAACCTGCCGTCGCGCTGAAAGATGCGCCGGCTCTCCGGAAAGGCTTTCAACTTGTCGATCGTGCTCTGCAGGCTGAGGCTGCGGGCGAGGTGGTAGTTGACCTCGAATCCTTCCGCCGCCAGCCTGCGCGCCGGCTCCACCAGCTCTTCCCATTTCAGGTTGCCGTGCCGCGCATGCGCGTACGCCAGCCCCGCCACCGTTCCCGGTACCGCCACCGCGTCATACCCCTCGGTGGACATGCCTTTCACGACCTTTCCATCGGCGTCGAGGTACATGTCGCGCGAGGCCTTCAGCGGCGCGCGCTCGCGATAATCGATCGCTTCGACCGTGCCGTCTGCCTTCCGGATGAGCATGAAGCCGCCGCCGCCGAGGTTGCCGGCGGAAGGCCAGGTGACGGCGAGCGCGAGGCCGACCGCAACCGCCGCGTCGACGGAGTTGCCGCCCTTGCGGATGACTTCGACGCCAATGCGGGAGGCGATCTCCGACGTCGACGCAACCATGGCCCGGCGTGCACGTACAGGCTCTTTGGACGCGGCGAAGAGGGGAGTGGCGACGAGCAGAACAGCAGCAAGCATCCGTCTCATGGCGCGCGATGTTAGCAACTGTTGCTTCGGCGCGCGGGCAGGCGTAGATTTGTCGCGGTCTTCCACGCGAAAATGAGCGACAAGCTGGCGATGAGCGCCGTGCGGCGCAGCAATCGATTCAGGGTCATCATGAACCTGCCGCTGAAGCTCGGCCTGAAGGAAGGCACCATGGTCGACATCAGCGAAGCAGGCGTGCTCGCGACGCACACCGGCGTGCTGAAGACCGGCGCCACGGTCGAGATCTCCTTCACCATCGACGGCGAGCGCTTCGTCGCTCCCGCCAAGGTCGAAACCTGCACCGTGGTCGGCCTTGGCGCCGGCCCGGGAGGAGCCACGCTCTACGCCTCCCGCCTGTTCTTCACGAACCTGTCGGAGAGCGCGCTGGAGATTCTGATGGCCCTGATCCGGCCGGAGTGACGGGGCGCAGCCCCGGTCCACCGTTATGGAGTGCGGTAACGCCAGTTACCGCTCTGACTGCTTCTGTTCGTGCAGCAATCCGTGGCTGGTTAGATCTCGCCTCGTGGCACGAGCGAAGGCTGGACCTGCTCGCGTTGCAGGACGAACAAAATCAGTAAGAGCGGTAACTCGCGTTACCGCACTCCAGATCAGCAGCTCACGACCGGTAATCCGCGTTCAAGCTCACGTAGTCGTGCCCCAGATCACTCGACAGCACGACCGCGCGCGCGTTTCCGTTGCCGAGGTCGACGCGCAGCGGGACGCGCTCGCGCGAGAACACCTTCGCCGCTTCCTTCTCCGAGTACGACGCCGGGGCGCCGTTGGAGACGAGGGCGATGGTGCCGGCGTGGAGGGAGATCTTCTTCAATGAAAAGCGGGCGCCGCTGCGGCCGACGGCGGCGAGGATGCGTCCCCAGTTCGGATCGCCTCCGTGCAGCGCGGTCTTCACCAGCGGGGACGTGGCGATGGCATGGGCGGCGAGCTTGGCGTCGCGATCGGTCTTCGCGCCCGTGACTTCGAGCTCCATGACCCGCACCGCCCCCTCGCCGTCGCGGACGATCATCCAGGCGAGGTCGCGGCAGAGCGTGTCGAGCGCGCGCTGAAAGTCGGCGAGGTCGGCGCCCGCCGCGTTGCCGAGCTTTCCGGAGGCGAGCAGCAGCACCGTGTCGTTCGTGGACGTGTCGCCGTCGACGGAGATGGAGTTGAAGCTCTGATCGACGGACAATTTCAACGCGCGCTGCAATGAAGCGGCGCTGATGTTCGCGTCGGTCATGACGAAGCCGAGCATGGTGGCCATGTTCGGATGGATCATCCCCGCCCCTTTGGCCACGCCGACCAGCCGGCCGCGCTTGCCGTCGAGAGTGAACGTCGCCTGCGCGACCTTCGGGCCGACGTCGGTGGTGAGGATCGCGTGCGACAGCGCCTCGATGCCTCCGGACGAAAGGCGGCTCACCGCATCCGGGAGAAAGTCGCGCACCTTCTTGTCGGGCAGCACCACTCCGATGACACCGGTCGAGGCCAGGAACACCTCTTCCTCGCTGCAATGCAGCAGGTCCGCGGTCCGCGTACGGACGCGTTTCGCGGCATCGAGCCCTTCCTTACCGGTCACCGCGTTCGCGCAGCCGGCATTGACGACGACCGCCTTCACGCGGCCGCCGCTCTTCTTCATGGCCGCTTTCGACAGCGTTACCGGCGCCGCCTGAAACCTGTTCTGCGTGAAGACCGCGGCCGCGGTTGCGCCGTCCTCGGCGACGATCAGGCCGAGGTCGGGGCGCTTCTTGCGGATGCCGGCGCGGACGCCGGAGGCGAGGAAGCCTTTAGGCAGTTTCATCGAGGGTCTCCAGCGCGGCCTTCGCGGCCGCCAGCACTCTTTCGGGTGCGGTTCCTCCCAGTACGTTCTTCTTGGCGAGCACGCGGTCGACGTCATTCGTCGATGCGCGAGCTTCGCGCGACACGAGGTCGTGCGCCTCGCGGAACGGCACGCCCTGCGCCGCGAGCTCGTCGGCGGCATCGGTGGCGAGCAGCAGCGGGCTCGCGGCCGCGGCGCGCATCCGCTCGCGGTTGAGGTGTAGCTCCGAGACGAGCGCGGTCAGCGCGGGGAGCAGCAGTGCGAGCGTGGTGCGCGTGCGGAACAGCGGCTCCTTGTCCAGCTGCAGGTCCTTGTTGTACGCGAGCGGCAGTCCCTTGAGCAGTGCGAGAAAGCCGGTCAGCTCGCCGATGGCGCGGGCGGCGTGGCCGCGCGTCAGCTCGAGCACGTCGGGGTTCTTCTTCTGCGGCATGCGCGAGGAGCCGGTGGAGAGGGCGTCCGGCAGCTCCGCGTAGTGGACTTCGTCGGAGGTGATGAAGATGAGGTCTTCGGCGAGCCGCGACAGGTGCGAGAGCAGCGTCGAGGCGCAGAAGAGGTATTCGGCCGCGAAGTCGCGGTCGGAGACTGCATCGAGCGAGTTCGCAGTCGCGCGCGCGAAGCCGAGGCTGTGCGCCAGGCGCTCGCGGTCGATCGGCAGGGGAGTGCCGGCCAGCGCGGCGGAGCCGAGCGGGCATTCGTTGCCGCGCGAATGCGCGTCGCGGATGCGGGAGAGATCGCGCTGCAGCATGGCCACGTAGGCCATGCACCAGTGGCCGAACGTCACCGGCTCCGCCTGTTTGAGATGCGTGTAGCCCGGCATTGGCGTGGCCGCTTCGTCGACCGCGCGTTGCGCCAGCGCACGCGCGAGCGAAGCGACCAGCGCCTCGTAGTCGGAGCACGCTTTCCTGAGCCAGAGTTTCAGGTCGGTCGCGACCTGGTCGTTCCGCGAGCGTCCGGTGTGCAGCTTGCCCGCGAGCGCTCCCACCTCTTCGCGCAGCTCCGCCTCGACGTACGAATGCACGTCCTCGGCGTCGCTGTCGCTGAGCGGGATCTGCTGCAGCGCGGCCACGAGCGCGCTGACTTCTTCCGAAGACAGCACGCCCGCTTCGCCGAGCGCACGGGCCCAGGCGATCGAGCCCTCGACGTCCTCCGCGAGCAGCTCGCGATCGAACGCAAACGAATCGTTCAGCGCGCGCAGCAGTGCGGACGGACCTTCCTTGAACCGTCCGCCCCACATACTCGTCACTGCGCCTTCTCCATCGCGAACGGCGCGATCCGCTTCCGTCCCCGCAGTTGCAGGCCGAACAGCTTGATGAAGCCGGCCGAGTCGGTGACGTCGTAGCCCGACATGTCGAACGAGGCCAGGTGCTGCGAGTAGAGCGAGTACGGCGACTTGCGCCCGACGACGGTCGCGTTGCCCTTGTAGAGCTTCAGCGTGACGGTGCCGGTGACGTTCTCGACGATCGCGCTCATGAAGGCGTCGAACGCCTCGCGCAGCGGCGCGAACCACTGGCCGTTGTAGACCAGCTCCGCGTACCGCGTGGCGATGCGCTCCTTCTCGTGCGCGGAGTCGCGGTCGAGCGTGATCGATTCGAGCGCCTTGAGCGCGTTTACGAGCAGCGTCCCGCCCGGCGTCTCGTACACGCCACGCGACTTGATGCCGATGAGCCGGTTCTCGACGATGTCCGCCCGGCCGACACCGTGGCGCCCGCCGATCTCGTTCAGCGTCTGCACGAGCTTCGCCGGCGAGAGCTTCACGCCATTTACTTCGACCGGGATGCCGTCGACGAAGCCGATCGTGACCTTCTCCGGCTCGTCCGGCGCGTCCATCGGATCGACGCTCAGCTTGAACATCGACGCTTCCGGCTCGAACGACGGGTCTTCGAGCGGCCCGCCTTCGTGGGACAGGTGCCAGAGGTTGCGGTCGCGCGAGTACGGGTCCTGCTTCGTGACCGGCACCGGGATGCCGCGCGCGGCGGCGTAGTCGATGGCGTCTTCACGCGAGACGATGTCCCACTCGCGCCACGGCGCGACGATCTTCAGCTCCGGCGCGAGCGCCTGGTAGGCGAGCTCGAAGCGCACCTGGTCGTTCCCCTTGCCGGTACAGCCGTGCGCGAGCGCATCGCAGCCGGTGGCCAGCGCCATCTCCACCTGCTTGCGCGCGATGAGCGGGCGGGCGGTCGACGTGCCGAGCAGGTAGTCGTGCTCGTAGATCGCCCCGGCGCGCAGCACCGGGAAGAGGTAGTTGGACGCGAACTCTTCCTTCGCGTCGACGAGATGGAAATCGCACGCACCGGTGCTGTACGCCTTCTGCGCGAGCCCGGCCGTCTCTTCGGCCTGGCCGACGTCGACCGCGACCGCCACGACGTCGCAGCCGTAGTTCTCCTTCAGCCAGGTGATGATGATGGAGGTATCGAGCCCTCCGCTGTAGGCAAGTGCGACTTTTTTCACGCTGCTTTCTCCTTGGTGACGCCCAGCACGGTGCCGAGCGTATCGATGAATTCGATCAATGCCTTCTTCGGGACGATATACGGCGGCAGCAGGCGCAGCACGCGCTCGCGCGCGGTGCCGACCACGAAGCCGTGCGACAGCAGCTCGCGCGCGACCGGCGCGGCGGGACGATCGAGCTCGAGGCCCCACATCAGGCCCGAGCCGCGGACGTCGACGACCGGCAGGCGCTTCGCTTCCTTCGCGAACCACGCCCCCAGCTCCTGGATGCGCGGCAGCAGCTTCACGGTTTCGTCGAGGACAATGCTGCCGAGGCGGCAGGCGATCGGATTGCCGCCGAACGTCGTGCCGTGATGGCCCGGCTTGACCACCCCTTCGAGCGCGGCGCCGGTGAGCACCGCGCCGAGCGGGAGTCCGCCGCCCAAGGGCTTGGCGAGAGTGACGATGTCGGGCGTGACGCCGCTCTGCTGGAACGCGAACAGCGTCCCGGTGCGCCCCAGGCCGCACTGGATCTCGTCGAAGACGAGCAGCGCGCCGTGGCGGTCGGCGATGCGCCGCGCCGCGATCAGGAACTCCTCGCTGAGCGGGATGATGCCGCCCTCGCCCATGACCGGCTCGAGGAAGATTGCCGCGGTGTCCGCGTCGACCGCCGCTTCGAGCGCGGTCACGTCGTTCGGGGCGACGAACGTCACCCCCTCCACCAGCGGCGCGAACGGAGCGCGGTAGGCGTCGTGGCCGGTCAGCGAAAGCGAGCCCATGGTCCGGCCGTGAAACGACTCCTCCAGCGAGACGAGCTTCGTCTTCTTCGTCGCGAGCCGCGCGAACTTGATCGCCGCTTCGTTGGCTTCCGTGCCGCTGTTGCAGAAGAACGCGCGGCTCAACCCCGACGCGCGCACCAGCGCCTCGGCCAGCAGCCCCTGGGCCGGATGATAGTAGAGATTCGAGACGTGCAGCAGCGGCTCCTCGCGCATCGCCTTCATCAGGCGCGGGTGCTTGTGCCCGAGCACGTTCACGGCGATGCCGCCGAGGAGGTCCCAGTACTCGCGGCCGTCCGCGTCGACGAGGCGCGCACCCTTCCCATCGCGCGGATGGAACGGCGTGCGTGCGTACGTCTTCACGAGAAACGCGTTTTCGCGTGCCTCGACGGCGAGAGGCGATTCGTCATGCAGCAACAAGGGTCGTCCCTCCTTCTTCTCCGATCACGATCTCCCCGACGCCGGAGACCAGCGCCGTGAGTGCAGCCTGCAGCTTCGGCTTCATGCCGCCGCTGACGTTGTCGATGAAGGTCTTCGTGTCGCTGACGCCGAGCCGCGGCACGAGGTCGCCGTTCGCGTCGAGCACGCCCGCGACGTCGGTGATGAACCGCAGCGACCGCGCCCGCAGCGCGACCGCGAGCGCCGCCGCCGCGCTGTCGGCGTTCACGTTCAGCAGCGTCCCCTCCGGACCTGCCGCGATCGACGAGATCACCGGCAGCGTGCCGTAGGTCAGCATCGCCTTGATCAGGGTCACGTTCGCCTGCGTCACCTGGCCGACGTGGCCGAGGTCGACGCCGTCGAGGTCCGGGTGCTTCGTGGCCACGAGTGTGGCTCCGTCGGCGCCGGACAGCCCTGCCGCGCGGACGCCGAGCTTCGCCAGCTCGCTGACCAGCATCTTGTTGACCGTGCCGGCCAGCACCGAGACCACGACGTCGAGCGTCGCCGCGTCGGTGACCCGCAGGCCGGCGTGCGTCTTCTTCGCGATGCCGAGCTTCGCCAGTGCCGCGTCGATGTGCTTGCCGCCGCCGTGTACCAGCACGACGTCCTCACCTGCGTTCCAGCGCGCCACGATCGCCCGCAGCGCGGCCTCGCGGCGCGCCGCGTCGTCGAGTAGTGAACCACCGAGCTTGATCAGGATCACAGCAGTCCCTCCCATTCCGCATAGCCCTGCATGCGATTGAAGTTCTGCACGGCCTGCGAGGCCGCGCCCTTGAGCAGGTTGTCGATGACGCTGACGATGACCGCGCGCCGGCCGCCGTTGAGCAGCGTGAAGCCGATCTCGCAGTACGGCGTGTTGACCACGTCCTTCAGCTCCGGCACCTTCCCCGGCGCGAGCATCCGCACGAACGGCGCGTTCGCGTAGACGTCGGCGTAGAGCGACGACAGCTCCTCCGCGGTTACGGGATGAGTAAACCCGACGTGCATGGTCGAGTAGATGCCGCGCACGGTCGGGAGGAGATGCGGAACGAACACGAGCGTAGTCCGCTCGCCGAGGTGCAGCCCCTGGCGGATCTCCGGCTCGTGCCGGTGCTGCCCGACGCCGTACGCCTTGAAATTGCCGAAGAGCTCCGTGAATGAATATGCAAGGTCGCTCTTCTTGCCCGCGCCGGAGACGCCCGACTTCGAGTCGCAGATCACCGCCTGGGTGCGGTCGATGAGATACGTGACCGGCCGCAGCGCCAGAAGGATGGAGGTCGGATAGCAGCCCGGATTCGCCACCAGGCGCGCCGTCTTCAGCTCGCCGTTGCACCACTCCGGCAGTCCATAGACCGCTTCGCCGAGGAGCTCCGGCCGCGCGTGCTCGAACCCGTACCACGACGGATAGAGCCCCGGCTCCCCGAGCCGGAACGCGCCCGAGAGGTCGATGACCCGCACGCCGCGGTCGAGCAGCTCCGGCACCACGCGAGCCGACACTTCGTTCGGCGTCGCCAGGAACGCGATCTCCGCCCCCGACTCCACGACCGCGTCCACGGAGAACGACTCGCTGGAGTAGGCGCCGGTCACCTGGGCGTGGGGGTGGCGGTGGAGGAGCTTTTCGAGCTCGGCTCCGGCGTAGCCGGTGGCACCCGCCACGGCTACAGCCGTGGTCTGGTGTCTGGTGTCAGGGATCTGGGGTGTGTTGCCCGGGCGAAAAGCCCCAGACACCTGACACCCGACACCAGGATCGGCAATGACACACGTATCGTGTTGAATATCGTTCATCAGCGCTCTCCGAAGACGTAGCGCCTACTGGCGCGTACGTCGCGCCGGCTTCATCCCGGCGATCTGCTGGATGCGGCGCGCGAAGGCGCTCGCTGCGGTGGGAGTGCGAAAGGCGACGAAGATGGTGTCGTCGCCGCCGATGGTGCCGAGGGCGTCCTCGACCTGGGTGGAATCGATCGCGCTGGCGACCGGCTGAGCCGCCGCCACCGCCGTCTTGATCACGACGAGGTTCCCCGCCGCCTCGGCGAAGACGACCGCGTCATAGATGATCTGCTCGAACCGCTGCTCCCGCGACTCGCGAGGCATGAACGTGGCGACGTTCGCCGCCCCGGCGCCCGCGCCGAGCGTCTCCGGCAACACGTAGCCGTTCGGCGTCTTCACCAGCCCCAGCTCGCGCAGGTCGCGCGACAGCGTCGGCTGGGTGACCCGAAAGCCCCGCTTGCGCAGCGCCGCCAGCAGCTCGTCCTGTGAATGGACGGCCGTCTGGCGCACGACCAGGAGGATCTCCTCCCGCCTGCGCAGCGCGTCACCGTGTGAATAAGAATTCATCATCGCGAATACTTATGCATGAACCGGTGCAGGTCAAGAGGTATTTCGTGCGGGGCGAAGGGCTGAGGGCCGAGGGCTGAGGGCTGAGGGAAGGACTCCCGAGCGCCGAAAGCACGCCCCAGCGGAGCCCCTCGGCCCTCGGCCCTCAGCCCTTCCTGAGGGACTTTCCCCCCGTTTCACGCGACAATAGATAAGGAGTCCCACCATGCCCATTCGCCGTCTGCTCGTTCTCTGTCTGCTCGTCCTCACTCTCGTCCCGGTCGCCGAGGGGCAGCGCCGCCGCCGTGCGGTCCGCTCGGGTCCGGCTCTCGTCACGCCGGGGCAGTGCCACACGTTCGGGCTGGTCAAGGCCGGGCTGAAGGCCACCTACCTGACCAATGCGCAGGGAGGGGACGTCAACTTCACCATCACCTACATCTCCGACGCGCCGACCGAGACGCGCACCACCCAGACCGTCACCACGGCCCAGGGGAACGCCGAGGCGGAGACGGTCGTCACCGGCGAGATCGTCGGGAACCTCCGCGCCATCAAGCACGTCTTCGTCCGGACCGTCAGCATCGTCCCGGTGATCGGGCGCTTCACCACCGACGTCGACATCGACTTCGTGCCGTCGCTCGCCGCCGGCCCGGCGGCCGGCTGGTGCGTCGGCAACACCTGGCAGACCGCCCCCTCGGTCCAGACCATCATGACCCGCCCCTCGATCGGGCCGCCCACCACCATCACCAACAACCTCATCGGCTCCGAAGGGATCGTCCTGGCCGTCGACGACGTCATCCAGGTTCCGGCCGGGGAGTTCCACACCGTGAAGTACCGCGGGGCAATCGTTGCCGGCACCGGCGTCTCCACCGCCATCACCTGGGTCTCGAAGGAGCACAACATCGTGGTCCGCCAGGATACGGTCGACGCCGGCGGCTCCGTCACCAGCGTCACGCGGCTGATGGAACTGTCAGGAGGCTGAGCGCGGGCGTCCCGTTTGCAGGCGTTTTGGGGCAGGAGGACCCATGTCCAGAGTGGAACGCACCCAGAACCCGAGCGAGCGCCGCGGCAACGAACATCTGCGCCAGGCGGAACGCGGCCGTAACAGCGGCAGCACCCGCCGCGACGACCCGAATCCCGGCCACACCCCGAGCAAGGCGGAAGGGGAAGTGGGGGATGTCGAGGAAGCGTTGAAGCATCAGAAAGAGTGACCGAAGGGTTGTTGCTGGTTGCTGGTTGCTTGTGATGCATCGCCTGACGCCCAGGCAGGGAGGCACAAGCAACGAACAACCAGGAACCAGCAACAACCCGCTACGCCTCGACCCCCACGCTCCTCTTTTGTCCTACGTTTGTCCTACAAACCGTTCCCGAGTCGCGCCGCACGACTCCGAGTCGCGCCGCACGACCCTCGAGTCTCGCCGCGCGACCCCCGAGTCGCGCCGCACGACCCCCGAGTCTTGCCGCACGACCCCCGAGTCTCGCCGCACGGCACCCGAGTCCCACCGCGCGACTCCCGGGTCGCGCCGCGCGGCTCACGAGTATCGCCGCGCGACTCGCGCCTGTCATCCTGAGTCGCCGGAGCCGCGGCTTCTTGCGGCGCAGGACGACGAAGGACCCCCTGCGGTGCACGAGGAGCGCGCCGCCGGGAGGGGGCCCTGCCGGTTGCAGCCAGCCTCGGCCCGCCGAGGTTAGACTGTCGTCATGCTCTGCGCGCGGGCCGAAGCCTCTGAAGCGCAGGTGTGTTAGACGCGAGGGAGATATCGTGACGGTCAAGCGCATGGACAACGTCGGCATCGTGGTAGAAGACATTGACGCCGCCATTGAGTTTTTCACCGAGCTTGGCCTCGAGCTCGAGGGGCGCGCCCCAATCGAAGGAGACTGGGCAGACAGCGTCACCGGCTTGCAGAACATGCGCGTCGAGATGGCCATGATGCGTACGCCGGACGGTCACAGCCGGCTCGAGATGTCCCGATTCCTCGCGCCGCCTGTGGTCGCCGATCACCGCAGAGCCCCGGTGAACGCTCTGGGTTACCTGCGCGTCATGTTCACCGTGGAGGATATCGACGATACGCTCGCCCGGCTCGGCAAACGGGGCGCGAAGCTCGTCGGCGCAGTGGCCCAGTACGAAGATACGTATCGGCTCTGCTACATCCGAGGTCCCGAAGGAATTCTCATCGGGCTTGCCCAGGAGCTCAGGCAGCAGACTACCCGATGAGCACACAGGGCAGGTAGAACCGAGGTTAAGGCTGCCCGGGCGGTTCTCAGGCGCCTTCTTCGCTCGGCGCATACCTCGGCTGCCTGCCGCGACACCATGAGTGTCCAGCGGGACACCACGAGCGCCCGCCGGTACACCGCGAGCGTCCGAGCGGATCCTGCCGGCGCCCCGCTTCGAGAGTCGAGTGACCTGAGATCGGCGGGGTCACACGTTCGTTCTTCGCTCCGGCGCGGGCAATCACAAGCAACAAACACCCAGGAACCAGCAACAACCCGCTACACGTCGACCCCCACGCTCCTCTTTTGTCCTACATTTGTCCTACATCCCGTTCCCGAGTCTCGCCGCAGGACCCCCGAGTCTCGCCGCAGGACCCCCGAGTCTCGCCGCAGGACCCCCGAGTCTCGCCGCACGACCCCCGAGTCTCGCCGCAGGACCCCCGAGTCTCG
>DASQJY010000061.1:0-42553 GCA_035630815.1 Thermoanaerobaculia bacterium
CGCGAGATCGTGCCGCTCGGCACGCTCGATCCGGAGGCCGTCGCGACGCCGGGGATCTTCGTGGCGCGCGTCGTGCAGGCCGGCGCCGAGCGCGCACGGCAAGCGGCGTGACGCGATGAGCGCGACACGCTGGACGCGCGACGGGATGGCCGCGAAGGTCGCGCGCGACATTCCGGAAGGTGCCTACGTCAACCTCGGCATCGGCATGCCGACGCTCGTCGCGAACAACATCCCGCTGGGGATGGAAGTGATCCTGCAATCCGAGAACGGCATCCTCGGGCTCGGACCCTTCCCGGGCGAAGACGAAGTCGACCCCGATCTCATCAACGCCGGCAAGCAGACCGTGACCGTGCTCCCCGGTGCGTCGTTCTTCTCCAGCGCCGATTCGTTCTCCATGATCCGCGGCGGCAAGGTCGATCTCTCGATCCTCGGGGCGATGCAGGTCTCGGCCACCGGCGACATCGCCAACTGGATGGTGCCGGGGGCGATGGTGAAGGGGATGGGCGGCGCGATGGACCTCGTGGCCGGCGCGAAGCGGCTCATCGTGACGATGGAGCACGTGACCAAGAAAGGCGAGAAGAAGATCCTCGACCAGTGCAACCTGCCGCTGACCGGCGTGGCCTGCGTGAACCGCATCATCACCGACTACGCCGTCCTCGACGTCACGCCGGAGGGGCTCGAGCTGGTGGAAGTCGCGCCGGGCGTGACGCCGGAACAGGTGCAGGAGCTGACCGGCCCGAAGCTCGTGATCCGGGACGTCAAAGAGATCGCGGTGTAACGCGATGTCGCGGCGCTTCGCCGGTGTACTTCCGACGGCCGCGGCGGTGCTGTTCGTCCTCTCCGCCTACGCGTTCTTCGGCAGCACCGGTACCTGGGAGTTCCGCCGCGTCAACTGGCCGGAGTCGTTCTACGGCGGCCAGGTCGAAGGCTATCTCCTCGGGCAACTGAGCCTCAGGCACGAGGCCGACCCGGCGCTCGCGAAGCTCGCGAATCCGTACGAGATGAAGCAGCGCGAGGGGATCCCGTTCTCGTGGGACGCGAGCTACTACAAGGGAAAGTACTACCTCTACTTTTCACCCGTTCCGGCGCTGATCTTCACGCTGCCGTTCAAGCTGGTAGGGAAGGGCTACCCCTC
The DNA here is from genome assembly GCA_035630815.1 of Thermoanaerobaculia bacterium. GTDB lineage: Bacteria > Acidobacteriota > Thermoanaerobaculia > Gp7-AA8 > Gp7-AA8 > QHVT01. The sequence continues at coordinate 1,136 of DASQJY010000061.1, forward strand.
CGATGCGCTGACGATGACGTTTTTCGCGATGTGGGCGTTCCTCGCCTCGGTCGTGTTCCTCGGACGCGCCTTGCGGCACATCGAAGCGGTGAAGCACGTCCCCTTTCCGGTCTGGGTGCTGCTGGCCGGCGTTGGGAACGCCGTCCCGTTCACGCTCTCCGAGGTGCGCGTCTACGAGGTGGCGGTCGCCTGCGGGATGGCCATGTCGGCCATGTGGGCGTACACGCTGCTCCGTTTTCTGGAGCGGCCGTCGTGGCGCACCGCCGCGCTGATGGGACTCTTCCTGGCGCTGACCGTGGCCACGCGGCCGAACATGATCGTCCTGATCGCGGTCGCCGCCGTCGCGATGTTCCTGAGCGGCGCGAGGCGGACCATGATCGCGGCCGCCATTCCGCTCTTCGTCATCGGCAGCGCCTATGCGATCTACAACTACCAGCGTTTCGGCTCGCCGTTCGAGACGGGGCTCGCGTATCAGCTCACCACGAAGCCGATGCTCGACGAGACGCCGTGCAGTCTCTGCAGCGCGGCCGACTTCAGCCGCTTCATGAACACGCTGATGCACTACGTGTTCTATCCACCGAAATTCGTGAGCACGTTCCCGTTCGCCGACCTCCGCTACAACGGCGTCGATCCCGCCACCTCTTTTCCGGCGAGGTCCGAGCAGATCGGCGGCATCGGCGCACTCACCCCGCTGTCGATCCTCGGCTCCGCGCTTGCGCTGCTGCTGGTCCTCGCCCGGCGCGTGCGGGACACCGGCACCCGTGCCGCGTTCTACGTGCTCGCCGCCGCCTGGATCGCCATGCTCACGCTGAGCACCTGCCGCTGGGTCACCGGCCGCTACTCGCTCGACTTCGCCGGCCTGATGCTCCTCGGCGCCATCCTCGGCATCGAGCAGGGACTGACCTTCCTGCGCGAGGCGGGGGTGTCGATCCGTCCGCTGCGGGTCCTCGTCGTGCTGCTCGCGGTCTACTCGATCGTGACCTGCGTCCTCCTCGGCTTCGCCGGCCCCCGCATGGCGTTCAAGAACACGAACACGGAACTGTTCGAGAGGTTGGAGAAGAGGTTCTGATCACTCCCTGTAGATCGGCGCCCATCCCTCGTGGTTCGCGAAGAGCCGCATGCAGCGGATGTGCTTCTGCTCCGTGAGGGAGAAGCGGTGGTGCGTGTTCGCCGGGATGACGATCATGTCGCCTTCATCGACCTCGATGCGGATCCAGCGATCCGCCTCGTCGCGCACGTCGAAGATCCCCGCTCCTGCCACCACGAAGCGCACCTCGTCCTCGGTGTGGAAGTGCTCCTTGTCGAACTTGGCGCAGATCGCCTCCAGATCCGGCGTCTGCGGTCCGAGCTCGACGAAGTCCTCGTCGACGTAGCCGTGCTCGCGCTTGATCGCGTCGAGCATCGCCGCGCGCCCGGATTCGTCCGGCGGAACGCGCCACGAAAGGACGCCGCGGCTCGCGAGGTCGTCGGCCGCCATCGCCTGCGTCGGATTGTCGAGTGGATAGGCTCGCATCTCGTGGACCTCCTCAATGAACGGTGGGGATGCCGAGCCGCCGCATCTCCACGGCGGCGCGGAAGAGATAGTCATAGCACTCGGCGTGCGTCTTGGCCTGCACCCAGTCGCGGCCCCAGATGTAGACGCCGTGGCGGCGCACCAGCACGGCGTGCGTGCGCGGGTAGGCTTCGATCGCCTGGCCGAGAGCGTCCGCGAGATCGCATTCGCGAGGTGTGTTCTCGATGATCGGGACGACCAGCGCGTCGTCATAGCTCATGCCCGCGATGCCCTTGATCATCTCCAGGCGCGAGACCACGAGCTCGTCGGAGAACAGCAGCGTGGCCATCATGGCGTGGATGGAGTGGCTGTGGATCACCGCTCCGGCTCCGCGGCGGTTCACGGCCTGCAGGAAGAGCGCGCTGCATTCCGACGGCTGCAGCGCGGGATCGTCAGGGCGGGTGACGACGGAGCCGTCGAGCGCGATGGTGAACATCTGCTCCGGCCGCATCCGCTCCTTCTGCACGCCGCTCGGCGCGACGACCAGGCGGTCGTCCTCGCGGATGCAGATCCCGCCGCCCGTGCCGCTGACCCAGCCGAGGTCATAGAACGACCGCGCCAGGTCGCAGATGACGGTACGCGGGTCGTCGCTCATCCGACGATTGTACGACCTCGCTTACGTCGCCCGGACGGCGGTGCTTTCCGCTTCTTCCGGCTTCTTCCTCATATCGAGGAACAGGAGGGCGATGCCGATGCAGATCGCGGAGTCGGCGACGTTGAACGCCGGCCAGTGGTGGTTGCCGATGTAGACGTCGAGAAAGTCGACCACGTAGCCGAAACGGAAGCGGTCCAGCAGGTTGCCGACGGCGCCGCCGAGGATCAGGTGCAGGCCGGTCTGGAGCACGCGGTCGGTGACCGCGGAGCGGAGCGCGTAGACCACCACCACGCAGAAGACCGCGATCGCGCCGGCGTTGAGCAGCAGCGGCACGACCCGCGAGCCGGCGTCCGCGCCGATGCCGAACGCGGCGCCGGTGTTGCGCACGTGCACGAGCTGGAAGAAGTTCGGGATGACCGGGATGGCTTCGTGCAGGTCGATGCGGGCGAGCACGAGGGCCTTGGTCCAGATGTCGAGGATGATCACGGCGGCCGCGAGGGCCAGGTAGTGGACGCGCTTCAACGGGTTGCTCCTGCGGCTGCGGTTTTCTCTTCGATCAGGCGATCGAGCTCGACGCGCAAGCGGCCGAGGATCTCATCATAGGTGAACTGGCCGATCGACTCCTCGCCGCGCTTGAGGTTCACGTAGCTCGGCGCGCACCACATGCCGAGGTCGGCGTCGTCGGTCTCGCCCGGACCGTTCACGCGGCAGCCCATCACCGCGATGGTGATGTCGTACTGCTTCGCGTACTCGGTCATGCCGCGGACGTTCTGCGCGAGGTCGATGAACGCTTCGTTCTCCACGCGCGAGCAGGAAGGGCAGCTGATGATGTTCAGCCCCTTGTGCTCGAAGCGGGGGACGGAGCGGAAGCGGCCGGTGCGGATGTCGTCGAGGATCTGCCGCCCGACCGTGATCTCGTCGCCCTTGTTCTCGAAGGGGAGGGTGAGGGAGACGCGGATGGTGTCGCCGATGCCGCGGGTGATGAGCTGCTCGAAGGCGATGCGCGTCTTGATGATGCCGTCCGGCGGCATCCCCGCCTCGGTCACGCCGAGGTGCAGCGGCACGTCCGGACGGATCCCGGCGAAGCGGATGTTCGCGTCGATGACCTTGTTCGGGTCGGAGTCCTTGATCGAGACGCAGTACTGGTCGAAGCCGAGGTCGTCGAGCATCGTGCAATGCTCGAGGGCCGACTCCAGCATCGGGGTGATGTTGTCGTCCTTCGCGTATTTGGAGAGCTTGTCGGGATCGACGGAGCCGGCGTTGACGCCGATGCGCATCGCGATGCCGTGCTGACGGGCGATGTCGACGAGGTACTTCACCTTCTCCTGCACCGGTTTCTCGCGCTCGAGGTGGTAGAGGTGGCCGGGGTTGTAGCGGAGCTTCTGGACGAACGGCGCGACCTTCTCGGCGAGGCGGTAGTTCTCCTGCAGGTCGATCGAGAGGTTCGCGTTCGGACGGGCGGCGCGGATCTCGGCGAGCGCGGCCACGTCCTTCGGGTTATCGACGGCGATGCGGATGACGTCGGCACCGGCTGCTTCGAGCAGCTCGACCTGGCGGATGGTGGCCGGGATGTCGACCGTGCGGGTTGCGGCCATCGACTGGACGGCAATGGGGTTGTCGCCGCCGATCTTCACGTTACCGATGCGGATCTCTCGTGTGCGTCTGGTGGTCGTCACGCGCGTTCCTAACGCGGATACGCCTCAAAGATTCCGCTGCGAACGCGCCAAAACCGAGCGGTTGGCCGGATCTATGTACTTGCGGAGGGTGTCGGAATTCGAGTAATGTCCGCCGTTCCCCCGGCTTCGCAGATCCAGCATTCCAACACTACAGCCTCATCAATCGGAGAGCCGCATGTCCGCTCGTTCAGCCGCCTTTGCGCGTCTAGCCCTTTGGGTCTTCCTCTGTCTTCTCCTTCCGTTTGCGGCTCACGCGCAGACCTGCACGCCTCCAGCAATCCAGCAGATCGTCACCAGTCCCGGCAATTGCGCCGGCGAGCCGGTCACGCTCGATGCGGGTGAGGGGTGGGTGACGTACGTCTGGTCGAACGACGCGACCGGGCGGTACCTGACCGATGCCCCTCTCGTGAACACCGTCTATACCGTGACGGTCACGGACGCGAACGGCTGCACCGTCACGTCGCAGCCTTTCGAGGTATGGATCGAGGGAACGAACGTCGCACCGGCGATCGACGCCCCGGACTCGCTGTGCGACGCGGCCGCGGTGCAGACCGCGACCATGCAGCCGCCGGCGAACGGCGGTTCGTGGGGCATGACCGAGTGGACGATCACGGGAGGGCATTTCTACGACCCGGTCGGCACCAATCCGACCACGGCCAGCGGCACCACCGTCCAGTTCGAGGCCGACGGTACCGGCCCGGTGACGCTGACCGTGCATGGGAAGCGGCAGGGGGACATGTACTGCTGGAGCCCGGTCGCGACGAAGGAGATCGCGCTCTCCTCGACGACCGTGACCATCCAGGCACCGGATGAGGTCTGCCCGATGATGCTGGCGCCCGCGTCCGTCGCGCCGCCTTCGCAGGGCTCGTGGATGGCCTACGAGTGGACGATCACGGGCGGGACGTTCTCCTCTCCGTACGGCACCTCGACGTCGACGTATGACTCGAACCCGGCCTTTAGGATCGAGGAAGGAGCGGTCGAGGCAGTCCTTTCGGTGCGCGTGCGCGACGACCAGGGCTGCTGGACGGCCATCGCCTCGCGCGGCGTGCTGCCGCGGACGATCGAAGCGCCGGAGATCATCGCACCGGACGAGGTCTGCCCGATGATGTTGGCGCCCGCCTCCGTGGCGCCGCCGGAGCAGGGCTCGTGGATGGCGTACGAGTGGACGATCACGGGCGGAACGTTCTCCTCCCCGTACGGCACCTCGACGTCGACGTATGACTCGAATCCGGCTTTCAGGATCGAGGAAGGAGCGGTCGAGGCGGTCCTTTCGGTGCGGGTGCGTGACGACCAGGGCTGCTGGTCGCCTATCGCCTCGCGCGGCGTGCTGCCGCGGACGATCGCCGCCCCGGAGATCATCGCACCGGACGAGGTGTGCCCGATGATGCTGGCGCCGGCGTCCGTCGCGCCGCCGGAGCAGGGCGGGTGGATGGCGTACGAGTGGACGATCACGGGAGGGACGTTCTCCTCTCCGTACGGCACGTCGACGTCGACATATGACTCGAACCCGGCCTTCAGGATCGAGGAAGGAGCGGTCGAGGCGGTCCTTTCGGTGCGGGTGCGCGACGACCAGGGCTGCTGGAGCCCGATCGCGACGCGCGGCGTGCTGCCGCGGACGATCGCCGCCCCGGAGATCATCGCACCGGACGAGGTCTGCCCGATGATGCTGGCTCCCGCGTCCGTCGCGCCGCCGGAGCAGGGCGGGTGGATGGCGTACGAGTGGACGATCACGGGCGGAACGTTCTCCTCTCTGTACGGCAGCTCGACGACCACGTACGACTACAACCCGACCTTCATGATCGACGAAGGTGCGGTGGAGGCGGTCCTGTCGGTGCGGGTGCGCGACGACGAGGGCTGCTGGAGCCCGATCGCGACGCGCGGCGTGCTGCCGCGGACGATCGCGGCACCGCAGATCATCGCGCCGGACGAGGTCTGCCCGATGATGCTGGCGCCCGCGTCCGTCGCGCCGCCGGAGCAGGGCGGGTGGATGGCGTACGAGTGGTCGATCACGGGAGGAACGTTCTCCTCTCTGTACGGCAGTTCGACGACCACGTACGACTACAACCCGACCTTCATGATCGACGAAGGTGCGAGCGAGGCGGTCCTGTCGGTGCGGGTGCGCGACGATCAGGGCTGCTGGACCCCGATCGCGACGCGAAGCGTGCTGCCGCGGACGATCGCCGCACCGCAGATCATCGCGCCGGACGAGGTGTGCCCGATGATGCTGGCGCCGGCGTCCGTTGCGCCGCCGCCGCAGGGTGGGTGGATGGCGTACGAGTGGACGATCGCAGGCGGAACGTTCTCCTCTCCGTCCGGCGCCTCGACCACGACGTACGACTACAACCCGACCTTCATGATCGACGAAGGTGCGAGCGAGGCGGTCCTGTCGGTGCGCACGCGCGACGATCAGGGCTGCTGGACCCCGATCGCGACACGGAGCGTCCTGGTACGGACGATCGCGGCTCCGGCCATCGAGGCGGCGGATCAGGTCTGCCCGATGGTGCCGGCGTACGCGACGGTCGCGCCGCCCGCACAGGGTGGCTGGTTCGAATATGAGTGGTCGATCGCGGGCGGTACGTTCGCGGGAGGAACGGCGACGGCGACCGGCCGGAACGTCGAGTACATGATTCACGAGGGAGCCACGCAGGCAGTGCTGTCGGTGCGCACGCGCGACGACCAGGGCTGCTGGACGCCGATCTCGACGCGCACGGTGCTCGTGCGGACGATTCCGGCTCCGGAAATCGAAGCGGCGGATGAGGTCTGCCCGATGGTGCCGGCGTTCGCGACGGTCGCGCCCCCCGCGCAGGGTGGCTGGTTCGAGTACCAATGGTCGATTGTGGGCGGCATGTTCTCCGGAGGAACCACGACGGCGACCGGCCGGAACGTGGAGTACATGATCGACGAGGGAGCCACGGAGGCAGTGCTGTCGGTACGCACGCGCGACGACCAGGGCTGCTGGACGCCGATCGCCTCGCGCACGGTGCTGGTGCGGACGCTTTCGGCTCCGGCCATCGAGACGGCGGATGAGGCCTGCCCGATGGTGCCGGCGTACGCGACGGTCGCGCCGCCCGCGCAGGGTGACTGGTTCGAGTACGAGTGGTCGATCGCGGGCGGCACGTTCGCGGGAGGAACGGCAACGGCGACCGGCCGGAACGTCGAGTACATGATCGACGAAGGAGCAACAGAGGCAGTGCTGTCGGTGCGCACGCGCGACGACCAGGGCTGCTGGACGCCGGTCGCAACGCGCACCGTGCTGCCCCGCATCGTTGCGGCCCCCGTCATTCATGCCGACGCCGAGTCCTGCCCGGGCGGCTCGGCCGCCTTCGCGAGCATCGAGCCGCCCCTCGGCGGCGGCAACTGGATTGCCTACGAGTGGTCGGTCACGAACGCCACCTTTGACGGAATGAGCGACACGACCTCGACCGAGCCGGGTGTCGCGCTCTACCTCGACGGCAGCGGCCCGGCCACGATCAGCGTCCGCGCCCGCGACACCTACGGTTGCTGGACGCCCGTGGGCACGCACGTCGTCAATCTGCGCACGATCGCGGCCCCGGTGATTCATGCCGACGCCGAGGCGTGTCCCGGCGGAGCGGCCGCGTTTGCGAGCATCGAGGCGCCGCTCAGCGGCGAGAACTGGATTGCCTACGAGTGGTCGGTCACGAACGCGACGTTCGACGGAGTCGCCGCCACGACCGCGACGACCCAGGGTGTCGCGCTCTACCTCGACGGCAGCGGCCCGGCCACGATCAGTGTCCGCGCCCGCGACTACCTCGGCTGCTGGACGCCGGTGGCCACGCACGTCGTCAACGTGCGCACCATCGCGGCTCCGGTGATTCATGCGGATCCCGAGGCGTGTCCCGACGGAGCGGCCGCATTCGCGAGCATCGAGGCGCCGCTCAGCGGCGAGAACTGGATTGCCTACGAGTGGTCGGTCACGAACGCGACGTTCGACGGAGTCGCCGCCACGACCGCGACGACCCAGGGTGTGGCGATCTACCTCGACGGCAGCGGCCCGGCCACGATCAGCGTCCGCGCCCGCGACTACCTCGGATGCTGGACGCCAGTGGCCACGCACGTCGTGAACGTGCGCACCATCGCCGCCCCGGTCATTCACGCCGATCCCGAGGCGTGTCCCGGCGGCTCGGCCGCGTTCGCGAGCATCGAGGCGCCGCTCAGCGGTGAGAACTGGATTGCCTACGAGTGGTCGGTCACGAACGCCACGTTCGACGGAGTCGGTGCTACGGCTGCGACGACGCAGGGTGTCGCGATCTACCTCGACGGCAGCGGCCCGGCCACGATCAGCGTCCGCGCCCGCGATTACCTCGGCTGCTGGACGCCGGTGGCCACGCACGTCGTGAATGTGCGCACCATCGCCGCCCCGGTCATTCATGCCGAGGCCGAGGCCTGTCCGGACGGAGCGCCCTCCCTCGCGGGCATCGAGGGGCCGCTCAGCGGCGAGAACTGGATTGCCCATGAGTGGTCGATCACGAACGGCACCTTCGACGGAGTGGGCGCCACGACCTCGACCGATCCGAATGTCACGATCTACCTGGACGGCAGCGGCCCGGCCACGATCAGCGTCCGCGCCCGCGATTATCTCGGCTGCTGGACTCCGGTGGCCACGCACGTCATGAATGTGCGTACGATCCCGCCGGCGTCCATCGTCGCTCCCGCGGCAGTGTGCGCGGGGGGCGAGGGTATGGCCTCCATCGCCGGCTCCGAGCCGTGGATCGAGTACGTGTGGACGATCGACGGCGGCACGTTCGACGGCACCGGCGCCACGACGGCCACGAGCTCGAGCGTCACTTTCTACCCGAGCGGCACCGGTCCGGTGACGCTGAGCGCCCGCGTGCGCGACCAGATGGGCTGCTGGACTCCCATCAGCACCGCCACCGTGAGCGTGAATCCGCGTCCCGCGGCAGGCATCCGCGCGAACAGCCTCTATGGCGACGGGGATGCGCAGGTCGTCTCGCAAGCGAACGGCGTGGTCGAAGTCTGCGGCAACGGCATGATCGGTCTCCTCCCCGAGGCGGTGTACGAATTCAATCCGGCCTACACGTATCTCTGGTCGAACGGCTGGGACCGCGGCAGCCTGAACGTCTCGGCATCCGGCACGTACAGCGTCACGGTCACGACCCCGAACGGCTGCAGCACGACCTCCACGGTGGTCGTGAACTTCTCGAGCTATCCGGCCAAACCCTCCATCGCGACGCCGAACGGCACGCAGCTTTGCCCGGCCGGTGGAAGCATCACGCTCACGGCGCCGGCCGCGAGCGGCTGGACCTGGTCGAACGGCGCGACGACGCAGTCGATCGTGGTCACCGAAGCGGGCTCCTACTCGGTGCGTGTCCGCTCGGGCTACTGCGAATCGCAGCCCTCGGATGCGGTGGTGGTGACGAACGGCCAGTCGTCGATCACCGCCGGCGGCCCGCTGGCGCTGTGTGAGAACGAGAGCGTGACGCTCACCGCCAACAACGGCACGGCGTGGCTCTGGTCGAACGGCGCCACGACGCGGGCGATCACGATCAGCCAGCCGGGGACGTATTCGGTCACGACCACGAACAACTCGTGCGTGGCCGACGAGTCGGCTCCCGTGACGGTGGTGCGGCACCATGTCTCGATCGCCGCGGAAGGACCGGCCACCTTCTGCCCCGGCGGCAGCGTGACCCTCACGGCGGACAGCGACGCCGGCGCGCTTTACTGGTCGCACGGCCCGATGGGTGCGTCGGTCGTGGTGACGGAGCCGGGGACGTACTTCGTCACCGCTCATTACACCGGCGGCTGCAGCATCGTCTCGAACGCGATCGTCGTCACCGTCCCGGAGACCACGGTCACGATCGCGGCCGACCGCACCGCGGTTTGCCCCGGCGGCGCGATCGCGTTGACCTCGTCCGCGAGCGGCAGCAGCGGCTATACCTATCAGTGGTACCAGGGCTTGACGTACGACCCGATCGACGGCGCCACGTCGCCGTCGCTGACCATCCATCCGGCCACCAGCGGCTTCGTCTACCTGAAGGTGACGGACGAGACGGGCTGCGTCACGACGAGCAACACCGTCCTCTACACCGTGAATCCGCCGCCCGACGCGACCATCACGCCGAGCGGCCCCACCACCTGGTGCGGCGAGAGCTCGGTGACGCTGACCGCACCCGACGGCCTCACGTATCTGTGGAGTACCGGTGCGACTACGCAGTCGATCACCGTCGATGCCAGCGGGTCGTTCCACGTCACGGTCGACAACGGCTCCTGCAGCGTGCAGAGCGCCACGGTCGTGGTCACGGAGAACGCACTCCCTGACGCGACCGTCACGCCGGGCGGACCGCTGACCTGGTGCGGCGAAGGCTCGGTCACCCTGTCCGCGCCGGCCGGCCTCACCTACGTCTGGAGCAACGGCGCGACCTCGCAGTCCATCACGGTGGACGCGAGCGGGTCGTTCTACGTCGACGTGAACAACGGCACCTGCACTGCCCGCAGCGCGACGGTGGTGGTGACGGAGCACGCACTCCCCGACGCGACGATCACGCCCAGCGGTCCGCTGACGTGGTGCGGCGAAAGCTCGGTCACGCTGACGGCGCCGGCGGGTCTCACCTATGTCTGGAGCAACGGCGCCGGCTCGCGGTCCATCACCGTGGACGCGAGCGGGTCGTTCTACGTCGACGTCAACAACGGCAACTGCACCGTGCGTAGCGCGACGGTGGTAGTGACCGAGAACGCATTGCCCGACGCGACCATCACGCCCAGCGGTCCGCTGACGTGGTGCGGCGAAGGTTCGGTCACGCTGACCGCCCCGGCCGGTCTCACGTATTCGTGGAGCAACGGCGCGATTTCGCAGTCCATCACGGTGGACGCGAGCGGGTCGTTCTACGTAGACGTGAACAACGGCAACTGCACGCTTCGCAGCGCGACGGTCGTGGTGACCGAGAACGCGCTGCCCGACGCGACCATCACGCCGAGCGGTCCGCTGACGTGGTGCGGCGAAGGCTCGGTCACGCTCACTGCACCGGCCGGCCTCACGTATCTGTGGAGCAACGGCGCGATTTCTCAGTCGATCGCGGTGGACGCGAGCGGGTCGTTCTATGTCGACGTGAACAACGGCAACTGCACCGTCCGCAGCGCGACGGTCGTGGTGACCGAGAACGCGTTGCCCGACGCGACCATTACCCCGAGCGGTCCGCTGACGTGGTGCGGCGAGAGCACGGTCACGCTGACTGCGCCGGCCGGTCTCACGTATCTGTGGAGCAACGGCGCGATTTCACAGTCCATCACGGTGGACGCGAGCGGGTCGTTCTATGTAGACGTGAACAACGGCAACTGCACGCTTCGCAGCGCGACGGTCGTAGTGACCGAGAACGCGTTGCCTGACGCGACGGTCACGCCGAGTGGTCCGCTGACGTGGTGCGGGGAGAGCACGGTTACGCTCACTGCACCGGCCGGTCTCACGTATCTGTGGAGCAACGGAGCGATTTCACAGTCCATCACGGTGGACGCGAGCGGGTCGTTCTATGTAGACGTGAACAACGGCAACTGCACGCTTCGCAGCGCGACGGTCGTAGTGACCGAGAACGCGTTGCCTGACGCGACGGTCACGCCGAGTGGGCCGCTGACCTGGTGCGGCGAAAGCTCGGTCACGTTGACCGCGCCTGCCGGTCTCACGTATCTGTGGAGCAACGGAGCGATCTCGCGCTCGATCACGGTCGACGCGAGCGGGTCGTTCTACGTGGACGTGAACAACGGCAACTGCACGGTGCGCAGTGCGACGGTGGTCGTGACTGAGAACGCGTTGCCCAACGCGACGATCACGCCCAGCGGTCCGCTGACCTGGTGCGGCCAGAGCACGGTCACGCTCACCGCACCGGCCGGTCTCACGTATCTGTGGAGCAACGGAGCGATCTCGCGCTCGATCACGGTCGACGCGAGCGGGTCGTTCTACGTGGACGTGAACAACGGCAACTGCACGGTGCGCAGCTCGACCGTCGTGGTGACCGAGAACCCGCTGCCGAATGCCACCGTCACGGTGACAGGCTCGCTCGCGCTCTGCCCGGGCGCCAGCGTCACGCTGGGCGCGCAGCCGGGCTACACGTACGTTTGGAGCAACGGCTCGACCCAGCAGTCGATCACCGTCTCCACGCCGGGCCAGTACCACGTCACGGTCAGCAACGGGTCGTGCACGCTCCAGAGCCAGACCTACACGGTCTCGGCGCAGCCTGCCACGGTCATTACCCAGCAGCCGCTCAACACCACCATGCCCCGCAACCAGCAGAGGACGCTCACCGTCAACGCCACGGCCGCCGGCGGCCCGACGTTCAAGTGGTACGAGGTCTCGTCCTCGGGCGTCGAGACGGCGCTGACGAGCCCCAGCAGCAACACGAATCAACTGCTCGTCGGACCGTATTCGAAGAAGGGGACGTTCCGCTTCCGCGTCTACGTCGGCAGCGCGACGTGCACCACGGCACCAAAGGTGCCGAGCAACATCGTCACGGTCACGGTGAACTAGGACCTGTTCGTGGCCGGGCGGCGGACTTTGTCCGCCGCCCGGCTCACACTTCTGCCATCCGGGAGCGGCTCTGAAGAATAGCCGCCGAAGGCGGCGGAAGACCTGTAGGCCCGGGCTTCAGCTCCAATGGCGTCTACTTGGGACGAAGCACCCGCGTCGCGTGAGGCACATCCCCTCACCCGGCCCGGCACCTGGTCTGCTAACGCCAAGTTCGCGAGGCTCGCCCCGGCGGTGCCAGTCGGCACGCGCAGGTGCCGAGCATCCCTCTCCCCGCTGGACGCGGGGCGAGGGGCTACAACCCTACCGCTGGCGACGCGCTGCTTTGTAGCCCCTCGCCCCGTTCAGGGGAGAGGGAGATGGGCGCCTGCGCGCGGCAGTTGGAATGATTCCCGGCTGGAAAGTACGGATGTTGGAAGACCAGGCGCCCAGCGGGGTGAGGGGTCGTACGATCGACCCTAAGTTGACGCCATTGGGGCTTCAGCCCGGGTTCCGCGATGGTTCCCGTTTCGAGTCCGCGGCAGCAGCGGCACGGCCATCCTGCGCGTACCCTCACGGGCGTATGATCCAACCCGGTGGCAGAGAGAGGGACGGCGGTGCAGAGTCGCGGCATCCTCACCGCGTTGCGCGCGGCGGCCATCGTCATCATCGCGACCGGGCTCAATCAGGTGCTCGCGGGAGCGCTGCCGCGGTACGAGCCGCTCTATCTCTACCTCGCCGCCATCGCCCTGGTGGTCATCCTCGACGGCCTGCTCCTCGGCGCACTCACGGCGATCGGCGCGATCTCGTTCTACGCGCTGCTGTTCATGCCCCGGCCGGCGGCGTTTTCGAAAGCGGTGCTCGTCCCCTTCGGCGCGGCGCTCGCGACGGTCATCATGGCCAGCATCGTCCGCGGCGCGTTGCGCGTCCGCACGAGAAGGGTCGCCGTGGCCGAGCGCCTCGGGCCGCCGACGCCGCTGCTGATGGCGCCGATCGTCATCGACCACGGCGAGGTGCTGTCCGCCATCGACGAACTCCGCGGCGAGCTGCGCAGCGCGCTCTCGGAGGTGTCGCAGGAGGACGCGCGCGTGGCGGAGCTGGAGCGGGCGCTCGCCAGCGAACGAGCCGCCCACGAAACGGACGCGACGCGCATCGCGAAACTGGAGCGGGCCCTTGCCGACGAGCGCCATGCCCGTGAAGCCGGCGTGGCCCGCTTGACGGAGCTCGACGGCGCCCTGGAGGCCGCACGTGCGGAAAACTCCCTGCGCGCCGAGGAGCTGGGGGCGATTCGCTCCGCGGCGGACGAGCTGCTGGAATCCACCCGCGAGCGCGCGGCCGACCAGGAGCGCCTGCTGCGCCTGCGCATCGAGGAGCTCGAAGAGTCGCTGGTCGGCGAGCTCCAGTGGCGCGACGCCGCACTCGTGGCGGAACGCGAGCGCGTCGCGGCCCTGGAAAGCGAGCTGGCAACCGAGCGCGCTGCCTCCGACCAGAAGCTGAACACGATCATGGTCCATCTCGCACAGGACCACGAAGCGGACCTCGGCAAGGCTGTCGAGGAGCGCGAAGAGGCGAGGGCGGAAGCGCGCAGCCTGGCCATGCGCGCCGCCGGCCTGCAGAAGAAGCTCGAGGAACAGCGGCTGGCGCTCGACGACGCGACGCGCCTGCTCGCCGAGACCCGCATCGCGGCCCAGCAGGAGATCGATCGCCTGCACGCGCGAGTGGGGGAGCTCGAGAAGCCGGCGGTCGTGCGGCCGCGTATCCTGATCGCCCACCCGGACGCCGACCTGCGCCGCAACGCGGGCGCGAGCCTCGAGCGCGCCGGCTATGAGATCGTCAGTGCCGCGGACGGCCTGGAAGCGCTCCGCACCGCGATCGCCCAGCGCCCGGCGGTGGTGATCGCCGACGCGATCATGCCGAAGATGGACGGCCGCGAGCTCTGCCAACTCCTCAAGTCGCAGGAGAAGACGGCCCACATCCGCGTCATCCTCCTCACCCGCTCCACCGATACCCCACCCAAGGGCGACCTGATGCCCGACGAAGTGCTGCGCAAGCCAGTGCCGCTGGAAACGCTGAAGACGACACTGGCCGCGCTGTTGGCGTGAGAGAGTGGCGTTGGGCTTTGGGCGTTTGGCGTTTGGGGTTACGGCTTCGGGTGATCCACTGCGATACGAGAACGGTGTCAGGTGTCGGGTGTCAGGTGTCTGGGGCTTTTCGCCCGGGCGATACACCCCAGATACCTGACACCCGACACCACTTCCGCAGAACCCAAACGCCCAACGCCAAACGCCTACCGCCGTTCCCCCATCAGACCACCGTCTCCCGCACCCGTTCGTCGCCGATGCCGGCGATGGTGTGCAGCGCGGTCTCCAGCTCCGCGACCGTGGACGTCGCGCCGATGCTGATGCGCACCGCGCGCGGCACTTCGCTCCCCACCGCGAACGCCGTCCCGCTGGCGACGCGCACGCGGCGGCGCCGTGCCTCTTCCGTGAAGGAATCGGCGGTCCAGCGCGGCGGCAGCTCGAGCCACAGGTGAGAGGAACGGACGTCGCCTGTGACGCGCCCGAGGATGGTGCGGGCGAGGCGATTGCGCAGTGCGACCTCCTCACGCTTCATCGCCGCGATGCGGGCCGCGGTGCCGTCCTCGATCCAGGTCGCGGCCATCTCCGCCAGCACCGGCGACGCGAAGAGGATGCTCGCCGCCAGCGACGACTGCACGCGCTGCATCAGCCCCTCGGGGGCGGTGAGGAAGCCAACCCTCATGGCGGGAGCGATGGCCTTCCCGAGGCCGGTCAGGAAAATCGTGCGGTCGGGGGCGAACGCGGCGAGGGGAGGGGGTGTTTTATCCAGCAGGAACCCGCAGACGTCGTCCTCGATGATCGTGATGCCGTGCTTCTCCGCGACGGCGGCGAGCTCGCGGCGCCGCTTCTCGGGGGTGACGATGCCGGTGGGATTGTGCAGCGACGGAACGAGATAGAGCACCTTCGCCTGCGACGTGCGGGAGCGGCACGCCTTCGCGAAGGCATCGGGGAGGACGCCGTGGCGGTCGAGCGGCAGCGGCTCGAGCTTCACGCCGAGGAGCTGCGCGACCGCCTTGGCGCCATGGTAGGTCACGGCTTCGGTGAGCACGCTGTCGCCGGGACGGGTGGCGGCGGCGAAGGCGAGAAAGAGCGCGTGCTGCGTCCCCGCGGTCACGACCACGCGCGAGGGATCGGTGCGCCGGCCGATGTAGGCGGCGCCGGCGTTGCGATGCCGTTCGCTGCCGCCGATGGTCCCGTAGGCCGAGGTGAGCAACGCCTCGCCGGCGCGCTCCAGGAGAGAGCGAGAGATGGCGGGCAACTGGACCGCGATCGCATTCGCGGCCAGATCGATCTCGGTCGTCGCCGCCGCCTCGCGGCGGCCGCCGCGGACGAAGGTCCCGCGTCCGGTGGTCGATTCGATGAGCCCCCGCCGCGCCGCCTCGGCATACGCGCGGGTCACGGTCACGGACGTGATCCCGAGCACGCGCGCCAGCTCGCGATGCGTGGGAAGCTGGCTGCCCGGGACGAGCACCCCTCCGCGCACGTCGCGCTCCAGCGCGTCGGCGATGCGCCCGTAGATCGGGGCGGCAGTTTCCGGCAGCCGTGGTGACCAGATTGTCATATTCCGATTGTCATACTTGACGATAGGGGAGTGTATCACTATGTTGCGAAGCATGAGTAAGCACCGGATCGTCGACGAAGCGCTCCTCCACCGGGCCCACGAACATGCGGCCGGATACCTACGCTCCATGACGGAGCGCCACGTTGGCGCGACTGCCACGCGCGACGAGCTGCTGGCCGCGTTGCGCGTGCCGCTGGGCGACGGCGGCGAGGATCCGGCCCAGGTCATCGACGCCCTGGCGTCGCAGGGGGAGCGCGGCACGATGGCCTGTCCCGGCCCGCGCTACTTCGGCTTCGTGATCGGCGGCAGCCTGCCGGTCGCGCTGGCGGCGGACTGGCTGACCAGCGCCTGGGACCAGAACCCCGGCATCTACGCCACCTCGCCGATCTCGTCGGTGATCGAAGACGTGGCGCGCGAATGGCTGCTCGAGCTCTTCGACCTGCCGCGCAACGCGAGCCTCGGCTTCGTGACCGGCTGCCAGATGGCGAACTTCACCGGCCTGGCGGCCGCGCGTCACGGCGTGCTGCGTCGCGCGGGGTGGGACGTCGAGGCGGACGGCCTGCACGGCGCGCCGCACATCAACCTCATCACCTCCGCCGAGTCGCACGTCACCATCGACGTGGCCATGCGCTACCTCGGGTTCGGCACGCGCGCGTTGCTGCGCGTGGAGACGGACGGGCAGGGGCGGATGCGCCCCGACCGGCTCCGCCGCCTGCTCGACAACCTGAGCGGCCCGACCATCATCTGCGCGCAGGCCGGCAACGTGAACACCGGCGCCTTCGATCCGCTGCGCGAGATCGCGGAAGCGGCGCGCGAGCATGCGGCCTGGCTGCACGTCGACGGCGCGTTCGGCCTCTGGGCGCGCACGAACCGCGAGCTCGCACCGCTGGCGGACGGCATCGAGCTGGCCGACTCCTGGGCCACCGATGCGCACAAATGGCTCAACGTCCCGTACGACTGCGGCATCACCATCGTGCGGCACCCGGAGGACCACCGCGCCTCGATGACCTCCACCGCCGCCTACCTCGTGCAGACCAACGGCGTCGAGCGCGATGCGGTGGACTGGGTCCCCGAGTTCTCACGCCGCGCGCGCGGCATCCCCGTCTACGCCGCCCTCCGCGCCCTCGGGCGCAGCGGCGTCGAGGACCTCATCGGCCGCAACTGCGCGCAAGCGAAACAGATGGCCGGCCTCCTCCGCCGCGAGCCGGGCGTGGAAGTGCTGAACGAGGTGGCGCTGAACCAGGTCCTGGTCCGCTTCGGCAACGACGACGACGTCACCCGCGCCGTCATCGCCGGCGTCCAGGAAGAAGGCACCTGCTGGCTCGGCGGCACCACCTGGCAAGGCCGCGCCGCCATGCGCATCTCGATCTCGAACTGGGCCACCAATGCGGAGGATGTGGAGAGGAGCGCCAGTGCGATTTTGCGGGTGTTTGCGGCGAGGAACGTGGTCACTGCGTGATGGTGTCAGGTGTCAGGTGTCTGGGGTTCGTGGCTGGCGGCAGCGTTGTCGTAAGCCGAAAAACCGCAGACACCCGACACCCGACACCCACGCGAAGCGTTAACGGAGCGTGGCTGGCGGCACCGTTGCCGTAAGCCGAAAAACCGCAGACACCCGACACCCGACACCTACGCGAAGCGTTAACCCAAAAGCACCCTCGTCACCTCATCCATCGCGTTCGCCTTGGTCACCACGGTCAGAGTGTTGCCGACACGGCGGCGGATCTCGTCGCGGTCGTTGTTGGTGATGAAGATGACGTTCGGGAGCTCGCCGCCCACTTCTTCGCGGAGGTAGGTCAGCACTCCGTAGCCGCTGTGGTGGGGGACGTCGGCGTCGATGACGATGGCGGCGTAGTCGTGCGTCTCGAGCTTCTCGATCGCATCCCACCCGTCCGTCGCGCAGTCGCAGTTGAAGCGCTGCTCCATTTCCCTGCAGATGGCGGGGTTGTTTTCGACGACCAGCACCTTGTCTTCTCGGCCCATGGGGTTCAATGTAGAAGGATGGCGAAAGTAAGGCAAGCGCAGCTGTGGCTGACATGTACGTCGATCCTGGTAACTGCCGGAATGTTCGCGGCCGAGCCGGCCTGGATCCAGTACGGACACCACGGGCCGGTGGCCCGGGTGATCACGAAGGCGCGCGAATGTCCTCCCATCACCATCGACGGGGTGGAGCGCCCGATGCGCGTGCACTCCTCGCCGGCAAGTGATTATCCGGTCACGGTTTGTGAGGCGAGCGTCGCGGAGGCGCGGACCAGCGCGAGCATCGGCGGGCAGGCGCTGCCCGTCGCCAGGCTGAACCGTTCCGAGCGCATCGCCATCCTCGGCGATACCGGTTGCCGCCGCAAGGCGGGGTCGCCGCCGCAGGACTGCAACGATCCGACAAAGTGGCCCTTCGCGGCGATCGCCGCCTCGATCGCGGAGTTCAACCCCGACGCCGTGCTGCACGTCGGGGACTACTACTACCGGGAGGCCGCCTCCTGCACCGCCACCGCCTGCCAGGGAACGAAGTACGACTGGACTCGCTGGAACGCCGACTTTTTCACCCCCGCCGCACCGCTGCTGGCGAACGCGCCGTGGGTGTTCACGCGCGGCAACCATGAAGAGTGCGGCCGCGCGGCGGAAGGGTGGGTGAGGTTTCTCGACCCGCGAAACTACGTGTGGGAGAACGACCGCACCTGCAAATCGAACCTGATGTTCACGCCGCCGTACACGGTCCAGGTGGGCGGCCTGCACGTGGCCGTCCTCGATTCCTCGGCCGCAAAGGATTCGGACGCGGCGCAGAGCGCGATGTTCGCGGGGCAGCTCGGCGTGGTCGGGAAAGAAACGCGCAAGGGCTCGTGGCTCATGCTGCACCACCCCATCTGGGCCGTCGATTACAACGACCAGGTCACCGAGACGCTCTGGAACGCCTGGAGCCAGGCCGGCGACGCGACCTCGCCGCTTTCCCTGGTCCTCGCGGGACACATCCACCTGCTGGAAGCGCTGTCGTACAGCGACAACCGCGTCCCGCACATGATCGTCGGCAACGGCGCGACCGCCCTCGACGGCCCCCCGTCGAACGCCCAGGGCACGACCATCGGCGGCCGCACCGTCTCGAGCTTCCTCGTCGACGACGACTTCGGCTTCATCGCCGCCACCAGGACAGTCTCCGGCTGGACGTTCGACATTCGGGACACGACGGGAAAGTCGAAGACGAGGTGCGCGGTGACGGAGCAGGCGATCGTGTGCGACTAGGGTGGGGGGACGAAATTGAAAATTGAAAATTGAAAATTGAAAGATCGGAGAGGACGAGGCGACGCGAGCCGGTCCTCTCCGATTTTTCAATTTTCAATTTTCAATTTTCAATTTCGAACGCCCCTACTTCAGCACCTTCGCCACCCTCGCCAGCAGCACCGTATTCTTGACCGGCTTGCGGATGAAGTCCGAGGCGCCGATGTCGAAGGCCTTGACCTCGGGCTCCTCGCCGGGGAGGCCGGAGATGAAGATGGTCGGGACGTCGATGCCCTTCTCGTGCAGCGCTTCGAGGACCTTGTGGCCGTCGATGAAGGGGAGGTCGATGTCGAGGAGCATCAGGTCGACGCGCTCGCGGCCGATCATCATCAGGGCGTCGGCACCGTCGTTGGCCAGCAGGACGTGATAGCCGGCCGTCTTCAGCAGCGCGTTGGTCAGCTCGCGATTGAGGATGTTGTCCTCGACCACCAGCACCGTCTTGCGCTGTTCCCGCTCCGGCGGCGGGGCGGCGTTGCGTTTCTTGCGGAGGTTGACGATCTCCTGCTGCAGCGCCTTGGTCTCCGAGTCGGGCTCGACGTCGAGCTCGCGCTTGAGCACCTTCGCGCAGTTGTCGTACTGCTGGAGCGCGTTGAGCGGATCGCCGCTCTCCATGTAGAGGCGCATCAGGGTGCGGTGCATCGACTCCTGCAGCGGGTCGAGGCGCAGCGCGCGTTGCGCGACCGCCACCGCTTCGTCGACCGCGTCCGCGCGCGTCAACTGCTCGACGAGCTGCGCGTGCGCGCGCAGGGCCAGGCGGTGCAGGCGGTCGCGCTCCGCGATCACCCACTGGTCGAAGCGGTCTTCGTCGATGAGGAAGCCGTCCAGGAAGTCGCCGCCGTAGAGCCGCGTGGCCGGATCGAGCGCCTCGGGGGTTCCGGTCGCAACCAGCGACTCGAACTCCACCACGTCCGTGTAGACGAGCGAAGCGTCGAGGGAGAGGAAGTCGCCTTCCTCGACCAGGATCTTCTGCTGCGACACCTGCGCGAGCTCCTTGCGCAGCGTCGACAGCGTCTGGCGCAGGCTCTGGCGCGCCTGTTCCGGCGCGGTGCTGCTCCAGAGCAGGTTGGCCATCTTGTCGCGCGACACCAGCTGCGACGGCTTCACGCCGAGGAAAGCGAGCATCGCCTGCGACTTCTTGGCCGAGATCGTGACGAGCCCTCCGGACTCGGCGCGAAGGCGAAAGTCTCCGAGCAGTTCGAGATGGAGGACCGCCATACGTTAGACGCGCGATTATTGCATGGCTCCTGCGCGCTGCAACACGAGGATCATTCGAGGTATCTTTCAATCATGAATAACAGAATCACAGCAGTTCTGTTTGCCCTCGTCACCGCCACGTCCGTCTTCGCGCAGGCTCCCGCCGGGTTCACGCGCGTGCTGTTCCCGATCGCGTCGTACGACGACATCCGCGGCGCCAACGGCTCGCGCTGGCGCACCGAGCTCGCCGTCGTCAACATCGGCACCGAGCCGGCGCAACTCGCCGTTCCGCACGTCTGCATCAACTGTGCGACCGGCGGCGGCCGTTCGCTCCGTCCGAACCTCACCTACGACCAGGTCCCCATCGAAGGACGCGACGGCATCCCGGGCGCGTTCCTCTTCATCGACGAGGACCAGGCCGAGAACGTCCGCTTCGGCATCAACGTCCGTGACGTCTCGCGCCAGGAGGACAACCTCGGCGTGCAGATCCCGGTCGTGCGCGAGAACGAGTTCCGCGAGCGCATCGAGCTCCTGCGCGTGCCGCGCGACTCCCGCTATCGCTACCACCTGCGCATCTACGCGCTGCAGCCGGGCAACGCCACGGTGAACACGTACGAGGAGTCGAGCGCCATCCCGAACGCCGAGACCGGCGTGCCGGACGACCTGCAGCTCGGAACCGCGGCCGTCAACCTGCGCAACACCGCACGGCAGTTCGTCACCAGCTACCCCAGCTTCGGCGAGATCACGACCATCCCCGGACTCGCGGGCGACGATGAAGACCTCGTGCGCATCGACATCACCGCCGCGCCGGGCCAGAGAGTGTGGGCGTTCCTGACCATCACGAACAACGTGAGCCAGGAAGTGACGGTGGTGAGCCCGAACTAACAGTTCCTCGGGGGCTTCGGCGCTCCTCGGAAGAAATTGAAAATTGAAAATTGAAAGATCGAACCGGGGAACCTAAGCCCGTCCTCTCCGATTTTTCAATTTTCAATTTTCAATTTTCAATTTCACTCCGGGACACCGAGGCAACCCGCGAGGAAGTCACCGTCCCACCCGGCGATCCGCGCGCGCTGCGAGCGCGGCGTCTTCGCCGAGGAAGGCGCGGATCTCGGCGAGGCGGCCGTGGACGTCCGCTTCGCCGAGGTCGATGATGCGGCGGGTGAAGGTCGGCTCGAACATCAGCATGGAGATGAAATCGGGCGAATCCGTTTCCTTCACGCCGAGGGCGCGCACGAGCAGCTTCATCTTGCGCGGCAGGTAGCGCTCGTAGTCGCCGGCCAGCTTGCCGAGATCGATCGAGGGGCGGAGCACGAGCAGGTCGATCGGCTTGAGGCCTCCGCGCTGCGGCTCCGGGATCGCGTGAATCAGCTCGTTCATCCGCTGCATGCGCACCACGTCCTCGTCGATCGCGTCGAGGAAGACCGCGTTCACCATCTGGCTGAGGATCTGCGCCGCGGGAGGGTAGCCGGAGACGGACGGAATCGCCTCCTCCGCCTTGGTGCGCTGGTACCCGGTGGACATGGCGATGATGCGGCGTGCGCCTAGGTGAACGGCCGGGGAGAGGGGAGCGGCCAGACGGATGCCACCGTCGCCGTGCCACTCGCCGCCGATCTGCACGGCCGGGAACACGAACGGCAGCGCGGCCGACGCAAGCACGTGCTCGACGGTGAACTGCGTGCGCTCGGAGCGGCGGTTCGGCCCTTCGAAGTAGTTGAAGTTGCGCCCCTGCACCCAGCGCACGGTCTGGCCGGTCGAATAGTCGAGCGTCATCAGCGCGAGCGCGGTCAGCTCACCGTTGCGGATGTTCTCCTCGATCCCTTCGATCGGCTCGCCCGGCGGCGTGTCGAGGACACGCGACATCAGGTTGAGCAGCGGGGTGGTGTCGACGAGGGCCTTCGGGCGCGTCTTCGTCCACTTGTTGCGGCGGGGGGAGATCGAGGCGAGCGCGGTGCGGAAGGGGAGGAACGTCTTCCAGGAGAACTGGTAGATGGAGTTGCAATTGAGCTCGCACCACATCGCGTCGAGCTTGCGCGCCTTCTCAGCCAGCGTCCCGGTGTGGGCGGCGAGGTAGATCGCGTTGATCGCCCCGGCCGAGACGCCGGTCACGATCTTGAACCGGAGCCGTGGGAAATGCTGCGAGATCCCCTTCAGCAAGCCGACCTGATAGGCCGCGCGCGCACCCCCGCCGGTGAGCATGACCGCAAGGTCGCCCGAGGAGTTGCTGGTGACTTCGGCAAGGTGCGGCTGCGCGCTCATATGGCTGAGCTATTGCGAAGGGATTGCCAAATGATCAGTTATCAGTTGTCGGGTGTCAGGTGTTTGCGGTTTCTCGCCTGTGGCAAACGCTGGCAGCGACCGTGCTGCGCTGCCGTTCGCACAGGCGAGACATGCCAGACACCCGACACCTGACACCCGACACCAACTCCCGGCGCCCCCGCATCGCCGTGATCGGCGGAGGCATCAACGGCGCCGGCGCGGCGTGGGAGCTGGCGCGCCGCGATTACGACGTAGTTCTTTTCGAGAAAGGGACTTGCGGCGCGCAGACCTCCTCGGCCACGACCAAGATGGTGCACGGCGGGCTGCGGTATCTCGAGCGCCTGCATGTCGGGCTGGTGCGGGAATCGCTGCGGGAGCGCGCCTGGCTGCTGGAGCATGCGCCGGAGCTCGTGAAGCCGCTCGAGATCCTCCTGCCGCTGTACGCGGACAGCCCGCGCAGCCGCACGACCGTGAGGCTCGGACTGGTGCTCTACGACTCTCTTGCTGGACGTGCAAATATTGCCAGGCACCGATTTCATGATGCGCAAAATCTGACTGCACGCGTTCCGTTGCAGTCCGAAGGGCTGCGCGGCGGCTTCTCGTACTGGGACGCTCAGGTCGACGACTTCGCTCTAGTGCGCTCGGTCGTGGCGTCGGCCCGCCGGGACGGCGCCACCATCCGCGAGCAGACGCGCGTCGAAGCGCTGGTGCGGGACGGCGACGACTGGATCGTCCGTACCGCGCAGGACGAATCGCGGTTCGACCTGATCGTGAACGCGGCCGGTCCCTGGATGAACGAGCTGCTGCGCGAGAACGGCATCCGCGCGCCGTACGTGCTCTCGCTCGTGCGCGGCTCGCACCTCGTGCTGAAGAAGCGGCTGAGCGACGTCGGGCTGTTGCTGCAGTCGACCACCGACCGCCGCGTCTTCTTCGTGCTGCCGTGGAAGGAGACCACGCTGGTCGGCACCACGGAGGTGGTGCAGCGGGAACCGCTCGACCGCGTGCACGCGAGCGAGGAGGAGATCGAGTACCTGATCGCGCGCTACAACCGCTACATCCGCGAGCCGCTCACGCGCGACGACGTGGCTTCGACGTTCGCCGGCGTGCGTCCGCTGGTCGGGCGCGCGACCAACCCGAGCGCGATCGGCCGCGACTTCCGCGTCATCAGGGACGGCAACGCGATCAACGTCTTCGGCGGGAAGCTGACCACGTTCATGGCGCTGGCGCGCAAGGTGGCACTGCGCGCTGACAACTACTTCGGCCGGACCCGCATCGCGCGCGAGCCGGTTTTCACCATTGATAAACTCGTGGCATGACCTTCATCCCGACGCTCGACACCGACACCCCGCGCCGCCCGCGCATCCCTCGCGAGCTCGATCCGGTGGAGATCCGCGTCCTCGGCTCGCTGATGGAGAAGCAGCTCTCGACGCCGGAGTACTACCCGCTCACGCTCAATGCCCTCAGCGCCGCGGCGAACCAGAAGTCGAACCGCGAGCCGGTGATGGAGCTCTCCGAGCAGGAACTGCAGCGCGCCCTCGACCGCCTGCAGGACGAGAAGCTGGTCTGGCGCGTGATGGGCGGTCGTGCGGTGCGCTTCGACCACAACCTCGACAGCTCCTGGCACCTCACCCGCGGCGAGAAGGCCATCCTGACGCTGCTCTTCCTCCGCGGCCCGCAGACCTCCGGCGAGCTGCGCGGCCGCAGCGACCGCCTGCAGTCGTTCGAGAGCGTCACGGAGGTCGAGGAGCTGCTGCGCGACATGGGCGGCCACAGCGAACCGCTCGTCCGCCAGCTCCCGCGCCGTCCCGGCCAGAAGGAAGAACGCTGGGCCCACCTCGCCGGAGGCGCGATCGTCGAAAGCTCCTCCCCGGTGGAGACCGCGGAGCCTCGCGCACAAGGCGAGCCGCTCTCGGCACGTGTGTCCCGGCTCGAAGAACAGGTCGCGGCCCTCACCGAGGAGTTGCGCGCACTCAAGCAGAACCTCGGGGCATAGGAAACGAAGCACCGGAGCTTTGTTTCGATCCGCCGGAGGGTAAAAACGAAGCACCGGAGCGGGGAAATGCAGCGCCGGAGCTTCAAATCGGAGTACCGGAGGGTCAAAAGCAGGCACGCGAGCAACGAAATGAGCTCCCGGAGGTTGCAAATGAACCTCGGACGCGACGAAAGGAAGCTCCGGTGCTGCAAAAGTGAGCTCCGGAGGAACGAAAGCGAGCGTCGGACGAACAAAAGCTGGCGCCGGAGCAACAAAAGCGAGGGCGCGTGCTGCGAAAGCATCCATGCGCACTCCAACCCCTCGCTTCACTCCATCTTGATCTCGATCTCTCCCGGCGCGCTTGCCATCGCCACCTGTTCCTTGTAGCCCTGCACGACGCTCGTCAGGCGGTACGTGCCGTCGGCGAGGGAGAAGACGTACCAGTCGCCATCCGCCGACCGCTGCGGACGCACCGGGATGAATCCCCCCTCGGGCGTCGTGAGCACGAGATGCGCTTCCAGCGGAATGTTCGTCCGCGCGTCGCTGATGCGCACGCGCAGCTCGCCCGTCCGACGCAGCTCGAAGGCGAACTGGCGTGACGAAGAGCCGAGGGTGACGCTCTGCGACGTGTGCGCGTACCCGTTGGCCCAGGCGATGATGCGATGCGCGCCCGCGGCCGCGGTGAGGATGCGGAAGCGGCCGGTCGCGTCGGTGACCGTCTCGCCGGCGTGCGCTTCCATCAGCGCGAGCTCCGGCGCGAGCGTCACCAGGGCACCGGCGATCGGCAGCCGCGTCTCCGCGTCGATGACCGTCCCTTCGATGAGTTGCTCCCTCAGGTCGATGTCGACCGTCTCGCCGCCGCGGATCGCGCGCACCGCCTGGTAGGGCGGCCCGCCGAGCGACTCCGCGTGCGCGAAGATCTGGTACGTGCCGGGAGCGGGGAGCGCGATCTCGTACGCCCCGTCGGCGCGCGTGGCCGAGTTGCCGCCAACGCCGTGGTCGTTCGTGAAGGAGACCCGCGCCCCTGCGATCGGTTTCCCTTCGTGCGTCACCCGTCCGCTGACCGCCGTATTCGAGCCGAGGTCGAGGTCGAGCCGCACTTCCTGCCCCGGCGCCACGTTGACCTGCTTGCGCGGCGAGGTGCGTCCGCCGCCCACCGCTTCCCACTGCGCGGTCACGGAGACGCTGCCGGTGGGGGCGTCCTCGATGCGGTAGTTGCCGGCGTCGTCGATGATCGCCTCGACGCCGCGGTCGTTCGTCTGCGCGAAGACCACGCGGCGCACCACCTTGCCGAGGTTCGTCTGCGGCAGGCCGGTGACCGTGCCGAAGATGACGCCCTGCGCCTTGGGGTCGAGCGAGATCGCGATCTGCTTCTGCACCGACGGATCGACGTCCGGCACCTCGGTGTGCGTCTCGTCCGCGTACGCCGAGATCGTGTAGCGCGCCGCGATCAGCCCCTCCAGCACGAAGCGTCCCTCGCGGTCGGTGACGGCCGGCTGATGATCTCCGCCGAGGGCCGCGGTGCTCGCGCCGATCTGCGCTTCCGCGACCGGCCGGCCGCCGCGCGTGACGATCCCTTCCAGCCGCAGCCCGCGGCTCAGGACGATGTCGAAGTTCGTGTGCGTGGTCGCTTCGAGTGCCTTGCGGTACGGCACGAACTCCATCCTGCGGGCGACGAGGGTCATGGTCCCGGCCTCGAGGCCGCTCAGCGTGTACGAGCCATCCTCGGCCGAGCGCGTGTTGCTCGGTCCCACGCGCGGTGCGCCGCGTTTGCTCGTGCGGTTGGCGGCGCCCTCCTCGTTCATGGCGAAGACGTCGGCGTCGGCGATCGGGGAGCCGTTCTCGTCGAGGACGCGCCCGGTGAGCGTGATGCCGCGGTCGAGCAGGATCCGGACGTCGGCGGGCTCGCGCTCCGTGAGGCGCACCTCGAGCGGATCGGAGGCCGTGTAGCCGGTCGCGGCGACGCTCACGCGATACGCACCGATGCCGAGGGTCGCGGTGAAGGTGCCGTCGGGGACGGATGCGCCGTTCTGGAGCGAGCCGGCGCCGTGGCGGAGGATCTCTTCGCTCTGTTCGAGCGGCTCGATCGTGTAGACGAATTGCCGGACCGGCTCGCGCGTGACCGCGTCGATGACGACCGCTCGCAGGAGCCCCGCCGGCGGCAGGGAGACGTCGACTTTGGACGGCGCCTCGGCCGTGACGGTCTTCTGGATCAGCTCGTCCATCTTGTGGATGGCCAGGCGGTATTTCTCGCGCGCCAGGCCGGTGAGCTCGAACGTCCCGTCGGCCGCGGTGGTGGCGGCGCGCTCGCGCTCCATCCGCTCGCCGCCGATGATGCGCACGCTGACGTTGGCGACGCCGGTGCCTGCGCGGTGCACGCGGCCGATGATCGAGTACGCCTCCAGGAGCGGGATGTCGATCGTCGCCGCGCGCGCGACCGGCCGCTGAAGAATGGACGCGGTCTGGAATCCCGGCGCGCTGGCGGCGAGGTCGTACGTGCCGGCGGCGAGATAGACGACGGCTTCGCCTGCCTCGTTCGTCCGCGATGCGCGTGCGACGAACGGCTCGTTGAGCAGGATGCGCGGATCGGCGTACGCCACCGGGTCGTCGCTCGACGCAAACGCGACCAGCGCGTTCGGGACCGGCTTGTGCGCGCCGTCGATGACGCGCAGGGTGACGGTCTCGTACGCCGGCAGCGTGATGTCGATGCGCTGATCGGCCTCGCCGGCAGCGAACGTCTTCGAGCGGACGGCCGAGCGGTTGCGCGGCGTGACCGCGAGGTTGATGGTCTCGCTCGGCTGGAACGGAGGCATTGGGAGCGCGTAACGCCCGTCGGCGGACGTGCGCACCTGCATGTCGTGGATGAAGTCGTACGACGAACGCCCCGCCAGGACGACCTGCACCGTCGCACCGCCGACCGGCTTCTCCTCAGCATCGACGACGCGGCCGCTGATCGTCGGCGCTTTCGTGAACGTGATGTCGAGCGTGGCGTTCTTCTCCTCCTGCAGGTCCGCGGACAGGCCGCTGCCGTGGAGCGACGTCGCGTTCTCCTGGAAACGAAGCCGGGGGAAGAGTCCCTCGCCGGGAGCGATGTAGGTGCGGACACGCCGGAGTCCCGCGATGGTGTAGCGCCCCTTCGCGTCGCTGATGGCGCGCACCGGCGCGACATACCGATCGCCCGACCCCTGCACGACGAGCGGCGCACCGGCCAGCGGCTTCGTCCCGACGCGCACGATGCCGGTGACGCTCGCATCGCCGGACGGGGTGCTCTCTGCTTTCTGCGCCGGCTGGAGCTCGAGGTTCACGCCGTCCATGTACCGCCCACCATCGACGAGCGCCGGATACGCGGCATGGTAGACGCGCGGCTCGCGCGCCCATCGCCGCGGATCGGGAGCGCGATAACGGCCGTTCTCATCCGTCGTCGCCGCGTACTCGACCTCGTTCCCGCCGAACCAGACCACATACGCATTCGCCAGCGGCTTCTTGTCCACGGTCACACGTCCCTCGGTCATCGCCGCCGGGATGAGCGTGATGGCGAGCGGCGCATCCTCGCCGATCGTGCGCGCAACCACCGGCGCAAATCCGTCCGCGCGGATGTCGATGTCGATGACCGTGGAATCAGGAAGGTTGCCGAACGTGAACCGCCCCTCCTCGGTCTTCGTGGTCGCCAGCGCCGCCCGCTTCCCCCGCTTCTGCAGCCGCGTCGCCTGGTCGACCGACCCTTCGGGGATGTGCGCCGTGATCGTTGCGTCCGTAACGGGAGTGCCGTCCGGGCCGTAAACGAAGCCCTCGACCGTCGCTCCAAAGGCAGGGAAAGGGAGAAGGAGCGCGGCAACCAGCAGGGTCTTCATGCTGACGCTATGAACGAGCGGGCGGTGGCGGATTCATCCCTGAATTGCCGAGAGCCACGCTCCTCGCCTGAGGCGCGACCCCTCATCCGCCCTTCGGGCACCTTCTCCCCTTGCAGGGGAGAAGGGCTACAAACGACCCGTCTCGCGAAAGTGGAAGTTAGTAGCCCCTCTCCCCGCGTCGAGCGGGGAGAGGGTGGCCAACGGCCGGGTGAGGGGCCGTGCCACGGGCGATTTGCGCGCTTGTCGCGGTAGAACCTACCCCCGCAACGTCACCCTCTCCCCGAACCTCTCCGCGACCGCGGCCATCATCGCTTCCGTGGCCACGTTGATCGTTTCTCCTGTGAGGGCTTCCTCGGAGAGGTATTCGAGCTCGAACGTCACGGCGCGAGCGGCTTCGAAGAAGTCGACGACGCGGATGTCGCGGAGGAAGCCGGGCGCGGCGGAGCGCAGGGCGTCGCGGACCTCGGCGGCGGTGATGCCGATGGGGATGGAGTAGGCGACGTTGCGCACCACCGGCTGGCGCGACGGGGGGTCGGTATACTTGCGCGCGAGTGGAGAAGCGGTCAGGGCGGAGGCTTCGAGCTCGAGGTAGACCGGGCGCTGGCGTTTGATGTCGAAGCGCTGCAGCAGCGTGGGATGGATCTCGCCGAGGATGCCCACGAGGCGGTCGTTGAGCAAGACGGCGGCGCGGCGGCCGGGGTGGAGGAAGCGCTCCAAGCGATGTCCCTCCGAGGGACCGGTCTGCAGGTCGACGCGCAACTCCAGGCGCAACTGCTCGACGATGCCCTTGAGATAGACCGCGTCGGCCGGACGTCCCTTGTCCGCCCAGAACGGGCCGCGGTCACGGCCGTTGGCGAGAGCCCAGAGCACTGATTGCTCGGTGCAGACGCCATTCTCGGCGCCCGGGTCGGCGAGGAAGATCGTCGCCCACTCGTACATCTTCACGGCGCTGCTCTTGAGGTTCAGGTTCGTGGCCAGTGCGTCGAGGGCCTGGCCGATGGTGTTGTTGCGGAGGAGGGAGTAGTTTTTCTCGATCGAGTTCTGCGTCTCGACGTGCGCCCACAGCGCATCCCCCTCGGCGAGGCCGAGCCGTTCGCGCATGCCGCGGCCGTAGAAGCTGTCCGTGAAGATCTCGTAGAAGCCTTCCGCCACCAGCAGGCCGCTCGTGCGGGCCACGACGTTCTCGGCGTGCGACGGCAGCGCGCCCATGTCCACCTGCGGCAGCGTGATGGGCGTGCTGTTGTAGCCGACGCTCTTCAGGAGCTCCTCGGCGATGTCCGATTCGAAGGCCACGTCCCACAGCCGGTGCGGCGGGACGGTGACGGTCAACTTGTTGACCGTAGGCTCGACCGCGAAGCCATAGTAGGTCAGGCGGTCCGCCATCTCCAGGTGGGACAGGGTGACGCCGGTGAAGCGCTGCGTCTTGGCGACGTCGACTTCGATCCTGCGGTTCGGGTTCTGCCACTCGCCCGCGATGTACGCGTTGCCGACGCGGTAGCCGCAGTGCTCTTCGAGCAGGTAGGCCACGCGCGCCGCGCCGACGATGGGGAGGGAAGGATCGCCGCCGCGCATGTAGCGCGCGGCTGCGTCGGTGGCCTGGTTCAACTGCCGCGAGGCCACGCGCACCGCGACCGGGTCGAAGCAGGCCGCTTCGAGTGCGATCCGTTTCGTCCCCTCGCGCACCGCCGATTCCTCGCAGCCGATCACGCCGGCGATGCCGAGGATCTTCGAGTCGTCCGCGATGACCATCGTCCCCGCGGGAATCTCGACCGGTCCGGGCGTGAAGAGCATCCACGCCTTCTCGCCCTGACGCGACAGCCGGATGGTGATGGTGCCGTCGATGGTGTCGGCGTCGAACGCGTGCGTCGGCTGGCCGATGTCGAAGTTCGTGAGATTCGAGATGTCGACCGACGGCAGCACCGAGTGGATGTCGGCCGCGGTGAGCGGCGCCATGACTTCCGGCGGGACAGGCCGCGGCTCGCCGTCGATCGACAGCTCGGTCAGCGTGTAGACGAGGCAGAGCGGCGTCTCGATCTTCACGCGTGACGGAGGCGCGGGCTGCGGGTCGAGCTGCTTGAGCTTCGGGTACTTCAGCGGCTTGCGGATGCGGCCGCTCAGCTCACGCGCCAGGCCGTCGTACGCGTAGTGATCGCCGCGGTTGGCGAGCAGCTCCACGTTGAATACCGTCCCGAGCGCGGTCGTCTCGGCGGTCTTCACCTCGATGCCGACGTCGTCGAGCAGCTCGCGCACCTCGCGGGGCGACTCGGGGAGGTCGATGTGCGTGCGCAGATGCTCGAGCAGGAACTTCACAGGCCACCTCGCTTGATGGTGCGGTGGACGCGGAGGTCCTGTTCGTACAGCGGCTTGAGCGCGGTGATGCCGGACGCCTGCGCGGCGATGCGCGTCGTGCCGAGGCCGAAGGCGATGCCGCTCAGTTTCGTGTGGTCGTAGCCGAACTCGATGAACACTTTCGGATGGATCATCCCGGAGCCGAGGATCGTGATCCAGCCGGCGCCTTTGCAGGTGGGGCAGCTTTCGTCCTTCGCGAGACAGACCGTGCACTGCATGTCCATCCCGACCGAGGGCTCGGTGTAGGGGTAGTACTTCGGCTTGAACCGGAACTTGTGTCCCTCGCCGTAGACCGACTTCGCGATCTCCAGCAGCGTCCCTTTCAGGTCGCCGAACGTCAGCCCCTCTTCCACCCAGATGCCCTCGAACTGATGGAACATCGCCAGGTGCGTCGCGTCCACCGCTTCATTGCGATAGACGCGGCCCGCGGCCACGACCTTGATCGGCAGCGTCGGCTTCTGCTGGAGCACGCGCGCCTGCACGGTGGTGGTGTGCGAGCGCAGCAGGAGGTTGTTCGGCAGCCAGAACGTATCCTGCATGTCGCGCGCGGGATGGTTCTCCGGGATGTTGAGCGCGTCGAAGTTGTAATACGGCGTCTCCGCCTCGGGGCCTTCGGCCATCGTGAACCCGAGGCGGCGCATGACCGCCATGCAGGCCTCGTGAACCTGCGTCAGCGGATGCGGGGCGCCGCGCTCCTGCGCCACGCCGGGCATGGTCAGGTCCTGCCACTCCGCCTGCACCTGCTTCTCGATGGCCTCGTTCGCAATGCGCGCGACCGCCTCGTCGAGCTCGCGCTCGATGGCCGCCTGCGCGTCATTCACTTCCTTCGCAAACCGCGGCCGCTCCTCGGCCGCCATGCCGCCGAGGGCCTTGAGCGCGGTCTTCACGTACGACTTCTTCCCGAGGTACTTCGTGCGCAGCTCCTGCACGGCCTCGGGGGTCGTGGTGTTCGCGAGCTCGTCGCGGAACGCTGTTAATGTCTGTTCGAGTTCAGTAGGCATCGTTCATCCGGGACCACTCGTTTGGAGTGCGGTGACCGCAGTCACCGCTTTTACTGCGCACCACTTGCGCAGACCGCACGAACAAGCGCGAGCTGCGGCTCGCGCAAGTCAAAGCGGTGACTGCGGTCACCGCACTCCAAACTCAGGACGGTGTTTCCCCTTCCTCGTCTTCTCCCGGCGTGAGCGGCTTCATGAGGGGGAACCAGACCACGTCGCGCAGGTTCGGGGCCTCGGTGAGCAGCGCCACGAAGCGGTCGATGCCCATGCCCCAGCCGGAGATCGGGGGCATGCCGAACTCCATGGCAGTCAGGTAATCCTCGTCCACCGGCATGGCCTCGTCGTCGCCCTTCTTGCGCAGCTCGGCCTGCTCCTCGAAGCGGCGGCGCTGGTCGAGGGGGTCGACGAGCTCGGAGTAGGCGTTGATGATCTCCCACGTGTCGACGACGAGCTGGAAGCGGTCCACTGCCTCGGGATTCGCGTCGTTGCGGCGCGCGAGCGGGGAGAGGTCGACCGGATGGCCGA
The DNA here is from genome assembly GCA_035630815.1 of Thermoanaerobaculia bacterium. Taxonomy (GTDB): domain Bacteria; phylum Acidobacteriota; class Thermoanaerobaculia; order Gp7-AA8; family Gp7-AA8; genus QHVT01. Next base: position 33,480 of record DASQJY010000061.1, read on the forward strand.
CGATGAACGTCGGCTGGATCAGCTTCGGGCGCGCGGTGCGCTTGTAGAGCTGGTCGACCAGGCTGCCGCGGCCCGCGCCGGGGTTGTCGAGGTCGACGTTCTTCGCGAAGATCGCGGCGCGCAGGGAATCGGCGTCCTGGTACCGATCGATGTCGATGCCGCTGTTCTCGAGGATCACGTCCGCGAGGCGGCGCCTCGGCCATGGCTGCGCGAAGTCGATGACGTGGTCGCCGCGCTTGATCTGCAGCGTCCCCGCGGCTTCCTGGATGGCGAAGCGAAGCAACGCTTCGGTGAAGGCCATGTTGTCCTCGTAGTTCCAGTACGACGCATAGAACTCGAGCATCGTAAATTCCTGGAGATGGGAGGCGGCCAGCCCTTCGTTGCGGAAGCAGCGCGCGAACTCGTAGACGCGGTCGTAGCCGCCGACGATCAGGCGCTTGAGATACGTCTCGGGGGCGATGCGCAGCACCAGTTCCATGTCCAGGGCGTTGTGGTGCGAGTAGAACGGACGGGCCAGGGCGCCCGACTGCTGTGTGTTGAGGATCGGCGTCTCGACTTCGACGAAGAGGTTGCGGTCGAGGAACGTGCGCAGCGCCGTCACCGACTTCGCGCGGATGCGGAAGCGGTTGCGCGTCTCCTCGTTCGAGACGAGGTCGAGGTAGCGCTTGCGCCAGTTCGTCTCGACGTCCTTCGTCCCCTGGTACTTGTTCGGCGGCGGCTGCAGGGTCTTGCCGAGGTACGTCCAGTCACGGACGCGGATCGTCAGCTCCCCCTTGTCGGTGTAGTACATCTCGCCGTCGACGCCGATGAAGTCCCAGCGATCGACACCCTTGGAAAAGAGCTCGTACTTTTTCTTCGACTTTTCGGGATCGGCGTCCAGCTCGTCGCGCAGGAGCGCGATCTGGATGTGCCCCTCGAAGTCCTCGAGCGTCGCGAACGTGAGCTTGCCGAATTTGCGGAGCTGCCCGACACGGCCGGCGGCGCGCACCTTCGTGCCCGGCTCCAGCGTCATGGTCTCGCGCAGGGTGTGAGTGCGCTCGAAGCGATCGGGATGCACCTGGATCCCTTCGCGCTCGAGGAGCTCTCTTTTTTCAATTCGGACATCACGCAGTGACTGATCAGACATAGAGGAGCGGGAGGATAACAAAGATGCGTTGTTACGATGCCGGACCCATGAAGAAGGTTCTTTTATTGCTGCTCTTCTCTCTCTCCGCACAGGCCGGCGTCAACCATTGGACGCAGCGCGGGCCATGGGATCCGCACGCCTTTCCGGGCGAGACGACGGTCCTGCGCAAGGGGGAGCGCCTGTATGCCGGCTCGTTCAACGCCGGAGCGTTCGCCAGCGACGACGGCGGTGCGACCTGGGAGACGCTGCCCGGGCGGCCGATGGCCATGGCGCTCGATGGTCCGAATGTCTGGATGTCGAGCTGGGACGGCCTGTGGAAGGACTCGCGCGTCGTCCTGCCGGGGAACATCTGGGCCATCGCCGCCAACGGCGACACGGTCGTCGTCTCGAACAACGTCAATGAGCTGCAGGTGAGCCACGACGGCGGCGGGACCTGGTCGGTGACCGGTCACAACGCCCGCTACACCAACATCAACGACCTGGCCATCGCCGGCAACGTCGTTTACGCGACCACGTGGCCGGTGCAGGTGTCGCTCGACGCCGGACGGACGTGGAGCACCACCAACGCCGACGCCCCATTCTCGTCCCTGCTCCTGCTGCCGGACCGCGTGCTCCTCGGCGGTGCCGGCGTCCTGCGCGCGCCGATCGGCAGCGCAACCTTCACTGTCGCCGGCGCCGGCCTGCCGCCGAACACGGTGATCGAAGACTTCGCCTGGAACGGCACCACCGTCTTCGCCTCCGTCTCCCCACGGGAGGGAGGCGGCGACTCGCTGCTGTACGCCAGCCGCGACCGCGGCGATACGTGGGTTCTGTACTTCCGGCAGCCGGGCGTGGGGCGCATCACGGAGATCGAGGCAGAAGGGAAGAAGGTCTGGATCGGCACGAACCTCGGCGTGTATGAGCTGACGGAGGGGGTGCGGAAGCAGCGGGCGGTGAGGAAGTAGCCGCCGCCACTACAATCCCCCCTCCATGAACCTCACCGAAATCCGCTCGCACTTTCCTGCCCTTCAGCGCACGCACAACGGCCTGCCGGTCGCGTACTTTGACGCGCCCGGGGGGACGCAGGTGCCGCGGGAGGTGGCGGAGGCGATGACGGACTATCTCCTTCATCACAACGCGAACACGCACTGGCCGTATCCCACCAGCGTCGAGACCGATGCCATCATCAGGGGGGCGCGGGAGGCCGCGGCGGACCTGCTGAATGCGAATGCGAACGAGATCGCGTTCGGCGCGAACATGACCACGCTCACCTTCCACCTCGGCCGCGCGCTCGGGCGCATGTGGTCGGAAGGGGACGAGGTCATCATCACGGAGCTCGACCATCACGCCAACGTCGCGCCGTGGCGCGCGCTCTCGACCGACCGGGGCGTGGTCGTGAAGAGCGCGAGGCTGAACTGCGAGGCCTCGCAGCTCGACTACGACCACCTCGCCAGCCTGGTCACGGACCGGACGAAGCTCATCGCCGCCGGCGGCGCCTCGAACGCGCTCGGGACCATCAACGACCTGGAGCGGATCGCGAAGATCGCGAGGGATGCGAAGGCGCTGTTCTTCGTCGACGCCGTGCATCTTGCGCCGCACGAGCTGGTGGACGTCAAACGCATCGGCTGCGACTTCCTGGCATGCTCGGCCTACAAGTTCTACGGCCCGCACGTCGGCATCCTCTTCGGCCGGCACGAGCTGCTCGACACGATCCCGTTCCCGAAGCTCGCCCCCGCACCCGACCGCGCGCCGGAACGTGTCGAGACCGGGACGCAGAACCATGAAGGGATTGCCGGCGTCGCCGCGACGATCGACTTTCTCGCCTCGATCGGCGGGGAAGGGGGGACGCGCCGCGAGCGGCTGACCCGTGCGTACGCGGCGCTGCACGAGCAGGGACTGCTGCTGACCCGGAAGCTCTGGGAAGCGCTTTCGGCGATGAAGCACGTCCGCCTCTACGGTCCTCCGCCGACGGAGCCGCGCACTCCCACGGTCTCGTTCGTCGTTGAGGGGATGCACTGCGACGACCTCGCCCGTGCACTCGCCGAGAAGGCGATCTTCGCGAGCAGCGGCGATTTTTACGCCTCCACGGTCTGCGAGCGTTTCGGCATCGAAAGCCTGCTGCGCGTCGGCTGCGGCTGCTACACCTCCGAGGAGGATGTGACACGCCTCATCGAGGCCGTGGCGTCCTTGTCACACCGGCAGGCAGGCGGAGTGCAGTAGGATTCCAGCGTAATGGCGAAACAAACACACGCAGAAAACCAATCGAACTCATCGAGAAACACGCTGATCGTGATGACGCTCGGTGCGCTGCTCGTGGCGGGACTGGTCGGCTGGGCGCTCACGCGCACCGTCGAACCGGCCACCTCGGTCATGGCGGGCCAGGAGCAGTTCCCGACCACGACCGTGGCCACAAACACGTCGTCGAGCACGCCCGCCGTGTCCGACCCGAACGCCACCACCAGCACGCTCTCCCCGATCGCGAGCTCGACCTCCCCGGTCACGTTCACCTCGGATACGGCACCGCCACCGTCCGAGCATTCGCAGAGCCCGGAAAAAGCCGCCGTCGACCGCATCTCGGCCGAGGACCTGCGCGAGCGGATCAACGGCGGAAACACCGTCGTGGTCGACGTACGCGACGCCGGCTCCTACGCGCAGGGACACATCGCCGGCGCGATCAGCATGCCGTTCGCGAGCGTCGAGGCACAGCTCGACGCGATCCCGAAAGGGAAGCAGATCGTCACGTACTGTACGTGACCCAATGAAGAATCGAGCGCCGGTGCGGCGCTCATCATGAAGAACAAAGGCATCACCAACGTCGCGGCTCTCTACGGCGGACTGGACGCATGGCGCGCCCTCGGCTATCCGATGGCTACCGGCGCCACGCAGTAGTCCCGTGTACCAGATCGAGAATCATGTCGCGGACGTGCGCCTGCGCGTCCGCGCTCCCTCCCTCGAGGAGCTGTTCCGCGATGCGATGCGCGGCATGTACGCGCTGATGCGTCCCGAGCTGGAGCAGGTCGCTTCGCTCACGCGCACGATCGCGGTCGAGGAATCGGCCGACCTCACCTCGCTGCTGGTCGACTTTCTCAATGAAGTGCTGCATCGCGCCCACGTCGGGCGCGAGGTCTTCCACGACGCCGCGTTTTCCCTCCTCGACGACACGAACGTCACCGCCATCCTCACGGGCATCGCTCCCGCATCGTTCGAGGAAGACGTCAAGGCCGTGACGTATCACGAGGCCGAGGTGAGGCAGGAAGGCGGCGAGTGGACCACCATGCTCGTCTTCGACATCTGATGCAGAAGAAAGATCTCGAGAAAATCCACGACTACCTCTGGGAAGTGCCGAAGAGCTTCCGTCCCGACATGCGCGTCCCGGCGCGCGTCTACACGACCGAGAAGATGCTCGACGCGATCCTCAACGACCGCTCGCTCGAGCAACTGGTGAACGTGGCCACACTGCCCGGCATCCGCAAGTACGCCATCGCGATGCCGGACGTGCACGAGGGCTACGGCTTCCCGATCGGCGGCGTGGCGGCGGTCGACGCGCGCGACGGTGCGGTGTCGCCAGGCGGCATCGGCTACGACATCAACTGCGGCGTGCGGCTCCTGCACTCGACGCTGACGCTCGACCAGGTGAAGCCCGCGCTCGAACGGCTCGCGCATTCGATCGCGCGCGAAGTCCCCTCGGGCGTGGGACGCGGAGGCCGCGTGCGCCTCAAAGGGGAGGACCTCGACCTCGTGCTGCGCGACGGCGCCCGCCGCGCGGTGGAGATGGGCTTCGGCGAGCCGGACGACCTGAATCACATCGAGTCGGGCGGCTGTCTCGACGGCGCCGATCCGCACGATGTCTCTCCTGCAGCGAGAGAGCGCGGTCACGATCAGCTCGGGACGATCGGCTCCGGCAACCACTTCGTCGAGGTCGACCGCATCGACGAGATCCTCGACGAGGAGGAAGCGGCGCGGTTCGGCCTCGTGCGCGACGGGATCGTCGTGCAGATCCACACCGGCTCCCGCGGCCTCGGCCATCAGGTCGCGACGGACTCGATCCGCTCCATGTCGAAGGTGATGGCGAAGTACGACATCACGGTCGCGGATCGCGAGCTCGCGTGCGCCCCGCTGTCGTCGAGCGAAGGGCAGCGCTACCTCCGTGCGATGGCCGCCGCCGCGAACTTCGCGTTCGCGAACCGGCAGCTCATCACGTCCGGCATCCGCCGCGCGTGGAAAAGAGAGTTGAGCGACGCGCTGACCATCGTCTACGACGTCGCGCACAACGTGGCCAAAGTGGAGCGCTACCCCGACGTCGGCGAAGTGGTCGTACACCGCAAAGGAGCCACGCGCGCGTTTCCCGGCCAGCCGGTGCTGATCCCCGGGAGCATGGGCACCGCCTCGTACCTGCTCGTCGGGCAGGAGGGCGCCATGCGCGAGACGTTCGGCTCGAGCTGCCACGGCGCCGGACGCACGATGTCCCGCACCAAGGCCCGCACCGAGATCAAGCACGAAGAGCTCCGCTCCCGCCTCCGCAACCTCGGCATCATCGCCGAGGCAGGTTCCTCGAAGGGGCTGGTGGAAGAAGCGCCCGAGGCCTACAAGGACATCGACGCGGTGGTGGACGTGGTGGCGAGGGCGGGGATCGCGAAAAAGGTGGCCAGGTTCAAGCCGGTGGCGGTGATCAAGGGGTAGGCGGTCAGCCCCTCAGCAACTCCACCCTGAACGTCGCCCCTCTACCCGCTCCCTCGCTTGCGGCGCTCACCGTGCCGCCGTGCATCTCGACGAGTTGCTTGACGATGGCCAGGCCGAGGCCGAGGCCTCCGTGCTGGCGCGTGGTAGCTCCGCTCTGCTGGCTGAAGCGGTCGAAGACGTAGGGGAGGAACTCGGGAGCGATGCCGATACCGGTGTCGGTGACGGTGACGGTCAGGCGCTCGGGCGTGCAGTCCATGCGCACGTTCACCGTCCCCTCGACGGGAGTGAACTTGATCGCGTTCGAGAGCAGGTTCCAGAACACCTGGTGCAGGCGGCCGCGGTCGGCAAAGACGGTGGCGGTCTCGCAGTGGACGGTGCGGTTGAGGGTGATGCGCTTCGCGGTGGCGGTGGTCTCGACCATCTGCATCGCCTCGTTCAGCACCACCACGGCGTCGATGCGTGCGACCTGCAGGCGCAGCTTGCCGGTGACGGCCCGCGAGACGTCGATCAGGTCGTCGACGATCGTGGCCTGCGCTTTCGCGCTCAGCTCGATCTGCTCGATGGCGAAGCGGAGCTCCGGCGTCAGCTGCATGGTCTTGACCAGTTGCGCCCAGCCGAGGATCGAGGTCATCGGGGTGCGCAGCTCGTGGGAGACCGTGGCCAGGAACTCGTCACGCTCCCGGCTCGCGGTGCGCAGCGCGTCCTCCATCTGCTTCCGCTCCGTGATGTCGTGGACCGAGACGACGGTGCCGGTGATGCGGCCGCCTTCGACGATCGGAGTCGACGAGCAGACGACGGGGATGAAGTGTCCGTCCTTGTGGATCCAGTGCTCTTCGCGATCGATGACCTGCACACCCTCGGTGAGCGATTGGACGAGCGGACATTCGCTCGCCGGGTACGGCATGCCGCCCGGTTTCCTGTAGTGAACCGTCTCGTGCAGCAGGCGCCCTTGCAGGTCCTGGGCGCGCCAGCCGAGGATCTTTTCCAGCGCCGGGTTGGCGAACGTGAGGACGCCCGCCGTGTCCATGAAGCAGATCCCCTCGGCCACGTTCGTGGTGATGAGGCGATTCAGCTCTTCGAGCCTGCGGCGCTCGGCGTCGTCGATGATCGTGCCGTCCGCCGAGCGGCCGTCCGGATCTGTTGCGGGGGAGGAGCGCCGCAGTGCGGGTGAATCGGCGAGAGTCATTGGACCGCGTCCATGGTGACACCGGTCATCGAAGACGTCAAATAATTGCAGGAGGCACAGCCGTTGCTCCAGCCTGCCTCATGCGACACACGCTTCTGCTCGTCCTGACCCTCACGGCGCTGGCCGGCTGCGCTTCCACCGCCTCCGACGAGGGGTGGGAAGACTGGGGCGGCTTCACGCTCACCGACAACCAGTTCGCGGTGCATCACCGCGTGCGCGAAGGGGCGCACCGGCTGGAGCTGCTGCGGAAACGCGGCGACCGCGACGGCGGAAACATCCGCTGGGAAACGCTCGACACCGTGCCGCTGGAAGTTCCGGAAAACGCGCTGGTCTGCCTGACCGCCTCACGCGCCGGGGAGCGTGCGGACTACGTCGCTCTCGCGGAAGACGACGAGACGCACAGCCACCGCGTGCTGCGCGCGTGGCGCGTCGACACCTCACGGCGCAAGCTCGTCAGCGCGAACGCCGAAGGGGTGACATGTGAGGTGAAAGAGGAGCCGCGGAAGAGGTAGTCTCCCGGCGTGCACCTCCTCCATCTCTTCGACCTCTCGCTGCAACTGCGCGCGGAGGAGGCCGCCCTGGAGTGGGCGGGGCGGACGTTCACGTTTGCCGAGCTCGAGACGCGGAGCAACCGCGTCGCGCATGGGCTGCTCGCGCGCGGGTTCGTGAAGGGCGACCGGCTCTGTGTCTACCTCGCGAACCGGATCGAGCTGATCGATCTCTATCTCGCCTGCGTGAAGCTGGGCGTGATCTTCGTGCCGGTCAACATCCTCTATCGCGAGCGCGAGCTGGCGCACATCCGGACGGACGCGGAGCCGCGGATGTTCCTCAGCGCGGACGACGAGCTGCCGATGAGCGACGTCGAGACGCGGCCGGTGGCGGAGCTCGACGGCGATACTCCCGCGGCGATCATCTATACGTCCGGGACCACGGGCGCCTCGAAGGGTGCGGTGCTGACGCACAACAACTTCATGGCCAACGCGGTGAACCTGACCACCTGCTGGCAGATCACCGACCGCGATCGCTTCCTCCTCGCGTTGCCGCTCTTCCACATCCACGCCCTCGGCAACGGCCTGCACGCCTGGCTGCTCAGCGGCTGCCGCATGCGCCTGCTCGAGCGCTTCGAGCACCAGTCCGCGGTGCAGGAGTTTCTCGACTTCCAGCCGACGCTTTTCTTCGGCGTGCCGACGATGTACGTGCGCCTGCTCGACACGCCGCCCGATACGGCGCGCGAGCTCGGCGCGCGCATGCGGCTGTTCGTCTCCGGCTCGGCGCCGCTGCCCGCGCAGGTGCTCGAACAGTTCCGCGACCTCTTCGGCCACACGATCCTGGAGCGCTACGGGATGACAGAGACCTTCATGAACATCAGCAACCCGTACGCCGGCGAGCGCCGCGCCGGGACGGTCGGCTTTCCGCTGCCGGGCATCTCGGTGCGGGTCGAAGAAGGGGAACTGCTCGTGCGCGGCCCGAACGTCTTCGCCGGCTACTGGCGCCGCCCCGATGCGACGGCCACCGCGTTTACGGCGGACGGCTTCTTCCGGACCGGCGACCTGGCCACCGTCTCCGCGGACGGCTACTACACGCTCCTCGGCCGCCGCAGCGAGTTGATCATCTCCGGCGGCTTCAACATCTATCCCCGCGAGATCGAGGAACTGCTGCTCGAACAGGAAGGAGTCGCGGAGGCAGCGGTGATCGGCGCCGAAGACGCGGTGCGCGGTGAGGTGCCGGTGGCGTACGTCGTCGGCACGTTCGACGAGTCGCAACTGGAACGCATCTGCCGCGAGCAGCTCGCCTCGTTCAAGGTGCCGAGAAGGTTTGTGAGGGTGGAGACGATTCCCCGTACGGCGCTGGGGAAGGTGCAGAAGCATTTGCTGCGCTAGTTTGGAGTGCGGTGACCGCAGTTACCGCTTTTCCTTCGGCAGCCGCAGCTGCCGCCTTGTGCGTTCGGCGTCGCAGGCACACAGGAAAAGCGGTGACTGCGGGAGGGTGTGTCAAAACCCAAATTCGCGAAATTCAAGTGGGCGAAGCGCTGCGTTACACGATGTTTTTTACACTCGCAGTGGTCAATGCCATCAATTTACGCCGGCTTATTCGCCTTGCAGT
>DASQJY010000062.1:0-16597 GCA_035630815.1 Thermoanaerobaculia bacterium
GTCGGGCGGCGGGATGACTTCGTCACCGCGCAGGTTGTCGGTGATGTCGAGCATGCCCCGCAGCAGGGTCTTGTACGACTCGATCCCTTCCTGCTGGAACGTGGCGCGGTCGGTGGACGGATTCTTGACCACGAAGCCGCCTTTCGAGCCCATCGGCACGATGACGACGTTCTTGACCATCTGCGCCTTCATCAGGCCGAGGATCTCGAAACGGAAGTCTTCGCGCCGGTCGGACCAGCGGATGCCGCCGCGCGCGACCCTGCCGCCGCGGAGGTGAATGCCTTCCATCCACGGCGCGTACACGAAGATCTCGTACATCGGCCGCGGCAGCGGCAGCTCCGGCACGGCGCCGGAGTCGAGCTTGAAGGAGACGTACAGCTTCCGCTCGCCGTCCGCGCCGCGCTGGAAGTAGTTCGTGCGCAGAGTCGCCTCGATGAGGCTCACGTAGAGGCGCAGGATGCGGTCTTCGTCCGGATTCGTGACGCGCTCGAGGGCGTCCTCGACCTGCGAACGGATGCCGAGCGAGGCGCCTTTGCGCCCCATGCCGGCATCGCCAATGGCGGGGTCGAAGTAGTTCTTGAAGAGCTGGATGATGTTGCGCGTGATCTGCGGGTGCTTGGCGAGCGTCTGCTGGATGTACCCCTCGGTGAGCGTGACTCCGACCTGGCGCAGGTACTTCGCGTACGCGCGCAGGATGACCACCTCGTCCCACTCCAGTTCCGCGCCGAGGACCAGCCGGTTGAAGCCGTCGTTCTCCGCCTGGCGCTGCCAGATGCGGATGAAGGCGTACTGGAACTTCGCCTTGATCGACGTCAGGTCGTCCTGCATCCCTTCGGCGTCGAGGCTGAAGTCGCGGATGCGGACCACTTCCTTCGCGCCGAGCGGCTGCACTTCGTACGGCACTTCCGCCAGCACCTTCAGGCCCATGTTCTCGAGCCGCGGCATGATCTCGGACAGCGGCACGGGCGGCCCGGAATGGATGATCTTGCAGTGGAACTGGCGCTGGTCGGTGCGGTGGCGATAGAGGTCGACCACCAACTCGCCGGTCGCGAGCACGTGCTCGACGTGGCCGACGTCGTACAGCGCGGCCTCGGCGGTGAAGCGCTCCGCGTACGCCATCGGGAACGCCTTCTTGTAGCGATGGTGGAGGTCGATGCCGACTTCCTCCCCCTGGTTCGAGCAGAGCGCGTCGAGCAGGCGATCGCTCCAGGTGCGCGCGACTTCCCCGATGATCGCCTCGAGGCGCTTGATGTCGACGTCGGGAACCTGGCCCGGCGTGGTGCGCACGATGAAGAGCCCGCGCGCGAGCGCGGAAGTGGTGATGTGGTCGTAGATCTCCGTATCGCGGCCGTTGAACGCCTCTTCGAGCACCTGCCGCGCGCGGTCCTTGAACTCGGCGGTGTAGCGGTCGCGCGGGACGAAGACGTAGCAGGAGACGAAGCGCTCGAAGACGTCCATGCGCGTGAAGACGGCGACGCGCTGCCGCTCCTGAAGGAGGAGGACGCCGCGGGCGATCTCGAACAGCTCGTTGTCGGTGACCTGGAAAAACTCGTCGCGCGGGAAGGTCTCGAGGATGTCGACGAGCGCCTTGCCGTTGTGCGAATGCGGATCGAGTCCGGCGCGGTCGAGCGTGCGTTTCGCCTTGAGGCGCAGCATGGGGATGTCGCGGACGCTGCGGTTGTAGGCGGCGGAGGTGAAGAGGCCGAGGAAGCGGTCTTCGCCGATCAGGTTTCCCTGGTCGTCGTAGCGCTTGATGCCGATGCGATCCATCGGCACGCGGCGATGGATGAGGCTGCGGCTGTTGGCCTTGGTGATGATGATCAGGTCTTTGCGCTGCGCGAACGTCCTGAACTCGGCCGACAGCGGACGGTTGCCGCGGTCGACGGACGTGTCGCGGATCTCGCGCAGGATGCCGAGGCCGGTCTCCGGCTGCGGCATGAGGAAGTCGTTGCCGTCGCGGGTCTCGTAACCGTAGCGGCGATGCCCGAGGAAGATGAAGTTGCCGCTGTCGAGCCAGCGGAGGAAGGCTTTCGCTTCGTCGACTTCCTCCTGCGGCATCGGCAGCTTGGCGGTCTCGAGCTCTTCGACGTCGGCCGCGAGCCGCGCGCGCATGGCGCGCCAGTCGATGACGGAGAGGCGCACTTCGCGGAGGATGTTCTCGAGCGAGGTGCGGATCGATTCGAGCTCTTCCGGCTCGGTCTCCTGGTCGATCTCCACGTGCATGTACGACTCGCGGACCGACTCCGCGGTCGCGGTGAGGGTGTCGGTGACCTCGATGCGACGGCCGCCCGGGTCGCGGCGCGTGGTGATGATCGGATGGAGCAGGAGGTGGATCTTGCGGTCGCGGCGATTGATCTCCGCGCTGACCGAATCGACGAGGAACGGCATGTCGTCGTTGACGATCTCGATCACGGTGTGCTCGAGACCCCAGTTGCCCGTTTCCTGCGAAGGGTTGAAGAGGCGGACTTTCGGTACGCCTGGGGTGCGCTCCCCGCCGAACTCCCAGAGGGAGAGCGCGCCGCCGAGCAGGGTGTCGAAGGAGGTGTAGATCACGTCGTCGGGGGCGACGTGCGCAAAGTAGCGGCGCACGAAATGCTCCGCGCTCTCCGCATGCTCCGCGGGAACGCGTTTGCGAGCCTCGGCCGCCAGCCGGTCGACAATGTCGACCTGGCGCTGTTCAGCAGTCATCGTCATGGTGTCTCCAGGTACTGCGCGGGGGTGAATATCACAGCTCGCGGTTCGTGTCAGCGCGCGCTGCCGCCGCGGCCGAACGTCTCACCGAAAAAGTCACCCGGTTTCCACCGCGGGCGGGCGTCGCGATTGGCGGCGGCGAGGCCCAGCCGGTAGTCGAATTCGGTGAGGAGCAGCGCCGCCGACCAGTCGATCGGCTGCTGCAGGTCGTCCTTCGGGGAGTGGTACCGCGTGCGCAGCCAGTCGCGGTATTCGCCGGGCCCGTCGACACCGGACGCGACCACATCGAAGCCGGGTCCGATGTAGATCGCGGGGATTCCGCGGCGGATGAACGCGATCTGGTCGCTACGCACGAAGATCATCTCCTCGGGGAAGGGATCGGAGGCGAGCTTGACCTTCATCTGCCGGGCCACGTCGCGTGCGACGTCGCCGAGGTCGTTCGTCTCCGCGCCGAACGGCAGGAGGTCGCGCGTGGCGTGCGTCATCACGAGCATGTCGATGTTGATGTTGCCGGCGATGCTGTCGAGCGGCACGGTCGGGTTGTTCGCAAAGTAGTCGGCGCCCTTCATCCCCTTCTCCTCGGCCGTCGTGGCGAGGAAGAGGATCGAGCGGCGCGGCTTCGCGGCGACGAGCGCGCGGGCGATCTCGATCATCGCCGCGATGCCGGAGGCGTTGTCGAACGCGCCGTTGTTGATCGCGTCGCCGTCGACCGGATCGCCGATGCCGATGTGGTCGAGGTGGGAGGAGTAGACCAGGTACTCGTCGCGGAGCTGGGGGTCGGAGCCGCGCAGCAGGCCGACGACGTTCGGGCTGGTCCTGGTGGAATGCGTGCTGACGAGGTGGATGCGCGCGCGGACGGGAAGCGCGCGGCCTTTCGGGGTGCGGTCGAGCGATTCGAAGATCGTGTTCGCGTCGTTGCCCAGGAGCTGGCGCGTCGTTTCGAGGTTGAACGTGACGCTGCGGCTGACGGTGCGCTGGATGCCGTGCGGCGTGCCGTCGGGTCGGGTCCAGCTCATCGAGCCGTGTTTCGCGGAGCCGACCGTGCGCTCCCAGGGAACGCGCCCGGCGTCGATCGGGGAAGTGAGGTAGACGATCGCGACCGCACCGTGACGAGCGGCGTTCTCGAACTTCCGCGGCGTGGAGCTGTGATACGCACGGACGGCGTTCGGGAAGCTCGAGGGAGCGCCGCTGAAGAGAGCGACGATCTTGCCGCTCGCGTCGATGCCGGCGTAGTCGTCGTACTTCTGGTCGGGGGCGGTCACGCCGTAGCCGGCGAAAACGATCTCGGCCTCCACGTCGCGCTCGCCGTGCAACGGGTCGCCGTAGCTCGTGAACTCGTTGAAGATCCGGAGCGTGACCGGCTGGCCGCCGCCGCGCGTGAGCGTGACGGTCGAGGCGGCGTCCGGGACCGTCTCGACGAACGGGACATCCTGATACCAACTGCCGTTCGCGCCCGGCTCGAGCCCCGCCAGCTCGTATTGCGCGGCGACGTATTCAGCGGCGATGCGATGCCCGCGCGTGGCCGTGCCGCGGCCTTCGAGCAGGTCGGAAGCGAGGAAGGTCATGTGGGCGCGGATCGCTTCGACGCGGAAGTTCTGGCCAGTAGCGGGGATCGTGAGGAACGTCAGGAACGCGAGTAGAAAACGCATGTGCGGGCATTCTAGGCCGGGCCCCAGCCCAATTCGCGCAGCTTCAGGCCGAGCACGCGCGTGTCTTGCGAAGGCGTCACCGTTTTGTCCGTGGACAGTTCCAGCACGTTGGGCAGACCGTTCGGGGCGGCTTTGACGCGATAGTCGCGGTCGAAGTCGCCGCTGATCCGGAGCTGGTCCAGCACCACCCCGTTGAGCTTGATCGTGATGGTGGGGCTCTGATTCGCGAGCTCGCCCGCGGGTGAGAGGTGAATGCGCAGCAGCGTCTGCTCGCCCGCGGGCGGCAGCAGCGTGACGGAGCGCGCGCCCATCCAGCGCCACTCGTCGATCTTCGTCGTCTCGGCCGGATACCACCCGGAGGCGAAACGCGCGTGTTTCTCCAGCGGCTGCAGCTTGACCCCGAAGTAGTGCCGCCGGGCGATGTTCCAGAGGTTGCCGCGCTCCCGGCGGAAGACGAAGCCTCCCTCCCCTCCTTTCGTCAGCTCGGACAGCACCCACGCGGGACGCGTGGAGGAGAGCGGCATCACGCGGTCGTCGACGATACGCGTGTAGGGAAAGCCGGGAGAGACGAGGTCGACGAACTTCGACATCGTGTGGCCGACGTACAGACGCGCGCGGCGCGGATCGACCATCTGCGGGACAGCGCGTGCGGCCTGGATCGAAGGGGTGACTTCATTGCGCACCGGCGTTAGCGCGGGGATGGTATAGACGGCGAACCCGGCCACGAGCGCCGCCGCGAGGATGGGTGCGTATCGCCTGCCGGTGCGCTGCAGGCCGTCGGCCACGAGCAGCGCGAACATCGGCTGGTAGGCGATGGAGAAGCGGCTGACGCTGTGGCGGTCGAGCATCGCCCAGGCGAACAGCGCGAACGGGAGGAACGCGAGCACGTTGAAGAGCATCGGCCGGCTGCGCTCCCGCCACGAACCGACTGCCGAGACGATCACGAAGATCGTGGCGATGACGCCGAGCACGGGCGACTGGTATTGCTTGACGAAGAAGCGGTCGACCAGGCGCCACATCGGGGGGCGCTCGGGATTGCGCCAGGAGTCGACGCGCGCAATGTATTCACTGTGGCCCTGGATGGCATCGGCGAACCGCTCGTACGAACCGGTGGCGTAAATCGCCCCTCCGAATGCGGCGCCGACGATCACAAGCCCGATCAGGAGCGCGATCGCGATCTCGTGCGGACGGCGCTTGAGCGTCGCGTAGATGCCGGGGATGAGGCCGACCAGGATGTTCTGCGGGCGGATCCCGATCGCCAGCGCGAGAAGCAAGGTGCCGAGCCAGTAGGCGTTGCGGCTCCCGGCGCCACGCAGCAGATACGTGACGGCGAAGAGGACGAGGACCACCGAGGGGATGTCGCTGAAGGCGGTCCCCCCGAAGAACCAGACGTTCGGAAAGAAGGCGAAGAGCGCGCCGGCCATGACCGCGGTGGAAAAGCGGAAGCCGAGCTCGCGGGCGAAGCAGCAAACCGCCGGAAAGACCAGCATCGCGGCGACGATGTTGATCGCCTGCAACGCACGGAAATCGCTAGCGATGACGAGGCGCAGCAGCTTGCCGAGCGCGATGTACACCGGAAAGCCGGGAGGGTGCGGGTGGTGCAGGGCGACGTCGTAGTCGCGCATCCCGAGGACGAGCAACGCCTCGTCCCACTCCCACAGCGACCGCGCAAACGCGAGAAAACGGGTCGCGGCGCAAACGAGCGCCACTGCGATCACGATCTTCCGCTCGCGCGAGCTCATTCGTGGGCGGATTGTAGCCGCACGGGAAGCAGGACGCTTTCAGTCCGCACATCACAGAGAACCGACCAGGGGCCTCCGGCGGGCCGGCGTGGCCTTTGGTCGGTTCTCTGTGCGCGGACTGAAAGCGTCCTGCTTACCGGACGTACGTCTGGTAGAACTTCGCGTCCCGCTCGGCGAGGCGTTTGAGTGGCTCGTTGGGGCGGAAGCGCGGACCGAGGGACGAAAGCGCGTCGAGGCGCGAGACCACGTACGGCAATCCGAGCGCGTCGGCGTAGCGGAGCAGGCCTCCGCGGAACGGCGGGAAGCCGGTGCCCATGATCATCGCCAGATCGAGCTCGCCGGCGGAGGCGACGATCTTCTCGTCGAGGATCAGCGAGGCCTCGTTGATCATCGCCAGCAGCATCCGCTCGACGACCGCCTTCGCGTCCGCCTGGTGGGGACTCCGGATGCCGAGGGTCTTGTAGACGCTGCCATCGGGCCCTTTGCGCCGGCCGTCCTCGTACAGGTACAGACCCTTGCCGTTCTTCTTGCCGTGGCGGCCTTCGGCGTAGAGCTTCTCGACCACCGTCGATTTCTCCATCCGCGCGCCGAACGCCTCGGTGAGGATGACGGCCACTTTCGCGGCCACGTCGATCCCCACTTCGTCGAGCAGCGCCATCGGCCCCATCGGCATCCCGAAGTCGACCATGGCCTTGTCCAGCGACTCGATCGTGTTCCCCTCTTCGAGCAGGAACCCCGACTCGTTCATGTACGGCCCGAGGATGCGGTTCACCACGAAGCCCGGCCCGTCGTTGCAGTAGACGACCGTCTTGCCGAGCTTGCGCGCCAGCGCGGCGGTCGTGACCATGGCCTGCTCGGACGTCTTCTCGCCGCGGATGATCTCGACGAGCGGCATGCGGTCGACGGGATTGAAGAAGTGCATCCCCACCACCAGCTCGGGACGTTTCGCCTGCGCGGCGATCTGCGTGATCGGAATGGTGGAGGTGTTGGTCGCGAAGATTGCGCCCGGCTTGGCGAGGCCTTCGAACTCGGCCAGCACCTGCCGTTTGATGTTGAGGTTCTCGACCACCGCTTCGATGACCACGTCGGCGCGCGAGAAGCCGCTCCAGTCGGTCGTGCCGGTGATGCGCGCCAGCTTGCGCGCCATCTCGCCGCGGGTCATGCGGCGGCGGTCGACCTTCTTCTTCCACACTTTCGCGGCCGCCTTCATCCCGCCGCCGATCGCTTTCATGGCGATGTCGCGCATGCGCACGTCGGCGTCGGTCTTGTCGGCCACGATCTGGGCGATGCCGCCGCCCATGATCCCCGCACCGAGCACGCCGACATACGAGACGTCGGCAGGTCTGGTGGTGAAGGGATCCTTCTTCGATTCCTCCATCAGGAAGAAGAGGCGGACCAGGTTCTGCGCGACGTTGTTGTTGACCAGCGTCGCTGCTTCTTCGGCCTCGCGCTGCATGCCGCGCTCGACGCCAGCCGACATCGCGTACTCCATCACCTCGATGGCCTTGAGCGGCGCTGGGTAGTGGCCCTGCGTCTGCTTGAGGACTGCCTTCCGCGCCTTGCCGAAGATCAGGTTGCGCGCGAGAGGGTTGCCTTCGATGTAGAACTTCGTGCGGCCCCGGATTTTGCGCTTCCCCTTCTCCGCGTATTTCTTCGCGATCTCGAGCACGATGCCGGGCTCGACGACGTCGTCGACGAGACCGGCTTTCTTCGCACGTTTCCCATCGAGGGCCTTGCCGTTGAGGATGATGTCGAGCGCGGCCGGGAGACCGATCAGCCGCGGCAGTTTGCTCGTGCCACCCCAGGCGGGAAAGATCCCCAGCTTCACCTCGGGCAACCCGATCTGCGCGCGCGGCGAATCGGAGATCACGCGCCAGTCGCAACTGAGCGCGAGCTCGCAGCCGCCGCCGAGGCAGGCTCCGTCGATCGCGGCGACGGTCGTCTGCGGCAGCTTCGCCACCTTCGTGAAGACCTGCTGCCCGAGGAGCACGTACTGTTTCGCCTGGTCGATCCCCGTCACGGTCGTGAACTCGGTCACGTCCGCACCGGCGATGAAGATGCCCGGCTTCCGCGAGGCGAAGATGACCTTCGTCAGCTGCGGGCTGGCCGCGAGCTCATCGAGCACGCCGGAGAGCTCCAGCAGCACGGCCGAGGAGAACTTGTTCACCTTCTCCCCCGGCAGGTCGAACCAGAGGATCGCGAGGTCGCCCTGCCGCTCGATCGTGAAGGCGCGGGTATTGAGCGACGGGGCTTCTGCGACAGAGGTCATGCGTTGACTTCCACCAGGTTTTCGTCCTTGTAGAGCTGGTCGATGGTCGACTTGTACTTCTTGTCGATGTTCTTCCGCTTCACCTTGAGCGACGGCGTGATCTCGTCGTCCTCGATCGTGAAGTCGCGCGCCAGCAGCGCGAAGCGGCGGATCTTCTCCTGCCGGTCGAGGTTCTGGTTGAAGCGGTCGATCTCGCTCTGGATGAGCGCCTTGACGCGGTCGTGCTGCACGAGCTCCTCGCGCGACTTCGCGGTCACGCCGAGGCCTTCGGCCTCGCGCTCGAGCTTCTCGAAGTTCGGGACGATGAGCGCGGAGAGGTACTTGCGGCCGTCCCCGATGAGGACCGGCGTGCCGACGTACGGGGAGCTCTTGAGCAGCGCCTCGAGCGGCTGCGGGGCGATGTTCTTGCCGTACGCGTTGATGATGATGTCTTTCTTGCGGTCGGTGATGCGCAGGAAGCCGTCCTTGTCGATCTCGCCGATATCGCCGGTGTGGAACCAGCCGTCCTGGTCGATCGCCTGCGCGGTCGCGTCGGGGTTGTTCCAGTAGCCGAGCATGATGTGCGGACCGCGGGAAAGGATCTCGCCGTCGGAGGCGATCTTCACTTCGACGCCCGGGATGACCGGTCCGACCGTGCCGAGGCGACGGGCGTTGGGACGGTTCACGGCGATGACGGGGGAAGTCTCGGTCAGGCCGTAGCCCTCGAGGATCTCCACGCCGGCGCCGATGAAGAACGCCGCCAGCTCGGCGGAGAGAGGTGCGCCGCCCGAGACGACGTACTTCACCTTCCCGCCGAGACGGGCGATGATCTTCGAGAAGACCAGCTTGTCGGCGATCGCGGACTTGATCTTCAGCCCGAGCGGCATCGGCTTGCGCTCGATGCGGTACGGGAGCCGCTGCTCCGCGATGCCGAGCGCCCACCTGAAGATCTTCTGGCGCGCGGGAGGGGCGGCGGCGACGTTGTCGAGGATGCGCGCGCGCATCTTCTCGAACAGGCGCGGCACGGCGGCGAAGAACTCCGGCTGCACTTCGCCGAGGTTGTCCGCGACCTTGGTGACGTTCTCCGCGTAGGCGATGCAGCCGCCTTTGTAGAGGTAGATGAAGTCCACCATCCGCTCGAGGATGTGCGAGAGCGGCAGGATCGAGAGCGCGGTATCGCCGGCCTGGAACGGCACGAACTCACGGACGGCCATCACGTTGCTGGTGATGTTGCCGTGGGTGAGCATCGCCCCTTTCGGGTTGCCGGTCGTGCCGGAGGTGTAGACGAGCGTGGCCAGGTCGTCCGGCCCGCGCGAGGCGCGCGAGCGGTCGAACCAGGTGCGGCCGTTCTTCTCCTCGAAGGCCTTGCCGCGCGCCAGCACGTCCTTGTACGAGTGCACGCCGGGCGGCAGCGTGGCCGGCGGATCGCAGACGATGATGTTGTTGAGACAGGGGACGTGCGAGCGGATCTCGAGGAGCTTGTCGAGCTGTTCCTGGTTGGAACAGATGACGGCTACGGAGCCGGCGTCGTTGAGGATGTACTCGATCTGCCATCCGAGGAGCGTCGGATAGACCGGCACGCTCGCCGCGGATGCACAGAGGATCGCGAAGTCGGCGATCGTCCATTCGGGCCGGTTCTCGGAAAGGATCGCGACGCGGTCGCCGGCTTTCACGCCCATCTCGTGGAGGGCGTTGGCGAGCCAGCGGACGGAGTCGCGGAATTCCGGGACCGATACGTCGAGCCAGCGGTCGCCGCTCTTGTACTTCATGATGGCGGGACGGGCGATCTCGCTCGTCACCGCGTAGATGTCATTGAGCGTTCTGGGTTCCTGCATTTGTCCCCCTGCTCTCATTCAAGATACTGAGAGCGGGGATGATACAGGCCCTACGCGACTTTGAGCCACCTCCACAATTCAGGAAGGGTCGGACGCTTGCCGTAGGAGAGGATTCCGACGCGGAAGATCTTGGCCGTGATCCAGAAAAATGCGGCGATGGTGACGAGGGAGACCGCGATGGAGACGAGCACGTGCCACATCGGCGGCTCGGTGACCAGCGTGCGGACGAACATCGTGATCGGGCCGAAGACCGGGGCGAGCGAAAAACCGATCGCGAACGGAGCGTCGGGGTTGAGCACGATCGGCATCATCAGGAACCACGGCATCATCATGACCATCATGATCGGCATGACGAACTGCTGCGCTTCCTTCTCCGTATTGCAGACCGCGCCGGCGATGGCGTAGATGCAGACGTACGTCATGTAGGCGAGGATGAAGAAGATGAAGAAGTAGAGGAAGACCGACGGCCGGATGAACTGCGTGAGGTTGATGTCGGCCATCGACATGGTCGCGGCCCCGTAGCCGCCGATGATGGCGATCATTGCCAGCCAGACGAAGATCTGGGTGAGACCGACGGCTGCCACGCCGAGGATCTTGCCGGTGAGGAGCTGGCGGGGAGTGACGGAGGAGATGAGCACCTCGACCACGCGGTCGCTCTTCTCCTGGACGATGCCGCGCATCGTCTCCTGCCCGTAGACGAGCGACGGCAGCATGAGCAGGGCACCGAAGATGAAGGCCACCACGAAGTTCAGCTCGCCGCCGGTTTTCTTGCCGCCGGTCCGCGAGAGCTGGACCGCGTCGACCCGCAGGTCGCGGAGCAGGTTCTCGACCAGCTCGGGGCTGACGCCGTTCTCGCTCAGGCGGGAGCGCTGCAGCGACTTGTTGGCCAGCTTGCCGAGGCGCTCCTGGGCGATGAAATCGGTCGAGGAGCGGCTGTAGAACGTGAGCGGCGTGTCCTGGTCGGTGGCCGCTTTGGCCGGGATGACGAAGACGCCTTCCAGCTTGTCCGGCGCGTCGTCGTCACGGGTGATGCGCTCGAGGTACGGCTTGAGGGCGGCGTCCGGATTCGCGGCGCCGGCCTGGTTCACGTACTCGACCTTCATCTGCGTCGGGAGCTCGGGCTGGGAGCGGCCGGAGAGCGCTTTCCGCGCTTCCTGCTGCGCGGTCTCGTTCGTCTTCTCGACTTCATTGGGCCGGGTGTACGCCGCCTGCAGCTTGCCGGTGCCGTCGAGCACGGCGATGCGCTTCGTACCCATCCCTTTGGCCGCGATGAACCCGGGGATCGCCACCAGCGCCGCCATCAAGAAGGGGAAGAGAAGAGTCATGATGATGAACATCTTCTTCTTCACAGCCTGCAGGTATTCGCGCTTCATCACCGCAAACATCTTGTTCATCGCGCCTCCTCATGGGCCAGCGTCTCGGTCCCGACTTTTTCGATGAAGATCTCTTCGAGCGAGGGGGACGCGACTTCGAACCGGCGGATGCGCAGGCTGGGCATGCACGCCTGCAGGATGGCCTGAGGATCTGCTCCCTCGGCGAGACTGAGCTCGGCCGCGTTGTTGACGATCGCGGCTCGCTTGACCTGCGGGAGGTCGCGCAGGAACGCACCGTCGCCCTCGAAATCGATGTGCAGGGTGTTCTTGCCGAACGAGCCGCGGACCTGGTCGAGCGTCCCTTCGAGGACCACCTTGCCGCCGTGGATCAGGATGATCTCGTCCGCCAGCCTCTCGGCCTCGGCCATCATGTGCGTCGAGAGCAGGATGGTCTTCCCTTCCTGCCTGAGCTCTCGCAGGAGGTTGCGGACGAGGACCATGTTCACGGGATCGAGTCCCGATTGCGGCTCATCGAGGATGATCAGCTCGGGATCGTGGAGCAGGGTGCCGATGAGCTGCACCTTCTGCTGGTTGCCTTTGGAGAGCTCTTCGATCTTCGCGTCGCGCTTGTCGGTGAGCTCGAAGCGCTCCAGCCACTGGCCGATCTTGTCGCGATGGGCGCGCACTCCCTTGATCTCCGCCAGGAAGAGCAGGAGATCGATGACCTTCATCTGCTTGTAGAGTCCGCGCTCTTCCGGGAGGTACCCGATCCGATCGCGGAACGAGCCGCTGCCGCCGGCCAGCCATTGGATGTCACCGGAATCGGGCATGAAGATCCCGGTGATCATCCGGATGGTGGTCGTCTTTCCCGCGCCGTTGCGCCCGAGGAGCCCTGTGATGGTGCCGCGGCGGACGGCGAACGAAACCCCGTCCACCGCCCGTACCGCCCCGAACGTCTTCCTGATATCCCGTACCGCCAGAATCTCGCCCATGACCTTCCTCTCGCCTCCCCCGCCGGGAGAACCGGCGGGAGAGACGCGTATTGTACGGGCGGGTGGAGGAAGGGTTTTCAGGGGGTCGTTGTCGGGGTCGGTCTCGGCGGCCCGATCGTGTCTTCGAAACTGGTGAGGCCGCCGAACGTCTTCAGCTTCTTGAGGATCCGGACGATCTTTTCGCGGATACCGACGAAGGCGTCACCCGGCTGAACAGCGGACGCAACAGGAGAAATCGAGAGACAGACGACAAGCGTGAGCGCAGCAACGCCCACGCGGCGAGTATTCACTTTCATATGCCCTCCAAGGCTCGTTATCGGGAGGGCGCCCTTACCTCAGGGAGTGATTCTCAGAGACGAATCCCTACCCTGAAGTTTCTGTTTGCAGCGGCTTCAGCCGATTGGAGGAGGCGCGAAAAGCAGATTCGGCTCGGCAGGAAGGCGCCGGATGTACTCGCGAACGGTCCGGACCTGGGCCGGAGTCACGGTGCGATGCGCGGCAGCTTCCCGCATGAAGGCGAGTGCGGTGAGCGCACGCGATGTGTATACGGTACCGGCACGTTTGAAGACCTCCATCGCGGAGCTGCAAACGAGCTGAACTTCGTCGTAACGCTCCTCGACTGCCAGGAGCTCCGCGATCTCGAGACTCATCACGGCCGCTTCACTCGACATTCCGAGCCGCTCGAACTCCGGCAGGACCGTGGTCATCCGTTCCCGCGCGGCGGTCAGCCGTCCTGCATCCGCGAGGGTGGCCGCAACGCTCCAGCGGGTTCGGGCCGCTTCCGTGACGGAGCCGAGGTCGCCGAAGAGCGCCGCTGACGCTTCGTAGTAGGCGATCGCTTCATCGACGTTGCCGAGCTTGCGGGTGCAGTACCCGAGGCTGCCCAGCACCAGTGCATGCGTGTGAGCGTGCGGGGTTGCGGAGATCTCCCGCTCCGCATTGAGCAGGAGACGTTCGGCGCGCTGGAAATCGCCGCGGCTGAAGAGCATCTGCGCTTCGGCCAGGCGAGCGGAAACGACGCGGTGGGTGTCCTCGAAGCGGGAGAACGCTTCGGTGCTGGCCGACGCGGCGTTCGCGGCTTCGTCGAAGCGTTCGAACGCACGCAACACGAGCGCACGCACGATTCCGAGCCGTCCCAGCTCGTACTCGTTCACCACGCACAGGTTGAAGTGGCGTTCCGCGGTAGCGATGGCCGCCTCCGCCTTGGAGAAGCTGCCGGTGTAGTACAGCGCGTAAGCATGATCGCGCCAGGCGGCGCCGCGAAGGCGGTGCACCGTGTCCGACGGATACGAAGAGGTGGCGAGGTGGTCGGCGATATGCGTGGCGATCGCGGTCATCTCGACGGCGTCCGGCGGCATCGTGTCGATGGCCCGTTCGTTCGCGGCCATCAGCTTGCGGACCACGCCCGCATGGCGCCACTCCGGATGCGCGTCGAGCCGCGGGCGCCAGCTCTCGCGCGCGCCGGCCAGGAGCTCGGTGAGAATCGCCTCGGCCCGGCCGTCTTCGTCCGTCATCCGGTCGGCGAACGCACGCAGCGTCGCGAGCGTGGCCGGCACCGCTTCGGTACGCAGCTCGCGCTGGTTCCACACGTCACCGTCGCGCAGCGCGTCGGTGATGGTGCGGAAGGAATCGACCTTGGTGGAACAGGGAGCGCAGGCCGGAAGGTGGGCGTCGGTTCCGGCGCGATTGGAGCCGAGCAGTGAGATCAGCGCTTCGTCGTCGTAGTGCCGCTCGATCATCGTCCCACCCTTATCTTTTCACGGCGGTGATGCTGATGTAGATCTCACGTACGCGTTTGAGGCAGTTGTGGATCAGCTTCTCCGCGTAGCGATTCGTCGTCTCGAGCTCGCGCGCCACGTCCGCAGCCGAACGGCCTTCGAAGTAGTGCAGCCAGAGCGTCTCGCGGCAGCGGGGCTGCAGGTAGTCGAGTGCCTGCCGCAGCGTGAGCTTCTTTGCGAACTCGTCCGCCAGCCCGTGCGAATGGGGATCGGAATGCTCGTTGAAATCCTCCGGCAACGACTCCGTGCGTGCCGATGCACGCCAGTAGTGGCGGCTCGCATTGCACATCGCGGCGACGAGCCAGGCCCGTACGTTGTCGATCTTCGTGCCGGTCTGCAGGAACGAGAGGAATACGTCCTGGATCAGGTTCTCTGCGTCGGTGTCGGGAATGCGGAACTTCCGGCAGGCGACGAACAGCAGCAGCGTCCGATGCTCGACGTAGAGCCTCTCGACATCATCCGCTGCAGTGGACGGAGGAACAGCCGGCGCGCCCGCACGGAGCTGCGGCTTGTTCTCGCTTCGGCCGCGTGACGCGGCGGCGGGCGCAACCTCGCTCGAATTCTGTTCCAGCACGGCAGCCTTTCCCTCGCGTAATTGCTCGGTGGACCGTTGCAGATTTGCTGACTTTAGACCCATCTCACGTTACCACGTTTCTTTCGCGGAGGCGACGTTCCCTAAAGAAGGCGTTACCTCCAGGCGACCGATTGGACACGTCAAGGTTACCCGATTTCAGTCAGATTTTCCGGATGTATGGACATCATCGCATGAATCGCCCTTGGGATGCTATTCTCCGCCGCCGACATGAACCCCGATCGCAATCGCACGCTCGTCAACGAGACGTGGACCTCCTCGATCGTTCCGGCGCTCGAGCAGTACATCCGCATCCCGAACCAGTCTCCCCTCTTCGATCCCGACTGGAAACGCAACGGCCACATGCATCAGGCCGTCGCGCTCGCTAAAAAATGGGTCGAGGCCCAGGGCATCAAGGGGCTGACGATCGACGTGCATGAGATCGACGACCGCACCCCGGTCATCTTCATGGAGATCGAAGGGGATGCCTCCTCCACCGTCCTCATGTATGGCCACCTCGACAAGCAGCCGGCCATGGTGGGCTGGGAAGAGGGCCTGGGTCCCTGGACGCCCGTCCTGCGCGACGGGAAGCTCTACGGCCGCGGCGGCGCGGACGATGGTTACGCCATCTTCGCCACGATCGCCTCGATCAAGTCGGTCCAGCAGCAGGAACTGCCGCATTCGCGCATCGTGGTGCTCATCGAATGCTGCGAGGAGAGCGGGTCCGTCGACCTGCCGGCGTACATCGACCTGCTTTCGGATCGGATCGGCACGCCGAACCTGGTCATCTGCCTCGACTCCGGCTGCGGCAACTACGACCAGCTCTGGATGACCACGTCGCTGCGCGGCTCGATCGTCGGCAACCTGACCGTGGAAGTGCTCACCGAGGGCGTCCACTCGGGCGACGCCAGCGGCATCGTTCCTTCCAGCTTCCGCATCATCCGCATGCTCCTCGAGCGCCTCGAGGACTCGAAGACGGGCCAGATCATCCCGAAGTGGCTGCACGTCGAAGTTCCCGCGGACCGCCTCGAAGAAGCGAAGGCGACCGCCCGCGTCCTCGACGATGAAGTGTGGAGCAAGTTCCCCTTCCTCGGCGACATGCAGCCGGTCTCGAAGGACCCCCTCGAGCTCCTCCTCAACCGCACTTGGCGCCCCGCCCTCTCCTACATCGGCCAGGCCGGCCTGCCGGACCTGGTGCAGGGGGGGAACGTGCTCCGTCCGAAGACCTCGATCAAGCTTTCGCTCCGCATCCCTCCGTCGATGGACGCCACCGACCTGGAAGGACGCATGAAGGAGCTGCTCGAAAACGATCCCCCGTACGGCGCGCGCGTCACGTTCGAAGCCGAAAAAGGGGGCGGCGGCTGGGTGGCCCCGAAGGTGTCGTCCTGGCTCGAAGAATCGGTCGAGCGCGCGTCGCAGACCTACTACGGCAAGGGCGCGATGACCTTCGGCGAAGGCGGCTCGATCCCGTTCATGGGGATGCTCGGCGCGAAGTATCCGGACGCCCAGTTCCTCATCACCGGCGTCCTCGGCCCGCAGAGCAATGCGCACGGCCCGAACGAGTTCCTCCACATCCCCTACGCCCAGGCCCTCACGGCATGCGTTGCGCAGGTGCTGGCGGACGAACGGAAAAACGTCTAGCCCGCATTTCTCACCATGTTGAAATGATTCGCGTCGGAGCTGTGGAAAACGCGATTTGCGAAGCGGGTGACTGATGTCGAGGGCTGTCGCTGGCAAGCATGCACATGTTTGTGTGCAGTTTGGCGGTGTAGTAGGCA
>DASQJY010000063.1:0-103897 GCA_035630815.1 Thermoanaerobaculia bacterium
AAGACGCTCTACCGCAAGCGTGACGAGCTGTCCAGAATAGCCCCACCTGTGGATTCATGGGACACACACTAGGAAACTGCTCCTGTGGTGAGACTTACCGTCCGGTTGTCAGTCGTTGCCTTCGGTTTGTGGAGTTTTGCCACAGTGGTGCATTTGGGTTCACATTCGGCACGTCTCGTGTAAACTACGCTCGCCTATCGACTTAGGAGGAAATGCGCTGATCCGGCACGGGTGGCAGTCACGTTGCTCAAGGGTGGCCTCGACAACTGAGGGGGCTATCCATGAACAACATCGCGCAGACCCGCACCACCCGGTACGAACTGACCCTGTCCGGAACGTACGTTCTTCCCGGACTGCTGGCGGTGAATACGGTCGCGTTGCTGGCGCTGGACCGTCTGGGCGGAATCCCGGAGTGGATCCGGACCGCCGCCGCTCTGTTCCTCTCTTTTTAACCTCGCGCACGCTGAGGATGATGGGTTCATGACAGCCACCGCTGAGCGGCAAATGGAGCTGACGCTCCCGATGGTTCCCGACATCGAGATCGCCGCGGCGCGTGCTGCAGGCAATCTGGCGCGGGAGCTGGGGATGCCGTCGGAATCGATCGATGAGATGGCCCACGCCATGATCGAAGCGTGCATCAATGCACGCGAGCACTCCGGTAGCGCCGACCGTCGGATCTATGTAAGAATCACCGGCACCTCACTGGGCGAGGGCAACTCGCGCATCGACATCTGGATCAGCGACCACGGCAAGGGCTTCAACCTGGCGGAGGCCCGCTCCAAACGCGAACAAACGCGCGGAGCCGTTCACAAACGCGGGTGGGGTCTCTCCATCATCGAAGCGCACATGGACGAAGTCGGCATTTCGTCCAGCGCCGACGGCACGACCATTCACATGGTCAAATACGGGAAGAGAAGCGAATCATGACGGACGAATTGCGAGTGTCGGTCGACCGCCGCGGGGCAACGGGCGCGATCCTCTACACGAAGGGCTACATCAACAACGTCGGCGGCGAGGAGATCGCGAACCGCGCGTATGAGCTGATGGACGACGGCGTCCGCTCGCTGCTGCTCAACCTGCGCGATACGAAGATCGTCAACTCGATCGGCATCAGCATCCTCATCGAGATCATCGAGAAGATGATCGACAAGGGCGGCCAGATCGGCTTCTGCTGCCTCACCCCGGTCATCCACAAGACCTTCCAGATCATGGGTCTGGCGAACTACGCGAAGATCTTCTCGGATGAAGAGACGGCGCTGAAGGAGATGGGACTCTCCTAGTTGCTGGTTCCCGGCTGCTCGTGACTCACCAAACTCAGGCGTGACACGCTGCTTCACAAGCAACCGGCAACCAGCAGCAACCCTGTTATCCTCCCCCCGGCATGCCCCCCGTTCACCGTTTTGCCGACTTCGTCTCCGAGCTGCAGCAGATGGAGAAGACGTCCCTCGCGGCGCAGGGTCCCCTGATCCTCGAGGCGTTCGCGCGGCACACGCGGTTCGATAGCGGGGCCCTCTATCTGCGCGACGGGCGCGGTCCCGGCCTGCGCCTGGCCGCGAAGTCGCTCAAGTGCGTCGCCCCCGACATCCTCGACCTCGGCGCGCGCGCGGAAGACTCGGTGCTCCCGTCGCCCGCCGTGGTGGTGCCGCTGCAATCGCACCGCGAAGCCGTGGGTGTGCTCGCGCTGTCGACCGACGCGATCGACGACTCGATGGAAGACGACGTCGCGTTCGTCCGGGCGGCGGCCGCGTTCCTGTCGACCATCATCACCAATCAGCGGCTGATGCAGGAGACCCGCGAGGGGGACTTCCAGCTCAAGTACCGGCTGTGGGAACTGGAGTCGCTGTACGACATCGGGCTCTCGATCGCCTCGACGCTCAACGTCGACGAGCTCGCGGACGAGATCCTTTTCCGCATGATCTCGCTGACGAACGCGCGCCGCGCCGCGGTCTACCTGCGCGAGGACAGCGGTTACAAGCTCTATCGCTCGTTCGGCGACGTGCGCGAGGGATTCCTCGAGGACGAGCTCATCGAGCAGTTGAGCCGGGAGGGGAAGCCGCTCACGTTCGAGGGCAGCAGCGCCTGTCTCTTCCCGGGCTGCGGGACGTTCGTGGCGGTGCCGATCAAGGGGAGCAATGACGTGATCGGTGTCCTCGCCGCGGCCGATCGCGAGACGCGCGAGGGGGGCATCGGACCCTTCGAGGCGAACGAGCTGCGCCTGCTGTCGCTGTTCGCAAACCAGGTCGCGATCGCGCTCGAGAACGCACGCCTGCACCGCGAGGCGCTCGAGAAGCAGGCCATGGAGCGCGATCTCGAGCTGGCGGCCACGATCCAGACCGCCATTCTGCCGAAGTCGATCCCGCACCTCGCGGGCATGGAGATCTCGGCGCTCTCCCGTCCGGCGCGCCAGGTGGGCGGCGACTATCACGCGTTCTTCGTGCGCGACGGCGTGATGACCGCGCTGGTCGCCGACGTGGCCGGCAAGTCGATGCCGGCGGCGCTGCTCGTGTCGGCGCTGCACGCGGTGCTGCAACTGCTGTTCGCCGAAGGGCGCGAGCTCGGCGAGATCGCGACGGAGCTCAACCGCCACATCCACAACTGGTCGGCCGAGAACAAGTTCATCACCATGATCATGGTGGCCATCGACCCGGAGCACGAGACCATCCAGTACGTGAACGCCGGCCATAATCCCGGCTACGTGATGCTGGACGGCCGCCTCGACACGCTCAAGGCGCACGGTCTCCCGATCGGCATCCTCCCCACCACCCGCTACGCCACCCAGACCCGCCCCTTCCCCGCCGGCGCCTGCGCTGTCCTCTACAGCGACGGCATCACCGAAGCGGAGGACATCGACGGCAACGAGCTCGGAAACGAGCGCCTGGAAGCGCTGATCGAACAACACGTCGGCTGCAGCGCCGACCTGATCCGCGACCAGATCGCCTCCCTCGTGGACGCCTTCGTGGGAGAAGCCCCGCAAAAGGATGACGAGACCATCGTCATCGCCCGCCGGGTCTAATTTGGAGTGCGGTGACCGCAGTCACCGCTTTGACTGCTTCTGTTCGTCCGGTAGAGAAGGGCACGCGCAAATCCCGTCGTGAAATTCAGGCGACGCCGCTCACGACGCCGTAGCAGCACTCACGACGCCCGTAGCAGCGCTCACGACGCCCGTAGCGGCGCTCACGACGCCCGTAGCAGCGCTCACGACGCCCGTAGCGGCGCTCACGATGTCCGTAGCGGCGCTCACGATGTCCGTAGCAGCGCTCACGATGTCCGTAGCAGCGCTCACGACGCCCGTAGCGGCACTCACGATGTCTGTGCCGACACTTCACGAAGTCTGTGCCGGCGCTCACGATACCCGTGCCGGCACTCACGATTTCCTGAGTGACCTTCACCAGTGTCCTGATGATTTCCACGGATGTCGTGAGCCTTCAACCGGCGTTCCGGAGCGCAGCTCCAGGCCATCGGTTCGCGGCGCGGTGATCACGTGCTTCTGCGAGGGAAAGCGGTGACTGCGGTCACCGCACTCCAAACTATTTCTTCGCGAACGCCGCGATCTTTTCGCGCGCTTCGTCCGATTGGAAGCACCCCACCTGATGCTCCGCTTCCAGCTCCAACTGCGCCCTCAGGTCGTTCCGCTCGGCCGCGGAAAGCGCGCGCTTGATCCCCGTCACCGCGAGAGGCGACGACGCGGCGAACGACTGGGCGAGCTTCGCGGCCTCGCCTGCCAGCTCGGCGGCCAGGACGACGCGGTCGACCATGCCGATGGCCAGCGCCTCCGTCGCGTCCACCATGCGGCCGCTGGCGAGCAGCTCGAAGGCGCGGCTGGGGCCGATGAGGCGGGGGAGGAGCCAGGTGCCGCCCCAATCGGGGTGGAGGCCGATCTTCACGAACGACTCGCTCAGCTTCGCGGTATCGGAGGCGATGCGGAAATCGCACGCCAGGGCCAGGTTGCAGCCGGCGCCGGCGGCGACGCCGTTCACCGAGGCGATGACCGGCTTGGGCATCGACGCGAGCTGCAGCACGATGTCGCGGCCGGCGTCGAGCAGCTTCCGAAACGACTCGACGTCGTTCGTCTGCTGCAGGGACGCCATGTACTCGACGTCGCCCCCCGCGCAGAACGCGCGACCGGCGCCCGTGAGCACCACCACGCGCACGGTCTTATCGCGCTCACAGGCGCGCAGGGCCTCGAGCAGGTCCTCGCGCATCGAGCCGGTGAAGGCGTTCAGCTTGTCGGGGCGATTGAGCGTGATGGTGGCGACGGCGTCTGCAACCTGCGTCTCGATGAACATGCGCCGCGCAGTCTAGATCAGCGCCGGTTCTTGTCCACGATGGCCACGAGGATGATGATGAACGCGAGCAGCCGCAGGAGGTACAACGCCGACTGGTCCTCGACCACGGTCCGGGTGAGGGCGAGGGCGATGCGCTGCACCGCCAGGATCGCGAAGGCGGCGGCGAACATCGCGAACAGCCGGTCGCGCGACGCCACCC
The DNA here is from genome assembly GCA_035630815.1 of Thermoanaerobaculia bacterium. Classification (GTDB taxonomy): domain Bacteria; phylum Acidobacteriota; class Thermoanaerobaculia; order Gp7-AA8; family Gp7-AA8; genus QHVT01. The sequence goes on from DASQJY010000063.1 coordinate 4,486, forward strand.
AGAAGCGGAGGAAGAAGAGCGCCGCCACCGAGTAGCCGGCGAAGAGCGCGCCGTAGATCAGGTTGATCATCGCGGCGACTCCCACACCAGTCCATAGATCAGCAGGGCGACGCCGGCGAGCGCCGGCACGGTCCGCCACATTTCGAGGTCCACATCCGGCAGCACGCTGAGGTCGAGGATGAGCAGGATGTTGTTCAGCGCCAGCCCGGCGAAGCAGAGGCCGCTCCAGAACAGCAGCCGGACCCGGCTCTGCGAATACCCGCGCAGCAGCAGGAAGGCGCACATGACGCTCGTCAGCGCGCAGAGGGCATAAATCGCCGTGGCCAGCATCGTCTCGTCGATTCTCCTACTTCTTCAGCTTGAATGCGTCGGCGAAGCTGCGCAGCGGATCCGGCACGGTACCGCCGGTGAGCGCGACCAGCGCATCACGATCTTCGTCGTATACCTGTTCGAGCTCGACCATGACGTCCTCGGGCATGCTCGGGACGTAGCGGTACCGCGGCAGCCCCGAGCTGCTGTCGAACACGATTACGCCGTTCGAGGCCAGCAGAAACAGCCGCATCGCCGTCGACTCCGGTGGCGTCTTGAGATTTCCGGCGACCTCAGGCGCGGTCCACGCGCGCTCCGGATCGCGGCGCAGCAGGAGCACGATCTCGATCTGCTCGAGGGATGGGAGACGCTCCCGGATGAACTGCGACAGTTGGTCGGAAAGCTGGACAGGCAAGTCGGTTGGGGTCCCATGCAAATTGGCAGCCCGCTCCGCAATTCACCCGCCGCCGCTCGCGTTTTGCACGATATGGCACAGACCCAGACCACCCTCGGCGATGTGCTCGCCAGGCGGACGACCGAGGGGGAGCTTTACGAGAAACTGGAAAAGAACGCGGTGCGCTGCTTCTCGTGCGGCCACCGCTGCAAGATCCCCGAGGGGCTGAAGGGCATCTGCAAAGTCCGCTACAACGAGGGCGGGGTGCTGAAGGTGCCGCGCGGCTACGTGGCCGCGGTGCAGGTCGATCCGATCGAGAAGAAGCCGTTCTTCCACGCCTTCCCCGGCGCGCTCGCGCTTTCGTTCGGGATGCTCGGCTGCGACTACCACTGCGGCTACTGCCAGAACTGGGTGACCTCGCAGGCGCTGCGCGACCCGATGGCCATCGCGCCGCCGATGGACGTCGAGCCGGCGGAACTGGTGAAGCTGGCGAAGAAGCACGGCGCGAAGGTGATCACTTCGACCTACAACGAGCCGCTCATCACCTCGGAGTGGGCGGTCGAGATCTTCAAAGAAGCGAAGCGGGCAGGGCTGATCTGTTCGTACGTCTCGAACGGCAACGGGACTCCCGAGGTGCTCGACTACATCGCTCCGTACCTGACCATGTACAAGGTCGACCTGAAAGGGTTCCACGACCGCCATTACCGCGACCTCGGCGGCGTGCTGCAGCCGGTGCTCGATACGATCAAGGGGCTCAAGCAGCGCGGCATCTGGGTCGAGATCGTCACTCTGGTCGTCCCCGGCTTCAACGACTCCGACGAAGAGCTGACCGGCATCGCCGAGTTCCTGGCGGGCGTCGACCGCGACATCCCGTGGCACATCACCGCGTACCACGAGGATTACAAGATGAACAACCCGTCCACGACCGCGTCGCACCTGTTGCGCGCATACGAGATCGGCAAGCGCGCGGGGCTGCGCTACATCTATCCCGGCAACATCCCGGGCGCGTTCGGCGACAAGGAAGGAACGCACTGCCCCACCTGCGACAAGCTCGTGATCGGGCGAAAAGGCTTCCGCGTGACGTCGTACGAGCTCGTCGACGGCAATTGCCCGCAATGCGGGACCGCGATCCCGGGCGTGTGGGACGGGGAGGCAGCCATCGGACGAAGCGGCGTTCCGCGCCCCGTGTGGCTCTCGTAATCCGTGGCGCAGAAGGTGCTACTCTTCGCGCCCGTCGCATGTCGTTCATCGAAATCCTGAACACCGCCGAGCTCCCCCTGGGGCGCGCCAAAGCGTGCACGATTCACGATAAAACGATCGCGCTGTACCACACCGAGGCCGGCTTCTTCGCCACCGACAACGTCTGCCCTCACAGGGGCGGTCCGCTCGCCGAAGGCGACCTGATCGGGAACGAGATCAACTGCCCGTGGCATCTGTGGGGTTTCGACATCCGCACCGGCCTGTGCGCCGGCAATCCTGAAATCCGGGTGACCGCGCACGAGGTGCGGGTCGAAGGTGAACGCGTCATGGTGAAGCTCTCATGAATCCGAAGCCGCTCCGTCACGTCGACCTGTACAGCGGCGCCGGCCGCCTGGAAGCGCTCTATCGCGAGCTGCAGGATCCTGCCGGTGTCGCGGTAGTCTGCCATCCGCTGACCACCGGCGGCGGGACGCTGCACAACAAGGTCGTCTTCCGCGCCGCGCGCGGCCTCGAGGCCGCGAACGTGGCCACGCTGCGCTTCAACTTCCGCGGCGCCGGTGCGAGCGGGGGCAAGTTCGAAGGCGGCGAGGGGGAGCAGCAGGACGTGGCGGCCGCGATCGAGTGGGTGAAGCGGAAGCATCCCGGCAAGAAGCTGTTCGTCGGCGGGTTCTCCTTCGGCTCCTGGGTCTCAACGCGCGTGGCGTGCGAGCTGCCGGAGATTGATGCCCTCTTCCTGATCGGGACCCCGGTCGACAAGTACGACTTCGCGTACCTGCGCAGCTGCGAGAAGCCGATGCTGCTCATCCACGGCACGCAGGACGAGCACGGCGACGTAACGAAGGTCGAGAAGCTCGGCCAGCAGATCCGGAATGCGGAGACCGTGATCATCACCGGCGCCGATCACTTCTTCACCAAGCAGCTGGACGGGGTGGAAGAGACGATCCGCGGCTGGGCCGAGGAAGTGCTGGAGAGTTAAAAATAAGCTTGACTTCTATGCTGTTACCGCATAGAGTTCGTGGTGGCTGACAGGTGCCCCGGCGTCTCCTCCTTGCGTGACCCCCTTCTCCTGTTGGCGCTTCCTTACGCCGGGGCACCACGGCCACATCTCACCCGAGACTCTCGCGCAGGAACCGCAATCCGAGGAGCGTCCGCGTGCCGTGCCACGTGAAGAGATGGCCGGGGAACGGGCCGATCACCTTCACTCCTTCGATTTCGGAAGCATCCTGCTCCGTGAAGAGATACGGCTCGTCCGGAAGGAAGATCACGTCCGGCTTCAGCGCCAGGACCTCGTCCAGTGGCACATCCGGATAGCGCGTCCGGTCTTCGAGGACGTTGCGGCCACCAGCCGCTTCGACGAGGTGGGAGACGTAGGTATCGCCGCCGCACCACATCCACGGCTTCTTCCAGATCGGGCAGGCGAAGGTGAACGCGCGTCTCGGCATCGAGGCGGCTTCGTCGCGTAACTCGGCCGCCAGCTCCAAGGCCCGCTCGACGCGGTCGTGGATCGACCCGAGCTGCTCGAGGAGCAGCGCGACGTCCGCGACGCTCTTCGGCTCCGTCACGAACACCGGGGCGAACGCTTCGATCGCTTCCCCATGGCGTGCGAGGTTCTCCTCGAGGTTCATGTGCACCAGGTCGGGTGCGAGGGCGCGGATCTCCTCCACGCGCGGGTTCTTCGTGCCGCCGACGCGGGGGAGCGGAAGGCCGGGCGGAAAGATGCAGAAGTCGGTGATGCCGACGACCGCGTCGCCCGCGCCGAGGTCGAAGAGCGTCTCGGTCAGCGAGGGGACGAGGGAGACGACGCGGCGCGGCGGCGAGGCGAAGACGACCTCGCGGCCGCGCACGTCTTTCATTGACGCGAGAAGGTGGTCACGTGGTGCGTCTCGTTGTTCGTCACGCTGACGAACGACCAGAGCCGCAGCCCTTCATCGAGCGGCTCGATCTCGACGCGCAGTGTGGTGATGCCGTCGATCGGCGTGAGCGCTCCCGGATCGAGCTCGAGGTATCCCGGGTGCACCGGCAGTTGCGCCGGCGTCGCTTTCGCGTTCGAGACGACGCCGAGCGTGCGGGTGACGCTCGCGCGCGGCGTGGTCTCGTCGTCGGCATAGATGCGGATGCCGACGCGCGCACCGGAGCGGCCGTCGAAGTCGTAGACGCGCAGCGTGTGCCGGTAGTGCGGCGCGACCGGGATGCCGAGGAGGGCGATGGTCGACGAGGTGAACTCGCGCTCGCGCACGATCGGGATCTCGCTCCCGGCGGTCTGCGCTTCGCGTGCGACGTCCCACACGCGCGCATTCAGTTGCACGCGCGCTTCATCCGCTTCGGCCACGTAGATGAACTGTCCGCCGGCGAGCGTGCCTGGTTGCGGCTCGATCGCCACGCCGTTCGTGAGGATCGTGGTATCCGTCTTCCAGCGCGCGCCGTTCGCTCCCGGCACCTCGGCGGGCATGAGCGGGACGAGGATACGCCGGTAGGCCGGAGCGGGCGGCGGCGTGGTCGGGTTGCCGGCCGTGATCGTCGCGGTGCTCGAATCGTTTGCGGCCTCGATGTCGTAGATCGGCTCCGCGCTCACGCGCGCGCTGAACAGGTAGTTTCCTTCGTTCTGAGGCGCGGTAGCCGTGACGGTGATTGGCGACGGGCTCGAGGCGCCGAGGCGCGAGCGGAGGCAGAGCACGATCCAGGGCGAATGCGTCGGATGCTCGCAGCTCCATCCTTCGCCGCTCGCTTCGATCGGAACGAGCGAGCCGGGCGCGGCGGCGAAGAGAGCGATGACGTTCTGCGCGTCCGCGAGGGCGTTGTTCACCACCAGGAAAGGCATCGACACCGGCGTACCGGGATTTGCGCGATGCGTCTGCTCGCGCGGCATGAGTGTGAGGTCGGCCTCGAGCGGTGCCGGCGTCAGCGGGATCACGAGGTTCCGCGAGTTGTTCTCGGCGACGGGATCGTGTGTCGTTGCGCGCAGCGTCGCCGGAAGGAGCAGCGAGGAGCCACGCGCGGGCGCGCGTAACGTGACGACCATGTGTGCTTCCGCCCCCGCGGCCAGCGTGGCGCCGCGGCAGACGAACGACTCTGCCGCGTGCGAAGGCTCGCACGGCCAGCCGCTCGTACCCGCGCCGGTGACGACGAAGATGCCGCTGTCGTGGCTGCCGAGCTCCGCGATGATGTTCTCGGCCGTATCGGGACCGTTGTTGCGCCAGCGCATCGAGACGGTGACGCGCTCGCCCGTCTCCAGCGCGGTGCGCGTGGCGGTCAGCTCGGTGATGCGGAGGTCGCTTGTTTGTGCAAAGAGCGTCTGCGCGAGGAGCGACGTGGCGATCAGGAGCAGGGCAGCAGGGAGTAGTTTGCGCATCAGTGTTGGGAGAAGGTGGTGACGTGATGGGTTTCGTTGTTCGTGACGCTGACGAAGGACCAGAGCCGCAGGGTCGTAGTGACCGGTTCGATGTCCACGCGCAAGGTGCTGATGCCGTCGAGTGAGATCACCTGCCCGAGCTCGAGCTGGATCACACCCGGATGCGACGGCAGCCCCGCGGCGGTGGTCAGTGATCCTTGCGGCACCGAAAGGCGGCGGCGGAAGGTCGCCTCCGGGTTCGTCCGCCCGTTCGCGAAGATGCGGATCAGCACCTCGCCGCCCTCGGTTGCATCCAGGTCGTAGATCCGCAGCGTGTGGCGGTAGTGTGGCGCGACCGGGATGCCGAGGAGCGATACCGGCTCGATCGTGAAATCGTTCCGGCGTGCGATCGGGATCTCGCTGCCGGCGGTCTGCGCGGTCCGCGACACGTCGTAGACGCGTGAATTGAGGTGCAGCTTCGCTTCGTCCGCTCTCCGGACGTACAGGAATTGGCCGATGCCGTTCTGGAGGAACCCCGCCAGGCCGCGCTGATAGACGTCGAATGGGCGGCGCACCGGCAGGATGACCGGCGGACATGGCTCGCAAGCGACCGGCTGGATTTCGATCGGGGTGTCGTTCGGGATGAGCGCGGTCACCTCGGTGCGCCACAGGGCGTTGTTCGTGCCCGGCACGTCGGGTCCAATGAGAGGGATCAGGATGCGGCTCCACTCCTCGAGGGGCGGGAGCACGTCTTCGCCGGCGCCGACCGTGGCGGTGGCGATGTCGTTCGCGAGGAACGGATCGGAGTGCCCTTCGCCGCGCACGCGTGTCGTGACCGTCAGCCTGTCCCCGGTCAGCGGTGCGTTCGTGGTGATGGTGAGCGGCGCGGTCTGGCCCGGCTCGAGGTCGCGGCGTGTGCAGATCACCGCCTGCGGGCCGTACGCGAGATGGCCGCACGTCCAGCCGGCGCCCTGCGCCGTGAAGGAAGCGAGGTTGTCGGTGAGCGGGATCGAGACGTACGCGATCACCGTATCGATGCGGCGGTCGCCGTTGTTCGTGACGTTCACTGGGATCGCCAGAGGCGAACCGGGCGTGGTCACGTAGGTCTGGGTCGACGGCGAGAGGGCGAGATCGACGCTCTGCGTTGCCGCGAGCTCGAACGTCCTCTCGCCGACGTTGTTCGACGACTGCGGATCGGTTTCCGCGGCGAAGACGTTCGCGCGCAGGGTGAACGGCCCAGCGGTCGGCGGCGCCAGCATCTGCAACAGGAGCACGCCGTCGGCGCCGGAGTCGAGCTGCTCGTTCTGGCAGGAGAACGAAGTGCCGTCCGGCGTTGGATAGCACGGCCAGCCGCTCGTCGCGACCGACAGCACGTAGAAGGGCACCGGCGATCCCGTGACGATGACGTTGACGTTGCGCGCCGGCGCGGGACCGTCGTTGATCCAGCGCAGCTCGAGCTGGAAACGCTGGCCGGTCTGCGCGAGCGCGTCGGTGCTGAAGTTGAACGCCGTGATGCGCAGGTCGGCGTTCTGCGCGAAGAGGGACGGGACGACGAGGAGAGAGAGAACCAGGAAGGTCTTGCGCATGGGGGCTATCGCATTTCTTTGCGGAACTTGGGATCGAGTGCGTCGATGAGGCCGTCGCCGAGGAAGTTGAGGCCCATCACGGCGAGCATGATCGCGGCCCCGGGGAAGATGGCCAGGTGATTGGCGAGGCCGAGGTAGCGGCGGCCCGAGGTCAGCATCGCTCCCCACGACGGCGTGGGCGGCTGCACGCCGAGGCCGAGGAACGAGAGCGCGGCTTCCGAGAGGATGACGCCGCCGAGGCCGAGCGTGGCCATGACGATCACCGGATTCATGATGTTCGGCAGTACGTGCAGGATGATCACGCGCGGCGACCGCGCACCGAGCGCGCGCGCCGCGGTGATGAATTCCATCTCGCGCACCTTCAGGACCTGCCCGCGCACGAGTCGGGCGTAGCCGACCCAGGCCGTGATCACGAGCGCCATGACGACGTTGTTCAGGCTCGGCCCCAGTACCGCCACCAGCGCGATCGCGAGCAGGATGCCGGGGAATGACAGCAGGATGTCGCAGAGGCGCATCACCAGCATGTCGACGAAGCCGCCGAAGTAGCCGGCGATCGCGCCGAGGGTGATGCCGATCAGCGACGCGAGAAAGACGACGCTGAAGCCGACGCGCAGCGAGACGCGCGCGCCGTAGAAGATGCGCGAGAGGACGTCGCGTCCGAGGTCGTCGAGGCCGAGCGGATGGTCATCCGAGGGCGCTTCGAGGCGGCGCGACGTATCCTGGTGAAACGGATCGTGCGGCGAGAGCAGCGGCGCCGCCAGCGCCGAGATGATGAGCAGCAGCGTGAGCACGAGGCCCAGCATGAACGCGAAGTTCCGGATCAGCCGCCCGAACGTCTTCATTGCAGTTTGATCCTCGGGTCGACGATCCCGTAAAGCAGGTCGCTGAGGAAGTTCACCATGATGTACGTCAGCGCGATGACCAGGATCGAGGCCTGCACCTGCGGGTAGTCGCGCGTCGTGATCGACTGGATCAGCAGGCGCCCCAGTCCCGGCCACGAGAAGATCTGTTCCGTGATGATGGCTCCGGTCAGCAGCGAGCCGAATTGCAGCGCGAGGATGGTGATGACCGGAATGAGCGCGTTCTTCAGCGCGTGCCGGAAGATCGCTTTCGACCGCGTCACCCCTTTCGCGATGGCCGTGGTCACGTAGAGCTGCCCGAGCTCGTCCGCCAGGCTGACCCGGATCATGCGCGTCAGGATCGCGGACAGGGCCAGCCCCATCGTGATCGACGGCAGGACCAGCGACTTCAGCCCCTCCTCGCGTCCGGAGACCGGGAACCACTGCCGGTTGATGGCGAAGGCGATGATCAGCAGGGGCCCGAACCAGAAGCTCGGCATCGAGACGCCGATCAGCGCAAAGAAGCGCGCCACGTTGTCGATCCAGGAGTTTCGATAGATCGCCGAGATGATCCCCAGCGGGAACGCCACCAGCAGCGCCACCAGCATGGAGCCGAATGCGAGCTGCATCGTGGCCGGATAACGGGCCGCGATCTCCTTGGAGACGCTTTCGTTCGTCCGGAACGAGCGGCCGAGGTCGCCTTGCGCGAGATTGCCGATGTAGGTGACGTACTGCTTCCAGAGCGGCTGGTCGAGCCCGAGGGACTTGCGTACGTTCTGTACGTCCTCGGGGCGCGCGCCTTCGCCCGCGATCTGCACCGCCGGGTCTCCCGGGATGAGATGGATGAGGGAGAAGATGAGCGTCAGGATCCCGAGGGTAATCGGGATCATCTGCAGGAGTCTTCGGATGATGTACTGCGTCATTGCTTACGAAGCGGCGGCTACTGCAACTTCTATGTCATCTCCTGCTTCCCGGTAAAGTTCCACCCACGGATCTTCGTGACCGGGGCCAGCGTGCCGCCGAACATGTTGTACCAGGTGCCGATGCTCCGGCGCTCGCGCGAGAGCGCTTCGATGTTCGAAAACGCCTCGACCATCGACTGGGTCCAGCGGAGGTTCGGGAGGCGCGCCGCGACTTTGCCGTCCCGGATGAGGAACGTGCCGTCGCGCGTGGTCCCGGTCATGAGCGCGGTCTTCGGCTCGAGCAGGCCGTTGACGTAGTTGAAGCGCGTCACCCAGATCCCGAGCTTCGTGGAGGCGATCATCTCTTCGCGCGTGGCGTCGCCGCCGTTCATGGTGAGATGAAAGGCCGCGCCGTGCTCGGGAGAGCCGAGGTGCCACGCGTGCGCCGTCGGCTCGAGCCCGAGGCGGTCGGCCCAGGCGGTGTCGAGGACCGGCGTCCGGATGATGCCGTTTTCGACGAGCGCGACGGGGCGCTTGGGACGCCCTTCCATGTCGAACGGGAACGGCTGGTAGGTGAGCGAGTCGTCGACGATCGTGAAGTTGCTGCCGAGCGTCCGCTTGCCGAGGTTCCCGACGAAGAAGGAGGAGCCGTCTTCGAACGACTGGCCGGTGAAGGCGATCATGTTCATCCAGTCGAAGACTTCCGCCAGCGCGGGCGGCTCGAGGATGACGTCGTACGCGCCGGGCGGGAGGTCTTCGACGGTGCCGGAGGCGAGCGTCGCCTTGAGCGTCGCTTCGTCGCCGAGGGCGGCCACGTCGACATCCGTGGCGCGGCGCTCGCGGAGCGTGGCGTAGCCGGAGCCTTTCCTGCCGATGGCGATGACGGTGAGATCGGAGTAGGTCAGCGCCGCGTAGCGACGCACGCCGTGCGTGTTGCCGGCGGCCACGGAGGCGGAGCCGGTGGTGTGTGCGCCGGCGAAATGGACGTCCGCTTTCGCGCCGCGGTCGAACATGGTCCGCAGCGCTTTTGCCTTCTCGAGCGGGGAGAGGTTGGCCGTCGCTTCGTCGTACGAATCGAGCTGCGGGACAGGTTCGTTGTCGCGGTAGAGGCCTTTGAAGCCCTCCACGGCGTTCGAGTGGCGCGCGGTCTCGCGGGCCACGTCCGCGGTGCGCGCGATCTCTTCCGGCTCGAACGCGGTGGTCGTGGCCACGCCCATCGCACCGTTGACGATCACGCGCAGGGTGAGCGAGGCGCTCTCCTCCGACATGTTCTGGTGCACCTGCGAGTTGGCGAAGCGGCTGATGTTCTGGTCGACGGAGATGAACGCGGCGTCCGCCTCGTCGGCGTCCGCCGCTTCGAGCGCCCGCGCCAGGATGTCGAACGACTCCGCTTCGTTCCGCATTACGCGCGTACGACTGTGGTGTTCGGCAGTTCCGCGGCCGGTACGACGTTGCGCGTGTCGATCACGAGCTTCGTCTCGCGATACAGCGCCGCGTCCTTGAACTGGTGATGCGGCGTCGACAGCAGCACCGCGTCGTACTTGGCGAATTCCTCCGCGGTGCAGGGGACGGATTCGATCTCCAGGTCGAACTTCCGCCCGCGCTTCGATTTCGGGATGAACGGATCGCAGTACGCCACCTCGGCGCCGCGATGGTCGAGCAGCTCGATCAGCTCGAACGAGGGCGATTCGCGGTCGTCGTCGATGTTCGGCTTGTACGAGAGGCCGAGCACCAGGACTTTCGCCCCCTTGATCGATTTCCCCTGCTGGTTGATGGCTTCGATGGTGCGGTCGACGACGTAGCGGGGCATGCCGGTGTTGATCTCGCCGGCCAGCTCGATGAAGCGCGCCCACGTCCCGTACTCGGCCGCTTTCCAGGTCAGGTAGAAGGGGTCGAGCGGGATGCAGTGGCCGCCGAGGCCGGGGCCGGGATAGAAGGGCATGAAGCCGAACGGTTTCGTGCTCGCGGCCGCGATCACTTCCCACACGTTGATGCCCATGCGGTCGAAAACGACTTTCAGCTCGTTGACGAGCGCGATGTTCACGGAACGGAAGATGTTCTCGAGCAGCTTCGACGATTCGGCCACTTCGGCGCTGCCGACCGGGACGATCTTGTCGATGGCCGCGCTGTACAGCGCGACGGCGGCCTGCAGCGACGCGTCGTCGATGCCGCCCACGACTTTCGGGATGTTCTTGGTGTGGTACTTCTCGTTGCCCGGATCTTCGCGCTCGGGGGAGAAGGCGAGGAAGAAGTCGCTGCCGCAGATCATGCCGCGCTCGGTGAAGCGCGTGAGCAGCTCTTCGCGCGTGGTGCCCGGGTAGGTCGTCGATTCGAGCACGACCAGCTGCCCTTTGCGCAGGCGTTTGGCGATCGCTTCCGCGGTCATGCGCACGTACTTCAGGTCGGGCTCGCGGTGATGGCCGAGCGGGGTGGGGACGCAGATGAGGATGGCGTCGCATTCCGTGAGGCGGTCGTAATCCGCCGTCGCCTCGGCGCGCCCGCCGCCGAACGCCGCCGCGACCCGCTCCGGCCCGATGTGCCGGATGTACGACTCGCCACGGTGCAGTGCATCGACTTTCTTGTTGTCGACGTCGAAGCCGATGACCCGGAAGCCGCTTTCTGAGAAGAGGAGAACGAGAGGTAGCCCGACATACCCGAGCCCGATCACGCCGACGGTGGCGGTCCGGTTTTCGATCGCATCGAGCAGTTGGTGGTGTGAGGTCACTTCCATGTGTAGGGGGACAATATCAATTGAAAATTGAAAATTGAAAATTGAAAGATCGGAGAACGGCGAGCGGAACCGGCCCTTTCCGCGTTTTCAATTTTCAATTTTCAATTTTCAATTCCGACCCTCAGGCCATCTCCACGCCCCTGAATCGCGCGGCAGGCGCCCCGTGGGCGACGCGCATGGTCTGCATGGGGTCGCCTTTGCCGCAGTTCGGGAGACCCCAGATCTGCCACGACTGCCGGTCGGCGATGGCGTCGCAGGAGCGCCAGAAGTCCGGCGTCGTGCCGGTGTAGAGCGGATTGCGGAGCATGCGCCCGAGGCGGCCGTCCTCGATCTCCCACGCCACCTCGCAGCCGAACTGGAAATTGAGGCGGAGGTCGTCGATCGACCACGACTTGTTCGTCTCGACGAAGATCCCCTGTTTCGTGTCCGCGATGATGTCGGCGAGCGGGGTGGTGCCCGGCTCGAGATTGATATTGGTCATCCGGATGATCGGGATGCGCGCCGCCGTCTCGGCTCGCACGGTACCGTTCGAGGCGCGCCCGATGTGCGGCGCCGTGTCGCGTCCGGTGAGGTACCCGACGAACATCCCGTTCTCCACCAGGTGAAAGCGCTGCGCGGGAACGCCGTCGTCGTCGAAGGCGAACGAGCCGATGGAGCCGGGGATCGTGGCGTCGGCGACGATGTTCACCAGGTCGGAGCCGTACCGGAAGTGGCCGAGCATCGACGGCTGCAGGAACGAGCCCCCCGCCAGCGAGATCTCGAGGCCCATGGCCCGATCGAGCTCGGTCGGATGTCCGCACGATTCATGGACCTGCAACGCCAGCTGCGCGCTGCCGACGATCAGGTCGAAGCGGCCGGCCGGGGCCTTCGGAGCGGAGAGCAGTGCCAGCGCTTCGTCGCGGATCTGCAGCGCCTTGGCCGGCATGTCCAGCTGTTCGATGAACTCCCACCCCGCGGCCTGGAAATCGCCGCCGAACGGGTTGGGGTACGTGCGGCGCTGGAACTCGCCGTCGTGGATCGCCACCGCCTCGATGCCGCCGCCCATCTCGGTGGTCGACTGCTCGATGAAGCTGCCGGCGCTCGACGCGAAGAGCTTCTCCTGGCGGTAGCAGGAGATCTCGCCGCTCACCTGGTGGATGCGCGGATCGCCCCGCATCGGCTCGGTGGCCCGCATGAGATGGTCGAGCTTCCGGTCGATCGGGACCGACCAGGGATCGATGCGGTACTCCGAGTGCGCCGCGGCCACGTAGGGCTCGACGTCGCTGAGCGTCACTTCCTGCGTCGAGGCGATGTTGCTCGCCGCCGCCACCTCCAGCGCCCGCTTGGCCGCCTTGCGGATCGACGCCTCACCGATGTCGCTCGTGGCCGCGAACCCCCACCCGTTCCCGACCAGCACCCGCACGCCCACGGCCCGGTCCACGGTGGAGGAGAGCTGGTCCACCTCCCCGTTGCGCACCTTCACATGCTGCTGCTGCGTCTCGGTAAAACGGATGTCCGCATACCGCAGCGACTGTTTCGCGAGCGACGCCAGAACCCCCTCGAGCTGTGCCCGCTCCGGTCTCATGAGGGGCGGGATTATAGAATCAGCGGTATGGGAATCGACGAAGTCATCGGCGACAAGCGCGAACAGATCCTCAGGATCGCTGAGAAGCATGGGGTGACGAGCATTCGCGTGTTCGGCTCCGTCGCCCGCGGAGACGCCGGTCCGGAGAGCGACGTCGACTTTCTGATCGAGGCGGGGCCGAACACGACACCGTGGTTTCCGGGAGGATTGGTGGCGGATCTGGAGGAGTTGCTCGGGAGGCATGTGGATGTCGTCGAAAGCGACGCCCTGCGTCCTCGTCTCGCCCCCTATGTCGTCGCCGAGGCTGTCGCGCTGTGAAGCGGGAGCGGGATCCGCGCGAATACCTCGACCACATCGTCCAGGCGATGTCGCATATCGCCGCGTGGGTCGCCGAAGGTCCGGACCAATTCGAGAACGACTACCGCACAAGACAAGCGCTCATCCGGACGCTGCAGGAACTCACCGAGTCGGTGAAGCGCCTCGAGCCATTGGTCGGGAAACGTTACCCCGAGGTTCCGTGGCGCGAAGTCGGCGCATTTCGCAATGTGATCGTCCATGATTACCTTGGACTCAAGCTTTCGCGAATCTGGGAGATTGCCAGCGAGCGAGTGCCTGAGTTGAAGCCGCACGTTGACCGCATGCTTGCCGACCTCCCTCCCGAGCGGCCGTCCCCCGGACACAAATGAGAGACAATCCATCTCAGGATCGCTGCGTACAATGCGTGTATGGGAATCGAGGAAATCCTCGGCGACAAGCGCGACGAGATCCTCAGGATCGCTGAGAAACACGGCGTGACGAGCATCCGCGTGTTTGGTTCGGTAGCCCGCGGAGACGCTGGCCCGGAAAGCGACGTCGACTTTTTGATCGAGACAGGGCCGAACACGTCCCCGTGGTTTCCGGGAGGGCTGGTGGCCGATTTGGAGGAGTTGCTCGGCAGGCATGTCGATGTGGCGACGCCGAAAGGACTGAACCGCTATCTTCGCGATGATGTCCTGGCTGAGGCTGTGAATCTGTGACGAGAAAGCCGGACGCGTACGTCAGGAACATCCGCGACTCGATGGCATTGCTTGACGAGTGGGCGGCGGAAGGCTTCGACACATTCTGTAACGACGCGAAGACGAACAAGGCCATCGTCCGAGCGCTGCATGAGGTCACCGAATCAGTGCAGCGGCTCGAGAAGCTGTGGGGGAAACGCTACCCGGAGCTGCCTTGGAAGCAGGTGATCAGCTTCCGCAACGTCGTCGTGCACGATTACCTCGGTCTCGACCTGCAACAGGTGTGGACCATCGTGACGAAGCACCTGCCCGAGCTCAAACCGCACATCCAGCGCATGCTCGCCGACCTCCCGCCCGAGCGGCCTCATTCTTGAAACCGGCTCCCTCCGTGTTGATCCGCGCCGTATTCATCCTCACTTTTTTCGTCTCCAGCGTTGCGTGTGCGGCGGATTGGGAGCGCGTGGCGCCGGGGGTCGAGTACCGGCACATCGTCCGCGGGACGATCGACGTGCACATCACGAAGATTCACCTCACGAACCGCGGGCTTCGGGTGATCGCGACCGGGGAGGCGGACATGGGGTTGACGGTCAGCGAGTTCGCGAAGAAGAACGATGCGATCGTGGCCATTAATGCCGATTACTTCGACACGGAGAGCCGGCCTCTCGGAGTGGCGGCCGGTCCCTGCGGGGTATGGGGGAAGGGCGATCCGAAGCTGGAGCGGCACCAGGGGCTGGTGGCGGTCGGGAACAGGCGCGCGGAGATCCAGAACCGTACCATGGTCGTGAAGCGCTGGATGAACGGGGCGGTCTCGGGATGGCCGGCGCTGATCACGGCGTGCGAGCCGATCAAGGACCTGCCCGGAAGCGATCACTTCACGCGTGCGCCGCATCCGCGCACCGCGGTCGGGTTGTCGCGCGACCGGAAGATCCTGTACTTCGTGGTCGCGGACGGTCGCCGCGAAGGGGTGCCGGGCATGACCCTGCCGGAGCTGGCGCTGTTCATGGACCAGGAGCTCGACGCGTGCGCCGCGATGAACCTCGACGGCGGCGGGTCGAGCGCGATGTGGGTGCGTGACGAAATCGTCAACCGGCCGAGCGACGGACCCGAGCGCAAGGTCGGCAATCATCTTGCCGTCGTCGCCGCGCGCGATTACGACGGCTGCAGCGAACGCGAGAAACGGACGAAGGATTAGCTGATGAAAGTGCTGGTAACCGGAGGTGCGGGCTTCATCGCCTCACATGTCGTCGACGCGTACGTCGAGCGGGGTCATGACGTCACGGTGGTCGATGACCTGAGCAGCGGGCGCCGCGAGAACGTCAACCCGAAGGCGGAGCTGGTCGCCGCCGACCTGCGCGACCCGAAGACGGTCGCGGACCTGCGGAAGCGGAAGTTCGAGCTGGTCAACCATCACGCCGCGCAGATCGACGTGCGCGTCTCCGTGGCCGATCCGGCCGCGGACGCGGAGCTGAACATCGTCGCGACGCTCCGTCTCTTTCAGGCGCTGATCGACGAAGGGGTGAAGAAGATCATCTTCGCCTCGAGCGGCGGCGCGGCGTACGGCGAGCCGCAGTACGCGCCGCAGGACGAGAACCATCCCGTCGCGCCGGTCTCGCCGTACGGCTGCGCGAAGGCTTCCATCGACAGTTACCTCTACTACTACCGCACCGTGCACAACGTCCGCGCGGTGTCGCTGCGCTACGGCAACGTCTACGGTCCGCGACAGCGGAAGGACGGCGAGGCAGGGGTGGTGGCGATCTTCGCCGGCCTGCTGCTCGACGGCCAGACCGCGCGCATCAACGGCACCGGCGAACAGACCCGCGATTACGTCTTCGTGGAGGACGTGATGCGCGCCAACATGGCCGCCTCCGAGCTCGACATCGACGGCATCTTCAACGTCGGCACCGGCGTCGAGACCTCGGTCAACGAGCTCTACGCCGGCCTGAGCGAAGCCCTCGGCATCGACCGTCCCGCCGAGCACGGCCCGGCGAAAGCGGGCGAGCAACTGCGCAGCGTCCTCGATGGGACGAAGCTGCGGAAGCTGGCAGGGCTGCCCGAGCCGGTGGCGTTGCGCGAGGGTTTGCGCCGCACGGTGGAGTGGATTCGGGGGTGATATGGAGTGCGGTAACGCCAGTTACCGCTCTTACTGTTGTTGTGCGTGCCTCGTGCGACGCACGAACAGAGGCAGTAAGAGCGGTAACTGGCGTTACCGCACTCCATAGAGCGTCTCGTACAGCGCTTCCAGCCGCTCCCGCGCCGTGTCGATGTTGAAGCGCGTCTCGATCTTGCGGATTGCTCCGGCACTCAGCGCTTCGTACTCGGACGGGTGGCCTTCGAACGAGGCGTGCAGCCGCGCGTACATCACCTCGGCGATGCGCTCGATGACCGCCTCGTACGCTTCGACGTAGCCCGGCTCCTTCGTACGGTAGAGCCACTGCCACTTGCCGACGTTTTCCTCGTTCTCGAAGGGGAGGAGCCAGCCGTTGATGCCGTCGTCGACGATCTCCGGCTGGGCGCAGGTGTTCGTGGCCAGCACCGGGGTCGCGTGCGCGAGCGCTTCGACGGGGGCGAAGCCGAACGTGTCCTGGAACGTCGGGAAGATGAAAAAGTCTGCTTCGTCCATCAGCCGCAGGACCTCGGCGTTGGGGAGCAGGCGATGGTGCGTCACCCCCTCCGTCGTGGCGAGCTTCGCGGTCTCGCGTTCCATGAGCGGGCGCGAGGGAGGGCCGAAGTAGTCGTGCTCGTCGAAGCGGAGCGACGTGACGATCGTCGTTTCCACCGGCACTCCCGCCCGGCGCAGCCGCTCGTGGGCGCGGATCAGCGCCGGGCCGCCTTTGAGCATGAAGTGGTGCGCCACGAACAGCAGCTTCAGTTTTCCCGAGCGCTGTTTCGGCGTCGTGCGGCGCAGGTGCATGGCGGGGTAGATGAGCTGCATCTTCGCCTCGAGCGCGGCGCGCCCGGCGAAGTTGCGGTTCTGCCAGCGGAACTGCCGCAGCCCGAACTCCGAGATCGCCACGAGGCCGCGGCAGCGATCGCCGAGCAGCCGTTGCTGCAGGAAGCGCTCGAGCCAGCCGAGGTAGCGGTCTTCCGGGACGCGCGGCAGGTAGTCCTCGAACGTGATGATGTACGGCGCGCGCCCGAGCAACGGCACCGCGTTGATGGTGTGCAGCGCGTCGTAGTCCGGCTCGGGGTAGAAGCCGAAGGCGTCGGCGCAATCGAAGAACCTGCGCAACGGCGTGAGCGGGCGTTTGAGGAAGACCGCGTTGCGCTGGCCGAGATCGATGAGGAAGGGGACGGGATAGCTGCGCGCGGTCCGGATACGGAGCGGAGCCTTCATGCGCTCCCTTTATGCGCTCATGGGCCGCGACGACCACGCGGTGGTCTTGTGGCGCCGCAGCATGGTCAGGATCCCGAAGAAGGCAGCCGCATTCACGAAGCAAAAGTAATACGGAACGGTGAAAAAGCGCGAGCGGCCGATCGGTCGATTGCGCACGAACGCGCCGATGAGCGCGAGCCCGTAGATCGCGAGCTGCCCCGCCAGCGTGACCATGTAGAACACCGAGGCTGTAGCGAGGAACACGTTCGCGACGAACAGCGGGATCAGGAAGTAGGCGATGAAGTGGCGGATCAGCTTGTGCGACAGCAGCTCGACCGAATAGAAGCCCGACGTCACCAGCGGCGCGCCGAGCTTGAGCAGCGCCGACACGGAGTGGTTCGTGATCCTGATCTTCCGCCGGAACTCCTCGGAGGCCTTGACCACCGCCTTCTCGTACGCCGTCGCGCGCGGCTCGTACAGCAGGCGGTAGCCCTGCGTCACGACACGCATCGAGATGGCCATGTCGTCCGACTGCGCCGGATCGGTGATCGGCGTGTACAGCGACCGCCGGATCGCGTACAGCAGCCCGTCGGCCGCGAAGACGCTGCCGATGCGGCTCTCGCGCACCTTCTGCCACTTGTCCCAGCGGGCGTACATCCCTTCGCCCTCGCCGGTGGCATCACCCTCGCGGACGACCGACGTGTTGCGCGCGCCACAGACGCCGCCCACCTGCGGATCGGCGAACTTGCGCGCGATCTCGCGCAGGGTGTGATGGTCGAGCAGAAAGTCGGCGTCGGTGAAGACGAGCACCTCGCCGCGGCTGAGGCGCGCCCCTTCGTTGAGCGCTTCCATCTTCCCCGGCTGCGGCAGGGCGACGAGCTGCACGCGCGGATCGGTGAAACCGCGCACGATCTCGTTCGTCCGGTCGACGGAGCCGTTCGACATCACCAGCACTTCGATTTTGTCGGCGGGATAGTCGAGGCCGAGGGTGTTCTCGATCTTCGCCGCGATGTTCCGCTCTTCGTTGTAGGCCGGCACGATGAACGTGACGAACGGCGTGACGTCCGCCTCCGCGACCGGCTTCGACCGGAACCGGCTCACGACCCACAGCAGCGCCGGATAGCCGAAGTAGATGTAGACGCAGACCGCCAGGCAGACCCAGAACACGACCGCCGCGACGATCAAGCCTTCACCTCGGATTCCAAACGCGATACGAGCTGCGCGACACAATCCTGGATGGTGAACTCGGCGCGCACTTTCTGCTGGCCGCGCACACCCATTTCCTTCGCCCGCTGCGGATCGGAGAGCAGCGTGCGCATCGCATTCGCCAGCTCCTCCGCGTCGCCCGGCTTCACCAGCAGGCCGTTCGTGCCGTGCTCGACGAGCTCCGGGATCCCGGAGATGGACGTGCTCACCACCGCCCGGCCGCTGGCCATCGCTTCCATCAGCGCGACCGGAATCCCTTCCATCTGACCGTCGCTGGCAA
This sequence comes from Thermoanaerobaculia bacterium, assembly GCA_035630815.1. Classification (GTDB taxonomy): domain Bacteria; phylum Acidobacteriota; class Thermoanaerobaculia; order Gp7-AA8; family Gp7-AA8; genus QHVT01. The sequence goes on from DASQJY010000063.1 coordinate 23,133, forward strand.
TGATGCTGGGCAGGACGAACAGCGTCGCCTCCGCCATCATGCGCGCCACTTCATCCTGCGGACGCGGTCCCACTAGGACGAAGACGTCGCCGACGTTGCGCTCGCGGATCAGCTGCTCCAGCTCCGCGCGCATCGGACCGTGTCCGACCACGTCGCAATGGAACTTCACTCCCTCATCGCGGAGGATGCGGCAGGCTTCGATCAGGACCGGCAGTCCCTTGTACGGACGATGAGCGGCGACGCAGAGGATCTTCGGGATGCTCGTCTGCGTGGCCGACGAGATCGGCACCAGGTGGCGGGCGCGCTCCTCGTACGTCGACGGCTCGATCCCGACGTGCACGACGATGATCTTTCCGCCGCGCGTCTCCTCGGGATACAGCCGCTCCAGGAAGCGCCTGTTGAAGTCGGAGATCGAACGGACGAAGCGCGTCTCGCGCAGCTTCCAGCGCAGCAGGCTGCGGTCGACCTGGATGTCGTGCGCGTGTACGGTGAAGCTGAACGTGATGTCCGACAGCGCCGCGACGATCAGCGCCATGGTGGCGGGATGCGTCGCGTAGTGCGCGTGGATGTGCTTCAGCCCCTCGCGCTGCAGCTCCTGCGCGAGGTAGACCGACTTCGGGAAGATCGCCACCGTGCGGGCGAGTGTGCCCGGACGGGTGATCGTGCCGGCGATCAGGCGCCCCAGCAGCGATAGATACGTGAACGGACGCCGCACGAGCGTGCGCAGGTTCGCGGCCATGATCGGGCCGGAGAGGTACTTCGTGTACAGCGCGCGGCTGGTCCACGGTTTTGCCTCTTCGTGCACGACCGGCGGATCCTCGCGGAGCATGGGCACGAGCCGCACCGGCTGCGACTGCCGCTCCATCTCGATCATCTCGCGCAGGATGAACGTCTCGGTCACGGTCGGAAAGCGCGACATCAGCACCGCGACCGCGGGGCGCGTCTGGGGAAGAGAAGCCGCTGCCGCGCTCACTCCGCCAGGCTCCGGCGGATGATCTTGCGCAGGGTCTTCTGCGCGCGGCCCGATTCGTGGCCGCGGTGCGCCAGCATGTGCAGCGCCTTGGTGATCGTGAAGAGCCGCAGCGCATCGCGGTCGAGGTCGCCGTAGGCCGCACCGTACCCGGCGAGGAACGACTCGCGCAGCTTCGCGACGCGGCGCCGGCCGAGGAGGGAGTCGAAGCGGAGCTCGAGATCGAGCAGGAACTGCGCGACGTCTTCGAGCGGCATGCCTTCGCGGTACGCACCGAAGTTCGTCACGTCGACGCGCCCGACGCCGATGAAGATGTTGTCGGGTCGGTAGTCGCCATGCTGGCCGACCGCGGTGACCGGGTTCTCGCTGATGCGCGCCTCGAGCTCCTGGATGCACTCCACGATCTCATCGTGCGTGCGGGCGAGCGAACGGTCGGCGGCCACGGCCAGGTTGAGATCGCGCAGCGCGAGATAGACGATGGCCGTGAGGATGTTGCGGCCGTCGCCGGGGGCGCTGGTGTGCTCCTGCATGAGGCGGAGCCAGGTGCCGGCCTTGCGCAGCGCATCGCCGGCGCCGCGACGGGGAGCATCGACGATCGCGGCCAGCGAGCGGCCGTCGGCCCGCTCGAGCACGAGGGCCGCGTTCGGCTCATCGAACATCAGCAGGCGAGGCACGGTGTAGCGCGTGCCGCTCGAGGTGCGGTCGCCTTCCCTGGCCGCAAGAGTCTGGGAGAGCGTGGAGATGACCTCGAACTCGTGGCGCGCGTATTCGAGGGGCGAGACGTCTTCGTAGTCGCTGGCCGGCATCCGCACGATGACGTCGCGCTTGGCCACGCCGTCGCTGATCGTCACCTCGGCCACGAAGGCGTCGGTGCGATCGTGTACGCGCCGCACGCCGACCGCGGTCGCATCGAGGCGCGACCAGTTCATCGCCGCGATGCGCTCGGACGCGCTCCGGCCGACCGTGTCGAGCTGCTCGTTTCGGTCGAGGAGCTCGACCAGCGCGCCCATGTTCCGGGTCACGTCGAACGCCTGACGCACTTTCTGCTGCCCGGCGCGGCCCATGCGCTCGCGAAGCTTCGGATCGCGCACCAGGCGGGTGATGGCCTGAGCCACGCGCTCCGGATGCGCGGCATCGACGAGCAGGCCGCTCACCTCGTGGCGCACGAGCTCCGGGATGCCGGAGATCGAAGCCGCGATGACCGGCTTGCCTGCCGCCATCGCTTCCATGAGCGAGATCGGGATGCCGTCCATCTGCCCGTCGGTGGCGACGATGCTGGGGAGGACGAAGATGTCGCTCTGCCCCATGAGCTGCGCGACCTCGTGCTGCGGGAGCGCGCCGAGGAGGCGGACGGAGTCGGAGATGCCATGCTCGGCGATCCACTGCTCGGTGACCGGCTTCAGCGGACCCTCGCCGACGATGCGGCACTCGACGTTCACTCCCGCCTTCACGAGACGGGCGCAGGCATCGACGAGGTAGGGGAAGCCGCGGCTCGGCGTCAGCTCCGCGACGGACAGGATCAGCGGGCGCTCGTTCGTGTTGGCGTGCTCGGAAGCCGCTTCCTCGTAGACGTCCGGCTTCACGCCGGTGCGCACCACCTCGATCTTGCCGTAGGTTTCCTCCGGGTAGAGACCGGAGAGGAAGGCCTTGTTGAAGATCGAGATCGAGCGGACGAACTTCGCCCTGCGGATCTTCTCCCGCAGCAGGAGGCGATGCACGAACACGTCGGGACCGTGCACCGTGAAGCTGTAGGTGAGGTCCGTCAGGGACGAGATGACGTACGCCATCGTCGTGGCGTGGGTCGCAAAGTGTGCGTGCAGGTGGCGCACGCCGCGCTCCGGCAGGATCACCGAGAGGTGCACCGACTTCGGGAAGAGGGCGAGCGTGCGCAGCAGCGTCGAGGGGCGGACGAACGTGCCGGCGATCAGCGTCAGCAGCAGCTTCAGGTAGTTCGCCGGCTGCTTCAGGAACACGGCCACATTCGAGCGGAGGATCGCCCACGACCATAACGGCGTGAAGAGCGCGCGGCTGACCCACGGCTTCGCTTCCTCGTGCACCACGCGCTGGTGGCCGTACAACGCGGGGACGACCACCACCGGCTGTCCCTGGCGTTCGAGCTCGTTGATCTCGCGCAGCACGAACGTGTCGGCGAGATGCGGGAAGCGGAGCATCAGGATGGCGATGGCGCCGCGGACGCGCGGCTCGGCTGCCGGCGCGGCCTGCCGCGCTGGCTTGGTCTGCTGGTCGGCCATCGTGAGGACGGTGGTCGTTACCCGTGCGGCCTGCTTTTCCTTGCGCGCAGACGGCTCGGGCCTCGAGCTCATTACTCCGCGCCTTTCCCGGTGAACACGACTTCCACCGTGCGCAGCAGGATCTCGAAATCGAGCGACAGGCTCCAGCGGTCGACGTACTCGCGGTCGAGCTGCAGTCCCTTGTACCCGACCATGTCGCTGCGGCCGCTGACCTGCCACAGCCCGGTGATGCCGGGAGGGGTGGCGAAGCGGCGGACCATCGAGCGGCGGGGAAGCTTGGCCAGGTCGATCTCGCGCAGCGGGCGCGGGCCGACCAGGCTCATCGTCCCTTCCAGGACGTTGAAGAGCTGCGGGAGCTCGTCGAGGCTGTACTTGCGGAGGAAGCGGCCCACCGGCGTCACACGCGGATCGTTCTTCGGCTTCACGAACGCTTCGCCGTTGCCGCTGGCCATCTTGTCGGCGTCGACGCACATCGTGCGGAACTTGTACATCGCGAACTGATTGCAGCGGAACCCGATCCGTCGCTGCCGGAAGATGATCGGGCCGCGGCTGGTCAGCTTGATGAGGGCCATGATCGCGAGAAAGACCGGTGTGAGCAGGGTGATGATCACCGTCGAGGCGAGGAGGTCGACCGCGCGCTTGGCGCGGGCGCCGATCGGGTGGCGCGTCACGAGGTCGTAGTAATAGGCGCCACCTCCGGAGCCTGTCTCCTCATCCGGAAAGACAAATCCCTGGACGCGGCTGCGCAGTTTGCGCTCGGCCGCTTTTTCCGCGGGGGACATGCCGCTGTATCGCGCGGCTTCGTATTCGAAATGATAATCAGACATGGGACCCTGCATGACTCGCGACTGCGTGGCGGAGCGAACGGCAATTGCTGAAATTGCTACGACGCTGCGAGCATCGTGACCGGGCATTTGTGCAAATTCATCGCCAAATGATTGACCGGCGTGACGTAGATCACACTCGCGCTTGCGACGGCAGCAGCGTTGCACTGTCGCGCTCGCGTGCCTCCCGCTCCCATTCGCCTGCTGTGGCTGCTCGATACCCTCGGCATCGGCGGAGCCGAAGGGCTGGCCATCCCGTTCGCGCGCTCGCTCGACCGCTCCCGCTTTCAGCTCTACGTCGGCTGTCACGGAAAGCTCGAAGACAGCGCCGTAGAGCGCGAACTGCGCAGGCTGGGGGTCCCGCTCTTGGAAGTCGGTGCCCGCAATCTCCGCGATCGCGCGGCGTTCAGGCGCCTGGTCGAGTTCGTCAAGCGTGAAAAGATCGACGTCGTGCACGCGCACCTGACGTACTCGGCTGTCTGGAGCGCGTTGCTGTCTCGCTCGACGAGCATTCCGTCCTTCGCGTCGCTGCACGTCGCTCCTGCCGCGACACGCGAATTTCGGAAAACTTTGCGCTTCCGCCTTGCCACCGATCTACGGGACAGGCTCATGCGTTTCCTGCTGAATCGATGGTCGAACGGCGTCATCACGGTCTCGGAAGCCTTGCGGCAGACCTACCTGGAAGCCGGCGGTCTCCGCCCGGAGAAAGTGCAGGTCGTACACAACGGCATCGAGCTGGGGCGGTTCCAGCGCGACCGCGCAGAGACGCGGGCGCGGCTCGAGCGCGACTTCGACATCCCGGGCGGCGCGCCGATCCTCGTCACCGTTTCCGTGCTGCGCCCGGCGAAAGGAATCGAGGTCCTGCTCGACACCGTCCAACGCGTGCCGGGAGCGTACTTTCTGATCGTCGGCGGCGGTCCGAAGGAGGAGGAGTTTCGCCAGCTGGCCGCAACGAGCGGGGTGGGGGAGCGGGTACGCTGGGCCGGCTTCCGCACCGACGTCGATGCGCTGCTCGCGGGCTGCGACCTGTTCGTCCATCCCAGCCTGGCCGATGCCTTTCCGACCGTGCTGCTCGAAGCGATGGCTGCCGGGCTGCCGGTGATCGCCTCGCGCGTGGGAGGCATCCCGGAGATCGTCGTGCCCGGCGTGACGGGCGAGCTCGTGCCGCCGGGCGATCCGGCTGCACTCGCCTCCGCGATCGACAAGCTGCTCGCCGACCGCGCCGCCATGGCGCGCATGAGCGAAGAGGCGCGGCAGCGCGCGCAGCGCGAGTTCTCCGCGGAAGCGTGGCTGGCGCGCCTGGGGAAGCTCTACGAAGAGGTAGCCTGAGGATTGAGGATTGAGGATTGAGGAGTAGCGCCCGGGTCGTTCATCCTCAATCCTCAATCCTTCATCCTCAATCCGCCTCTCTCCCCCGGGCAAACCGTTTGCAGAATCGGCGGCTCGTCAGTAGCGCAGCAAACTTCACCGTCACAACACCGTCGAGCCCGGGAGATCAACGCTTCATGTCCAAGTCACGCGCTGCCGTTCTGCTGTCGTTCCTTTGTGCCATTGCTGTAACGTCCGACGTAGAAGCGGCGCGCCGCCGCTCGGCACGGCACCCCTCGATCACCCCCAACCCGCTGTATGCGCAGGGCGGCTACGCCGACCGCACCAGCGTCGCGCAGGGATCGTCGATCGACCTTCACATCGCCTCGAGCAGCTCCCCGTTCACCGTCGAGATCATCAATCTCGCGAACGACACCGTGATGCGCACCATCCCCAACGTCACCTCCGAGGCGCGCAACTGCACCGGCCTCTCCTCGGATGGCTGCGACTGGCCCGTCACCGCCACCCTCGACATCCCCATGGACTGGCCGAGCGGCTACTACGTGGCCCGCTTCCCGACCACCATCGGGAACAAGTACATCTTCTTCGTCGTGCGCGCAGCGAACCCCTCCAGCACGGCCGAGACCCTGGTCGTCGTCTCCACGCACACGTATCTCGCGTACAACACCTACGGCAATCTCAACGTCTATCCCTCCAACTCCCCGAACCGCATCGGCGTGGTCTCATTCGACCGTCCCTTCCACGACGACTCCGGCCGCGGACGCTTCCGCCGGTGGGACAAGCCATTCCTCGACTTCCTGACCGCGAACAACATCCCGTACGAAGTCGCGACCGACCACGACCTCGAAGATCCTACCCTGCTCCCCCGCTACAACCTGGTGGTGCTGGTCGGCCACTCGGAGTACTGGACGGCCACCGCGCGGGCCAACATCGAAGCCTTCAGCGCGCAGGGCGGCCACATCGCCGTCTTCGGCGGCAACACGATGTGGTGGCAGGTGCGGCTCGAGGACGACGGCCGCACCATGGTCGTCTACAAAGACGCCGCGCTCGATCCGCTCACCGGCACCGACAACCCGCGCGTGACCGTGAACTGGTTCGCCGACCCGGTCTTCCGTCCCGAGAACCTCATCATGGGCTCGTCGTTCCGCCATGGAGGCTACACGAACCGCGACGACACCCTCCCGGTCGAGCAGCGCACCGGCTACACGGTCACCGATCCGACGAGCTGGGTCTTCAATGGACTCGGCCTCACCGCGGGGACGCAGTTCGGCAAGCTCGCCGCGGGCGCCGAAACGGACGGCGTGCTCTTCACCTGCGGCATGAACGGACTGGCGGCTGCGCCTGACGGTTCCGACGGCACTCCGCTGAACTTCCACATCCTTGCCACGGTCCCTGCCGAAGCGGGTTACGGGACGGTCGGCCTGTACACGAACGCCCAGGGCGGCGTCGTCTTCAACGCCGGGACCCAGGACTGGACGCACGCGCTGGCGACCGATCCTGTCGTCGCGCAGGTCACGCGCAACGTGCTGACCCGCCTCTCGACCGGCGAGCGCGTCCAGTACGACCCCGTCCAGTCGAGCATCCGGATGCGGGACACGTTCAACTGTCCCCAGCCGCTTCCCGATCTGCTGCCCGGCTGGCGCGGCGAAGAGGCGGGACTGAAGCTGACCTCCGGCTGTGCCTACGAAGGCCCGACCGGGCTCGAGCTCAGCGGCCCCGCGCGCATCTTCATCTCGCGCAACTTCGCGCCGACCAACAACAACACTGCCGTGCTGCACTCCCGTTTCTACGTCAACGCGGACGCGGTCACCGGGGGCGATCCGTACGGCCTGTACATCCTCAACCTGCGCCGCGGCACGGTCGCGACGCGGGTTGCGCGCGTGGAGCTCGATCCGGTCGAAAAGGAAGTCCGCCTCGTGCAGTACAACCCGGACGGCACGACCGGCAACCGCACCGACTGGGTGCCCCTCGGCGGCAGCGGCTGGCACTCCATCCAGGCCGGCTGGCGCTCGCCCGGCCTGCTGACGCTCCGCGTCGACGAGGGGACGGAGCTCACCATCGACAATCCCAATGCCGGCCAGAGCGTGAACGAAATGCAGCTGTTCGTTCCCGCCGACACCGCCGGCACGAATGGCCGGCTCTGCGTCGATGCGCTCGCCAGCGGCCTGGAGGCCATTCCGGCCGTCGCGCCGCTGAGATGAATGCAGCACGTTGAGCACGGCAAGCAGGTTGCACAACCGTCGCGACAGCGCGGTTCTCGTTACGTGCAGTTCAACCTCCGACCCGTAGCACCAGACCAACGGAACTGACCATGAGCCATCGATTGAATCTCGTCACCGCGATCGCGTTGACGCTTGCACTTCCGTCGGACGCGGCGGACGTGCGCGTGCGCAAGATGCACGTGACCCCGCTGGCCGTACCGGGACAGCCGCACGCTCCCGATGAGCCGATCCCCGCCGCCCCGCGCCGCCATCGCGGCGTCGAGACGAATGCCGTGAACACGAACCTCAACGTGGGGCCGTCGACGCTGCTCGTCTATCCCGTCGCCGGTGAGATCGCTCTCGACGGCGGCGATCTCTCGATCCCGTACTACGTCGACCTCGATCCGAGCGGCGTCCGCCGCGATTTCGACTGCACCGACCTCACCTTCAACGGCCACGAGGGGCACGATCCGTACATCCGGAGCTTCCGCGAGCAGGCCATCGGGGTGCCGGTGTTCGCGGTGCTCGACGGCCGGGTCATCGACATCCGCGACGGCGAGGTGGATGAGAACACCAACAACAACCCGAACGCCCGCGCGAACTACATCACGCTGCGCCACGCCAACAACATGACCACGCAGTACGTGCACCTCCGCCGGGGGAGCATGCCGTTCCAGATCAACGACATCGTGTCGGCCGGTACGCAGATCGGCCTGGTCGGCAGCAGCGGCATGAGCACCGGGCCGCACGCCCACTTCGAGGTCCTTTACGGTGAGGAAGCATTCGAGCCGATGGCCGGTCCATGCCGCCCGGGCCGCAACTTCTTCGACAGCCCCGTCCCGCCGAAGAGCGAGGAGTTTGCGCTCGTGGGCGCGACGCTGAGCACGCTCTCGTTCGACAGCGTCCGCCCGGCGCCGTATGACGACGCGCCGCATACCGGCACGTTCACGCGCGGCCAGCAGACCATCTATTTCAAGGCGGACGTCGCGAACGTCGGCGCGACCACGCAGTACGAGCTGGAGTTGCTGCGTCCCGGGAGCAGCACCCCCATCCCCGTCGCCAACGGCCACCTCATCTCCTACGACGCGTCCCTGGCCGCGGTCTGGTGGGCGATCGACGTCGACCTGAACGCCACCGGCACCTGGACGCTCCGGCTCAACGTGGACGACGAGCACACGTACGTGCGCCCGTTCACGGTCGTGAACACGTTCGCCGAGATCGTGAACCGCGCACCGAAGCCGATCACCACCACCCTGCATCCGATCCGCGCCGGCGACGTGCCCGTCTGCCGCGTGACCGGCGACGCGCTGGCCGATCCCGACTACGACGTCGTTTCCTATCGCTATCTCTGGCAGGTCGACGGAGTCACCGTCCGCGACGCCACCACGGCCGCGCGCACCGACGCGCTCGCGCGGAACCTCGTCCGCGCGGGTAATACCGTCAGCTGCGCCGTCACTGCCTCGGACGGCACGCTCAGCACGCAGGCCGCGCCTGCCTTCGCGGACGTCCATTCAGTGCGGCGCCGCGCGGTGAGGAGACCCTGAAAAGAAAGCTGTACCGTGCGGTCCGGGCGGCGCTGCTGAGCTCACTCGGCGCGCCGCTCTCGTTTTTCCTGGCAGGCCGCGCGACCTGCCTCATGTATCACCACATCGCTCCCGGCCCGGCCGTGCGGCCGGCGACGCGCTTCCGGCCGAACCTGGAGCTCTTCGTGGCCGAGGAGGAGTTCGAGCAGCAGATCCGTCACGTTGCGGCGAACTACGAATGCCTCTCCGTCGATGAAGCCGTGCAGGCGCTCGAGCGCGGCAGGCTGCCGCGGCGCACGGTCGTCGTGACGTTCGACGACGGCTATCGCGACAACCTCCTCGCGGTGCCGATCCTCGAGCGCTACAACGTCCCGGCCGCGATCTACATCACTACCGGCGCGATCGCGCGGGCGCGCACGTTCTGGTGGGACGAGCACGAGACCATCCTGGAGCGCCTCGAAGCGCTGCAGTTGTCGTGGCGCGGCACGCCGCGCCAGTGGGACCTCTCCTCGCTCGCCCTGAAGCAGCAGGCGTTCGGCGACCTGAACCTGATGTTCAAGGCCCTTCCGCCCGCCGAGCAGGACGAACTGCTCGCCGTCCTTCGCGACGCCGCGCGTGCCGCGGGCAGCGAGCCTCCGTACTTTGACCACGAGGCGATGCTGTCGTGGGACGAGGTGGTGGCGCTCGACCGCGAGCCGCTCATCACCATCGGCGCTCATACCGTCGATCACTTCGTGATGCGCCAGCTGGCGGAGGAAGAGCTCCACCGCCAGATCCACGAGAGCCGCACCGACCTCGAACGCCACCTCGGGCACCCGGTCACCCATTTCGCCTATCCCTTCGGCCGCGAGGAGCACGCCGATGTCCGCGAGTTCGAAGCGGTGGCGAACGACGGCTTCGCATCCGCGGTGACGACCCGCCCCGGCCACTGGAGAGCGTCGGCCCCTCACGCCCTCCCGCGCCTCTCTGTCGATTACAGCGACACGATGGACGACTTTCGCTGGAAGCTGAGCGGCTGGTCCGCGGTGCTGCAGCGGCTGTCTCAGAGACGTGCGGCGCCGATCCCGGCCAGGGTCTGACGATCTCTCGGTGTGCCGATTCGCACGGTGGGTGTGCACGAGCACTTGATGGGCGTGCACGAGCACTTGAGGGGTGTGCACGACCTCTAGTTTGATGTGCGCCGCTCACTAATTTGATGTGTCCGATCACACCTTTCGAGTGCTCGTGCACACCTTTCGAGTGCTCATGCACACCTTTCGCGTGCCCATGCACACCTTTCGAGTGCTCGTGCAGGCCTTTCGAATGCTCGTGCAGATCTTTCGAGTGCTCGTGCACACGTTTCGTTCAAACGTGCGCCTCGCCTGCACGCCTCACGCTTTCGGGTAGCATGCAGCCGTGGATGCTGAGCGGTGATTCAGACTTCGGTGGCCATCGCCGCGAGGCGCATCCAATGGCAGGAACAAATTCGATCGAAGCCTGAGTTCTCGCCCGGAGCATGTGGTACAACTCGCGGCCGATGGCTCGCCGGCGTATCACCCTGACGCTTCTCGCGCTCATCGCCGTGCAACTGCTCGGCTCGATGGCGTTCGCGTCGGTGTGCCTGGAACCGTGCCCTGACGACACGGAGAACACGAGCTGCCCGCCGGTGTGCGCTCTCTGCACGACCTGCACGCACGCACAGCAGGCCATCGTGCAGACGATCGTGACGGCCGGACCGCATCAGATCGCGCGGCACGCCTTCCACGCGCAGCCAGGCGGCACGCCGTCGCAACTGGCCGACGACATCTTCCACGTTCCGCTCGCGGCCTGACCTCCTCCTCTTCTCGACATCCGAGATCCCCGAGAGGTAGTCATGAACCCTGTTCGTGCGACCGCGCTGGTCGCATTGTCATTGATCTCTGTCGCGGTCCAGGCAGAGCAGATCACTCTTTCCGAAGCCATCAGGCGGGCGACCGCAGGGAACGCGGAGCTGACCGCGCTCGCCGCCGAGCTGCGCGCCGCTGAAGCGTCCACGCGCCAGGCCGGGCGCCGCGCGAATCCCGAAGTCGAGCTGTCGGTCGAAAACGCCGGTGCCGAAGAAGCGGCAACAGAGACGACCGTCGCGGTGGGGCAACTCGTCGAGCTTGGCGGTGACCGGCGCGCGCGTGTCGACGCAGCGACGGCCGCGCGCGACATCGTCATGCTGGATCACGAGGCGCGCCGCCGCGACGTAGAAGCGCGCGTGCGAACGGCATTCGCTTCATTCGTCGCAGCGCAGCAGCAACTCTCCATCGCTCGTGAGAACCTCACGTCAGCGGAGGCCGCGTTCGGTGCGATCCGGGACCGCGTGGCCGCAGGGAAGGTCTCGCCGATCGAGGAGACCCGCGCCGGTGTGACGGTCTCGATGGAACGCATCGAACTGTCCCGCGCGGAGGCGGACGTGCAGAGCGCGCGCATCGGCCTCGCCTCGACATTCGCTCCGACAGGGGGCGGCGGCGCGGCCGATCTCGTCGCGGTCGAAGAAGATTCGACCGCCGCCTCCAACGCTGTCTCTGCAACCGTGGATGCGCATCCGGAGCTGCGACGCGCGGAGACAATCGTGGTGCAACGCGAGGCGGAGGCACGAGTCGAACGCGCGCGCGGCGTGCCGGATCTGCGCGCGAGCGCCGGTGTCCGCGGCTACGAAGGCGGCGACGGCCCGGCCGCTGTTGCCGGCGTGTCGATGTCCCTCCCCTTTTTCGACCGCAATCGTGACGCGGTCGCCGCGGCACTGGCGCGTGTCGAAGCCGCACGCGCCGACGTTGTCGCGGCACGGGTCAGGCTCACGCGTGACCTCGACGAAGCGCGGATTCGGCGCACTGCGGCGCAACAGAACGTAGACCGCTTTCGCGCCGAGATCATCCCGGCGGCGGAGAGCGTCCACGAAGCGATCACCGAAGGCTACCGCCTCGGCAAATTCGGCTATCTCGAAGTACTCGACGCGCGACGCACGCTCGCCCAGGCACGACAGCAACACGTCGCGGCCCGGCGCGAGCTCGAGCTCGCCCGCATCGAGGTGGAGCGTCTGACTGGAGGATGGAAGTGAGCGCAAAAACTCTGCGGGCGCTGCTCGCGTTGATGGTGGTGATGACCGTCGCCTGCGGAGGCAGGAAAGAAGAGGAGCACGCCGACGAACACGGACACGGCGCCGCCGAATCGGAGGCGAAGGGGCCGCATGGTGGCCGCATGCTGCGCGACGGCGACTTCGGCATCGAAGTGACGATCTTCGAGCAGGGCGTGCCGCCCGAGTTCCGCCTCTACGCGTTTGACGGCGACAAACCGATCGCGCCGAGTCAGGTGACGGCGCAGATGCAGCTCGTCCGGCTCGATCGCACCGAGCAGATCGCGTTCGCGCCGAAGAACGACTATCTCCTCGGTAATGCCGAAGTCGTGGAGCCGCATTCGTTCACCGTGAAGCTGCGCGTCACGCACGACGGCAAGAGCCGCGACCTCGCTTACGAGCAACTCGAAGGACGGGTGCACATGACCGCCGAACAGGCGCGCGAGGCGGGCCTCGCCGTCGAGCCGGCCGGACCTGCGGCGATCGACGCCGCGATCACGCTCCAGGGCGAAGTCGCCCTCAACGCCGATCGCACGATCCACATCGTGCCGCGGGTCAACGGCGTCGCCGCGCGTGTCTCCAAGAACCTCGGCGATCGCGTGTCGCAGGGTGAAGTCCTCGCAATCGTCGAGAGCGGCGACATCGCCGGTCTGCGCAGCGACTACCTCGCCGCCGTGCGCCGGCAACAACTGACCAGGGCAACCGCCGACCGCGAGGAAGAGCTGTTCCGGAAGAAGATCTCGTCGCAGGAAGAGTATCTGCGTGCGAAGAACGACTACGACGAAGCAAGCATCGCCGTCCGCAGCAGCGGCCAGAAACTGAGCGCAATCGGCATCGCGCCTGCCGCCGCCGGTCAGGGGAACCTGTCGAGCATCGCCCTTCGCTCCCCCATCACCGGCAGCGTGATCGCGAAACATCTCAACCCCGGCGAGGCCGTCGAGGCGTCCGACTCCGTCTTCGCCGTCGCCGATCTCTCCACCGTATGGGTCGAGATTGCCGTCCCGGCGAACCACATCGGCGCGGTCCGTTCCGGCCAGAGCGTCACCGTCACCGCGCCGGCGACCGGCCTCCGCACCACCGGCACCGTCTCGTACGTCGGCGCGCTGGTCGGTGGCGAGAACCGCAGCGCCCAGGCGCGGGTCGTCCTGCCCAATCCACGCGGCCAATGGCAACCCGGCATGTTCGTCAGCGTGCAGCTCACCACCAGCCGGCAGAACGTGCCGCTCGCGGTGCGTGCCGAAGCGCTGCAGACCTTCCGCGACTGGAGCGTCGTCTTCATCCAGGTCGGCGACGACTACGAAGTGCGGCCGCTCGAGCTGGGCCGTCGCGACGAACAGTGGGTCGAAGTGACGGCCGGTCTCCCGCCGGGCCAGCGGTACGTCACGAAGAACAGCTTCATCCTCAAGGCCGACGCCATGAAAGCCGGGGCGAGTCATGACCACTGACGCGCCCTCCGGCTTGCTCGAACGGCTGCTGCACTTCTCCATCCGGCGGCGCTGGCTGATCGTGGTGCTCGTCGCCGCCATGGCGCTGCTGGGCGTCTACAACTACATGCGGCTGCCGATCGACGCCGTGCCGGACATCACGAACGTCCAGGTGCAGATCAACACCGCCGCGCCCGGCTATTCGCCCTTCGAGGTGGAGCAGCGCATCACCGTCCCGATCGAGTCCGCCATGGCGGGCATTCCTCATCTCGACCATACCCGTTCGTTGTCGCGCTACGGCCTCTCGCAGGTGACGGTCGTCTTCGACGACGGCACCGACATCTACTTTGCGCGGCAGCTTCTGAACGAGCGCTTGCAGGAAGCGAAGGAACGTCTGCCGGAAGGGCTGGCACCGGCGATGGGACCGATCGCCACGGGACTGGGCGAGATCTTCCTCTGGACCGTCGAGGCAAAGCCGGGAGCGACGAAGGAAGACGGCACGCCGTACACCGACGCCGACCTGCGCACGATTCAGGACTGGATCATCCGCCCGCAGCTTCGCAACGTCGAAGGGGTCGCCGACGTGAACTCGATCGGCGGATACGTGAAGCAGTATCACGTCACGCCGATGCCCGACCGGCTCGTCGCGTACGGCCTCACGTTCGACGACATCCTGACCGCGCTCCAGCGCAACAACGCCAACGTCGGTGCCGGCTACGTCGAGCGCGGCGGCGAACAGTACCTCGTGCGTGTGCCCGGCCAGGTCAAGACGCTGGACGAGGTCCGGCAGATCGTCGTCGCATCGAGCGGAGGCACGGTCATTCGCATCGCGGACGTGGCCACGGTCGGCGATGGGCGCGAGCTGCGGACCGGAGCGGCGACGAAGAACGGCCGCGAAGTGGTGATCGGTACGGTGTTCATGCTCATGGGCGAGAACAGCCGCACGGTGTCGCGCCGCGTGGCGGCGCAGATGGACGAGGTCCGGCGCTCGCTTCCGCCCGGAGTCGAGGCGAAGACCGTTTACGACCGGACCAACCTCGTCGACGCGACGGTCGAGACGGTGACGACGAATCTCTTCGAGGGTGCCATCCTCGTCATCGCCGTCCTGCTCCTGTTTCTCGGAAACTTCCGCGCGGCGATCATTACCGCGCTGGTGATCCCGCTGTCGATGCTCTTCACGATCACGGGCATGGTCTCGAACAAGGTGAGCGGAAATCTGCTCAGCCTCGGCGCGCTCGACTTTGGGCTGATCGTCGACGGTGCTGTGATCATCGTCGAGAACTGCGTGCGCAGGCTCGGCGAAGCGCAGCATCGGCTCGGGCGCCTGCTCAACCGTGAGGAACGGTTCTCGGTCGTCTTCTCGGCGTCGAAGGAAGTCCGGCGCGCCACGATGTTCGGGGAGCTGATCATCATGATCGTGTATCTCCCGATCCTGACGCTCACCGGCGTCGAGGGGAAGATGTTCCGGCCGATGGCGTTCACCGTCATCGCGGCCCTCCTCGGCGCGCTCATCCTCTCGGTGACGTTCATTCCGGCGATCGTGGCGCTCGTGCTGCGGGGGCCGATCCGCGAAAAGGAGAACCGCGTCGTCGCCGGCGCGCGCCGCCTCTACGATCCCGCGCTGCGATGGGCGTTGCGCAACACGAAGACGGTCATCGCGGGAGCCTTGATCCTGCTCGCGATCTCGGGCGCCGTCGCCCTCAGCCTGGGCTCGGAGTTTCTGCCGAGCCTCGACGAAGGCGATCTCCTCGTCCACGCCCTGCGCATCCCAGGTACGAGTCTGACGCAGGCGGTCGCGATGCAACACACATTGGAATCGCATTTGGCAGCCGTGCCCGAGGTGAAGGAGGTGTTTGCGAAGATGGGCACTGCCGAGATCGCGTCCGATCCGATGCCGCCCAGCGTGGCCGACGTGTACGTCATGCTCAAGCCGCAGTCGGAGTGGAAACGCGGCCGCTCGAAGGAGGAAGTCGAGGAGCAGATCGAAACGGTTCTTCGCGCCATCCCCGGCAACAACTACGAGTTCACGCAGCCCATCCAGATGCGCTTCAACGAGCTGATCGCCGGCGTGCGGAGCGACGTCGCCGTGAAGCTGTTCGGCGACGACATGGACGTCCTGCAGGAAACGGGCGAGGAGATCGAGCGCGTCCTCCGTGGCGTCGAAGGCGCCGAAGACGTGAAGCTCGAACAGATCACCGGCCTGCCCGTGCTGACCGTGGACGTCGACCGCGCCGCCGCGGCGCGTTACGGCGTGGCGATGGCGGATGTGCAGGAGGTTGTAGCGATGGCGATCGGCGGCACGCCGGCCGGCGAGATCTTCGAAGGCGACCGCCGCTTCGACATCATCGTGCGGCTGCCGGAGGAGCTGCGCGGCAACATCGCCCGCCTCGGCGAGCTCCCCATTCCACTTCCGGCCACGGGCGACGGGCCGCGAAGGCAGATCCCGCTCTCGACGATTGCAAAGATCGACGTAACGCTTGGCCCGAACCAGGTCAGCCGCGAGAACGGAAAGCGCCACATCATCGTCACGGCGAACGTGGGCGGCCGCGACCTCGGCTCCTTCGTGACCGACGCACAGGCGGCGATCCTCGGCGGTGTGTCCGTGCCGGCGGGCTACTGGATCGACTGGGGCGGCCAGTTCCAACAGCTCCTTTCCGCGCGCCGGCGCCTGATGATCGTCGTCCCCGTCGCGCTCCTGCTGATCCTGATGCTTCTCTACGCCACCTTCGGCAGCGTGAAGGATGCGTTGCTCGTGTTCACCGGCGTGCCGCTGGCCCTTACCGGCGGCGTGTTCGCGCTGGCGCTGCGAGGCATTCCGATCTCCATTTCCGCGGCGGTCGGATTCATCGCACTCTCGGGCGTCGCGGTGCTGAACGGCCTGGTCATGATCTCCTTCATCCAGCGGCAACGCGCCGATGGGATGGCGCTGGACGAGGCGATTCACGAAGGGTCGGTGTCGCGCCTGCGGCCCGTGCTCATGACGGCGATGGTGGCCGCACTCGGATTCGTGCCGATGGCGATCGCTACCGGCACGGGCGCGGAAGTCCAGCGGCCTCTCGCCACAGTGGTAATCGGCGGCATCATCTCGTCCACCCTGCTGACGCTGGTCGTGCTGCCCGTGCTCTACCGGCTCGTTCACGCGAGAACCGAGCGGCGTGCGCACGAACGGGCGGCGGCCGGAGACGCATTGGCCGCAGGTTGAGGAGAGTCATGCACACAGAAACCGCGAAAGGCGCACTCGAACGGGTTTGGTCGCTTCCGGCGGCGGTGATGCTCCGGCGCGCCCGCGTTACCGTCGGCGGATGCAACCCTCACGAGGGACCGGCAGCCGCTTCGATCATCGGCAGCCTCGCGTTCTCCGCGCGCGCCGGTTCGTAAGCGCGCACCGGGCCGGAGCGGAACGGCAGCGCGATCATCCAGAGCAGCGACTGTGTCGTCTCCTGCGGGTATTGCGGCATCCCCGCGACGATCGGGGCAGCGGCGGCACCGCGGTACGTGCCGCAGAGGTGATCCCACCATGGGAGATTGAAGTCGAAGTTCGTGTTCATGTCCGCCGGTGCTTCGGAGTGATGGACGCGGTGCATGGCCGGTGTGACCACGAAGACACGAAGAACGCAGTCGAGTGGCCCCGGCAAGCGCACGTTCGCATGATTGAAGATCGACGTCGCACTCAGCACGATTTCGAACAGCACCACGACCGGCGCCGGAGCACCGATGAGCAGCACCATCGCCGCCTTGAGAACCATCGACAGGATCATCTCCAGCGGATGGAAGCGGATGCCCAGGCTGGCGTCGAAATCGCGGTCGGCGTGATGCACCTGATGGAGCGCGAAGAGTCGCGGCACGGCGTGGAAGACCACGTGCTGCAGCCAGAGCAGGAAGTCGAGGAGCACGAACGCGCCGGCTGCGAGCATCCACGGCGGCAGCTCGACGACGCGGAGAATGCCGAGCCCATGACGTTCGGCATAGACCGCCGCGCCCACGGCGCCGGCGGGGAACAGCAAGCGGACGAGCAGCGAATTGACGAGGAGCAGGCCACCGTGACGGCGCCAGCGTGCCGCACGCGGCACGGTCAGCGGCCGTTCCTCCATGACCACCTCGAGCGCGGCCATCGCCAGGAAGATCCCCGCGAACACGGCGAGGCGGATCACGCCTTCGTTTTGTACGAGCGTATTCAAGCCGTCGCTCCCTCGCCTGCCTCGACGCGGAGACCGGCCGAACGCCATTCCAGTACGCCGTCCGGCAAGTGACGCGCGCGGCGCCCGCGGCGCTGCAGCAACTGAACGGCGTCGACCGCGAGCAGGCAGTAAGGCCCGCGGCAATACGCGACGACCTCTTTCGACAATGGAAGTTCGGCAAGGCGTTTCGACAGCTCCTGCAGCGGAATCGACCGCGCTCCCGGCAGGTGCGCGGCGGCGTATTCGTTGGGCGGCCGGACGTCGATCAGAACCACCTCGCCCGCACGCATGCGCTGCATCAGCTCGCGGCGGCCGATGCGCTCGACGTCCTTCCCGCGCGTCAGCTCCTCGCGGGCGGCCTGCAACTCCAGCAGATGACGTTCCGACACCTCGCGCAGGCTGACCAGCACGTCGCCAACGCCGGGGTGGGCGAGCCGGTACTCAATGAACGTCCCTCGGCGCGTCGCATCCACGAGGCGCGTACCGCGAAGGACCTTCAGATGCTGGGAGACGTTCGCCACGGACTGCGAGGTGCGCTCGGCCAGACGGTCGACGGTATGCGGCCCCTGAGCGAGGACGTCGAGGATCTCCACTCGCGCGGGCGCGGAGAGCGCTTTTGCCATGCGTGCGAGCTGTTCGTAGAGGACCGCCTTCGGCTCTGTCATGGCTCTATTCAAGCAGTTACTTGAATACTTGTCAATTACGGCTAGGAAACGGAAGGCGAAGACGGCCAAACTGTCGCGAAAGAAGAATCGGCGGAACAGGTAGGGGTGATCGGGGCGGCGAGAGGACAACGGCGGCGTGAGCCGTCCGGCTTGCCGGATAGAATCCACCGAGTGTTTGTTCCGAAGTCGATCGTCTGTCTGCGCGAGGGATATACCCGTGAATCGCTGACGCGCGATGTGATTGCCGGTGTGGTGGTCGGCATCGTCGCGCTGCCTCTCGCTCTCGCGTTCGCCATCGCCTCGGGTGTTCCTCCCGCGCGCGGCCTCTACACGGCGATCATCGCCGGCTTTCTGATCTCCGTGCTGGGCGGCAGCCGCGTGCAGATCGGTGGCCCCACCGGCGCGTTCGTGGTCATCGTCTACGGCATCGTGGCGAAGTACGGCTACGAAGGCCTGGTGATCTGCACGATGATCGCCGGCGCGATCCTCGTGATCCTCGGGCTGGCGCGCATGGGCGCGCTGATCAAGTTCATCCCTTATCCCGTCGTCACGGGGTTCACCGCCGGGATTGCCGTGATCATCTTCTCCAGTCAGGTGAAGGACTTTCTCGGACTGAAGATGGGTGCGGTGCCCCCGGACTTTGTTAAGAAGTGGCAGGCCTACGCCGGCCACCTCGGCGCCATCGACTGGCCCACGGCGACGATTGCCCTCGGCTCGCTGCTCGTGCTCATCGTCTGGCCGAGGATCTCCAGGATGGTGCCCGGGCCGTTCGTGGCGATGGTGCTGGCGACCGTGGCGGTGCAGCTCTTCGATTTGCCGGTCGAGACGATCGGCTCGCGCTTCGGCGGAGTTCCCTCGAGCCTGCCGCGTCCGAGCTGGCCGGACATTCCGTGGAATCACATCCGCGAGCTGATTCCGCCGGCGATCACCATCGCGCTACTCGCCGCGATCGAATCGCTACTCTCGGCTGTCGTGGCCGACGGCATGATCGGCACACGCCACAAGTCGAACATGGAGCTCGTGGCGCAGGGCGTGGCGAACATCGTCTCGCCGATCTTCGGCGGCATTCCGGCGACCGGCGCGATCGCGCGGACGGCGACGAACGTCCGTACCGGCGGCCGCACGCCACTGGCCGGCATGGTCCACGCCGTCACATTGCTGCTGATTCTGGTCTTCGCCGGACAGTGGGCGGCGAAGGTTCCTCTCGCGGCGCTGGCCGCGATCCTGGTCCTCGTCTCCTATCACATGAGTGAATGGCGCTCGTTCGTCGGTTTGCTGCGCGCGCCGAAGAGCGACATCTTCGTGCTCGTGGTCACGTTCGCGCTGACGGTCTTCGTCGATCTCACCGTGGCCGTGCAGGCCGGCGTGGTCGCCTCGGCATTGCTATTCATGAAACGAATGGCCGAGGTCACGCAGATCGAGGGAATCACGAACGAAATGCGCGACAGCGATGCGACTGACGACCCCGACGAGATCACCCAGGTGAGGAAGAGGAAGCGCATCGTCGGCGGACGGGAGATCCCGAAGGGCGTCGAAATCTACGAAGTGAACGGCCCGTTCTTTTTCGGCGCCGCGGACAAGCTGAAAGACGTGATGTCGGAAATCGCCCGGCCGCCGAAGGTGTTCATCCTCCGCATGCGCCACGTTCCGGCGATCGATGCAACCGGCATACACGCGCTCGAGCAGATGGCCAAGAAATCTCGCGCGCAAGGCACGACGCTGATCCTCACCGAGATCCGCCAGCAGCCGCTGCGAGCGATCGTTCGCGCGCACAAGCTCGAGCTGTTCGGCCGCCACAATCTGGCGAAGACGCTCGACATCGCCCTCGAGCGCGCAGAGGAGATCGCCATGAGCAATCCGGACTCCTGAGCGGGAGGAGAAGTTCACCGCCGAGCGCGCGGAGGTGATCGGAATTCCTGTATCGGGCGAGATGGAGTTGGCGACGCCGAGCGGCGGCGACGCGACCACTCAACGCGCCGGCCGCACGAGGAGCTCCGCAACGGCGCGTCCGAAATTCGCCGGGACGGCGTCGCTCGCCAGGACCTCCACGACGTATGTTCCGGACTCGAGAGCCGGGCCCTGAGCCTCGTGCGGCGCTGCGCCCGATCGAAGGCCATCGTCGCGAAACGTCATGACGCCGGAGGAGTCCCAGGTACACATGGCCCACATCGCCTAAGCGGCGAGGACGACGAGCTTCCCGACCGCCGCGTTGGTTTCCATCGTTCGATGGGCTTCGACGATCTCGTCGAGACGGAAGACGCGGTGGATGCGCACGTGGATTCTGCCTGCGGCGATGTCGTCGAGGTATCGCTGCAGAATCTCCCGCGGCAGGTCGCCGGCATCGCCGCTGTAGGCGGTAAGACGAACGCCGTTCGGGACGTAGTCCATGGGATAGAAGTCGTGGATCGTCCAGTCGTTCGAGACCATCCCGGTGAAGCACACCGTCCCGTGAACGCGCGTCGCGCGCAAGGAATCACGAAGGGTGTTCACGCCGATCAGTTCGAGCACCCCATCGACGCCCGCGGGTGCGATCTCCCTCACGGCGCCGGCGATCTCGCCGCTATCGAGGAGCGGGTGATCGACTCCGTGCTCCGCCAGGCTCGCGAGGCGCGCTTCCTGGCGGGTGGTCGCGATCACTCTCGCCCCCATCTGTCGCGCGAGCGTCGCTGCCGCGAGGCCCACCGATGTCGTACCGCCGCGAATCAGAAGGGTGTGCCCGGTGCGGAGATCGAGCCCGGTAGTCAGAGAGCCGTAGGCCGTCTGCAACATCTCGGGGACCGCACCGACGGTTTCCCAAGGGAGATCGGTTTCGATCGGAATGATCTGCGATGCCGGCACGATCACGTACTCGGCATATCCACCGTCGTACTGGCGGCCCATGCCGCCCATCATCGCAACGACCTTCTGGCCGGGAAGGAACGCGGTTCCGTTCGCGTCGTCGATCGTGCCGGCGCATTCGATTCCCGGCACGATCGGGAACGAGGCATTCGTGGCGAAGCCGAGGCGCAGGTGAAGCTCGGAGCGATTGAGGCCGAATGCTTCGACGCGGATCCGGACCCAGCCGGCCGGAGGGACGGGAATGGGCAGATCGCGAATGTGCAGTGCCTCCGGTGGCCCGGGTGCATCGAGTTGCACTGCTTTCATCGTTCGCCCTTGCATGAACTCGCCGTCAAGCGACGCTACTGCCCGAGGCCCATCTGGTTCATGTAGGTCGCGTTGTCCCAGTAGAGAAACTCCTCGACCATGACGCCGTTCTCCCACCGCCCGATCGTGCACATCGGCAGTCGAAAGGCCTTGCCCGTCGGCTGGATGCTCTTGCCGTCGGGCCCCTGCATCGGCTGCGTGAACGTGCCTTCCATGATGCCGGTGACGGCTGTCCACTCGCCTGAGCCGAACTTGATCGGATGTTCCTTGATGCGCGTGTCGGGGGCGTGCACGAAGAGGGCCTTCAGGTCCTCGATGTGCTTTTCGATGCCCTTCGTCGTGTGACCATCCGGCCAATGCACCAGGATGTCCTTGTGGTGGCTGCGCGACAGCTCGTCCCACTTCTGGTTCGAGAAGACGTTGTAGTCGAGATCGTCGAAGGTGGTCAGGTGCTGCGCCACCTGTGCCTCGCCCGCCGGCGCGGCGGTGGTCTGCGCCGCTGATGCCGAACCGGCCTGCGTGACGCTGGCAGCGTCGGAGGTCGCGGCACCGTTACACGCCGTGAGCCAAA
Organism: Thermoanaerobaculia bacterium; assembly: GCA_035630815.1. Lineage (GTDB taxonomy): Bacteria > Acidobacteriota > Thermoanaerobaculia > Gp7-AA8 > Gp7-AA8 > QHVT01. Next base: position 45,293 of record DASQJY010000063.1, read on the forward strand.
GGACGGCAAGAATGAGTAGCGGTGAGGTACGCCGGATCGAATGAGCCATGAGTCGTTCTCCTTCGCCCCGGTTTCGTCATGATTGATTCACCCCTCGCACACCGAGACCGTCATAACCTACGCCGTAGTTACCGGATGTTCAATACGCACCTTTTAGTAACCATGAGGCGGGTTCGACCTTTGGCAGGAGTGGACGATGAAGAAAGCGAAAGCTGATCCGTGGGTCGCCGAGTGCCCATCGCGCGAATTGATCGATTTTTTGGCCGGAAAGTGGGTGCTGCTGCTGGTTCCCGTGCTTCGCAACGGCCCGCATCGGAATGCCGAGTTGCTGAGAAAAGTCGGCGGCATCTCACAGCGCATGCTGACGCAGACGTTGCGGGGACTCGAGGAGCGCCGGCTGCTCGTGCGACGGGATTACCACGAGATTCCGCCGCGGGTCGAGTACCAGCTGACTCCGCTGGGACGTTCGCTCGCGGACGCGATCTCGGTGCTCGACGAATGGGTCATCCGGAACTATGACCGTACGGTGTCGTAAGTCGACGCACACACGTTCATCTTGATTGGCGAGTCCGCCAGTGGAGGCCTGGATGCAGAACGAATCACCGCTGGTTCACCTCGTGCGGCAGCCCGGCATTCGCCCCGAGTCCGCCGATGCGCGCCCGCCGCTCGTCATCCTGCTCCATGGCGTCGGTGCGAACGAGCTGCAAATGAGCGCGATCGCGCCGGCGTTCGACCCGCGCTGCGTCGTCGTGAGCGTTCGCTCGCCGATCGTGATGGGTCCGTCTTCCTTCGCATGGTTTCACGTGCGGTTCACTGCCGATGGGCCGGTGATCGTCGAGCGCGAAGCCATCGACGCCTGGAGACGTGTTGCTGCATTCGCGGAGGAAGCAGCCGAGTTGTACGAAGCCGATCCCGGCCGCGTGTACGTCGGCGGATTCAGTCAGGGGGGCATCATCGGGGTGGCGTCGCTGCTTGCCGACCCGGAGCGCTTTGCAGGCGCGTTCTCGATGAGCGGGCGGCTCCTACCGGAGGTGCTTGCGCATACGAGCGCGGAACGTGTCGCAGGGAAGCCGGTTCTGATCGTCCACGGCGAGCACGACGACAAGCTCGGAGTTCACCTCGCGCGCTGGGCACGCGAACGACTCGAGGAGCGAGGTCTGGCCGTTACCTACCGGGAGTTTCCGATGGGGCACGAGATTACGCGCGAGAGCCTCCGCGAGGTGACGTCGTGGCTGACCAGGCAGCTCGACGTCTCTTCCCCGATCGCCTAACGCCGGCTTTGATAGCCGCCGAAATGTGCGACCGGAGACCAGGCTGGAGACACCGCTGGCAGCGCGGGCGGGGCGAAGGCATGGAATGGCTTCGCGGCATAGACCACCTTCCCGCCGACCACCGTCAGCAGCGACTCAATGTTCTTGATGTTTTCTTCCGGGACAGCGAAGTAGTGGCCGCTGAGGATGGCGAAGTCGGCGTATTGGCCGGGCGCGATGCGCCCCTTGACGTTCTCCTCCTGGGTGAACCACGCACTGCCAACAGTGAACAGCCGCAGCGCTTCTTCGCGCGACAGCCTGTTGTCACCGGCGAAAAGCTGCATCCCGCCGACGGTCTTGCCTGATACCAACCAGTACAGCGAAAGCCATGGGTTGTAGCTGCTGACGCGCGTGCCGTCCGTGCCGGCGCCAACAGGAATGCCCATCTGGAGCATCTTGCGAACCGGCGGCGCATGGGCTGCGGCCTGCTTCCCGTAACGTTCGGCAAAGTACTCGCCCGCAAACGCCATGCGGTTCTGGATGGCGATGCCACCGTCCATCGCCTTGATGCGTCGCAGCTCCGCATCGCCCACCGTCTCGGCGTGGTCGATCGCCCAGCGCGGAGCAAAGCGGCCCTGTTCCCGCTTGACCCGCTCGAAGACATCCATGATGACGCCAATGCTCTCGCCGTAGGTGGCATGCTGGCGCAGCGGCCAGTTCTTTTGCACCAGAATCGTCGCGACCTCGTGCAGGTCGCCCGCCGGGTCCTGACCGGCGGCCTTGCGCGCATTCAGGTCGGGCCGAGGAGCCATGAAGTTCTCCCAGTCGCCGACGGCGTGCGCCAGGAACTCGCCGCCACCCTGCAGCTCGTAACCGTGCTCGAGGCCCTTCGCCTGGTTCCTGCCAGCCTCATATGCGCTGCTCCAGCGTCGAAAGTCGTCGGCCTCCCTGCCCTGCGTCTGCGCGAACAGGTAGTACCCGATGCGAATGGACATCCGGCCCGAGCTGGCGAGGGCTTCGCTGCCGCTGTAGTCGTCGGGAAAGGCGTGCCCACCGCCACCGGCGTCGATGGCGCTGGTCAGGCCGAGGCGGTTCAAGTCGCGATAGTGGTGGAGCGTGGAGTTGATCTGATCGGCCGCTGAGAGTTGAGGAAGCCTGGCGATCATCTGGTAGAGGATCAAAGGGTTCGGCTCGGCGTGCAGAATCGCGCCGCCGTCCACGAGCTCGAATCGCCCCCCGTCGGGCGCTTTGCTTTCGCTGGTGAGCCCCAGCGCCTCGACCGCAGCGCGATTGATTCTGCCCTGACTGTAGAGGAACAGCACAAACACCGGCGTATCTGGAGCGGCTTCGTTCAGTTCCCTGATCGTGGGCATTCGCTTTTCTTTGAACTGGTACGGCGACCAGCCGCCGATGATGCGCACCCATTGACCCTTGGGCGTGCGCTTCGCTTGCTGGCGAATCATCGTCAGGCCGTTCGCCAGCGAACGAACACCATCCCAGCGCAGTTCGAGGTTGTGAAAGCGCCCGCCGCGAACAGCGTGCGAATGCGAGTCGTTGAGACCGGGGATCACGGTTCGGCCTCTGGCGTCGATGACGCGCGTCTTCTCGCCGCGATAGGCGCGCATGCTCACGTCGTCGCCGACGGCAACGAACTGCCCATCCCTCACCGCGAAAGCCGTCGCGCGCGGGCGGTGGGTGTCCATGGTATGGACTTTGGCGTTGGTCACGATCAAGTCGGCTGGGGGTTGCTGCGCCTCCGCGTTCGCCGTCGCCAGGCAGACGACCGAAGCGATGATCCATCGCCGTATCGTTGACGGTAAAGACATGGCTCTTCTTCCTTTCGCTCCACGATCGATATGGTGCGCAAGGCTGGTGCGAGCCGCACCAGCCCTGCGTTTCGAGCATCGGGATCGCAAGCGGTCGTCGATGCGGAGGATGGTGCGCGTACCCGGTTACGGGATCTGCACGGCCTCGATGGCGATCTCGATCCACACTTCATCACCGATCTGCCCGATCTTTTCGAACGGGCCGTTGAACGACACGCCGAAGTCCTGCCGCGAGCGGCGCCGTAATGGCGAGAAGAAGTCCGATTGCAAACGATGCGATGCGCTGATGTCTCATGATTTCCTTTGTTGTGGTTCAAACGAATGGACGACTGGGTTGGGGGGCGCGGAATCACGCCGCCCGGTTATCCGCGAGAGCCGGACCGTGGCCGGTCAACTCGCGCGCTGGCGGCCGTTTTTCGCGCAGCGCGTCGAGGCTCCAGATGCCGGAGCCGCGGGTGGCAATGTAGAGAAAGGCGAACGCATAGAGGGCCGCCAGCTCACCTTGATTGAGGAGTGGATTCCACCCGTTCGGGAACTTGACCATGAAGAACGCCACGGCCATCTGACCGCTGGAGAGGAACGCGGCGAGGCCGGCGAAGAGGCCGAAGAGAATCAGCAGTCCTGCGACGAGCTCGATCGCCCCGGCGACCACCATCAGCGGCGGAAGACTGCCGCCGCTGGTTCCTGGGCTCGCCGGCCAGCCGAGGAGCTTCTGGCTCCCGTGCATGGCGAACATGAATCCGGCGACGATCCGGAGGAGCGCGTACGCGTGCGGCTCAAAACGCTTCAACATTCGAGGTTCTCCTTGAAGTGTGGGTGGTGGTTGCGGAGCTCAGCCGAACTGCACGGATCGTCGAGCGAGTGAGCTCATCCAGAAGCCGGTAATCGGGAAGGCGACCTTCTCGCCGTCGTCGGCCGCCCCAAGGTTGACGAGCAGAGGCACGAAGTGCTCGCGCGTAGGCAAGGCGATCCGCACGGCAGGACCTTTCGTCTCGTAGTCGAGCAGCGCATCGACGTCACGGCGCGCGAGTGCGCCGGCCGTCCACGCGTCGAACTCGGTCGCCCACGCCGGCGCGGCGGATTGGCCCGACCAGTCGAGCGTGCGGAGGTTGTGCGTGATGAAGCCGCTGCCGACGATCAGGACTCCTTCGTCGCGGAGACTGCGCAGGGCGCGGCCCAGAGCGAACAGCTCCTGCGGGTTCTCGCTCGGAAGCGACATCTGGAGCACGGGCACATCCGCTTCCGGGTACATCGCGACGAGGGGCACGTAGGCACCGTGATCGAGTCCGCGCTCCGGATCGTCCTCGACCCGCTGCGTGTTCTTCAGCTCTTTCCGAATGCGCTCCGCCAGTTCCGGGGCCCCCGGCGCGGGATACTGCTGCTCGTAGTGCTTCCGGGGAAAGCCGGAGAAGTCGTAGACGAGCGGCACGGTTCGCGTCGCGCCGAGCGTGACCGGGCGGTTCTCCCAGTGCGCCGAGAGGATCAGAATGGCCTTCGGTTTCGGGAGACTCTGCGCCCACTGGTGCAGCTCGCCCACCCACCGCGCGTCATCGAGCAGCGGAGGTGCGCCGTGCGCGATGAAGATCGTCGGCAACCTCTCTGATTTCTGTCGCTGTGTCATCGTTCCTCCGCGTGCCGGCGCGGCGAGGAGTGCGGCTGCACCCCCGACCGCCGCGCCGAGCAGCTCGCGCCGCGTCCAGTGATTCCCGGCGTGTCTCATCAGTGGATGTAACGGAACCCGGTGTTCACGCCGTGACCGACGACGTAGCCGAGGCCGATGTTCAGGTACCCGAGCGTCTCGAGCCAACGGGCGTTCTGAAGCGGGCCGGCATTGACCGCGTCGAAGCCGATTGCCTTCGCCAGTTCCAGCGCCGTGTTCTTCGCCTCTTCATCGTCCGATGCCGCGAGAACCGTCAGCGTCTCGCCGCCGAGCTTCCCGGTGTCCATGTGCTGAGCGAAAACGGTGTTGAACGCCTTGACGACCTTCGCCGCAGGCGCGAGCTTCTGCAGCTCCTCGGCGCCGCTGGTCGAGAAGCCGATGGCCAGGCCCATGTTTTCGTCGAGCGCGTTCGTGGCATCGACGAGAGTCTTGCCGTCGACCGCGTCGCCCATCGTTTTCACCGCGTCGTTCACCGCACCGAACGGAACGGCCAGGATGACGATCTCGCCCCACGCGGCGGTCTCGCGAACGTTTTCTTTTCCGGTCGAGCGAACGTCGTATCCCGCTCGCGTGAGCCCGCGCTCCAGTGCGCTTCCGACATTGCCGTCGCCGATGATTGCGATCTTCTTCATTTGAGGTCTCCTTCTGAATGCGATCTCGCGATTCGCCAGTGAGAAGCGCCCACCGCACGACGTTATCCCTCACAACAACTAATGTTGTGCGGACTTTATCGTGCGCGCGCTGCGTTTCGCCGGACGGGAGAAGCGAAAAGGAGGACCAGTGGCCGGCAAACTGAAGACAGAGATCAAGCAGCGTCGACCGTTCAGCAGCGTGCACGAGGAGGTCGTGCTCAGCCTCGTACGCTCGGCGGACCAGGTGCTGGCACCGCTCACCGCGGTGCTGCGCGAGGCGAACCTGAGTCTCTCGCAATACAACATTCTTCGGGTTCTGCGTGGCTCCGGGGAGGACGGACTCCCGTGCGGCGAGATCTCGGAGCGCATGGTGCGGCGGGATCCCGACCTCACTCGCCTTCTCGACCGGCTCGAAGCGAGGGGACTCATCGGCCGCGCGCGCGGTACGGTTGATCGCCGCGTCGTTGTGGCGTCGATCACCGACGCAGGCCTTCAGCTCCTCGCAGAGCTTGATGAACCGATCCGGCGCACGACGAAAGAGACGCTCGCGCACATGGGAAGCGACCGTCTCGACCTCCTTCGCGAGTTGCTCGACGAAGCGCGGAGCGGACCGGGGCCCCAGGGGAAACCGGGCGGAATCAGTGGTCTAGTGTGATGACGACGTTCCTTTCTTGCGGCCCGTGTCGAAGAACCTGTGCGCCTCCACGATCTCGTCGAATCCGGAATCGGCTGCGCATGTTCGTCACCGTAGCAACGCGAGGGTGACCGAGCGGGCGCGTGCCGCGGCGGTCGTTCCTACTCTGACGCCGGCGCGGGCCGCCCGCGGCGCGACTGTTCAACCTCGCGCACCAGTTCCGCCGCCTCGACGCCGAACACCTCGGCGAGTTTGAAGATCGTCGACAGGCTGGGGATGTTGCCGCCCCGCTCCAGGACCCCGAGCCAGGTCGCATTCAGGCCGCTGAGGCGGGAGAGATCCGCGAGCGTCCACCGGCGCTCCATCCGGAGCCGGGTGACGATCGCGCCGAAGCGCGCCGCATCTTCGTCAGGCACGCGAGCCCGTGGCATAAGTGGAATGGTACTCGTCCGATGCGCTGAGCGCGGAACGCGCTCTTCACTCCCGCTGACACGGCAAATCTCCCGAAAGTCGCTTTACCGGCCTCCCAAACCGCATGAATCCGATCCATGGATGAGATTCATCCGACCCGCGATCACTTGAATGTGTCCATGGATCGGATTCACGCGATTCACAGTCGAATGAATCCGATCCCGGGATGGGATTCACCTGACATCGGGTCGCATGAATCCGATCCATGGATGGGATTCACCCGACGCGTCATGGCATGCATGTGTCCATGGATGGGATTCGCGCCGCGCCTGCTCCGGCGTCGCCGCCTTCACTGCGACACTCACCGATCGTCCATCGTATGCACGCGATCAGCGGCCGCGCGGATCGCCGGCCATGATCGACCAGCGACGTTGTGGGACGTTACGTTGTGCCCGCTCGTCGCGTGCGTTCCCGATCGGGTCATGTCTCAGGCGCGACCGGCCCCGACGCCTCGGCGCCATCGCTGATGAGCGTCACCCGGCCCCGCTCGACCACCACCCGCACCGCCGAGCCGATGGCGAACCCGTGCTCCTCGAGCCAGCGTCCCGACATCCGCAGATAGGGTACGACCGCCTCGGGCAGGTTCCGCCGCACGACGCGGCGCGCCGACAGCGTCAGCGCGTACGGAAGCCTTGCCGGCCGCGCCTGTGGCTCGTTGCGAGCCGCGACCGGCCGCTCGACGGGCTTCCGGACGCGGCGACGGCGCGGCCGACTGAGAACGGGAACACGCCGGGTGGCATCAGACAGACGTGAGGACATTTGCGTATCGCCTCCAGGTGGATCGCTTCAGCACGCCCGCTCGCTCTCGCCGGCCTCCGGCCAGGCGATGGCTTCCGCAAGTCCCGGGATCAGGCGTGAAAGGCGCTGCTGGTTGAGGTCCGTCAGCTCCTCGAACATGCGCGTCAGCATCGCCTCGACCGACTCCCGGCCGTCATCCGCCAGCACCTGCAACGCGCCGATCTGATACTGCGGCAGGCGCACCGTGAGCTTCCGCGTCCGCAGCGCCGGCGGCAGGACCAGTGTCGCATCCCGCCCGAGCGCCTCTTCGATGGCGGTCAAGGGCCACTGATGAAGCGCGTAAGCCGCGAGCTCGCGAAGCTCGATCCGCTTCCCGCTGCACGTTCCGACCACTTCGATCTCACCATTCCGGATCGCCGCGTTCATCTCCCCACGCGACCACCCAAACATGCCCGCCGCCTCCGCGATCGTGACACGCGGCTCGTGATGTAAGAAGATGGCCCGGATGCGTTGGATGAGAGCTCGGTCGAGCATGATTCGATATCTCCCGTTGGTATCTCATAGTATACCGACCGAAAAATGCGAAAGCAAGCGTCAAGAGTCGCACGCGGACGATGCTGCAATCTGACGGGGAACTGTTTGGCGCGCGGCTCCGCGAACTGCGAGAGCAACGCGGCGAGAGCCAGCGATCCCTCGCGGATCTGACGGGGTCGACTCACGCATACATCAGCCAGATGGAGCGCGGGTTGAAAGTACCCACTCTGACGATGATCATCCGCCTTGCTGTCGCGCTGGAGTGCGAGGTCGCCGACCTCGTCGACGTCTTCGCCGGCCGCGACCTGCGGAAACTCATTCCAAAACGCAAGTAGCGCGACGGGGTGATGATCCGGCCAAACTCGGCACACCTGCCATCGACTACTAAATGCACCCGTCGGACCGATGCCCGCTCTACTATAGATGGAAGTTGGGCGGACCGCATTCCAGCCTGTCGTGGCCTCACGCGTCCAACACCACCTGCTGCAAATAATCATGCAACTCTTTCATGCCGTGCACGAGACGGCAAGCATACTTACTCTGGGCACCGCACTTGCGCACGAGATCGAGCAATTCACCATCGCCCGTCACAAATGCGTCGCAGTACGGTATGCCTAGCATCGCGTGGTCGTGATCGTACAAATCCTGCACCTTGGGCAGGCGGTTTTTCTCGAGTCGCCTCCGCACATGCATTTCACAGCTGAGCCAGATCGACGGCAACAACTCGATTAGTTTTTTCATCGTCGCCGGCCCGCCGCGACCGATTCGCTCCGCGCCTTTCTCCAGAGCGAGAGCAGTCGCGGCAAATCCGACCAGGCGCGGCAATTTCTTGACAAAGTAAGCCTGCACAATATGCGCGTACTCCTCCAAACGAAGCTTCGTTGCGCTTGGCGTTCCGTCCGCGTTCACAAATCGCCGTATCGCCTCTTGATCAAGCGCTGCGACCGTTGTTACCCAGTTCTCATCGACCGTTCGATAGGTGCTCTCGAATTCAGTTCTTGGCAAGTTCTCTTGTAACCACTCCAAACCTGGTAGCTCGCGACTCAACATCGAACTGCAGGCCGTGGCATCCTCTTCATCCCATCCGTCAGGGTAATCCCAATAACCATCTCCGCTATGCCAGGCGGCCGCCGTAAAGATCTGTTCACGCAGATCGCGCCCGCTACCCTCCATCAGACATTCGTACGCGTGAAGCACTTCCATATCGCGAACGTGGTGTATCGCACGAAATGAAACGCGTTCGCTGAGCTCGTCCATCAAACGCGCTTGGTGTCGAGTAGCACCAGTAACGCGTTGATTCATCAGCTCAAACGCTGCCGGATAGGAGACCGGAAATATTACGAGTTGGGTGCCTCGCGCAGCGCGGGCTAACCGAAGAGTTTCGCTTGCGAGCGCCGTCCGTTCCTGCGCGAAATCGATCCAAACATTTGTGTCAAGATACACAATGCCGCGCTTCGCGATATGACTAGCGTATATCGCGCGCGGATCAGCAGCGAGATGACGTATCATGCTCCCTGCAACCAACCACCACATGCGAACATTCGCGCGGCGGCCCAACCTTGGTGTGAAGCTGCCGGCGGGCTGGTGTCCGGCCCGGCATCCGAGCTGCCTATGGAACTGTCGAGCGTCACGGCGGCACGCGTCGTCCTCGCACGTGAAGCCCGCCGCTGCTTACACCAAGGCCGGCCGCGCAACTTAGCGTGAGAGCCGTTAGACCGACGCAGGACAGTCGCGGCCAGAACGGCGCACGTGGCGGCACTCTCCGAGCTGTCACATCCGTGGCGACTCGGCGTCACAAGGAATCTGAGCTTCGTTGCCGACCGCCGTCTTGCCACCATCAGACGACCGTCGCCGCGACGTTACCGCCGTCCGCGCGGAGATCAACAGGCTAGAATCCCGGCATGGCTCAGCCGGTTTCCCTCCGAGGTGTTAGAAACGCATTTGAAATCGCAGTAGGTTCAGCGGCAAACCTGTATGCCGCCGTAGACCCATTCGTTGCACGCACCTATGATGGCATAGCGACGAATCCGCTGCATCCTTCCCAGGCGCGTCGCATCGTTGCGTTAGCGTTCCTTGCGTTAGTTGCTGCGTGGGAGGAGTTCGTCGAAGCATCATTCGTGCGGTATCTCGCTGGTGGGCACTCGACGCTGCGCAGGCGGCCGCAGCTGAAGTTCGGCCCCGCATCGAGGCTTGACGACGCGTACGCTGTTATCGCCGGCCGTCCAAACTTTGACCCTGTACGTCACCACTTGAATTGGGGGGTCGAAGATACGATCAACCGGGCGCTAATCTTTTTCGGTAGCGGAGATCCCTTTCAGAGGCCGCTTACCGTTCGCAAGCAGGCGCTTCAGGACGCCGCAATTATTAGGAATCGCGTCGCACATTCTTCGCAGAAGGCGCGGGCCGCCTTTAGCGTCGTCGCGCGGAGATTGCGGGGCGGTAAGTTGCCACGGGCATACTCCGTCGGTGATCTTCTCCTTGAGCGGGTTGCGCCCGCATGGGCCGAAAATTATGAGAAGGAGACGCTATTTGTCGCTTACCTATATGTCTTCGTGACGGCGGCCGACGAGGTTGCAGGTCTGCCGAGTGCCGACAGGACACCACCACAGCGCGACGCGGTCTAACGTCAGAAGCTACCTTTAGGTAGCCGTCAATAGACGTACGTAGGCTTAGCACTCCCGCGCCGGCTGGTCTCGTGATGCTCAACACGAGCGGTGAATACACATGGCAGCAAACGCCGCGCGGCCAGAATCGTAGTTGAGCGGACGAAGCTAGTGGCGTGACGCGATACTAGGCGTTCTCCGAGTGCCTAAATCACTACGAGGTCACCCGTTGGGCGAACGTTCCGCGAACCAGACGACCTGCAACGCGTGATCGTTCAGGTACTGTTCGACCTCTGCCGTAAGATCAGGGTCGACCGGCGCTTTCGGGTAGATGATCCCTGCACAGACTGACACATGCTGCTCATCCCGAAACTCATCGACATAGCGCAGTACCTGTCTCCGATGTGCAGCGAGTAGTCTTCGCCGATTGGCGATCGGTATCCGATCCCAGTCTGTCGACTTGATCTCGACGACCGTGACGAAATCGTCGATCCGGTCGACGAAGATATCCAAACGACCACGCCGGTTCCGCTTGATGGGGCTCGACGTCGTGTGAAAGAGGATGGAGTGCTCCGGCCGAACGGTCGCTTTCTCGATCTCGCCAGCCCAATTTGCCTGGACGAGCCGATGAAACGCTTTGCCGCGCCGAAGAAGCTCTGGCTCCACAACCTGCATTGTGACAGTTGTCGGAGGTCGACATGCGGTCTCGCTCGTGACGCTGGACGAACGGACCGAGGCGGCGGCGCAGCGGTGACGGACCGCAGAGCGTGACCGTCCGTTGCGAGGCAGATGTGTCCGTCGCTTGACGCCGCGACCTGGCAAGATCGACTGGTATCGCAGGAGTGTGATCGCCGGCTGCGGCGTCCGGGTTCCGGCGCGCTCTACTACGCTCCGCGCGTCACCCTTCTGGCGCGACAATCCTCGCCGTCCGTCGTCTGTTACCGTCAACGCGATGAACGTCTCCGTGGAAGAAGTGGAGAAGGATCCGCACGCATGTCTTCATCGCGTGCTGGAGGGCGAGACCGTGGTCGTCTTCGAGAAAGATCGCCCGGTTGCCGAGATGCGGCCTCTTGCAAGACGTGAGGGGAAGCGCCCTATCGGCCTCGCAAAGGGTGAATTCGTCGTTCCTGACGATTTCAATGACCCTCTTCCGGAAGACGTCCTCGAGTTGTTCCAAGGTGAACGCGTTGTTTGATAGATATCCGGTAGTCATCTACCCCACCGCCTGACCGAACTGGAAGCTCTGGCTCCCCACCGGCATGCCTTTCGGGTCCTACGACTACCGCGCGAGAGCAGGAGCGGCAGATGATCGTTCGAGAGGTTCAACTGCGCGGTTCCAACAAAACCTACAGCGAGCATTCCGGTGGTTTCTGCGATCCTCTTCAGGAGAGGTGCAGCAATGTCGTACGATGGACGGCGAGTCGTAGCGACGGCACGGGATCGAGAACCGGGCAAACCCATGATGTGCGAGCGATCAGCGGCGCAGCGGCTGCGCGCCTGTCTGCCGGTGGCAATGGCTTTTTGCCTGCTCGCCATCGGCACGGCCTCGCTATCCGCTCAGGAGCAGGTCGCATCCGCGCACGACCTCAGGCGGCTCTCGATCGAAGAGCTCGCCCAGATCAAGGTCACCTCCGTCTCGAAGGTCGCGGAGCCGCTGAACCAGGCCGCGGCGGCCGTCTTCGTCATCACGAATGATGCGATCCGCCGCTCCGGCGCGAACAGCATCCCCGAGGTCCTGCGGCTGGCGCCGAATCTCCACGTGGCGCGGCTCGACGCGAACACGTATGGGATCACCGCGCGCGGCTTCAACCAGTCGAGCGGCACGGCGAACAAGCTCCTCGTGCTGATCGACGGGCGGGCGATCTATTCGCCTCTCTTCTCGGGAACGTTCTGGGACGCGCAGCGTACCTTCATCGACGACATCGACCGCATCGAGGTCATCAGCGGGCCGGGAGGCACGCTCTGGGGTGCGAACGCCGTCAACGGCGTCATCAACATCATCACCAAGGACGCCGCCGGGACGCGCGGCTGGATGGCCGATGCCCGCCTCGGTTCGCTCGACCGCAGGCTCGGCGTGCGCTACGGCGGAAATCTCGGCCCTGCCACCCGCTTCCGTGTTTACGGTCTCGGCCTGCGGCAGGGCGCGATGGAGCGAGCGGACGGCGCGAGCGCCGATGATTCGTGGAACCACGTGCAGGGCGGATTCCGCGCGGACCGAAGTCAGGGCTCCGACACCTTCACCCTGCAGGGCGACTTCTATCGCGGGACCGGGATCGGCCGCCCGGCGTTTCTTCCGAGCGGGATCATCAGCGGCGGGAACGTCTCGGGGACCTGGGCCCGCAAATTCGCGGACGGTTCCAACGTGAGCGTGCAGACGTACTTCGACAACTCGCGCCGGCTTCTGGTCAGCGGCATCGACGCCACCGTCGATCAGTACGCTCTGGAAGCGCAGTACGACTTCTCCCGCGGCTCCAGACACGCGCTGGTGGCCGGAGCGGGTTACCGCATGACCGGCGATCGTTTCGAGCGCGGGCCGGGGACGGTCTTCCTCTCGCCGGACGAACGCACTCTCCGTTTCGCGAACGTCTTCGCTCAGGATGCCATCACGCTCAGCGACCGGCTGAAGCTCGCGGTCGGGATCAAGGTCGAGGACAACAGCTACACGGGCGTCGAATTCATGCCCGACGCGCGGCTGTCGTGGTCGGTCTCGGACCGGACGATGTTGTGGACGTCGGTCGCGCGCGCGGTACGGACGCCGTCGCGCTTCGACACCGACCTGGTCAACCCCGGCTTCTTCGCCGGCGGGCCCGACTTCGAGTCCGAGGAACTGCTTGCGTACGAGGCCGGCTATCGCGGTCTCCTCTCGCCCTCGCTCTCGCTTTCGGTGTCGGCGTTCTACAACTCCTACGAGCATCTCCGCACGGTCGAGGGATCGACCGCGGCCGTGTTCCCGCTGGTGGTACGCAACAACATGGAGGGCAACACGCAGGGAGTCGAGACCTGGGCGAGCCTCGCCGTGCGCGACTGGTGGCATCTCAGCGCCGGCTTCAGCGCGCTGCGCAAGAATCTGCGGCTCGCGCCCGGCAACCGCGACGTGTTCGGCGTAGCCTTCTCCGGAAACGATCCGCGCTATCAGGCGCAACTCCGTTCCAGCGTGGACCTTCCACGAGGGTTCGCAGTGGACGTCTGGTTGCGGAACGTGGGTGGCCTGAAGAGTCCCGCGGTGCCGTCCTATCTCGAAGCCGACGTGCGCGTCGCATGGAAAGCGACGGACGAACTGGAGCTGTCTCTCGACGGACAGAATCTGCTGCACGAGCGGCATCTCGAGTTCGTGAATCCCTCGATCGCGCCGAGCGAGATCCCGCGCTCGCTGACGCTGGCCGCCCGCTGGACGCACTGAGATGTCTTCCGGAACTCGCACGCGCCGCCTGGTGCGGCCCATCGCGATCGCCGTGTTGCTCATCGCGATTCCGGCCCGCTCTGCCGATCGTTCCCTCGAGTACGCGGTCAAGGCGACATTCCTCTACAAGTTCGCCTCGTTCGTCGAGTGGCCGCAAGGCTCGTTCGCTCGCGAGACTTCTCCATTCAACCTTTGCGTGGTCGGGCCCGATCCGTTCGCCGGCCGCATTCAGGAGGCGGTCTCCGGTCAGGGCGTCGGCAGGCACCCGATCGTGCTGCGGCAGCTCGCGAAGGCCGACCGCCAATCCGATTGCCACGTGCTGTTCGTGTCGGGATCGAGGACCCAATCGGTTGCCGAGGCGCTGGAGGCGGTGAGCGGGACCGCCACTCTGACCGTCACCGATTCGGCCCTCGGCTCCACCGCGGGCATCATGCACTTCGTCATCGTCGACGATCGCGTGAGCTTCGACATCGACAACGCCGCCGCGGCACGAAATCGCCTCGTCATCAGCTCCAAACTGCTCGCGCTCGCGCGCAGGGTCAACGCTGCGAGGCCCGGAAACTCGCCATGACCACGGTGGCTCACGTTCGCGGCTCGCGCCGGTTCACGCCAGCGTACGCGCTGACGGCGGCCATCGCCCTCCTGGCCGCCGGCATCGCGATCTCGGCCTGGCAGGATCGCGTGTTCCACGCACAGCAGGTACGCGAGGTGACGGTTCAGGGCGAGATTCTCGCGGCGAGCGTCACGGCCGCTCTCGTGTTCGGAGACGCGAAGACGGTGCAGGAGCACGTCAGCGCGTTACAGGTGAATCCGGAGATCGAGGCTGCCGGCGTGTACGACGACAAGCATGCTCTGGTCGCAAGTTTCGTGAGGAAGAGTGAGGAGCCGCTGCCACGCTCGGCGCCCGATCGAACCACCCCGGTCAGGGGCCGCAGGGCGATGGTCGTCCTTCCCGCCACGCAGGACGGCGTACGTCTCGGCACCGTCTGCATCCGTACGACCGAGGAGCCGCTCGGCCGGCGGCTGACGCGCCACGCCGCGGTCATGCTGCTCGCGGTCATGGCCGCGGTCCTGATGGCGTTCATGGGCACCTCGCAGCGCACGCTGAGAGAGGCGAACCGTCAGCTCGAGGCGCGCGCTCTTGCGCTCGCGGAAACGAACGAACTGCTACAGAACGAAATGGAAGAACGGAGTAAGGCCGAGGACGCATTGCGCCAGAGTCAGAAGATGGAGGCGGTGGGGCAGCTCTCGGGGGGCATCGCCCACGATTTCAACAACCTGCTGGCCATCATCCAGGGGAACCTCCACCTGCTCAAGACGCTCGGCGGCGCCGATCCGTCGGCCGTGCAGACCTATGCAGACGGCGCCGGCGAGGCCGTCGAGCGCGCCGGTCACCTGGTCCGGCGCCTGCTCGCGTTCTCCCGCCGCCAGCCGCTCTCTCCCCGGTCCGTGGATCTCGGCGAGCTCGCCACCGGCATGCAGGATCTGATCGTCCACTCGGTCGGTGGTCGTGTTCGCATCGAGTGGGAGTTGCACGCGACGTGGAAGACGCTCTGCGACGTCAACCAGATGGAGAACGTGATCCTCAATCTGGCCATCAACGCCCGCGATGCGATGCCGGACGGGGGAACGCTCACGATCGAGACGAGGGACCTCTCTCTGACGGGAGGCGCGCGCGGCGGGGCCGTTGCGCCGGGCGACTATGTCGAAGTGAGGGTCCGCGATACCGGCACAGGGATGACCGAAGAGGTGCGCAAGCGCGCGGCCGATCCGTTCTTCACCACCAAACCGCACGGCCAGGGAACCGGTCTCGGTCTGAGCATGGCCTTCGGATTCATCCGCCAGTCCGATGGCTATCTGGACATCGAAACCACCCCCGGTGAGGGGACCACGATCTCGATTCTGCTCCGCCGCCACTGTGCGGCCGAAGCACGGGAGGCCGTATGATGGCTTCGTCCGTGGGAGAAGAGAGTCCCTTCACCGTCCTCCTTGCGGAGGACGAACCAATGCTGCGCCGTGTCGTCGGTGTCACGCTGCGCCATGGGGGATTTGTCGTCATCGAAGCCGCTGACGGCACCGCCGGCCTCGAAGTTCTGCAGTCGGAGGCGTCGATCGACATGCTGCTCACCGACGTCAAGATGCCGGGCCTCAACGGGTACCAGCTCGCCGAGGCCGGCCTGTCGCTTAGGCCGGCGATGAAAGTGATGCTGATGACGGGCTTTGCCGACGAGGCCATTCCGGACGCCATCCGGGAGGCGTCCATCCCCATCCTCCGCAAACCATTCAATTTCGAGAACCTCGCCAGGTCGGTCCGCGAGATGATCCTTTCGCGCTGACGCATACCACGAGGCCGGGATGATGGGACACCTCGAAGTGGTAAGGTGATGAGATCGGGTCGTCGTCCGCACATCGGGATCCAAACCTCAGGCTCGTCAGGTGATGTCGGGCGTCAGAAACGCGCGGTCTGAGGAGGCCCGATGAGGACGAACTAGCTAGTGTTCGAGAGTGATGACGACGTTCCCTTTCTTGCGGCCCGTGTCGACGTACCGATGTGCCTCCACGATCTCGCCGAAGGGGTAGCGGCGATCGATGACGGGTGTGAGCTTCCCGCGCTCCGCGAGGTCGGCAAGGAGGCGCAGGTCCGATTGCGTCCCCTTCGCGGTGCCTCCGATTACCTTGCGGCTGTTCGTGAGTGCGATCCAGGGAATGCTCAGGAGGTCGGGCATGCCGCCCAAAACGAGTAGCAGCCGACCGCCGTCGCGGAGCGACGCGCTGCTCCGTGCGAACGGTGCCGTCCCGGCCGTATCCATGATCACGTCGTAGACGCGGCCGTTGCGGGTGAAGTCCTCGGTCGTGTAGTCGATGACGTGATCCGCGCCGAGGGATCTGACGAGGGCCGCGTTGGCAGAGCTGCAGACCGCCGTGACCTCCGCGCCGAAGTGTTTCGCCAACTGCACGGCGGCCGTGCCGACGGCGCCCGATGCGCCGTTCACCAGGATCTTTTCGCCCGCGCTCAGTTTCGCTGCGCGGAGAAAATGCAGCGCGGTCGTACCGCCGAACGAGAGAGCGGCGGCCTGGTCATGATCGAGATTCGCCGGCTTCAGCGCGATCGCCGCCCCCTCGGACATGCACGTGTACTCGGCATGACACCCCATCCGGATTCCGGGGAACGCAAACACGGCATCGCCCGGCTTGAACTTCGTCACCTTGCTGCCGACGGCCGTGATCACGCCGGAGAGCTCCGTCCCGAGAATGGGCTGCCGCGGTCTGGTCACTCCGATCGCGAGGCGCGAAAGCAACCCGAACCCTCTGGGGACGTCGAGGCTTCGCATCCGCCAGTCGGCCGCTGTGACCGTGGTCGCGTGGATTTTGATCAGCACTTCATCGTCCTTCGGGACCGGTGTGGCCACGTCGGTGAAGCGGAGCACTTCGGGGCCACCGTACTGTCGATACACCACTGCTTTCATCACGAGCTCCTCAGACTGCTGGTTCGACGCCCGGTGCGGGGAGATCCGCCAGACCAGCAGGGTGCGGGCCCCGATTCAGTGCCAGCACGATAACGCGGCTTCTGTACGCGATGCACAATGCCGCGACGATCAGTTCCGCGGCAACACCGAAGGTGTCTCAGACGCTTCACGTAACGAGTCCGCGAAGATCGAATCCGGTCAACAGAAAGGCAGCGGTGAGTGCGGCCGCCACGACGTCGACGACCAGACAGAACGGAGGCCAC
The DNA here is from genome assembly GCA_035630815.1 of Thermoanaerobaculia bacterium. Lineage (GTDB taxonomy): Bacteria > Acidobacteriota > Thermoanaerobaculia > Gp7-AA8 > Gp7-AA8 > QHVT01. Next base: position 62,771 of record DASQJY010000063.1, read on the forward strand.
CAGCGCGTCGTGGCGACGAACTGTGTGCGGTGCTGCCACAGATCCTTCAGGCCGTGCGCCACGAGCCCGATTACGATCAGCCATGGATACGAAGCCATGGCCACTGTTGCGCAGATGACGAACGCAAAGGCGACCATGACCTCGACGACGATCACAGCCTTGCGTCCGTCAGCAACCGCGAAACCGACGTACACCGATGCGATCAGGGCCAGCGCGACACCCCATACGTCGATCGCGTCGAGCCACCACAGTGCGATCGGGGAGAACGCCTGGAAGATTCCGACAGCGACCCCCGAGAGGATCACCGCGGGCGTGAACGCGCGCTTCTTCATCATTCGCACTCCTGTCATCTCACGACTTCGAAGTGTCCCATCATTCCGGCTTCGTGGTGCTCGAGGATGTGGCAGTGATACATCCAGCTTCCCGGTCGATCCTCGGGCATCCAGGCGATGCGGACGGTGCTGCGCGGCGGCAGGTTGACGACGTCTTCCCAGCTGCGGAACGCCGGCGCCTGGCCATTGATCGACAGCACCTGAAAGAAGAACCCGTGCAGATGGAAGGGATGATCCATCAGTGACACGTTGACGACGTCCCACACCTGCAGCTCGCCGACTTTGACCGGCTGGTCGTTGTGATGCATCTCTCCGTTGACCAGGAAGTCGAGGCCGCGGCGCAGGCTCGGGGCGACTTTGAAAGTCACCGTCCGGTTCGGCTTCGCATCGGAATCGACGAGCGGCTCGATGGTCCGCAGCCGCGCGGGAATCGCGGCGCGTGACGGCTTCGCCGGCCCGACGACGAGGGTTCCGAACGACTCCTTCCCGCGCCTCTTGAACGTGCTGCGCATGTACCGCAGTGAATCGATCGTGAGCGTCCGCCCTTCCTCGAACGGACCGACGAGAATCTCGACCCGATCCGCCGCCGGCAGGAGGACCTCCGTCACGTCGACCGGTGCTTCGATCAGGCCGCCGTCCGTTCCGATGATGCGGAAGGTTGCGCCGCCGAGGGAGAACCGGATGTAACGTGCACTGGATGCGTTGATGATGCGCCAGCGTTCGATCTGACCGGCGGCGATCGTCAGCTCGGGCTCCGCTTTTCCGTTGATGAGACGGATGTCGCCTTCCCGGCCGTCGTGCCGCTCGCGGAAGCCGCCGAACCTGGCGAGCCGGCCCTGTTTGTTGGCGTTGACGTCGTCGAAGATGAGCGTCTGCTCGCGATCGACGACCGGCTCGTGGGCCCCACGTACGATGAACGCACCATACAGCCCCTTCTCGAGCTGTTCGGTCTCATTCGCGTGCGGGTGATACCAGAACGTTCCGGCATCCGGCGGCGTGAAGCGATAGGTGAACGTTTCTCCCGGTTCGACCGGTTTCTGCGTGGAATCCGTTCCGTCCATCGCCGCCGGAATCCGCAGTCCGTGCCAGTGGATGAGAGTCGGTTCCGACAGCCGGTTCGTGAACTCGATCTCCACGGGCACACCCTGGGTCAGCTCGATGGTGGGTCCCGGAACCTGGCCGTTGTAGCCGAAGCCCGCGATCGTGACGCCGGGAGCGACCTCCCAGTTCGTTTCGCGCGCTTCGAGCGCGATGCGCACCGTACGAGGATCGTTCGAGGGCTGTTCCGCTGCCATGTCGAGGTTCGCCGGGGCGATCGGATGATGTCCGTGATGGTGGTGAGCGTTCATGGTCGTTCTCCTGTCCTTGCTGGTGTTCGTCACTGCAAACGCAGCGGGTCGCGAGTCCTTACAGGGGCGGGCGAACCGGGGCTCGCAGAAATTCGGGCGGAGCATCGATGCCGCTGAGGACGGACAGCGACTGCTCAGCGCACGACGAGCTCCGTGACGGCGCGTCCGAAATTCGCGGTGCCGGCGTCGCTCGCCAGGACCTCCACCGTGTACGTTCCGGGCGCGAGAGCCGCGGTCTGCGCCTCGTAGGTGCTGGTCTGTCCCGCATACGGCAGCGGAATCTCCGCCACCACGGTTCCGCCGCGCAGAACGCGGGCCGTCACGGTGATGTCGTCCGCGTTCCAGAGCCCGCCCGGTTCGGTCGGACAGCCGCAGGTCATCGTGACCTTCGCCCGGATCGCCACCGGCTGACCGGCGACGGCGGCGAGCGGCGGCAAGTCGATGATGAAGCCGGCGATCTCGAGGAGTACGCCCTCGCCTTCGACGTCTTGTCCGGGAAGCAGCAGCATCGTCTTCGACGCGCGCTGCATGGCCTGCGGATAGTTGAGCGGACCTTCGGCGGTGATCTCGACCTGCGTCGGGCCGGCCAGATTGAACACGGCCCGATACGCGGCCGCGGTCTCCGTTCCGTAGACGACGGAGCCGCGCGCCCGCGGCTCCTGCATGATGCGTTTCGTGTCGCCGGTGCCGCCGGTCTGCGTCCCGGTCGCAAGCACCTTTCCCGTCGCGGCGTCGCGAATGGTGATGCGCGCGCCTCCGACGCCGTCGCCGAGAACCTTGGCGTCGCGCGAGACCGCGCGCACCACGACCACGGTCGGGATGACCTTCGGTTTCGCTGGTGCGGGCTGCGCCGCATGAGCCGGCGACGTGAGGGCGTTCTGTGCGAGCACGAACGTCGACACGACGACGAGGAACACCGCGAAGCCGCGGCGGAGCTGCGCCGGTGATACGTGCTGCGCGAGCGCCGAGCCGAGGAACACGCCCGCCACGGCGAGAGCGGTGAAGAGCAGCGTGTAGCCCCAGTCGATGCGCACCTCGCCCGCGTAGGCGAGGAATCCCGACGCGGAGTTCATGGCGATGACGAGAAGCGACGTGCCGACCGCGCGCTTCATGGTCAGGCCGCCGAACAGGACCAGCGCCGGCACGATCAGGAAGCCGCCGCCCACGCCGACCACGCCGGTGAGCAGGCCCACTCCTGCCGCGGCGGCGATGATGAGCGGCAACCGCGCCGGTGCGGCGCGCTCGCTCTCCTCCCGTTTCGACCGGAACATCGACACCGCCGCCGCGAGCATCACGGCGGCGAAGAGGGTGAGCTGAACGCGGTCGGGAAGCTGCGCGGCGAGCTTGCCACCGCCGTATGAGCCAGCCATCGACACGAGGCCGAACACGATCGCCGTTTTCGGATCGACGTTCGACGTCTTCCAGTGGCGGAAGGCGCCGATCAGGCTGGTGATGCCGACGACGAGCAGGCTCACGGCGATGGCCGGCTTCGCCGTCATCCCCACTGCGTAGACGAGGATCGGCACGGCCAGGATGGAGCCGCCGCCGCCGAGGAGGCCGAGGGAGGCGCCGATGAGGACGGCGAGCAGGAGAGCGGCGATCGGCATCGCTACCTCGCGCAGCTCCGCGTGGCGACAGTCCGCGAGCGCGTGAGCGGCACCGGGGCGCCGCCGACCTTCAGCGCCTGCACCATTGCCGGCACGTCACACGACACCGCCGAGTTGTACGGCAGCCGCGCCAGCAGCATGGCCATGCCGCACGTGTCGGTCACGCCGGCGAACACGAGACCGCTGCCGACGAGCAGCGGCAGGGCCGCGAACCAGGGATGCAGGAGCAGCGCGAGCGCGCCTCCCGTCGCGGCGAGCGCTCCCGCGGCGATGCGCACCTGCCGCTCGAGCGACATCCGCTTCGGCCCGATCCGCGCCGGTTTGTGGGCCGCGAGCCAGGCGTTCATTCCTCCGTCGAGGACGTGAAGGCGGGTCATCCCCGAGCTTCGCAAAGCCTCCTCCGCCTTCCGCGCCCGCGCGCCGGACTGGCAGATCAGGACGTAGTTCGTGGTGGTGTCGGCGGCGATCTCCGGGGCATGCTCCGGCAGGACGTCGACCGGAACGTTGTAAGCCGACGGGATGTGCGCCGACTCGAACTCGGACGGCGTGCGGACGTCGATCAGCCGGATGTCCGGCCGGTGCTGCAACAGGGTCTCCAGCTCGCTCGGCTGGATGACGGGGGCAAGGGTTTCCATGATTTCTATCGTTTCCTTTTCGTGTGTCAGCGCTCGGTCTGGTAGCCGGCGCTTTCCCAGGCGGACGTTCCGCCGATGATGTTGTAGAGCTGCTTGAAGCCGTGGCGCTGCAGAAGGCTGGCGGCGGCGGCCGAGCGATAGCCGCCGGCGCAGACCACCGCGGTGGGCCGCGACGGATCGAGGTCGGTGGCGAGACGCGCTTCCAGCTCCGGCAACGGCACGTTCTTCGCGCCCGGCACTCGCCCGGTCGCATATTCGCGCTCGGCGCGGACGTCGACCACCTGCAGCGGCGTGCCGCCCTCCTCCAGGCGTGCATGAAGCTCAGCGACGGAAATCTGCGGCGTCGTCTCCAGCTCGAGTCCGGCCGCGTTCCACGGGAGCAGTTCATCAGTCTCATGACCAGCGACCTCCCCGAGGCGCCCGGCTACTTTTCGATGGACGCCGAGATCAATCGGCGCGGGGCAGGCATGCTCTCGGAGATCGCCGTGGCGGCGCTGACGCCGGCCGAGGCGAACAAAGCTATGCAGCAGGGCGCGCTGGTGCTGGACGTGCGCGCTGACGAAGTCGGCGTGAAGATGAGTCTCGAGGACGTAGCGGATCCGCATGCCGTGCGCCTCGGCCTCGTCGATGTACTGCTGCACGTCGCGCTGGGGATCGATCACGGCGGCTTCGCCGTTGGAGCCGATGAGATAGGAGGCGTGGGCAAGGCAGCCGAGGTAGAACTGTTTAAAGTGCATGTCGCGATGGTCAACCGGGCTCCCGATCACTACATTCCGATGTAGTCATATAGGAATGATCGCCCGCTGGCGCGGCGTTGCCATCGACGTGAGAAAGCGGAAGAAGCACATCGACATGACGCCGGAGGCGCTGGAACTGGTGGCGGCGAGGTTCCGGGTGATGGCCGAGCCGGTGCGGTTGCGCATTCTTCAGGCGCTGGAGGCGCAGGGCGAGCTGAGCATCGGCGAGCTGACCGAGGCCCTCGGGTTATCGCAGCCGAACGTCAGCAAGCATGTGAAGATCCTGATCGATTCCGGCCTGGTCTCGCGGCGCCAGGAGGGCAACACCGTTTACTGTTCGATTCTCGACGAGACCGTCTTCGAGCTGTGCGACGTGGTCTGCTCGAGCCTGCAGGAGCGGCTCGGCGCGCAGGCCGCCGTTCTCGGCCGGCGCTGAGCCGGCGATTCCCTGCTGCGGCCGAAGCGGATCAGCGCTCCTTTCGCGCACGCAGCCACCCCTGCTGTCGGGCCGACACCATCTCCGCGCCCGCATGGGGATACGGACATTCGCATCCGCCTCCGATTTCCCGGCCGTGGGAAAAGCCATGCGGGGAGGGACTGTGGCGCGACCGCGTTGATCCCCGCTGCGTACGCCGGCCGAGATGCCGCGATCCTCACATTCGGAAGGATCGGGGCGAGGCTCTCGACGATTGCAAAGATCGATCTCCGTCAGTCACGCGAGCGGGCATACGGGGAGACACCCTATAACGGGCTCGGTCTCTCGATTGTGGCCCTCGTACGAGGTGGCGTGTTGTACGAGCAGGCCATCTTCGATAAGGCGATGCAGTTCGCAGAGAAAGCAGAGGTCGGATTCACCCACTCGGCCGACGAGAAACGCCAGATGGATGCGGTGTCCTCCGCGGGATCATTTTGTTCGAGAAGGGGAACCCTCGTGCCGCGCTCCCGCTGTTCCAGCGGATCATCGACCAGGGAGAGAACACCGACAACACGCGCCTGATTGCGATCGGCTCGTACGCCGCAGCGAGTTGCGAGCTGGATCTCCGCAACCTTCCCGAGGCAAGCGTTCTGTTCCATCGAGCACTCCCCATCTTCCAGGCCGAGGGCCCGGATCGCGAGCATGCTGACCGAATGGGGGATTGCGCGCCTTGCCCTCCAGAGCGGCGCGGTCACCCAGGCTATCAGGAGACTCAAGGATGTCGCCGCGGACCTCGAGCAGCATGGGATGGTGACGAAACGAGGAGATCGCTCTCCGAGCCGGGTTCGGTACCCCTGTTACCTTCCACCGCCGCTTCCGGCCGGCCCGCGGCATGACGCCTGGCGAGTTTCGTACGGTCAAGAAATGACACACCGCCGTGGTGACGACCGAGGACGTGGACATGGATCAGGTTTTGGCGCGGCATCAAACGTGCGCCTCGCCCGCACGTCTTACGCTTTCGGGGTAGCATGCAGGGGTGGACGACCTCGATGCTGATGGATACGCGCTGGGAGATATCGGGCTGGCGGAGCATCAGTGCGCGCATCTCGCCTCCTCCCTCCCTGCGGTAATCGGTGCGGGACACGGCGGTGTCCGGAACCTCATCACGCATCCGACGGTGGTCGCGCTCCTCTCGCACGAGCGGCTCGGCAAGTTCCTCTGGTCGCTGATCGGGCGGGACCTGGTGGCCGTCAAGGCGACGCTGTTCGACAAGACCACCGAGGCGAACTGGCGCGTGCAGTGGCACCAGGACCGGACCGTGGCCGTCAAAGAGCGGCTCGACGTGCAGGGTTACGGCCCGTGGAGCACGAAGTCGGGCGCGCTGCATGTCGAAGCGCCCGAGGAAGTGCTGGCGCAGATGCTGGCCATCCGCATCTACCTCGATGAATGCGGCGTGGAGAACGGTCCCCTGCGCGTCGTGCCGGGCAGTCACCGGCTCGGAAAGCTGACCTCGGCCGACATCGAGCAGGTCGTGGCGGACGGCCCGATCGTCGACCTGCCGGTACGGCGAGGTGGATTCCTGCTCATGCGGCCCTTGCTCATCCACGCGTCAGCAGCCGCGCGCGCGCCGGAGCACAGGCGCGTCCTCCACATCGAGTTCGCCCCGAAAGAAGCGATCTCGCCCCTGAAGTGGCACGAGACGGTCACGTTGTACCGCGCCGCGTAGCGGGAAAACAGCCTTCGGCAGCAGCGTCGAAACCAACGCGAGCCGGGGGCGCAGCCACACGCGGTCTGTCGCCCCCGGCCCGTCTTTCCCCTACGGGCGCGGCTGCGCGAGCACGTCTGCGTTGCCCATGATCCGGCCTGCCTTCTTTTTTACGGTTTCGCGCACGACGCGCACGATTCGCACGATTGCCTCGCGGAAGCCCGGTTCCGTGGATGGATCCTGGGCGGCCGCCGCGGACGCCGTGGGCGCCACACCGAGACTCAGAGAGACGAAAAGAACGGCTACGACGAAGTACCTGACGAACGAATGACGCATGCAATCCTCCTGTTGGGCGTGGTCTTCGCGACCCACCTACAACGCAGGATAGACGGAAAGAAGTTGCCGTGTACTAAACGGAAAGGGAGGCGGGGGTGTTCTTTGCGCCGTCCGGCAGGGCCCGGAGGAACGAGTGGATGTTCCGGACGAGGTCGGGGGAGGCCTTGCCGACCGCGACTGCTTCGCGCAGGAAGGACAGCGCGGTGATGGCCCGGGAGGTCATGCCCTCGGAAACGAAGCGGTCCAGGATCGCGCGGCAGATCGACGGAACCTCGTCCGAGTCGCCGGTCGCGAGCAGGGCTTCCGCGACTTCGAGCCCGACCAGGGCCGCCTCCAGCTCCATCCCCGCGCGCTCGAACGCCCGCCAGGCTTCGCGCAGGATCGGGAGGCCTTCGCCGACTTCGCCGCTCATGACGAGCATCCCGCCTTCGGCATAGCGCGTACGAACCTGCTCCACCGTCATGCCGCGGGCTTCGTACTGCGCCCTCGCACGCCCGAAGTACGAGCGCGCCATGGTGCGGTCCCCGAGATCGCGGTACGCGCAGCCGATGTTGTGCAGCACCATGCCGAGCGTCCCGTCGTCCGCGATGCCGGGGGCATCTTCGAGCGACCGCCAGACTGCGAGGGCCGCGGCCACGGCACCGCGCGCATAGCGCATGTTTCCCTCGGTGATCCGCGCTTTCGCGTAGCGCACGCCGTCGCCGAGGCGCTGGAAGACTGCAGCCGCCTCCTCGGTGAGGGCGATCGCCTCCTCGGCCCGGTCGGCGGTCCGGTACAACGCCGCGCGGATCAGCGCGATCCGGGCGAGGCCGAGCTCCGGTGAAGCGGATTGCCTGCAGGCCTGCTCCGCACGGCCGAGGGCATCGGATGCTTCGTTCAGGCGGCCGATGTAGAAGAGCGAGTACGCATACTCGCGCCAGGCATCAGCCTTTGCTGCCGTCACGCGATCGGAACTGCCGGGGGGAAGCTGCTCCGCGACGTCGGCCGCCACCGCTGCTGCCTCGACCGCATCGGCCGGCGAGCTGTCCAGGAGCGCGATCGAACGCTCGATCAGCAGTTCCACGCATCCCAGCGTACGCAGGGTGGACGTCCGGCGCGCGCGCTCCCGCCACCACGCGGAAGGACCGGACAACACCTCGCGGACGGCGGCGGTTGCCGCTTCTTTTTCGACCAGGTCGAACGAGGCTTCGTCGGACAGGTGTTTTTTCATTCGCGTCGTCGCGGCGCGCAGCCACAGTTCCGGAACTCCGGCAATCTACCATGTAGTGCCACGAGACGAAAGAGGGGAGTGTTGCGCGCTAAAACCCGACGGTCAGCCCCACCAGTAGCAGGTCGACGTCGAAATCGCGTCCGACGCGCGATGAATCGGTCGCTTCGCGGGCGTAGTACGTCGACAGGCCGAGGCGGTCGGTGAGGCGGTAGTTGGCGGAGAGCATCCACTGCGTGCGCTCGTCTTCGCGGCCGAAGCTGCTCGAGGTCGTGTCGCTGGTCGTGTAGTCGCGGAGGCGGTCGCGGTAGCGGGCGGAAAGGTAGAGGCGCGGGTGGGGAACCGAGATCACCTGCAGGTACCAGTACGTGTCGTCGTAGCTGTCGGTGGGGTTCACGGCGTCGCGGGTGCCGGCGACGTAGCCGATGCGCGGACTGAAGATGCGGCCGAAGCCGCGATAGCGCACGGAGGCGCCGAAGGCCTGGAAGTCGCTCTCGTTGCCGGTCTGGAGGCTGTAGCGCTGCTGGTCGAACGTCGCGTCGGCTTTCAGCTCCCAGTCGCGCGTGAGGCGGTAGGAGTAGTCGGCCCCGTACATGGTGATGTTGGCGATGGCGGTCTGGTCGCCGACGTCGAACGAGGCGCGGTTCTCGCCGCGGTCGAGGTAGGCGCCGAAGCTGTGCACGTTGCCGTTGTAGGTCGCGCCGACGCCGCCGCCGTAGCTGTTGTCGCGATCGATGCTGACGTAGTGCTGGTAGTCGGCGTGGCCGTAGAGCTCGATCGGCCGCGAGGCCCACGGCTTCACGGTGGCGCGGTATTGCGTGCTGACCGCCGTCACGTCTTCCGCGAGGCGGTCGTCGCTGGCCTGAAAGAAGTTCCCGAACACCTGTCCCTGCAGGCGGATCTCCTGCCGCCAGATGCTGGGGGCGGCATTGACCGGCGTCGCCGAGGTGGTCGGCTCGGCCGGGCGGTTGCGTTCATCTTCATCGGTCTGGGCGAACAGCGGCGCGGCCACGGCGAGCGCGGCGGCTACGGCGAGAACGAGTGTTTTCCTCAAGCGGCACCTCTCCAGTCGCCGGGTCCGGCTGCAACAGCAGGACCAACAGTCCAGCCTATCCGCGCAGAGCCGCGCGCGAACGTGTAACGATCGTGTTGGCGATCTCCCGCCAGGAGAAACGCCCCTGGGCATCGGCGGCGGCGCGGAAGCCGAGCCGGGTGGCCAGGGTGCGGTCGGTGAGGAGGCGAGTCAGCGCGCCGGCCAGCGCCTCGGCGTTCTCTTTCTCGACCAGCAGGCCCGAGACCTCGTGCTCGATCACGTCCTGCATGGCGCCGATGGCACTGGCCACGATCGGCACGCCGAACGTCTGCGGCACGTGCAGCGCGCCGCTCTGGTAGATGTCGCGGTAAGGGAAGACGATCGCGGAGGCGAGCTCCATCCAGGCCGCCACGTCGCCCGAGGAGATGTACTCGGGGAGCCAGAGCACGGAATCGGTGATGCCGTTGCGCTGCGCCTGCTCCCGATGTTCGGCCAGGTCGAAGTCGGCCGTGGGATAGCCGACGATCACCAGGCGTGCGTTGGCCTGCTGCAGCACGCGCGGAAAGGCGTCGAGCAGGACGTCGATCCCTTTGTAGCGCGACAGGGTCCCGAAGAAGAGCACCACCGGTTCCTCGGGACCGAGTCCGACGCGCTTGCGCAGCGAGGAGGCGTCGGAGCCGGGGGCGCGCAGCTCGCGGAAGATCTCCTCGTTGCCGTGGACGATGACGCCGATCCGTTTCTGCGGGACACCGAAGGTCTCCATGAACTCCCCCCGGTTCCGCTCGAAGTGGACGAACACCAGGTCGAACAGGTGATAGATGCGGCGGTAGAAGAAGCGCCGCCAGCGGGAGCGGTCGAAGAGGCCGGCGGACTTGCCGCCGCTGCTCACGAACGGCTGGACGTTGTGGCAGATGTCGGCGAACACGCGCGCCTTGCGGCGCAGGCGGAGCAGCGGGAAGAGATCGAACGGGAAACGGACGTCGCCGAGGAGGACGAGATCGGGATCGAGCTCCTTCACCCGTTTCGCCACGCGCAGCCATTCGCGGTAGTAGCGGATTGCGCGGCCGATGCGGCGCAGCTTGCGGAACGCGACCGCCGCCCAGGCCTGCGACTCGCGCCCTTCCGGCTTCGGGTCCCACAGGGACATGGAACGGTCGAGGCGGAAGGGATGCTCGAGCTCCGCCAGCTCGTAGTTCTCGTCGGTGATGAGGGTGACGTCCCCACCGCTGGCCTGGAGCGCGCGGCAGAGCTGAAACGCGTAATGGATCATGCCGCCCTTGCCGGCGGGCTCGATGTAGGCGATCTTCACTGCAGGGCGCTTTCAGCAGAATTCGCGCCGAACAGCTCGCCGAACCGCTTCCACGGCATCTCTTTCGTCCCCGGTGCCTCGGCGGTCACGTTCATGGTGCCGCGGGTGGCCAGGAACTCGCGGAACGCGGGCACGAGCGACTTCGGCGGAATCCCCGCGCGCTGCGCGTAGTCGTGCAGGTAGCGGCGCACGGCCCGCGAGAGGCGGTTCCGCTCGAGGAAGGTCCGCGCGAACGCCGTTTCCGCGGGGAGACGGCGGTAGCGCGCGCCGGGGTAGTTCAGGCCGTAGGTGAGCGCGTAGTGAAAGAGGTCGACGTAAGGAGGGGCGACGGGGGAGAAGTGCTCCCAGTCGACGACCGCCATCGCGTTGCCGTGAATCATGACGTTGCGCGCCCAGTAGTCGCCATGCGTGGCGCTCATCGGGACCGTGATGTTGCCCAGCGCATACGTCGCGTTGACGCGCGTGGCGTCGTGAAACGCGGCCAGCCACCGCGATGCGGTGTCGAAATGGACGTCGACGCGGCGCCACGGCGCGAAGGACGACTGCATCTCCACGTACGCGGAGCGGCCCGGGAGCGCGCTCTGGACCAGCAGCTCTCCGCGCGCGTACGTGTCGACCGCGAGCACTTCCGGCACCGCGCCGCGCAGGTGCGGCGGCAGCATCGCGCGGACGCTCTCGATCGCTTCCGCCTCGCGCCGCAGCTCGTGCGGCGTGCGTTGCGCTTTGGCCACCGCGAACGGCGCGGGCGCATCCCCGTCGAAGAGGAACGCCATCACCCGCGCGCGGTCGGTGCCCTCGTAATCGGTGAGGATGATCGAGCGCAGCGACGCCGGCGAGACCGGCAGCGCGTGCTCGATCTGCTGCAGCAGCTCCCGCGTATCGCTGCCGAGGACCTCGGCGGAGACGCGGCGGACGCGCGGCCGGCGCAGGGCCTTCCGTACCCGTTCGACGTGGCCGTGCGGCACGAGCAGCGTTTCGACGAAGTAGCGGAAGACATGCGGCGCATCGAGCGGGACGAGAAAGCGGTCGACTGCTCCGTGGGCGTACGACATCACGCCGGGCGTTCCACCGCGTACCGCGACGGGAACAGATGCCGTTTCGCGGCGGAGACGAGATCGCGGTCGATGAGGATCAGGAAGACGCCGTAGACCAGCGCGCCGATGGCCACTCCGCCGGCGAGTTGCACGACGTTGGGGAGATGCGCCGCGCCGCGAAGCCAGAGCACGAGCACGCCGGCCATGATGGCCGAGGCAAGTGTGCCGGGGAGGAACGCGGCCCCGATCTCCCGCAGCTTCACGCCGACGACGCGCGAGGCCACGACGAGCGTGATCACGGTGCCGATCGCCGCCACCGCACCCATCGACAGCGCGATCTCCACGGCGCCGTACTGCGCGCCGATGAGCAGCGCCGGGACGGTCATCGCGGTCTTCAGGTACGCCAGCTTGGCCAGCAGTGGCGAGCGGCCTGTTGCTTTCAGGACGTCGCCGGCGTTCGTGCTGAGGCAGCGCAGGCCGGCGTAGGCGGCGAGCGCCGCGAGCACCGGCGCGGCCGGTTTCCACGCCGGTCCGAAGAAAACGAGGATGATTGGCGAGGCGAGCATCATCGTGCCGATCGCAGTCGGCATCGTGACGGCCGTGATGTAGCGGGAGGAGAGGAGATACGGGCGCCTCATCGACACCCCTTCGCCATGCAGCTTCGCGAAGGCGGGGAAGAGCACGCGGCTGAGGACCCACAGCAGGACCACCGTGGTGGTCTCCGGGATCTTGGTGGCGATCTGGTAGAGGCCGAGCTGCACCGTGCCGAGGTAGTGGCCGACGATGGCCATGTCGGCGTGATGCCCGATCGCGGCGAGCACGTTCACGATGATGATTCCGCGGCCGTACGCCAGCATCGGCTTGAAGAGATCGCGCGGGATGGTGAGGTTCGGCCGCCACGGGGCCGCGACCCACACCAGGATCGTGCGCGCGGCGAGGCCGGCCAGGTGCGCCCAGACGAGGCTCCAGGCGCCGAAGCCCATCCAGGCGAGGATCAGCGCGAGCACCGCTTTCACGATCGCAAGGGCGAGGTCCGGAACCATGCGCGCGCGGAAGCGGAGGTCTTTCTGCAGCAGCGCGTCGTGCGTGTTGCCGAGGAACTTGAGGATGAAGCTGAACGCCAGGACCTGGATGATCGGCGTGCCGTTCACCGCGTTGAAAAAGTCGGCCACCCAGGGGGCGATGGCGAGCGTGACCAGGCACCACGCCACGCCGGCCACCGCGTTGATGATGAACGTGACCTGCGCCGCCTCTTCCCGCCGGTCGGGCCAGTAAACCAGGGCCGTTCCCGTCCCGAGGTCCCCGATCGCCTCGGCGTACGTGATGTAGACCATCGCGAAGGCGAGCAGCCCGAACTCGCCCGGCGCGAGCAGGCGTGCGAGCAGCGCCAGCCCGATCAGCGTCACGCCTTTCGAGCCGGCGGTGGAGAGGAATGCCCAGATGGCGGCGCGTGCGGTTTTCGCCCCGACACTCATCGAATGCTCCCGAGCTCTGTACTTCCGAGAATGATCTGGCGCAGCTTCCTGCGCACGTAACGTGCGCGAAAGCCGCTCGCGCCGTCGGTCAGGTTGCGCGAAAGCCCGCGCAGCGTGTTGAGCAGGCGAAAGAGCTCGAATGCCTGCGGGTCGAGCGGCTGCCCGTCGAGGAATCCTTCGAGGAACGCGGCGCGCAGCCGGCCGTAGTGGCGGCCGAAGAGCGGCAGCATCTCCAGGTACGAGAGCAGGTAGACCGCGTCTTCGAGCGGCAGTCCTTCCCGGAAGCCCTCGAAGTCGATGACCTCCACGGATCGCTCGCCGATGAAGACGTTGCCCGGCCAGAAGTCCTCGTGATGCCCGACCACCGGCAGCGGACCTTCGGCCACGCGCTCTTCGAGCTTGCGCAGGTAGCGTGCGACGTCGTCGCGGCGGCCGCGGATCTCCGCGTCCGCGCCGGCGATGACGTCGAGGTCGTTGATGCCGAGCAGGACCAGCGAGGTGAGGAGATGGCGCCCGTCTTCGTCGGTGCGCGTGGAGGCCTGCATCCGTCGCAGCCATTCGCCGGTGAGGCGCACCGGAGTGTCGAGCGTGTGCGGATCGCCCCAGCGGCGCGCGGTGCGAATCAGGCCGTCGAGCGGCGTGCCGTGCGCCCGCTCCATGATCACGGACGCGCGTGGCTCGTCGAGGAGCAGCGCGCGCGGCACGGTGAACGTGATGCCGCCGTGCTCGGCGGTCATGGTCTCGCGGAGCGCGGTCAGGATCTCGTATTCGATGCGTGCGCTTTCGGAGGCGGGGCGGGGATCGTTGGGACCGGGCGGCTGGATCTTGACCACCACTTCGCGGTGGCGCGACCCCTCCCAGACCACGAGCTCGCCGATGATGGAGCCGGGGCGGACGTTGAGCCGCTGCACGCCGAGCGACGTTGCGCCGAGGGCGGACCAGTCGAGGTTGGTGATGTCGTCGTAACCGGTAGTGTCGGTCGAGCCGCGTTTCGCGAGGAGCGTGGCCACGCGCGTGGAGCGGGCGCCCGCGCAGGCGTGCACCTCCGCGCCGCCGAGGATGCTGTCGACGTGGGTCGATTGCATGCGCGCGAGCGGGTGGCGCAGCGCGCGTATGAAACCGAGCAGCGTCGCGAACGGCTCGCGGAAGAAGCAGAGGACGTTCGTCGCCAGGACGTCCGGCCAGCGGATGTCGTCGAGGCGGATGACGCGGACGGGGCGGTGTTGCCGCTCCAGCGCGTCGACCTCGCTCTGCAGGCGTGCGTCGACCTTGTCGTCGACCAGTACGGCCACGCCGGACTGGATCGGGATCCTGGACGCACGCAGCGCTGCCGGAAGCTCGGCCACGGTCATGCCGTCGCCTCTCGGCCGTGGTCGCCGGGGAACTGGGCGTTCTGCGCAAGGCGCGCGACCGCCACCGCCAGCCCGACGTACAGGCCGAAGTAACGGACGTGCGATTCGTGGAGGAAGACGCTCGCCATCAGGTACCCGGCGAGTGCGACTCCGATGCCGCTTGCGATTGCGGCCCGTCCGGTTTCCCCTCGTGCGAGCAGCCTCCGCCGCGCGCCCCAGAGATAAAGGAAGGCGGCGCCGGCGGCGCCGAGGAACGTGAGCAGGCCGAGCAGTCCCGTTTCGGAGGCGATCTCGAAGTAGAGGCCGTGGGGGAACTGCGGCGAGCCCGGCTCGCCCCAGTCGCGCTCGGCCATGCCCACCTGGTTGGCGAGCGTGTCGTAGTGCTGGTTGAAGTTTCCCGCTCCGACACCGCCGATGAGGTGCTCGTCGAACATCCGGATGGCGACGCCGTAGAGGAGCTTGCGCTTGGCGACGGAGCTGTCGACGCGCACCGGCTGGTCTGCGCTCGATACCAGCGCTTCGACGGTGAGGACGCGCTCGCTCATCGCACGCGGCAGCATGGCGATGACGGCGATGCCCGCGAGGGCCAGCGCGAACATGTGCCGCGGCCTGACGCGCAGCGCCAGGACCATGAGCCCGCACATGGCGAAGACCGCGAACATGGCGCCGCGCGAGTAGGTGACCAGCGTGCCGCCGGTGATGAGCGCGGCCAGCGCCCAGTAGGCGAGCTTCCGCCCCCGGCGGCGTTCGTTGATGGCCAGTGCGGCGGCCAGCGGGATGCCCACCAGCAGGATGCGCGCGTAGAAGTTCGGATCCGACACCGGCGGTCCCGAGGCACGCGGCATCGTGACCTGGCCGTAGATGTTGCCCGACTGCACCGCCACCATGCCGCCGAGGAAGTTCTCGAGCTTGCCGGTCGTGACCTGGATGAGCGAGACCGCGGACATGGCCGCGGCGGTCCCGATGAGCGCGAGCAGTGCGCGGCGCAACGCCTGCCACGAGACGATGAGGCTCGCGGCCAGGATGCAGATGAAGGTCGCTTTCACGAATTCCGAGAAGCGGCCGTCCACCGCGCGGAGGTTGCGCGCCCAGATGCCGCTGGCGTAGCCGGCCACCGCGTAGAGCACGAGGAAGATCACCGGCAACTGCAGGGCGATGTTCATCGGCTGCGCGACGCGGCGGTATTTGAAGGCCACGATCGCGAGCAGCAGGATGATCGGCCGCAGCAGCGACGGCAGCGGGAATTGCGTCATCAGCGAGTCGGAGACGTCGGCGTAGAGGATGACCACCAGCAGCGGGACGCCGATCGGCAGCGGCACCGCCGGCACGGCCGGCGCGGGTGCGGCTTCGACCGGAACGGCTGCTGCCTGCTCTTCCTGCCTCACGCGGCGTGCGGCGCGCGAGAACGCCGAGACCGCGGCGCCGGTGGCGGCGAAGACGGTCAGAGTGGTGACGTCGATCTGCTCGCGGAAGAAGATCGCCAGCGTGATGACGGAGTAGGCGGTCGCCGCCAGGCCGGCTTCGTCATCGCGGAGCCAGGCCGACAACGCGACCGCCGCGACGAAGGCGAAGAACGTGACGGCGGGGGCGTTCGGGGTGAGGAGCGCGACGCCGGACGCGGTGATGACGAGGTCGATCGCGACCGCGTGTCTCAGGATGGTGCGCCGCGTTTCGGGGGACATGGGAACCGGCCCCGGTCAGGCCGCCGTGGATCTGGAGAGGAACGGGAGCTTGTGGCGTTGTTCGATCAGCCAGGCCAGGGCCACGCCGGCCAGGACGCCGAGCATCAGGCCGGCGATGGCGGCGCGGCTCGTGCGCGGCAGGACCGGCTCGGATGGCGGCGAGGCAGGGGAGATGAGCGTGACGCGGAACAGCTTGTACATCGCGGCCGCCTGCGGCGCGAGGAGCGTCGGGATGTTGTTCGCGATCGCCGCGACCTGCTTCGCGTCCTCCCCTTCGACCGTGACGTTGAAGAGGTTCGTGTTCGGGACGACGCTCGAATCGATGCGATAGCCGTGCAGGTCGCCGAGGGCCTGCTTGCGGATGGCGGGGGCGGAGGCGAGCGCGGCGACGGTGGAAATGATGACGCGCCTCTCGAGCGAATCGACGCCGCGGATCACGTCGGTCGCGGTCATCCCTTCCACCATCGGCGCGACCGCGCCGATGGCGGTGACGCGGTAACGCTTCGGCTGCACGGCGGCGAAGAGCCAGGCCAGGAGCATGGTGGCGGCGGCGGTGAGCGCGACGATGTGCCAGTTGCGGACGACGGCGCGAACGACGTCGTCGGCGAGGTTGCCGGACGGCGGCTGCGGCTGGACGGTCACGGGCAGCGATGCCGGCACGCGCGGAACCGAACCGTCCGCGGCTGTTGGTGTCGGGGCAGGCGTTACCGTCGTCGTCACGTTTCCTCTGCGTTCTGGGTGGTGTCTTCTGGCCAAACCGGGGCTTCTCGGCGGCGGCTTGTGCAAAAGGATCGCCAATCGAACGCGGGCGTGAGGGAGGGTTCTGCGGGTGTCAGGTGTCGGGTGTCAGGTGTCTGGGGTGTGTCGCCCGGGCGGTGCATCCCAGACCCCTGACACCCGATACCGCTTCGATGCGGAGGAACCGCGAGCCGCCCGAGAACAAAAAAGGCGGCCCGAGGGCCGCCTTTGCGAATTGATGAGGGGAGAAGCTTACCGGCGGGCCGAGCGCTTCTTGCTGGTGCCGCCGTTCAGGGTCGAGCCGGTGGCGGTGTTGCTGGCGGCGGAGCGGTTGCCGGCTGCGTCGACGGCCACCACCTGGAACGAGTAGCTGCGGTTGGCGGAGAGGCCGGTCGCGGTGTAGTCGCGCGAGCGGACGGTCGCGATGTAGGTGCCGTCGCGGTAGATGTCGTAGCCGGTGACGCTGACGTTGTCGGTCGAAGTCGTCCACGACAGCTCGATGCTGCTCGCCGTCGCGGTACCGGTCTTGAGGTTCGACGGCATGGTCGGCTTCACCGTGTCGGCGGCGGCCGGGGTGGTCACGGTCGCGGCGATGCTCGCGGCCGACGGGTTGCCGGTCACGTCGTATGCGTAGACTTCGTAGCGGTAGGCGATCCCCGCGGCGCGGCCGTTGTCGGTGTACGAGGTGCCGGTGACGTCGGCGACGAACGCGTTATCGCGGTAGACCTTGTAGGTGACGCCCTCGGTCACCGAAGCGGTCCAGCTCAGCGTGACGGTGTTGCTGCTGGTCGCGGTGGCGCGGACGGCGGTCGGTGCTTCCGGCATCTGCACGGCGGGGGCGCCGGAGCCGAGCTCGACGCTCTGCTCGTGCGCGCCCATGTCGAACGACGCGGTGCGGGTGGCGCCGAAGTGGTCGACCTTCGGGGCGCCGGTCTCGATGGCGGTGTGGACGGCCGGCGAGATCGGGCGGAGCTTGTAGTCGGCAGCGCGCAGGCCGCCGGCGTTGATGAACTGCGGGTTGCCGTAGAGGTCGCCCGAGCCGGAGGCCAGGGTTTCCGGCGTGCCGCCGTACCAGAGGTTGTTCTTGTAGGAGACGCCGGCGCCGGCCACCTGGGTCATGCCGTTGCCGACCTGGTAGAAGATGTTGTTGGTGACGGTCGAGCCGGAGTGCGCGTCGAGGGCGATGCGGATCATCGCGTCGGTGGCCTTGTAGAAGGTGTTGTTCGCGATGACCGAGTTCTTCAGGCCGCCGCCGCTCTCGAACGAGCCGTAGTAGAAGCCCCAGCGGGTGTTGACCACGATGTTGTTGGTGATGGTCAGGTCGCCCGACGGGTTCGAAGCGGTCCACGACTCGTTGGCGACGCCGATGCCGGGGCCGGGGTGGCCGAGGCGGTAGTAGTTGGTGTCGCCGGTGTTGTAGACGAAGTTCTTGTTGATGGTGATGTAGCGCGAGTTGTCGATGTAGATGTAGCCGCTGTAGCTGTCCGAGATCTCGTTGCCTTCGATCAGGACGTTGTTCGCCAGGCCGGTGCCCATGCCTTCGCCGAAGTTGCGGTACACCTTGTTGTTGGTGATCGCTCCGCCGTTGGTCTTGCTGAAGGCGAGCGCGCCCGCCCAGCCGCCGTTGACCATGGTGTGGTTCTGGTTCTCGAGGACGTTGTCGTGGACCTGGTTGCCGTCGATGACGATGTCCGTGCTCACGCCGAGCGACGAGGCGCCGACGTAGATGCCGTTGCGGGTGTTGTGGTGCGTGTCGTTGTTGCGGATGCGGACCGACTTCGAGCTGTAGACGTTGATGCCGATGCGGGTCGCGTTGCGGACCTCGAAGCCGACGATGTCGACGTACTCCGCCTTGTAGAGGGTGAAGAGGTCGGTGGCCGCCGCGGTGCCCGTGCCGTCGATCGTGACCTTCTCGCCGGGGTACGGCTGGAAGGTGACGCGGGCGGAGGAGGTGCCCTTCGAGCTGATGCCTACGGTGTTGAAGTAGACGCCGCCGCGGACCTGAACGACGTCGCCTGCCACGGCGACCTGCGACGCCTTGTTGATGGAGCGGTACGGAGTGCTGATTGCACCATTATTGGCATCGTTTCCGCTAAGAGAAACGTAGATCGTTTTCGCGCTGGCGTTGACGGCGACGATTGCGGAGAACGTGGAGGCGACAACCGCGCTGACTGCAAATCTCGAAAAACGCATTTAAGGGCTCCGGGCGCGATCACCAAATTCGCCGGAACCCCTGAAAAACGCTTTCAGGTTTGAATCGGAGTAACGGGCCTGCCCTCTGGGGGCTCACCACGTTTAACTCTCGATCACGTTCGGCAGCTCAGCCGTCTGGAAGTCCAGACCCGTTTGCTTTGCGTCCCCTCGTCGCCGAGGGTTTGCCTTTGTCGATGTGACGCGCTAATTGTTATTCGGTGAAACGTTCTGAGTCACCGCATATTTCCAGCCACCGTGCTAAACCGTTGACCCTGCTAAAGCTGGCTCAACCCACGCTGTCTGGAAGAGATGCCAAATAATACTCCTGATTCGCGCGGAGGGTGTGACAAATATCACGCGGCGCCAGGAACAGTGGCTCCGAGCGGCTTCGGGCGCTGCGTCCGCACCAGGGAGAAGGGCTTCTCGACCAGGGCGAAGAGCAGCGTCGACGCGATCAGCGTGGCCACGAAGACCGGCACGAACATCAGCCAGTAGAGCGCCGGGCCGGTCATGCTCTCCGGCAAAACCTTCCCGAGGACCATCGCCGCCGCGTTGATGGTCAGGGCGTGGATCAGGTAGTACGAGTAGCTCATGTTCCCCAGCCAGCGCAGCGGGGTCCAGGCGAACGCGCGATACAAAGGCCCCTCGGCCCGGAAGCAGGCGAAGACCAGCGTGCCGAAGGCCACGAACGAGACGATGAGCCGCAGCATCTCCCCCGTCTCCGGGATCGTCTCCACGTACGCGATGGCCGCGAAGGCCGCCAGCGTCAGCGCGATGGCGAACCATTCGAACGCGGGGGAGATTTTCGGTGCGAAGTTCAGCGAGTGGACCAGCTCGTAGAGCAGGATCCCGGCGACGAACATCAGCAGGCGCGGCGCCTTCGGGGCGAGGAGGAACCACGAGGCCACGAAGAGCACCGAGACGATCGAAAAGAAGAGCACGCGCTGCTTCGGCTGCCACCTGCGCAGTCCGAGTGCGAGCACGAGCAGCGGGAGGGTGAGGTAGTAGAAGAATTCGTAGCTCAGCGACCAGGCCACGCTGACGATGGCCTCGATCGGAAAGATGCCGGGGAGCAGCAGGAGGTTCTGCAGGATCAGCAGCCCCGCGTCGAGCGCGTTCGCCGGCAGCTTGCTCTGCGAGGGGAACGCGAAGGAGAGCGCGATGTACATCGCGAAGACGACCAGGAAGGTCGGGTAGATCCGCTGCACGCGCCGTCCCATGAACTTCGTGTAGTCGAGCGACGGCTTGAGCACGGCGCCGTAGATCAGGTATCCGCTGAGGACGAAGAAGAGATCGACGCCGGCGTGGCCGATGGTCCAGAGGAACTGCGTGACCGATTCGGTGGTCGTGCCGCTGCCGACCCAGCCGACGAAGGCGGCGCGATAGTGGACGAGGAAGACGAGCGCGACGGCGAGGCCGCGTGCCCCTTCCATGGTCAGCATCCGTTTGGCGTTGGCCCCTTCCAGTTCGTAGATTCCGCCGAGACGTGCGGTGAAGGGGATGCTGGGCCGGGTCATGCCGCTGCCAAATGCGAGCGGTATGCCGCCGTCGGGAACCGTCGTTGCACGCGTTGCTGGAGTGGCTGTGACGCTCGACCCCATGCTGGACCCTGCATTCGACCATGCCGCGAACGAGCGGATGATCCGCAACCAGCTCGCCGCACGTGGCGTTCGCGACCCTCGCGTGCTCGACGCGATCCGCTCCGTCCCCCGGGAGCTGTTCGTCCCGCAGAGCTTTCGCGGTGCGGCTTACGACGATATGCCGCTGCCGCTCGCGCGCGGGCAGACCATCTCCCAGCCGTACATCGTGGCGGTGATGACCGAGCTGCTCCGCCTGCGCGGCGACGAGACGGTGCTGGAGATCGGGACCGGCTCCGGCTACCAGACCGCGATCCTCGCCCGGCTGGTGCGCCACGTCTACAGCGCGGAAGTGGAGCCGGAGCTCGCCGGGACCGTCCAGTCCCGTCTCGAGCACCTCGGCGTCACCAACGTCACCCTCGGCGTCGGCAACGGGGTCGAGCTGTTCCGCGACGCGGCACCGTTCGAGGCGATCCTCTCCGCCGCCGCCCCCGAGCTCCTCCCGGAAGGGCTGATCGACCAGCTCGCCGAGGGAGGCCGCTGCATCATCCCGGTCGGCGCCGCCGACGTGCAGTATCTATGGTTGATCGAGCGCCGCAACGGCCAGGTGAGGAGGACCCGCCTGGAGGCGGTCCGCTTCGTGCCCCTGCGCAATCACCCGTAGTAGTGGCACCTGGACGTACACGTTTCCTCGATCGTCACCCGGTAGAGGTTCGGCACCTGCGAGACCAGCCGCCGCCACAGCCAGATCGCCAGCAGCTCGGAGGTGGGGTTCTCGAGCCCCTCGATGTCGTTGAGGAGGTAATGATCGAGCTCGGTCACGATCGGATCGACCGCTTTCTTCAGGTCCGCAAAGTCCATCACCCAGCCGAGCTTCGGATCGACCGGGCCGCGGACGGCAATCTGCCCTTTGAACGAATGGCCGTGCGTGCGGCGGCACTTGTGCCCTTCCGGCACATTCGGGAGAAAGTGCGCGGCTTCGAAGTTGAAGTCTTTCACCAGCTCGACGACGTCAGGCATCGAAGGGAGTCTACAACTCCCGGCCAGGTGCGTTCTCGCGACGCGGCAGGGGTCGCTTCAGAATAGACTGGCCGCTCCCTTGGTAAACCTCTTGCTCTGCGGAGTCGAATATGAGCAACTTCAGCACAACAGAGTCCGAGCGATCCCTCGGCACCATCATCAAAGACCTCACGGCGGACCTGTCGAATCTCTTTCGCAGCGAGATCGCGCTGCTGAAGCTCGAGATCAAGGAATCGGTCGCGAAACTCGGTACCGGCGGGGCGATGCTCGGCGCGGCGCTGTTTCTCGGCCTGTTCGGTCTCGCGTTTCTCTTCGTCACGATCACCCTCGGGCTCGTGGCCCTGGGCGTACCGGCGTGGCTGTCGTCGCTCATCGTCACCATCGTCCTGCTCGGCGCGGCGGCGGTGCTGGCTCTCATGGGCAAGAAAAAATTGCAGGGCGTGAACTTCGTCCCGAGCGACTCGATCGACCACATCAAGGGCGATATCGATGCGCTCAAGGCGGACGTCGCGCGTGTGAGGAGTAGATAGATGGCGGAAGTCGACCAGAAGCAGTACATCGAGCGCGCGATCGTGCGCGCCCGCGACGGAGTAGGCGATCGCATCGACGAGCTCGACCGCCACCTGCGCACCAACCTCGACCCGAAGGCGCTCGCACGCAGCTACGCGCCCCACCTGGTCGCCGCCGGCGGCGTGGTCGGCGTGATCGTCGGCTTCGGCCTCCCCAAGATCTTCCGCAAGGTCGTGACCTGGGGCGTCCCGCTCACGATCCTCGCCCTGACCATCAAGAACGTGCGCGAGGCGAGGGAAGAGAGTTTGATAGGGAACTCGTAAGTCGGTTGCACGCTGCGCGTGGGTGTCAGGTGTCTGGGGTGTCTCGCCTGAATGAGCCGTCAGCCGAGAAACCACAGATACCTGACACCCGACACCCGCGGCGCAGCCGCAAACCCGCTACTTCACCCGCACATATCTCGCCCCCGGCATGGCCCGGATCCACCCACCCAATTCCAGTTGCAGCAGCGACTCCGCGACCGTGGCGGGCGTTCGGCCGAGGCGGGCGGCGAGGGTGTCGATGTGCGAGGCTTCCTCGCGGGTGAGGACGGCCAGCACCTCGGCGAGCGGGGAGTCAGGCTCCGGATCTTCGGCGGGGGGGCGCTTCAGCTGGGCCCGCACCTCGTTCGACAGCTCGTGGAAAACGTCCTCCTCGTCGTGCACCAGCTTCGCGCCGTACTGGACGAGCCGGTGCGTTCCTTCCGAGCCTGCTGAGAAGATCGATCCCGGGACGGCGAACACTTCGCGGTTCTGTTCGGCGGCCATGCGCGCGGTGATGAGCGAACCGCTCTGCCGTGTCGCCTCGACGATCACGGTCCCGAGCGACAGTCCCGAGATGATCCGGTTGCGGACCGGAAAGTGCTCAGGCAGCGGTGGCGCGCCGGGCGCGTACTCCGTCACGATCAAGCCACGCTCGGCGATGCGCCGGAAGAGCCGTTTGTTCGAGCGGGGGTAGATCACGTCGATCCCGGTGCCGAGGACCGCGATGGTGGTGCCACCGGAGTCGAGGGCCGCCTGATGCGCGGCCGAATCGACACCGAGCGCCAGTCCGGAAACGATGGTCAGTCCTGCCGGCGCCATCCTGCGCGACAGGTGCTCCGCGGCGTTGATCGCGTAAGGCGAGGCCTTGCGCGAGCCGACGATGGCGATGCCCGGCGTGGCGAGCAGCGACAGGTCGCCGCGGTAGTGCAGCGCGAGCGGAGGATCATGGATCTCGCGGAGCAGGCGCGGGTACTCGTCGTCGAGCAAAGTCACGACGCGGTCGCGCAGCATTGCGACCAGCTCCGGGTTTGTTAACGGATTCCTCACCTGGTCTGCCTGCTCGGGGGTTACGCTGAGCAGACCTTGCAGCAGTCTCGAGGATGCGTTGCACGCGGTGTAAACCGGGTCGAACAGCTCACGGAGCAAGCGGGTCCGGTTCGGGGTGAGAAACGGAAGCAGGGAGAGCGCGATCGTCAGATCGCGAGGGGCGGCATCGGTCATTCGTGCATGGGTGCCGGGACAGGCAGCGATGCGCGGGCGGACGAGCCGGCCGGTGGGAACGGCGCAAGTATACTGCGCTGTGAGAAGGGAGTCTCGATGAAGCGCGCGTTCTTGACGACGTCTTCGCTGATCCTCGCAGCACTTCTGTTGAACGCATGCCGTTCGGGTGGCGGCGGCGATCTCTCGAACGCGGAAACGCAGCGGCGTTTCGGCGTGCGCATGGCGAAGATGAATCTCTGGCGCGAGGCGCGGTTCCGCTTCCAGCGCGCCACGCAGATCGAGCCGCAGAACGCCATGACCCACAACAACCTGGCCGTGGCGTACGAGGCCACCGGCGACTTCGAGGCCGCCGCGCGCGAATATCGCGAAGCGCTCCGCCTCGACCGCTCGAACCAGTACATCCAGAAGAACTACAGCCGCTTCGTCGAGTTCACGCAGAAAGCGAAGAAGCGCCAGCCCGGCGCGGCGGGCGAGAAGACCGCCGCGGCGCCGATTCCAGCACCGGCCATGCCCACGGCCGCATCGGCCAACCCGCCGCAGGAACCCGCCACCACCACGAATCCTCCCGAGGAGGGATCCCGATGAAAGCGATCGTCGTTGCGCTCGCGCTGGCCGTGCCGCTGTCGACGCCGCTGTCGCTCTCGGCCGCCGACGTGATGGAAGTGAAGCTCAAGCTGCCGGTCAAGCCGAAGCTGCAGATCACCGGCGACGAACGCATCGCCATCGCGCCGTTCGTCATCGCCTCGAAAGGGGAGAAGCGCGACGACCGCGCCACGAAGGTCGACGTGCAGTCGGAGTTCAACCGCTACCTGCGGAAGCAGCTCGCCAAATCGACCAAGCTCCGCCTCGTCGACGTCGGCCCCACGCGCCTTCCGGGGAGCGACATCCGCTCGCTGCAGGACGCGCGCGATTACTGGAAAGAGCTCGGCGCGCGCACCGGCGCCGACTTCATCGTCAGCGGCATCGTCGACTTCGACATCAACGACAAGGCCGGCTACAAGACCGAGGAGTTCATCTCCCCCGCGGACGGGCGGACGTATCACCGCCAGGTGCTCGTCGAATCGACCGGCTTCGTCTTCGACATCGACGTGGCCGTGTTCGACCCCGACTCCGGCGAGATGATCCTCGAAGAGAACTTCCGCGACTTCAAGGAATTCGACCAGCGCAACTACGACGAGATCCTCGGCCTGTTCGAGAACCTCCGCGCCCTCGAGGCGCAGCTGGTAGGCATCTTCGTGGCGCAGGAGACGTCCGGCACTCGTTACGTGTTCACTGAGTAATCGTTCGGTTCACCCGGAGGTACTTTGAAGAGAGTCTTCGCGCTCCTGGTCTTCCTGCTTGCGGCCGTGCCCGCCTACCCGTTCGGGCAGAACAAGATCGTCTACGACACCTTCAAGTGGCAGGTCTACCACTCCACCCACTTCGACATCTACTTCTATGAGGAAGAGCGGCAGTCGCTCCAGCGCGTCGTCGATGCGGCCGAGAGCGCGTACCTCGATCTCTCGCAGAAGTTCAACTTCCAGATCTCGAAGAAGATCCCGCTGATCTATTACCACACGCATTCGGCCTTCGAGCAGAGCAACGTCATGCTCAACTTCATCCCCGAAGGCGTTGGCGCATTCGCGGAGCCGGCGAAGAACCGGATGGTGCTGCCGATCGACATGCCGGACGACGAGCTGCTCGAGCTCCTCACGCACGAGCTCACGCACATCTTCGAATACGAAGTGCTGTTCCAGGGGAAGTTCGGCAAGACCGTCACCGCGAACCCGCCCACGTGGCTGATGGAAGGGCTCGCGTCGTTCATGGCCCAGGACGAAGACTCGCGCGACCGCATGGTCCTGCGCGATGCCGTGGTGAACGACCGCATCCCCCGCATCACCCTCAACCCGCAGGGCTACTTCGCGTACCGCTTCGGTCACGCCGTCTTCAAGTACATGTCCGAGCAGTACGGCATGGACGGCCTGCGCGATTTCATCTACGAGTACCGCAACACCCTCGGCAGCAGCGTCGATCGCGCGCTCAAGCGCGCCTTCAACGTGACCCCGGAGGAGTTCGACTCGCGCTTCCGGACCTGGCTGCGCAAGCAGTACCTCCCCGCGCTCGTGGCGAAAGGGGAGCCGCAGGAGTACGGCGATCCGTTCCGCATCAACCCGAACAATCCGAGCAACGAGATCTCGCCGGTGCCGTCCCCCTCGGGCGACCTGCTCGTGGCGTTCACCACGTACAAAGAGGACGTCGACCTCGCGCTGCTGAACATCCCGGAGCGGCGCCTGCTCAAGAACCTGACCTCCGGCTACACGAGCGAATACCAGTACGGCGTCGTGCAATCGTTCACGACCGGCGCGAACATGGGCCGCGACGTGGCGTGGTCGCCGAACGGTGACCAGGTGGCGCTGTTCGTCAAGAAAGAGCGCGGGCGCAACCTGCTGCTCATCAATCCGCTCACCGGGAACCTCGACCGCTCCATCGCCATGAAGGTCGAGCAGCAGCTCTCCCCCACGTACTCGCCGGACGGCCGGTTCATCGCCTTCGCCGCGTACGAAGGCAACCAGCCCGACATCTTCCTCTACGACACCACGAACGGGGACATCCGCAATCTCACCCAGGACGCGTTCTTCGACGGCTCGCCGGTCTTCTCGCCGGACGGCAAGTGGCTGATCTATTCGTCCGTCGGCGAGCAGTACGCGAAGCTGTATCGCCTCAATCTCGACAAGCCGGACGAGCGCTTCCAGCTCACCACCGGCGACTGGAACGACATCGACGCGTACTTCACCCCGGACGGGAAGCGGCTCTTCTTCTCCTCGGACAAGCAGACCGGCCGCAACATCGAGACCGCGTCGCAGATCCTCGAGAATGCGGAAAATGTCGCCCGCACGGACGGCGACACCCCGAAAGCCGACCCGACGAACTTCGCGGCCTTCAACATCTATTCGCTCGACCTCGAGAGCGGCGACCTGCTGCAGTTCACCGACGTGATCGGCGGCTGCTTCACGCCGGTGGTCTTCACCGGCGAGAACAACAAAGAGCGGATGGTGTTCTCGTCCTACTACAAGGGGCAGTGGCGGCTCTACTCGACCACCACCGACAAGCCGCTGCGCGTGGCGGAGAAGACGACGCTCCCCTCGGCGCCGATCGCCGCCGAGGAGCGCTCGGTGTTCCGCTCCACCTCCGAGTTCTTCATCGACGAGGAGAAGATCGAGGACACGAGCGGCTTCCGCCTCTTCATCGAGGACGTCTCGGTGAACGCCGGCGTCAGCTCCGACCAGCTCTTCATCTCCCGCACGACCATCTTCATGAGCGACATGCTCGGCAACCGCCGGTTCATCGCCTCGCTCGATTCGGTGGCCAGCTTCTCGAACTTCGACTTCCTCTACCTCGACATGCGCCGCCGGACGAACTGGGGGGCGCGCATCTTCGACAACCGTTCGTTCTACCTGGCGGTGAACCAGGAGCAGAACGATCTGGAGCGGCGGCAGGAGTACCGCGAGACCGGTGCGATGCTGCTCGGCAGCCATCCGTTCACGCGGTACCACCGCGCCGAGGCGGGCTTCGGGTACCTGAGCCGCGATTACCGGCAGCCGCTCTACCTCCGCGACCCCGAATCAGGGCAGGAGGCGCTCTTCTACATTCGCCGCCGCGACAGCTTCCCGTTCATCAGCACCACCTTCAGCGGCGACAGCGCCACCTGGAAGCACTTCGGTCCGATCTCCGGACGCCGCTACCAGGTCAGCGCGCAGTACTCGCCCGACATCGAGAACGGCGGCACGCTCTCGACTGACCTCTCGCTCGACTGGCGCGAGTACTTCCAGCTCAGCTCGCGCACGCTGCTGGCGACGCGCTTCTACGGTTCCTGGGCGGACGGCAACGCGCCGAACTTCTCGTACTTCGGAGGCCTGAACACGCTCCGCGGCCACGACTTCCGGACCATCATCGGCCAGCACGCCGGCTTTGCGAACGTGGAGCTCCGCTTCCCGCTCATCGACGTCCTGGCGACGCCGCTGCTCGTGCTGCAGCAGGTGCGCGGCGCGCTCTTCTTCGACATCGGTGCGGCGCACTTCGAGGGCCAGCCGTGGCGCTTCATCGAAAACGGCAAGCTGCGCGACGGCCAGGCCGCGGTCGGCCTGGGCATCTCGTTCAACCTCCTGGGCATGCAACTCAACTTCGACTTTGCGCGGCGGTACGATCTCAGCGTGATGGAAGACGAGATGAGATCGAGCTTCTGGATCGGACAGCAGTTCTGAGGAACACTGGTTTGGAGTGCGGTGACCGCAGTCACCGCTTTTACTCCGCGAGGCGCAGCTCGCGCTCTGTGGCTCGAAGGAAAAGCGGTGACTGCGGTCACCGCACTCCAAACCGCTGGCGCACCACCTTCCACACCGCCCGCGCCTGCCTCACCAGTCTGGCCCGTGTCGAGAGCTCCTGCACGAACGTCACGTCGTGACGCGGCTCCGCTCCCCACTTCAGCTTGTACTCTTCCTCTCCCCACATGAAGTCGTACTCGCGAATGCCGGCGGCGATGGCGCGTTCGATCAGCAGGTACTGCAGCACCGCTCCCGCGCTCTCCACGCCGGCGTCGAAGTCCGTGCCGTTCGTGAAGACGTGAAAGCGCTTGCGGAACTCGAACGCGTATTCGACCGACACCACCTTGCCGCCCGTCATGAGGCGGAACATGCGCATCCAGCCGCGCTCGAAGAGCGCCATCGCAAGCTCGCGGTAGAACGCGGTCAGCTCCGCGCTCGCGAACGTCCCCGGCTCGCCGCGCGACTTCCAGTGCACGTCGTGCAGGCGCACGAGCTGTTCGAATCCTTCCAGCAGCTCCTCACGCGTCGAGAGCTGCGCCAGCGTCCAGTCGGGTGAGTAGCGGTCGATGCGGCGGCGGAAGAAACGGAAGCGGTCGCGCCGGTTCTTCGGGATCGACGCCAGCAGCTTCTCCATGGTGTCGGGCAGCACGAGATACGGGGCGACGTGCCCCTGCTCCTCGGTGTACTCGCCGCTGGCGCGCAGCAGCGCCACGTTCGGCGAGCCGGGGAGGATGTTCTGCAGCGCGATCGCGTCCACGCGCATCGAACAGAGAGTCGCGAGGAGCCGCGGCAGCACGTCGTGCTCGCGCCCCCGGCGGATCACGAAATCGAAATGCTCGACCGGCGCGGACGCGCCGATGAACTGCATCGTCTTCACCTCCAAGGCCCGCGCGACCTTGCGCGTGACGATGGACATCGGCGCGATGCCGAGCAGGTGGCCCTTTCCGTCGCGCGCCGTGACGATGCGCAGCGGCTCGTTCCGGCCGAAGTGCCGCGTCCAGAGCTCGGCCCAGAGCCAGCTCGCGAACAGCCCGTCCGCCGCACTCTCCTCGTGCAGCGCTTCCCACTCCGGCTTCAGCCGCTCCAGGCCGCGTACGTCGTCGATGACGGAGATCTGCATGCGGTCAGGCGGCTCGCGGCGAGCGGCGCCTGTCCGCGATCGTCTCGCGCAGGAACTTCAGGAGCGCCCGCTCCTCCATCGACAGGCCGACGCGCACGACCGGGCTCCCTTTGCGCGTCTTGCGCAGCATCTCGAACGGCCGTCCTTCCATGTACTCGTCGAGCAGCCGCGGGCAGATGTACGACGAGCGGCAGACCGCGGGGGTGTTGCCGAGCTGCTCCGCCGTGGCCACGACCGCCTTGCGGATGCGCCGCTTGCGCTCCGCCTTGCTCGTCCCCTGTCCCTGCATGGCCAGGGCGATCGAGCAGAGCAGCGTGCCGGCCCAGGTCCGGAAATCCTTGGCCGTGAAGTCCTTTCCGATGCTCGACTGGATGTAGTCGTTCACGTGCCGGTCTTTCACGT
Source organism: Thermoanaerobaculia bacterium (assembly GCA_035630815.1). Taxonomy (GTDB): domain Bacteria; phylum Acidobacteriota; class Thermoanaerobaculia; order Gp7-AA8; family Gp7-AA8; genus QHVT01. The sequence continues at coordinate 92,363 of DASQJY010000063.1, forward strand.
CGACGACGCGCCCGTTCTGCTCGAACTTGAAAAGCTCCGCCCCCTTGATCTTCTTGAGCTGCCCGACCACGGCGGCCACTTCCTCGTCGTCGACGGCGCGCTTGTGGCTCTTGCGCCATTTGCCGACGTAGTCGAACTGCACGACGTTCTCGTCGACTTTCACGTGCGAGCCGCGGATGGTGGACAGCCCGAACGTCGACTCGGCCTCGGCGCTCTTGTCGTTGCCGATGCGGAAGAAGCCCTGGTCGATGAGCCGCACCATCGCCGCAAGCACGCGTTGCCGCTCCAGCGCGTCCCCTTTGAGGTCGGTCCGCACGCGGCGGCGGAGGGCCGGGAGTGATTCACCGAATTCGACCACGCGCTTGAACTTCGCCTCCTCGCGCTGGGCGCGGAAGCGGGAGTGATAGAGATACTGCGTGCGCCCCTTCTTGTCGACGCCGAGGACCTGGAGGGGGGAGGCGTCACCGCGGGCGATGCGGACGTTCTGCCATGCCGGGGGGATGCGCAGCTTCGAAATGCGCGCCAGCACCTTCTCGTCGGACACAGCTGTGCCGTCAGGCAGCCGATAGGTAAAGCCCGTCTGCTTCGTTCCCTCCCGCCGGATTCCGTTCGCATCGAGAGTCCAGCGGCGTCGAACGCCCTTGGTTGCCATCTGGACGCGCAATTTTGCGAGAACGGTGCCGCGGGTTTTCCGGCACAATGCGCGACCTGAATGGAGTCAGGCGGTACTTACAGCACGCGCAAGCAGCGTTACGCGGTCGCGATCGCGACCGTGATCCTGGCGCTGACGCGTTTCGCCGCCCTTTCGAAGACGCCGTGGGACTGGGACGAAGTCCTCTTCTCCCTCGCGCTCAATGACTACAACGTCGGGGCGCATTACCCCCACCCGCCCGGCTTCCCTCTCTACATCGTCCTCGGGCGCATCGCGCGGATCTTCACCGACACCGATTTCCACGCGCTGCAAACGATCAACGTGATCGCCGGGATGCTCGCCTTCCCGGTGATGTATTGGGTGGCGCGAACGTTCCGCATCGACTTCCACGGCGCGCTCGCGGCCGGGATCGTTTTCGCGATCCTGCCGAACGTCTGGTTCTACGGCGGCACCGCCTTCAGCGACGTTCCGGCGATGATCCTGTTCCTTGCCTCGGTCGGTGCGTACATGAGCAGCGTCGCGCACGCGGAGGACGATCCCGCCGCACGCCGCTACTATCTCGGCGCGCTCCTGCTTTCGGCCGGCGTGCTCTTCCGTCCGCAGAACGCCGTGGTGGCGGTCTTTCCCTGGACGATTGCCACCATCCGCTTCGTGCGCGCGAAGCGGTGGGGGACGGTGCTCGGCGCTTCGCTGCTGATCGTCGCCCTCGTCGCCATCGGCTACGGCGGCGCGATCGCCGCGACCGGCGTCGACGCCTACATCGCCGCGTTCCAGGCGCACAGCGCGTACATCAGGATCGCCGATGCTTACAGCGCCGCGGTGCGGCCGCCGTTGTGGGAAGTGGCGCTGATCCAGCTCGATCCGTACGAGGCCGGCAAGGTCTCGCTCCTGATGAACCTCCTCGCGGCGGTCGCGATCCTCGATGCGGCCATACGCCGCAAGGGGCGCCCCGCGCTCGAGGTGCTGCTGACGTTCGGACCGTTCTTCCTCTTCGCCATGCTGAGCACGAATCCCCTCGGCTCGAGCCGCTTCTCGCTGAACTACATCGCCGGCATCGTGCTGCTCGCCGTCCAGGGAACCGTCGTCCTGGGGAGGCTAGTCTCGCGCCTGCACCCGCGCGCGGCACCGGCGCTGCGGATTGCGTTCGTGGCAATCATCGTCGGACGCCTGGTGACGTGGGAGCTTTCCGCCTTCGAAGTGCCGCGCACCACCGCCTCGCCGCCGGTGGCCGCGGCGATGTGGGTACGGGAAAATGTGCCGCTGACGGACGTCGTCTTCGTCGACGACAGCATCTGGCCGTGGATGAGCTACTACGCACCGAAACACAGGCAGGTGCGGCCGGTGGATACGCTGGCCATCATCAAACATCCCGACGCGGCCCGTGGCTGGTACGTCGGCAACGGCCCGACCAGTGCCCACAGCGCGGTCCGCTTCCGCCGTCCGTACACGCGCCTCTGGAACATCGTCACCAAGCGGAACTTCGAGTCGTACGTGCAGCCGTCCGCGAGCGTCGTGAAGTTCGGCGAAGGATGGTACGGACAGGAAGGTGACATCCACTACTCGTGGCGTTGGGCAAAGCAGCGATCGCTCATGCTCCTCGCGCCGACGCCAAGGGAGGCGGAACTGCGGATCGTCTTCACCGTGCCGCTGGAAGCGATGAAGGCACCCGTGACCGTCACGTTCCGCCTGAACGGCCACGTGGTCGCAACGGTGCCTGTGACCAGGCGCGAAAACGAAGTGCGCTACGTCCTCACGGGACACCACGACCAGCCGAACCGGCTGATCATCGAGGTCAGCGACGTCTTCATCCCCGCGCGACGCGGTGAGCTGGACGACCGCGAGCTCGCATTCATGCTGCGCGACATCACGTGGAACCGGCTGTGACGCGCAACGAACGCCTCGCCGCCTGGTCCCTCGGCCTCTTCGCGGCCGTGATGCGCTGGCCGGCGCTGTCGTTGACGCTGTGGGACTGGGACGAAGCGCTGTTCGCGCTCGCGCTGCGCGACTACGACGTCACCGCGCACCATCCCCATCCCCCCGGCTTTCCGCTCTTCATCGCCGCCGCCAGGCTCGTGCCGCTCGACGCGTTTCACGCGCTGCAGACCATCACGTTCCTCTCGTCGCTGCTCGTCTTTCCGGCGATGTTCTTCCTCGCGCGCGAGCTGCGGGCCACGCCGTTCGTGGCCACCGCCTCCGCGCTCCTGCTCTCGTTCCTGCCGAACGTCTGGTTCTTCGGCGGCACCGCCTTCAGCGACGTGCCGTCGCTCGTGCTCGTGCTGGCGGCATGCGCGCTGCTGCTGCGAGGCAGGACCAGCGACGCATCGCTGCTCGCGGGCGCGGTGGTGCTCGGAATCGCGGCCGGCTTCCGTCCGCAGAATCTGCTGATCGGGTTCGTGCCGTTCGTGCTCGCGTTCCGGCAGCGGCGCCGCACCGCGCTCGCCGGCGCGTTCATCATCGCCGTCATCGTCGTCGCGAGCTTCGGCGCCGCCGCTTCGCTGAGCGGCGGCTGGGAGATGTATCGCGAGACGCTCACCCGCCACGAGCGCTATATCCGCGAAGCCGATTCGTTCCTCAGCCCGATCCGCCCCTGGCTGCCGCAGGTAGCGGACGACTTCTTCATCCGCCCCTTCCGCGCCCTCCCGATCAATCTGGCCATCGCGCTGCTCGCACTCCTCGGGCTGCGCCGCCGCCCCTGGCTCGCGCTCGCAATCTTCGGTCCGTTCCTGCTCTTCGCCTGGCTCTACCTCGACTTCCACAGCGCGAGCCGCTTCTCGATCGCCTACATGCCGCTCTTCGCCCTGCTCGCCGCGGAAGGGATTCCGAGCCGTGGAAGATCCGTGACGCTCGCCGCCCTGACGGCGCTGCTGATCGTCTGGACCTGGCCCGTCTTACGGGTCGTACACACGACGCCATCCCCGACCTTCGCCGCGCTGACCTCGCTCGACGCGCCCGTCGTCTACGTCGACGAGCGTCTCGCCGCCCACGCCGACCTGCTCCTGCCGCACGCGCAACGCCACCGCGTCCGCATCACCCCGCAACTCGCGCTCCCCGCCGGAGCCGTGCTGGTGAAGGAGGGCGCAAGCAACGCGCCGGGAGCGAGAAACTTCACGCGCGACCGCGAGCGGCTCGAGGGGATCGCACGAGCGCGCTACTTCGAAGTGAGCGTACATCGCCCGAGGCGCGACCCCTCATCCGCCCTTCGGGCACCTTCTCCCCGTGCAGGGGAGAAGGGCTACTAACTTTGCCTCTCGCGAGAGTGAATATTAGTAGCCCCTCTCCCCGCGTCGAGCGGGGAGAGGGTGGCCAACGGCCGGGTGAGGGGCCGTGCCACAGGCGAATCCGCGTCATTCAGCCCGTGTTCTACGTTCTACGTTCAGACTACGGCTTGAAGTCGATCGTCTGCGGGAACCACGTCTTCACGCGCTTGCCGTCCTTCATCGGCGACGAGAAACGGGTCGCGCGCATCGCGCGTTCCGCGGCGTCGTTGAGGCCGAAGCGGGGCTCGCCGCGCAGGATGCGCACGTCCTCCACTGCGCCCGTCTCCGAGACCAGGACCGTGAGGAAGATCGTGGCGGAGATCTTCTGGCGCGCCGCCATCATCGGGTAGACCGGCTTGATCGGACGCGTGGGACGCGGCACCGAGTCGAGCGAGCCGACGTCGACGACGTCGCCTTCACGCACGCCGGCAGCGACCTGCTTGACCGCAGCCGGCGCGGCGACCGCCGGCGCGGGTGCGGCGGTCTGCGTCTGCACCTGCTGCACGGGCGCCTGCGTCGCGGTGCGCGGCGCCTCCTGCACCGCGTCGGCGCGGCGCTGCTGGTCGAGCTGGGCCGCGTTCAGCGTGGCGCGCTCCTCGGGGATGAGTGGCTGCGCCTGCTGCTGCGCGGGCGCGGGAGTAGGCGCCGAGACGACCGGCGCGTTCTTCGACTGCTTCTGCTTCAGCTCCGACATGAAGTTGTCCTGCAACTTCATCATCTCGGCCTGCATCTTCAGTCGCACCGCTTCTTCGAACGCCTTCTGCTGCGCTGCCGGATCGCTGCTCGCGGTGGCCGGCGTGGCGCTGTCGGTCGCCGTCGCGGGAGTGGCATTGACGGCGATCGGCTCCGAGACGACGCGCTGCGCCGGCGGGACGGGGATGGCCGACGCCGTCGCGACCTGCTTCGCCGCCGGCTGCGCGCTGGTCTTGCCGAGCATCATGTACGCGCCGGCGCCGAGGATGGCCACCACGAGGGTCGCGGCAATCGCAAGCGGCAGCTTGCTCTTCTTCGGAGCCTCGGCGGCGGCGAACATCGCCGGCGCAGGCGCGGCCGCCGGTGCGGCGGCCGGAGCGGGCACTGCAACGGGCTTCGGCGCCTCGAGGTACGGCGCGATCGCCACCTTCGCTTCCTTCTCGCGATCCGCGGTCTCCGTCTCCATCTCCTTCTTCAGGAGGTGGCTGAGGTAGAACGCGAGGTTGAAGGTCGTGGCCGAGTACTTGCCGCCGTTCGCGAGCGCGGAAATGGCCTGCTTCATGTCGCCGATCGACGCGTAGCGCATCGACGGATCGAGATTGAACGACTTGTCGAGCAGGACCCGGATGTCGTCCGGCACCGGTACGCCGGTGGTGGTCTTCGCCGCGCGCACCGCGGAGACGAACGCGCTGGCCGTGGCGGCGTCCGGCGGCTCCTGCCCCGTGACGAGGAGGAAGAGCACCGCTCCCATCGAATAGACGTCGGTGTGCTTCTGCACCTGCCCGGTGCTGCGGTATTCGGGGGAGAAGTAGCGCCCGATGTCGGCCGCGACTTTCGGATCCTGCAGCGAGGCGATCAGTCCGCCGCCGAGCTGCTGGCCGGCCACGCGGATCTCGCCGTCATCCGAGATCCAGATGAACTGCGGCACGAGCGCGCCGTGAAAGAGGCGCCCGCCGCTGGTGTCGCGCAGGTCGGCCATCGTGGCGAGCGAGAGGGCGATCTTTTCCGCGATGACGATGGCCTGGTCGAGCGGGAGCGGGTTCGGCTGCACGTCCTTGCTGCCGCGCGCGCGGTCGATGATGTGGCGCAGCGAGCGGCCGCCGGCGTAGTCCCAGGAGAGGAACGGGACGCCGTCGATGATGCCGGCCTGCTGATCGCGCACGAACGACGTGCCGCTGATGCGGGGGAGGATCTGCGAGACGGCGTGCGCGTTCGCGCTGACCGCTTCGCGGACACCGCCCGACATGCGCCGCAACGCCACCGTCGAGCCGAGCTGGCCGCCTTCGATCCTGCCGGCACGCCACAATTCCCCGAGAGCATCCGCCTCGAGCTTCTTGAAAAGGATGTACGGACCGAACTGATCGTACGGCTTGTTCCGCGTCGCCATGTTGAACTGGACCCCCGAGTTATTTGTGGGGAGACAGGATACAACGGTTTTGCAATTTGTTGCACAGCGGAAAGCGGGCGCGACGCTACGCGTTGGTGTCGGGTGTCAGGTATCTGGGGCTTGTCGCCCGGGCGAAACACCCCAGACACCTGACACCTGACACCCAGCTTCTACTTCTTCTCCGCCTTCCTCTTATCCCTGAAATACTGCCTCTGATACTTCTCCACGTTCCGGTTGTGCTCCTCGTTGCTGGTGGCGAAGACGTGGGAGCCGTCGTTGCGGGCCACGAAGTAGAGGTAGGGCGTCGTGGCGGGGGCGGCGGCGGCGCGGAGGGAGGCCAGGCCGGGGTTGGCGATCGGGCCGGGAGGGAGGCCGGGAGTGCGGTACGTGTTGTACGGCGACTCCATCTGCAAGTCGGCCTTGCGGATGTTGCCGTTCCAGCGGCCGGCCAGCTTCATCGCGTAGATCACGGTCGGGTCGGCGCCGAGGAGCATGCGGCGGCGGACCCGGTTCATGTACACCGAGGCGACCACCGGGCGCTCCTGCGGAAGCTGCGCCTCGGTCTCGACGATCGAGGCCAGCGTCACGGTCTGGTGCGGATCGAGGCCGGTGGTGATCGTCGCCAGCTCGCTGCCCCAATGCTTGCGGAAGTTCGCCACCATCGCGTTCACGATCGTCGCCGCGGACGTGCCGGGATCGAACTTGTACGTATCGGGAAAGAGGTACCCCTCGAGCGACTCCGCGTCCGGCGCGATGTCGCGAATGAGGTCCGCTTCGCTCGTGACCTTGTTCCACTGCTCCTCGGTGCCGAGGCCCTCGGCGGCAAAGATCTTCGCCACGGCGAAGCGGTCTAGCCCTTCGCGCACCGTGATCGTCTTCAGCACCACCTCGCCGCGCACCAGCTTGTCGACCACCTCCACGGCGGAGAGAGGCTTCCTGAACTCGTACACGCCCGCCTTGAGGGAGTCGTTCCTCCGGAGCAGCTGCATGTAGACCAGCGGGATCCACTGGTCGCGCAGCACGCCCGCCTTCTGCATCTGCTCGAGGATGGTCGCGGTGCGCTGGCCGCGGCGCACTTCCACGCGCGTCGACGGCTCGGCGTAGCCCTTGTACGGCGCCCGCATCGCACGCCAGAAGAACCACCCTCCGGCGATGAGCAGGAGCACCGCGAAGATCGCGATGGTGAAAAGCGACTGGAACAGCTTGCGGCAGCCGCGGCGCGGTTGTCGGCGTGCTATGACGTCCTCCCGCGAGCCTGGTCATCGAGATACGACTGGAGGATGACGGCGGCTGCGTGCATATCGATCTCTTTCTGGGCTTCCCGCCGCGAGCGGCCGCTCGCGCGCAGCCGTTCCGCCGCTTCGACGGTGGAGAGACTCTCGTCCCAGAGCACGACCGGTTTGCATGTTTTCTGCCGCAGCGCGTCGGCGAAGTCGCGGTACTTCCGGTCGTTCGCGCTCTCGTGCGTGCGGCGGGGGATGCCCACCACCACGAGGCCGGCGTCGAGCTCCGTGGCCAGGTGGGCGAGCTTCTCGACGACGTCACCTTCGTTGCGCATCACCGAATGGGGCGTGGCCACGACGCCGGAATCGCTGACGGCGATGCCGATGCGCCGCGCGCCGAGGTCGATACCGAGGATCGAATGGTCCATCTGCGGGCGGATTCTAATGGAGAGTTGCCCCTTGCCAGTTGCAAGGGCTCCTGGCCTGGGTAGGGTGCTTCCATCGGCCACGAGGAAACGACGAGGGGCCTCCGGCGGGCCGGTACGACCGGCAGCGTTTGTTTTCGCACGGACCGCGTTTCGTGCGAGATGCGTCCGTTCAGCCTTGGGCAACCAACGCTGCCGGTCGTACCGGCCCGCCGGAGGCCCCTCGTCGGTCTTCTTGCGTCGTCGCTGAAGGCATCCTGATCAGGCGAGGTAGCCCTTGCAACTGGCAACGGGCACCTCTCCCGTACAATGTCCGCCGTCCAGCGAGGACCCTTATGAAGAACTTCAATCTCGACGCCATCCTCGAGGCGATGCTGAAAGTCTCGGACCGCGTCTCCGACCTCAACTTCTCGGTCGGGCGTCCGCCGCAGGTGGAGGTCGACGGCCAGCTCGTGCCGGTGACGTTCCCCGGCCTGCCGCGCCTCACACCGTTCCAGACCGAAATGATCGCCATGCACATGCTGCGGGGCGACCGCGAGCTCACCCGCACCCTCATCTCCAACGGCTCGGTCGACCTCAGCTACTCGATCCCGCAGAAGACGCGCTTCCGCGTGAACATCTTCTCCCAGCGCGGCACGTACGCCATCGTCCTGCGCGTCATCCCGGAAGGCATCCCCACGCTCGCCTCCCTCAAGCTGCCGGAAGAGCTGTTCAACGTGTCGCGCCTCAAAAACGGCGTCGTCCTCGTCACCGGCCCGACCGGCTCCGGCAAGTCCACCACCCTCGCCGCGATCATCAACCAGATCAACCAGGAGCAGGCGTACCACATCATCACCATCGAAGACCCGGTCGAGTACATGCACCGGCACAACAAGTCGACGGTGAACCAGCGGGAGCTCGGCAGCGATACCAAGTCGTTCTCGCTCGCCCTCCGCGCCGCGCTGCGCCAGGCCCCGAAGGTCATCCTCATCGGCGAGATGCGCGACGTCGAGACCATCGAGATCGCCATGGAAGCGGCGGAGACGGGCCACCTCGTGCTCTCCACCCTGCACACCATCGACGCCGCCAAGACGGTCGACCGCATCATCGGCGTCTTCCCGAAAGACCAGGAGCCGCAGATCCGCACGCGCCTCTCGCAGTCGTTCCGCTACATCATTTCCCAGCGCCTGCTCCCCAAGCAGGGAGGGGGGCGTGCGGCGGTGCTGGAGGTCCTCAAGTCCACCATGCGCACGCGCGACTACATCGTCAAAGGGGAATCGGAAGGGCGCTCGCTCACCGACGCCATGCACGACGGGAGCGTCGACGGCATGCAGACGTTCGACGACGAGATCGAGAAGCTGTGGAACGAGGGTGTGATCTCGAAAGAGACCGCGCTCGCCTATGCGAGCAACCCCACCAACCTCGCGCTCCGTCTGACCGACGAGCCGACTTCGGCTCCCAAGGGCGACGCCGATTCGATGCTGTCGATGCTGGAGTAACGATGATCCGGATCACCTGCACCAGTTGCCAGAAACCGCTCTCGCTCGACGAGACGAAGCTTCCGATGAAGGAAGTCTCGTTCCCCTGCCCGGTGTGCAAGGCGAAGCTCACCATCGACCGCAGCAAGCTCGAATCAGAAGCCGCCGCGCCGCCCGCGGCCGCTCCCGCCGCCGCGCCGCAGCAGCACTCGACCCCGCCCGAGGATGACGACGATCACGCGAACGAGTTCGGCTCGAAGGCCCTGATCGTCGGCACCGACAACCCCGCCATCCGCCAAGCCGCCAAGCTGGTCGGCTTCCTGCCGGTCCATCACCCCGACGCCGCCAAAGGGCGCGAGTTCTTCAACCACGAGCTCCCGCAACTCGTCTTCCTCTCCCCACCCCAGATCACCGCCCCCCCGCTCGACTCGATGGCCGCCATCACCTCGGTCATCCCGACCGAAAGGCGAAAGGCGTTCTACGTCCTGATCGCCGACAACCTCCGCACCCTCGACGGCAACGCCGCCTTCCTGTACGGAGTGGACCTGGTCGTGGCCACCAAAGACCTGGGCCAGTTCCCCCAGATCTTCCGCGACGCCAAGAGCGCCCACGACCGCCTCTACGCGAGCATGCACGCGGTGCTGAGGGAGCGGCAACTGGCGTAGACGCCGCTGACGCAGACCCTCGTCGTTCTGTCACACGGGCGGATTGACGAGCGCGCTGCCGGCTGCCAGGCGGGAAACTGCTCCCGCCGCGCGCCGCGCCAGCGTCTCTTCCTTCGACGGAATCGGCCGTCCCTCCTCCGCCTCATACGAGCGGCGCATCTTCTCCACGTGCTCGACGAGGTGCACGTGCTCGGGATCGCGGGCCAGCTCCTCGGCCGCGTAATAGATGTCAAGTTGGACAACGAAAAGAACGTCCGAGGGAGTGGCAGCTCCGGTGCTACGCTGTGATAGATGTCTCACGTCTTCATCTCCTATGTTCGCGACGACACCGTTCGTGTCGACGAGCTAGTGCGTGATCTCAGAACGGCGGGTGTCGAGGTATGGCTCGACCGCGAGCAGATACGCGCCGGCCAGAGGTGGCGCGACGCGATCCGCGACGCTATCCGGTCTGGTGGATTATTTGTCGCTTGTTTCTCTCGAGCGTCGGCGCGCCGCGCGAAAGCACACATGAATGAAGAGCTTGTTGTGGCGATCGAGGAGCTGCGGCTTCGCACGGCAGATCGAGCTTGGTTCGTACCAGTTCGCATCGATGATGGAGAAGTACCAGCGAGATCGATCGGTGGTGGCGAAACCCTGCACGATTTGCAGTGGGTTGACTTAGTTGCAAGCTGGCCGGCGGGTGTCGCAGCGATCGCGCTGGCCGCGAAACAGGCGGACGAACGGGCAGCGCGTGATCGGCCCCAGTATCATTCGCTGCAGAACACTGTCGCGACAAACCCGCTCGCGATCACGAAAGCGACTCCAACAATCGAGGCTCCCCAGTGCGAAATCGATCTGTCGCCTAGCACAATAAGGCGCGGCGAGTCCGCGTCTCTCACTTGGTGGTCCAAGAACGCCGCGCACGTGGAAGTAATGCCTGACTTGGGTTACCGCGTTGCACCGGCCGGCAGCACCATAGTCTGGCCGCATGTTACGACGAGGTACACAATCAGAGTCACCGATGATTTCGGTACCCAAAGAGAAGCGACAGCAACGATCTATGTTGTGGAAGACACCTTCGCCGGCGAGCGCGTGATGGTTTCCGGCTCGCTTATCGCTACGCCTGACACCATTAGCTCCGGTGAGTTCGTACACCTAAAATGGAACTCATTTAGTGCGACCCAGGTAACGATCACACCCGAAATCGGGCCGGTACCGACGAAGGGAGCGATAGCCGTTTCACCGCTCGTTACAACAACCTATACGATCACGATAACTAACTCACAAGGCGGGTCCGGAAGCGCGACCGCAACCGTTTATGTAACCGCTCCGGAAGCTTCGGTCGCGGGAAGCGGTGAAGAGTAGGTGGAGGCGCCCCCAACACTTGCCGCTGAAGCTGTCGCCGGGCCAGCACGACCAGCAGTGCTCTGTGAAGCTGGCGAACTGTCGCCCGCGGGAGCCAGTGGAGGGAAACGGAGTGTCGAATCACGGAATCGTTGGAAGGAAGCTCAACGAGACATCGTGCTCGAGCAGTTCTGTGTCAACGCAACGTCGACGAATAGCGGATCGGGGCTGCGAACACAGCAAACCGCAATTCGAGGAGCCGGATGCGTAATCCCGCACGTCCGGATCTGCAGGGGGGCCGGGGCGGGCAATCGCCCATATGCACTAACTTAGTGAACGGCGTAAGCTAAGTGTATGAAGGAACGGGTGGATGTGCGGGAGTGGGTCGAGTTCCAGTGGCCGTATTTGATTACGTTTTTGGGCGGCGCAGCGCGAGTGCAGACCGTCGCGGAG
>DASQJY010000064.1:0-137493 GCA_035630815.1 Thermoanaerobaculia bacterium
GAGCGGTCGACTGCTCCGCCCACGCGTGATCAACACTTCCCGCGAGCACTCTGTCGATCGCTACTTTCTCGAACTGTCTGCTCGATCTCTCTCCCTCCCGGCACCGCTGCGCCCTTCGCGAAGTATTTGAGACGCCCTCCCGTAGTCACCGCTTTTACTCCGTGCCTCGTGCGACGCCCGTGGCGCGCAGTGAAAGCGGTGACTGCGGTCACCGCACTCCAAACTAAACCACGGCGGTCATTTTCAACAGCGGCTCCGCGAGGCGCGCGTCCCCTTCCACCCGCGCCCCCGGGTCGATCTTCTGCCGCGTGAAAAGGCGCCATGCCTTGTCGCCTTCTAAGGTGACGGTCGTGACGGGATCGGCCGCCGCGCCGCTGTAGAGCGTCCCATCGACGAGCGACCACACTCCCTCGCCTTCAATGTTGAGCACCAGCGGCCCTCCGGAAACCTCCCGGTACGTGTACGGCAGCGCGCGCACGAACGTGTCGAGCACCGGGGCCAGGTACGTCTCGTACAGCGGCAGCCGTCCGACCGCGTCGCGGATCTGCTGCTGGTGGTGCCAGCGTTCGGTGAGCTCGCGGGCGATGTCGAACCACATCGGCGATTCTTCCTCGCCGGCCCAGCTCACGCCCCACTTGGCCGTCTCGCACGGGTCGAGCGACGCGAAGAACTCCGCCTGCTGCACGCCGTAGCGGGCGTGCAGGTCGATCACCACCTCCGGGCTCAGGCGCCGTGCGTATTCCACGGCGCTGGCGTTCATGCCGTTCACGAACGAGGGCAGGTCCTCGAACGGGAGGGAAGGCGTATAGCCGTCGCGATGCATCGACAGCCGGCGCAGGCAGGTGTCGAGCAGATGCGCCGCCACGTCCTTCACCGTCCAACTGCCGGCCACGGTCGGCGCGTTCCACTCGTCCGGGGTCAGCGAACGGAGCAGGGCGAGCAGTTCGTCGTGCAGCGGCGCGAAGAGGTGCGCGACGAGAATCGGTTCAGGCTTCCTCATTGGTACACTCCGCCCGCGATTATGCGGCGCACGAAAATTCTGGCAACCATCGGTCCGGCGAGCAACAGCGAGGAGATGATCCACCGGCTGCTCACCTGCGGCGTCGACGCGTTCCGGCTCAACTTCTCCCATGGCAAACACGAAGACCACGAGCGGGTGATCCGGACGATCCGCGACGTGGCGATGGAGCTCGGCCGCTACGTGCCCATCGTCGGCGACATCCAGGGGCCCAAGCTGCGCATCGGCGACGTCGACGGCGTGCATCACCTGGAGCCGGGGCAGACCTTCGTCATCTCCACCGAGGCGCGGCTCGGGAACGCGAAGGAAGTCTCGACGCCCTTCACGCCGCTCCCGAATGAGGTCGGCATCGGGCAGCGCATCCTCATCAACGACGGCCTGGTGGAACTGGTGGTGACGTCCGTGGACGAGACTCACGTCACCACGCGCGTCATTCACGGCGGACCGATCTCTTCGAAGAAGGGGATGAACTTCCCCGATTCCGAGCTGACCATCCCGGCCATCACCGACAAGGACCGGAAGGACGTGAAGTTCGCGGTGGAGCAGGGGCTCGACTACATCGCCGCCTCGTTCATCCGCCGCAAGAGCGACATCGTCGACCTGCGCGAGCTGCTGCACGAGGCGGGGGGCGACGACATCCACGTCATCGCCAAGCTCGAGAAGCCGCAGGCCATCGACAACCTCGACGAGATCCTCGACGTCAGCGACGGCGTCATGGTCGCCCGCGGCGACCTCGGCGTCGAGCTTCCGCCGGAAGCGGTGCCGATCATCCAGAAGAAGATCCTGGCGCGCGCGAGCCGCTTCGGGCGCTTCGCAATCACCGCCACGCAGATGCTGGAGTCGATGACCACGAACTCCCGCCCCACCCGCGCCGAGGCCTCGGACGTGGCGAACGCGATCTTCGACGGCTCGGACGCGGTGATGCTGTCGGCGGAGACCGCGTCCGGCAAGTATCCGGTGGAAGCGGTGCAGATGATGGCGCGCATCGTCTTCTCGGCCGAGGCCAACCGGCAGCATGTGAGCCACGAATGGGAGCGGGAGCCGTTCCGGAAGAACTCCGAGACCGACGAATTCACCGACGCCCTGGCCGGCGCGGCGAACTACGCGGCGGAGCAGCTCGAGGCGAAGTACCTGGTCGTCTTCACCCAGACCGGCTTCGCGGCGCGGCTGATGTCGAAGTTCCGCCCCGACGTCCCGATCATCGCCCTCACCCCCTCGAGCTGGGTCGCCCGGCGCATGAATCTGTTGTGGGGCGTGCAGCCGTTCGTCCTCCGCGAGGCGGGGGAGTTCCACGAGCAGATCGTCGACCGCGTCGACGAGTACCTCCTGGCGAAGGACATCGTCCGCCCCGGAGACCGGCTGGTGATCCTGATGGGATCGCCCATCTACCAGCGGGCGAAGACGAATCTGTTGAGGGTGCACCGGGTGAGGCAGGACTGACGGGGGCTGGTGTCGGGTGTCAGGTGTCTGGGGTGTTGCGACGTGCCATTTCGGTCACGCGATTCGCATACGAAGCGGACGGGTGTAACATCCCCCATTGCTTCCTTCCGGCGTGTGGCCGGGGGTCGGGGAAGCATGGTGGGTGGGCGCGGCGTTCCCATTGACGGTTTCGTTACTCGAAGGGAGGAGGTTCATGCGCCGGTTTCGTGCTCTCGCGTTGGTTGCCGCGGTGATCGCAATTGCTGCTCCCGCGCGGTCCGACACCCCTGCCCCTGTCGTCCCGGCCGCTGCGGCACTGGAAGTACTCGGCACCGTGACGAATGCGGCTCGCCCTGTCTCCAATGCCCTCGTCATCGCACTGAACCTCAAGGACTTCGACGCCGTCCAGGCCTGGACCGATCGCGACGGCAGCTTCTCCCTCCCGACTCTGCGGGCCGGCATCTACAAGATCATCGCGGTGAAGCAGGGCTTCGCCCCCACGATCACCACCATCGCCCCGACGCGCCCCACGCATCGCCTCTCCCTGAAGCTCGACACCGAGAAGCGCGCCCGGAAGAAAGACCTCAATCAGCAGATCTGGGAGCTCCGCGGCTCGCTTCCGCCCGACGTGCTGCGCGACCTCGATTTCGCGCTGCAGCCGGCTGAGATGGCGGCGTACCAGATCCCGCGCCTGCGCGGCGAAGTGCTCTCCGTCACCGGCGTGACCAACACCGCCTCCGCCACCGCCTACGCCCAGACCGCCCTCGGCGTGCAGGGCCGCCTCGGCGACAACTGGCAGATCGGCGTCAGCGGGAACCTGCAGCGCTTCGAAGGGCCGGCCGACGGCGTGCAGATCGGCGGCGCGGCCGCGCAGTCGAGCGTCATGTCGATGGAGCTCCGCTCCTCGCCGACCACCTCGTACCGCGTCGCCTCGACCCAGAGCCGCTGGCGCTACCTCGATACCGGCGAAGGGGAGCAGCAGGCCGACGTCCGCGCCCACAATTTCGCGTTCGAAAACGGTCCGGCGAAGGTCGAGGTGCGCTACTTCGCCCAGGACAACCTGTTCCGCAACACGCCCGCGGGGTCGAACACCATCGAGGTGGCCACGGCCATGCCGATCATCCAGACCCGCCGTAACGACCTCGGGTTCGCCGTGCGCGTCTCGCAGGAAAGCAGCGACTCGCACCGCGAGCTGCTGCGCATGGCCGATCTCTCCGCGAACGGGACCGTCTATCTCGTTCCCTCGGTGGTCCTGCACTACGGGATGGCCAGCCGCATCGGCGTCGACGGCCAGGAATGGGCGCCGCGCACCGGCGCGGAGCTGAAGCTCACCGAGAACACCTCCATCGTCGGTTCGGTGCTCTACAAGGTGCTCGACCGCGACTTCACGTCCGCGATCATGCCCAGCCTCGTCTTCTGGACCGACGACTCGCGCACGCTGCCGCGTTACGCGTACACGATCGGGTTCGTGTCGGGGAAGGAAGGGAAGAACCGCTTCTCCGCCATCGCCACCTTCTCCCAGTCCGACGATCCGCTGCGGGTCGTCTTCGCCAGTGAGGTGAGCCAGTTCTGGGACGGCCTGCACATCGATGCCGGCGACATCCGCCGCGACGTGCGTGTCGGCTACCGCCGCGAGATCGGAAAGCTGGCCGTCGACGTCGCCGCGACCGCCGGGACGGCGAAGCAGCAATTCGATCCGGACGACGAGAAGGTCTACATCACGGGCGACCTGCAGTCGACGTTCACGCCGACGCGCACGACGCTCGCGGTGTCGTACCGCGAGCTGCAGCAACCGGGGGAGAACGGCGACGCCGACTACCGCACCGAGCGCCTGCATCTCCGGATGGCGCAGTCGCTCTACCTCCCGGTGGACATCAAGCTGCTCCTCGGACTGGAGCTTGCGCACGCCGAGAACTCGCCCTACCTGATCGACGTCCTCGGCGACGACGGCAGCTCGCGCAAGTACATCGGCGGGCTGGCGGTGAACTTCTGAGTTGCTGGTTGCTGGTTGCCGGTGGTTAGCTGCTTGTGATGCGTTGCTTGTGATGCGACGCCTACCCCGCAAGCAGCTTCCTCACAAACCGCCGGCAACCAGCAACCAGTAACGTGCACAAACCGACGCCCGCCGAAATCGCCGCCGCTTTCGGCAAGACCCTGCCGGACGTCATCGCGCCCGGCCTGCGCGTGCTCTTCTGCGGGATCAACCCGGGCCTCTACACGGCCGCCGTGCAGCAGCACTTCGGACGTCCCGGCAACCGCTTCTGGCCGACGTTGCATCGCGCCGGCTTCACGCCGCGCCTCTTCCATCCCTCCGAGCAACGCGAGCTTCTGCCCCTCGGCATCGGCATCACCAACGTCGTCGCGCGTGCCACCGCCGCTGCCGACGAGCTGACGCGTGAGGAACTGGTGGAGGGAGGGAAGATCCTCGCGCGCAAGGTGAAGCGCTACGACCCGGGCTATCTGGCCATCGTCGGCATCGGCGCGTACCGCACCGCCTTCGATCGCCCGAAGGCGAAGATGGGCCTGCAGGAGGAGACGATCGGCGACACGAAGATCTGGGTCCTCCCGAACCCGAGCGGCTTGAACGCGAACTACCGTCCGGCGGAGTTGGTAGAGCTGTTTGCGGGGCTACGTACCGCTGCATGCATGTCATCGTGGCCGACGCAGGGATGAATGCACGATGTCCACGTCCATGGGTGTAGACGCGTCACGTTAACGCAAGTACGTCTTATCCCTGGACGTGGCACGGGCGGCGTTCTCCGTAGCGGGCTACATCCTTGGCTGTGGCTGGTCTGCAAGCACGGCAGCGCCGTTAGGGTGCGACCCTCACAGATCACGTCCACGGATGTAGCGCTCTCGCGTTAACGCGATGCGGTTACACCCTGGGATGTAATCTGTTTAGATCATAGGCCGGCATGCCACGTCCATGGATGTAGCCGGCCTGGGTGTTATCATGGCTTTGTGCCCAGATTACCCGGCGTGAATCGGGATGCAGTGCGCTTCGGCGCCATTCTTCGGCGGCTACGGCTGTCGCGAGGCTGGACGATCGTCATGGCGGCCCAGCGTTGCGGGATGAACCCGAACTACCTCGGCGCGCTGGAGAAGGGCGGCAACATGCCCAGTATCGACTCGCTGCTCGAAATGGCGGAGGTCTATGGCGTCACCGCCTCCGAGATCGTACGCGAGGTGGAAGATCTTCGACGCGCGGAGCAGCGGCAACACGCCGCCGCCATCGCCGCGTCCCTCCCGCCGATCGAGTAGCGGCAGTTTGGAGTGCGGTGACCGCAGTCACCGCTTTTACCGCGTGCCACGGAGTGACCGCACCCGCCCTACCGCAACCCCGGCCTGATCTCCTCCACCAGTTTCGCGAACCGGTACGACAGCCCCTTCGTGACCACGATCTGCTTCAGGTAGTTCAGCGACGTGATCGCGGCGGGGATGCCGGAGATGGCGGTGGGGATCGAGGCGAGGCGGGTGGCGAGCTGGATGGTCTTGTCCATCGCCGAGTAGTTCGTCGAGCGGAGGTCGTTGGCGAAGTCGCTCTGGTAGGCGATGGTGAGGAGGTAGATGTCGGCCACCAGCTCGCGGAAGCGCATCTCGCTGCCCCAGGCGAAGCAGTTGCCGTTGCGGACGTTCTCGAGGAACTCCTGTACCGTGTCGCCCTTTGAGACCGTGTGAACTTTCGCGACGTGCTTGAGCGTATGCGCGTCCGACCCGCCTACCATCGAGATCGGCCTGCCGTGCTCGTGCTTCACGTGCTCGACCAGCTGCTGCACCATCTTGTTGTGTACCGAGGCCATGGCGCCGTTCATGACCTCGAAGATGGAGAACATCTCGATCAGCTCGCTGATGTAGCGGCCGGCCACGTTTTTCATCCGGTAGTTCTGAAAAAGGTGGTTGATCCCGAAGATCAGGTTCTGCGACTTCAGGTAGGGGATGAGCTCGCGGATGTTCGGCCGGAGGCGCTGGATCTCGCGGTGCTGCTCCTCGTTCAAGCCCCACACCCCGATATGGATGCGCTGGCTCGTCTCGGGGAAATACGTTTCCACCTCTTCACCGATGAAGAAATCCGTCATGTCCGGATACTTGTTCAGCAGGTAGAGCGCACCATCGATCGAATCGTGGTCCGTGAGGGTGACGTAGGACATCCCTCGTTCTTTCGCAATCCGGTAGACATCCTCGGGCGGGTTGTAGCAGTCTCGCGTGTTCGCCCGGCGGAAGTACTTGAAGACGGAGTACCGGCTGTGGCAGTGCAGGTCTGCACGCTTCATCGTCGGGTCCGAGAAGGGTTCCGTATCCGACGTAACGGCTTCGATCATCGACTCTGCCAAGCGATCAGGATGATTGTTCAACCAGTGGGCATTTTCTACAATTCGCGTGCCGCGTGGTTGAGCGGGTGTGAGTGTAGCTCAACAGCAAAGGACGAATGGCACAATCCGCAAAGGGTAAAGCGCATCTCAACCAGACGTCGCAGGACTGGGTGGAGCTCGACGTTCCCAGCCGCCTGCCGATCATTCCGCTCGTCTCCTCGGTCCTCTTTCCGGGAGGCGTGCTCTCGCTTCAGGTCGGCATCGACCGCAACGTCCGCCTGCTCAAGAGCCTCCCCGACGACCAGAACCTGATCGCCGCCTTCTGCCAGAAGACCGGCGACAAGGAAAACCCGCGCGCCGAGGACCTCTCGCAGATCGGCGTACTGGCGGCCATCGTCCAGCGGTTGCCGCTCTCGGCCGACCGGTACCAGCTCTTCCTCCAGGGGAGGCAGCGCGTCGAGCTCGTGCAGATGCTGCAGAACGAGCCGTACTTCGAGGCCAAGCTCCGCGAAGTCGCGCCGAAGCCGATCCCGAAGAGCGTGAAGACCGAGGCGCTGATGCACCGCGCCATGTCCCTCTTCGAGAAGCTCGTGGAGAGCGACGCGAAGTACTCGAAAGAGCTGCTCAACATCCTGCAGATGAACATCGCCGAGGGGCCGGACACGTTCGCCGACCTCCTCTCCGGCTTCGTCAACTTCCCGCTCGAGGAGAAGCAGCTCCTGCTCGAGACCGTGAACCCGATCGACCGGATCGAGCTGCTCAACGACTGGATCTCCCGCGACCTCGGCCGGGCCACGGTCGACCGCGACCTGCACCGCCAGATCCAGAGCTCCATCGACCGCCGCGAGCGCGAGACCTACCTGCGCGAGCAGATGCGCATCATCCAGGACGAGCTGGGGGAGACGAACGCCGCGGAGCGTGAAGCCGATACGTACCGCGACCGCGTCGAAGCGCTGCCGATCGCCGAAGACCACAAACAGCAGCTGCGCCGCGAAGTGCAGCGCATGGGACAGCTCTCGCCCTCCTCATCCGACTACGCGGTGATCAAAGGGCATCTCGACACCGTCTTCCAGATGCCCTGGACGCAGCAGACCGAGGACCGGCTGGACCTCGTGAAAGCCGAGGAGATCCTCGACCAGCGGCATCACGGGCTGGAGAAGGTCAAGGAGCGCGTGCTGGAGTTCCTGGCCGTGCTCAAGCTCAAGGGCGACCTGAAAGGGCCGATCCTCTGCTTCACCGGCCCCCCGGGCGTCGGCAAGACCTCCCTCGGCGCCGCGATCGCCGACGCGCTCGGGCGCAAGTTCGTGCGCATGGCCGTCGGCGGCGTGACCGACGAATCGGAGATCCGCGGTCATCGCAAGACGTACATCGGCGCGATGCCGGGGAAGCTCATCTCCAGCTACATCCAGGTCGGCGTCAACAACCCGCTGATCATGATCGACGAGATGGACAAGGTCGGGAAAGACTTCCGCGGCGATCCCGCCTCGGCGCTCCTGGAAGTGCTCGACCCGAAGCAGAACGTTGCCTTCGTCGACCGCTATCTCGAGATCCCGTTCGACCTCTCGCACACGCTCTTCATCTGCACCGCGAACATGCTCGACCTGATCCCGGGGCCGCTGCGCGACCGCATGGAAGTGATCCGCCTCTCCGGCTACACCGAGAACGAGAAGCTCGCCATCTCCAAGGATCACCTCATCCCGGAGTTGCTGGAGAACCACGGCCTCGGCGCGGAACAGGTGCAGTTCGAGGACGACGCGATCCTGCTCATGGTGCGCGACTACACGGCCGAAGCGGGCGTGCGCAACCTCGAGCGCAACCTCGCCACGGTGCTGCGCAAGATCGCGCGCAAGGTCGCGGCGCCGGACGCGGTGCCGGAGACGTACGTCGTCAAAAAGGACGACATCGAGTCCTACCTCGGCCTGCCGAAGTTCGAGCACGAGTTCGCGGAGCGGCATCCGGAGATCGGCGTCACCACCGGTCTGGCCTGGACGCAGTTCGGCGGCGAGATCATGTTCATCGAGGCGACGCGCATGCCCGGCACCGGCCGCACCACCGTCACCGGCCAGCTCGGCGACGTCATGCGCGAATCGGTGTCGGCGGCGTATTCCTACGTCCGCTCCAAGGCCCACGAGCTGGAGATCGACGACAAGAAGTTCGCCGAGCACGACATCCACATCCACTTCCCGGCCGGCGCGATCCCGAAAGACGGCCCCTCCGCCGGTGTGGCCATCGCTACCTGCATCGCCTCGGTGATGGGGGAGCGGCCGGTGCGCCACGACGTGGCCATGACGGGGGAGATCACGCTCCGCGGCAAGGTGCTGTCGGTCGGCGGCATCAAGGAGAAGGTGATGGCCGCGCACCGCGCGAACATCCAGCTGGTGGTGCTGCCGGAAGGGAACCGTAAGGACCTGCAGGAGGTGCCGGAGGAGACCAGGAAGAACCTCAAGTTCGTCTTCGCGCAGCGCGTCGAGGACGTCTGGAAGGAAACGTTGATCCCGCTCTTCGTCGCGAAAGTCGACGACCGTAAGTACGACGAAGCCGAGTACCGCGCCGACAAGGAACGCCAGGTCGCGCATCACGACGAGCAGAGCGAGCGGGCCGAGCGCAGATGAAGCGAGGCTGTCTCGACAACCTGTTTTTCAGTGCGCTGCTGCTGATCGTGTTCGGCGGCAGCACGTACTTCTGGTTCACGTACTTCGTGAAGGGCCGCTCGCTGCCGACGCCGAACCTGATCGGCCGCTCCGTGAGCGACGCGCGCAGGATCGCCCAGGACCTCGGCGTCGAGCTGCAGGTGGACGAGGAGCGCCGCCGCAACTCCGACAAGGTGCCGGTCGGCCACGTGGTCTGGCAGAACCGCAACCCGGGCGCGACGAGCTTCATCAAGCGCGGCTCCACGGTGCGCGTGGAGCTCAGCGCCGGACCGCTGGTCCTGCGCGTCCCCGACTTCGCCGGCGTGACGCCCGGCACCGGCATGCTCCGTCTCGGCCAGCAGAACCTGAAGCTGGCCAACCTTTCCTACATCCAGACCGACGGCACCGGCATCCTGGCCGCCGACCCGCCGAAAGACACGGTGGTCGCGCCGCAGAGCCCCGTCTCGCTCCTCGTGGCCACCCCTCCGCCGCCGGTGCAGTACGTGATGCCGGACCTGATCGACAGGCCGCTCGACACGGTCCGCCTGGCGCTCGAAAGCCGCGGCCTGAACGTCGCAACGGTAAAGTACGAGGCGTATCCCGGAATCGCGGATGGCATAATCATCCGCCAGTACCCCCTCCGCGGCGCCCCGGTCAGCACGAGAGACCCGATCTCGGTGGTCGTGTCGAGAGGGGAGGAGACGGGGGGGTTCGCTCCGGTGGCTGGTCCGGAAGTCAGCGTCCCGGAGGCGGCAACCGCCACGCAGTGATGGTGTCGGGTGTCAGGTGTCTGGGGCTTTACGTCCAGGCGAAACACCCCAGATACCTGACACCTGACACCCTACAACATGATCAAGATCGCCCCCAGCCTCCTCTCCGCCGACTTCGCCAACCTCGCCTCCGAGCTGGAGACGGTGGCGAATGCCGATCTGCTCCACCTCGACGTCATGGACGGCCACTTCGTGCCGAACATCACCATCGGGCCGCCGATCGTCAAGGCGTTGCGGTCGCGGACGAAGCTGCCGTTCGACTGTCACCTGATGATCTCGAACCCGCAGCAGTACATCCCGGCGTTCATCGACGCGGGGGCGGACATGATCTCGATCCACGTCGAGACCGAGCCGCATCTCCAGCGCGCGCTGCAACTGATCCGGGACGGCGGGGCGAAGGCGGGCATCGCCATCAACCCCGCCACGAGCGCCGAAACGCTCTCCACGGCCATCGAGTTCTGCGACTACATCCTGGTCATGACGGTCAACCCAGGCTTCGGCGGGCAGAAGTTCATCGAACCTTGTCTGCCCAAGATCCGTCATATCGACAGACTCATACGCGAGCGGGGGCTGCGGGTGGAGATCGAGGTGGACGGCGGCATCGACGAGCGGACCGCTCCGATGGTCGTGAGCGCCGGCGCCTCGATTCTGGTTGCGGGCTCGGCGGTTTTTGGCCGCGAAGACCGTCCTGCTGCAATGGAGTCGCTCCGGACCGCTGTTAGCACGTTGAAGATTTAGGGGGAACTCTCTTGAAGCTCAGACATCTGATTCTCATGCTCGCGACGCTGCTGGTGCTCGCGGCGTGCAACCGCGGCCCGCGCGTCTACCGCCCGGTCGTCGATCCCGAACTGCTCAACCTCTCCAAGGATCAGCTGTTCCAGAAGGCGGAGGACCAGTTCGGCCGCGAGAAGTGGCAGCGCGCGCGCACCTACTTCTCCCACCTCTACGAGACCTATCCGAACGATCCCCTCGGCCGCCGCGCGCTGCTGCGCATCGCCGACACGTATTACGAGCAGGGCGATCCGGTGAACCTGGTCGAGGCGCAGTACAAGTACCGCGACTTCATCAACCGCTATCCCACCTCCGAGCAGGCCGACTACGCGATGCTGCGCATCGCCATGACCTCCTACAAGCAGATGGAGCGTCCGGACCGCGACCAGCAGAAGACGCGCGAGGCGCTCGAGAAGTTCGACGACATGCTGCGCACGTACCCGAACAGCGCCCTCAAGGCCGAAGCGACGGAGCGGCGGCAGGAAGTGCTGGACCGGTTGGCGAAGCACGAGCATCTCGTGGCCCGCTTCTACACGAAGCGCGGCAGCTGGAACGCGGCCGTGCAGCGCCTCAACTTCCTGATCGACACCTACCCGAACTACGCCGACCGCGCCGGGGCCTTCTACGATCTCGGTACGGCTCTCGCACGCCTGGGGCGCGACGGTGAGGCACGCCTCTACTTCGAGCGCGTCGTCACCGAGTTCCCGGAAAGCGATTACGCCAACCGGGCCAAGCAACGCCTGGGCGACATCAAAGCATGAAGAATCTGGCCGTTCTCGCCGTCCTGATGCTCTCCGCCGCCTGCACGTCCACCATGGACGATGACGGGCCGGAACCGGTGACCGCCCCCCAGGCCGTCACCGATCCCGCGCTCACGCAGAGCGTGAACGCGATGCAGACCCAGCTCACGGAGCTGCTCGAGCGGATGGACGTGATGAACAGCCGGCTGGCGCAGGTGGAAAGTGGAGCGGTTGCCGCCCCGGCCGCCGTCGCCGCCGCACCCGTAACCGCTCCGGCACGGGCACGGACACAGAGTGTCCCGCAAGCCGCAACACCCCAGACACCCGACACCCGAAACCAATCCCCCGCCGAGCCTCCCCAACGCGCCGTCGTCGGCGCCGCGCTCGCCGAGAGCTACCGCCAGGCCATCATGCTCTTCGGCCGCGGGCGGCACAGCGAGGCGCGGCGCGGGTTCGAGGCGGTCTTCGAGGCCGACTCCGGCGGCGACCTGGCCGACAACGCGCTCTTCTGGATCGGCGAGACCTACTTCGCGGCCGGTGACCTCAACAACGCCGTCCGCTACTACACGCGCGTCGTGAACGAGTACGCCGACCAGAACAAGGCCCCCGACGCGATGTTCAAGACCGCCCTCGCGCAGGCGAAGACCGGCGACCTCGCGCTCGCGCGGCGCACGCTCCAGCAGGTGATCGAGCGCTACCCCTACTCGAGCACCGCCTCCTCTGCCAAAGCCGAGCTGCAACGGATAAAGTATTGATGCATGGCTGAAGAAACCGAAAGTGGCGCGACCCTTCTCGCGCGGCGCGAATACGGACGCGCGGTGCCGCTCCTCAAGCGCGAGCACGAGAAGTATCCCTCCAACCCCCGCATCCGCCTCCAGTACGCCGACGCCCTCGCCGGCGCCGGGATGAGCGACGAAGCGGTCGAGCAGTACGAGGCCACCGCCAAGTACTACGAGGACAACGGCCTGACCGTGCAGGCCATCGCCGTCCGCAAGAAAGGCGAGAAACTGCGCGACCAGCTCCCCAAGCCGGCCGCCGACGAGGCGGGGAAGACCGAGCCGCTGTTCTCCCGTCCCGTCCCCAAGAGCGCGCTCTTCGAGGTGCTGAGCGACGTCGAGCGCGAAGCGATCGTGAAAGAGATGGAGCTCGAGACGCATGACGAGGGGAGCGTCGTCCTCAACGAAGGCGATCCCGGCACCTCGATGTATCTCATCGCTTCCGGCGAGGTGAAGGTCTACACGCGCGGCACCGGCCCCGGGGCCGGTTCGCTCTACCTGGCCCGCCTCGGCGAAGGGGATTTTTTCGGCGAGGTGAGCGTTCTGAGCGGCAAGCCTCGCACCGCGACCATCACCGCGTCGCAGCGCACCGAGCTGTTGCGCCTCGACAAGTCGAAGCTCGACGGCGTCCTCTCGAAGCATCCCGGCATCCGGAAAGTGCTCGACGAGTTCTACAAGAAACGCGCTGCGCACACGGTCGAGGCGATGATCGACAGCCTGAAAAAGAGATGATTCTTCCGATCCGCAAATACGGCGACGACGTGCTCCGCCACCCGACCGAGCCGGTCGCGGAGATCGACGCCTCGATCCAGCAGCTCATCGAGGACATGATCGACACCATGTACGCCGCCCCCGGCGTCGGCCTGGCCGCGAACCAGGTCGGCGTGTCGAAGCAGCTCATGCTCATCGACCTCTCCGTCGGCAAGCGCCCCGGCGAGTGCTACGTCTTCATCAACCCCGAGATCGTCGAGTCCGTGGGGGAGATTACGGAAGAGGAAGGGTGCCTTTCGATCCCGGATTTCGTCGAAGTGGTCACCCGCCCCGAGCGCGTGAAGCTCCGCTACCTCGACCGCAACGGCGAGCAGCGCGAGATGTGGGGCGAAGGGCTCATGGCCCGCGCCATGTGCCACGAGATCGACCACCTCCGCGGCACCCTCTTCGTCGACCACCTGCGCGGCTTCAAGAAGGACCGCATCCTGAAGAAGATCGCCAAGCTGGCCAAGTCGGGGATGTGGTACTGACGCTGCCGAAGGCAGCGTCAGTACCATCCCGAGCAAAGCGAGGGATCCGGGCGGGGGAGCGCGCAACAACGCCGGCCGGCCCGATCCTTCGGCGTCTTCGCGCCTCAGGATAACGGGTCCGCGCTTCGCGCAGACCCGTTACAATCCGCGCCGATGCGTGTCAAAGCGATCGTCACGGAGATCCAATCGCTCGCGCCGAGCGTCCTTCAACTCACCGTCTCGTTCGAAGAGGCGTTCCAGTTCAAGCCCGGCCAGTGGGTGAGCTTCCGCTTTCCTGAAGGCGTCTCGCGCGCCTACACGATCGCGTCCGCGCCGCAGCGCCCCGAGGCCGTGCAGCTCTGCGTGCGCACCGGACCGGGGAAGGGTGGGGAAGCGCTGCGCCACCTCGAAGCGGGTGCCGAGGTGTCGGTCGACGGCCCGTACGGCGACTTCTTCATCCCCGACGGCGACACCCGCAATGTCGTCTTCATCGCCGGCGACGTCGGCATCGCCCCGATCCGCAGCAACGTCCTCCACCTCCTGGCGGAGAAAGACCCGCGCAAAATCATCGTGCTCTACGAGCCCGACCAGCGCCACATCCTCTACGCCGGCGACTTCGACCCCCTCGCCCGCAACGGCGACATCGTCCACGAAAGCGGCCCGATCGAAACCCTCGTGGAGCGCAACCGCACCGCGATCAAGGAGTCGATCGTCCTGGCCGCCGGATTCGACCCGTTCCTCGACCGCGTGAAAGCGGCGCTGCGCTCGATCGAAGCCGACTCGGATGGGGCGATCACGGAGACGTTCGGTCCGGAGCCGTAGTAAGCTCTGCGCGTCCCCACCCGCCCAGGTCCTTTCCGGCGTCTCCTCGCCCGCGTAGCGGGGGAGAGATCAATAGCCCCCGGCTTCAGCCGGGGGAATCGGGGGCCGCCGATCGAGCCCGCGTAGCGGTCGACAGAACTCTTTCGGCCGCTACGCGGACTCGACTCTGTACCCGCCATTTCCCCCGGCTGAAGCCGGGGGCTATTGATCTGACCCGCCTACGGCGGCGTACCACGCTGTTTGTCATCTTGAGTTTGCGACGAGAGAGGCCTGTTATGGAGTGCGGTAACGCGAGTTACCGCTCTTCCTGTTTTTGTTCGTCCTGTAACGCGACCAGGTCCAGCCTTCGCTCGTGCCACCCGGCGAGATTGCACCAGCCACGGTTTTGCTGCACAAACAGAAGCAGTCAGAGCGGTAACTGGCGTTACCGCACTCCATAAAGCGTCACGAGCGGCGGTGACAAATAACACTTGCGGCGGAAGCCGGGGGCTCAGGATGAGCGGTTAGAAACTACCGCAGCCACCCCGGCATCACGCCCTGCCGCCGTGCGTCCTCGCGGAACTGTTCGTACGCGCTGACCGCGCGCGTCACGCGCAACTGGGCGTAGGGGATCTGGTCGAGCGTGCGTTGGAGTTGGGTGGTCTGGTAGCTGAACTGGCGCGGGCGGTATCCGAGGGAGATGAACCCGTGGATCTGCGAGCGCAGCTCCTCGGCGCGCGTCTCGAGCAAGGCAACCTCCTCGTTCGCGCGGCGCACCGACTCCTCATGGGTGCGGGCCTCGCGGCGCCAGCGGTTCTCTTCGTCGCGCTGTTCGCGCGCTTCCTCGCGGGACGGCGGGGGCGGGATCTCCTTCGGGATCGGCAGCGGGTCCTGGGCCACGCCGGCGTGATTCTTCTCCAGCTCCGCCAGCAGCCGCCGGCGCTCTTCCTCGGAGACGGCGAGGCGGCGGCGGACCTTCTTCTCCTCTTCGGACTGCGTCTCCTGCCTGTCGATGCGCTCCACTTCACTCGCGGGGAGCGAGTAGAAAACGCCGTTCGAGCGGAAGATCACCACGCCCTTCTCTTCGCGCACCGTTCCGTGCACGGCGATGCGGTCGCCGGAGCGCAGCACGATCGTCGACGTGAGCGTGAGCAACAGGAGCAGGGCGTTCATGAGTATTTAGATTACTCTTCCGCCTCCGAATATGCCCAACTGGCTCCACCTGTTCACCAACCTGTTCTACCACCTCGGCCTCGCGGTCTGGATCGGCGGCACGCTGGTCCTCGGCGCGCTGGTCGCCCCGGCGCTCTTCCGCGCCCTGCCGCGGCTGGAGGCGGGCGGCATCTTCGGCCCGATTCTCCGCCGCTTCGCCCGCGTCCGCGTCGCCGCCCTGCTGGTCACGATCGCTGCCGCGGCCGTGAAGTACGCGATCTGGGAAAGCAGTGCCACGCTCTGGATCGCCGTCCGCTGGGCGGCGCTCCTGTTCATGGCCGCCACGCTCGTCTACGAGGTCGGCTATCTGGAGCGCACCCTGGAGGCGCGCAGACTGCATCTCACCCCGGACATGCCCGAGGATCACCCGCAACGCCGTGAGTTCAACGTGCTGCACAAACGTGCAGAAGGACTGCTGAAGGGGTCAGTGCTCGCGGCCGTCGTCGCGATGCTGCTGAGCTAGAATCCCCTCGACCGACATGGGAAGTAGCGAGCCGCACACACACATCCACTGGCTGTTGATCGCCATCACCTGCGGCGTCTTCTACCTCATGTTCGACGCCCTGCGCTCGTTCGCGCTGCAGCTCAGCCCCGTGCGCCTGCGCCGGCTCAGCACCGACACGGACGAAGGGATGGGCCGCTGGACCTACTTCGACAGCGCCGACTTCCAGCTGATCAGCGGCGCGCTGCTTCAGGCCACGCTGGTCATCGGCGCCGGCGCGACGACCATGCTGTTCGACGAGTACACCATCGGCAGCGCCGTCTTCATGAGCGTCGCCATCTGGGTGGTCCTGGTCGTCGGCTGGAAGTTCGTCCTCGCCCTCGTCCCGGAGCACACCGGCGAAGTGGTGCTGCGCGCGCTGCTGCCGTTCTCGCGCTTCATCTACTACGTCTTCTGGCCGCTGCTCTTTCCTCTGCGCAAGCTGCTCGAGCGCCTCGACCGCAACCAGGACGATGACGACGAGGAAGAAGAGATCACCGACGAGCAGGTGCAGGCGTACATCGACGTCGGCGAGGAAGAGGGGATCATCGAGCCTTCCGAAGGGCGGATGCTGCAGTCGATCGTCGACTTCGGCGACCGCCTGGCGCACGAGATCATGACCCCGCGCATCGACGTGTTCGCGTTCGACGCACGCCGCCCGATCGAGGAAATCGCGAAGCTCTTCAGCGAATCGAAGTACGCGCGCATCCCGATCTACCAGCAGAGCATCGACCAGATCACCGGCATCGTGCACATCAAGGACCTCTTCGAATCGATCCTGAAGGGGGAGAACCGCACCGTCGTCGAGATGGCGCGTCCGCCGTACTTCGTGTCGGAGACGAAGAAGGTCTCGGAGCTGCTGCGCGAGTTCCAGACCGAGCACCTGCAGATCGCGGTGGTGGTCGACGAATACGGCGGCACGGCCGGCATCATCACCACCGAGGACATCATCGAAGAGATCGTCGGCGAGATCGCGGACGAGCACGAGGACGAGGAAGCGAGCATCGTCGAAATCGGCGACGGCACCTGGATGGTCAGTGGCCTGTTCCGCGTGGAGACGCTCGAAGAGCGCCTCGACGCCGAGCTCTCCGGGGAGGACTACGAGACCGTGGCCGGCATGATCTTCACCACCCTCGGCCGCGTCCCCGCCACCGGCACGGTCGTGAGAAAGAACGGCTGGCTCTTCGAAGTGGAGCGCGCCGACCGGAGGAGGATCTACCGCGTGAACGTACGCAAGGATCCGCATCCGCGAGACGAGGACGGAGACGAAGAATGAGCACCCGCTTCGGCGTCATCGCCATCGTCGGCCGTCCGAACGCCGGCAAGTCGACGCTCCTCAACCGGATCCTCGGGCAGAAGGTCTCGATCGTCTCGGACAAGCCGCAGACGACGCGCAACCGCATCGTCGGCATCCTCAACGACGAGCGCGGCCAGCTCGCGTTCCTCGATACGCCGGGCGTGCACAAGCCGCTGCACCGGCTGAACGTGCGGATGATGGATCACGTCCGCTCCGCGCTCTCCGAGGCGGACGTCGTGGTGTTGATCGTCGACGCGAGCGAGCAGTTCGGCAAGGGCGACCAGTACGTGCTGGAGATGCTGCGCGCGGAGAAGCAGTCGAACCCCGAGGCGAAGATCTTCGCGCTGCTCAACAAGATCGACCTCCTCAAGAAGCACAAGCTCCTGCCGCTCCTCGAGCAGTACCACGGCTTCGGCATCTTCGACGAGCTGGTGCCGATCTCCGCCGCCACCGGCGACGGCGTCGAGGAGCTGAAGACGCTGCTCTTCAAAAACGTCGAAGAGGGCGCCGCGCGCTACCCGACCGAGGACTACACGACGCAGCCGGAGCGCTTCCTGGCGTCGGAGCTCGTCCGCGAGAAGGTCCTGCACCACACCGCCGACGAGCTGCCCTACACGACCGCCGTCAACGTCGACCGCTTCGAGGAAGACGAGGAGAGCGGCATGATCAGCATCTGGGCCACGATCTTCGTCGAGCGCGACTCGCAGAAGGGGATCATCGTCGGCAAGCAGGGCTCCATGATCAAGCGCATCGGCACCGAGGCGCGCACCGAGCTCGAGACCATCCTCGGCGTCAAGGTCTTCCTCGACCTCCACGTGACGTCCCACCCCGGCTGGCGCGAGGACGAACGCTTCCTCGGCGAACTGGAGTGGCCGCTGGGAAAGTAGGACTTGGGGTGTAAGGGCGGCGAAAAGGATTCGCAAAGGCGGGTTCCTTCATTAACATGGCGCCAGTTCGCCCAGTTCGTTTCCGCAGAAAGTCGAGGAGGCTTCATGCCAGGTACACGGGTATCACGCATTCTTCTCTTGTTATCGGTTTGTCTACTTGCCGCTCCATTCGCATTCGCGCAGCAGACCGGCTCGATCAGCGGACGGGTGACGGCCACCGACGGCTCGTTCCTTCCGGGCGTGACGGTCGAAGCGCGTTCCACCGTCCTTCCTCAGCCCCGCACCACCGTCACCTCGGAAACGGGTGAATACCGCCTGCCGCTGCTCCCGGTCGGGCGCTACACGGTCACGTACACGCTGGCCGGGATGGACACCGTCACCCGCGGCGTCGACGTCCAGCTCGGGCTGGACAACGAGACCAGCGTTTCCCTCGGCGTCGGTGCTCTCAGCGAGAACATCACCGTCACCGCGGATGCGTCACTGGTCGACATCGATTCGACCGAGGTCAAGACGGCCGTCTCCGAGCAGCTCATCCAGGAGCTCCCGGTCGGCCAGAACTATCGCGACCTGATCAAGCTCGCACCTGCGGTCACGTACACCGAGGAGTTGGTGCGCGGTCCCAGCGCCGGCGGCTCGGGGCAGGACAACGTCTACAACTTCGACGGCGTGAACGTCACCCTTCCGCTTTTCGGCACGCTGGCCTCGGAAGCGGCGGCGCACGACGTCGAGCAGATCTCGATCCTCAAGGGCGGCGCCAAGGCGCTGGACTTCAACCGCGCCGGCGGCTTCCTGTTCGACTCCGTCAGCAAGTCGGGTACGTCCGAGCTCGACGGCATGATCAGCTACCAGATCCAGAACGACGCGCTCACGTCCGACGTCACGACCGGCACCCTCGCCACGTACGACCGCGACCGCGCCTGGGCGACGCTGAACATCGGCGGCCCGATCCTCCGCGAGCGCCTCTTCTTCTACGGCTCCTACTACCGTCCGACCGTCACCGACGAGTCGAGCGCCAATGCCTACGGCCCGACTCCGGACTACGAAGACACGCGCAACGAATACTTCGGCAAGCTGACGTACACGCCTACTCAGTCGCTGCTGTTCAACGGCAGCTACCGTGATTCGGAGCGCACCGAGCTCGCCGCGAGCATCGGACCGCGCGAAGCCGGCAGCGCCGGCGCCGGCAACGATGCCGGTCTCCGCATCGGCATCTTCGAAGGCTCCTGGATCATCAACAACAACAGCTTCGCCACGGTGAAGTGGACCGACTTCGCGAACGAGACCACCGGCCGTCCGAACAATCCGCTGGACGTGCCGATCTCCACCACCCTCGGCACCCGTCTCGATCT
This sequence comes from Thermoanaerobaculia bacterium, assembly GCA_035630815.1. Classification (GTDB taxonomy): domain Bacteria; phylum Acidobacteriota; class Thermoanaerobaculia; order Gp7-AA8; family Gp7-AA8; genus QHVT01. The sequence continues at coordinate 19,682 of DASQJY010000064.1, forward strand.
CGCGAACCTGCCCTCCCTCGGCTACTTCAGCGTTCCCGCCCCGATCGCGAACAACACCGCCTTCAACGAGTTCATCGCGCCGCTCATCAACCAGTACGGCTACATCGACGCGAACACCGGCCTGCGTACCGGCGGCGGCGCGGTCGGCAGCTACTTCCAGTTCGACCAGAACGACTTCTTCCGTGAAGAGATCCAGGCGAACTACGACGTCACCATCGGCAGCCTCATCGCCCACGACGTGCACGTCGGCGCGCAGCGCACCGTCGATACCGAGCACCTGCTCCGCCGCTCGAACGGCTGGGGACAGATCACGGTCCCGGGCGGCCGCACCACCTGCCCGGCGCGCGTCACCACCTGCGCGGGCCAGCAGATCTTCTACCAGGCCATGTTCCAGCAGCAGTCGCTCGGCAGCGTCCCGGTGATCGAGTCCGAGGTCGAGGTGGTCAACGTCGAGCTCAACGACACCATCCGCTGGGCCGACTGGTCGTTCAACGTCGGCGCGGTCGTCAGCCAGGACACGTACTTCGGCCAGGGCCTCCGCGAAGCGGACACGATCTCCGGCTACGAAGCGGCGGTGGGCAATCGCTACGAGATGCACAAGATCGACTTCTTCGAGCAGTTCCAGCCGCGCCTCGGCGTGACGTACTCCTACAACGGCCAGGACAACGTCTACGGCAGCTACGCTCGTTACCATCCCTCCGCGAGCTCGCTTCCGCGTGCCGCGTCGTGGGCCCGTAACCTCGCCGCGAACATCAACGCCTACTTCGACGTCACCGGCGCCCTGATCGGCGTCGACCCGATCGCCGGCTCGGCGGGCAAGCTGTTCCAGGAAGGGATCAAGCCGCGCAAGGTCGAGGAGGTGCTGATCGGCACCTCGCAGCAGATCACGAGCGGTCTCTCCGCGCGTGTGTACGGCCGCTACCGCCATACGACCCGCTTCTGGGAAGACACCAACAACAACAACCGCTTCCTCGCGAACGCCCCGGTCGGCGTCCCGCGCGCGTTTTACGTGGAAAACCTGCCCGAGAAGCTGGCCCAGATCGGCACGGGCGGCACGAACAACAGCTACGTCATCGCGGAGCTCGACGGCTCCTTCACGAAGTACTTCGAGGCCACCACCGAAGCCGACTGGCGCGCGGGCAATGCCACGGTCAAGGGGTCGTACACGTTCAGCCACTACTACGGCAACTTCGACCAGGACAACACCACCTCGGTCAACGACATGAACACGTTCGTCGGCTCGTCGCTCATCGCGGACGCGGCCGGCCGCCAGCTCTGGGACTTCCGCGAGGGCCGTCTGCGCGGCGACCGCCCGCACCTCCTGAAGGTCTACGGCACCTACCAGCTGCCGTGGAACGCGACCGTCGGTGCGTTCGGGCTCTACCAGTCGGGCCACCCGTGGGAGCACTGGAGCTACGAGCCGTACGTCGCCCTCACGGCCAGCACCAGCGACTCGGGCCGCTACGCCGAGCCCGCGGGACGCCGCCGCACCCCGTCGCACACGCAGGTCGACTTCAGCTACACGCAGAACATCGGCATCTTCGGCGGCCGCAACTTCCAGCTCGCCGCGGAAGTCTTCAACGTGTTCGACAGGCAGACGGGCTACAACCCGCAGCCTGCCGTCCACGCCATCGACTTCGGCCAGTTCCGCTCCTTCTACGCCCCCCGCCGCATCCAGCTCGCGGCCCGCTTCTACTTCTAAGATTCATCCATCCAGGCAGCACGAAAAGGCCCGGCGGAAACGCCGGGCCTTTTTCGTTATCCTGTCGCGGCTTGTTCCGGATCGCGATCCATCCCGACCGCATCGGCCTCGCTCACGATCCGGAACGCTCGTTCTCGGACCGCTGGCTCGAACTGCTGACCTGCGCCGGACATGAGGCCCGCGTCGTCGACGCGTTCGCGCCCGACTTCGTCGAGCAACTGGGCGGCTGCGATGGCTTCCTCTGGTGGTTCCCGCCGACCGCGTTCCCCCGCGACTGCGGTAAGCGGCTCATGACGGCGCTGTCGCACGCGGGCAAGCTCGAGGTGTTTCCCGACTGGCGGGTGGTGTGGCACTTCGACGACAAGATCGCGCAGAGCTACTTCCTGCGCGCAGCCGACATCCCGGTGCCGCGGACGTGGGTCTTCTGGCGCAAGAGCGACGCGCTCGCGTTCTGCCGCGACGCGGAGTACCCGCTGGTGATGAAGCTGGCGTCCGGCTATCGCTCGAACAACGTCGCGCTGCTGCGCGACAGGAACGAAGCGAAGTATTGGATCGGGAGGATGTTCGGCGACGGCCTGACGGCGCTCCGCCGGCACACGTATCGCGACCTCCGCCGCTTCTTCGGCGGCCCGCCGCCGGAGAAGAACTATTTCCTGGTGCAGGAGCTCGTCGCCGGCAACGCCTTCGATACGCGCATCACCGTGATCGGCGACCGCGTCTTCGCCTTCCGCCGCTTCAACCGCCCGGACGATTTCCGCGCGAGCGGCAGCGGCAACGTCGACGTCGATCCCTCGCAGATCGCTCCCGACGCACTACGGCTGGCCGTCCGCACGGCCCGCGCTCTCGGCGCACATTCGCTCTGCATCGATATCCTCCGCCGCGAGGGAGAGCCGGTCGTCAGCGAATTCAGTTTCTTCTACGAAGGCTGGGGCGTCCGCAACTGCCCCGGCCACTGGCTGGCCCGCGGCGACGAACTGGAGTGGGTGGAAGGTCAGACCGCGCCCGAGGACGCAATTCTCGAGGATTTTCTGGAGCGGCTGGAGGGTGCCGGCTCCAACTAGCTAGCCGCCGAAGACGGCGGTCTCCCCTGAAGTGGCGAGGGGATCTCGGCAAGGCGCGACGGCGCGCCTACTCCTGGCCGCCCACCATGCCCATGCGCACTGCAAAGCGCACGAGTCCTGTCAGGTCGTGGATGTCGAGGCGCTTCATGACCTGGTTGCGGTGCGTTTCCACGGTGCGGTAGCTGAGGCCAAGCTGGCGGGCGATGTCTTTGCTCGTGTGGCCCTCGGCGACCAGCTGCAGGATTTCACGTTGTCGCGGCGTCAGGGCCGCGAGGGGGTCGGGGGTGCCGCCGGTGCGGCTGACGTATTCGTCGACCACACGCTTCGACACGGCGGGGCTGAGATACGTCTCGCCGCGGGCCACGGCACGCACCGCCAGTTCCAGCTCCGCGACCGCTGCTCCTTTCAGCAGATATCCCGCCGCCCCGGCACGCAGCGCCTGCAGGACGTACTCCTCCGAGGTGTGCATGGAAAGAATCAGGACGCGCATGCGCGGGTAGAGCTTCGCGAGCCGCGCCGCGACCTCCAATCCATTCAGGCCGGGCATGCCGATGTCGAGCAGCACCACGTCCGGCTGGAGCGTCTGCGCGAGTTGCAACGCCTCCTGTCCATCGCCCGCCTCACCCGCGACCTCCACGCCCGCCAGCTCCTGCAGCAGGCCGCGGATGCCCGCGCGGATGAGCGTGTGGTCGTCGGCGAGCAGAACGCGAACCGGGTTCATACGGACTCCGCGTTCGCCAGCGGCACGTTGGCGGTGATGGTCGTCCCGGCGCCCGGGACGCTTTTCACCTGGAGCGTTCCGCGCGTATACGACACGCGCTCCTCCATGCCCAGGAGGCCTAGCGATTCGCCGCGCAAGGCGCGGTCGCGTGCGGCGGCGACGTCGAAGCCGATGCCGTCGTCGCGCACGTTCAACTCGACCTCTCCCGCGCCGGCGTGTACGTCCAGCCAGACGTTGCGTGCGGCAGCATGGCGGGCCACGTTGGTGAACGCTTCCTGCACGACGCGGAAACAGGCCGTGGCGATGGCCGGATCGAGCGGCGGAAACTCGCCGATCGCGAGATGCAGCTCGATCCCGGTCTGCCGTGCGAACCGGTCCGCGTACCAGCGCAGCGCCGGGCCGAGGCCGAGATCGTCGAGCATCGCGGGGCGGAGATCGAGCGCCAGGTCGCGAACGGTGCCCACCGCGCCTTCGACCATCTGAATCGCCTCGCCGAGGTGTGCGGCCAGTTCCCTGTCGCCGACCGAGCGCTGCACGGAGCCGAGCTTGATCTTGACGGCGGTATGGATCTGTCCGAGCTCGTCGTGCAGCTCGACGGCGATGCGCCGGCGCTCCTCCTCCTGCACCGTGAGCAGGCGTCGCGAAAGCGCTTCCAGACGCTTTTCACTCACCCGGATCTGCTCGAGCAGGCGGGCGCGCTCGATGGCCGGCGCGGCACGGTCGACGACCATCCGCAGCAGGTCGAGCTCGTCGCCCGTGAACTGCCGCGGCGCGGCAGACGTCACCGAAATCGTGCCGATGAACTTCCCCTCCACGACCACCGGCGCGGCCATGGCCGATCTGGGCAGCAGCGGGAAAATATCCGGCCAGCCGCCCCACGCCGGCGCTTCGGGGAGCGGCAGGTCGTTGAAGATCATCGCGCGCTGCTCCTTGAGAACAGTCCCCGAGATGGGCGAGGTGATCGCGATGGGAAATGAGCGCATCGGCTCGGGCGCGAAGCCCTCGATGGCCCGCACCACGAAGTGCTGGCGTTTCTCGTCGAGGAAGAGAAGCGCCGCATGGTCGGTCTGCAGCGCCTGGCGCAAGCGCGCGAGCAGTTCCGTCAACAGCTCGTCGAGGCTCGTGTGCCCGACCGCCGTGTCGGTGATGCTCTGGATCGCGCGCAGTTTGGCCAGGGCGCTTTCCGCCGTCGCCCGCGCCGCCTCCTGCGCTTCTTCGATGCGTTTGCGCTCCGTGATGTCCACGCCGAACCCGATGATCGTGCCGTCGGAGAGGCGGAAGGTGGCCCAGCTCGTGTCGACGACCCCGCCGTCGCGCGTCCTGAGCCGGAAGTCATACCAGCGGCGGTCGGCCTGGCTGAGGAGCTTCTGGGAACGGTCCCATGATTCAGTGTCGAGGAACAGCGTCGAGATATCGAGAGCGAGCGCCTCCTCGCCCGACCAGCCGAGGCACAGCTCCCAGGCACGGTTCACACGCAGCAGCTTGCCGGTCGCGCTCCAGACCGAGATCATCACCGGCATGTGATCGAAGATCGTCAGCACGAGCTCGTGCTTGCGCAGTTCTTCGCGCTCGTATTCGTCGCGCTCGATGGCCAGGGCCAGCACGTTCGCCATCGACTGCAGGAACGCGACGTCGTCTTCCGTGAACGCGCGGCGCGTCTGCGAGTGCACGCTGAGGAGCCCCCACGTCCGGTCGCGGCTGCGGACCGCGGCGCTGAGCATCGTCACGATCGCGTAGTCGCGCAGGACCCACGACTGTTCGAACTGCCGGTCGATGCGAAGGTCGGCGACCATGAGCGGCTCCGCGTTCCGCACGACGTAATCAGCGATGCTCCCCGAGACGAGCGGAAAGGTCGCGTCGGACGGAAGCTCGTCCCAGCCGGCGCGCGCACGCTGCACCAGGTGCTCGCGCTCCCGGTCCACCTGCCACAGCAGGCTGCGGCCGGTGCCGAGCGTGCGTGCCGCGAGCTCGACCGCTTCATTCATGACCAGCGACAGATCGTGCTCCCGGATGGCCGTCTGCCCCAGCGCGGCGATCGCTGCCTGCTGCAGGTTGCGCGCGTGCAGCGAGGTATCGGCCGTGAGCAGCACTTCCCACTCGCCGTCCCGTTTCGCGAGGGCCACGTGATGATTGCGCGCGACGTCGAGCACGTCGATCACCCCCAGGGCAGAGAGGGGGTAGGAGCAGAGCAGGATCACCCGCTTCCCCACCAGCCACCGGTCCAGCGAGGCTTCGTAGCGGCGGAAAGCGCCCGAGTCTTCAAGGCGCAGCCAGCCCTTGGCGCCGCCACAGGCACGCAGCCCCGCACGTCCACGTTGCAACGCTTCGTCGAGAAGAACGCTCCACGCTTCGGTGGCCGCGGCCGCATCGAACGAGCCGTCGCGCATGTACCAGTCGTGCGCCTGGATGACCTCCACGTCCAGACCGTGCACCGCCGCGGCAGCGGCCTCCACGGTCAGCGGGTCAAAGACCAGCCACACGCACCGTTCCTGCTGCTCCAGGCCCGCGGCGAAGAACGGCACCAGCGTCTCGATGAGATCGCCGGCAGTGTGGAAGAAGTGGGAGATGTGCGTCCCCCACGGGATATCCCCGAGAGGCGCGAGGCCGCTCTTTCTCGATGACGAGGGGGTCATGGCTGCTCAGTATGGCCCGTCCCGTCCGTATACGCCTACGTGCTCACCGCCCGAAAAGTACGCGCTGCGACGGATGGGACCCGAACGGCAATGGATCTAAATTCGGTCCATGGCCAATGGGATGCAACCCTTACCGGGGCGAAACTCCGAATCGGGACCGTTCGCGGTACCGATCCGGATCCTCCTGATCGAAGACAGTACCGTCGACGCCTGCGCTCTCGAAGGGACCCTGCGCCGTTTCGCTTTTACCGTCGAGCACGTGTCGAGTCTTTCCGCCGCCGCCACGATCCTCCGCTCTTCCGCTTTCGACCTCATCCTCTCCGACCTCGGCCTGCCCGACTCCTCCGGACTGGAAACGCTCGATGCGTTGCTCGACGACGCGGGGGCCATCCCCATCGTGGTCATCACCGGCCGCGACGACGAGGCGACCGCGCTGCGTGCGGTCGCCGCGGGCGCCCAGGACTATCTGTTCAAAGGAAGCACCGACCCGAACGCGCTCGTCCGCGCGGTGCGCTACGCGGTCGAGCGCGGGAAGGCGACGGAAGGCCTGATCCGGAGCGAAGCGCGCATGCGCACGATCCTCGAAGGTGCGCTCGACGCGGTGATCGGCGTCCGGATCGACGGCCGCATCACGCGCTGGAATCGCACCGCGGAAGAGATCTTCGGCTGGTCGCGCGCGGAAGTCCTCGGGCGGCCCGTGCACGAGGTGATCGTGCCGGACCGGGATCGACCGCAGCACGAGCAGGAACTGGCGTGGTTCCGCGAGACCGGGTCGTTCCCGATGCTCGGTCGCCGCGTCGAATGGCTCGCCCTGCGGCGCGATGGGTCGGAGTTCCCGGCCGAGGTGCGCATCACGGCCGAAGCGGATGAAGAGGGGGCGACGTTCACCGTCTTCCTGGCCGACATTACCGAACGGCGGCGTGCGGAGGAGGAGCGCCGCGCCGCCGATGCAAAGTTCCGCGCGCTGGTGGAGTATGCGTCGGACGGGATTCTCACCATGGACGAGGAGCGGCGCTGCCTGTACGCCAGCCCGGCCATCTCCCGCATGTTCGGCTATTCGTCCGCCGAGATGGTGGGATGCGACCTGTTCGAGCTCATTCACCCGGACGACATGGAGTACGTGCGGCAACGGTTCGTCTCGCCTCACGCCCAGAGTCCGGTGCCGGTGGTGGCGGAGTTCCGCGTCCGTCATCGCGACGGGTCGTGGCGGTACGTGGAAGTGCTGCGCGCGAACCACCTGGCCGACCCGCACGTCCGCGCGATCGTCGCGAACGTGCGTGACGTGACGGCCCGGCGCCAGGCGCAGCAGGCGCTCGATCAGCTTCGGCGTCAATCCGAGTTGATCCTCAACAGCATCAGCGACGGCGTGCACGGGATCGACCTCGAGGGAAACTTCATTTTCGAGAATCCCGCCGCGGCCGAGATGCTCGGCTGGCTTCCGACGAAGCTGATCGGACGTCCCGCGCACGCCACCATTCATCACTGCCGCGCCGACGGGACTGCTCTGCCCGAGCACGAATGCCCCATGCACTGGACGCTCGCGGACGGTGTGGTCCGCGGCTGCCCGGACGATGTGTTCTGGCGCAAGGACGGAACGCCGGTACGGGTCGAATACGCCGCCGCGCCGATGCGCGACGAGCAGGGGAGGATCGCCGGGATGGTGGTGACGTTCCGCGACATCACCCGGCAGCGGCAGATGGAGCAGCAGGTCGAACAGGCCTCGCGCGTCGCGTCGCTCGGGCGGGTGTCGGCTTCGGTCGCGCACGAGTTCAACAACCTGCTGATGGGCATGGCGCCGTTCGCGCAGGTTCTGGAGCATCGCAGTCGCGGCGACGAATCGCTGACCAAGCTGGCGCGGCACATCCTCAACGTGGTCCGCCGCGGCCAGCGGCTCACCGACGAGATCCTCCAGTTCACCCGGCCGCCCGAGCTGCACCTGCAGACGCTCGAGCTTTCGTCCTGGCTGCCGGCGCTCTGCGAAGAGGCGCGGGGCTTGGTCGGCCCGCGCCGGCTCGTCACCGAGCTCGCGGAGGATCTGACGATCCGCGCTGACGGCGACCGGCTGTCGCAGGTGCTGTTGAACCTCGTCAAGAACGCCTGCGACGCGACCCCGACGAACGGCACCGTGACCCTCGGCGCGGCCCGGGCGGACACGGTCCCGTTCCTCCGCCCCCAGCTCCCTACCGGCGAGCGCCTGGTGACCCTGTTCGTGCGCGACGACGGCAGCGGCATCCCCCCCGAGCTGGTCGAGCGCATCTTCGAGCCGCTGTTCACGACCAGGAAAGCCGGCCACGGCATCGGCCTCGCCCTGGCGTCGCAGATCGTGGCCCAGCACTCCGGCCAGATCCTGATCGACACGGCCGCCGGTGCCGGATCGACCTTTCACCTGGTGCTGCCGGGCGAGTGAGGGGTGGGTGAGGCGGCGCAGCGTTTACTTGCGCGCGCTGTTCTGCGACGGCTGCGCTTCGCAGCTCCCTTCCGCATGCGCATCGGCGATGAGCTTCGCGAGAGCTTCGCGGCCGAAGATCGCACGCAGTCGCGCACATGCCTCGTCGGCCAGGTCCTCCGTGCGGAGTGGCCAGGCCGCCAGCGTCCCGTCGCTCCCGGCAGTGACGAGCCATCGCGGTGCCACGGAGGGGACGAAGCAGACCGCGTTGATGGGTTCACCGTGATCGAACTGACCGACTACGCGGCCCGTCGCCACGTCGCTCAGCGTCGCTTCCAATACCGAAAAGCGCGCGCTCCACACACCGTCGACGCTCACCTGCTCGTGTTCCTCCAAACGCGTCATGAACGCGTTTCCCTCGAGTAAAACGGTCATCCTGGGTTCGTTGAACTCCAGGACCGGCCACGAAGACGCCAATGCCGCGTCGTCTCCGGCGACTGCCCGATGCACGCCGTTTCCGCTCGCGAGATCGAAGACTCGCGTCAACTGCACCCCGTCGGCGTGAGTGGTGGCCAGCCGGCGCCCGTCCGGACTGATTCTCACGCCCTCGATCTTCCTGTCATGCTCCAGGCGCGGCCGCTCGCGCCAGTCGCCGGCCTCCCACACGTTGACGGTGTTGCCGGTCACGACGACCAGCCAGCGGTCTCCGGGGACGAAGGCTGCCCTGGCGACGTCCTGTTCGTACGTCTTTGACGCGACCTCGCGCCCGCTGCCGGCGTCGAAGACGTGCAGCGACTTACGCTGCGCGACGGCGAGCCACCGCCCGTCCGAGCTCGCAATGACCTTGTCCACTGGCGCGGCCGGCGCCGGAAGGCGCAGCCGCCTGCGCTCCTTCCACGACTCGACGCTGACGATCGCGACCTCACCGCTTTCCGTCCCCGCCGCGACCCATCCACCCCGTTCGGGGCTGGCCATGGACCGGACGGGTGCGCCGAGGCGGATGCGGGAGGCTTCGACCCCGGCGTCGAGCGGCCAGGCCGCCAGTATGCCGTCGTTCCGCTCGTTGAAGAGCCAGCGTCCGTCGGGGCTGACCGCGGCAGCCGCCGATGACTCGGGGACGCGCAGGATCTCCGTAAGCGAGTCGTTACAGAGCAGATGAACGGCATCCGGTGCAGCAGCAGCGAAACATGTCCCGAAACGCCTGAAGACCGGCAGAACCGTGTGCGCCCGGATGCTCTTCGACGCCGCGGTCTCGAGTCGCACGGGGTCACCCGCCCCGAGTCGCCACGATCGCTGCACCAGGCCTGCGGTGACGAGCACGGCGTCATCCTGCTGAAATGCGATCGACGAGATTCTCTCCCCGAACCCGAACAGGACTCGGCTCTCCGCGGCGGGCGCATCATAGTGCCCGACGCGCCAGAGATGCAGAGCGAGGTCAGTTCCGGTCGCGAGCCAATTCCCTTGCGGACTGAAGGCCGCGGAGAACACAGCGACCTGTCCGCGGATCGTCGCTGTCGTCTGCCAGGTGGCCACGTCGTAGACGAGGACGTCGCCGGAGTTGCGGCTGGACATCGCCACCTGCTTGCCATCCGGTGAGAACGAGGCCGACCAGACCAGGTCGCCGTGCCTGGCCTCAGCGCTCGGCAGGCGGGTCACGATCTGTCCGCTCGCGGCGTCGATGACACAGGCTTGATGTCCGCAGCCCATCACGAGGAACGCTCCGTCCGGGCTGAACGCGAGCATCGTCTTGGCAGCGTCGTTCCGCGGGACATCGAACGAGCGGATGGGCTGTCCCGTGCGCGCATCCAGGAGCTGCACCGGGCCGCTCTCGCCGGCCACGGCAAGCCGCGCCCCGTCCGGGCTGATGGCCAGTGCTCGTCGGCGCTCCGTGAAGTTCGCGGGTTCCGCGACGGATCTCCGCCAGAGGGGTGCCTTGGGAAGCAATCCGAGGAATCGCGTCAGCGAGATCTGGCCGTCGACCGTCCGCGACGAGCGCAGGGAGGCGACAGACAACAGCGTGGCTTTGACCAGCGCCGCGCCCGATTCGTCGAACGCAAGCCGCGCTTCGGTTTCCATCCGCCGCGCCTCGGAACTGCCCCGCGCGATGAGCTCTTTCGCGGCGCTCGTCTCGGCCCGCCGTGCTTGCGTCTGTGCTTCCGATTCAGCAGTCCTCGCTTTTTCTTCCGCGATCTGTGCTCTGTCCCTTTCCTGCACGGCGGCGATCGTTGCCCGCTCCGCGGCGATCTTTTCCCGCTCGGCGGCAGTCCTGGCCTCCACGGCGACTGACCGCGCAGCCTTTGCTTCTGCCGTCGCCTGCTCAGCGATGGTCTTCGCCGCCTCCGAGGCTTGCTTCGCGGCCAGTGCTCCCCGCCATTGCCACGCTGCGAAGCCGGCGAAGCCCAGGCAGACCAGCGCCACGAAGGCCATGGCCAGCACGCGCCGCCGCTGGATCCGCGCCTGCGCCGCGAGCGCCTGCCGCCCCTCCTCGGCGCGACGCGCCAGCGCGGCCTTGTCTTCCTCCACCCGCCGCCGGTCGCGGTCCGCCATCACGGCCCGGGTCAGCAGATCGTGTGTCAGCTCGATGCGCGCCGTGCCGTAGCGCTCCTCCACCCGCAGGAGGCGGCGGTTGATCAGCCGGTCGAGTTGCTCCTCGGTCAGGAACGCCGGAACGGCGTCGTCTTTCGCGTAGCTGTTGCGAAAGCCTTTCTCCGTGATCAGGTCCGTCTCGATGAACCGGCTCACGCTGTCGGGCAGACCTTCGACACACGAGCGGTAGTAGTCGGCGATGATGCCCTGCTGTGCGCCTTCGAGGAGCTGCTCGTCGAAGCGGTCCGCCCCCTGCTGCTTGCGCCGCTCGTTGAGGCCGCGGCAGAAGAGGCTCAGGAGCGCCGGCTCGATCTCGCCGCCACCGATCGGCTGCGGCGCGGCTCCCTCGCCGTGCGCCTGCGTCGTTGCAATCTGCGCCGCCGCCACGAACGCCACGATGCGCCGGGCCAGCGGCTCGTCGAGGAGATGCGGTGCGGTGTCGTATACGGCCGACAGGGCCTGCTCGGGACGCATGGGAAGCAGCCGCACGCGCACCCGCCCGAGCGACGGCACGGCCGCGCGCCAGCTTTCGAGGTGCGGCAGAAAGTCCTCGCGCAGCGTCACCACCAGCTTATAGGCCATGCGCCGCAGGTCGAGCCCTTGCGCGGCCGTGGGGTCGATCGCCAGCCGGCTCGCGAAGGCCGCCGGAATGCGGTTCTCGGCGAGGTCTCCGAGATCGATCTTGCAGCCTTCCACGCTTTCAGGGAGCCGCTCGCCGAGGGTGAAGACCTCCTCGAACTGGTCGAGCACCAATACCGGGGTGAGGGGATAGTTCTGCTCGTTCCACAGCTCCAGGTCCGCGCGGTGGAGGTACTCCCAGAGCGTTTCGCCGGGAGCGAACGGCGGCGCGTCGACGCGCTCGCGTGCAATCACCGCGAGGAGGCTGTCGCGCAGCTGTTCGCCCAGCTCCGGCGCGTCCGGACGGATGTCCAGGCGCACGTGGACGGGGAGGAAGTTCTTCTCGCGCAGCCGCGGGAAGAGTCCGGCTTTCAGCAGCGACGTCTTGCCGAGCCCGGACTTGCCGAAGAGCACCGTCAGGGGAGCGTCGGAAACGCGGCGGAGCAGATCTTCGGCCTCCGCCTCGCGGCCATGGAAGTAGTCCCGGGCGCTCTCCTCGAACGACTCGAGCCCCGGCCACGGGTTCTCCGGATCGAGTTGAGTGGCAGGCACGCCGACGGTGCCGTCCATCATGCTTCCTTGCGCCGCATGTCACGGATGGCGTCGCGCAACGCGTTGACCAGGGCTTCGTCGGGAGCGCCGCCGGGAGCCTGTCCCCAATGCGAAGCCGTGAACGCGTCCTCCACCTGCCGGTAGCGTGAGGGGTTGCCGTCGTATTCGGTGTCGATGACGACCGGGAAGATGAAGCGCCGGCCGCCCGGGGGGATGCCCTTCGCGCGCTCCACCGCCTCCCGCCACTCCTTGAATACATAGCCTTCTTCGCGGCTCTCGGTGTGTTTCGAGATGATCGGCAGGAAGAGCCGGACCTCGCGCCGGATGCTGGCGAGGATCTCTTCCTCCCAACGGGTGCCCGGCTGCAGACGGCGCTCGTCGAGCCAGACGTCCCCTCCGATGTCGGAGAGCGCGGTGGAGAGCCGGCGTGCGGCGTCGGCGTCCTCGCGCACATAGCTGATGAAGATGCTCCCCTTGCCGGCGGGCGGTGGGGCCTGCTCGGGCGGATTGCGCTTGTGCCAGCGCTCGGAAAGCTCGGCCACGAACGCGGCAGGATCGGCGTCGAGCACCTGGACGCGCGTGCCGCCGCCGAACGTCTGGAAGAACCCTGCCAGCGCCGGCGAGCGCGCGACGGACTGGCCCACGATGAAGAACTGCTTGCTCTCCAGCGACAGGCGGCTCTTGCTGGCCATGCGCGTGAGCAGGCGGCCGATCCAGTCCGAGAGCTGGCAGCCGAGGAACAGGACCGGGCTGGATTTGAGCTCGTCGCCCAGCCAGTCGGGGAGCCGCGCCGTCTCGGTGAGCAGCACGTGCAGCCACTCGAGCACGTCCTCGTCATGGATCGCGTATTGCGGCGTGGACGACGCCTTGCCGAACAGCTTGAAGACGACCGTGTCGGCGTCGCGGGGCTCGCGCGCGTTTTCCTGCTGCTCGGCGGTCGACTGGTTCGGGGAGAACCAGAGCTCGCGCGTGCGAGGCTCGCCGCCGAAGCGGACGTCATTGAGCGCACGGGCGAGCAGCGGGTCGAAGGTCGTGCTGAGGAAGAGACGGAAGTCGCGGATGCCCGCAAGCTGGCGCAGCGCCTCCGGCGGCGGCGAATCGAGGGCGGACAGCAGGTCATTGACGACGCGGTAGAGGCGCTCCGCCTCGCGGCTTCCGCGCGCGGAGAGAAACGCGCCGACCGCGTCATCGAGTCCCGAGAGGGGACCCCAGTTCACGTCGAGCTGATAGCGCGCGGCCACGCGCTCGCCGAGGAGTCGCGAGAGGCTCACCTGCCGATCGCCGTCCTGCACCGTGACGAGCTCCGGGCCCACGACCGGCAAAAGCACCCGGTCTCTCAAGTGCCCCAGGATGTCGTCCCAGAAATCCTCGCTCGCAGACACGAGGCCTCACTTTCCGTGTGACGACAGCGTACATCACGCCAGCAGTTTGGAGTGCTGCGTCAGCGCACGACGAGGCGCGGCAGGCCGAACACCAGTCCGGTCTCGACCTCCACCGCCTTGCCATCGACCACGTATGGCTCGAAACGCCAGTCGCGCAAGGCGGTCAGGATCGCCTGCGACTGCTCGGGAAATGCGCTGAGCAGGTGCGCGTGCTTCACCTTTCCCTCGGTATCGATGATCACCCGCACCGGGATCGTGTTGTAACGGTTCGCGAAGGCCGGCGTGGTCTTCGTCACGGCGTGATCGCGCGCGTAGTCGTTCACGCATACCGGCGCTTTGCCATCCAGGGCCAGCCCGCCCAGTGCTTTCTCCGCTGCGTCGAGGACCGCGACGTCGGTTCCGGTGAACGTGAACGTCAGCGTGTGGCAGCGTACGTCCGTGGTGAAGATCCGCCAGCGCAGGCCGCTGACCGGCGCCTTGTAGGCCAGCCGGTAGAACGTGCGGCCTGCGATGGTCACCTGGTCCGGTCCTTTGTCGAATTCGTAGCGCGCCGGGACCTGGCCTCGCGTCATCGCTGAGAGCTCCTTCGCGCCGGCTGCCTCGAACGGGGCGAAGAAGAGATCCTGCGCCGTGACGAGCACGTGCGCCTTGAGCCGCTGCTCCTCCATCGTCGCGAACTGGGTCAGCACGTAGCCGCCGGCATCCGACGGAGGGGGGCCCGCCGGCTGTTCGGTCCAGCCGGCGGGGATCGGATAGGTGAGACCGAAATACGCGTTGCGATACCGCCCGCCACCGAGCTGTCCCGCTTCCGGGACGGGCGTCGTCGTGTCGCTCGCGCTGGGCACCGCCCCCGGCACGAGGATCACGTCTTTCGGCACCGCACCTTGTGCCGAGAGCCACAACACCATCATGAACAGGAGCGGCATCGTTTCGGTCTCCTAGAGCGATCGGAGGTAGTAGATGAGGTCCTGCTGGGCCGTCGGCGTCAACAGGCTCCAGTTCAGGATGACCGGATTCGCATCGGAGCCGGGCGACTGGTGTGCGTTGATCGCGGTGATCAGGTTGGTCGTCCGTCCGTCGTGCAGGAACCACCGCCGCTTGCCGAGCCCCCACAGCGGCGCAGTGCGGAACTGGTCGCCGCCCGCGTTCCCCTGCTGGATGTTGTCGGCCAGGCCGGTGCCCATGTGGTGGATCTCCAGGTCGCTGTGCAACCGCGCCACTTTGCTGCTCAGGTCCGGCGTGATCGACGACGGCTCGGTGGTGAACTTGTCCCGGTGACACGAGTTGCACCCGATGTCGATGAAGATCGTCGAGCCGTTGAGGGCGCGGCTGAAGTTCGGATTGGTGGCCGGGTTCCCCATGTTCTCCACCGGCGGCTTGAGGAGGCGCATGAACAGGGCGAACATCACCGTGTCGCTCGGCGTGTCCTCCGCGGGCACGTCCAGGTTCGTATGGTCCTCGGGAGTCGGATTGAGGCGGCACTGCACCGCCAGGCCGGGACCCTGGTCGCGGTTCTCTTCCGGCGACGGCCGTTCCTGCGTGAACAGCTCGTTGGTCACGCCCTGCTCGACGGTGTACGCCTCACCGGCGAAGAGCTCGAGCGACTTGTTCTGCGCCTTCCAGCCGAAGCGGCTGATCGTGCCGTCGTTCGGGCTGCGGTTGAACGTCCCGCCGACGTAATACGGGCCCGTGTAGTGCTGCGTCAGCACCATCTGCAGCGCGGAGTCGTCGATGTTCTCGACCAGCCCGAGGCCGAACAGCGGGGTGGGGATGCGGAAGGCGATGTTGTTCTTCGCCACCGCATTGGCGAAGTTCGGCTGCTGGATGAACGCAGTCGTGCAACTGCCCGAGTCGGTCCGTCCGGCGATCGTGAACAGAGGCATGACCTGCCCGTTCGGCTGCGAGGTGACCGGATTCCCGCTCGCGTCGGTGAAGTAGACGAAGCGCGCCTCCTTGATCACCCCGGTCGACGTGATGAACGAAGGGATGACGTTGGCCGCCCCCTGCGCCTTCCCGTCGGCAACCTGCGGGTTGACGGCCGGACTGGAGCCGCCGACCGCCGGATGCGCGTGGCAACGCGCACATCCGAGGGCGTTGAAGCGCGGCCCGAGACCATCGTCCGGCGCGCCGACGATCGTCCCCTTGACCGAGCCGATCTCCTGAAAGCGCTGCTCCGCATTGAGGAAGAAGTCGAGGATCTTGAATGGATTGTTGGCGGCAACGGATGCGAGCGGACCTCCCGCATCCGGCGTGCCGCCGCGCGGACCGGGATCGACGACGACTTGTGCGGAGAGGGGAAGGGCGAGCAACAGAACCGCGAGGAGCCTGCAGGGTTTCACGTCACACCTCCTGGCTCGTGAATCTAGGCCTCAAATGCGGGGTGGGTGAGGGGTTTGGTACGAAGATCCGCATTTGTGGTTTGAAGGAGAGCCAGACGCGTGACCAAGTGGGCGCGTTTTCACAAACCGGCATCGCGACGCGTTCTAGAGGAGGGGGCGCATCGTCGATGTCGGACCATCCGCGGAAACACACCGTGTGGCTGTTGGCCCTCGGTTTCCTCTTCTTCTACACGCCGTACGCGGCGCTGTCGAAGGCCGTCACCGCCGGTCTGGTGCCGGGCGTCCCCGAGGGTCTGCTCGGGTTCGAGATCCTTCCGGCGGCGATCCTCGGGACCGTCCTGACCGTCCCGTTGATCATCACGATGGTCGGCTGGTGGAAGTACGCGAGCTTCCGCCGCTTCGCAGGCATTCCCATCCCGGTGACCACTCCCGCGATCGCGTTGTCCGGCTTCGGCCTGGCGCTGATCATCGGCAGCACCACCATCGCCTTTACGTTCAAAGGGATCTCGATCGTGCTGGCGTTGCTCCTGATGCGGGGCGGACTCCTGATCATGGGACCGATCATCGACTCGGTCTTCGGCCGCAACGTCCGCTGGTTCTCCTGGGCGGCGCTGGCGATCAGCTTCTGCGCGCTCGTCGTCTCGCTCGCCGCCGCGAAGGACTTCTCGCTGCCGCTGGTGGCAGCGCTCAACCTCGGCATCTACCTGACCGGATACGCGCTCCGCACGCCGTGCATGACGGCCCTGGCCAAAGTCACCGATCGCACGGTCACGCGCAGCTACTTCGTGCAGGAAGTGCTGGTGACGATCGTGCTGCTCCCGCTCATCCCGCTGCTGGCGGCGTTCCTGGGAAGCGGCGCCACCTCGCTCGCGCTGCGCCGCGGCTTCACGACGTTCTGGACGATGCACCCGGCTGCCGTGCTGCCGGTCATGCTGATCGGCGTCTTCTATGCGAGCCATAACATCTTCGGCACGCTCATCTACCTCGACCGCCGGGAGAACACGTTCTGCGTACCGCTGTTCTGCGGGGCCAGTTTCCTTGCAGGTTTCTCGTCGGTGCTGCTGTTGTCGAGACTCACGGACTTCCCGGCGCCGCCGTCTTCGCAGCTGATTTCCTCCGCGATGATCATCGCGGCTCTGCTGCTGTTGTCCCCGGCCCATCATCGCCTCGAGGACGCATGGGCGTTCGTGCGCGGACGTGCCTTGCGTGGCGCGACCGTGGCGCCGGACCGTTACGCCATTCTCTTCGTCTGCCGCGGCAATACGTGCCGCTCACCGATGGCGGCAGCGATCGCAAACGCCGAGATCGCCCTGCGCCTCGGCTTGTCTCCCGACGAGGTGCTCCGCGGACCGGTCCGCGCGGATAGCGCCGGACTCAAGCCGCGCACCGGCTCGGCGATGGACGAATCGTCGCAGGCAGCGTTGCGCGAATTGACGATCACTGCACCCGCACACACGGCACGGCCGATTACAGGGGATGAAGTGGCGTCCGCAGACGTCATTTACTGCATGACCGAAGAACAACGGGACGAGCTGCTGGAGCTGTACCCCGCGGCCGCCGCCAAGACGCGCCGCCTCGATCCGGCCGCCGATATCCCCGAGCCCACCGGCGCCGCGCAACAGGTGTACCTCGACGTCGCCCGCCACATCCAGGCGATGGTGCGGATGCACGTCGCGACCGGCGTGCCCGCGGCATAATCGCCACTTACCGGCCGCGCACCACCATTCACCGCCGCTCCCGAGACCGGGGGCGGCTACCTCCGTACATTGCCCGCAGAACAAAGGAGCAACGTATGGAAGCGACTCACACCCAACCCGCGCCCATCCAGAGCATCGGGAAGCTCATGGCGGGGCTGTTCTTCACGGCCGCCGGGCTGCTGCTGACGGCGGACAACCTCGACCTCATGGAAGCCGAGCCGTACCTCGAGCTCTGGCCGGCCCTGGTCATGGCACTCGGCGTGTTCAAGCTGTTGTCTGCCGGCAGCAGCAAACTGACGGCGGGGGTGATCATCCTCATCGGCGCCTGGCTGCTGGCGCTCAACCTCGGCTGGATCCGCTTCTCGGTCTTCGATCTCTGGCCGCTGGTGCTGATCGCCGCCGGTATCGGCTTCATCGTCCATGCGATGGGGGGAGGACGGGAGCTGGCGACCACCGGCGGCGTCGCGATCTTCGCCAACAGGAAGACCGTCGAGACGACGAAGGACTACCGCGGCGGCAACATCGTCGCGGTCATGGGGGGGCAGACCATCGACCTCATGGACGCCGACATCACCACCAGCCCCGCGGTGCTCGACATCTTCACCTGGTGGGGGAGTGTCGAGCTCTTCGTCCCTGACCACTGGGAAGTGATCAGTGAAGTCACGCCGGTCATGGCCGGCTTCGAGATGAAGCGTGGCCGCGCGGCGGGCGATCCAAACAAGCGCCTCATCATCCGCGGCGCCGCGGTCATGGCCGGCATCGAAGTCAAGGCGCGGAGGAGCGCATGAACCGCAAGATCGACACGGGGGCGCTCGGCGCCGGATTCGTGCTCATCACCATCGGCATCCTGATGCTCGTGGACCGCTACAGCATCCTCGAGTTCGGGGACCTCGTGCGCCGCTTCTGGCCGCTCGTGCTGATCGTCTTCGGCGTCCCGAAACTGTTCCGCCGCGCGACGCTCTGGAACGGCCTCTGGCTCATCACCATCGGGACCTGGCTGCAGCTCATCCAGTTCCGCTTCCTCGGCATGACCTACGGCAACTCCTGGCCGCTGCTGCTCATCGCCCTCGGGGGCGGCATGATCGTTCGCGTGATGGTGGACGTCGCTCTGCCCGAGGAGGAGCGCCATGAACAACAGCACTAAACGTAACGTCTGGATGCAGCTCGCGTGGGGCGCGCTCCTCCTGACCGTCGGCATCATCTTCTGGCTCGATCGCATCGGCCGCCTGGACGCGCGCGACTACGTCGAATACTGGCCGGTGGCCGTGATCGTCATCGGCCTCGCGCACCTGCCGCAGCGGCGCTGGTTCGGTGCCGCGGTGTGGACCGGCGTCGGCGTCCTCTTCCTGATGCGGCAGCTCGGTTTCGATACGATTGCGTTCTGGCAGTTGATCGGACTCTGGCCGCTGCTGATCAGCCTCGGCGGGGTGACGCTCATCCGCCAGGCGCTCCGGCCGAAGCCCGCCGGCACGATGTTCAGCGCCGCCGCGGTCATGGCGGGCAACGTCCTGCACGTCGGCTCGCAGGAGTTCGCCGGCGCGGATCTCGTCGCGGTGATGGGCGGCTGCGACGTCGACCTCAGTTCCGCCAAAGCACCGCGCGGCGAGATCGAGATCTACGCGCTGGCGTTCTGGGGCGGGATCGAGATCCGGGTGCCGCGCGGGTGGAGGGTGGAGAGCCACGTCGCCCAGATCCTCGGCGGGTTCGAAGACAAAACGGTGGGAGCGGCGGAGAATGCCACGACACTCATCGTGCGAGGCAGCGCGATCATGGGCGGCATCGAAGTGAAGCACTCCGCCGAGGCTTCGGCTTGACGCTCGAGCGCGTGCGGGTGGCGTTGTACGCCGTCGCCGCCGTCTCCGGCGTGGCGCTCGTCAGCTCCGCGTTCCTGCTCACGCGGCAGGGCATCGCCGCGACGACGGCCATCGCCGCGGCGGTGCCGCCGTCGCTCCTCTTCGGGTTCATCGGATTCGCGTCGCGCTTCTCCTGCCGCGCGTTGCCGCTGCGCACGACCGGCTTCACGCGCCTGGCCGTTGCGCACCTCGGCGCGGCGGTCGTGGCCAGCGGCCTATGGCTCCTGGCCTGGCAGCGGTGGCTGTCGCTCCTCGGCGAGACCGCGGCGGATACCACCATGATTCTCGGTGTCGGCGTGTTGCTGTACGCCGCGATGATCGCCGTGCACTACCTCGTGCTGGAAGTGGAAGCGTCGCGCCGCGCGGAGGAAGCGGCGCTGCGCTATCAACTGTTGGCGCGCGAGGCCGAGCTCAAGGCGTTCAAGGCGCAGATCGATCCGCACTTCCTCTTCAACAGCCTCAATGCCGTCGCCGCGCTGTGCGGCTCGCGGCCCGGCGACGCGCGCGAGATGACGCAGCTGCTGGCCAACTTTTTCCGCCAGACCCTCCGCCTCGGCGCGCTGGATCGCATTACGTTGGCGCAGGAGATCGAGCTCGCCTCGCGTTATCTGGCCATCGAGAAAGTGCGCTTCGGCGCGCGGCTCGACATGCACATCGACGTCGACGACGCGGCCGCGGCGCGATCGGTTCCGCCGCTGCTGTTGCAGCCGCTGATTGAGAACGCCGTCCGCCACGGCATCGCCTCGACGCTCGATGGCGGCGTCGTCGACGTGCGGGCGCGCGTGGACGGCGGCCTGCTGCGCATCCGCATCGAGAATCCCGCCGATCCCGACCGCGACGTAGCGCGCGGCGAAGGCATCGGCATCCAGAACGCGCGCGGACGCCTGGCGGCGATCTCCGGCGGGCGCGCTGCCTTGACGACTACCGAGGACGCGGGCGTGTACCGCGTGGAAATCGAGTTGCCCGCATGATCCGCTGCGTGATCGTCGACGACGAACCGCTCGCGCGCCAGCTGGTGCGCGAGTACCTGGCCATGGACGAGGAGCTCGAGATCGTGGCCGAATGCGCGAACGGCTTCGAGGCGGTGAAGGCCGTCAGCGCGCACGATCCCGACCTGCTCTTTCTCGACATTCAGATGCCGAAGCTCGACGGGTTCGAGGTGCTGTCGCTGCTGGACCGATCGCCGATGGTCGTCTTCGTGACCGCGTACGACGAGTACGCGCTGCGCGCGTTCGAAGTGCATGCCCTCGATTACCTGCTCAAGCCTTTCTCCGAGGAGCGGTTCCGAGCGGTGCTGGAGCGGGTGCGGCAGCAGATGCTGCTGCGCGACCGCGTCCCCGTGGGACCGATGGCGGCGAAGCTGCGCACGAAACCGCTGCAGCGCATCGTGGTGCGCGACGAGAACGGTGCGATCGACGTGGTGCCGGTCTCGCGCGTCGATTACGTCGAAGCGGACGACGACGCCATCGTCATCGCCACCGCCGGCCGCAAGCTGCGCAAGCAGCAGACCCTCGGCGACCTCGCATCCGAGCTCGATCCCGACCGCTTCGTGCGCATCCACCGCTCCTACCTGCTGAACATCGAACGCCTCGAAAAGCTCGAGCTGTACGCCAAGGACAGCCGCGTGGCACTGTTGCGCGATGGAACGAAGCTGCCGGTGAGCCGTGCGGGGTATGTGCGGTTGAAGGAATTGCTGTAGGGCGTCCGTTGTGATCCGCCGCACGTTCGGCGCGTGTGCGCTGGAGTATTCTCCGCGCACAAAACAAATGAGGTGAGACATGCGGCCAGCTCTCGGGCTCTGTTTCGCGTTTCTTCTGGCGGCCGGGGTGGAGGCTCAAACCGGCGTTGTCCTCGAGCTCGAGGATGTCGTCGACAACCGGGTCTCCAGCGCCGATCCGGGCGGCTTTCAGGTCCAGGGCGGGCTGGAGCTGCGCGTGAAAGTCAACGGCTCCGGGATGGACAAAGTCACCGCCGCGCGCGTGATCGTCAGGGAAGCGAAGGACGACAAGGGGACTTCTCTCGTCAGCAAGCCCAACGTCCCCGACTTCTATCCGCGCGAGTACAACAACGGCACGTTGCAGGTCGCGGTCGGGCAGCCTGCCCGCAACGCCACTTCGGTGCGCATGAAGGGAACGATCGAGCTGTACGTCCCGAGCCGCGATCCGGGTGCGAGCGTCAAGATCGCCAACGCACTGGCGACACTCGACAAACCGCTGTCGGCGAAGGCGCTGAAAGCGGCGAAGCTGGAGATCACTCCGCTGTCCCGTGAGGGCTACGCCGCCGCGGCGAAAGCACGGAAGATCACCGAGAAGGACATCGAGCAGCTCCGCGCCGAAGGGAAGAAGCAGGGCGCTCCGGAGAAGGAGATCGAGCTCGCCGTCGCGCTCGCCCAGGCCTTCGAGGGGATGGACGATGACGTGTCCGACACGGCCGTGATCCTCTCCGGCGAAACGAGCGATTTCGACCGGATCTACCGCATCGAGGTCCTCGGCGAGGACGGAGAGCCGATCCACATGACCAGCCGCGGCACGAGCTCGCGCGGCGAGTCGTCGCTCATGACGTTGAATCCAGCGCAGCCGCTGCCGGCGAACGCCACGCTGCAGCTGATGCTCCTCACCGACAAGACCCGCGTTTCGGTCCCATTCGACCTGAAGGTGCCGTTGCCATGAAGAAGCTGCTCGCTCTCGCTCTCATTCTGTTCAGCAATGCTGCCGCCGCGCAGCAGGCTGCCAAAGTCGACGTCGCGGTGCGCCAGGTCAACGACCGCCGCACGAACGGCAGCTTTTCGCACCTGATGATCGCGCTCGACCTGCCGCAAATGAAATCGTCCGAGGTCGCGGCGTCGCGGGTGCTCATCACGAGCGCCGTCGATGATTCGGGACGCAATCTGCGCGATCCGGAGGCGCAGGAGCCGGAACTGGAGGCGAATCAGCGGCTGAGCATGGGCATCAAGGACGACCCGCCGATGCCGGCGAGCGTTTCGGTGATGCTGATGAACCCCGATCGCAAGGCCACGAAGGTCCGTGAGCTCCGCGGCGAGATCGAGCTGCTGATGCCGGCCAAAGACCCGAACAGCGTCGCCGAGATCCCGAAATTCGTCTCCACGTCCGGCAAGTCGATTTCGCACAGGGCGCTGAAGGCGAACGGCATCGAGATCGCGCTGCTCACCACCGCGCAGATCGAGGCGGAGAAGAACCGCCACGCCGAGGCGAAGAAGAAAGAGTACGCGGAGCTCGGCTTCGCCGGCGAAGAGCTCGCGAACATGCTCACCAGCTTCCTCGAATCACTCTTCGGTGTGGACGAGACCGAGCTGCTGGCACGGATCAAAGACCCCAATAAGCGCATCCAGCAGATCACCTACATCGACGCCGCCGGCGAGGTGAAACCGGTCATGATGCGCGACGAGGAAGGCCTGGTCTACCTCTCGACCTGGGCGGGCAAGCCACAGGTCGACTGGAAGATGCGCGTCAGCATGAAGACGTCGAAAAACATCGTGCGCTACGCGTTCGCACTCAACGACGTGCCGTTGCCATGAGTGCACGAGGGACCACGGGAGGCCTCCGGAGGCCCCTCGTCGTCTCCCTCGTGGACGCGCCTAAAAAAAGGCCGCCGCGGTTGCCCGCGGCGGCCTCTCATGTCTCTGCTGTCGTAGTGCTTACGGGCAGACGCCGGCCGGGATGGTGAACGACTCGGTCACCGTCACGGTCGAGCCGGAGACGGTCGACGTCGCGCCGCTGCCGACGCCGTACAGCGCAAACGCCGTCCAGACCTTGCAGTCATTGGTCGTGGTGGCGGCGAGGATGCCGTCGCGCATCTGCTGGTAGTTCGGTGCGGCCGGAGTGAAGCGCATGCCCTGCACGAGGTCGCGCAGGACGTCGGTCTCGGTCAGGCCGGCCCCGAGGTAGAGCTCGCGGAGCTTCCAGCCGATGGCGCCGTAGACCTCGCCGTCGAAATGCACGCCGCCGGCACCGGTGACGCTGCCGTAGGTGCGCGGGAAGCTCGCGTACGGCGCGCTGCGGATGCCGCGCGCGTCGCTCGTCGAGTACTCGCCCACGCGGTCGTCGCCGTTCAGGACGATGGCCAGGACGTCGCTCATGCCCTCGCCGATGGCGCCCGACATCGGGCCGCTCATGCTGCCGATCATGCGCCACGTCAGGCCGTGGCCGTACTCGTGGTAGACGATGTCGGAATCGAGATCGCCGTCGCGCTGCAGCGGCGCCGGCGTGGTGATACGGATGGTCGAGCTGGTGCCGGCAGCGGCCTTCAGGGTCGCGCCGTCCGTCTGCCCGACGAAGACCGAGGGGATACTGATCGTGCCGTCGGTGCCGCCCATGCTCATCAGGCTGTCGCCCCCCGCGGCGTGGTTGGCGACGATGACGCCGACCGCACCCTTGAGCTGCGCGTTCTTGACCTTGACCACGAAGTCGCAGGTGCCGCGGTCGATGATCGCGATCTTGCCCGTGAGCACGGTCGAGATCGCGGTGCATCCGTCAGCGGGCGAGGTCGCCGAGAGCGCGCCCGTCTTGCCGGTGCTGGTCAGCGCCGGACCGAACGCCGCGCCGGCGGCGGAGAAGAGCGAAGCGCCCAACACGACCTGGTGCGACGGCTTGCCGGTCCAGAGATACATCTGCATGCGCGGCTTCAGGCCGTCGCCCGGGGTGGCGAAGTTCGCGTTATCGAGGCCGCCGCCGTCCTGCGCTTCGGCGTTGACGGCATCGAGGCCGAGCCCGCCACGGCTGAAGTTGTTCGTCTGGAAGTTCAGCTCGGACTCGTTGAAGCCGGCCGTGTAGAGGATGTCGTGGATCCGGTTGTTGAGATAGAAGAGGTTCTGCACGGCGACGGCGCGGTTCGCGGTCGTGCCCGGGGCGGCGGTCCGGTTGTGCACCGTGGTGAACGAGCCGTTGGTCACGGTCGTGCCGCCGGAATCGGGCAGGTTGTTCGACACCACGTCCAGGTAGGCGCGGACGTTGTTGCCGACGATGTTGGTGGTCTTCTGCGTACCGGTGAGCCAGCCGTTGGGGGAGGGCACCGTGCCGGCAGGGGAGACGGGAGCTGGGCCGCTGACGAGCGTCTGCGCCGCCTCCTTACCCGGGTCTTCGAGATAGACGAAGTACTGGTCGGAGTTCGTACGGAGCTCGATGTTGAGGATCTCGCCTTCGCCGCTGACCAGCGTGTGGTGCAGGAGGTTCTTCCTGTTCGTCCACGTCTCGACGAGGAAGGCCTCGTGGAGCAGGCCGTCCGGCATCGACGCGAGCACGCGCGTTGCCGTGGGCGGCGTGTAGAAGAACGCATTGCCGGTGAAGAGCACCTGTCCGTCCTGCGTACGGCCGGCCCGCTGCGGCGCGGCGACGCGCGGGTGGAGGCGGCCGATGGCTGCCTCGAGCGCCCGCTCCTCGCCGATCGCGGCGCGGGTGATTGCCGACACCGGGGCGAGGTTCTCGATCAGGTGCACGAGCTGCCCCTGGTCGTTGAGCGCCGCCTTGATGTAGGAGCCGTAGACCACCAGCCCCTCGACGCGCTGGTCGGCGCGCACGTGGGTCAGGCCGTCATCCGACCGCGTCGAGCGCGGGCCGGCGGACTGGGTGGCCACTCGTTCGCGGCCCGGAATGCCGTCCGCGATCGTGCGCGCGGTTGCGGCGTCGTGACCGTGCGCCGTCAGGAACTCCTCCACCACGGCCGCCGCTGCCTTGCTCGAGGGGAGCGTCAGGGCGCCGCGGGTATCGTAGCTATAGATCTGCGCGGGACGGCGCTCCCACGTCGCGCGATTCTGCGCGGTCACCGGCATGATGACCGTAAAGCTGAGAAGGACAGCAAGGACAAAGCGGCGGTACTGAGTCAACGAAACCTCCGGGCTGTAGCGCAACGTCCATGAATCTCCGCGGGCGCACGACAGGCGCCAGTACGGAGGGCCTCAATGATGGAAGGAACGCTGGATGGTACGCTTCCGGAAACAGACGCGCAAGAGTGTCAGCAATGCCGTACCGGGAGCGGGCGGCGCGGTTGTAACGAACCCGGGCTGAACGTCACTACTGATCGATGGATGGGGCTGCCTTGCCATGATCCGCGTGCTCCAATGGGGACTGCATTGGACCTTCTTCGCATTCTGCGGTGCGGTCATCGCCGGCTTCTCCTTCGACGGTCGCCTCGAGCTGCTGGCGCAGCCGGTGCGCACGATGGCGCGCACCGGAACGATCCTGGTGGCCGTGGCGCTGGCGACGCCGCTGTACTTCGCGTTCGAAGTCTGGCTGGCCGGCGTGCACTGGGTGCGGAGTCAGTATCCACGCGGCTCGATCTGGAAGCCGGTCCTGATCCTGAACGCCGCCGTCCTCGCCGTCGCCGGCCTCTATTCATGGCTCGGAGTGTGGGCGCTCCGGCTCGCCTGGCGGACGTTCGAGCGCTGGAGCCTCGCGGCGCCCGGCGTGACGTGGGTGCGGCCGCAGCCGAACTGGATGTACTGGCTCGGACTGACCGGCATCACCATTCTGCTCGCGTACTTCTTCGTCTTCTACGCAGGCAATACGATCCGTAATTACAAACGCTCGCTCCGCGGCCTCGGCATCCGCCGCTTCCTGCGCGGCCTCCCGCTGATGGTCCTGCTGCGCCTCCGCCAGCCGCGCCGCGATTTCTTCGTCAACACGCCGGTGATCGGCGAGTTGCCCATCTATGCCGTTGCCGCGGGACTGGCGGCCTTCATCCCGATCCCGTTCTTCGCCGTGGCCCTTCCGTCGCTGCTCGCCGCCGTCGGCGCGATCGTGATGCTCGATCGGCTGCGCCCCCGCCGACACAGCTCTTCCTCGGCGCGTCGCAATTCGACGCCTTCCGCGTCTTCTACAACCTGCGCCAGGTCTGGGGCCCGACCGCCGTCACGCTGCTCGATCGCGAGAACGAGGGCGGACGCCAGTTATACGAGTTGCAGCGCGCCGAATGGAGCCGCGAAAACGGCATGCCCCTCGGCCTTTTCCACGACCCGACCGTCCCACGCGTCTGGAGCCTCCGCACCCGCCCGAACCTGTGGGCGGCCACGGTCCTGCTGCTCATCGACTACGCCCCGGTCGTGGTGGTCGACCTCCGCTACCCGAGCCAGGCCGTGTGGCACGAAGCACAAGCCCTGGCGCAGCGGGCGCTGCTCGGAAAGACGTGGTTCCTCATCCGCGACGACGGGCCGCATCCCACGTTCGCCGACGCTCTTCGGCCCGAGGCGCGGCTGGTGAATGAGGTGGATCTGGCGGCTCTCTCGTATCGCAGCGCGTGAGGCCGTGCGATAGACGGGGCGTCCTTCCGGCGGATCCTTACCAGTACGTACGAATGCCCGCGTCTTTGACCCGCGCGCCCGGCAGGGTAATGACATCGCGGATCAGCGTGGCCAGGCGCTCGCCGTGGCGCCGTACATGGTCTCGAGGACGTAGCTGATTTCGAAGACGACGAACTGCGGGATCGCCGTGATCTCGCCGTCGACGGCTTCCAGCAGGAGCGCCTTCGCGGCCGCACGTTGTGTTTCGTCGCGGTCGACGAAGAACGACACGACGACGTTTGCATCGATGACGACACTGCTCACGGTCAGAGGCGTCCTCTGCGCTTCCGGGCTTCCTTCACGGCCTCGACGGCATCGGCCGGGCCGTCCTTGAAGATCCCTTCCCAGCGGAACAGGCCTGGACGCTCCGTGGTGATCGCGACTTTGCCGCTGCGGACTTCCCACGTCAGACGGTCGCCGGGGCCGACGTGGAGCACTTCGCGGCCTTCTTTCGGAACGGTCGTCTGGCCTTTGCTGGTGATGGTCGAGGTAGGCATGTCGTGGCTCCTTACCCAGCATACCTCTGGTAAGGATGAGTCGTGCTCCGCGGCATCATCCTCATCGTGTACTACCAACTCATGCGCCCGGTGGACGACCGCGTGCTGACGTGGGAGGAGGTCACGCTCAACCTGATTACTTCGAGGGCGTAGTCTTATCCGATACTCGGCCCGCGTCATGCGTAGTGAGCAGGATCGTCACTTGACCTGTAGGATTCGATAAGCGGTTCCTCGTTCGCTGAGGTTCCAAAGGAGGAGAGGCGAGAATTGCAGGATTCCCTACCGCCGGCCGGCGAGCCGGGGCAGCAGCCGCGGCGGCCGCGCGTATTCGTGTCTTACGCACACGAGGACTCGGTGCGTTGCGCGGAGCTCGTCGACAAACTGCAAACGCGCGGCATCGAAGCGCTCCATGACGGTTTGCTCGATCCCGGACCATCGTACGTGCCCGCGTTGCAGCGATTTCTGCGGCGCGCGGATGCCGTTTTGATTCTCGTCAGTCCGGACTTTCTCGTTTCCGATGCGTGCCGCGACGAATGGCAACGCGCGGAGGCCCTGCAGAAGAAGATCGTTCCCCTCACGGTGCGCGATGTGGACGACGACAGGGCGTTGTCACCAAAGGTTCGCGTCGCTCATCGCGCGCGAAGCCGTTCGAGCGAGGAGCTCCAGCAGTCGTTCGACGCGATCGTCAAGGCTATCCTCACCGACTGGGATCTCGCTGCGGTTCACAGCGCGCTCAGCGAAGACGCGGAAGAATGGCACCGGCGAGGCCGCAGCCGCGCACTTCTGCTGCACGGGGATGCACTTCGCGAAGCAGAAGCGTGGCTTCCGCGCGCGAGCGCGGACGACGTGATGCCGCGTGCGACGCCGCTTCAGACCGAATACATCCTCGCGAGCCGCAGCGCGCGCACGCGCTTGATCACCGCGATCGTCGTCATCGCAACCGCAGTGGCGGTCTCCCTGGGCGCACTGTCGATGTTCCTCTACCGAAGTCTCGTCGAATCGGAAGCGCGGCGACAAGCGGTGCTGAGCCGGAAGTTGATCTCCGATGCGGCGACCCTCGACCGCACGTCCGCGGCCGGCCTTCCGACAGCCGCGCTTCTCGCGGGCGAGTCGTTGCTCCGGCTGCCGAATGCCGAGGCAGATGCATTTCTTCGCGAGCGGGCGCGGTTGCTGCCGCGGCGCCGGAGCGAGTTCCTGATGCCGCCGCCGTGGTCCTTCTTCTTCAGTGCCGGCCACACTCGCATCGCGACGATGTCCCAGTCGAACACAATCGAAGTCCGCGACCTCGGCACGGGACGAATCGAGCGCACGATTCGCGCGGACGTGGCCGGAAGCGTAGCGGTGGCTCGCGACGGAACCGTATGGCTCGCCGGCCGCGATGGGATCGTGCGCCGGTGGGGAACGAAGTCCCACAACGCGGAGACTCGATTCCGGCTGCCGGAGCCGGAAGCGGCGAACGCCTTCTGGAGTACCGGCGCGGAGTACGTCGCAACGCTCCACGAAGGCCGTTGTGTCGTGTACCGCAGCGCAACCGGGGTGCGCAGCGAGATCGGACATGGAGTCTCGGCGGTTGCGTTTCGCGCGGACGAAAGGAGCCTTGCGATCGTGCAACACGGTGGGGCCATCGGCATCTGGTCGCTTCCCGAAGGAGCGCGCATGGCGACGCTGAACGTTGCGAATGCCCGAGACGTCGTGCTGGCGCCGGACGGCACACGCGCGTTCGTGGTTGCAGGCACTTCCGTGATCACCGTGACCCTGCGCAGCGGCGCAACGACTCGCCTCGCGGAGTCGGCGGGAGATTCGATCGTGGTCAACGCTCGTGGCGATCGCCTGGCCTGGCTCGATGCGGATCATGCCCTTCGTGTCTGGTCCGATGCGGGGGAGGAGCTCATCCGCCGCTCGATTCCCGGCGAGATCCTCGGAATCGCTTTCGCGTCCGACAACGAGACGCTTGCCGCGTTGTCGCTCGAGAACCGCGCCGGCGAGACCCTTGCCGGCGTGCTGACCGTTTGGGATCTGCATCGCACCGGAGTACCGCCGGTCTGGATGAAAGGTGACTTTCCCGTCGCCGCGTTCAGCGCGGATGGACGCATGGTGGCGATCGCGGATCGCGCGTGTGCTTGCGTGCACGTGCATTCGTTCCCATCCATGCGGGAGAGGGCGCGAATCGCGACTTTTCCGCCCGAGCTCATGACCTTCTCTGCCGACGGATCGCGCTTGCGGTTGTCGAGCCGCAAGGACGGCATCAGCGAGTGGGAGATCGGGCGAGATCGCGTTCGCCGTGTTCCCGGCACACGCGTCACCGCCTCCAGCCGCGACGGGAAGTGGATTGCCTTCAGCGATGCACGGCAACTGCACCTCCTTCGTTCGAACGGTAAGCGCAAGGACGTATTCGAAATGAAGATCGGCGCGACGCATCTCGCGTTCAGTGACGACGGCCGCCGCATCCTCATCATGACCGGAACCTCGTGGGTTATGGTCGCCGACCGTCCTTCGGGAGCGCTGCGCGAGTTCGTTCCGAGTGACTTCGTCGAGCCGGCGGCCGGTGCCTTCGACCCTTCGGGCGATCACATCGCGGTGGGCGACCACAGCGGCACGATTCGCATCTGGCGCGTCGACGATCGATTGGAAGTCTCGAGGATCGGCATGCGCGGGAAGATCGCGAGCCTGCGCTTCACGAGCGACGGCGCGTCGCTCGTCGCTGCGGCGACGTCGCCGGCGGGGCTGGAGATTGCGACCCTTCCGGTGCGCCCGAAGGACGTCGTCGCCGCCGCATGTGAAGGAATTCTCCGTCCACTCGACGGCGACGAATGGCCCCACTTCCTTCCGGGCGAGCCGCAGCGCGACACGTGCGCGCATGCGAGAAACGGCTTCTGATTCCTGCGATCAGAAAATGGTCCCCTGGCCGAGAACCTTCACGTTTGCGCCGCGCTCACGCGCCCGGTCGACCATGTCCTTGGTTCCCCCGGGCCCGTCGCCGCTTTCGCCATTCCACAAGGCGAAAAGCGCCATGTTGCCGCCGCCGTTCACCAGCGCGCGACTCAGCATCCAGAGATTCGAACGCTCCCACACCGTGTAGGAGCTCTTCTTGTCGAGCAGCCAGTCGGGAAGCGTTTTGCTTTCCTGCAGAACGCGCGGCGGCGTCGCGCGGAGCAACGCATGAAAGCGGTCGTGCCAGTCGCCCTGCGACGGCTCCACCGATTCGCGGGCATACGGATCGGGCGGCAATGCGAGATAGATCTCGGTCGTGAGACCGCGGCGGCGCATCGCTTCGTGAAAGAGGATGTCGCCGCCGCTCGCTGCACCGGCGACACCGATCACGTTCTCGTGCTTCGCCAGGATGCTCTCGATCGTACGGTCGATTTCCTGCTCCGCCGCTCCCACCTTCGTCAGCGGAAACCGCGGGACATCCCGTCCCGGCACGTCGACACGATGCCCCGTGAAGAGGATGACGTACGGAGGCTCGGCGCGCGGCGCCTCTTTTGCCTGCTTGATGACCTCGAGCACCGCCAGGGCCGCCGGTGCGAACACCTCGAGATCGCGAAAGATCGCAAGTTGATCGCGAACCGCGCCGATGTTGAACGGCTCGATGTTCGCCGTCCTGCTCTCGTAGCGCAGCGCGAGCACATCGGCGTCCATGCCTGCACAGAAATCGAGATCGGCGAGACTCACCTCGGCCCACACGCGGTCGTCCTCGCTCGCATCCTCCAGCGCCGCCTGGATCGACACCCGCACCGACCCGGGCAACCAGGCCAGCATCGTTTCGAACGGCTCCATCGTCACGTCGAGCGCCCTGGCGATGGCCGGCTGTGCCTTCGCCAGTTCGCTCAACAGGACCGCGCACGCGAGCGCGTTCACGCCAGGATAGAAATTCCTGAGGTCGAGCAGATACGCGTCGTAATACGCCAGACACGCTTTGCGCAGCAGCGGCGACGTCAGTGCGCGTTTGCGTTTGTCGGCGACGGTGGGCCGGCTGTTCCAATCCTCCACCCACTCCCGCTTTGCGTTGCGGGCGCGCAGCGCGAGTGCCTCGGAGCGTGCGCTTTTCGACGCTCCGCGATGTTGCAGCACACGGTCCACCGCGATCTCGGCCTGTGGCAACTGCCCGAGACGCTGATAGATCGTCGAAAGAAGATGATTCGCCTCGATGTCGCCGGGATCGCTCTCCCGGATTCTCTCCCACGCCTGCCGGGCCGCATTGAACGCCTTCATCTTGAACAGGGCCCGTCCAATGTGGCGCAGTCCGGCGATCTCCCAGCGAAGTCCTGCAATTTCAGTCGCGAGGAGAGCGAGATCGGTCGTCTTCGTTACTTCGCTCGTTTTCGCCGCGCGTACCTCGCGCACTTTTTCCGAGAAACCCGGTGGCACGGCGATGAACGACTCGGCATCTGGCTCAGCGAGCCCGGGCAGCAGATCGAATACAGGGCTGTCGGTCTCGTTTGCAGTGTTCAGCGTCTGCTCGATCGCCTCGATCAGCTTCGGGAGGCTCGCCTGCGGATTCGTATGCTCGTAGGGAAAATAACGGTCCGTGAAAAGGTCGAACGGAAATTGATCCACCTCGGACCGGATCATGATCGTGTGTTTCTTGACCAGCGCGTGGCGGATGCCCAGCTCGTAGAAGACGTTCGCATTGTGGACCGAGAGGTCTGCCACGACGACGTCCGCCGTGAGCAGCAGGCGAAACATGTCCGCGCGGATATTGCCCGCTTCGAGGATGTCGAGCGTGGTCGTCCTGGTGATCCCGAAGTTCTCGAGGGCGGGCGCGATCAACACCTCGTGAATGATCTCGAAATCGACGTTCGACTTGACGTTGAACGGGCGGATGACGAACGCGCTGTTGATGTTTTTCATAGGTCGAAATACTCGCAGAGCTTCTTCCCCACGAGATCCTCGATGCGTTTCAGACCCTGCAGCGTGACCATGCCGCGAATTCCCCGCCGTCGAGCGCCAGCATCTTGTGCCGGCCTGGCTTCGAGTAGCGTGGCCACAGACGGCCCCACACCTCCGGATCTTTTTGCATCAGCGTAGTATGCCTCACGGCGGCATTCACCGGTGCCGACGGACGCGGCGATCGTGCAGCGAGGTGTGCTTGGGGATTCGCCAGGCGCAGATGAAATCGCACCCCGAACGCTCGTGGCGCGCTTCGAGGCGTAATATTTACGGTTCAATGGCTCTGTCGCTCGATATGGTCGAGCCGCTCCACCTCGCGGAGTCCCGCTTCCTGCAGGTGCTGCTGCGGCAATTTACGGTGACGCGGTACGGCGGCCGGGCGGAGCTGCGAGTCTACTTCGACGACCAGACGCCGGCCATCTGCCAGGCGAAGGCGAAGGCGGAACTACTCCGTGCGATCCCGCCCGGGAAGCGTGCGGCGTGGCAACACAGGTTCGACGAGTTTCTCCTGGAGGGAAAGGGCACCGACTGCGACTTTGAAGGCGATCCCGACTTCGTATTTCGGTACGCCAGCGGCGGAACCTTGCCCATCGTTCAGTACCGGGGTGCCGATTACTTCGTCTTCTTCTTCCGCGACATTTATCCAATCGGCTGGAACCTCGCGAACGGCTCGTGCGACCGTCGTGACGAGTTGCTCGACCCGTTCATCGCCGTCGAGCGCGAACTGCGCGAAGAGCTTCTCGTCGCCGACTTTGTGAATGAGACGCGCTACATCTTTCTCGGCGATCAGGGAAAGCCGCTCGACCGGCCGGAGTTCGCCGTCGCCCGGGCGTTCTGGCGTAACAAACATCCGACGAAGGATTTGTCCACGCTGCGCGAACAAGTGATCGAGGTTGAGTGGATTGACGGGCCCGACTCGCTGAGCGTCGCCATCGGGGAAAGGAAGAACCGCATCGAACGCTGTTTCCTGAACATTAACGGCGACGACTTCGGGATCGAGATCGACCGCGTGGCGAGGATCAAGGTCTCCGACGACGCCGTGTTCTGCGACGGCGAACTGGAAGGAACGCAGCTGGTCAACAGCCCGGTCGCCTTCTTCGAGGTCGAGCGCTTCCACAAGTTGCTGAAGGCGGGGCCGCCGTTCCTTCCCGACATCTTCTTCTACGATACCAAGCGGTTCGAAGGCCCGGAGATCGCGCACATCGTCAACGGTCCGTTCATTGCCGCCCTCGAGCCCGTCCGTACGGAGGAGGAGATCGAGGCTTTCCGTAACGCGGAAGAGAAGTTCAGTCTCTGCCCGGTCACTTGGAGACTGGCGCGTCGATATCTCGAGATGACGCCGCTGCCGCCGCTGCCCAAGCGCGATCGGATCTTCATCAGCTACAGCCATGCCGACAAGCAATGGCTGAACGATCTGATGATGCACCTCGGCCCGCTCGTCAGCGCCGACAGGCTGTCGATCTGGGTCGACACACAGATCGAGTCGGGACGGCCGTGGCTTCCCGAGATCTGCAATGCGCTCGACGGCGCCGGCGTGGCCGTTCTTCTGGTGACGCCGGCCTACCTCGACTCACAGTTCGTCCGAGACCAGGAGCTTGCGCGGCTGCTCGAGGCCCACCAGGAGCGTGGACTGCCGCTCCTCTGGATTCCGATCAAAGCGTCGAACTATGAGACAACCGGATTGCGCGAGATTCAGGCCATGATCGACCCGCGTCTGACGATCGCCGAGATGAAGTCGCAGCGGCGCACCCGGGTGTGGGTGGACATCTGCAAACGGATCGCCGAGGTGGTCAAAAAGCGCTGATCGCTCGTGACGACAATGATGTGATTTTGTCGCCGGGACCGATTACGAGCGCGTCCCGCACTTCCCCGGTACAGTCGTCTGTCCCTTGATCGCGCATTGGCGGAGGGCGTATGCTTGAATCGAGGAGCGATCGATGGCCGTCCAGATTCAGATCAACATCGACACCAACGCTTCCAGGTCGCCGCAAGCCACGTTCAATCCGGGTGCCGTTTCGGCGCGTGCGCGGGACCAGATCTTCTGGACGAACAACGACAGCGAGCCGCACTGGCCCGGACTGGTGAAGGACGACGGCACGATCAACACGACGTTCTTCATGCTCAACCAGATCGCGCCGAACGGCGACACTTCGTCGAGCTTCTCGCCGACCGTCGCGAACTCCGTCTTCGAGTACGCCTGCTCCATCCACCCCGACGAGCGGGGTGTCATCAACGTCACGTAGCTTCGAGCTCACGACCGGGGGTCAGGATGCGGTCTTTGTGGAGAACGACGTTCGCTCTGACGGCGATGTGCGCCTCGTTTACCGCGCACGCACAACAACCCGACTGCACTCCGGGCCGGGATCTGCTCACCATGCCCGAGGTCAAGAGCAAGAACGGGCGCCTGGCCGGCGTGCTGATGCTCAGCGACGAGCAGCGTTCGCTGGCGGAGTCGTCGACGGGGTCGCCCTGCGCCTCGCAGCGGCTCCGGCTGTTCAAGGGCTGGAGCACGCAGGAACCGGTGAAGCCGTGGCCGTCGACGGGCGACATCCTTCCCGGACCGACGCTGCGCGCGCGCGTCGGCGAGATCGTGCAACTGACGTTTCTGAATCAGATCAACCAGAGCAACTTCCCGAACACGCTCGACCAGGACGAGCAGGGGAAGACGGACGGATGCGACGTGGCCATCGCCCAGAGGCAGAACTCCCCGACGGTCACGCAGCAGATCTATCCGCGCAATGATAAGTACCCCAACTGCCTGCACGGGTCGAGCACGGCCAACGTGCACTTCCACGGCACGCACACGACGCCGAGCACGACCGGCGACAACGTACTGCTCTACATCCGTCCCGCCCTGCGCAAGGGCGGTGAGCTGCTCCCGAACGACCGGTTCGTCAACACGCAGTTCGACGCAGTGTTCCGGCGCTGCGAGGCCAAAGGCTCGCCGCAGAACTGGAGTGAGATGCCGCCGGACTGGCAGGCCAAGCAGAAAGAGCTGCTGCAGTTCTACGACTCCACGGCGCCGTACAAAGGCGTCGCCGGCGCGCTGCCGGAGAAGATGAAGCTCTGGCCGCGAAACCAGGCCAGCCTCGACCAGGGCAAGTGGCCGCAGTATTCGGTCGGCGCGTATCCCTACTGCTTCGAGCTGCCCAAGTACGATCCGGCCAAGGTGAAGATGGGACAGTCGCCCGGCACGCATTGGTACCACGCGCACAAGCACGGCTCGACGGCGCTGAACGTCGGCAACGGCATGACCGGTGCGTTCATCATCGAAGGCGAATACGACGACGTGCTCCGCAGCTTCTATAAGGAAACGGCGTCGCACAAGGGCTGGGGCCTGCAGGAACAGGTGCTGATGATCCAGCAGCTCGAGACGGCCATGAACCTGCTGAGCGGCACCAGGAATGGCGGCCCGGCGCCGCTGTCCGTCAACGGGCGACTGAACCCGGTCGTGACGATGAAGCCCAACCAGGTCCAGTTGTGGCGGGTCATCAACGGCGCGCCGCGCACATTCGTCGAGTTCCACACCTTCAAACAGCGCGGGAAGGGAGGACAGGCTCCCTCCTGGCGCCAGATCGCGCAGGACGGCGTGCAGTTCTCCTTCGCCAACTACGACCGCTTCGGGACGGTCAACGCGAAATTCAACCTCGCCACCGCGAACCGCGCCGACCTCCTCGTCAAGGCGCCGGCCCTCGAGGGCGATTACGCGCTGCAGATCGTCGAGTCGGTCAGCGATCTCCCCTCGGCCTCGCCGGTGACGCTGCTCACGGTGCGAGTCAAGGCAGATGGCACTCCCATCCAGCCACCGATGGATTTCATCACCGAGCCGAGGAACTACCCCGTCCTGCCTCCGTTCCTCAAGGACATCACCGGGCCGTTCACGACGAAACGCGAGCTGATGTTCAACACCAGTCCGAGCTCGGCCCGCCAGGGCAAGGGCTCGTTGCCGCTCCACGAGATCGACGGACACCTGTTCAACGGGCACCACGTCGATCAGCCGATCTTCCTCGATGCCGTGGAGGAATGGACGATCGCCAATCGCACGACCGACATCGCCCATCCGTTCCACATCCACGTCAACCCGTTCCAGATCACCGAGGTCTTCCAGCCGAACAGCGCGAGCGCGAAAGACCCGACGAACAGCCAGTGCTACGCCGATCCGGCCAAGCCCGATACGTGGAAACCGTGCGTGAAGCTCACCCCGCCGTTCGTCTGGTGGGACGTCTTCGCCATTCCCACCGCGCGCGCGGACGCGCTGCCGGCGGCGGTGTGCACGGAGCTCGAGCAGTGCCCGCCCGACCTCCAGCAGTTCACCGACTGCGAGGGCGGTACGTGCACTGTCACGATCCCCGGCTACTTCAAGATGCGCAGCCGGTTCGTCGATTACACCGGTCAGTTCGTCCTGCACTGCCACATCCTCGCCCACGAGGATCGCGGCATGATGCAACTCGTGGAGGTGCTGCCGAAGCTGGAAGCCTTGTCACAGCACCATTGAGGGCCCCTTGACAATCTAAAGAAGAGTGCGGCATTCTATCCTTACATCGATAGATAACCCAGGGGACACCCAACCGCTGAGGAGATGAACCATGGCCATCAAATCGATCAAAACCCAGCCGCTCACGCTCGAAAGGCTCGTCAAGCTGCTCGACCCGGGTCGGGTCTTCTACCGGGTAGCGGTGGACGATGTCATCAAGCGCGGTGAGCTCGCCGAGATCCAGACGCTGATCCAGGGCGCGCGCGATGTCAAAGCCAAATATGGCGACATCGATGGCCTCATCAAGCAGCTCGAGGTAGCCGCCAAGAAGGCTCAGTAAATGGACGCCCGGCGGGCAGATGCACTGCCCGTCCGCTACGCGGGGCTCGACGATATCGTCAACCGCGTCCCGGTGAGCGTCGTCTGGGAGATCACGCTCGCCTGCGACCTTGCCTGCAGCCATTGCGGCTCCCGCGCCGGCACCCGCCGGCGCGACGAGCTCAATACCGCCGAGGCTCTCGACCTTGTCGACCAGATCGCGGAGCTCGGTGCACGCGACGTCGGCCTGATCGGCGGCGAGGCCTATCTGAGGAAGGACTGGCTCGAGATCGTCGCCGCGATCCGCACCGCCGGGATGCGCTGTGACCTGCAGACCGGTGGCCGCAACCTCAGCGAGGAGCGCGTCGCCCGCGCCGCCGCCGCCGGACTGTGCGGCGTCGGGATCTCGCTCGACGGTATCGGCGCGACCCACGACAGGCTGCGGGGCGTGGCCGGCTCGTACGAGCTCGCGCTCGCGGCGTTGCGGCGAGTCCGCGCGCACGGCCTCTCCGCCGCCGTCAACAGTCAGATCAACTCCTATACGCTGCCGCAACTGCGTGAGCTGATGGACGTGATCATCGAGGCCGGTGCGACCAATTGGCAACTCGCCATCACCACTGCCATGGGCAATGCCGCCGATCACCCCGACATGCTGCTTCAGCCCTGGCAGATGCTGGAGGTGATGCCGCTCCTCGCCGACCTCGCGGTCGAGGGTCGCGAGCGCGGCCTCTTCCTCCAACCGGCGAGCAACGTCGGCTATTATGGCCCCTACGAATCAATCATCCGCAACGTGCTCGACCCGGAAATCTACTTTCACGGCTGTAACGCCGGCGACACGGTCATGGGGATTGAAGCGGACGGCACCATCAAGTCCTGCCCCGGCCTCGGCAGCACCTATGCCGGCGGCAACGTCCGCGAGACGCGGCTGCGCGAGATCTGGGAGAAGTCCGAGCGGATCGCCTTCAATCGCCGCCGCACCGTCGACGATCTGTGGGGCTTCTGCCGCACTTGCTATTACGCCGAGACGTGCATGGCCGGCTGCACCTGGACCTCGCATGCGTTGATGGGCCGTGCCGGCAACAACCCGATGTGCCACCACCGTGCCTTGGAGATGGACCGCCAGGGCCTGCGCGAACGGCTGGTCAAGGTGAAGGACGCCCCCGGCCGTTCCTTCGATCATGGCGAGTTCGAGATCGTGGTCGAGCCGGTGCCGGCACGCGTCCCGGGTGGGATCGTCGTCAATGACTGAAAGCGGACGCATCCCGGTTCCCCTCCGCCTGTGCCGCGGCTGCCGCCAGTTCGTGCGCGTGGACGGCCGGGAGGATTGCGCCTTCTGCGGAACCGATCTGGACGCAGCGGAGGCCGAGCACGAGGCCAACGTTATGGAGATGCGGACGTTGGCGCAGGCGCTGCGGGAGGCGCTGGCGGGACGCGGCTAGTATCTCCACTGCGGGGTGGTGGAAAGGACCGAGAAAAACAAGGCGCTGACCCCGATATGGCCTCGAACATGGATGAGCAAGCCGAATGGCATCGCGAAGCGGAAGCTCTCGTCGAGCTCCGCCGCGACGCGGAGGCGCAGGCAATCTACGAGGCGCTGCTCGCTCGCGACGCGTTGCCGCGAGGCAGGGGTGGGTGGCAGGGGTCTGGATCGTGCAGAAGAACCTTACAACCGCGCCGGTGAGCGCGGAGTTCGTCGCCGTCGCACCTCAATGCTGGTCTTCGCCAGCGACGGGCGCCTGAAGAAGCTTGCGGACTCGATTGGACTCGGAATCTCGGTATGTCGCCTACGATGACCGGTCACTCATATCCAGACTTGATCCCCAAACGCGGCTTGAATCTCATCCACGGACACATCCACGCGACCGGGAATCACTAGTGGTCCGCTTCACCCCACCTCGATCACCGTGCGCAGATGCCCGCTGCCCTTTTCGAGATCGTCCAGGACGCCGTTCACCGCGCTGGCTTCCAGCGGCACGGTGCGGGTGATGGCGCGGGACATGTCGATCTGGCCGGTGCGGGCGAGCTCCATCAGTTCCACCAGCTCGGCGCGGGTGTGGTCGGAGCAGCCGATGATGTGGCGTTCGCGAACGAGGAGGTCGGTGAAGGGGTTGAACTCGAACTTGCGGAGGTTGATGGCGACGATCATCAGCCGGCCGCCGGGAGCGAGCGAGCGCAGGCCGCCATGGGCGACCGCCTCGTTGCCGGTGAATTCGACGATCACGTCCACGCCTTTTCCATCGGTTGCGCCGAGGATGGCTTTGTGCACGGGGGTTTCGCGTGCGTCGAGGGGGGTGGCGCCGAAGCTGGCCGCCAGCTCGAGCTTCTCCGGGACGACGTCGACCGCGAACACCTCGGACGCGCCGAGCGCTCGCGCGAGTTGCGCGGCGGAGACGCCGAGTCCTCCGAAGCCGAGCACGGCCACGGAGTCGCCCTTCTGGATGTTGCCGAGACGGAGGGCGTGATACGCGGTGGCGGTGGAGCACATCATGATCGCGGCGACGTCCGATTTCACTTCGTCCGGGATCGGAATGGCGTTGATTGCCGGAATGACGATCCGCCGCGCGTAGCCGCCGTCGCGATCCT
The DNA here is from genome assembly GCA_035630815.1 of Thermoanaerobaculia bacterium. Lineage (GTDB taxonomy): Bacteria > Acidobacteriota > Thermoanaerobaculia > Gp7-AA8 > Gp7-AA8 > QHVT01. The sequence continues at coordinate 59,265 of DASQJY010000064.1, forward strand.
TGCCGAGCATCTGGCCGGTGGGGCAGAACTGCTCGCCGTGACGCTTGCAGCGCGGGCACTCGCCGCAGCTGGTGAGGTAGTGCAGCGCGACTCGCTGCCCTTCGCGGACGTCGGTCACGCCGTTGCCGACCGCGGAGACCACGCCCGCGACTTCGTGTCCCAGCGTGACAGGGAGGTCCATGGTGGCGGTGCCGGCGCGATAGTGGGCGTCCGTGTGGCAGATGCCCGCGCGCTGCACGTCGACGACGAGCTCGCCGGCGGCGGGGGCAGGGTCGGGAAGGTCGAGCAACTGGAGGGGCTGGCCGGGTTCCACGAGTCGGATCGCTTGCATCCGCGCATCCTACGGGATTCGCGGGCGTGCGTCGTGCTTCCCATCGGGTGGCCGGATCGTCAGAATGCCGTCGATTCACGGAGGGAAGCACCATGAAAGTCACGGTAATGAAGAACGGGCCGTTGCGCGTGGAAGGGGACGACATCCAGATCGCCGACCCGCAAGGCGCGTCTTACGGCCTCGGCGGACGTACCGTCGTGTCGCTCTGCCGCTGCGGCCAATCGCAGAACAAGCCGTTCTGCGACGGCAGCCACAATCATCACGGCTTTCAGGACGAGCCGGTGGCAAGGGAGTTGCCGCCGAAGAAGACCTAGTGTCGCGACACTAGCCCTGCTCACGCTCCGGCAGGCACGGCACGCCGCGCAAGCGCACGGCTTGCGGACGCGATGGCGAGCGCGCCGGCGATGAGCACCGCGGCGGCGCCGAACGTGAGCCGCATGCCGGCGGCCACGGCCTCGGGACGTGCCGTGAGCATGTTGGCCGTCCCAGAGCCGAGGGCGAACAGCGCGCCCATGACGGATGCGCCGGTGATGAGTCCGAGATTGCGCGACAGGTTGAGCATGCCGGATGTGACGCCCCGCCGGTCCGGTGCGAGGTCGGCCATCACGGCAGTGTTGTTGGCGGCCTGGAAAAGCGCATAGCCGGCGGTGATGACGACGAGCGGCGCGATGTAGCCCGGTGCGCCGAACCTGATCGGCACCGTGGGCAGGGTGGAGGAACCGGCCGCCATCGCCATGAGCCCGGCCATGGTCATGCGATAGGCGCCGAACCGGTCGACGAGACGGCCGGCCGGCACACCCGTCAGTGCTGCCACGATCGGGCCGGTCGACATGACCAGTCCGATGCGGGCCGCGTCGAGCGCCAGCGCGCCGGAGAGGTAGAACGGGCCGACCACCAGCGTCGCCATGACCACGGTCGTGACGAGGGTGCTCATCGCGAAGCCCGCGCTCAGGACCGGATCGCGGAACATCGCCAGCGGGAGCAGAGGCGACGCGGCCCTCGCTTCGACGCGCGCGAAGAGTCCTAGCCCAAAGAAGGCCGTGAGCAACAGCACGACGTTGATCAGGCTGAACGAGCCTCGCCCTGTCGTCACGGCGAGTGCGTACGCGCCGAGGGTCAGGGCCAGCAGCAGCGTGCCCGCATGGTCGAAGCGGGGGTGATCGGTCGTCCGCGGGAGATCCGCGGGCAGGGAGCGATGGGCGAGCAGGAGAGTCAGGATGCCCAGCGGGACACTGACGAAGAAGATGGCGGGCCAGCCGAATCCGGCGATCAGGATGCCGCCGAGGGAAGGACCGAGCGCGGTGCCGATGGCGGACATCGTGCCGAGCAGCCCCATGGCGCTCCCGGTCCTTTTCTTCGGGACCGTCTCACCGACAAAGGCGATGGTGAGGGCCATCATGATCGCCGCGCCGAGGCCCTGGGCCGCCCGGGCGGCGATCAGCAGCGCGAGCGTGGGGGCGACGCCGCACAGGACGGACGCGACCGTGAACAGGAAGGTGCCGGCCAGGAGCAGCCGCCGGCGGCCCATGAGGTCCCCGAGCCGGCCGACGCTGACGATGAGCGTGGTGATGGCCAGCAGGTAGGCGAGGACGACCCACTGGACCTGCTGGAAGGAGGCGTTGAACGCCTGCGCCAGTGTCGGCAGGGCGACATTGGCGATGCTGGTGCCGAGTGAGGCCAGCAGCATGGAGAGCGAAAGGCTGCCCAGCGCCCACTGCTCCGAGGGTCTGCTGGCGGCGAGAAGGGGCTTCAAGAGGAACGTCATTGTTTATGTCTCCCGTACTGCCAGGAACATAAGCCGCGGCCCGACATGGCGGAAGACGCGTCATCTGCACTGTATTCGTGCGTGTGGCGCCATGTTCCGGGCGGTGCTATGGTCGAAGCGTGACGCGGCCCGACCTCAACCTGCTCGTTGCGCTGGACGTGCTGCTCGCCGAAGGCAACGTGTCGCGCGCGGCCCGAAGGTTGCGCCTCAGTCCCTCGGCCATGAGCCGGACCCTGGCGCGATTGCGTGAGACGACCGGCGATCCGCTGCTGGTCCGGGCCGGACGCGGCCTCGTGCCGACGCCGCGGGCGCTCGAGCTCCGCGAGAAAGCCGGCCAGCTCGTGCAGGACGCTGAAGCGGTCCTGCGTCCAGCCGAGAAGCCCGATCTCAAACAACTGGTCCGAACGTTCACGCTCAGGACCAGCGACGGCTTCGTCGAAAACTTCGGACCCGCCCTCATCGCCCGCGTAGGGGAGGAAGCTCCCCGCGTCCGGCTGCGCTTCGTGCAGAAACAGGACAAAGACAGCGCGCCGCTTCGCGACGGGACCGTCGACCTGGAGACGGGCGTCGTTGCGGACACCATGGGGCCGGAAGTCCGTGCGCAGTCATTGTTCCGCGACCGCTTCATCGGCGTCGTCCGCATGGGACACCCGCTCAGTCACGGCGAGATCACTCCCACCCGTTATGCAGCCGGCCGGCACGTGCTCTTCTCGCGGCAAGGTCTCGAGTACGGACCGATCGATGAAGCATTGAAACCGTTCGGCCTGGAACGGGACATCGTCGCGATCGTCGGCGGCTTTTCCGCGGCGCTGGCGCTGGCTCGCGCTTCCGACCTGATCGCCACCGTCCCCGAACGCCACACCGGAAACCTGCGCACCGGGATGCACAGCTTTCCGCTTCCGGTACCCACGCCGGAAATCACGGTGTCATTGCTCTGGCACCCACGCCTGCACGCCGATCCGGCACACCGTTGGCTGCGCGAGTGCGTCCGGGATGTCTGCGCGGCGTGAGCGGACGCTGTAGTCATGGCCCCTCGATTTTTGACCGTACAGGTAGGGATCAGGCGCACCATCATGCGTCGGCCTCGCGGCCTACTTCAACGCGGCCTCTGGCGCTACCGCACTCCAAACAGCATTCCGGAGATGCCTTACGATGATTGCAAATGGCAGCGGATGTGAGGGTGTTCATCAGCCACAGCTCGAAGGAAGACGAGCTGTCGAAGCGCGCGGTACGGGCGCTCGAGAAGCGGCTCGATACCACGCGCATCCGGCTGCTGTACGACAAGGACGTCCTCGACACCGGTGAGCACTGGCGCGACGAGCTGTGGGAGTGGTGGGGCGCGTGTGACGCCGCGGTGGTGATTTGTTCGGTCCCGGCGCTCACCGCCCAGTGGGTGTTCCTCGAGGTGGCCACGCTGATGCGCCGGCATTCGCTCACGCGGCTGCCCGTCTTTCCGGTGCTCATCGAACCGGTCACCGCCGAGCACGTCAGGAGCGACGCGCTGTTCAAGGATCAGTTGCTCCCCGAGCTGCAGACGACGCACATGTGGACCGAGGCGACGCTCGAGGCTGAAGCCGATGCGCTCGCACAGAAGCTCAATGCGCTGACCGTCCTGTCGTCCTTTGACAAGCCGCTGTTCGAATGGGAGAGACGCATCGCCATCCTGCTTCAGCAGCACGCCACGGCCGAGTTGATCTCCGTCGCGGCGGGCGCGCTCGAGACGGCGGTCGAGCCGTGGATGCCGCTGGCGCTCCAGGCTCGCGTGGTCGCGCGTGCCATGATCAACGCTCAGCCGGGCGCCGTGACGAAAGCGATGCACGCCCTGGCCGCCGCGCTCGATGAAAAGCGCCGCGGCGACGTGATGGGACTGGTCGCGGCGGCGTGGCTCCCGGTCGCCGACGCGCAGCAGGTCGCGGCCATCGTCCAGCGTCCCCGCGGCACGCGCGGCGTGGCGCTCCCCACGCACGTGCATCGCCTGGCCTGCTGGTACATCCGCCGCGCCTCGGGTCGTTACCCGGAATGGCAGCCGGTCGAGTTCAAGCGCCCGAGCGGCGCGGACGACGTGAACGAGACCTACGACAGCATCGCCGCCGCGCTGCGCGGCCATCTGAAGCTCGATCCCGACCACGACGACGAAGCGGTGGTGGACGAGTTGCAGCGCAGGGAGACGCGAGGGGAACCGGTGTTCATCGTCGTGCCGGCCGACGCGAAGGAACCGCCGAAGCTCTTTCCTTCGAAGCTGCTCGTGCCGCTGATGATGCGGCTGCTCGACGATTTCCCTTCGCTCAGTTTCTTCGTCCTGGCCGGCCATCCGCCGGTCGAGCTTCAGGATGCGGTGGCCGAGGGCCGCGTCATCTTCCTGAACCTCGATCGCGACCAATCGAAGAGCTGGGACCCAGCACTACGCCGACGCCGTGACCGGCGCCTGAGAGGAGCGTGATGGGCTACACGAAATTTTTCAAACCGCCTAAAGAATGGCGCGTCGAATCGACCACCCCGGAGGAGAGCATCGACCGGCGTGACGGCTCGGTCTACTACTTCCACGACGACACGATCGTGCTCGCGGTCAACGTCGCCCTCGTGACCGGGCGGCCGCTGCTGCTGCAGGGTCCCTCGGGGTCGGGCAAGTCGTCGCTGGCGCGGACCGTCGCGCGGTTCATGCAACGCCGCTACTACGAGCAGGTCATCTCTTCGCGCACGCAGTTGCGCGATCTGCTGTGGGGCTTCGACGCGCTGCGGCGGCTGCAGGATGCCCAGGCAAGCCGCGATCCCGAGACCGCCGCCAAGCTCGACGTCTCGCGCTACATCGAGCCGGGCGTGCTGTGGTGGGCGTTCGATCCCGTGTCCGCCGCCGCGATGCCGCGCGCGGAAGACCATACCGTGCTCGATTTCGACCCCAGGCCGGAGACGGTGGAGGGCTTCGCGCGCGTTCCGGCAGTGGTGCTGCTCGATGAGATCGACAAGGCGGATCCCGATCTGCCGAACGATCTCCTCGTGCCCCTCGGGTCTCTGCGCTTCCGCGTCGAAGGGATCAAGGACGACATCGTCGCGCGCGGCGGCGAGCGCGATCCGGTGGAGGTGCGCTCGCCGCTGATCGTGATCACGACCAACCGCGAGCGGGACATGCCGCCGGCGTTCCTGCGGCGCTGCGTGATCCTCGATCTGAAGCCGCCCTCGCGCAACGATCTCCTGGCCATCGCCAAACTGCACCTCGGCGATGCGAAGCTGGCGAAGGTCCAGCCGATCCTCGACCAGTTGCTTCCGGTTGGCGAGACGCCCGCGTTCAGCATCGCCGAGATGCTCGACGCGCTGCACGCCGCGTCGCAGCTCGACGCCGGCCTCGATCAATGGCCTGACATTGCTGCGCTCACGATCCGCAAGAAGGGGGAGGGAGAGCGGTGAGATCGGGTACCGGAGACTTCTACCGCGCGGCGAAACGGCTCCTGTTCGGCGCCGAGGAGGCGGAACGCGTTGCGGCGCTCCTCGGGCTCGACGTGAGGAAAGAGGCCGCGGCGCATGTCGACACTTCGTTGGTGGAAGTGGTCCGGGATCCCGGTGAGCAGAAGCAAGAAGAAGAGGCCGTGCAGGAGAGTGCTCCGACGTCGATGCGCACGCGGGTGGTGCGACGCGGAGCGGGGACTCCCGAGGGAGAGCCGGAGTGGTACTCCTCCACGGACCCGTTCCCGCTCGCGCAGACCAAGCACCGCCGCGCGCAGCTGAAGCTCGATCCGCTGCTCCCGCCGCGCGCCACCCGCGGGATCGTCACCACTCTCGCCGCGACCGTAGTGGCCGAGGGGGTGATGGACCTCGATCGCATCGTCTCGCACATTGCGCGCGGGGAAGTCGTTCGCCAGCTCTTCCGCAAAAAAGCATTCACCACCCGCAACGGCCTGCAGTTGCTGATCGACCGGGGCGACGCCATGACGCTGTTCGCGCGCGACGCGGTGTGGCTGGAGCGGCAGGTCGTACGTATCATCGGCGCGGAGCGCGTGCAGCCGCTCCGCTTCTCCGACCTGCCGCAGCGCGGCGCCGGCCGGGTGCGGGAGGAGTGGACGCGATACACGCCGCCGGCCGCCGGCGTGCCGGTGCTGGTGCTGTCGGACTTCGGCATCGGCGCCTCGCCGCTTGGCGCCTCTACGGCGGAGTGGCTCGAGTTTGCGCGGCTGCTGCGGGAGGCCCGCTGTCCGGCGATCGGAATCGTGCCCTATCCGCCGCAGCGCTGGCCGGCGGCGCTGGCGCAGGCGATGACGCTGGTGCAGTGGGACCGGCTGCATGCCCGCGCGGCGAGGGCGGCCATGCGTCTCGCGCGGAAGGGGGTTTCGTGACCACGGCGGACGAGGTCATCGCCGGCCTGCGAAACAAGAACGCTACGGCCTGGGAGCTCGCCGTGCTGGCATCGGCGGCCGTGCAGGTGGAGCCGGAGCTGCTGCGCCGGCTGCGTCTCGATCTTCTCGCGGGCTCCGATGCCTCCGCGGAAGCGGATCTCTGGCTGAGCGACCTGGTGGACTCGAAGAGTCCGGACGCGGCCGTGCTGCGGCCCGACGTCCGTGCGGCGTTGCAGGAGGAGCTCGCGGAGCATGGACGCCGCGACGATGCGCTGAAGATCGTGGCGAAGCTGCACGCGGGTCATTCGAACGTAATTCAGTTGCAGGAGGAGGTCACGGCGCTGTCGCTGAAGAACGACGACGCGTCGCGGGCGCAGATCGAGATGCTGCTGCAGCCGGTCGTGCGCACGCTGCACGAGAACGACCACGCCGGTCTGGCGCGGTGGGCGGCGCGTGCGTTCACGCAGCTGCGCCCGGACGTGCAGTCGATGCCTGCCCCATGGTCCATGATGCGCGCCGCCTCGCTGCGCCTGCGCGGCACATCGTCGGACACCGCATCGGGGACGGGCTGGTCGGCCGTCGAGTCGTCGCTGCGTGATCTGCCGGTTGTCCCTGTGTACGTGCGGATGTACGACGACGGTGCGAGGGTTACGACCACGCCCGGCGAAGGCGCGAGCCTGGAAATCCCGGCCACGGAGCCGCTGCTCCTGGAGTTTTCGTGGGACGGCGCGGAGGGACGCCGGTCGGCGCGCGTGGCTCTCGCACAGGGGGATCAGGCGGATGTGGAGCTTGCTCCGCGCAGCGTGGTGGTGACGACGGTGGTGGGAGACGAGTATCAGATCCGGGTGCCGCCGCAGTGGGACGACTGGGCGGTCGTCATTGCCGGACGCGGTGGAGTTGGTGCGCCCGACAGTTCTACGTTATTTCTTCAATGGCTACTCGATCCCGCGGGTGGCGCTGTGCAGCAGGACCACTGCTACGACGTGCGGTTTCGCCGTCGACGCCGGATGCCGTTGGACATTGTCACCGAGACAATTCGAAGCCTGGTCGAGGCCGTGTCGGACACACTCCATCGCAGACTCTACGTTTACATCGGCGGCCTCCGGAAAAACGACACTGATGACTTCATCGATGCGGAGCAGATCCGGGCACTATTGAACCCGGCCGGAGACTTTTTCGAAGAGATCCTCGTCTTTGGCGAGCTTTTGCTGCGGAGCGCGAACGATGAAGGATTTCTGGGACTCGGTCGTGCCGGCATGTTTTGCGGAATCAATGAGCCGGTACGGACCGATCCGGCCGGCCTTCCCGGCGTGCTCGTGACAGCGCTGAACGGCGGCGCGGCCGGAGATGACGGCGCCGTGACACCGGCAGGATTGACGATGTACCTGACCAGAATGCTGTTGCACGGAGCAACGCTGCGCTGGCAAACATGGGGGAAGCTGTCGCCACTCGTCGCGTCCGACGACTTTGCGGTCTTAGTCTCGTTCGACGGTTACCTGCGGTCACGGGTCGTTCGGATTCGCGATGAACAGGCGAACGTCGTCGTCGCGCTGCCGTTCGCCGAAACGGGAGTGCGTCGCCGATTGCTGCGCGGGCGCTATTTGATCGACGATCCTTCGCGCTTTCTTCTTCTTCCACTGGACACAACAGAGAACCGCGAAGGGCAGCAGGGTCTCGTCGCCGCCGAGATCGATCATCAGCCGCGGGAAGAATGGATCATCGTCGCCGGCACTGCCGGCGAAGTTACCGAGGCGCAACGCCTGGTCGCGACAGCAGTCGCGCGGCGTCTCGCGGGCGCCGGCTATCGCCTTCTCGTGGGCGACTGGCAGGGCGTCGATGAAATCACTCTCGATGCGTTCACCGGGACGCTGGCGGTGTTCGGGATCGAGATGCGTGAATTCATACGCCGATTTCGGTTTCAGCCACCGCGGACCAGCAAAAAACTACCCGGCGTGACTGATGTCGTCGTCGAACGTGTGGAAGACGAGTTCGCCCGTCCCCTGCGCGAGGCGTATGCAATCGTCCTGATCGGCGGCCGCGGCGGCACGTATCGATATGCGGCAGAAGCCGCCCTGGCCGGTGTCCCGGTCCTCCCGATCGCCCCGGCCGGAGGCGTCGCCGCCACCGTATTTGACGAATATCTCGCGCGTGGCTCGAGCGGAGAGCTCTACGCGCAGGCCGCGGAACGCGCCACTGCTCCCGGTCTCTCCGAGGCGATCCGGGAGGCAGCGTGGCAGCGCGACGAGATTCGCGACGAGGCACAGGCCGACGAGATCGCCATTCGTGCGGTCAAGCTGCTGCTCGATCACGTCAAGCCGTGGAGGCGCATGCATCCGGTTGCCGAGGCCGCCGAATGGCAGGGCAAAGTGGCGGCCATCGCGCCACGCATCTGTCGGGTGCAGGTCGGTTACGTGTCGGGAACCGGCTTCTTGGTTGGTCCGCGTGCGGTCATGACCCCCTATCACATCGTCGCCGATGTGATTCAGGGCCAGGGTCCGCCGAATGACATGGCCTTTCATTTCGATGAAAGCGGCACGAGCGGCTTCACCTATAGGGCGACGGGAAACTGGCTGATCGACGCGGCGCCCGACGAAGATCCTGCTTCCGCACTTCCGGGCGGCTACGCCGTGATTGAACTGGATGAAGCGATCGGGAATCATCCGCTCCCGCTGCGGCCGGGACGCCGCGGCTGGATTGAGCTCCCTTCGGCCGGCGTTGCGCTGCCGCGCGTACAGGAGTTCGCCCAAATGATCTACCGCGCTGGCGCGGAACCGAGGTTCGTGATTGGGACCGTCATCGGCTACGAGGGCCAATACGTGATCTACCGAATGACGATGGAAGCAGGTTCCGGCGCCCCCTGCTTCGACGCCGACTGGAACCTGGTGGCCATGCAACACTCGTTCTCCCTCCCGAGCCGGCATAATCGCGCCCTCTCCATGCACGCCGTGACGGAGCAGCTGCGCACGCGCGGCCTGCTCGACCGAGTGCGAAGCGTGCGGTGAAACGTTTCACGCGCAGCGATCACTACCTCACTAAGAAAGCGAGGTACAGCTAATGGCAAGCACTCCGGTACAGATCAGTAAACTCGAGGACTCCGCGGCGGGACGGGCGCTGCAGGCGGCGACGAATGCGCCGCTCACGAACTTCGTCGACTTCACGTCGACTCTGGTGACGAACGTGTTCGACACGCTCGTCGACAATTCGATCAAGCAGACCCGCGCCTATGCGGACCTGGTGGCGTCGGTGGCAGGCACCCTCGAAGACTTCGAGGCCAAGACCCTCGGCGACCCGGACCAGGCGGCGCTGGACTACATCAGGACGGTCATCCTGCCGACGTATCAGGGAACGGCCACGCCGGCGCTCCCGGCGACGTTCTCACCGACGGCCTCGATCGCCGGGAACACGACGTTCGTGAACCAGGCGGTGGAGCAGGTGTACGGCGGCGTCACGGCCACGATCGGTGCGACGGAGCAGGTCTTCGCCCTCGATCCCAACAAGTCCATCCCGACCTCGGACCTCTTCGAGTTCACCAAGGCCCTGCTCCGCAAACAGGCCAAGCGCACCTTCGAGGACCTGCGCTCCCTGGTCGCGCTGGGGGTGCAGTTCATCGAGGTTTCGAACGGCACACTCTCCACATCGCTGACGTTCCACACGAACTCCATCGACTCGAACACCATCGACGCCACGAACACGCGCACCGACTTCGAGAGCCGCAGCCGTGCGTTCACGGGCAACCTCTCGCGCTCGGTGAGCACCGGGTTCGGCGGCAAGCTGGCGGGGTTCTACTTCGGGCGGTCTGTCACCAACACGATCGGTGGCACCTTCAGCAACGCCACCAACTCGTCCTCGCTGAACGTCAACGTGGTCAACGAAAAGAACTCGGCGGTGACGAACCTGAGCATCGACATCACCGGATCGATGTCGCTTCAATTCCAGACCAGGCATTTCCCGCCGGTGAACAACACCACCACCCCGGTGTGAGGTAACGACCGATGAAAGGCGGCCAACCGTTGTCAGCCCTTGCAGCATCCCTACTGTCGGAGCTGGCGCGGTCGGCCGTCGAAGCGGAGCGGCGCCAACGAAGCGTCTATGCGGAGCTGGCCGCCGAGGTGGCCGTGCCGCCCGAGATACACGAGGAGCGTGCCTCGGGCGGGACGGTCGAACAGCAGCAGGCGATCGCCGAGGCTCAATTGGCCCGCTTCGGCCTGCGGACCGTTCGTGGACGAAAAGACCAGTGCATCGTCGACGAGGCGGCGCGCACGCAACTGCGCGAGGTCCTGGGCGGACTGGTCGCCTGCGTGGATGGCGTCGACCTCGGCCTCGACGACGTCCTGGCGTCGCCGGCCATCGATCGCCGGACGTTGCTGGCCTTCATCACCGCCGGCCTGAAGCGCGATGCACGCTGGCGCTACCTGCAGACCCAGACGCTGCTCCAGGACGGATTGCCACGAGCCACGATCAGCGGAGGACGGCTGTTGACCAAGGTCATCCTCGGCACCGACGAGCATGGCGAGATCGTGGCCCGCCTGGCCAATGATGCAAGCGTGGAGCAGAACGACTCGCAGGCGGTGAGCGCGCTGACGTTCGAGTTCACCGTCGGCGCGTTTCCGTCCATCCGGTGAGAGGTACGCGACAATCCTTCATAGACCACGGGTGCGCGGTACACGCCGGCCACCGGCGTGGGCGGCGACATGGCTCACGGAAAGTTCGAGCTCGAGCAACCGACGCCGAGGGAGACCACGTCTCCCGACATACAGCTCTCGCACTTGCTGCACGGATCGAGGACGTAGGTTGGCGTCGGGAGCTTCCTGCCGCCGATGAGGTAGTGCAGCAGATAGTGATGCAGGTCGTCGTCCGTGCACTCCTCGGCGTCGTGGCGGACCATGACTTTCGCGTTGGGTTTCAGCAGAATCCGGCTCTCGGGTCCACGGCCGAAAGGCTGGATCACGATCTCCGGATTGTCGCCCGCCTTCGTGAGACAGAGCTTCGCACCGTAGGCGTGGCCGAAGCAGCAGTCGCGGAGCTCCCCCTTCTCGATGTCGAAGAAGAAGTCGACGGTCTCCGCCGTTGCCTGCTCGCTGTCCACGTACCGCCTGTCGAGGCGGAAGTCGGGCACGCCCGGGAGCGATGGTATGCACCTCGGCCCACGGTAATCCAGGGCATCGTCGTTCGACGGGATGGTCACGGTCGCACCCTTGATGATCCACGTGTGTGCGGGCGCCCCTGGTTTCGGCTGCAGGTACGGAGTGGGGGCGGGGAGAGGCTCGAGCACGGAGTCCTTGTCGACGTACAGCGTCCCCTCGTGATCGGGGATGTTCGGCTTGTCGTGCTTTGATTGCCGCGCATTCGCGAGCACGACGCGGTGCGGTACGCCGAGCCAGTGCGTCTTCTTCTGATCGCGCCTGACGTGGGTGCAGATCCCCCGGAAATAAACGGTCACGCTCACGATGCACCTCCTGGAATGCGGCTGGTCAGCAAAGAGACGGCACGCCAGGCGCCGTCCACATCCGTGGTTACACTCTCCAGCTGCACGCGGCGCAGCGCGTCGTATGGCTCCGCGCCGGCGGCGAGTTGGCGATGAATCTCCAGGAAGATCTCCCGCGCGTCCGCGTCGGCGATAGGAACGAGCGTGCCGATGACGTGGCTCGCGCCCGCTGCGAGAAATCCGCCGCCGAGACTGGACGCGCGCGCGTCCGCGTCCGCCGAGGCACGCAGCGTCTCACATGCCGCGAGCACGACCACCGGCGCATTGGCCAGCCGCGTGGAGGCGATCGACGACCAGGTGATCCTGCGGCCGCCGAAGACGAAGGCGCGATCGTCGCTGGCGGGCTGCCGCTCCGTGTGCCCGGCGATGTGCAGCACCTGCGCGCGCCCGGCCGCGGCGGCGAAGGTCTCGAACGGCGTCTCTCCTCCCGCCAATAGGCTCGCGTCGTCGTAGATGCGCTCCAGCCCTCCCGCCTCGGCGCGGCTTCCCGGCAGGCCGACTGAATCGCCGCGCACACCGGACGAAAGCAGCGCCGTCAGCAGCACGCGCCGCGGATGATGCGCGGATGCGTTCTGCAACGCGCTCGCGCTCTCCGCGAGTGAGACGGACATGCGCTCCACGAGAAACCTCCGCTGCGCGGAATCGTGCAGCGCCGCGAACGGAACGGTGGCGAGCCGCCGGTCAGGAACGACGATCAGATGCCGCACCGCGCGCAGCGGGTCATCGAGGGGGCGGATGAGCAGGTCGTACAGCGCGGTGGCGGACGATGCCAGCGCCTCGACTTCCTCGCGCGCCTTCCGCTGACGCACCACGTGCAGGCCTGTCTCCGTCACGCAAAACGCCACGACCTCGGAGGGCAGCACCACGAGCTCCAGCACGGCCGCCCCGCTTCGTTGCAGCCGCTGCTGCAGTTCGCCGGCCGTGACGGTCCGCGGGGCGTGCCGCAGGATGTCGTTGCGCTTGCGCTCCGCGTATGCGAACGCGAGCGCCTCGTCGCCGCGGTCGAGCGCCAGCGCGATGGCGTCCTCGAAGAGCGCGGCGTCCGCATCGAGCACTCCCGTCCCCACGAGCGCGCCCGCGACGGGCACGGGATGACGCTCCAGGACGAGGATCGCCTCTTCGAGATCGCGCGCGGCCGCGTGGTCATTGCCGAGGCGGCGCTCGGCGCGGCTGCGCAGCAGATACGGCTCGCGGAGGTGAAACGGGAGCTGTCGCGCGCGGTAAGTCTCGATCGCGCGCGTGAACAACGTCTTCGCGCGGAGAGGATCGCTTCCGAGCGCCACGGCACCGGCCGCGACCTGCGCGTCCGCGACGAGACGTGCGCGCAGCTCGGGATCGGAAACGCGCAGGGCGACACTCTCCGCCTCGCGCGCGATCGCGGCGGCCGCACCGTCGCCGGTGCGCACCGCGAGCAACGCCTCGCGCGCCAGGACGTCCGCCAGCAGCGGCTCGCGCAGTGGCGCACGGCATTCCGCCTCTTCGATGCGCAGCAGCGCGGCCGCGGCCTCGAGATGGCCGTCGTGCAGCTCGAGCCGCGCCGCCGCGCCGATGCTCACCGGCAGCCGGTCCGCGTAGCCCTCGGCGCTGAGCGCCGCGAACGAGCGGATACGATACTTCCACGCTTCGTCCGGACGGCCCAGGGCCACGAGCGTGTCCGCGAGGAGCGTCTGCACGAACGCGGCATGCGCGCGCTCTCCAAGGCGGCGGAACGTCTCTTCCGATTCCTCCAGGGTGCGCCGCGCGTTGCTCCAGTCGCCGTCGGTCATCAGACACAGACCGAGCTCCCACTGCGCCAGAGCGCGCACCGCCGCGTAATGCGGCGTCGAGGCGAGCTCGCTCAGCAACTGCTCCAGCGCCTCGCGCGCGACCTCTCTCCGGCCCTGATCGTAAAGAGCCGCGGCCGCGTAATGCCTGGCGACGAACTGCATCGGCGAGGCGGCCGCGGCGAAGCCTCGCGCAGCCTCCTGCAGCTCCGGCGCAGCGGCCTTCGGTTGCGCGCGGCTGTAGACGATGCGCGCGTGAAGATACCGCGCGTGTGCGTCCGCGAGCGGTGCGCCGCGATCGATCGCGGCCACGGCGTCGCGCAGGAGGGACTCTCCATTCGTCGCCGCGACGGCGTCGCCGGTCACGCGCGCCATGGACAGCAACCGGGCCGCGCGCGCGGCATCTCCCGCCGCCACCGCCTCCCCCCATTGCCCGAGCCACATCCCTTCGCCGTACGCGCGCGACTGCTGCGGATGCCGGGTCACCAACCGCCGCACGGCCACGGCGTCGCGGGCCGCGGCTGCACGCTCGAGCTCGGGGAGCTCGCGCTGAAACTGCGAGGTCGCGGTCTCGCGGTCGACGTGCGCCAGCCGCCGCCGCGCTTCCGCCGCCCACGGCGACCCGCCGTCGATGGCCAGGTAGTGCTTCCACGCCGCTGCTGCCTGGTGGGTGAGGCCGAGGCTCTCGAGGATCAGCGCACGGTTGAAGCGCGCCTCGGCGAGAGCCGGCTCGAGCCGCAAGGCGCGATCGGCGCAGCCGAGCGCCTCGGGATAGAGCGACGGGCGATCGTGGCTCGCGGCCTCCGCATACAGCGCCGCCGCGAGGTCGTTCCAGGCACGCGCGTTCCCGGGCGCCTGCGCCGTCGCCTTGCGCAACCGCTCGACGGCGGCGGACGGCTCGGCAATCATCAGAAGCGCCACGCCCGCCGCATGCTGCGCGTCCGCGGTCTGCTCGCGGTCCGCGCGCTCGGTGAGCTCCCCTCCGACGCCCACGAGCTTCATGGTCTTCGGATCGCGCCCACCCTCGGCGCGCATCGGCCCGCGATACGGCGCCCAGGGAAATCCTCCGGAGAGGCGCGTCTCGACGGAACGCGCGTCGCGCGGCGCGAGCGCTGCAAGCTGCGCCATCGGGTCCCGCCGCGGAAGGAGCATCGTCGCGCCGGCGATGACGACCGCGAGGACCGCCGCGGCGGCGAGCCACCAACGCCCCGTTCCGTGCCGCTCCTCCATCGCCGGCTCCTCGGACAACGTCTCGCGCGCCGCGGCAACCGCGGTGCGGCATGAGGTACAGGCGTCGAGGTGTGCGATCAACGGTGGCATCTCGCTTCGGATGAGCGTTCCCGCCGCCATTGCCGCCAGGGTCTCCGCGCTCGGGTGGCGGTCGCTCATACCACTCCTTCTTTAGCAGTCTGGCTCGCGGTCTCGGTTTTCCCGTTCCGCAGACCGAAATCGTCATCGAGCAGCTCCGCGCCGCGCAGGAGGTCGGGAAGGTCCTCCCCGCGGATGGCGGCGTCCGTCAGCGCGCGGCGCAGACGCGCGAGCAGCGCCTCGATGCGCCGGTAGAGAGGGCGCTGCGGAAGCTGCAGCATGCGCGCGATGTCGGCGACGCCGAGGGCGTCCACGAAGTGGAACCGGAGGATGAGCCGGTCTTCTGGATCGAGTGACTGCATCGTGGAGCGCACGACCGTCGCGGCGCCCGCGGCCATGCGCCGCGCGTCGCTCTCCAGCACGCCGGCGTCGGCGGTGTCGTGCGCGACGGCCACGTCCGCTACGGCGTCGTCGAGCTCCACGGCCCGCGGATGGCGCACCTGCTCGGGAAGCTGCGCGGCGATCTGCTCGAGCCGCGCGCGGGTCATCGAAGGATCGACGGCCCGGACGATCGGCAGCACCGCGTCGACCGGACGTTGCTCGCGGCGCACGAGCTTCTCGATCATCACCGCGACGGCGCCGAGGCGGCGCGCCTGCGCGGACGGACGCCAGCGGCCGAGGGTGCGGATCCACTCATCGGCCAGGAGGCGCTGGATGATCACGGCCAGGAACGCGGCCAGCGGCGCCCGCCCCTCGTAGCCGCGAAGGATGGCGTAGTCGTTCTCGATGAGTGCGATCTTCACGACCGACGCGAAGTCCTCCACGTCCGCTCCGACCACGTTCGCGCGGCGACAGACTCGCTGCACGATGCGCTCGACGAGCAGCAGGTTCTGCCGCAGGAGATCCTCGGGATGCATGGGATACCCGCCGATGATATCCGGGCGAATGGAAAAAATGGCGGCCGCGCCAGACAGAGGGAGTGAAAGGAGAAATGCGATGAACAAACTCCCCCTCGTTCCCCTCATCCTGGTCGGTCTCGCGGTGCTGTTCATGCCGGCGTCCGCGTCGGCACAATCGAAGGTCTGCGTCTACGCGCAGCACGGCTACTCGGCGCAGGCGCGCGTCGTGAGCGGCGACTGGAGCTCGGACTGGACCCGGGTCTTCGACATCGGCAGCGGGCAGTGCATCGACATCAGCAATCTCGCGGACAGCGCCAAATACAGGATCGAGGTGCAGGCCATCGGCGGCGGCGCGAAGGAGTGCACGCCCAAATACGGGCGCTACGCCGCGCGTCCGTGGCCGCTGGTGTATTTCACGAACGGGTCGACGACGATGCCGAACTGCTTCCTGGTCGGCGAGTGAAGGAAAGGAGATCGTCATGAAGAAACAGCTGATCCTCGCGTCGGTGGTCCTCTCGCTGTTCACCGCCTTCCCCGCGCTCGCCCAGTCGAAGGCGTGCGTCTACATGGCCCCCGGAGTCTGGTACGCCGGCATGATCCGCGGATCGTCGCCGAGTTGGACGGACGGCACGTGGCAGGGGCAGTACGAGCTCGGCAAGTTTGGTTGCGTCGAGCTGTCACGCGTGCCGGACGGGGAGGAGTTCACCATCCACATCAGGCCGCTCGCGCCGTTCGGCGCGAAGGATGGCGCATGCCCGAAGGTGAAGCGCCTGGCCAGCAGCGGTCCGCCGGTCCTGTTCTTCGCCACCGGCACGATCTTCGAGCCGCGCTGCGTGCTCTACGAGGCCCAGTAAATGCCCGAGCGGCCGCCGCGCGCTCCGCGGCGGCCGCAACGCGCGTACTGGTACGTGGCGCTGGGGCTGCTGGTTCTGACGAAGATCATCATCGTGATCCGTCGCTCCTCACAATCCGCGGAACTGGAACCTGATCCCTGGGACGACCTTCGGAACCGCAGACTCAGGGAACGAGCCGGACCGGCACCGTCGCGTGGCGCGCGACGTCGAACTGCCTCGCCCGGTTGTCGCGATGTTCGTTCGGCTCGCGCGGCCCGGGCCTCTTTCGCTGCGCCACGGAAAGCACTGAAGGGCGGAAGGGCGTATAGTTTTCCGATGCGCACGTTCGCGACGAAAGCGAAGCCCGGCCCGGCTACGTCGACCGCGCCTGCACTGCACGGTTGGACGATTCAGCGCAAGCTTGCCGTCAGCTCTCCTGCCGACGCACTCGAGCGCCAGGCAGACGCGGTGGCGGATAGCGTGATGCGGTACGCGCAACCGGCGGCCGCCAGCGCGGCGCGTGCGGCGATTCAGCGTCAATGCGCGGAGTGCGAACAAGAAGAAGAGGGGAGGCGCTCGGCAGACGCGCAGTCGATCGAAGGCGGGCGGCCGGAGAAGGACGAAGAGGAAGAGCCGCCGCCGACGGAGCAGGGCGTAGGAGAGGCGCCGCGAGAGGCGGAGATCCAGCGCAAGGCGCACCCGGCCGCTGCAACCCCAGTGCACCCGCGCGCGATCGCCGAGCGGCTGGCAGAAACGCGATCCGGCGGCGAGCCGTTCGCGTCCCCGGCGCGCCGCCCGATGGAGGCGGCCTTCGGCCACGATTTTTCGCGAGTCCGCGTTCATCGCGATGGCGCAGCCGCGGAGCTCTGCCGCGACCTGAGCGCGCAGGCGTTTACGTACGGTAACCATGTTTACTTCGGACACGGCACCTACGATCCGCAACGCGCCGCGGGGCGACATCTGCTCGCGCACGAGCTCGCGCACGTCGTGCAACAGGGGCAGGCCGCGAGCACTCCCGCCATCCAGCGCGCCGCCGCCTGGACGGCGCCGGTGCCGAACGCGGTCAACAGTCTGGCGGACACGGCGATCAACGGGGCAGCCGCCGGCGTCACAACGCCAACGTTCAACGGCGTGGCATTCGGCGCCCTGACTCCGCCGACCGTCAACGTCGCCGCCGTTGCGGCCGGCGGGTTCGACGCCACGGTCACCGCGGTGGCCGCAAACAACGGCACCGTCACGGAGAACGTTCTCTCCGCCGGGCCGTGGAGGCTGGTCGTTCCGCGGGCCACCATTGGCGCATTGTTCCGGACGCTTCCGCAATGTACGGGAGCCGGCAACTCGAATTTCCGTGCGCGAGGCGATCCGTCCGATGCTGCCATGGCTGCCGCCAACCTGCGGCATGAAACGCGTCACGCGAACGACCGGAGGGATGCGTTCAACGCCAACGTGGTTCCGTGGGATACGCGGCTGACCGCCGCGCAAGCCGCGGGGACGACGTATCACCGCGCGACGGCAGCGGCCGCGCGAACCGCCCTCTTCACCGCGATGGGAGGAACCGCGACTCAGGTCCGCGACGCATGCCTCGCCGCCGGCGCCGCCGCGCGGGACGCGTATCACGCTACGGCGGCCGGGGGTCCGATCTCCGCGCCGACCGATCCGAATGCAGCGCCGGACTGTTCCTGGTCCTTCGCCCGCTACTCGAATCCTTCGTAAACCGAATGTCACTCGCGGCAGCCATCGAGATTCGCGGCGGACAAACCGTCGAACTGCGAATCACGAATATTTCTGACCGCACGATCGCGATTCTCAACCCCGATCTCGGCGTCCCATCGCCGGCAGTGGGCTGGCCGTATTCGCTCGAGGTCTACCGCACGTTTCTGCTGATGTCGTTCGCCTTTCTCTCGATCTCGATGACGGACGATTCGGGCGACGAGTTGCGGCCGCGAAGAATCGACTTCTCTGTCACACCCGCTCTGCGAACGCCGATCGACCTCGAGCCCGGCGGCTGGTTCACGCTGCCCATTCCCATCGGCGATTTCTACGAACTGCGGCCCGGCCAGACGTACGACGTGGCGATCGAGTACGGAGACCGGAAACAAAGAGTGCGAGCGGAGACGCGGTTGACCTTCCCCGCGCGTGGCTAGCCCCGCGCCCCGGGCCTCTTTCTCGGCGGTGGCGAAGACGCTTCCTCGCTCCTGCCCTTCCGGGTCAGCCACGCGGCGAAGCTGGTCATCGTGCGCAGGGTCAGGGACTTCGCGTGCTGGGCCTCGCTCGTGGCGATGGCGGTGTCGAAGAGGCGCTCGACCTCGTCGTCGCTCGCGCCGGCGAGGGCGCGGAGCTCGGCCTCGCACCGCTGGACCTCGGAATGGAAGTACCGTACGTCCGAGCCGATCATGCTGTCGTAGCCGCGCTGCACGGCCTGCAGTCCTTTTTCCACGTTCCCGGCGCGCAGCCAGAGGTCCGCCTCCAGAGCGGGATAGAAGAAACCGTACACCCGCGCGCCGGTCGCGGCGAACAGCTCCTCGCCGCGATCGATGAGTGCCATGCCCTCCTCGAAATCGCCTTTCATGGCAAGCGCCCATCCCTTCGCCGAGGTGCCGGTGGCCATCCACTGCGCGAACTCCTGCACCTTCGAGAGGTCGATCGTTGCCTGCGCGAGGCGCAGGGCCCAACGAACTGCGGGCGGAACGCCAGCAGGATCAGCAGTGGCGCCACCGGCGCATGGCCGATGATCCATTCGAGGAACTCGAGCGTGGAAGGATCGGCCCAGTGGACGTCTTCCACGATGAAGACCGTCGGGCGCCGCATGGCGCGGAACATCAACAGCGCCGCGACGGACTCGATCGCGCGGCGCCGCTGTTCGATGGGCGGCAACGAGAGCGGT
This sequence comes from Thermoanaerobaculia bacterium, assembly GCA_035630815.1. Classification (GTDB taxonomy): domain Bacteria; phylum Acidobacteriota; class Thermoanaerobaculia; order Gp7-AA8; family Gp7-AA8; genus QHVT01. The sequence continues at coordinate 78,858 of DASQJY010000064.1, forward strand.
TCGTACGGCGGACGGAGCGGAATCGAGAGCAGCGACGCGACGGGAGGAAGGACGTCCCGGATCGGCAGGTCGGGGAACTCCGCGAGCGCGGCTTCGAGCCGCGCCAGCTTCCCGGCCGGGTCGTGGAGCTCGTCGAGACGCAGCCACGCTCCGGCCATGGCCATGATGATCGGGTGGAACGGTGTGTTCTGATGGTAGGGCGAGCAGCGCGCTTCGACCCAGTCGTGGCCGTCGGCTCTGCACTTCGTACAGCAGCCGCGATTTGCCCACGCCTGCCTCGGCCGAGATGGTGACGATGTGTCCCTCGCCGTTCTGCGCGTGCTTCCAGCGGTCGAGGATGACGCCGATCTCCGTCGATCGCCCGACGATGGGCAGCAGACCCGTCCTGGCGACCGCATCGAACCGCGTCTCGGCGCCGCTGGCACAGACGACGCGGAACGCGTGTACCCTCCGGTCTCCCGGCATGTGGAGGGATGCGGATTGCTCCCGCATGATCACTACGCCGATGACGTGATGAACCGGGTCGCTCGACCCCGATCATCGCGACATCGACACGGTGAATTGGGTCCACCAACCCAAATCATCGGGTGTACCAACCCAAATCATCGGGTGTACCAACCCGAATCATCGGGTCGCTGACTCGACGAATCGAGTCATTCAACCCGAATCACCGAGTCGATGACCCAATGAACCGGGTCGCCAACCCGAATCACCGAGTCGCTGACCCGATGAATCAGGTCGCCAACTCGAATCACCGAGTCGATGACCCGATGAATCGGGTCGCCAACCCGAATCACCGAGTCGCTGACCCGATGAATCGGGTCGCCAACCCGAATCACCGAGTCGCTGACCCGATGAATCGGGTCGTTAACCCGAATCACGGAGTCGTTGACCCGATGAATCAGGTCGTTAACCCGAATCACGGAGTCGTTGACCCGATGAATCGGGTCGCCAACCCGAATCACCGAGTCGATGACCCGATGAATCGGGTCGTCAACCCGAATCACGGAGTCGTTGACCCGATGAATTACGTCGTCCACCCGAATCACGGAGTCGTTGACGAGGAGGCGGCGCGGGACATGCGCGAAACTCGTTCGCCGCGAGCCAATAACGTCAAAGAAGACATCGATAGTTCACTGAATCCCGCGAACTGACACCTCTAAACGTCTACTGGTGCATCCTCGCCGCGCACCCTGGCCGGATCAAGTCTCGCTGATTCACGGCAACGGGTGCTGCCACGCGGAATCTCGCCCCCGCGGCGGCCTGCTGCTAACCTCGGAGAGGAGGCGACAGAACATGGCCAGGCGCGGGTCGGACATCGGTGCGGAGATCGACGCCCTCTTCCAACTTTCCCTCACCGAGTTCACCGGGGCTCGCAATGCTCTCGCGAAGCGTCTGAACAACGAAGGACGGACGCTCGACGCGGAGCGCGTGAAAGCGCTCGCCAAACCGTCGGCACCGGCGTGGGTGGTGAACCAGCTCTACTGGCAGGATCCGAAGGCGATCGAGCGGCTGCTCACTCTGGGCGAGCGTGCTCGCAGGGCGCAGACGGGACAGCTCAAGAACGCCGATCTGCGCGCGCTCATCGAAGAGAAGAAGCAGATGACGATTGCATTGCTGACGAAAGCCTCGGCGATTGTCGAGGAGGCCGGGCAGGCCGCGTCGGCCGATTCGATGCGTCGCGTGTCGGCCACGCTGGAATCGCTCGCGGCGTGGGGCTCCATGGAAGGCGTCCCCAAAGCCGGCCGTCTGACCGCCGAGCTCGACCCGCCGGGATTCGACACGCTTGCCGTGATGATGGGCGGGAAGAAACTCGAGGCGGAGAAGGTGCTCCTCTTCCGTGCTTCGAAACCGGTCGAAGATCCGGCGGCGATGCGCGCCCGCCTGCACGAAGCCGTGCAGGCCGCGGAAAAGGCACGGCGCGATGCGGAGCGCGCGGAATCGGCGCTCGCGAGAGCCAACGCGCGCGTCGCGGCGGTGGAAAAGCAGAAACAGGAGATCGATGCGCGCTACGCCGAGGCGAAAGAAGCGGCGCGGCTGGCTTCGAGCGAAGCAAAGAAGACCGCGCAAGCGGTCGCCGACGCCGAACGGTCGCTTGCGAAAGCGAAGGGAACGCGTGAAACGTAAGCTCGCCCCGGCGCCGTGATCAAGGACGGGGACACGATTGGCAACGACGCCGAGCAGAAGATCGTCGTCCATCACGGTCGCAGCAAGTTCGCCAACGGCGACGTGTACAAGATCCTCACGCCGTGACGCCGGCGAGGGCGCCGGCTCACTTGATGCCGAGGCGGGTGAGCGCCTGTCGCGCGCGCTCGTAATTCATGTTTGCCGCGGTGCGATACCACTTCTGGGCCTCGTCGAGGTTCCTGGTCACACCGTCGCCGCCGTTTTCGTAGACGAGACCGAGGTTGAAGGAGGCCGCGTCGTTCCCTTGTGCTGCGGCCTTGTGGAATAGTTCCGCTGCCTTCGCCACGTTCTTGGTCAGTCCGCCGGTGCCGTTGTAATGGTACGTGCCCAGGTTGTTCTGGGCCATGGTGTGACCCTGGTCGGCGGACAGGCGATAGAGCTCCACGGCTCTGGCCTCGCTGTGCTCCACCCCGCCGAGGCCCGCGCTATGGAAGAGCGCCAGCCGGTATTGCGCGCCGGCGTCTCCTTTGTCCGCGGACTCGCGCAGCCACGTCGCGGCGGTGACTTCGTCTTTCGCGATTCCGTGCGTTCCATCGGCATACATGGCCGCGACCTTGAACTGCGCGCCTGCATGGCCCCTGTTGGCGGAGGCGAAATAGAGCTCGACCGCTTTCCCCTCGTTCTTCGCGAGACCACCCGTCCCGTGCTCGTACCTGAAGGCCAGATTGTACTGAGCCGCGGACTCTCCGCGGGCGGCTGCCTTGCCGTACAGCTCCACGGCCCTGGCTTCGTCTTTGAGGACGCCGCGGCCTAGCGCGTACATGCGTCCGAGATTGGTCTGTCCTTCGTCGCCGGCCGCGCGATACAGCTCTACGGCCTTGGCGTAATCGCGTGTCACGCCGAGTCCGTCCTCGTATAGACGACCGAGGCGATCCCGCGCATAAGAGTTGCCTTGCTCCGCGGCGCTGCTGTAGAACGCGACGGCCTTGGACAGATCCTTTGGCAGACCGCCCTCGCCGTCGCGATACATGGAGCCGAGGTTGGTCTGGGCCATCGCGTCTCCCAGGTCGGCCCCCTTGCGCATCAGCTCGGCCGCCTTTGCGCGGTTTTTTGGCATGCCCCCGGTGCCGTCGTAATAGAACGTGGCGAGGTTGTTGATCGCTGTGACCAGTCCCTGGTCGGCGGCGCTCTGGTAGTAGGCCGCGGCCTTTTGCGCGTTTTTCAGCAGTCCCAGACAACCGTCGGAGTAGCAGTAGCCCAGTCTGTTCAAAGCTACCGGATGCCGGCGTTCCGCAGCCTTCTGGTAGAGCGTCCGCGCGCGATTCTCGTCCTTTGGCAGGCCAGCAGTGCCTTCTTCGTACAGGCCGGCCAGGTTCACTTGCGCGGCGGGATAGTCACGCTCCGCGGCCTTGCGATAGAGCTCCACGGCTGCTGCCTCGTTCTTCGGGAGCGACGGCATGCCGCGCAGGTAAAGGTTGGCGACAGCGGTCTGGCCGTAGGGATGTCCGGCCGTAGCCATCTCTTGGAGTTGCGGTAATGCCAGCGCGTAATAGCGATCGGCGTCGGCATCGTCTTTCGGAACTCCCCGGCCGTGTTCGTATCCGCGGCCGATCACGTAATACGCGATGGCGTTCTCCTGCTCTGCCGCCGACCGCGCCAGTTCGAGCGCCCGGGCATCGCTCCCCCCGCGGATGAACATTACGTGCCCCAGCCACGCCTCGGCCTCGTGCGAGCCGCGGGCAGCGGCCTCCTGGAGGAGCTTTTCCGAGCGGGCGATGTCGCATGGCCCGCCGAGGCACATTGCCAGCGTGGCGCCGAGCGGAACCTGCGCATCGGCATCGCCGCCGCTGACGGCCTGTTCGAAAAGCCGGCGAGCCTGGACGTACTTTCCTTTGTCGAACGCCTCCTGTGCGGTGGTGCGAAGATCGTCGATGAAAGGGATTCCCCACTGTCGCTTCCACATCGTTCCGATGGCAATGGCGAGCACCAGCGCGCAGATGATTCCTGCTGCGAGGGATCCGCGCTTGCGCGGTGGCTTCTGCGGGACCGGTGCCGGCGTCGGAACCGTCGCCGCGTCCTGCCGCAGTGGAACGGGTTGCAGCGCCCGCATCACGTCGCCCATGCTCTGGAAGCGATCCTCGGGAAGCCGGGCCAGGCATCGCAGGATGACGTCCTCCCACTGTCGGTCGATGGACGGCAGATACGCGCGCGGAGGCGTGGGCGGTTCGTGCAGGCGGCGCATGGCCGTGGCCATGGCGGTCGAGCCGGTGAAGGGGTACTTGCCGGTGAGCATCTCGTACAGCACGACACCGAACGCGTAGACGTCCGTAGCCGTGCTGATGGCGTTGCCCTCGATCTGCTCTGGGGCGATATAGAGCGGACTGCCGACGAACTGTCCCTTCTTCGTCAGTGCGGTCTCGAAGTTCGCGTTTTCCACGAGGCGGGCCAGGCCGAAGTCGGTGATTACCGCGCGCGGGCCGCTCTTGCCGGGCACGATCATCACGTTCGGCGACTTGAAGTCGCGGTGGACGATCTCCGCGACGTGAGCGGCGCCAAGGCCGTCGGCGAGCTGCCGCACGATGGGCAGCGCCTGCGCCGGAAGAAGCGGGCCGCTATCGCGGAGGAACATCCAGAGCGTTTCTCCCTCCAGGTACTCCATCGTCACGAAGATCACCGGGCGGTCCGGGTCGCCGCTGTCGTGATAGCCGACGTCGAAGATGCGGCAGACGTTGGGGTGGGTGATCATCCGCGCGTACTGGACCTCGCGCTTGAAGCGCTGGACGGCGACGCCGCTGCGGTCGTGCTCGGGGAGGATGGTCTTGAGGGCCACGACCTGGTTGCCGAGCGTCGTGTCGTTGGCCGAATAGACAGCTCCCATCCCTCCCTCGCCGAGGAGAGCCTGGATGCGAAAACGTTTGCCGATCAGCGCTCCGGGCTCGAACCGGACGCCGTCGTTACGCGGAAGTGCTTCGCTCACGTGGGTTGCTGCATAGGAGTGACTCGGGAAGGGGAAAACCCTACCCCGAGTCCGCCGTGAAGTCGGCGCTTCAGCTCATTTACCTGGCGTCGAGGTGCCAGCCGGGATGAAGCCAGCGGCCGCCGCGCTTGACGAATACCTCGGTCAGCCGGCCGCGCACGTGTTCTTCCGTGGTTCCCGTCGCGAGCGTCACCTCGTAGCTTCCATAGAAAACCACGGTATCGCCGAAACGCTGGGCGCGCGTTTCAGGAAAAGAAAGCGCCACCAGTCTGCCTCCCGAAGCCTTGAAGGCGCGTGAGGACGCGATGGTCGTGGCGCGATCGGAGATCTCCGTACCGCCCCACCCGATGGCGAGGAAATCGTCCGGCAGGATCGAGAGCAATGCCGCCTCGTCGCCGGCAAACCAGGCTCGCCACGCCGATTCGCGTACCGCGAGGACCTCCGGATCGATCGGCTCGGCGCCTCGCAGGGAAGGGAGAGCATAGCCGGGAGGATGAGTAAGGAAACGGACATTCGGGAAAGTCGCATGCGTCAACAGCTCCTTGGCGGCGGAGACCTCCGTCGCATCTGTGGCAAGAACACACCCGAACCTCGTTCCGTTCGCGCGCCGCGGCGGCCGCGTGTGGAGCGCTGGCGTCTCGCCGTCGCCCGGCGGGCGGGAGAGTGGGAAGATCTCGCTTTGGCAACGGAGCCGCTGGAGATCGTCACCGTCGGCGAGACCGAGATCGACGATGCAGTTGCGATCTTGCGCCGCTACTCCGACCAGGCGCTGACGCTGACCGACGCGGCTGGTCTGTCGCTCATGAAAACGCGGCGAATTCGAAGCTGCTGGTCGACCGACCGGCAGCTCGGCCTGTCAGGCGTTCCGCTCCTCATCCACGAGCCGTGAGGATGTCACAGCAGATCCGCCTCTGCAAAAGAAAACCCGACCTCGAGCTTCGCGCATGGACGAAGGCGTTCGCCCGGCCCGTTCTCCTCCGTGCCGAGGTCGTCTTCACGAGCCTCGGCGATGTCGGTCAGCGCCAGCCGAAGCTACCCGCGACCTCCGGCGTGACAGGCCGCGGGTCGCGGGTGTCCAGGGAGAAAAAGTTCTACACCCTGTGGATTAAGTCGTGTGCATGCAGTGATTTGCGTGGGTTTGCGGGTGACCTTGTGCGGAACCTTGTGCGGATTCTGAGCCGCACAAGCTTGCACGCTCCGTCCGTGGAACATTCGCTGTTTGGGTGTCTCGCGCTGCCGCGGGTCGGTGGAACATTCGCGCTGCTCATGCCCGCGTCCGTGCCGTCGCACGGCTCATTTCCGCTTCGGAATGAGGCTCTGCGGGTCTTCCGCGTCAATCGTGCGCACGAGGTCCGCTACCTTGCACCGCAGCGCCGCAGCGAGCCGTATCAGCGTCGTCAGGCTCGGCACCTTCACGCCGCGCTCCATGTCGCTGATGAACGTGAACGACATCCCCGCCTCGTCCTTCAGCTCTTCGATCGTAAGGCCGCGCTTCTTCCGCAGCTCCGTCAGCCGCGCTCCGAAGAGCGCGGTCTCTGGCCCGCTTGGCTGCGTTTTCCGCGTTCGCCCCACTTGAAAACAAGACTCCTTTAATATACTCTACCGAGGATAAAGAGGAGACGCCGGAACATGCTCGCTCAAGACGTCGCCGAACGAATCCGCACCATCTTCCTACACGAGCAACCCTACGTCACCATCGCCGAAGCTACGCGCATGCTCCGGTGGTCGCGTTCCGAGATGAACCGGGCGATCCGCGACGGCGAGGTCGAGCTGACGACGACGTGCAGCGGGGAGAGATTCGACATTCGCGAGCTCGCGGAAATGGCGTTCGATCTCTGGACGCTCCCCGTCATCGAGGAAGCGCTAGGCCGTGAGGCTTCATTGATCCTTCCGCCCGCTGTGCGTACGCGGAAGCTGGTCGTTCGTTTGCCCGCGTACCAGGTCGCCGCTCTGCGCACTCTCGCCGGGGATGCTTCCGAGTCCGTCGACACGATGCTTGAGCGGATGTTCCTCGAACTCGCCGACATCCACAGAGAACGCCTCGCGCCGGTTATCTCCGGTCTCGCCGAGGCGATTGCTTGGCCACGCGAGCCGAGCATGCCGCAAGCCCAGTAACGCAATCAACAGGAGGTCACATCACCAATGCCTTCGCGTGTCTTCAATGCTCTCCAGCATCACCCCGCGCTGGCGCGCCCGCGCCGCAAGCGTGCGCGCAAGGCGAAGCCCGTCGCCTCGCCGGCTACGTCGGCGTCCGGGCCGGCCGCGCAGCGTAAGCCGCCGTACGTTCCGCCGATCAGGGCGCCGCGCTTTCTGACGGTCTCCGCTCGCCGCTGGCACCGGGCGACCGCTGAGGAAGCCGTGGTCCCTTACCTTCGCATGTGTGGCCGTTGGCTCGAGGCGCACGGCTTCCCGATCGGCGGCAACGTCCACGTCACCGTGAAGCAGGGGAGCGTGATTCTCACCAACGACGCCGCCGCGTCGGCCGCTGCCTCCGAAGACTTGCAATGAGGAAGGTTGAACAGGCGACGCATGCGCGACTTCATCAGCTATCACCGATCATCGAATGCGCGGCCCTTCAATCGTCTGCCGCGCGAGCGGCGCGCTATGACGCCGCCGCCCGATCGCCTCGCACGTTTCAGCTCTCGCATGGCGTATGCGCTGCTGGTCCTCGAACTCGGCGCGCATCAGAAGATACCCGCCGAGATCGACGCCGACTGGTTCCAAGGCGAATTCCTCTCACGCGTCCGCGCGTACCTCTTCGAGGAGCCCGCCGTCACCGCCGCGTTTAAAGCCCGCTTCGACTCCTACGCCGATCTCTATTGCTACGAGATCCTCGACCTAATCACGGTGCCCGTGATCGGTCAACGTCGATACCGCGCGATCCTGCTGAAGGCGCTCCGCACCATCTATCAGGAGGAGCGCATCGGTGACACGGTTACGCCCGCCGCGTCTCGCGTGTTCGGTCTCGGTGAGTACTTCAAGTTCCTGCAGTTCGTGGGTTCGCGCTGACTCGGGAGTCATGTCATGCCCGCTCGTCGCTTAGCTCCAGCCGCCGCGCCCACTCGCTCGCGCGATCCGCGCCCGGCCGCGCCGCCGCACGCGCCGGTTGCCCTCGTCCTGGCTACCGCCGCGAACACTGGCCCTGACGTGCTAATCGTCCGGGTTGTCGGGCATTGCATGGAGCCCGTCATCGCCGATGGTTGGCTGGTCCGCGTCATTACTTCGCGTGTCGACCCGCAGCCCGGCGACGTCGTCGCCGTCCACATCGAAGGGGGCGGCTACTGCATCGGGTATTGGGGCGGTGGCGATCGCGCGGAGTTGCAGCATCAGAATCCCGCTTACCCCGCGGTCGCTCTCTGGCCTCGTTGCTTCCGCATCGTCGGTACCGTTACGGCCGTCGTCGATCGCCCGATCGCGCCTGCGCCGCAGCCCGTTTCACTTTTAAGTGCCCCGCGGTCACTTTCACGTGATCGCCAATCACTTAAAAGTGAACGCGCGTCACTTGCTTCTCGCCTGGAGGACAGTGAAAGTGACCCGGCCACACTTAAAAGTGATCGCCCGTCGAGTGCAACTGTCCTCAAGATGAGAAAAAAGTGAGACGCGGTCACTTTCACTTGCCCGCGGCGCACGTGAAAGCGCCGGCCGCTCATTTCGCCGGCGTCGCCGAGCTCGCGGCGCAGCAGGGAAGGGCCGATCGCTCGCCACCCGAGGGAATCTACTCCTGGTGGAGCCGGCCGCCCGCCCCCGGCGCGTCGCGTCCGTCGCTTCGCGCCGGCCGCGCCGCGCCTCCCGCCCCTCCGAGGGACTCCACCGCCCGTAGAATCCGCCGGCGCCCCCCGCCCGTCACGCCCGCTGCATGCGCAGCGGTCGCGCCGGGCTCCCCACCCACGGGGGATTCCGCCGCCCATAGCGCCCGCCACCCGCCCCGATCAGCACGGCCGGAGCGCGCGCTTCGCGCGCGCTGATCGACCGGGCCGCCCACCTGCCACGCATACTATCTCCCTACCCTGTAGGGGTGTCATTCCGGCACGTTTCCCTACCACCCACCATCGGTCTGTCAAGCGCCACAGTTTCCAAGAAACGTCGAAGAACGTCTCATTTGTAACAACGGACGTATGTCATGTTCTATGGTGAAATCACATAAAAAGACGGATAAACCGCCTAAAACTAAGCCTTTTAGAATCAATGCGGGGGACAAATAATTGGCGTCGTTACAATTTGGTAACGAACTACTTTGACAAACGTCTCGTATCTTAGTGACAGGTCCGGTCCTGATTCAAAAGTTGCTGCAGCAACGATCGCCCGCCACGCTTCGGCCGAAACGTGGCCGGTAAAACGGATTCATCGCGCCGCACGCGCGTAGCGTTCGGTTGCGATGGGAAGGATTGTGGTGAGGTGTATGGCTACCACAAGAGCCACCACTTCAGACGCCACCGCAGCGGCAACGCCGCCCGATGGCACCGTTGTAACCCCGCCGGCCGTCGTAACACCGACCCCGACGATCACGCATTACCAGCAAGTCGCCGCAGAGTTCATGTCCGCGCTCGACGAGATTGCGCAGATCATTCCGAAGCTGGAAGCGATCCACGTCTCCACCGCAAATCTCGTGCGCTCCCGCCTCAACGTTCCGAACGAGTTCCTGGCCACCGTCACCGCGGCCGTCGAACAGGTTCCGGAGCTTCAGGCGATCAACAAGCTCGACGTGAACGCAGCCCGCGACACCATCCAGTTCCTCGAAGCCTTCCGTCCCGTCCGCGACAAGGTGGACGCTTTCGCGAAAAATCTGAAGTACACGATGGACTCGCGCAAGGCGAAACTCGCCACCGACTCGCTCCTGACGTACGACGTGGCGAAGGGCCTCGCTCGCGATCCGAACAGCGCCACCATCGCGTCGCTCGTCGCGAACATGAAGCGCGATCTCGGCCGCCGCGGCCGTCCGAAAACGCCTCTGGCGTTGCGTAAGACCACCGCGACTCCCGGCATCGGCGTTCCCACGCCGCGCCTGCTTCCCGGTTCGGAAGGCGGCGGCGATTCGTGACGACACCGAGCCGCGTAGGGCGCGGCTCGGGTCGGACACGAACACGCCCCCCGTCTGCTAGGACCAAAGGAGCAGCAGTGTCATGGGAAACATACCGCAGTACATATGCGGCGTCATCCCGCCTCACATCCTGACGCGGGTTGCCGAGCACACATCCTCTGCAGCAAGCGGCACCGCCCGCGCCACGCTCGAGCACATGCGCGAGCTGGCCACGGGTCGCGCCGCAACGCTCCTCGAACGACCGAGCGCGGTTGCCGCCACGCTCACCACTCCGAAAAAACGGCGGAACGTCTACTCCGCGAACCACACCCTTCGCCTGCCCGGGAAGCTCGTCATGAGCGAGCACAAAACGCGCGGCAAGGACGTCGAAGTCAACGAGGCTTACGACGGCAGCGGCTCGACGTACGATTTTTTCGCAAGCGTCTTTCAGCGTTCCTCCATCGACGGCCGCGGAATGCGTCTCGACTCCACCGTGCACTACGGCACGTCCTTCGAGAACGCGCTCTGGAACGGCCGCCAGATGGTCTACGGCCACGCGGACGGACGAATCTTCACGCGCTTCACCGCATCCGTCGATGTGATCGCCCATGAGCTGACGCACGGCCTCACGCAGTTCGCCGCGGCTCTCGGTTATCACGGTCAGACCGGTGCGCTCAACGAGCACCTTTCCGACGCGTTCGGGATCATGGTCAAGCAGTGGTTGCTCGGCCTGTCCGCAAGCGAGTCCGATTGGCTGATCGGCGCGGAGATTTTCGGCCCTGCCGTAAACGGCGTAGCTGTGCGGTCCATGGCGTTTCCGGGCACTGCCTATGACGATCCCGTCCTCGGCAAAGACCCGCAACCGTCGCACATGCGCGACTACGTCGAAACGACGGAAGACAACGGCGGCGTCCACATCAACTCCGGCATTCTCAACCACGCGTTCTACATCGCCGCGATGACTCTCGGCGGGAACACGTGGAACGTGCTGGGGCGCATCTGGTACGCGGCGCTCACCGAACGGCTCCGGCCCGAGGCTGACTTCGCGGACTTCGTGCAGGCCACCGTCGACATCGCTGGCGAGCTTTACGGCCACGGCGCGTCGATTCAGCGCGTCGTCGCCGACGCCTGGTCGGACGTGGGCCTGTCGCCGGCCGTCGTCGGGTGTGTTGCCAAACACACCCCCGTCAAAAGGCCGCATCAGCGTGCCGCCGTCGTCGCCACGCGCATGCCGCGCGTACGTCGCCGGCCCGCCCGCTGACCGCCTTCTCTTCACCCATCCACCAGCATCCGACCTGCCTCGAAAGGAGAGGCATTCACCATGAGCACGAATCCCAAAGAACTGAATCCCCTCGAAGCGTCGAAGTCCATGATCGAGAAGAGCAAGCGCTCGACCGATCGCACGCTCCGCGCGCTCAACGTCGACATGGAGCAGGAGAACACCCTCGTGCAGGACACGCCGAACGGCCGCCTGCAGAAGGTGCTGAAGATCTGGCGCGGCATCAAGCCCGTCTTCACCGTCCTGTCGTCGCTCCCGCTCATCCCGTCGACGTGGCGTGCCGCCATCGTCATGTTCACGCAGGCGCTCGAATCGCTGTCGGCCGTCGGCGGCGAGATCACCGCGCAGTTCAAGGCCGGCAAGGACCTCGCGGAGCAGGAATGAGCACCCGCAAGGTCGCACGCAGCGCATCGTCCGGCCGCTTCATCAGCGCCCGTGACGCGCGCCGCTGGCCGCAATACACGGTCGTGGAGACGATCGACTATCCGTCGTCTTCCCGGCTGCGTCGCCGCCGCGCCGTCAGTCACGTCACCGAGGAGAACCAGAACCGCCACGGCTTCAAGGCGGGGAGGGACATCCGTACCGCGAAGGGGAAGAACACCGGCCGCAACTTCAAGGCCGGCCGTGATCTCTGACGCTTCACGCAGTTAACCCGGTGGGGCGCGCGTTCGCGCGCGCTCCACCACTTCGGAGAACGATCATGAACGTTCAACAGTACCCGCTGAAAAAGGGCCAATACTTTCCCGATCTCACCGCGAAGAAGTTCGTCGTATGGCACGGCACGGCCGGCCGCACGGTGCACACGCCCGTCTCCGGACGGCCCGGCAAAGCCACAACCTCGATCGACGGCTGGAACCTCACGGCCGATCGCGTCGGCGCGCCGTGGCTCGTCGACCGCGACGGCACGATTTACGAGACCTTCAACGACTCCGGGTGGATTTACCATCTCGGGCTGAAGGGGACGAAGGGCGCCTACGACAAGCAATCCGTCGCGATCGAGTTCGCGAACGAAGGGCCGCTCGACCTGGACGGCGACCGCCTCTACGCCTTCGGCATGAACACGCCGAACACAGTCTACAACGGCCCATTCATGCCGTACGACTGGCGCGGCTTCAACTTCTTCGCGCAGCTCGACGAGCCGCAAGTCGACGCCGGCATCGAGCTCACGCTCGACATCTGCAAGCGCCACAAGATCGAGCCCGTCTTCTACTGCCCCTCGACCACGTACGACTTCCCGCGATGCTTCCAGGTCGCCACGATCATCTGTCACTCCAACTGCCGCGCCGACAAGACCGATCTCTGTCTGCCGGATTGGGTGTTCCAGAAGATCGAAGCGGCAGGGATCCGACTCGCATCGTGAAGGGGCGGCATCATGGACGAGATTGTTTGGTTACTCGAGCAGACCATGCGCGACCTTCAGGCAGCACGCCGCCCCGCTGGCAGCAAGAAGGTCCGCGCGCATCTCCGGCTCGCGATCGCGCGCCTCAACCAAATCCATCACAGCCTCACCACGTAACGAAGAGGGGAGCCGCGCGGCCACGTCCCGCGGCTTCCTTCACATGGCGACATCAGCCCCCTCCTCATTTGGGTAGGTATGACGGCGCTACGATGCAAAGCGCCACAAACGGCGCCAGGTCAACTCCTCCAAAGTAGCCCTTTCGGGGGTCCTCAGCGTCAACAATTCCTGCAATGTTTCCCGCAATATCGAATAGGGGCAAACAAGCCTCTGCTTGAACATTAGGGTCACACGTGTAATACGCACCGCCCTCCTGCACATAACATTCGACATCGTCGATTACGCGTGCGTTTCCCGAAAGCCCTACCGTGCTGTTGTTCGAGTCAGCCGCAAATTCTTTAGTAAGGGGAAACTCAGCTCGACTCGGCTTGCCCCGGTAACTCAGCTTCACCAGTACTCTTTCGTTGGTGCCCACTCGCGCTTGGTACACACCTAACCATCCACAACCAGTCTCCTCGTACACCGTATTCACGAGAATTCCAAGCCGAAGTAAAGAATCTGTCGTATCAGCTCTCTGTCCGCCCAGGATGAGCCGCAAGTCGTAGGGTTCATCTGCCAGTAGCGAGCACCCCACGCCTTGGGTAGGTAGCGGAACCCTGTACCGATACAAATCATGATGCTCCGCATCGTTCGATGGAACACTGTCAGCATCAGCCAAAGCCCTTAATCGCGACACAGCTTCGGAAGTCAAATCGCGAAAATTTTGGTCAGCGATAAGGTGTGGCAAGCCGGCTGCGTCGAGGTATTTGTTGACGATTTCATAGGTCTGCATACACACTCCAAACATCATTCAGGCTCTACGCGGTCTTTGACGATTGCCGGAACTGGGTTGTCCGCGTTCCCGGCGGTGATGGCGAGAACCATTCCGTTTGACATCTCGCCTTGCAGCTTCTTGGGCTTGAGGTTCCTTAAGACGAGCACTCGCTTCCCCATCATGCCTTGAGACTTGCCCGGATCTCCGAGCCGCGCGATAACGACTCGGCTTTCCTCTTGTTCCTCGAGGCGAAGACGAAGATAGCCAGGCTTTCCGGATCCCGGCGCCTCCACCGCCATGACAGGTAATGCTGCGAAGTCACAAGCGACGAGCGCATCGAGGGAGATTGTGACTGGCTCGCCCGACGATGTCGCGGGTTTAAGTGTCTCCGTCGACGCTTCGACCAGCGCTTTCGTTCGCGCTGGATCGACCCGGTCTACGAGCCTCGCATAGGGCTGTACCGCGCAGTCTTCTAGATCCTCCGCCAAGCGATCCCATGTCAGCGCAGGGACGCCAAGCATGCGCGCTACCGCGCGGCCCCACTCCGGAAGAATCGGCTGAAGAAGCGTCGTGAGCATGCGAAAGGCATTGAGTGCCGCGGTACACGTTGCAGCAGCGTCGGCGGGGCTGTGCTTAGCGACCACCCATGGCGCGTGCTGCTGAAGGTAAGAATTGACCTCGTCAGCCAATTCCGCGATCTGCCGCACGACCTGGCTAAATTCTCGTCGCTCGTATAGCTCGCCGACAGCGCTGCAGCGCTGTCGAACCAGCGTTACCAGGGCGCGGCCTTCGACATCGAGCCGGCTCAGTCTCCCTCCGCAGCTTTTGTGCAGGATGGCCAACGTCCGGCTGGGGATATTCGCGAGCTTTCCAACCAGGTCGGCGTTGACCCGTTGGACAAAATCGTCGAAGCTCAAATCAAGATCTTCCACACGCGAGTTGAGCTTAGCGGCGTAGTAATAACGAAGATACTGAGGATCGAGATGTTCCAGATAGGTCGACGCGTTGATAAATGTTCCTCGCGTCTTCGACATCTTCTCGCCATCGACGGTCAAAAAGCCATGCACGGCCAACTCTGTCGGAGTTCGAAATCCAGCGCCCATGAGTGTAGCGGGCCAGAAAAGTGCGTGGAAGTAGGTGATGTCTTTGCCGATGATGTGAACGACTTCGGACTCATTAGTATGCCGCCAGTACGAATTGAAGTCGGCATCGTGCTGGCGGCACCATGCCAACGTCGTGGCCATGTAGCCAACGGGCGCGTCCAGCCACACGTAAAAGTATTTGCCAGGGTAATCGGGAATCTCGAAACCGAAATAGGGCGCATCTCGAGAAATATCCCAGTCGTGCAGGCCGGCGTCGAACCATTCTTGAAGTTTGTTGGCTATCTCCTCTTGAACATGGCCGGAGCTCAGCCATGAACGGAGCCGGTCGGTAAAGTCACTGAGCCGAAAGAACAGATGCGTCGACGTACGCCACTCAGGAGCGGCGCGGCAACGCGCACAATACGGGGCGATCAGGTCGCGCGGTGTATACGTTCTCGAGCAAACCTCGCATGAATCGCCGTACTGATCGTTCGCCCCGCAGTTCGGGCATCTGCCTCGGATGTAACGATCGGGGAGAAACATCGCATCGTTCGAACAATAGGCCTGCTCGATATCGCGCGTGACGATGTGGCCGTTTTTCGAGAGATTCCGATACAGCTCCTCGGAGAGCTCGCGGTTCTCTTGCGAGTGGGTACTGTGATAAAGATCGAATTCGATACCAAAGCCGGCGAAATCGCGGCGGTGTTCGTGCCAGACGCGCTCGATGAGTTCCTCCGGCGTTATTTCTTCCGCTAACGCTCGTAGCATGATCGGCGTCCCGTGCGTGTCATCGGCACAAAAATAGACCACGTCTCGCCCGCGCAAGCGCCAGTACCGCACCCAGATGTCGGCTTGGATGTATTCGACAAGATGGCCGATGTGAATCGGGCCGTTCGCATACGGCAGTGCGCATGTCACCAGGAGCTTCTTCATAGGACCCGACTCCCGTCGGCAACGCCGATCGCCGGCGCCAGCGTGGCGACGACGAATGCAGTGAAGATCGACCCGCCGGCGGCGAGTCGATGGAGCGCCGTGGCGACGACGACGCGCGCTCCCGGCGAGAGTTCCGCCGCTGCGCTCGCGGGGAGGACGGCAACCACCCGTTCGTCGACCTGGACCTCAGCCGCGACGAGATCGAGCGATGATCCGAGATGACGCATTTCCATCACCGTTCCGGCGCGAAGATCGAGGTGCTGGAAGTCCGCTATGTCGATGAAAGATTTCATGCCGGCGTCCAGTTCACGGTTTCCTGAAATGAGACCAATTCAGCAGTTCCGCCGAGAAATCGCTCCACGAGCTCGACGAGCAGCCACGCTCCGAGCAGCAGTTCCGACGTCGGAATCCGCCGATTCCCTTGAAAGAAGAAGATAACGTCCTGCGAGTTTGCATCGACCTTTGTGAAGTCAGCTTGAAGGACTTCCATCCGGCAGATGATCCGTCCATCGGGGTCGACGTAGGCGTATTCACCGGCGCACGACTGAAGTTCCTTCGATGCCAGCGGCACGAACAGATCGCTTTCCGTCACGGGCCGCAGCGCAATTGGCGTCTTGATCTTCGCGAGATCGTGTGCGCCGATCGACAGCAGCGTTTTCGCGGAGACGATGTTGTAACAGTCGACGACCGGGCCGGCTGCCGGGAAGTCCTCGTGTCTCCGTACGTACTGCAAGAGCTTCTGCGGCGCTGAGATCTCTTTCTCAACTGAGAACGCTTGGTGGACGCGCTCATACTCGTGCAACGCCGGGTGCGACGAGAGCGAGAGATTCTTCCAATGACTGGCGAGTTGCTTCCCGGCCTTGCGGCGGTAATCGACCAGCGCGGGCGGTGTTGCCGCGTGGGAACAACCGCGCGCAACAACCACGGCCGTGGATAAGCCGAGATGGAGCAGATCTGGTGAGACGTTCAGCACGGCGTCTTCTTTCTCGCATTGCGATGAATGGTGGTGGGAAGGGGAGTTGAACCCCCAACCTGCGGGTTATGAGTCCGCCGCTCTAGCCACTTGAGCTATCCCACCGTACTAGCACTTGTCTCACGGTTCAGCCAGATGTCGGCCGGCTTGCCCGGCGCTGCATTGCAGCACCCTTCTTCGGTCATTTACGCGCAGAAGCAACATCCAGCGCCACATTGCCCTTTGACGCCTGTCCAACCTTCTCCCACGGGAACTGATTACGGCCGTAGTGGCCGTACGCGGCAGTCTCACGGTACGACCATCCTTGAGGATTCCTCAATGACAAATAGTCCGTGATGAATCCCTGCGACAGATCCTTGAATTTGTCCTGAACCCAGCGCGATACATCGACGTCGCCATTCGTTACGGCCGAAACCATCTCCGGCTGGAGTTGGCCAATGCCATACGCTAACTGAACCATGCACTCCTTTGCGTCGGTCTCGGTGACAACGGTCTTCGCGATGTGGCGTGCCATGTATGCCGCGCTCCGGTCCACTTTGCTCGGATCCTTGCCTGAGTAGGCGCCCCCACCCACTGGGACGCGAGGCCCATAGGCGTCGACTACGATCTTGCGGCCGACGACTCCTGCGTCCCCGATTGATCCACCGATGGTGAACTTACCCGTGCCGTTGATCGCTCCCTGAACACCGCCATACCGAAAGCGGCCGTCTTCCTCGAGGATCAGCGAGCCAGAAATATTCTGCTTAGCCATTAGCGGGAGCAGGACCAATTCGAACACTTCACGTCGCATTTCTTTGATATCGCGTTCCGCGTGCTGCACCGCGATAATCACGTTCGTCAGCCGTTGGTCGGCATTCAACGTGACCTGTGACTTGCAGTCCGATCTGAGCCAGGGCACGGTGCCTTGTGACCACAACGCGTTCAATTCCATGCAGATGTCCCGCGCGAGCACCCACTCTAATGGCATCATTTCAGGTGTCTCGTCTGTGGCATATCCGACCATAATCCCTTGGTCGCCAGCGCCCCCTGCATCCACCCCAGTCCCTCCGCCCTTCGCGATGTCCACCGACTGACTTCGCAGGTTGTTGACAACGGCCAATTCCTCGCCGGTGCCATAGCCCACGGCTTTCCAACAGTCTCGCGCTAGCGCGTGAACGTCCATGATCACGCAGTCCTCAGCGTCCTTGCCACCGCACATCATGGTGGCTTGGACTTCGGAGGGCCAGCGCGTTTCGCCGGACACGATCACGAGATTGTCTTTGACCAGGCACTCGACCGCCGTCCGAATTCCCTTCCTCAACTCCTGGTTATCACCGCATCGCCTCAGACTCTCGTCGAGTATCGCATCGGCGAGTTGATCGCAGAATTTGTCCGGATGGCCGGCTCCAACGTGTTCGGAAGTTCTCGCAATTCTGATTGTCATCGCTAACCTCGTCTATGACTCCGTTGTATGTTGTGCGCTGGCGTCGCACGCTGCGCCGCCCGCGCTTCTCGGTTCATCGTGCTACGCGGCCTCGGCAACTTCGTCCCACGGTGAGTCTTCGCCGCCGGCGTCGTGCAGGACTTTGGCGCTATTCCATAAGACGGCCGCCTGCAACGGCGATTGGATGCGTGCTCTAGCGGGATGTCCAATAAATTCCGACTCTTCGATTTGCCGCCATAGCGCTTCCTGTAATGGCGTGCGCATGCGCGTTACTGCAGGTGGTTTGGTAACTTCCGCGTTTTCGGTCTCCCGGTATAGCCACTTCCCGATAAAGTAGTGCCCTGGGAATAGTTCGTACTCTGACTTAAAGCGCTCGAGAATTTTCGCGACAGCAGAGTCAGATTCTGGAGGAAGGGATTGCCAATCTTCACCCTTTCTGCGCACTGCCACTAAAGAGCGTCGTATCTCTTCTTCGGAGTCAAGCGTCAGGTCATCCCAAAAGTTATCCGGATCAACCCAGCGAACATTGACTCCTAGACGGCGCGCAAAGGCGACGAGCTGGTCAGCCTTGTCCAACGGCCGGAGTTCCACATCAAGATAGCCATGGCTACCGATGACAGCTGCATGGAAGACGTTGAACGTAACGCCGAAGCGTTTCGCGAGGTGGTACAGGTACGGCTCGTGAACCACACGCAAGGGATAACGGAAGCGGTGGATGCGGCGGTCTGCGAAATGTTTCAACAGAACAGGGTTCGGAGACAAGGGGCTGCGGCGCGACTCGCGGAAAGCTTGCATAGTCTCATGAAAGACGATTCCGCCATGGCTCTCGGCCAATTCACGCAACTGATCTTTCTTTTCACGGCCAAGCAAATCTCCTCTGATTACGACGTGTCCGTAATCATCCAAGACACCAGCATGCAAAATACTCGTGGTCAGGCACGCTTCATTCGACGCTTCCCACAGAAACGGCTCTTTGACCGCCGCCGGATCCTCGTACTCGATTATTGCCCATTCACGTTCGTAAGCGTGAACCTTCTCGTCGCGTGTTGTCGTCGGGGTGTCCCAAACTGTCTGAAGCCTCGGTTCCGTGTGATCAAGAAAATCGAATACGTCCCTATAGGCGTGCACTTCCTCTTCAAGCAGATATGCAGCAACCTGCATGGGACTGATCCGTCTTCGAGGCGTACTGAATTTCTCCGCCAGCCGACGCAGAGTGTTCGCGGTCGCGTCACTCATTGATAGCTTCCCGGTCTTTTCCCAAGAAGGATCGGTAGGGCGACCGGGCCGCTTGCCGGAGCTAGGTTCTAGCCTTTCGACCAGCACCGACATTCCGAAGGGGCTCAGTTCGATCTCTGGCGCTCTCGCATCTTGATCAACCCTGATTCCAGCTACTCTGTTTATCTCATCACTCATTCATTACCGTCCCCAACAGAAATTTCGACTGAATGGTCTTTTCTAGCGAGCTTTTTTGAGGCGTCCTAGCTGTCGAACGAGGAATTGTTGTTCCCCGATGAACAGCTCCTTGATGCCGTAGGTGCTGAGCAAGGCGTGAAACTCGGTCTTGAAATCAATCAGGGCGTTGTACGACTCCACGAAAGACAAGATCCACTGTCTCTGCTCGTCATCCTGGATAGCCGTGGCACCTGAGTTCAGTTCTGCCAGGCCCCGCAGCATGTCACGTGTATCCGTGATCTTCATTGGAGGGGTCGGGAACCACACGCATTGGTCGTGGCCAGTGATCGACGCCTCCAAACCCTCCGCCAACGTTCTAACCACGGGATTCACTTGCGTCGACCGTCGGGATATCCCATCCCTGATTGGCGTTTCGAGAAACGAGTAACGTGGCGGTTCGTCCTCTGAGTATGCAATCCCCACCGCGAACGATTCTTGCCTTCCCTCACGCAACATCTCATTTGCCACTTGCTTCAGAGCACTGACGCAAGCGGGGCTCACGAGCTCCACGTCGTCGGCGCGCCACCGCGGGATGCAGAGTTCGTCAAACTTGATTCGACCATCCGCAGTTCGCCATGTCCCCAGTCCGCCCCAGGTGCCTTCGCAACGGCCCAAGGCCGGTTCCAACCTTTCGATCCCTCTTTTCGCCCATCGTTCGCATTCATCGCGATCCTCGTTCGCGAAGAGGGGAAGCACCATCCACGGGCCGGCGAATCTAGCGACTGGCAAGTTCACCTTCCCGCTGACCGTTAGGCTCTGGTGGTCTGCTCATTTCCAGCTCTATTTGGTTGATTTTCACTTTCTGCTCCAAAAGTGCTGCAGGCAACTTAATACTTTCTGCCCCAAAAGTAAAGCACACCCCGTGCAAGGTCCTAGCTCTGGCTGAGGCCGGCTTCGCCACGCAGACGGACCAGACGCCTTCATTACTGCTGTTAACACTCACATCTGTTTGGACTTGGCGTGCCGATGCGACCGAACTCTGGCTGCGCGGATGATCGGCATCCGATCGACAGCGATCCCATCGGCGTGCTGGCGGTGTGGAGCTTCGAGCTGAGTGTTCCGTCCGACTTGCGACCCATGTCGAACTGCTCGTTGGCAACAACCGCGCTCCAGCACGAGTATCCTCGCGCTGCGAGCGTCCTTTCGCTGCGCTATCTCCCGAGCGCTCGTTTCGCCTCATCCAGAGGTGAAAGTGCGTGTTGTCCAGTGCGTTCTGGTTGCTGCGGCCGGTATGCGTGAGCGCTCAGCATCCCGACAAATGCCTGCGGCGATTCGACCGCCGCATCGAGCAACCCTTTCGTCATCAGCGAAACGAAGAGAGCGCACGATCGCGCCTGACAATTCACCGAACGTTCGGGGTTGAACTCGATGTCGCTGAAGCCCGCGTAGCGATGCAACCGCGTGAGCCATTCGCGATGCGGATAGATCGCGTTGATGTAGAGCCAGTCGTAGAACGCCGTGCGCGGCTCGATCGGGAAGAGAACGCCATCGAAGTCGAAGGCCACGATCTGTCCCGAGTTGCGCAAGCGCGAGTCCCTTTTCGCTTCTCTGGCATCCACCGCGTAGAGATCGGTGAATGGTCCACCGCGCTCGAAGACCTTGCTGCCTTGAAATGCCGATTCCAACGGCATCTCACCCACGCGGCCCTGGATCTTCAGGTGAAAGGCGCTGAGGTGCCGGCCGAGTTTCTCCGTGGACTTCGACGAGACCTCTAGCAACGGCGAGTAACCGGCAGCAGCAGCGGCTGCGTGCAGCTCCTGGACGTTCTTCTCTTTCTGTACCGGCGCGAAGCCCGCGTGCCACTTCAAGCGAAGATAGATTTCCTTCACGAGTTCCGGCTCGTCGGGAGCGGGAACGAAGATGGGTCGCTCAGCCATGCGGGAAGTTCCGGACCAAGTCAAGGGGGATCAGTCGCGGCACGCGAGGACTTCACACTTCTCCGCCTGCAGGATTGCATCCCGCACGCGGAGCTTTCGCGATCGTGTTCGCGAGCTCGTCGAAGCGGCACACCGCCATGCAACGCGCGCTTGCGTGAAGGGCGGGCTGTGGACGGAACAAAAAAAGGGATGAGCAACCACAGGGATAGTGACTATGGGACAAGCATCAGTGATAGCCGGTGACTTAAAAGCGAGGCGAACGTAATTCGATGCTTCCGAAGATCGAGCCTGTGTTGCCGAAGCTCGTTCGTGATGTTCCTTGTGGTGGTGACTGGCTATGTGAGGTGAAGCTGGATGCCGCGGCGGGCTCGAAAACGGCTCCGGCGGGCTCCCAAACACTCCCCGCAACATCACTTAGAGCTTCCCCGGCTTCACCGCGAAGCCGCGCCGGCCCGAAACCGAGAACATCGAGGCTTTCATTGGTCGCGGTCGCGACGTCGATGCCGTCGATTACACGGCCTACCAAGCGGTGCTAGGCGAGGTTGAGAATCTGCACCCTGAGACGCGGCGGCACTACGCCTCGATGCTGCTCGCTATCCTGAACAACGCGAAGGCCGTGCGGCTCATCGCGTCGCACCAGCTCGAAGGTGTGCGCGTTCCTCAAGTGCTACGCGACGACGAGCCCGAGCCCTGGACACGTCACGAGCTCGAAGTGCTGATGGGGCCAGCGCTCCGGAGGTACGAGAAGGAGCAGCGCGAGTGGAATGCCAAGGTCGCGACGGAGAAAAAGAACCGCGGCAAGCGCTCGCCCTCCTTCATCCCGCTCCGCGGCCTCTGCCTCGTCGGCTATTACACGCTCATGCGGCCGGACAACAATCGCTCGCTCGATTGGGAAGAGATCACGCTCGACCCGGCCACCATGCGCGGCACCTTCAAACTCGACCAGCACAAGAACGTCAACAAAGGCATCAAGGCGCGCGGCCCGATCGCGCGCGAGCTGGTCGAATACCTGCTCTCGATTCGTCCCGCGAACGCATCCGGGCCGATCCACGCGAACCCCGAAACCGGCCGGCCGTACGTGGACATCCGCAAGCAGTGGAAACGCCTGCTCGCCATCGCCGCGGAAATGCTCGGGTACGAGCTGACCGGCAAGAAGGCGAAGTTCCTCAACTTCCGCCACACCGGCGCGTCCCACATCGCGCAGCGCGCGCGCGCCGCGCGCAACCTTCTTGCCGTCGTGAAGATGATGGGGGACACCAGCGTTGCCACCGTCAACCGCCATTACTTCAACCTGGAGGACGATGTGATGCAGGAGATCATCGACGGTTGGGCGGTTGCGGATGTGGAAGTGTTCGCGGCGGACCTCGAGCCCGTTTGCACTGATCCCGCGGCGGGCGACGATGATGCGCCCGCTGTTGCGGTCCAGTCGCCGCCGCGCCGCGGGCGTGAGTGAGCATCGCATGTTGCCGTTCGCGCTCCCGCGCACCGTTCGCTCGTGCTTCGCGCCCGTGCCACGCCGGGCGAAAGTGTCGCCGCTCCGCTCACGCTCCAGGCGTCGCGCCGCGTCGCAGCTGAGTGAGCATCCCTCGCTGCCGCTCTCGCTCAAGGCTTGCGCTCGCGCGCCCTTCGCGCTGCTCTCCGGTCGCTTTTTAGCCCGTGAAACAATGGCCTCGTTCGCGTGGAACATTCGCGTTTTGCACTGTTATTCGGTGTGGTTCGCGGCCTCTGAAAACTCGCACCTTGTGCGGAACCTTGTGCGGGTCGTTTTCGCGCTTAGCGCTGCCGCAAAAAACAAACGCCGCGAAGTCGCGGCGCATGAGTGTTTTAGATTGGCGGGGCCGACGGGACTCGAACCCGCGACCTCCGGCGTGACAGGCCGGGGGTCGCGGGTATTTAGCGAATTTCAGGGACAGGTCACTTCGTACCACCCGCCGCAGCAGGCGCTGTAGACCCAGCAGGTCCTCGTCTGCGGGCCTGACTCACAGTCGTCCCAGTTGTCGATGATCTCTTTGAATCCGGAGGTCACGCCCCAGGCCGTCCAGTCCGTATTGCACGGCCACCACACCTGGAACCGAGCGCCAACGGACTGGTTGAAGTTGGCGTCGCAGTGGTAAATGGTGATGCGGGTGGCGGCGAAGGCTGGGGTGGCGCTGAGCAGGATGACGATGGCGAGGAGAAGGATGGACACTCTGGTCTTTTTCATTTCTTGCTCCTTGACATCATTCTACCCTCAACTAGTGTCGTGACACTAGAGCCTGCCGCGGCGCCGAAGTGATGCAGCGCACGGCGCCCTGATCGTCGCGTACCTATATTTCCTGTACCACGACAAACGTCCTCCGGGCAGGCATTGAACGATGCCTGCGTCCACCGATCCTCTCTCTCGAACATCAGGAGGCAACATGCGTTCGATACACCGGTTCTCTCTCCCTCTCCTCGCCGCCGCGGTCGCGGCACTGCTTTCCCTCATCGCGTTCGCCGCCGACGCCGAACAGCGGGCCGCGCGGCTCGTCACGACTGCCAGGGCGATGGAATGGCATTCCGCGGCCGATCGCGCGGACGCGGTCCTCTCGGTGCAACGGCCGGATGGCGAAGTGGTCACCGAGACGTTCGCCGCCGGGCGGAATCCGCTGCTGCGGCTCGACGGCTTGGCGGACGGCGTGTACTCGTACGAGCTGCGCGTCGCGCGGACGGACTCGGGGCCGCTCGTGCAGTCCGGCTCGTTCACGGTCGAGAACGGAGCGATCGTTGCGCCGGACGCGCTCGAGCCGCGTACGCTCGGCCTGCGGCCTTCGCGGCCCATCGCGAACCCGTTCTACGCGGATGATGTCTCCGCCACGGGCGGCCTCTGCGGCGGTGCCGATTGCACGAGCACCGAGACTTACGGGTTGTCTCCGCTCAAGCTGAAGGCGAACAACACGCGCATCAAGCTCGAGGACACCTCGACCGCCGCCGGCTTCGCGAGCACCGACTGGCAACTGAGCGCGAACGACTCCGCCAGCGGCGGGGCGAACAAGTTCTTCGTCGAAGACCTGACCGCCGCAACCGTTCCGCTGGTGATCGAGGGCGCGACTCCGAACAACGCGCTCTACCTCGACAGCACCGGACGGATCGGCCTGCGCACCTCCACTCCTGCCCGGGACCTGACCATCAGCGCGCCTTTCACCACGGGCATCCGCATGGAGCAGAGCGCGACCCCTTTCCAGGCGTGGGACATCGTGGCCAATAACAACAATTTCTATGTCCGCGACGTCAACCACGAGCAGAACCCGTTCATCATCAAAACCTCCGCCCCCTACAACTCGCTCGTGATCGATACCACCGGCAGCATCGGCCTCGGCGTGGTGTCGCCGCTGTACCAGATTCACCACAGCAGCGGTGCGCGCCTCGACGCCGGCAATTGGGTCAATGCGTCCAGCCGCGCGGCGAAACAGGACATCCACCAGCTCGACGGAGACGCGGCATTCGACGCGTTGAAGGCGCTGCAGCCGGTGACTTTCGCATACAAGGTGAACCCCGCCGAGAGTCACGTCGGCTTCATCGCCGAAGACGTGCCGGACCTCGTCGCCACCTCCGACCGCACGGGCCTCTCTTCGATGGACGTCGTGGCCGTGCTGACGAAGGTGCTCCAGGAACAGCAGCGCACGATCGAGGACCTGCAGACGCGTTTGCAACAGCTCGAACGGAAGGAGTAGGCAAAAGCGCCGCTGGAGGGCGCAAAACCGCCCTTCGTCGCAAGAAAGTAGACGGACTTTCACTTTCCGTGAAACTCTTTGGAGTGCGGTCACCGCAGTCGCCGCTTTTACTCGCCGCGGAGCGGGCGTGTTCCTCGCGAGGGCGGCGGCTCCGCCGGAGTAAAAGCGGTGACTGCGGTCACCGCACTCCAAATGTCCATGGCGCAAACCACTCTTCCCGCAACCGGCACCGGACTCCCTGTCGTGGGAGGGTGGCGGCGGCTGTTCGTGGCGCTCGCTCTGTCGGGCGCGGTCGGGTGGCTGCTCGGGCAGGGGTGGCAGGACGGGATGCAGTCGATTCTCACCCGCACGGTCACGGTGGGGCTGATCGCTACGCTCGTGTTCTCGGTCCTCGAGCACTGGCCGGGAAGGTTGCCGCGCTGGGTTGCGCGGTGGGTGGTGCAGGTGGTTGCCGTCGGCGTCTCGGTGCCCATCTCGACGTTGTCGATCTGGATCCTCTCCACCAAGCCCGGCGCGCCGCCGTTCTGGGACGATCCGGAGCGGTTCGAGGGGTGGATGATGCTCACCTTCTTCGCCCTGCTCGTCGCGCCGTGGACCGCGCTCGCGGCGCTGGTGCGGCAGAAGGAAGCGCTGGCGCGGCATCAGGCGCTGGCCTTCGAGCTGGAGCGGAGTGAGCTCGGGCGGCAGGCCCTCGACGCACGCCTGCAGTTGCTCCAGGCGCAGGTCGCGCCGCATTTCCTGTTCAACACCCTGGCGAACGTGCAGGCGCTGGTCGACACCGGCTCGCCGCGCGCCTCGGCTGTGCTGCTCAGCCTCATCGACTATCTCCGCGCGGCAGTGCCTCTGCTCCACGACCCGGCCGCGACGATCGGACGCGAGCTGCGCCTGGTCCAGGCGTATCTCGAGCTGATGCACATGCGCATGCCCGATCGCCTGCAAT
Organism: Thermoanaerobaculia bacterium; assembly: GCA_035630815.1. Classification (GTDB taxonomy): domain Bacteria; phylum Acidobacteriota; class Thermoanaerobaculia; order Gp7-AA8; family Gp7-AA8; genus QHVT01. The sequence continues at coordinate 104,900 of DASQJY010000064.1, forward strand.
ACGCGCTCGACGTCGATGACTCCGCGCTGCCGCTCCGCTGCCCGCCGACGACGCTGCTCACGCTCGTCGAGAACGCTGTCCGCCACGGCATCGATCCGAGCGAGGAAGGGGGCTCGATCGACATTCACATCGAGCGGCGCGGCGGCCGCTGCCTGATCCGCGTCAGCGACACCGGAGTCGGCCTGCGCCAGACGGACCAGGGGCTGCGCACCGGCCTCTCCACGCTGCGGGAGCGGCTGCAGCTCATGTTCGGCGGCGACGCGCAGTTGCGGATCACGCCGCGGGAGCGCGGCGGCGTCTGCGCCGAACTGGAGATGCCGGCGCTGGCAGGGACGAGCTGATGGACGCACCTCCGACCGCACTGATCGCCGACGACGAGCCGCTGCTGCGCGAGGCGCTGGCGCGCCAGCTGGCGCAGGCCTGGCCCGAGCTCGACGTCGTGGCGCAGGCGCGCAACGGCCGCGAGGCGGTCAATCTCTTCGAGGCGCACGAGCCGGACGTCTGTTTTCTGGACGTGCACATGCCGGGGCTGTCCGGAATGGATGCGGCGAACCACATCGGCCGCCGCGCGCATCTGGTCTTCGTCACGGCCTACGACCACTACGCGGTCGAGGCGTTCGCGCAGGGAGCGCTCGATTACCTCGTGAAGCCGGTCGAGCAGGCGCGTCTCGAGGAAACCGTGGCACGGCTCAAAGAACGCCTGGCGGCGGCGCGCCCCGCGGTGAATACGGAAACGCTGCTGCGGCAGCTCACCGCGCAGCTGGCCGCGCTTCAGGCGAGTCCCGCCGCGGCGCCGCTGCGCTGGATTCGTGCGCAGGCCGGACAGACCCTGCGCCTGATCTCCGTCGATGAGATCGACTACATCCGCTCGGACGCCAAGTACACGGTCATCGCCTGGCGAGGGGAGGGGGGACAGCCGGGAGAGGCGACGGTCCGCGTCGCGCTCAAGGAGCTCATCGCGCAGCTCGATCCCGCACAGTTCGCGCAGGTCCACCGCTCGGTGGTGGTGAACCTCCGCTCGATCAGCCACGTGCGCCGGCACGACAACGAGACTGCCGAGATCCACCTCAAGGGCCGCAAGGAAGTGCTGCCGGTCAGCCGGAATTACCTGCACCACTTCCGGCAGATGTGACTCGTACCGCGTCTCGGCTCCCCGAAACCGCCGTTCGTCGCAATCGTGTTGGCCAGCCTCCGCGCGGCGCCCATATTCGCGCTGTAACGGAAAGGAGATCCAACATGAAATCAATTCGTATTGCACTGTCCATCCTCGTGATGTCGATCTGTTCCGCAGCGTTCGCACAGCAGGAGGCGCAGAAGTCGTTCGAGCGCCTGAAAGCGCTGGCCGGGACGTGGGAGGGCCGAATGACCGTCCACCCGCCGTCGCCGGAGATCGACGGCACGCTCACGACCGTCACGCTTCGCGTCACGTCCATGGGAAACACGCTCATGCACGAGATGACCGGAGTGGGCCGGCCGGACGATCCGATCACGATGTTCTACCGCGATGGGGACCGTCTGGAGCTGACGCATTACTGCGACGCCAATAATCGGCCGCGCATGGTGGCGAAGAAGTCGCCCGACGACAGCAAGAAGATCGAGTTCGAGTTCCTCGACGTGACGGGGAACATGCAGTACGGCCACATGCACGGCGCGGTCTTCACGATCGTCGATGAGGACCATCACACCGAGGACTGGACGTTCATGCGCGGAGACAAGCCGTTTCACGCACATGTCGAGCTGCGGAGGAAGAAATAGCCATGGCAAGCGTGATGGCGGTTCCCTACGTCTTCCGATCCGACGCCGGGCGCTACGACGGTGTGCGGCCGCTGAACATCTACCTGCTCCGAACGCTGTTCCTGTTGATCTTCCTGTTCGTCGGCTACGATTCCTGGTCCTATCTCCTGAAACATGAAGGGGCATGGGACCCGATGAAGGCGGCGGCGTGGTGCATGTTCGCGTCGTACTCCCTGCTGTCGATCCTGGGCGTGTTTCAGCCGCTGAAGATGCTGCCGATCGTGCTCTTCATGGTGGTCTACAAGTCGGCCTGGCTGCTCTTCGTCGCCTACCCGTTGTGGGTGTCCGGCCAGCTGGCCGGTTCGCCGGCCGAGGGGATGGCAAAGGTGTTCATGTGGGTCCCGGTCGCGATCGTGGCAGTGCCGTGGAAGTACGTCCTCGACAAGTACGTACTGAACAGGCGGTAATAGAGAGAGAGAGAGAACGACCGGGAGGCCTCCGGCGGGCCGGCGTGGCCGGCAGCACTGGTTGCCCAAGGCTGGACGCACGCCTCTCGCCTAAGGCGCGGTCCGTGCGCAAACAAGTGCCGCCGGCCACGCCGGCCCGCCGGAGGCCTCTCGTCGGTTCTCTGTCTCAACCGGCTGTCGGCTGGACCGTTGCTGGTTCGTCCCGGATCGAGATCATGGCCGGCGACGCTGGCACCGTTGCCGCCGGGGCGGCGATCGGCTTGGCGGCGGGGAAGGGGCGTCCCTGCTGCAGCTCGTAGATCAGCGCCACCATATAGTCGTCGCGGAGCTCGCGGGCGATGTTGTCGATGGCGGCCGCGGGGATGCCCACTTTCTCCGCGAGACTGGCCAGCAGCTTCGCGTCCTCTCCTGTCGGCGCGGCGTCCGCGCGCGCGTGGACGAGGGCGAGATTGATCGCGCCGCGGATTCCCAGCGTGCGCGCCACCGCGATGTTGCGGCGGAGGTAGCGGATGAGCAGCGCCTGGTCGACCCAGTCGAGGATCCGATCGAGCGGCAGCAGCGTGCGGTCGCACAGGTCGCCCGGCTCGCTGGTCGACAGATGCTGGATGGTCGAGACGCCGTACTCGGTGAGCAGGTCGCGCGTGGTGTCGTCGATCCCCTCCACGGTCATCAGCGGGATGTCCTCGACCTCGGGCGCCGGCGTGCCGAAGAGCTTCGCGGCCCGCTTGCGCAGCGCCTCGATGGCGCTGTTGTGGAAGAGACCGGCCAGGAAGAGGATCGCGTGCGAGCTGAGCTCCTGGCCGCCGACGCCGGGAGTGGCATCCGGCGGACCGGCCATCGCGGTGATGCCGACGATGCCGAAGACCCACCCGAGGGCGACGCACGACGCCGTGCGGAGCGCGCTGGTGAGGAGGAAGCGCGGCGAGAGCGCGTTCGCGTACAGCCGCGCCACCATGTAATACAGCACCGCCACGTAGGCGCCCAGGCCGGCGTACATCATCCCGATCACGCCGTTGTAGGCCGTCCCTTTCTGTTCCTGCGCCTCGAAGCCGGCGAAGACGGCGATGAGGAGGAAGATCCCGGTGAGGAACAGCGATGCGGCGATCGCGGCGAGCGGGTCGCTCGACATCTCCACGCCTGCGGTTTCGTTCACCTTCTCCTGCGCGCGCGCCTGCGGGCGGCTGTTGCGGAAGACGTAGTACTGCCGGATCGTCTCCTGCCCTTTGGAGCGGCGCGTGGTCGCGCTGACGATGTGGTAGACGATGCCGATCGCGCCCGGCAGCAGCCCGAGGGAGAAGAAGAAGCCGGTCGCCTGCAGGTCGCGGAGCTCGTAGTCGTTGATGCGCAGATCGCCGATGAAGAAGAACGGCATCAAGGCGAAGATCAACGACAGGCCGAGCACGATCCAGCGCTGCCGCCTGGTCAGCGGATCGGAAGTGTCGACGGCAACTGAACGAACCTCTGGCGCGGTTTCAGACATGGCATCCTCCAATCTGGAAAGTGTGAGTGTAGCAGCCATCGGGGAGGCGCCGAAGCATGCTGTTCCATAGCCGCTTCGGTACGTGCCGCAAGTCGACGCTGGCTTCACTTCATCCCATTCCTCAGTTCCTGCAGATGCGCCGCCCGCACTTTCGTCGTGCCCGCGGTGAGCGTCGCGTCTGTGAACGTCACTCCGCTCAGCCCTAAGGCCGTGCGGGCCTGACTCAGCGCCGTTCGCAGTTCCTGGCAGTGCGCCGCTTTAATCCTCGTCGCGTTCGAGATGGTGGGATCGGTGAATGTCGCCGGAGAGAGGCCGCCCGCTGCGCGCATGGCGTTGACGGCCTGGCGGAGCTCCGTGAGATGCGCCGCTTTGACGCGCGTGGTCTGGGCGAGCAGCGGCTCGTCGGTGAAGAAGATCGTCGTGGCCGCATCGGGAGGCGAGTAGGCGGAGTTTCCGGCCGTGTCGACCGCGCGTACCTTGTAGACGAAGGCGTTGCCGCTCGTGACCGTGTCGCTGATGCTCGTGGCCGCCGTGGTGAGGCGGAGCGCGAAGGGGCTGCCGGCGGAGGTGCGCCAGACTTCGTATTGCGTGGTGGGCGTCGCGCCGGCGGAGGCGGTCCAGGAGAGCTGGACGCTGGTCGCGGCGGTCGCGGTGGCGCTGAAGTTCGTGGGTGCCCCGGGGACGGCGGCCTGCAGGCCTTTCCAGAACTGGAGCAGCGCCGTCAACGCGGCGGGGGTGTTGGTCGGCGGCGCCTGATTGAGCTGGTTGTTCGTATTGACGCCGTGGCAGGAGCCGCAGACCCGCACTTCGCCCGGCTGGAAGGTGAGCCAGTAGCGCTCCCGGACCACGCCGGCGTGATTCGCGTCGGCGAGTTGCCAGGTCATGGCCCGGCGGGCGGGGACGAAGGCGGCGAGGGAGCCGTCCAGTGCGATCTGCACGCCGCCCTGCGGCGTGACGGTAGCGGGGGGATTCGCGGCTGCGGCGGCGGGATCGTGCATGTGGCGGGCGAGGACGCGGCGGCCGGCCCTGCCGCCCGTGACGAGGGTGGGGTTGTTCGGGTCGGGCGTGCCTCCGATGCCGCGCACCTGGTCGGCCTGGTACAGCTGGAGACGGGTCACGTCGTAGATCTTCTGGGCCGGATTGACGACGTGACTGACGCCGCCGGGAACGCGCAGGTTGAAGGGCTGCTGCTTGTCGTTCTTGTCGCGGGTCGTGACGTCGCGGCTGACGATCAGGGCGAGGTTGTGCTCGACGAGGTACTGGCGGAACTGCTGGACGTCGACGTTCGCCGCCGCGAAGGCATTGAGCTCCGGCTGCTCGAGCGGCGTCGTGGCGGTGGCGGGGATCGGGCGCGCGCGGATTTCCACGGGACTCAGTTCCCAGAGCGTTCCCGACCACTGGATGAGACTGTCGGGATTCCAGTACGACACCGCCGCCGGAATGCCGCCGGTCAGCGGTGCGGCGGGGAGATAGAAGCCGTTCTGCTGGAGCGTGAGCGGCTTGATGCGGAAGTCGTAGCGCGACTGCGGGCTCCCGGCCGTGCCGATGTCGTCGTCTCCGCGCGTTTCCGCCGTGTGGGCGGCCAGGAGCGTGCCGTCGGAGAGGGGGAGGGGGTCGCGATAGTGCCCGGAGTGATCGGCGGGCGCGGGAGGATCGCTGACGCCGCGCGTGGAGCGGGGCGTCAGATAGGTGACCTGGATCTGGTCGGGATTCTGGTCCGGTGGCGCGGAGAAGCGGACCAGCTGTCCCGAGGCGTGCGTCTCGAATTCGGGAGCATCGACGGCGTAGAAGCGGCCCGGCTGGAGCGGGTCCTCCCGCAGCTGGAACGTGTTCTCCACGACTCCGGTATTGAAACGGATGCCGTCGAAGTAGCCGAACTCGATCACCGCCGGATCGTCGTTGAACGAACGCGCGAAGAAGTTGTGCAGCTCGTGGCGGCCGATGTGGTTGAGGGTCTCTTCGGAGGTCCCGTCCTCGTTCATCATCCAGGGGAAGAAGTGATTGATGTTGTTCCCCACCAGGTTGCTGCCCGGAGGGGTATTGCCGCCGCGGGGCTCGGGGAAGATCTCCACGCGCTGGTTCAGCTTCTGCGCGGCGGCGCTCTCGTCGGAGAAATCGAACGTCCCGAACGTACCCGGCTCGTCAGCATCGGCATCGGCCTGCTGGTCGCGCTGCAGATGATCCCAGCGCGTGAAGATGACGCGGCCGAAGCTGTCGATCGAAGGCGTGAAGGCACCGGAGGGAGCGTGATTGAGGAGGCGGAGATCGCCGTTCGCGGGATTCAGGCTCCAGATGCCGGTGTTGGTCGGCGCCGTTTCGTACTCATCGAGCTGCGGATAGAGGTGAGCGGCTCCGTTGCGAGGACGGTCGGAGGTGAAGAGGATCCGGCCGTCCGTTCCGTAGAAGGGAGAGACGTTGTTGAAGGTGGCCGGCTGGTTCGGGACCTTGGTGATGGCGGGCGTCTGCCCCTCGCCGAGGTTCGTGACCTCGTAGATCTGCCAGAAGAAGGTCTTGACCTGGTACTGCTGCGTCGGCGAGCCGATGACCATGCTGAAGAGCGCCTTGGTCCCCGACCAGTGCACGGAAGGCTCGCGGACGGCGATCGAGCTCGCTCCCTGGAAGCCGGCATTGCCGAAGCCGGCGCTGCGCGTGACGTTCTTGAGCGTGCCGCTCGGGTAGAGGATGAAGAGATCGCCGCCGCGCGGCGCGCTGCTCTGATGCGGATCGTGGTTGCCGAACGTCGAGGCGACGGTCGTGAAGTCGAAGGGAGTGGGGACCTGCCCGACGAACATGACCGGATTTGGCAGCGCGACGCTCTCCGCCTGCGGTGTATCGGCTGCCCCGCCGGACGTGATCCACAAACCAACAAGGCCGAACGCCGCGATCCACTTCTTCACTGCCGCACACTCCTCACAGGGATTCCGGAACGTCCGCAGGATACCGGACGCCGTCGTGCGCAATTCTGGTGAGAACGTGGGGAATCCGTGGGGACTGCATGGTTGTCAATTTATGTCTCTACTCCCGCCCTCCGGAGTGACGTATGTATGTTCGCGTCAACCGGACATCGCTGCTTCCATCGCGAACAGGAAGGAAGCCATTCGCGCTTCATGGACAAAGCGTCCGAAACGTGTGGTGAGGAGAGGTGTGGCCCGGCTGGCGTTGCTGGTTCTCGAAGGATCACCAAAGGAGGAGTGACGAATGTTGCGCAAGTATCGTTTTCCCGGAGTGATGGCACTGTCGGTCCTGATGTTCGCGGCACCCATGGCGAGCGCGAAGGGGCTGCTCGATCAGTTCACGAACGGACCGTTCAAGCACGATCAGAAGATCCAGGAGCGCTGCACCGGCGCCGTGTCGCTGGTGACGGACGTCGGCGCGGAAGGACTGCGCACCACGGCCTGGAACTTCGGCACCATCGGCGGCGGCGGCGAAGGCGGCCGCTTCGACAAGACCCCGGTGCTGACGACGCGCGTCGAACTGAAGGAAGGCTGCCTGAACGCGCACCTGAGCGCCATCGTCGGCAGCGCGGACTACTACGGCGTCTCGCCGATCGCGCTGTTCCAGGTGACGCTGTCGCAGGCGCTGCCCACGGGCGGCTTCGGCCCGCCGCAGCACATGTACGGCCACTATGAGACGCCCTGGGGCATCTACGCGCCGGCCGTGGCCATCGAGGCGGAGCGCGACGTCGACACGTTCGGCTCGAACTTCTTCCAGCGCATCGGCACAGGTCACTACGAAGTGCCTCCCGGCGTCTACCAGGTCGACGTCTGGTGGGCCGGCGGCCTCTCCGGCCCCGGCGGCGCCATCGGCGCCGCGTTCGTGCTCAAGCTGTACCAGTAGGGAAGTCGCGCGGCGGCGATGGGAATCGCCGCCGCGCGATTTGGCGCTGATCGGTTCATTACAGGAATCGAGAGCCTTCAGAATCCATAATGCCACCCCGGCAATCGCGATTGCGACAGCCTCTTTTGTACGGCTCACGCAAAAACGTTGTCAATACCATTGCAGCATGCGTCGCATCCGTCGCGTGTGAGGGACGCCGGCAGCATGAGTAATCGACTTTTGTTGCCTCGCGAGATGCGACCGCAAACATCACGTGCGTATGGCTATAGGCCCATTTCGCGGCAGTTCCGCAACAATGGTCGGCCGGCCTCGCCACCTGTCCCGCGATCAGGAGTGATATCATTTCGAGACCGTGTGGATCACGTGCACCACGCTGCGAACAATCCGCGAGGAGCTTGATCGAGTTCGTCGTGGGGGAGGCCAAAAGACCGCCCGGCAGCTCGAGCATCTCGCGATACGGCTCGGCCGGAAAAAGCATCCGGCTGCCAAAGAGCCGACGTACTGCAGCACGCATCTGTCCGAATTACCTCCACTCAATATCCCCGCTCACGGAGGAGATCTCAGTTCTGCTACAGCGCAGTACATCCTCGACCAGCTCGACGAGGATATCGTGCGCCTGAACGAGACCTGCGAGGAAGACGAAGAATACGAGGGATGACATGGTGGAGCCGAAAACCGCAAAGGAATATCTGCAGCAACCATACGCGCGGATGCTCGTGCCGGAAGGCAGCGGAGGGTTCAGTGGCCGAATTCTCGAATTTCCCGGCTGTGTCGCTGAAGGAAAGACCCGTCATGAGGCCTTCGACGCTCTCGAGCTCGCAGCGGAAGGCTGGCTGGAGGTAGCGCTCGCGCTGGGGCATACGATTCCGCGGCCGCTCGCGGCTCAGGCGTACTCCGGCAAAATCGCTCTTCGCCTTCCTCCGGCGCTGCACGAGCAACTCGTCGCTGTTGCGGAGGTCAACCACGCCACGGTCAATCAGTTCATTGTGGCCGCGATCAGTGAGAAGGTCGCACAGCATCGAGCCGTGGCGGAGATCCTGCCTCCGATCCGCGAGATCGTCAGTGAATCGATCCGCGAGGTGACGGAGAGCCAGCTCGTCACCCAGATCCTGCCTCCGATTCGCGAGGCGGTCGGTGAGTCCATCCGTCACGTGGCGGCGCCACAACTCGTCGAACAGATCCTGCCTCCGCTCCGCGAAGTCGTCGGTGAATCCATTCGCCAGGTGGCGGAGACCGAACTGGTCGCGAGGATTCTGCCTCCGCTCCGCGAGGTCGTCGGTGAATCCATCCGCCAGGTATCGGAGACCGAACTGGCCGCAAAGATCCTCCCTCCGCTCCGCGAGGTCGTTGAGGAGTCGGTTCGTCAGGTAGCGGGGGGCCAATTGGCCGAACGAATCCTCGTTCCGCTCCGCGAGGTGATCGGAGCATCGGTGCGTGAGGTCGTGGAGACCCATCTCGCGAGTATCGCTTCGCCGCGGGAACAGGCGCGAACGTAAAAGGTCTAATCGGGGTCACAGCTTCGTTCTTCTCTCCCACACGGCCGCGTCCCGACTCGACTGTCCACTTCGTGACCGAAGGCATCGAAAGCGCCGTGAACCAGGCCAAAGCCGCCGCCGCCAGAAGTCCGTTGGGGTCCACGGCGCCGACACCATCCAGCAGGACGCCGACGGAAACCGGCTGGCCACGGTGACGTCCGATTCGGTGCGCGTCTGGGCACTCGACCGCCTGCTCCCGCCCGAGAATGCTGCTTGGAACAGCCTCAACGACTATTTGAATCAAACGCGCGCCTGTCTCAGCGGAGACGATCGGAAAAAGTACCTCGGCGAGGTATCGCTGGTCGCCGAACAGCGGGCCGCCGATTGCGAAGCGGCCCTGTCCCGGTGACGCATCGCCGCTCGCGCCAGACTCGAGCCGCCCCGATGCGCTAACGGCGGACGGCGCGGCGGCGCTGGTCGAAATCCATCACACGAAAGTAGCTGCGCTCCAGGCCCAGGTGCTCGGGAAGGAACGACACCTTGGTGTAGATGATCGCGACGTCGCCGCTTGCCGTGCCCGCGATGGACGGCGGGCTCACGACCTCTGCCGCGACGGGCGTGCGGCGCATCGGCAGCAGCGCGCCTGTTGCGGACACCGCGCCGAGGAGGACCGGGTGCTCCGGCACGAGCCCGTCCGGGCCGGCCTTGTATGCGACGGCGTACCGCGTACCGTCCCACGTCACGGCGGGCGCAACGCCGTCGCCGATCCTCGACGCTGACGTGCCTTCGACAATCCCGCTGCGCAGCACGCGACGCGCGACGATCTGCTGTTCGTCGAGCTCGCTGACGACGAGCCAGTCCTCGCCGTTCGACGCGATCGACGGCCCGGGCGGTAACGATCTGGCAACTCGGGGGGTGGCGACGATCATCGGCGCGGGATCGAGCAGCGAGAGGCCGCTGGATACGCGCGCGCCTCGAATGTGCAGCGTGTCGAGGCTGGGCAAACCGTCGGGTGCGAGCTCCGTTTCGTTCCACGCCACCAGCAGCATCGATCCATTCCACGCGATGGCCGGTTGCTCGCTGGGCATTTCCGCGGGCGAGACCAGGAGCGGGAGGTCGGCCGTCTCCGACGCGGGCGAAACGCGCGTGACGCGGACGCGATTGTCGAACGCGTCCCATGCGACGTACGCCGCCTCAGGCGACACCGCGAGCGAGAAGCTCAGCCGCAACTGCGCCGGAATGTGCACGCGTGCGACGGTCGCTCCCGTCGCGGGCGAGATGTAGCGGACGGTGATGTTGAGGGACTCGTTCGTGGCGACGACGTAGTTCGTTCCGTCGAACGCCACGCGCACGCCGTAAGCCTCTTCTGCGATCTGGAGGCCGCGGCCATCGAGCGAATTGCCGTTCGCATCGATGCGCGTCGCGTAGACGGTCAGGTTCTCGATCCAGGCGGCGAAGTATCCCGACGCGCTCGCGGTGATCTCAGGACGCGAGTGCGCGTTGCCGCTCCACGTCAGCAACTGCTGCATGGCCGGGTCGAGCGAGCTGCCGCGATACATGCGCGCGACGATCTCGGCCGAGTAGCCCTCCCCGGTCCCGTACGCGACGAGCACGTCGCTGCCGTTCGTGACGGCGATCGGATGCGGATAATCGAAGGGGAAGACGGGTTCACCGCGCCTGAGCCAGTCGCGCTTCTGGCCGTCGCGAAGCTCGATGGAAAGGAGGCCGAACTCGCCCTGCGGACCCGCCTGGTATCCCGCGATGATCTCGTACCGGTCGCCGTGCCACAGCAGCGAGGCCGAGTAGATGCGCTTGCCGCTGGCGAGCGTCTGCACGTCGCCGAGCTGCGCGAGCTCCCCTTCCACCCTGCGGGACATCAGCATGACTTTGTCGGCCTCGGGCATCCAGCGTTGCCACACGATCGTGAACGACGTGCCATCGGTGGCGATGACCGGAGCTTCGCCGGCGCCGATCTCCGCCGGTATGCCGATGGCCCGGCCGTCGCTGCTGAGCGCGATGGCGAACAATTGCGACTCGCCGGTACCCCAGGTGACGACGAAGCGCGTTGGCGTCGCCGCGACCGAGATCGTGGGATGGAAATCGAGTGACGCGGTCGCCAGCGCTTCGCGGCGGATGAGGTTCCCCTCGCGATCGAGCACGGCGATGGCCACGGCATTCGAGTGAAATCCATCCCGGTGCGCGATCACGGTCACGCTACCGTTCGACGCCGCGTAAACGCCGGAGGTCGTCGCGGCGTACGTCCGGGATTCGGTGATGCGCCGCGGCGCGGCAAGGACGCGGCCCTCACGATCGACGCGGGAGATCCACACCTCGCTCTTGGCCTGGTGATCCCCGTAGTACGTGCCCTCCGTCCAGACGACGACGTAGGCGGCCCCGTCCCACACGACCGTCGGCGCCGACATCCAGGCCGGGACGGACGTGATGCGGATGCCGAGGGGATCGAGCACCTCTCCGCTGCGTTTCACGCGCGTTCCCATGATCGTGCTGCGACCCGGCGTGCGGGCGTCGTACCACACGAGGAAGAACTCCCTGCCGTCCGTCGCCGCCGCCAGATAGTCGCGTCCACGAGGCGCGGGCGACCGCACGGTGGAGCCGACCTGAATCTCCGGCGAGTCCGCGAACAGCGGAGCGGCGAGCACGATCAGCGCGAGAAGGACGAAAGGGCACCGGGTCTTGATCATGAGGATGGTCCTATTATCGGCTCGAACCTCTTCCAGCGCATCGGCTACGCCATGACGTTCGAACCTCGCGCCACCGGTATGGAGTGCGGTAACGCCAGTTACCGCTCTGACTGCTTCTCTTCGTGCAGCAATCCGAGGCTGGTGCAATCTCGCCTGATGGCACGGGCGAAGCGTTGCAGGACGAACAAAAACAGGAAGAGCGGTAACTCGCGTTACCGCACTCCATAAGCCCTGCCATCTTTCGCAAGCTCACAGCGAGCTAGTGGGGTGAGGGGTCGTGCCCTCCACCTTGACGCTGGCGCCCGTTTTCAACGATGTCATGAGCAATTCTCATGAACGCAGCGTTCGCTCCCGTCGATCGAATGCGTATCATCGATGAATGAGATCGATCAATGCCGTTGAGGCCCCGGCTCCGTTCCGGCCTGTTCCGCTCGAAGTCCGGCATCTGCGTCTGGTCGTTGCGATTGTCGAGGAAGGGGGGCTCTCCCGCGCCGGCGAGCGGCTGAATCTGACGCAGTCGGCGCTCAGCCATCAGCTGCGCCAAGTGGAGGAAAGCCTCGGCGTGTCGCTCTTCACCCGCGCGAAGAAGCGGCTCGTCCTCACTCCGGCCGGCGAGGAGCTCGTCGAGCGGGCGCGGCGGATCCTGGCAGACATCGTCGATCTCGAGCGCGACCTGCGCGAGCGGGCGTCCGGGTACCGCGGCAAGCTGCGGCTGGCGACGCATTGCTACACGCTCTACGAATGGCTGCCGCCGCTGCTGAAGCGGTTCTACCGGACGCACCCGAACGTCGACGTCGAGATCATCGCCGATGCCACCGCCGATCCGCTGGCGGCGCTGCGGCAGGGGCAGATCGACCTGGCCATCATCTCCTCCCATCCGGACGAGCCGGACGTAACGACGTTCGAGCTTTTCCGCGACGAGCTGCTGCTGCTCGTGCCGCCGTCGCACCGCTTCGCGCAGAGGTCGTACGTCACGGCGAAAGACTTCACCGACGAGCACCTGCTGCTCTATTCGGCGCCGTCGGACAACCACTTCTACCAGAGCTACCTGGCCCGGTCGGCCGCGCCGCCGCGGAAGGTGACCATGATCAAGCTGACGGAGGCGATCCTGTCGATGGTGCGGGCGGGGTTGGGCGTGACCGTCGCCGCGCGCTGGGCCGTCGCGGACGAGCTCCGCACCGGACGGCTGGTGGGCGTGAGGATCGGGTCGGAAGGGTTTTTCCGGGAGTGGAGCGCGGCGGTCCGCGCATCGCAGCGGGCCGTGCTGCCGCACTACTTCGCGGACTTCGTCGACCTCGTCGCGCGCGCCGCGGCGCCGGTGAGGCTGGCGGTGCGGCAATCGTCGTGACGCTTTGTTCGATGATGAGCTGAGCTCATCGATCCCATGACATCTATGCGTTGGATTTATGAGCGTGACGCTCGTAGTCTCGGCGCATGGTCGACATCAAACGGGACGTCGGGAAGCGGCGGCCGGCGTTCGTCCGCTTCGGCGCGCCGGCGGTCCTGCTCACTGTGGCCGCGCTCGGGTTCTGCCACTTCAAGCCTTCGTCGCCGCGCGTGCCGGCGGGCTCGCTCCACATCGGTGTCGTTCGTGCCGGCGCGATGGTGGTCGAGGTTCGCGCGGCCGGCACGCTGGTCGCGGAAGAAACGCGCTGGATCCCCGCGGCGACGGACGGCAGGGTGGACCGGATTCTCGTGCGGCCGGGCGATACGGTCGGTCCGGACACGGTACTCGTCGAATTGACGAACGCGGAGGTCGCGCGCGCGGCGGGTGACGCGCTGCTGGAGGTGCAGGCGGCGGAGGCGGAGATGCGCAAGCTGCATCTCACGCTGGAACGGCAGGCGCTGTCGCAGGAGGCGGTCGTCGCATCCGCGCGCGCCGAACATGCCGAGGCGCGGAATCGCGCGCGGGCCGACGCGGAGCTCGCGCAAGTGGGCCTCACTTCCGCGCTGACGTTGCAGGCGGCGCAGGGACGCGAGCAGCAGCTCCGCGTGCGCGCGGACGTCGAGCAGAAAGGCCTCGAGCTGCTCCACCGCAGCGAGCGCACCGAGCTCGAGGCCGCGGAATCGAGGCTGGACCGGCTGCGCTCGACGGCGGCGCTGCGCGGGCAGCAGATGGAAGCGCTCGCGGTGCGCGCAGGCCGCGGCGGAGTCGTGCAGCAGATCGCGGTCGAAGTCGGCGCGCGGGTGAGCGAGGGGACGAACCTGGCGCGCGTTGCGGCGCGGGAGCCGCTCGAGGCCGTGCTGCAGATCTCGCAGCTCGAGGCATCGCAGATCGCCGCGGGGCAGCAGGTGCTCGTCGACACGCACCAGGGAATCGTCACCGGCACCGTGTCGCGCATCGACCCGGCGGTGCAGAACGGCAGCGTCACGGTGGACGTCCGCCTGCCGTCGCAACTGCCGCGCGGCGCGCGTCCCGATCTCTCCATCGACGCCGCCATCGAGATCGACAGGATCGACAACGCGCTGCACACCGGCCGTCCGGTGCAGGCGCGCGCGCAGACGTCGATCGTGATGTTCCGTCTTTCATCCGACGGCCGGACCGCGACGCGCGTGCCGGTCCGGATTGGCCGCACTTCCCTCAACGCCGTGGAGATCGTGAGCGGGCTGCGCGCGGGAGACCGCGTGATCCTCTCCGACACCTCCACCTTCGACCGATACGAACAGATCACCCTCACCGACTGAACCGGAGGACTGAATGACCGCACCACTGATCGAGTTGCGCAAGGCCGACAAGCGATTCCTGACCGAGGAGATCGAGACGCACGTGCTGAGCGGCGTGAACCTCACTATCGAGCGCGGCGAGTACGTCGCCATCGCCGGTCCATCCGGCTGCGGCAAGTCGACGCTCCTCTCCATCCTCGGCCTGCTCGACCTGCCGACGTCGGGCGAGTACCTGCTGAACGGCAACTCCGTGGCCGGGCACAGCGCCGCCGAGCTGGCGGCGCTGCGGAACGCGGCCATCGGGTTCATCTTTCAGAACTTCAACCTGATCGGCGACCTGACCATCCGCGAGAACGTCGCGCTCCCGCTGCGGTACCGGCGCGGCATCGGCGCGGAGGAGCGTGACGCCGCGGTGGACGCGGCCCTGGCGCGGGTGGAGATGAGTCACCGCGCGAGCCATTACCCGTGGCAGTTGTCGGGCGGTCAGCAACAACGGGTGGCGGTGGCGCGGGCGATCGCCGGACGGCCGACCATCCTGCTCGCGGACGAGCCGACGGGTAACCTCGACTCGCGCAACGGCGAGCTGGTGATGGAACTGATCCGCGGCCTGCACCGCGAAGGGGCGACGGTGTGCATGGTCACGCACGATCCCCGCTACGCCGATCACGCCGAGCGGCGCATCGAGCTGTTCGACGGCCGGCTGCTCGATGCAGCGCACGCGCACTGCCGGACCGCGATCCAGGAGGCGTCATGAAGGACACCCTGCTGCAACTGCGGCACGAGGTGGCGACCGCGATCGGCCGCCTGCGCGCGCGCCGTTCGTACACGCTGCTCGCCGCCGGCATGCTCGCGGTGGCGATCGCGAGCAACGTGGCCGTCTTCACCGTGCTCACGCGCACGCTGCTCCGGCCGTTTCCGTTCGACGACGCGCGGATGGCGATGGTGTACAGCACGCATCGCGACGCGACAGGGGAGCAGGAGGAGTTCCCGTCCGGCAGCGTCGACTACGTGCACTGGCAGACGGCTTCGGCAGCCTTCGACGGACTCGAGATCTCGCGCGTGTTTGCCGGTTCGATCAAGGACCGCGGGGAGACGGAGTCCGTGAAGGTGGCCTCCGTTTCGGGCGGCATCTTCCGGCTGTTCAACGTGGCGCCGTTCATCGGCAGCGACTTCACACCGGCCGACGACCGGCCGGAGTCGGCGAAGGTGATCCTCTCGCATGCCTTCTGGCGGCGGAACTTCGGCGCCGACCGCGACGTCGCCGGGCGAAGCATCGTCATCGACGGCACGCCCAGGACGGTGATCGGCGTGATGCCGGATTCGTTCGAGATCCCGTTGAACCGCGCCGATGTCTTCGTCCCCGCCGGCTTCCACCTCGGCAACATGCCGAATCCCGGTGCGCGCGCGTACGCCGTCTTCGCGCGCCTGAAGCCCGGCGTCTCCGCCGGGGCCGCGAGCGGCGAGCTGCAACGGATCTCTCGAGAACTGGAAACGAAGTTCCCGGTGAGCCACAAGGACTACAACGCGCTGGTCAAGCCTCTGCGCGAGGCGTTGTACGGCGCGCGCCGGCCGGCGCTGTTGACGCTGTTCGTGGCCGTGCTCCTCGTGCACCTGCTGGCGTGCGTCAACGTGGCGAATCTGATGCTCGCGCAGATCTCCGATCAACGCGCGACCACCGCGGTGCGGCTGGCGATCGGCGCGGCTCCGGGCCGGATCGTCCGCTACCGGGTCATCGAGGGATTGCTGCTCAGCGCGATCTCCGCGATCGCGGGGCTGCTCCTCGGCGCCGTGGCGGTGCGCGGCATTCTGCACAGCTATGCCGATCCCGAGCTGCTGGCGCCCGTCTCAGGCAGCGGAACCGCGATCGCGCTCTTCGTCGTGGCGCTGACGACCGTGACCGCGCTGGCCGTGTCGCTGCTGCCGGCGCTGCGCGAGGCGCGGGTGCCGATCAGCACGTTGATCAACGAGGGGAGCCAGCGGAGCTCGTCGAGCGTGGCCCGGCGCCGCGCGCGCGAGCTGTTCCTCATCGCCGAGGTGGCGCTCACGATTCCGCTCCTGATCGGGGCGGCGGTCGCAGTGAAGCGGTTTCGCGACCTGCGCACGTTCGACATCGGGTTCGAGCCCGACCGCCTGATGACGGCACAACTGATCATGCCGGCCCGGTACGAGCGGGACGCGCGGGCGAAGTTCGCCGCGGAGCTGATCCGCCGCATCGAAAGCTCTCCCGCCGTCGCGTCGGCGGCCGTCACGACCTGCACCTTCCGCATCGACGGCAGCGCGGGGACGGTCATCCGTTCCGAAGCCATGGCGGACTTCGCGTTCGTCAACTTCCGCAGGATCACGCCGCACTTTTTCGAGACCATGTCGTCGCCGATCGTGGCGGGGCGTGCGTTCAACGACGGAGACATCGCCGACTCGCCGCCCGTCGCCATCGTGAGCGAATCGTTCGCGAGGCAGTTCTGGCCGGGCGAGAGCCCGCTCGGCAAGAAGTTGATCCGGCAGAGCCAGGCCGCGGTTGCTCTCACGGTCATCGGCGTCGCGCGCGACATGCGCGACGCCGGCGTGGCGGAGGATCTCGGCCCGACGATGTACGTACCGTATCTGCAGAACAACAACATCTATGTCTCGATCGTGGCGCGCGCATGCGGCGACGCCGCTCCGCTGCGCGAGACCATCAAGACGGCGGTGCAGAGCATCGACCCGTCGCTCGCGCCGGACGAGCTGATTCCGATGCGGCAATTCGTCGAGGAGTCCCTCGGCTCGTACAAGCTGCAGGTGGCGCTGCTCGGCGGCTTCGCGCTCATCGCCCTGGCGCTCGCGGCGACCGGCATCTTCGCGGTGACGGCGTACTCGGTCTCGCAGCGGATGCCGGAGATCGGAGTGCGCATGGCGTTCGGTGCGTCTCCGGGCGGCGTGGTCCGCGAGCTCGTCACCGCATCCGGCCGCGCCGTGACGGCCGGATTGCTCCTCGGCGCCGCCCTGGCCATCGCCGCGATCCGCGCCGCGCCGTTCGTCTTCGGCGTGACGCCGCAGCTCGACCCCCGCTCCATGGCGTTCGTCGCGGCGGTGCTGCTCGCCTCGGCCTTCCTGGCGAGTCTCATCCCGGCCCTGCGCGCGCGAAGCGCCCGTCCGGCGGAGCTGCTCCGGCGCGCGTGACGTCCGGGCCGGGGAGTGCGCCGCGATACCTTGCTATACTGCGGCCACTCCTCGCTGAAAAGTCCGTGTCGATCGTCATGAACCACGCGTTCATCAGCTACTCGCACCTTGACAACAGGCCGTTGCCGACGGAGAAAGAGGGCTGGGTCACGATCTTCCACGAGACGCTGCAGGGCGTTCTCAGCAACTATCTCGGAATGGATGCCGCGATCTGGCGCGACAAGAAGCTCGCCGACAACGACGTGTTCTCGGACGAGATCCTCGAACAGCTCGCGCGCGCCGCGGTGCTCGTCTCGATTTTGACGCCGCGCTACGTGAACTCGCAGTGGTGCAACAGAGAGATCGACAAGTTCTGCGAAGCCGCGAAGCAAGGCGGCCGCCTGGTGGTCGGAAACAAGTCCCGCGTCTTCACCGTCGTCAAGACCCCGATCGCCAAAGACGCGCCGCTCCCCTCCATCGTCAGGGAGACCCGAGGCTACGAGTTTTTCGACCTCGACGACCGGAATGCTCCGCAGGAGTTCTCCCCTGCGTTCGGCGAGAAGGCGCGCCACCAGTTCCTGATGAAGGTCAGCGCGCTGGCGTGGGACATCAAACAACTCCTCGAACAGTTGCGTGAAGGTACCGCTCCCGCCGCGGAGAAGCCGGCGATCTATCTCGCCGAGTGCGCGCGCGACCGCCGCGACGCTCGCGACGCGATCGAGGTCGAGCTCAAGCGTCTCGGCTATCGCGTGCTTCCCGATCGCCAGCTCCCGACCGACGAGAGTGCACTGGTGGACGAGGTCGAAAGCCTGCTGAGGCAATGCCGTCTTTCGATCCATCTCGTGGGCAACAGCTACGGCGCGGTGCCCGATGGTCCGACCGCAAAGTCGGTGACGGTTCTGCAGAACGAGATCGCCGTTCGCATCTGCAAGGCCGGCGACGCGCTCCAGCGGGTCATCTCCGTTCCGGCCGGAACGAAAAGTGAGCATCCCCGGCAGCAGGAATTCATCGAGGCCCTGCACGACGACGCAGACGCGCAGTACGGCGCCGATCTCATCACCGGTGGTCTCGAGGACCTGAAGAGCACCATTGCCACCGTGTTGAAGAAGATCGCGGAGCCGGCGGTGAAACCCGGCGCGGCCGGCGCACCGCTCAAGAAACTGGTGTACGTCATCTGCGACGCCGCGGACCGGATGGATACGGTGGCGCTCGTCCGCACGCTCAAGGCCCGCGGTCTCGACATCACGCTCGGCGACGCTGCCACGATCGGCACGGCGAGCGAGAAGCTGCTCACGAGCGCGGACGCGGTCATCCTCTTCTACGGAACGGGAGACGAAACGTGGAAGACGCTGCGGCAGCTCGAGATTCGAAATTCGAAGGCGCGACGCGGCGGCAGCCCGCTGATCGAGTCCACCTACCTCGCCTCTCCCGCCACGCGCGACAAGGAATTCCTGGTCGCCACCAGCGAAGATGACGTCATCAACGGCATGGCCGGCTTCTCGCCGGAGGCACTGGAGCCGTTCTTTCGGACGCTCGGCCTCGGTACCGCGAAGCCGTGAAGAACACCAATCCATTTCCGGGTCTGCGGCCGTACCTGCCCCCGGAGTGGCAGCTGTTCTTCGCGCGCGAAGAGCAGGTTGAATCGATGGTCGACCGGCTCGCCCGGACGCACTTCCTCACGGTCATCGGCCTGTCGGGATCCGGCAAGACATCGCTGGTCAGTTGCGGCTTGCGCCCCGCGCTGAACCAGGGGCGCATGGCAGGAGCCGGAAGCGACTGGCGAGTCGCGCAGTTCCGTCCCGCCAACAATCCCATCGCCGCGATGGCCGGGGCGCTTGCGGCCGAGGGCGTGCTCTACGACGCGCGGCCGGAGGGCCGATTCAGTTCGGCGGAGCTGATCGAGTCGACCCTCCGCATGAGCAGGCTCGGTCTGGTCGACGCATGGCGCCAGGCGCGCCGCGGCCCCGGCACCAACCTGCTGGTGGTGGTGGATCAGTTCGAAGAGCTGTTCCGCTATCAGGAGATCGGGACGACCGCCGACAGGGCCGCGAGCAACGTCGCCGACGACGAACACGTCGCCTTCGTGAATCGCTTGCTGGCGGTGCGCGACGATCCGTCGCTCTCGATCTACGTCGTCCTGACCATGCGCTCGGATTTTCTCGGCGAGAGCGCGCAGATACCCGGGCTTCCCGAGGCCATCAACGAGGCCGAATACCTCGTACCCAGGCTGACCCGCGAGGAGAGGAAGCGCGCGATCGCCGAACCGATCCGAGCGTACGGCGCGGAGATCAGCCCGGTGCTGCTGACGCGCCTGGTGAACGACGTCGGCGATAACTCCGACCAGCTCTCGCTCCTGCAGCACGCGCTCAATCGCACGTGGGCGGAATGGGAGAAGGAAGGATCGCACGGACCCATCGACCTGCGGCACTACAACGCAATCGGAACGATGGCGAATGCGCTAGACCAGCACGCTGAAAAGGCATACGGCGAGCTCGCGACGGAGCGCCAGCGAACGCTCTGCGAAAAGCTGTTCAAGGCGTTGACCGACAAGGCGACCGACGCGCGCGGCATCCGCCGACCCTGCCAGCTGGCAAAGCTCTGCGAGATCACCGGTGCGACCGAGGCCGAGCTGGAGAAGGTCCTCGCGGTTTTCCGGAAGCCCAGCCGATCCTTCCTGATGCCGCCGGAAGGGGAGGCTCTCCACCCGGACACGGTCATCGACGTCTCGCACGAGTCCCTGATGCGCATCTGGAAACGGCTTCGGATCTGGCTCGACGAAGAAGCGCAGTCCGCATTCGGGTATCGCCGGCTCGCGGAAACCGCGGCCCTGCACGAGAACCGCCGGGCCAATCTGTGGCGTGGCCGCGAGCTCGAAGACGCTCTCCGATGGCGGGAGCGGGTCCGCCCGACCGCGGCATGGGCGGAGCGCTATGCGCCCGGTTATGAGGCCGCGATCCGGTTCCTCGACAGAAGTGTCGCGGCCCGGTCGTGGAAACGCGGCGGCGCGCTCGTCGCCGTTTTCGTCGCCATCCTGGTGCTCGGGTCATTCGCGGTCACTCGCTGGCGCGAGCGAGAGGCGGAGCGGGCGTCGGCAGCGAGAGCACGCGAGGAACAGCTGGTTTCGAGGCTCGAGGATACCCGCCGCACGGCAGTCGATGCGTTCGCTACGACACCGGCGGAAACACTCGACCCTCAGCAGGTCGAACAGCGCTTCGCCGCGCTCACGCGCATCGGCGAGATCACGCAGAGCACCACTCCGGAGCAGCACGCCGCAATCACCATCGAGTACTACCGCAAGCCCGGCGACGCGAGAACGCTCGTCGCGTCGCTGGAGAATCTCGGGTTCAACGTCGAGACGCTCCCGCCAAACAACACGAACCCGACGAACTGCATCTGGCACGGATCCCAGGTCCCGGAGATCGAGGTGAAGCTCGTCGCGTATGCGCTCATCCGTGCCGGATTCGGCGTCGTCGGGATCCAGCCCCTGTCGCCGGACCAGCGTCACAAGCCGAAGGTGATCCAGGTCGGCCACAACGTCCGTCTCGAAGAGGAAACGCCGATCACTCCCGAGGCCATCGATACGAATCCCGTCCGCAGGCTGTACCGCAGGCAAGCCGCCATCACACGCGATGTGGAAGGAGTGGTGGTGGAGTTCGACGCCACCACCCTGGAAGGCAAGATCGCCAGCAGCGAGGGTGATGTCTATTTCGGTCCTCTGAGCCATCCGCCGTCATTCAGAGTCGGAGAACGGGTGCGTTTCGTGATGTTTTCCGGTTCGCGGCGCAAGTACGCGCACGCCTTCGTTCGCCTCGGCCTGTCGCCATCGCAACCGGCACCGGTTCCTTCGCGCCAGTAGCCCTGTTCGTACGAAGGCAGGCTCTGAGGTCCCGAGGACTGCGAAATGCCTCCCGAACCCACAGAAATGCGGTCGCAGGGCACGGCGCAGTCTTCCGAGGGCTGCGCCGAGGGTTCCGACCCTTCGGGAATCGGGTTCCGACCGTAAGCTCGTGGGTTCCGACCGCACACTCCAGCGTGCGCTACCCACTCGACTGTCCACGGACCCCGCCGCCGAAGGATCGGACCCCTCGGAGCAGCCCTCGGAAGACTGCGCCGTGCCCTCGGCAGGCAACTTCCGGGGTTCCGTAGCCAACGGCGCTGCCTCGATCGAGGTGGCCCCATCTTATTGGAGACAATGCATGAGTGCTCGGAACCCACCTCAATGCCATGACGAACCGCGGCCGAGTCTCCGGATGTCTGATTTCCGGACACGGAGGACTCGCCGGAAGCCTCGGAGCCCATTTCCCAGCCTTCGATCCACTGCGGATTGGGGGTCGAGGGTCACAGAACGGTGAACGGAACCCTGGATCGAGCCTCTGGAACCCACCGGCAAGTCGTCCGCGGACTGAGGTCAGCCCTGCGACGCCATTTTTCAGTCCTCGGAAGGCAATTTTGAGCCCGCCGAAGGTTGCCACGAGGGGTCGGACCCCAGGGCGGTAAGCTCGAATAAGGTGGGTGCATATCGATGCACGCAGGTTTCCGGCTCCCGAACCCCAGGTCGAACCGTTCCCGATCCTGCAGTGTCCAGTTTCCGGACCAGCACCGGGCAGCCGATCTCCGAGAGGAAGGGAGGATCTGTCACACCGCTGTAACAGTGGGTGTCCGGAAATCGCACGGTATGCCGTGAACAGCTGCTGCTGCGCGTTCCCGGCTCAGGTCCTTCGATCTCCTACTCGAGCGCAATCCGCACCGCTTCGTCCGGGTCGCACGGCACCGAGCTCACCGTCGCCAGGTCCGCCTCGTGCTGCGCGCGCTCCGCGGGCGGTACCGGCGCGCGCAGACCGGCGCGCAGCGCGGATGCCGCGCCGATCAGGCGCGGGTCGCGAAGCACGCCGCCGAGAGCTTCGAGGACGCTGGCACTGCGCCAGCGGTCGCCGAGCTTCCAGTGCAGGCGCAGGCTGTCCTTCAGCACTTTTGCGGCACGGGCGTCCTCCCCCCGCGCACGAAGGGCGCAGCCGAGCAGGTTCAGCGCCCACGCGATGCCCTCGTTGAATCCGCTCGCACGCGACCAGCCGAGGCATTCCTCGAGGCGCTGTTCCGCCGACTCGACGTTTCCCGAATACAGCAGGCCGCCCGCGAGGTTCAGCAGCGCCCACGCGGCGCCCTCCGTGTCGCGGCCGCCGCGAAACAGATACCGCGTGCCCTCGCACAATTCGAACGTGCGCTGAAAATCGCAGTTCAGCCACGACGCGAATCCGACGTAGTTCAGCGAACGCCCGGCATTCGCGTCATCGCCGAGCTCCAGCCAGATCGTGCGCGAGAGCAGGTGCAGATCGATGGCCTGGTCGTATTCGCCGCGCTCGCGGGAGATGCTGCCGCGGAACTGCAGCGATCGCGCGAGGCTGGTCCGATCGCCGTGCCTGCGCGCCAGCACGATCGCTTCGTCGAGCAGTTCGGTCGCACGGTCGTAGTCGCACTGCAGAAACGCCAGCGCGCCGGCGCCGGTCATCGCCTTGGCGCGGTTCGGGATCGACTCGCCGCCGGGAAGCGCGAGCACTTCGTCGATCCACCGCCGGCCCTCGCTGTACGAGCCGCGCACGTACCACGACCACCACAGCGCTGCCGCGAGGCGCAGCGCGAGCGCCGCGTCGGCCGCGGACGTCGCCCACTCGAGCGCGGTGCGGAAGTTGTCTTCGTCGAGCGCGACGCGCTCGATCTGCAGCTCGTTCTCTTCGGCGATGCGGGCCATCAGACGCGCATGCGCCTCGCGCACGCCGTTCGTCCGTCCCGCCTCGGCGAGGCGCTCCAGGCCGTATTCGCGGATCGTCTCCAGCATCGCGAAGCGTGGATCGTCCCCGGCTCCCGCGGGCCCGCGGCGCAGAAATGCCTTGTCCAGGAGCGACGAGATTCCTTCGAGCACGTCGTCCTCGACGAGACGCTCCGCCTCCTCGAGCGAAAACCCGCCGCGGAAGACGGACAGCGTCGCGAACAGCGTCGCGAACAGCGATTTCTCCGCATCGTCGAGCAGCTGATGACCCCACGAGATCGTGGCGTGCATCGTCTGCTGCCGTTCCGGAAGATCGCGCGCACGCCGGAGAGGAGCTGGAAGCGGTTCTGGATGCGCGCGAGCATCGCCTGCGGCGACAGCAGCTTCACGCGCGCGGCGGCGAGCTCGATCGCCAGCGGGAGTCCGTCGAGGCGCACGCAGATCTCCGCGACGGCGCGCGCATTGTCCGCCGTCAGCGCGAAGTCGTTCTTCACCGCCGACGCCAGCTTGACGAACAGCGCGACCGAGCTGTAGCTCGCGAGCGCGCCGGGCGTGAGCGGGAGATCGAGAGGCGGTAGCGTCAGCGGCGGGACGGCGTATTCGTGCTCTCCGTGGATGTGCAGCGGCGAGCGGCTGGTCACGAGCACCTTCACGTGCGGCGCGGCGGCCAGAATCTGCGCGATCGCCCTCGCCGCCTCGAGCACCTGCTCGAAGTTGTCGAGCACCAGCAGCATCGTGCGGTCGCGGGCCACGCTGCGGATCGCGTCGGGCAGCGACGCGCCCCCTTCGGCGACGTCGAACGCGGCCGCGATCTCCGACAGCACCAGGCGCGGATCGACGATCGGAGCGAGAGAGATCCACCACACGCCGTCGTCGTACTCGCGCAGCAACTCGTTCGCGACCGCGAGGCCGAGCCGCGTCTTGCCGGTCCCGCCCGGACCGGTCAGCGTCACCATGCGCACGTCCTCGCGGCGCAGCAGGCTCACGATGTCGTCGCGCTCCACGTCGCGGCCGACGAGCGGCGTGAGCTGATGCGGCAGGTTCGACGGTGGCAGGATGCGGTCCGTCGCCGCGCCTCTGCGGATCGCGGCGATCGTGCCCCGGAGCTCGTGCGCCGACTGACAGCGATTCGCCGCATCGCGGGCAAGGAGGCGATTCAGCATCGGGATCGCCATCGCGGGGACATCCTCCCAGGACGGCGGCTCTCCGTATGCGATCCGGTGCATCGTGGCGACGGCCGTATCGCCCTCGAACGGGTTGCGGCCGGTGAGCATCTCGAAGGCGATCGATCCGAGGGAAAAGAGATCGGACCGGCCGTCCACCGGCTGCCCCCGGGCCTGTTCCGGCGACATGAAGCACGGAGTTCCGACTGCGAACCCGGACTGCGTGCGCAGACCCGGCAGCGACTCGGGTGCCGCCTCGGACATGGCCACCAGCTTCGCCAGACCGAAGTCGAGGATCTTCAGTCCGCCGGCCGGCGTGAGCATCACATTCGCCGGCTTGAGGTCGCGATGGACGATCCCGCGCGCATGCGCCGCGGAGAGCGCGTCGGCGATGCGGTCGACGACGTCGAGTGTCTCGTCGAGCGGCATCGGGCCATGCAGGATCCGATCGGCGAGAGTCTGCCCGTCGACGAGCTCCATCACGATGTAGTCGAGCTCGCCGTCGCGCACGACGTCATAGATCGTGACGATGTTCGGATGATTCAGCGCCGACGCCGCACGCGCCTCCTGGAGGAACCGCAGCCGGTTCTCTTCGGCCGCCACGCGGCCCGCCTGCAAGACCTTGAGGGCGACCTCACGGCCGAGCAGGGTGTCACGTGCCGCATACACATCCCCATGGCGCCCGCGCCGAGGGCGCGCGTGACCTCGTAATGCGACACAGTCCTGCCCAGCAAGCAGTGTCCTCAATCCTGAAGCGTGAGGTGGATTCGCGTAACTATACACGTCCTGAATACCGTCGGTGACGGAGCGGCGCGAAGCGCGAACGCCCATTAGTTGGACCATCGCAATTGCGTCCATTCGTTGACAACCGGCCGGACGAGCTCATGGCCGTCGAATCGACGGCCAAAGACGCGCTCTACGTCATGCACTCGGATAGAGCCGCGCCACTCGCCGGCGCACGCGATGGTGCCGGGATGATCCTGGACCTTCAGATTCGCGCCCGTCATTTGGCGTGGGAAGGGGTTCACGGACCGGGAGAGCGCCTCTGTCGAGGCACGGCTTCGAGCCTTGGTGGGATAATCCTCAACTCGTGCGGCGCGAGCATCCCCACTCCTGTCGGCGTCCCAACCGAGGCGAAGCGCCTCTCCGGCCTCACTCGCTCGCGCGCTGGCGGCAACGTGCACATCGCCCTGCAGAAGAACGACTCGCCGCGATGCGGCGTGCCGTTGCGGAGAGTGTCGCGGACGTCGCGCTCGCGAAACGCCTCCATTCCGCAATCGCCGATCATCTCCTTTCCCTTCCGAGCGGCGATCCGTTGCGCCAGTCGGAGTTGATGGTGCACCTCATCGAGGCGGACGACCGTGAGCGCGCTGCACGCATTTATGCCGATGCCCGGCTCGAGGAAATCGACAGCTTCACCAACGCGCTGGCGCAGCATCTCCTCGGTGGTGGGCCTGCCGCTCTGGAGTGGGTGATCTCACTGCTGAAGCCGCAGTTGCCGTCCGAGGAGAGGGACCTGCGTCTGCACGCGCTGTATGGCGCACGGCGATCGACGGTGATCGCGAGCCGGATCCAGTTCGCGCTGAACGAATCGCTTGACGGGAAAGCTCCGCCGTCGACACGCATGGAGCTCCTGAGTGCTGCACAGTCGGTCGTGACGCGTCTTGCGGCGATCGATTCTTCGAACCTTGATTTCCAGCACGCGGTTGCCGTCGGCTTCGAAAAGATCGGGGACATTCTGCGGACGGAGGGAGACGCCGCGGGCGCGCTCGAGGTCTATCGCGAAGCCACGGCGATCCTGGAACGCATCTCCGACCGGCAGCCGGACGAGCGAGAGTGGCAGTTCGGACTGGCCCGCGGTTACAGGAACATCGCCCACGCGCTCGACGAAAAGGGCGCTGTCGGAAGCAGCATTGAGGCGGCTCGAAAGGCGGTCGCCATGTATGAGCGGCTGCTGTCGTCCGATCGCGACAACGACCGGCTGCAACTCGAGATCGCACGGCTTCAGCTCCGGATCGGCGGCGGTCTCGAGACGCGTGGCGACGTTGCCGGTGCGCTGGCTGCGTTTCGGGCCGCGCAGGAGCTCTGCCGCACGAACGTCGCGAGTCATCCTGCGAGCCTTCCCTGGTTGCGCCAGCTGGAGCAGACCCACAAGGATGTCGGCGACCTGCTCCTCGCTCGCGGCGATGACTCGGGCGCTCTCGAACAGTTCCGCGCCGCGGTCGCTCTGAATGAGCAGCTGCTGACCGCCGATCCCGGCAATCGCGTGCGGCGACATGCGCTCGCGCAGGCGCAGATTCGTATCGCCAAAATACGGCGCGACGCTGACGCATTGCTCGCCGCGTATCGCGCCGCGCTCACGGAGGCGGAGCAACTCGCCGGAAACGATCCTTCCTCCACCTGGAACCACAGGGTGAGTACCTGTCACGACTCGATCGGCTTGCTGCTCGCGAAGCGCGGCGATCTCGACGGCGCGCTCGCTGCTTATCGGGCATCGCTGGCGATCGACGAGCGCGTCGCCGCACACGATCCGAACAGCATCGCCTCTCAGCGAGACCTCTCATTCGGCCATGGACGCATCGGATCGATCCTCGCCAGGCAAGGCGATGTCGCGGGTGCACTCGAGAGCTGCCGCGCCGGACTGCGCATCGCCGAAGAATGTGTTGCCCGCGACCCGACCAATGCGGAGTCGCAGACGCTCCTGGCCCAACATCACCAGCGGATTGGCGACATCTTCGAGCGCAATGACAACGACGATGGCGCGCTCGCGGCCTTCAATGCAGCGGCGGCGATCCGGCAGCGCCTCGTCGACGCCGACCCGGCGAATGCGAGCGTGCTAAATGACCTCGCGACTGTGCACCGAAGGCTCGGCGCGATCCACAAACGCCTGCAGGACACAATGCACGCCCTCGTACACCTCCGTGCCGCGGTCCAGGCACGCGAGCGCGTGCTCGAGATCGATGCCGGCGACCTCCCTTCGATGAATCGTTTGTCTCTCGCGTACGGAGAGCTCGGCGACGAGCTGGCGAAGGAGGGCGATCTCTCCGGCGCTCAGGCGGTTCATCGCGCGGCGCTGGCGTTGGTCGGGCGCATGGCCGCGCTCGAGCCCCACTCTCCGGCATGGCCGAGCCGTCTGGCAGCCGGACACGAGAAGATCGGCAAAACGCTCGTGAAAACGGGCGACTTCGCCGAAGCCGTCGCTGAGTATCGTGCTGCCATCGTGGCGCGAGAGCGCGTCGCCGCGCTTCGGCCGGATGATGCCGAGGCCCGGAAGACCGTCGCGGAAAGCCGAACGAGCCTGGGCGACTTCCTGAGGGAGCACCACGATTCCGCGATGGCACTCATCGAGTATCGCGCCGCCATGGCCGTTCTCGAGCGGCTGCCGGAGTGCGACCCGGAGCGGGCGGACTGTTGGAACGACATCGGCCTCGCGCTCCAAGCGCTGCGTGACTTTCCCGCTGCCCTGGAGACCTTTCGTTCCGCGATGGTGCTGGGCCGCCGGCTCGCCGACGGGTCTCCCGGCGATTCCGTGCTGCAACGCGATCTCGCCGTCTATCACGGCAATGCGGGCGACGCGTTGATGGCCATGAAAGATCCCGCGGCGGCGCTGGTCGAGTACCGCGAGTCGCTGGCCATCCGCGAGCGCCTTTCGGCCGAAGAGCCTGACAACAGGAGCCGTCTCCTGCACCTCGCCGTCGTTCAGAACAACGTCGGCCTCGCGCTCGAAGCACAAGGTGATCCTTCCGGCGCTCTCGCCGCGTTCCGTGCGGCCATCCGCGTGCAGAAACGCCGTCTCGCACTCGAACCGAACAACGAAGCCGTGATGCGCGATCTCGCTGTTTTTCACAGCAACGCGGCGCTGCAGCTCGAGAAACTCGGAGAGCGCGACGCGGCTGTCGACGACTATCGCGCGACGGCTCAACTCCGCGCGGCACTGCGCAGCCCATTGCCGCGTTCGTCTTCTGATCGCTCCATCGCTGATGTATTCATCTCCTACGCGAGCGAAGATCGGGAAAACTTCGTCCGTCCGCTCGTGGAAGCCCTCGAAGCGCGCAGCATCACGGTCTGGTTCGACGCCTACGTCATCGGCGCCGGCGAGGTTGTGGAAGAGCCGATCATGGCCGGCGTGAGGAACGCGCGCTACGGAGTGGTCATCCTGAGTCCGAATTACTTTCTCAAGGAGAAAGAGTGGCCTCGCAGGGAGTTGATCGCGCTCTGGATGCGGGAGCCTGTGCTGAACCGGCGCGTAGTGCTTCCGGTCCTGCACGACATGACCAATCAGGAACTGGCGGCCATCGATCCAATTTTCGAGCATCGCTCATTGATTCGGACAGATAGAGGGCTGGATGACGTGGCAGATCGGATCGCTGATGAAATCCGCCGTGGGCGAGGCCGCGTCGTCGAAGGTCTCGCCCCGATTTCTCCCGATGAAGGTCCGCGAACTCCGCGGCAGGCCCTGGTCTCCTTACTGCGTGAGCTGCCCAGGATGCCGTTGAACGCGCTCGGCATCAGCCCCCATGTGAAGTGGGTATTCCGGCAGTTCAGGATAGGGTGGGTCTATTCCTTCGGTATTTCGGCGGTGCTGTTCAGTTACCTGCTGTTTCTCTCGTGGAATTTCGACTCGCTCATGCGGGAAACGCACGCGCAACTGGAGAATGTCAGCGCTGTGTCCTACGGAAGTCTGTTGGTCGTCATGGCAGGGCTGGCCTATTTCTGGGTGAGGCTGGTGTGGCGTGTGAGAGCGTGGAAATTCACGAAGGCCGCGTGTATCTCCGCGCTCTCCGCGCTCGTGCTGTTCGTGCTCTGGCTTCCTTTCACGAACATCGTGATTCGTCGGGAGTTTCCTGATCGCAACCTGATGCTCGACGCCCTGGTCAGTGCCGGCGCCACCTTCGGGTTACTCGTGCTGCTGCTGGTCCTCGCCACGATCGCCGGATCAGTCCTCCGGCGCGCCTGGGCCCGTATGCAAGAGGGATGAGCCGACCTCGAACGGCCCTTCCGGTGGCCGGGCGTCGAAGCTCATCGACACGGCGATCGCGAGATTGTCCATTACGCATCGCAAACCGCGCGTGCCGGTCCCGAGCCGTTCCGCCTCCCTGACGACGCCATCGACCACCTCCGTCGAAAACCGCAGCTCGACGCCCTCTCTCTCGAACAGACGTGCGCAGTCAGCGAGCAATCCGTTCTCTTTCGTCAACAGGGCCCTCAGCTCCGAGGCAGGCAGCGGTTCGAACCGACAGAGCACGCCGAAATGCGCGGCGAATTCGGGCAGAAACCCGATGGCCGTCAAATCATCGAGCGACGCGAGTCCCGGAAATGTGCCGCAGCAGACGACGAGCACGCGGCGTGAGTCGCAGGCTTCTTTAGGGTCAACGGTCGCCGTGCCGTTCAGGATGGGAAGAAGCTTCTGCTGGCCGTGTCGAATGGATCCATCCGCAGTCGGCGGCGTAAGGAGCGCATGGGCATTGTCGACGAGCAGGATCGCGTAATGCGCCGACGTGCGGATTTTGCGGGCGGCGTGTACGAGCGCTTCCATCGGGTCGCGGTCGGGTTGATGGCGTCGGACGACGAATGACGCGGCATCGACGATCGCCAACGGAAGGTCCGCGGCCTCGGCCGCTGCACGCACGGCGAGGGTTTTTCCGCTGCCGATCGGGCCGGTAAGAAAGACGTTCGCATGGTCATCCGCCACCGGCTTACCGGCGGCGGCCGCGCGTGCGCGTGCATGCTGGTTGTAGACGATCGCCGCCAGCTGCCGCACTGCCCCGTGTTGCCCGGGAACGGATGCGCGGATGTGCGCCTCGATCCGGCCGAGATCGGTGTCGGCCGGCGCGCGCAGCGGAGTCTCGAGCAGGCGCTCCTCGAGGATGTCGTTGCAAACCCCAACGCAGACGTCGCAGATCCAGACACCATCACCCGCGATGAGGCATGCCGCGTCCTTCTGCGACTTTCCACAGAATGTGCATCTCGGCTTCGACATGGCTATTCGACCTCGACCTCGAACATCGCGGAGAGCGCCTCGCGGATGCCGGGCAGTTTGCCATGGCCGCGATGCTCCGGAAGCGGCATGCGCACGCAACCTGTCTCGTCGAGAATCGCGCGGGCGCGTTCGACGACGTCGCGTACTACGTAAGGTGCGCCGTCGCAAATAGCGAGATTCCACGCCTGCGTTGCCGCCACCTCTGCCGACGAATTGTCTCCGGCGGCGAGCAGCGTCTCTGCCAGCTCCAGCGTGGCCATCGACTGCATGACCCGAAACGAGTTTGCCGACGTGAGCTCGATCGCGGACTGGAGGATCGTTCTGGCGCGATCGGCGTCGTTCACGAGGCGATGCGCACGACCGAGGGCGATCATCGCGCGCATCTCTGCGGCCGCGTGCTGATGCTCGTGAGCGAGGTTTACGACGTCGCAGAGCTCATTTCGCGCTGACTCATGCTCGCCCCTTGCGAGCATCAGCGCTGCCTCCGCGACTCTCGCGTCGATTGCAGCCCGCACCTGGTCGGCGGCCGCGGCCAGCGTGACGGCGCGACGCACCACTTCCGCGGCCGCCTCGATCTCTCCCGCATACGCGAGCTCGCGCGCATGGAAGGTGTGCGCCATCACGACGTGCTCTCCCGGATCGATGTCGGCAGATCGTGCGACGACCGCGCGAAGCAGCGCCAGCGCGTCTCCGTGGCGTCCGCACGTTGCGAGCAGATCGGCGAAGCGATGCCCGGCGAGCACCTGTGTGCCGAGCGACGCCTTCCGGCTCGCGAGCAGAAGGCCGCGAAATTGCTCATCCGCGTCGCGAAGCCGTCCCAGGTATGCCAGCGCCGCCCCGAGACTGGCGCGGAGCAGCCGGCGCTTCTGGTCGGAGTGCTCCTCGAAGGCCAGCGCCGTCCAGAGATCCGCAGCCTTGTCAACGGAGCCCATCTTCTGAAAGGCGTACGCGAGATCCCACAGCGCGGATACCCGCTGGCGATCGGACAGGCCGGGCGCGGTGCCGGACAGGCCGGCCGGGAAGAGCTGCATCAGCCACTGCACGGCTTCGCGGCAGAAGTTGAATTTCTGAAGTGCAGGATCGGAGAGATGATGCGTGTACACGCGCCAGGCGCCTTCCGGATCCTCGAGCCGAAGACGGAGATGAAAGAGATTGACGGGTGCTGCGAGGTCACCGAGGCCATGAACATCCTCGAGGCGGCCTGCCGGTAGCGCTCCGATGTAGTCGCTGGCCGCCGCGTCCGAGAGGCGGCATCCTACGGGTCCCAACGAATTCCGGGCCAGAGTCTTCGCATCGGGATGCAGCGCATAACCACGAACCACGGGATCGCCCGCCAGAAGACCCATCTCGCGGATTGTCTGCAATGCACGGTCGAGCTGCGCTTCACCGTCGAGTGCGGCGGTGTTGCGCACAAGGATGCCTGCGAGATCGTTCCGTCCAACAGGCATGACGAAGGCGGTCAATGTGTGCAGCGTGCGCGAGACCGCCCAATCGAGATTCCTGAACACGATCATGGACCGAGGCGGGCGAGCTTAGACTGCGGTCCGACGCTGCTATCCCGCTTGGCTCGTCCCTCCGTAGGAACATTGATCACTTGCCCGGAGCTCTGCGGCTCCTGGTCATTGAGCTCGAACACGCCGCAGTCCGTAAAGCGGCCGCGACGCTGTTGACAGTCGTCTTCACACTGCTGCCCATCCACGATACCTCTGCGTGCCTGCGATGTATGAAAGGTTGACCGCCCACAAATTGTAGAAGCAAAGAAAAGGAAGTTAAAGCAGTGGCGCGACGACGCAGCACGCAACCTCGGATGACCTTGGCGGATCTGTAGAAGCGAGAGTGGCTGAACTGCCGTCCCATCTAGCGACCAACGCGTAACATGCCGTTGATGGGCAAGTACCGAGGGTTGTCTATGAGGTTTGTCGAAATAGGGCGACAGGCGGCAGTCGGCAAGTGTGTCCTGCAAGGAGTGACGGCGCGGGCGGTCGTTCGCAGGGAAAGCCGAAGAATGGCAACTCGGTGGTCATTCCAAGCACTGACGGAGGGCGGGCGTTGCGCCCATATGCACTAACTTAGTGAACGGCGTAAGCTAAGTGTATGAAGGAACGGGTGGATGTGCGGGAGTGGGTCGAGTTCCAGTGGCCGTATTTGATTACGTTTTTGGGCGGCGCAGCGCGAGTGCAGACCGTCGCGGAG
>DASQJY010000065.1:0-27753 GCA_035630815.1 Thermoanaerobaculia bacterium
AGAAACGCGCGCAGTCGGCCATCACCAAGGCCCAGCCGCCACAGCTCAATCCCGCTTCCAACGAGCCCATCTCGCTGACTTTCTCGCGCGACACGCCTGTCAAGGACATCTATCGCGCCCTCGGCAACGCATTCGGGATCAACATCCTCTTCGACCAGGCCGTGAAGGACGACCGCATCACCATCGAGCTGCGTGACGTCACCGCGCAAGCGGCGCTCGAGCGGGTCATGCAGGCCGCCGGTCACTTCTACAAGCCGCTCGACGAGAAGACCATCATCGTCGTCCCCGACAATCCTCAGGCACGCCGCGATTACGAGGACCTCGTGATCCGCACGTTCTATCTCTCGAACGGCGACGCCGAGCAGGTCACCAACGTCGTGCGCACGATGATCGAGGCGCGCAACGTCTTCCCGCTGAAGGCGCTCAACGCGATCACCATCCGCGACACGGCCGACAAGGTCCGCATCGCCGAGAAGATCATCCAGGCGAACGACAAGGCACGCGCGGAAGTGGTCGTGCAGGTGGAGCTCGTCGAGCTCGACCTGAACCGCCTCCGCGAGCTCGGCCTCGCCATCTCCGGCTTCCCCGGCGCGGACAACAAGCTCGTCTCCGGCTCGACCGTCACGATCAAAGATGGCGCGAACAACTTCACCGGCGGCACGCTGAAGGACATCGCCCGCGTGGTCGGCAGCATGAACGACCTGCGCACCAACGTAAACCTGGCCATCCCGACGGCGAGCTATTCGCTGCTCAAGACGTTCGGCAGCACCGAGCAGCTCGCGAATCCGGAGTTGCGCATCTCGGAGGGGGAGAAAGCGACGCTGCACATCGGCCAGCAGATCCCCGTCCCGGTGACGACGCTCGGCTACACCACCGCCACCACCACCACGCCGGGGCAGCAGCTCGGCGTCGGCCAGACGTCGTACAACTACCGCGACATCGGTATCAAGGTCGCGATCGAACCGCGCGTGCACCACAACCGCGAGGTCACGCTCAAGCTGACGGTCGAAGTCTCGAACCGCGGCACCGACGTCACGTTCGCCGGCCAGTCGCAGCCGACGTTCACCACCCGCACGATCGAATCGACCATCCGCCTCAAGGATGGTGAGACGAACTTCCTGGCCGGCCTGATCCAGCGCAGCAAAGGCAACTCCGCCACGAAGACGCCGTTCCTCGGCGACCTGCCGTTCATCGGCCGCCTCTTCACCAACGAAAAGACGGAAGAGACGCGCACCGACCTCGTGCTCACGATGACGCCGCACATCATCCGCATCCCGGACATCACGGACGAGGACCTCGCCCCGATGTGGGTCGGTACGGGCAACAACCTCACCTTCCGCGGGGTGTCGCCGCGCATCGAGTCGCAGAACGGCAACGGCGATCCGTTCGTCGCACCGGCCGCGGAGCGCCAGTTCAACAACATGCAGCTCTCGACCGACGGCGAGCCGGGCAACTACGTCGTTCCCGACGGCGGCGAAGCTCCGGCCGTTCAGGAACAGGTGCCGCCGCCATCGGCGATGCCGACGGACCCGTTCCGCCGCCAGCCGCCGTCGGTTCCGCCGCCGCCTCCGCCGCCGGGAAACAATCCTCCGGACGTCGACCAGTCGTCGTCGCTGGAGGGCACGTCCACGCGCCCCGTGCAGGCTGCCGCGGCGACGATGCTCGCCACGGTCGATCCCGACACGTCCGAGCTGCGCCTCGCGCCGCGCATCGCTCCGCAGCCGTCGACGCTTTCCCTCGGGCCGGGTGAATCGAAGGTGTGGCAGATCATCGGGATGGATCTCGAAGGGCTCTCCGCCGACAAGCTGGTGGTGCGCTTCAATCCGCAGGCGCTCAACGTCAGCGAGATCGGTCTCGGCGCCGCGCTGCACTTCGACCCGTCGATGCCTCCCTCGGTGAGCGTCGACCATGACGCCGGCACCATCACCGTCCGTTCGACCAACGGCAAGCCGCTGGCATTCAGCGGCGGCGGCCAGGTGCTCACCGTGCGGGTGCACGGCGGGCTGACCGGGGACACGTTCCTGGTCATGGACAACCCCGATTTCCACACCGCCTCCGGGCAGAGCGTCACGGCGTCCATCGCGGGCGGGAGAGCACGGGTCCAGTAACCAATGATGATCGCGGAACTGCGCAGACGGCGGAGCGGCGGGTTCACCATCGCCGAGCTCATTACGGTGGTGGCGATCATCGCCATCCTGGCCTCGGTGGCGTTGCCCGTCGCTCGCTTCGGGCTTCGCCGCCAGAAGGAGCTCGAGCTGCGCGACCGCCTGCGCAAGCTCACCGATGCAGTCGACCGGTACCACGAGCTGATGACCATGGGTGCACTCCCGCCGCAGCCGGGACAACCGCCTCCGGTCCGCCCGGCGCAGATGCAGGCCCTCGGCTCCGACGGTTATCCGAAAAACCTCGACGAGCTGCTCAAGGGCATCGAGATGTCCGACGGCAGGACCGTCCGGCTGCTCCGCGAGCGCGATCTGATCGACCCGATGACCGGCCGCAAAGAGTGGATCGTGCTGTCGACGACCGACGACCCCGAATCGTCGTTCAGCGACGTCTGCACCGTGGGCGGGTCGTGCTCGGCCGAGAACGTCTTCGAGGTGCATTCGACTTCGACCGCGCTCTCCCTCGACGGCAAGACGCATTACAACGAGTGGTGAAATCAACGATGAACGTTCGACGCCCAAACAAACAGTCCGGCTTCTCCCTGATCGAGCTGATCGTCGTGGTAACGATCATCGGCATCCTCGCGGGCGTGGCGATCGTCAACGTCCGTTTCGCGCAGCGCAAGGCGCGCGAAGGGGCGCTGAAGGACAACCTCTTCCAGATGCGCAAGGCGATCGACAATTACTACGCCGACAAGCAGCGCTATCCGGCCAACCTGCAGGAGCTCGTCCCGAACTACATCCGCAAGATCCCGCCCGACCCGATGACCGAGAAGGTCGACTGGGAAGAAGTGATGGACGATCCGCTGCAGGCCGGCGGGGAGGACGCGATTCCCGCGGAGACCGATCCGGAGGCGATGACACAACCCGGCGTGGTCGACGTAAAGAGCACGGCCGAGGGATCGACGCTCGACAATGTCCCGTACACGGATCTCTAAGGGCCAGGAGGGCTACACGCTCGCCGCATTGATCGTCCTGCTGACGATCATTGCGATCGTGATCGCCTACACCGTCCCCGAGCAGTGGTCTCTGGTCATGAAGCGCGAGCGCGACCGCCAGACCATCTTCCTGATGAAGCAATACGCCCGCGCCATCCTGGCGTGGCAGATGAAGCACAACAACACCGTCCCGGTGAGCCTCGAGCAGCTGCAGGAGGCGCGCAAGCCGCGCATGCTCCGCGGCGACGGCAAGTGGCCCTGCCCGCTCACCGGCAACGAAGACGACTGGATCCTCGTCCCGCCGCAGGCGCTCGTCGCCAACATCCCGGGACAGCAGCAGCCGACCGGCGGCGTGACGCCCGGCCTGTCGCCTCCCGGCAGCAACAGGAACCGCACTCCACCGGGCAGCACGCCCCCGGGCGGCTCTCCGCAGTTCGGGAACCAGCAGGCCGCGACGTTCAAGCTGAACAAGGAGCTCTCGCCTCCGGACTACAAGGGTCCCTTCGTGGCGGTGCGGCCGAACGCGAGCGGCAAGAGCTTCATCGCGCTCAATGAGGCCGAGGATTACAGCGAGTGGGTCTACACCGTGGAAGACCTGCGCAAAGAGATCCAGGCGCGGCAAGCGGCGTTAGCCGTACGTTGACCTACAATCGCGCGCGCATGACTCGCGCGACGACGCCGATTTTCAAGACGACCCTCCCCTCCGGCCTCACGGTCCTCATCGAAACACTCCCGTACGTGCGCTCCGTCGCGCTCGGGTTCTACCTGCGCAGCGGCTCGGCGGTCGAGTCGGAGGAGCACGGCGGGGCGTCGCACTTTCTCGAGCACCTCGTCTTCAAGGGCACCGAGCGGCGTAGCACTGCCGACATCGCGAAGATCATCGACATCCTCGGCGGCGACGTCGACGCGTTCACCGGCAAGGAGTACACCTCCTTCTACGCGCACGTGCTCGACGAGCAGGTGCTGCTCGCGCTCGACCTCCTCACCGACATCGTCACCGCGCCCCGTTTCACGAACGACGACGTCGAGGTGGAGCGTGGCGTCATCCTCGAAGAGATCAAGATGGTCGAGGACACGCCGGACGACCTGGTGCACGAGATCTTCGTCACCGCCTTCTGGCCGGACCACCCGCTCGGCCGCCCCATCCTCGGCACCGAGGAGACCATCGTGCGGCTGCAGCGCGCGAAGATCCTCGAGCATTACCAGGAGACGTTTCAGCCTTCCAACGTGATCTTCGCCGCCTCGGGGAACGTGCAGCCGGAGGATCTCCTGCCGTACCTGGAAAAGCATTTTCCGTCCGGCACGCAGGAGCCGTTCCGCCGCGACTGGAATGCTCCCGCGCCGGCGCAGCACGTGATCATCCGGGAGAAGAAGGAGCTCGAGCAGGTCCATCTCTGCCTCGGCTCGCGCGGCTTCCCGCAACAGAACCACGAGCGCTACGCCGCTGCGCTCTTCAACACGATCCTCGGCGGAGGGATGTCGTCCCGCCTCTTCCAGCGCGTGCGCGAGCAGGAAGGGCTGGTCTACTCGATCGCCTCGTACCACAACGGCTACCTGCACGGCGGCTATGAGGCGGTCTACGCCGCCTGCGCCCCGAAGAACGTCCGCCGCGTGCTCGATTCGACGCTCGAGGAGATGCGCAAGATCAAGCGCGAATGCGCGACCGAGGACGAGCTGGCCTCGGCGAAGCTGCACCTGAAAGGCTCGATCCTGCTGTCGCTCGAGTCGACCACCAGCCGCATGTCCGGCATCGCCCGCCAGGAGTACTACTTCGGCCGCCAGTACACCCCCGACGAGATCATCCAGCACATCGACAACGTGACCCTGGAAGACATCCGCCGCGTCGCGCAGACCATCGTCGACCCGGAGTCCCTCTCGCTGACGATGCTGGGATCGTTGAAGAAGGTAGGGGTGACGGTGGAGACGCTGCGCGCGTCGCTGGCGTAGATGTAGTCACCGCACGGCCATATGGAGTGCGGTAACGCCAGTTACCGCTTTGACTGCTTCTATTCGTGCTGAAACGCACGACAGGTCCAGCCTGCGCTCGTGCCACGAAGCGAGCCGCACGATTTTCGGCTACCGGCGCGTACAGAAGCAGTCAGAGCGGTAACTCGCGTTACCGCACTCCATAACGATGTAGAAAGCGCGAACCTCCCCGTTACTGGCTCGCCGTCTGCGGCGCTCTCGTATCGACGAACTCCACCTTCACTCCAGGCTTCAGCCGCCGCGCCACGTCGTTGGCATCCCAGTTCGTGAGGCGCACGCAGCCGTGCGAGGAGGCGTAGCCGATCGACTCGGGGTCGGAGGTGCCGTGGATGCCGAAGTGGGGCTTGGTCAGGGCCACCCACACCACGCCTACCGGGGAGTTCGGGCCGGGGCTCAGGTTCGCCTCCGGATCGCTGTCCGGCACCTCGTGGAACAGCGTCGGCTGGTAGTGGAAGTGCGGATCGAAGGTGATCTTCTTCACCTCCACCGTCTCGCGCGGCGACGGATCGTATTTGTTGCCCAGCGTGGTCGGGGAGTGGAACACGAGGTTCCCCTGTGCGTCGAACGCGTTGAACGTATTGCCGCGGATCGAGATCTGGACTCGCTCGATGTCCGGCCGGTCCTGCGTCAGCGCCTCCCGGACGTTCGGCACCCAGATCTGGTCGCCCGCTTTCAGCTCGCCCATGATCACGTCGGGATTGAGCTGCTCGAGGAACTCCTCCGACGTGTGGAAACGCTCCGCGAGCTTTTCCTTGATCGACTCGTAGCAGAGGCACTTGAGCTTCGCCTTGTCGTAGACGTCTTCCGGGATGCTCTCGAACGGCCCCTTCACGTCGTCTTCGGTGAGCGTGCGCTGCACCAGCGGCGGCGCCGACTGGTTGCTCGACGCGAGCGCGCGGAACGTCGCTTCATCGAGCGCTCCCGGCTCCGTGGCGTTGATACCGCGCGAGCGCTGGAACCACCACAGCGCGATCGACGAATTGCGTCCCCAGCGGCCGTCGAGAGCGCCGACGGAGAAGTTGAGGCGGTCCAGATAGACCTGCGTCTTCAGCACCGACGGTCCGGAGACGTCGCCCTTCAGCGGCACGACCACCGGCGCGTTCAGGATCGCGTTTGCGTCGAGGTCCTTGAACGACTCCTTGCCGTTCGCCACGAACTGCACGTTCACCTGCTGGGCCGAATCCGCCTGCTGCTGCGCCTGGGCGGCGCGGACCTCGCGCAGCGATTCGAGCTGCCGCCACTCCTCGTTGAAGCGCTCCCGCTCGCGTGCGGCCGGATCGTCCTTGCCGCCGATCGGCACCGCCACGTCGATCGCGTCCTCGACCTTGCTGGCGGCATTCGCCACCGCGGTCTCCGCCTTCTCCTGTGCCTGCTTTGCTTCCTGCTTCGAACAACCTGCCGCGACGATCAAAAGCGCCGCAATCGCCAAGATTTGCTTTCCCATGAGGCTGATACTTCCAAGCATCATGCCGAGGTACACTTTTTCGGTCTCGTGATCACCTATTTGAAAGTCCGGAACCTTGCCATCGTCGAAGAGCTCGCCATCGAGCCGGGGGCGGGGCTGAACGTGCTGACGGGAGAGACCGGCGCGGGCAAATCGCTGCTCATCGACTCCCTGGAGCTGCTCCGCGGCGCACGAGGATCGAGCGAGATGATCCGGAGCGGCAGCGACCGGATGACTGCCGAAGCCGTCTTCCACCTCCCCCGCTCCGTCCGCCCGCAACTCGACGCCCTCGGGATCGATGTCGACGACGCGGAGACGCTGGAGTTGATCGTCCGCCGCGAGGTCGCCTCGGGCGGCCGCGCGCGGGTCCTCATCAACGGCTCCCCCGTCACCGTGCGCGAGCTCGGCGGGGCCATGGACGCGGTCCTGGAGATCCACGGGCAGCACGAGTCGCATCAGCGCGTCGCGGGGCAAGGCTACCGCGAGCTGGTCGACGACTACGGCGGCCACGAGGCGCTGGCCGCGACGACGCGGGCATCCTACGAGGAGTGGAAACGCGCCGCCGACCAACTGCGGGAGATGACCGAGGCGCAGCGCGACCGGACACTGAAGCTCGACCTGCTGCAGTACCAGGTGGACGAGATCTCCTCGGCCAGGCTCGACCCCTCCGAGGAAGAAGCGCTGCGCGGCGAGAAAGCAATCCTCAGCCACGCACGGGAGATGATCGCGGCCACCTCGGGGGCGTACCAGCTCGTCGACGAGGACGAATCGTCCGCCATCGCGCAGCTCGGCCGCGCCCTGCATGCGCTGCAGCCGCTCGCGAAACACATCGACGAGCTGCAGCAGCTCTCGACCGAGATGCAGGACGTGCTCTACCGCCTCCAGGACCTCGGCCGCACGCTCGGCAACCTGTCGGAAAGCGTCCGGCACGATCCGGCGCGCCTCGAGGAGCTCGAGGAGCGCCTCGTGACCATCGAACGCCTCAAGAAAAAATACGGCGGCTCGATCGAGGCGGTCCTCGAGCACCTCGGCCGCGCGCAGGATGAATACGAACGCCTCACCGACTACGAGGCGAGCGTCGAGAAGCTCCAGCAGGCGGAAGCAACGCGGCTCGCCGCGTTCCGCAAGTCGGCCGACAAGCTCTCGGCGGCACGGAAGAAGGCGGCGCGGGCGTTCGAGCAGGCCATCCAGAAGGAGCTGAACGACCTGGCCATGGAGCGGACGACGGTGAAGATCGCGATCTCCGAGACCGCGCCGTCGCCGGACGGCCTCGACAAGGTCGAGATCCTGATCGCCCCGAACCGCGGCGAGGAGCCGAAGCCGATGCAGCGCATCGCCTCCGGCGGCGAGCTCTCCCGCATCCAGCTGGCCATCGCCGCGGCGCTGTTCCGCAACTCGGATCGCAGCGCCGCCGCGACGCTCGTCTTCGACGAGATCGACGCCGGCATCGGCGGCCGGGTGGCAGAAGTAGTGGGCCGCAAGCTGCAGCAGCTCGCGGCGCGCAACCAGGTGATCTGCGTGACCCACCTCCCGCAGATCGCCTCCTTCGGAACGACGCATTTCTACGTCTGGAAGGAAGACGCCGCCGGCCACACCCGCGCCAGCATCCGCAGGCTCGACTCCGCCGAGGAACGCATCGGCGAGATCGCGCGCATGCTGGGAGGGGAAAAGGTGACGGAGTCGGCGGTCGCCCACGCGCGGGAGCTGCTGGCGGCAAGCAGGTAACCTTATGGAGTGCGGTAACGCCAGTTACCGCACTCCAGATCAACCCCTATCATGTGCCCCCATGCGGCGCTGGCACATCGAGGAACGTCCCACCACCCTCCAGTTGAACGAGATCGCGCAGCTCCTGCGCGACGGGAGCGTCGTGCTCCTGCCGACGGACACGATCTACGGGCTCCATGCCCGTGCGCTGGATGAAAAAGCGGTCGAGCGGATCCGGGAGATGAAGGGACGGGAGGATACGAAGCCGTTCATCGTGCTCGCTTCTTCCATGGACCACCTGCAGCAGCTCGGGATTTCCGCACGGGCGGAGGTGCTGTCGGCGCTGGGCTCCATCTGGCCCGCTCCCCTGACGGCCATTCTTCCGCGCGGCAATACCACGCTGGCGGTGCGCATCCCCGCGCTCGACTGGCTCCGGGAGCTGATCGAACGGACGGGTCCGCTGGTGTCGACCAGCGCGAACCGGAGCGGCGAACCGCCGGTCGATGCGCCCTCGAAACTCGCACGTGAGTTGCACGATGCCCTCGATGCCGTCGTCGATGGAGGTGAGCGCGGAGGGGAACCTTCGGCGATTCTGGACCTTACCTCCGATGAGCCGCGATTCATCCGGGAAGGTGAACATTCGTTTACACAGAAAGTGTGGAAAACGCTGCGGAAATCGCTGTGAAATTCGCGTCTTGCCGCAAAAAATCGAGGCTTTCACCGGTTTGCACACATCAATGTGCGACAACAGCTAAGTGTCTGACTTTGCTGGTGTTGAGTTAAAACTCGCCTCAACCGTAAACTTCGCAAATTGCCCCTTGACAAAGGTTCCCGGGCTCTGCAAGCACCCTTGCTGAAGGAAACGGTCGAAAACCGCGTCGTTCACACGGAAGTCACACGCGTTCTGTACGATAGCGGACGTTCGGCAGCGTCAGCAAGACCTTACCGCGGCGTCAAAGCCCGTAGCGCATCGCGAGCGTGGCCATCCCGAGAAAGAGGAAAAATCCTCCCGTGTCGGTAAACGTGGTCACGAAGATGGAAGAGGCCACCGCGGGATCGAAACCGAAGCGCTCGAGCACGAGAGGGACGAGCCCGCCGGCCACCCCGGCGATGATGAGGTTGCCGAGCATTGCCGCGAGCAGAATCGCCGCCAAAGTCCATTCACCCGTCCAGAATCCGACGATCGTGCCGGTGATCGCACCGATGGCGATGCCGTTGCCGAGTCCGACCAGCAGCTCTTTCCAGATGCCACGCATGCCCGCACGCCAGTCGATCGCCCCGAGCGCGAGCGCGCGCACGAAGACGGTCAGGGTCTGCGTGCCGGCGTTGCCGCCCATCCCGGCCACGAGCGGCATGAACGCCGCCAGCGCGGTCCACTTCTGGATGGTCGGCTCGAAGAGGCGAACGACCGACGAGGCGATGAACGCGGTCACGAGATTCACCGCCAGCCACGGGAAGCGCGTGCGCCACGTCTCGCGTGCCGGCGTCGAGAGACGCTCGTCCGCCGCGACGCCCGCGAGATGCATCAGGTCTTCCTCGGCCTGTTCCTGGATCACGTCGAGGACGTCGTCGACCGTGACCACGCCCACCAGGCGGTTCTGCGTGTCGACGACCGGCATCGACAGGAGGTCGTACTTCGAGACCAGCTGCGCGACTTCCTCCGGCTTCGAGTCGATCTGCGTCCGCACCACGCTCTGCACCATGATGTTCTTCAGCTGAGCGCCCGCGTTCGCGAGGATGAGGCTGCGCAGCGACAGCACGCCCACCAGGTGGCTCTCGGCGTCGACGCAGTAGACGTAGAAGAACGAATCTTTCCGCGGGTACTGGCGGATGGCTTCGATGGCCTGCGCGACGGTGAGCTCCTCGTCGATGGCCAGGAACTCGGTGTTCATCAGCGAGCCGGCCGTCTCCTCTTCCCCTTCGAGCAGCGATTCCAGCTTGGCGCCCTGGGTGGCGCCGAGAAGCTCGAGGACGCCGGCGCGCCGCTCGTCGTCGAGGAAGTCGAGCAGGTCGGCCGCGTCGTCGGGGGCGGAGGAAGAGCAGATCGCGGCCAGCGTCGCGTCGTCGACCGAGTCGATGATGACGTAGAGATCGGTCTCGTTGAGATCGAGGAGCGCGCGCGCCGCTTTCCCCGCCTCGATGAGCAGCGAGAGGATACGCTTGCGGTCTTCCTCGAGCAGCAGCGGCAGGACCGGCGAGATGTCGGCGGGAAGCGTCTTCTCGATGATCTTGCGCAGTTGCGGGAACGCACCATGGCGCAACAGCTTCGTCAGGAGCTGCTGGTAGGAACGCGCATTCGGTGGCGCGGTCGGTGGTGCAGGAGCGCGGGTCGCCACGGCCCGCATCCTAGCCGCTTTAATGCCCGTTGCAACTGTTAATATCCGGCATCATGACCACGACCACCGCCCCTGAATCGAAGCCCGCGCGCGAACAGCAACCTGCAATGCAGCGCCAGTTCGTCAACTTCATGTTCTTCCGCGTCGACCGCGCGTTCCGAGCGCTGCCGGACGACGTGAAAGCGGATGCGAAGCGCGAGCTCGCCGCAATCATCGCGCGCTATTCCGGTCCGATGATCGTGCTCCCCTATTCGACGGTGGGGATCAAGGCGGGCATCGATTTCATGCTCTGGCGCATCGGCTTCGATCTCGATCCATTCCAGCGCATGGCCACCGACATCAATAAATCGATCCTCGGCCGCTACCTGGACGTCCCGGCGTCGTATCTGGCGATGACCAAGCACTCGCAATACGTCGACGAGCACGTGCACGAGGGGCAGGAAGGACGCCGCCTGCGCATCGTGCCGGGCAAGAAGCCGTTCCTGTTCGTCTATCCGTTCGTGAAGACGCGCGACTGGTACCTGCTCCCACAGGCGGACCGCCAGCGGATCATGAACGAGCACATCGCCATCGGCCACAAATACCCGCGCGTGAAGATCAACACCACCTACTCCTTCGGCCTCGACGACCAGGATTTCGTGGTGGCGTTCGAGTCCGACGTGGCCGGCGAG
This sequence comes from Thermoanaerobaculia bacterium, assembly GCA_035630815.1. Lineage (GTDB taxonomy): Bacteria > Acidobacteriota > Thermoanaerobaculia > Gp7-AA8 > Gp7-AA8 > QHVT01. The sequence continues at coordinate 11,242 of DASQJY010000065.1, forward strand.
TTCCTCGACCTCGTGCAGGAGCTGCGCGAGACCGAGTCGTCGAAGTTCACCGTGCGCGATACGCCGATGTACACGTGCCGGCGGAGCTCGATGGAGGAGATCCTCGAGTCGATCGGGTGATTGGATTGGCGATAGGCGTTAGGCATTAGGCGTTTGGGCCTCGTCGCGAAACCCCAAAAGCCTTCCGCCGAACGCCCAGAGCCGAAGCGCGCGCGCTACACCTCGTCTTCGCCTTTTTCCGTTCCCTCGATCACAGGTCGTTCCACTTCGTGGAAGCCTACGTCCGTGGTGCCGCCGCCGGTGGTGCCGAAGACGCCGCCCTCTCCTTCGAGGACGCCGTAGCGGCCGTCGCCGGTGTTCACCGCTTCGTCGTAGCCGGCGTTGGTGGGGTCGTCCTTCTCGCGCGGAGGCGTGGCGCCTTCCACGGTGTAGTCGATGTCGTCGTCCTTGTCGCGAGTCGCCATAATGCGCCGTTCAAGTGCAAACGCCGCTCCCGGTCGACCGCGTGCTTCCCGAGATCGTCGCCCTCGTGCGCGCCGAAAAACGCGCCGTCATCCTGGCGCCTCCCGGCGCGGGCAAGACCACGCGCATCCCGCCCGCTCTCGCGGCGTTCGGACGGACGATCCTCCTGCAGCCGCGCCGCGTCGCCGCACGCGCTCTCGCGCGGCGCATCGCTGACGAGCGCGGCTGGACGATCGGCAACGAGATCGGCTGGCAGATCCGGTTCGAGCGACGCTTTACCGACCGCACGCAACTGCTCGTGGCCACCGAGGGGATCCTCACCGCGCGGCTGCAGGCGGACCCGCTGTTGAGCGATTTCGATTTCGTGATCCTCGACGAGTTCCACGAACGGAGCATCCACGCCGATCTTGCGCTCGCGCTCGTGAAAGAGGCGGCCGGGACGCGGGACGACCTGACGGTGGTGGTGATGTCCGCGACCATGGACCCCGGTCCCGTGTCGCAGTTCCTCGGCGCGAAGGTGATCGAGATCGACGCGCGGCGCTACCCGATCGACGTCCGCTACCGCGCGAATCTCTCGATGACTGCAGCGGTGCGGGAAGCCGCGCGCGATGCGAAAGGTCACATCCTCTGCTTCCTCCCCGGCGCGCGCGAGATCGAGCGGACGAAGAACGAGTTGGCCCTGCCGAACGTCTTCCCGCTCCACGGCTCCCTCGACGTCGACGCGCAGGAGCGCGCGCTCGCGCCGTCGCGCGAGCGCAGGATCATCCTCGCCACCAACGTCGCCGAGACCTCGCTGACGGTCGAAGGGGTCACCGACGTCATCGACTCCGGCGTGCAGAAAGTGCTGCGGTTCGACGTCGAGACGGCGGTCGATCACCTGGTGACGGAGCAGATCTCGCTCGACTCGGCCGATCAGCGCGCCGGGCGGGCGGGGCGCACCGGGCCGGGACGCGCAACGCGGCTCTGGGACGAGCGCACGATCCTGCGGCCGCATCGCGAGCCGGAGGTGCGGCGCGTCGATCTCGCCTCCACGGTGCTCGACATCATCGCCTGGGGCGGCGATCCGCTGACGTTCGGATGGTACGAGCGTCCGCCGGAACATCGGATCGTCAGTGCAATCGAGCTGCTGCGGAGGCTCGGTGCGATCGATCCCCGCTTGACGCCGTTGGGGGAGAAGCTGCGGAGGTTGCCGCTGCACCCTCGCCTTGCGCGCGTGCTCATCGACGGTGGCGAGCCGGCGGCGCGCGTTTGCGCGCTGCTGTCCGAGGATGTGCGGAACATCGGCAGCGGCGACGCGCTGACGCTCGCGGATTCGCCGCGGCTCGACTTTGCGGCGCGCGAGTTAGCGCGGCTGGTGAAAGGGGCCAAAGGCGGCGACGTGCGCCGCGCGTTGCTGGCCGGGTTCCCCGATCGCGTGGCCATGCGGCGGGAGCCGAATTCGCTGCGCCTTCTCCTGTCGAGTGGCACCGGGGCGGTGCTGGCGAAGGAGAGCGGGATGCACTCCGGCGAGTTCGTCGTCGCACTCGACGTCAGCGGCGGGCAGGAAGCGCTGGTGCGCATCGCCAGCGTGGTGGAGCGGGAGTGGCTGACCCCCACGCACGAAGACGTCGTGCACACGATCAGGGACAACGGCCAGGTGAGGGCAACGAAGCGGGTCTGGTACGACCAGCTGCTGCTGCGCGAGATCAACGTCCCGCCCGATCCGCTCGAAGCGCACCAGTTGACCGAAGCATGGAAAGCGGCCAACGTCGACCCGGAGCTGAAGCGGCGCATCGCGTTCGCGGGCGGCGACGAGCGCCGCGTGCAGCAGCTCGCGCCCGAGCGCGTCGACCTGCCGAGCGGGCGCACCGCCAAGCTGCAGTACCAGGAAGACGGCAGCGTGCTCGCGTCGGTCAAGCTGCAGGAGCTCTTCGGACTCGCCGACACTCCGCGCATCGGGCCGCGGCAGACGCCGGTCACGTTCGCTCTTCTCTCCCCTGCCGGAAGGCCGGTACAGGTCACGCGCGATCTCCGCTCCTTCTGGAACGGCGCGTACCAGGAAGTGCGCAAGGAGATGCGCGCCCGCTATCCCAAACACCCGTGGCCCGAGGACCCCTGGACGGCGGAAGCGACGCACCGGACGAAACGAAAATAGAATGCGGCTGAAAGGGGACGCAGCGTGACACGACTCATTGCCACCGCTGCGCTCGTGACCACCATGTTCACGGCGCCGCTATTCGCTCAGAAGCAGGAAACGATGCAGAAGCTCGAGAACGAGCTCGTCGCAAAACATGGGGAGGTGCAGCGCGCGCGCGCCCAGCGGGGCATCCGGCAGGTCGCGCAGTTCTGGCGCGCCGAGGATGGGGACGAAGCGGCCTTCGAGAACGTCATCCGGACGCACTTCGCCGGCGACCAGCAGACGCTCGACGCCCTCTTCAACCGCCTGCAATTCGTCTTCGAATCGATCGGCGGCCACATGACCGAGATCGCGCGCGATCTCCAGTGGCAGTCCGACCTCGACATCGGGCCGGTCTATCCCTTCGACGAGCTCCTGGCCGGCTACGCCCCGGCGGCCCACATCAACGACGACTTCTTCGCGGACAAAGTCGCCTTCGTCGCGCTGCTAAACTTCCCGATCACGACCCTGGAAGAGCGGCTGACGCAGGGAGAGAACTGGTCGCGCCGCCAGTGGGCCGAAGCGGCACTCGGGCTGTATTTCTCGAAGCGCATCCCCTCCGCGGTGAACCTCGAAGTCGGCAAGGCCTCGGCCGAGGCGTCGCAGTACGTCGCCACGTACAACATCTGGATGCATCACCTCGTCGACGACAAGGGGACACGCCTCTTCCCGGCGAAGATGCGCCTCCTCGAACACTGGAACCTGCGCGACGAGATCAAGGCGAACTACAGCAACCCGCCGGCCGAAGCCCTCCCGAAGCAGCGCGCCATCCAGCGCGTGTTCGAGCGGATCGTCGACCAGTCCATCCCGGAGGCGGTGGTCGACAATCCGCACGTCGACTGGAACCCGTTCACGAACGCGGTGAAGCCCGCGACCGTGAACGACGCGGACGAAGGGGAAGGACGCGCCGCTCCTGCGAGCGTGACCAACGCGCGCGAGCCGGATACGCGCTACGCGAAGATCCTGCAGACGTTCCGCGCGTCGAAGCTCGTCGATCCCTACTCACCCACCGCGCCGACGCACATCCGCCGCTCCTTCGAGGAGGGACGGCAGATGCTCGAATCGCGCGTTCAGGCGATGCTGGTGGAGGTCGTCTCCTCACCACTGGTCCCGCGGGTCGGGAAGCTGATCGAGCAGCGCCTCGGCCGGAAGCTGGAGCCATTCGACATCTGGTACAACGGTTTCAAGGCGCGCGGCGCGTACAGCGAAGCGGAGCTCGACGCGATCACGCGCAAGCGGTACCCCACCGCGGCCGCGTACAAGGCCGACATGGCCAACCTGCTCGTGAAGCTCGGCTTCACGAAGGAGCGGGCGGAGTACCTCGCGGCGAACATCGAGGTCGATCCGGCCCGCGGCTCCGGTCACGCCCTCGGCTCCGGCCGCCGCGGCGACAACCCTCGCCTGCGCACCCGCGTCGGCAAGGAAGGGATGGACTACAAGGGCTTCAACATCGCGGTCCACGAGATGGGCCACAACGTGGAGCAGGTCTTCTCGCTCAAGGACATCGATCACTACATCCTCTCCGGCGTGCCGAACACCGCCTTCACCGAGGCGCTGGCGTTCGTCTTTCAGCACAAGGACCTCGAGCTCCTCGGGCTTTCGACGCCGACCGCCGAGTCGCGGGCCCTGCAGACGCTCGACTCGTTCTGGGGGACGTATGAGATCGCCGGCGCGGCGCTGGTGGAGATGGCGATGTGGCACTGGATGTACGACCATCCCGACGCCACGCCGGAGCAGCTGAAGAACGCGACGGTGCAGATCTCGAAGGACGTCTGGAACAAGTACTACGCCCCGGTCTTCAACAAGCGCGACGTGGTGCTGCTGGGCGTCTACGCGCACATGGTCAACAACTTCCTCTATCTCCCGAACTACCCGATCGGCCACCTGATCGCGTTCCAGATCGAGGAGCACATCGACGCCAAGGGCAACCTGGGCGCGGAGTTCGAGCGGATGTCGCGTTACGGCAGCCTGCCGCCCGACATGTGGATGAAAAACGCCACCGGCGCCCCGGTAGGGGCGGGAGCGCTGCTGCAGGCGACGCAGCGGGCACTGGATGTGGTGAAGTAGGGGGCGGCGTTGGGCGTTAGGCGTTAGGCGTTTGGGGATTCCGGCGAGAAGACCCAAATGCCTAAAGCCTATCGCCCAACGCCCGCAGCCTTCTTTCACGCCATTTTCACGGACCGCTCGCACTTCTCTCCTGCTAGAATCCGCGCATCCCCCGGCAACCCTTTACCAACAGGAGAAATCCGTGCGCCGACTGCTTGTCCTTTTGACTCTCAGTGTGCTTTGCGTTCCAGCCTTCGCGCAGAGCGGTTTGATCATCTCGGAGTACGTGGAAGGCTCCAGCAACAACAAAGCGATCGAGATCTACAACGGGAGCGGCGGGCCCGTGAACATCGGCAACTACCAGTTGAAGATGTACTTCAACGGCTCGGCGAGCGTCGGCCTCACCGTCAGCATGGCCGGGCAGGTGCCGGCAGGCGGCGTGTACGTGGTCGTGCACGCGCAGGCCGACCCGGTCCTGCTCGCGAAAGGGAACGTCTTCAACGCCGCCGGCTGGTTCAACGGCGACGACGCGGTCGTGCTCACCCGCGCCTCCGACAACGCGGTCATCGACTCCATCGGCCAGATCGGCTTCGATCCCGGTTCGGAATGGGGGACCGGTCTCGTGTCGACGGCCGACAACACCCTCCGCCGCAAGTTCAGCGTCACTACCGGCGACACGAACCCTTCCAACGTCTTCGACCCTTCGATCCAATGGGACGGCTTCGCGACCAACACGTTCACCGACGTCGGCTTCCACAACATCGTCATCCCGCCCCCTCCGCCGGTCACGGTGCGTGAGATCTACGAGATCCAGGGCAGCGGCGCCGCCTCGGCGTACGCCGGACAGGTGGTCGAGACGCGCGACAACATCGTCACCGCGGTCGGCAACCAGGGCTTCTTCATCCAAACGCCCGATTACCGCGTCGACAACGATGCTGCGACCTCGAACGGCATTTACGTCTTCACCGGCAACACCGCGGCGGTCGCGGTCGGCGACCAGGTGGACGTGAAAGGCGACATCGCCGAGTTCTTCAACTTCACGGAGTTCAGTGGCAGCATCACGATCACCGTCGACGGCCACGGCTTCCCGCTGCCGTCGTACTTCCAGATCCCGGCCGGCTACTCGAACTTCGAGCGGCTGGAGGGGATGCTGGTGCGCGTGACGAACGGCACCGCCACGTCCGGAACCGACCAGTTCAGCGAGACGACGATCGTCGCCTCCTCCTCGCGTCCGTTCCGCACGGCCGGCGTCAATGGCGGCAACTATCCCGACATCATCGACGTCGACCCGACCGGCCTGGGCGGAGCGGCGCAGCAGATCGTCGGCGGAGCGAACATCGTGCTGGCCGAAGGGCCCCTGGCCTTCGACTTCGGCGACTACAGCATCTGGTCGACGAGCCTGCAGTACACCAATCCGGCGTTCCCGCGCCCGGTGCGCGCGCGCAATGCCGGCGAGCTCACGGTCGCCGGGCAGAACCTGCTGCGCCTCTTCGACGACGTGGACGACCCGGCCCTCGGTGAGCCGGTCACCGCCACCGCCGCCTACCAGGCCCGCCTCACCCAGATCTCGCACCACATCCGCGTCAACCTCGGCGCGCCGGACGTCCTCGCGGTGTCGGAGGTCGAGAACATCTCGACGCTGATGGACCTCGCGCAGAAGGTGAACTTCGACCAGGCGGGGCTGAACTACGCCGCGTACCTCGAGGAAGGGAACGACATCGGCGGCATCGACGTCGGCTTCCTCGTGCGCGACACGGTGGCAGTGGACTCCATCGAGCAGCTCGGCGCGGGCGATACCTGGATCGATCCGCAGACGAACGCCGCCGCGCTCCTGAACGACCGCCCGGCGCTGCTGCTCCGCGGCTCGTACATCGGCAACGGCGCGGCCTTCGCGATCAACGTGATCGCCGTGCACCAGCGCTCGCTGATCGACGTCGAGACCTCGGCGCGCGTGCGCGCGAAGCGCGAGGCCCAGGCCGAGAACCTCGCGGACCACATCCAGGCGGTGCAGAGCGCCGATCCGGATGCGCGCCTCGTCGTCACCGGCGACTTCAACGCGTTCGAGTTCGACGACGGCTACGTCGACGTGATGGGCATCCTGACCTCCGAGGCAAATCTCACCAACCAGGTGCTGACCGTCGCGGCGGGCGATCGCTACTCGTACGTGCACGAAGGCGTCGCGCAGGTGCTCGATCACTCGCTCACCTCGCTGCCGCTCAATTCGTGGGTGCGCGAGCTCCAGTGGGCTCGCGCCAATGCCGACTCACCGGTCGCGTTCGCGCCGGCCAGCGATCATGACGGCGTGGTGCTGTTCGTGATGACCGACCACGACGGCGACGGCTACGCGGACGACAACGACACCTGCGCGACCGGCGATGCGCGTCCCACCGTGATTCTCGACGGCTGCGACAGCGGCGCGCCGAACCTCATGTTCGAGGACGGCTGCTCGCTCACCGACAAGATCGTCGCGCTGCACGCAACGGCGAAGAATCACGGCCAGTTCATGGCCGCGGTCGGGAAGCTGATCAACGGCCTGAAGAAAGGCGACGAGCTCACCGGCGAACAGAAGGGCGCGATTACCGCCTGCGCCGGCCAGTGGAACTGACGCACTAAAACGCTTGCGGTTCCTCTCCCCGTGGCAACGCGGGGAGAGGAACCCGCGGTCCTGCCTCGGAAGAGACGCACGCCAGCACCACCCCCACCAGCATCCCGGCATCGTAAGGCGCCGGCACGACCATGCCGACGCTTTCCGGATCGAGTTTTTCCGCGGCGCCGGGGGGTGCGGTGACGATCACGATCGGCCGCACCGCGGCGGCGCTCCTGACCCGCTCCAGCAGGTCGTCCGCCGCCGCGAGCTCGATCAGCATGACGTCGTAATCGATCGTCTCGACCGCCGCGCCGCGCGTCGCGACGTCGACGGATGCGCCGATCCGGTCGAGCGCGCGCGAGGCCAGATCGATGACCGCGGGATCGGAATGGGTGAGCAGCACGCGCGGCGACATGCACTCACGATAACAGTAGATAATGGCGCAATGCCGAGAGTTTGTGGTCGAGGTTGCCGAAAGCATCCGGAGGAGATCGTGCGGGCCGTGCTCGAGTGCCTCGAGCACAGCCCGTCGTTCAGCGTGCAGTAGTTACTTCGCCGCGGCCGGGACCGGCGCTGCGATCTTGCGGTCCACTTCGAGGTTGATCGTGACCTTCACGTCCTCGCCGAGGAGCAGGCCGCCCTCGTCGAGGGTCTTGTTCCAGACGATGCCGAAATCCTTGCGGTTGATGGTCGTCTCGATCTCGAAGCCGGCCTTCTCGCCGCGCGCGGTCTTGCCGAAACCGAGGAACGAGACCGGGAGCGTGACGCGCCTGGTGACGCCGTGCATGGTCAGGTCGCCGGTGACGGCGTACTCGCTCTCCGACTTCTTCGCCACGGCCGTGCTCTTGAACGAGATGGTCGGGAACCTGGCGGCGTCGAAAAAGTCCGGGGTGCGGAGATGGTCATCGCGCTTCGCGTTGCCGGTGTCGATGCTGGCCCTCTGGATCGTGAACTCGACGTTCGAGCTGGCGGGGTTCGCGCGGTCGATGCTGATGTTGCCGTCGAAGTCGCGGAACTGCCCGACCACGTTGGCCATCATGTGACGGACCTTGAACGTGGCGGTGGAGTGCGACTTGTCGACGGTCCAGGTCTCCGGCGCGTTCTGCGCGAAGAGCGGCGTGGCGACGAGAGCGGCGATGAGGATGTTTTGGACGAATTTCATGCACCGCGTGTAACTCGCGAGGCGGACAGAGGATTTCATCGGGGGCGCTTCGCCTGTGGCACGACCCCCTCACGACGACACTACCCGCCGCCCCACCGCATCCGCGATCGCCTGCCGCAGCGTGCCCGGCTCCACCGGCTTGGCCACGAAGCCCTGGAAGCCACCCTCCAGTACGCGCTGGCGGTCTTCCGGCATCGCGAAGGCGGTGAGCGCGACGACGGGGAGGGTGCGCACGCGCTCCTGCCTGGAGTTCCGGATCCAATGCAGGAGGTCGAAGCCGTCCGCGCCCGGCATCGCCAGGTCGCTCAGGACGGCGTCGGGCGGCCACTCGTCGAGCACCTCCAGCGCGTTGCGCGCCGAGGTGGCGATGCGCACGTCGGCGCCGCTGGAGCGGAAGACGGCAGTGACGTAGTTGCGCACTTCCTCGTCGTCATCGACGACCAGGATGCGCAGCCCATGCAGGGCATCGGCGGCAAGCGGCGGACGTTCGTCGTCGCGGCGGGTCGAGCCCTCGCGCAGCAGGGGGATGCGCACGCGGAACGTCGAGCCGCGCCCGGAGCCCTGGCTTTCCGCGCTGATCGTGCCGCCGTGCAGCTCGACGAGGTGGCGCACGATCGCCAGTCCGAGGCCGAGGCCCATGTGAGGGCGCGTGGTCGAGCTGTCGGCCTGGCGGAAGCGCTCGAAGATGTGCGGCATGAACTCGGGCTCGATCCCCTGTCCGTTGTCGCGCACCTCGATCACCGCCTCCCGCTCTTCCTGCCGAAGCGCCACCGCCACCTTCCCTCCCTCAGGCGTGAACTTCACGGCATTCGCGAGCAGGTTCCAGACGATCTGCTGCAGCCGCCGCTCGTCGCCGTTGACGGAGACGCCGGGGGCGATCTCTTCCTTGAGCGAGATGTTCTTCGCATCGGCGGCGGAACGCATGGTCGCGACGGCGGCGCTCATGACGGGTCCGACTTCGACCGGCTCGCACTCAATCTTCATCTTCCCGGCCGTGATGCGGGAGACGTCGAGGAGGTCGTCGATGAGCTGCGCCTGCACGCTCGCACTCTTCCGGATCGCTTCGATGGCCATCGACTCCGTGTCGCGGTCGAGCTCCTCATCCTCGCCGAGCATTTGCGACCACCCCATGATCGCGGTCATCGGCGTTCGCAGCTCGTGCGAGAGCGTGGCGAGGAACTCGTCCTTCGCCACGTTGGCGCGTTGCAGCGCGGCTTCCGATTCGCGCAACCGCTCCGCCGTCGCCTCTGCCTGGTCGCGAGCGCGCATCTGCACGCGGACGAGCGTGAACAGCAGCGCCGCGATGATCATCCCGCCCGCGAACGTACCGGCCGCGGACAGCAGCGCCACGCCGTAACCCTCGCGCCTCGAGAGCCAGCGGATGGTCCACTGCCGTCCGGCCACCTGCGCGCGCCGCAGCTGGGTGAAGCGCGGGTTCTCCGGAAGGTCCTCGGTTTCGTAGAGCAGCTGGTCGCCGTCCGTGATCCGGAACGCCACTTCCGGCCGCTCCTGCGTGCCGAAGATGCCGGTGAACAGGTCGGCGGCGCGGAACGGTGCGTAGATGAAGCCGACCAGCGCATCGCGGCGCTGCTGCAGAGTCGGCGGCGTGGTTCCGGTCGCGTACAGCGGCGTGAAGATCAGGAAGCCGTTCTGCTTCCGCTCGTCGATCTCCTGCACGAGCACGACCGGCGCCGAGGCCGCGGGGCGGCCGGTGTCGCGGGAGCGATCCATCGCCTCGCGCCGCGCGGGATCCGTCGACATGTCGTAGCCCATCGCGGCGCGGTTGCGGCGGTCCTGCGGCTCGAGCAGGACGATCGCCGTCACTTCGTCGCGGCCGGCCCGTGGGCCATCGACCGAGGGCCACACCCGGAACTCGGGATAGCCGCCGCTGCGCATCTCCGCCTCCAGCTCCGGGATGCTGCTCGCCGGAATGCGGATCGTCACGCCGAGCCCCTGCACCCCGGGATAGCGGCGATGGACGTTCAGGCTGCGGATGTAGCCGCGCAACGCGTCGCGCGGGATGGCCGGGTTCGCGACCACGAGGCCGCGCGTGCCGGTGAGGACGTTCACGTACGTCCCGAGGCGCGACGAGATCGCGTCGCTCGTCGCCTGCACGGCGTTCTCGAAGCGCGCCCGGTCCGCCGCCCTGGTCGTGTTCCAGACATACGTCGTCGCGGCGATCGTCAGGATGACGAACACGCCGAGGACGAACCAGGGGAGGGCACGATCGCCGGTGCCGCGCGACGTCATGGAGTTGCTGTATGCAATGAGCGCGCTGCATGGATTCCGGCGAGTCGTCCGCTCGCCCACGCCCACTGAAAGTTGTAGCCGCCGATCCGCCCGTCGACGTCGAGAATCTCACCGCAGAGATACAGCCCGTCGCATCGCCGGGAAGCCATCGTGGCGAGGTCGATCTCGGTGAGCGGCACCCCTCCCGCCGTCACCTCGGCATAATCGAATCCGCGATCGCGGACGACCGGGACCACCGTCTCGACGAGCGCGCGCACGATCCGGCGACGCTCGTCCTTCGTCAGCTTGCCCAGCGGCGGCGCGTCGCCGGCAATGGCGGCGAGCAGTCGCTCCGGGATGCGGCCTCGCAGCACGCTCCCGACGGTGGCGTGCGGATTCTTCTCCGCGAGAAACGCCGCTTCCAGCGATTCGAACGTCTCACCGGGGAGGAAGTTCGCCACGAGCTCTCCCCCGTTGGAGACGATCCAGTGCCGTGACACGTCGAGCACCACCGGCCCGCTCAGCCCGAAGTGCGTGAATAGGAGCGACCCCCGCTGCCGCACCAGGACGCGTCCGGCGCGGACGGAAAGCTCCGCCTCGACGCTCGTCCCGCTGAGCGACGTCATCCAGTGACCCGGCGCGAGGATGAGCGGCACCAGCGCAGGAAAGGTGTCGGTGATGGTGTGCCCGAGGGCTTCCGCCAGGGCGTAGCCGCCCCCGTCGCTCCCGGTTTTAGGGACGCTGCGGCCGCCGGTGGCGAGGATGACGCGATGAGCGGTGATGGTCGTGCCGTCAGCGATTTGGAGTGCGGTGACCGCAGTCACCGCTTTTCCTGCGGGCGAGTCAAAGCGGTGACTGCGGTCACCGCACTCCAAACCGCTGACCCGTGCCCCCACCCGCACCTCCACCCCCTCGCACTCCCTCAGCAGCGCATCCACGACCGTCCTCGCCCGATCGGTGACCGGAAACAGCTTCCCTGTCTCCTCGCGCTTCAGGGTCACCCCCATCGATGCGAACCACTCCACCGTCTGGTCGACCGTGAACGTCCGCAGCACCTTGGCGATCGCGTTGCGGCTGCCGTTGAAATCGTCCGTGCTCACGGCGTCGTGCGTCACGTTGCAGCGGCCGCCTCCCGAGATCAGGATCTTGGCGCCGATCTTCGGGGCGCCGTCGAGGACCACGATCCGGGCCGCCGGAGCCGTTCTACGGGCGAAGATCGCGGCCGTCAGTCCAGCCGCACCTCCCCCAATGATCGCAATGTCGTAACCCACGGCGCGGGAGTGTAGCTGCTATCCTCCGCGTGAATGATGGCCCGGGTTACTGCCGTACTTCTTGCCCTTGCTCTGTCTCTCCCCGCCTTCGCGCGCGACGCGGCCGAGCTGCAGCTTTCGCTGCGCAAGCTCGCGAACGTCGGAGGCGTGCTCTACATCGCCGCCCATCCCGACGACGAGAACACCGCCATGCTGGCGTGGCTCGCCAACGAGAAGCTGTATCGCACCGGCTACCTCTCCGTCACGCGCGGGGACGGCGGCCAGAACCTGATCGGCGAAGAAAAGGGAGCGCTCCTCGGCGTCATCCGCACCCAGGAGCTGCTCGCCGCGCGCCGCGTGGACGGAGCGGAGCAGATGTTCACGCGCGCGATCGACTTCGGCTTCTCGAAGTCGGCCGAGGAGACGTTGCGCATCTGGGGCCGCGACGAAGTGCTCGCGGACGTGGTCTGGGCGATCCGCAAGTTCCAGCCGGACGTGATCGTGACCCGCTTCCCGCCGACCGCCGAGGCCGGGCACGGGCAGCACGCCGCTTCGGCGATGCTGGCCGAGGAGGCGTTCGTGGCCGCGGGCGACGCGACGAAGTTCCCGGAGCAGTTGCGCTACGTCGCGCCGTGGAGAGCGAAGCGGATCTACTGGAACCGCTTCTTCCGGCAGCCGGTGAAGCCGGACGATCCGGTGCTCGCCAACCTGCTGAGCGTCGACCTCGGCACGTTCAACCCGCTCCTCGGGCGCGCCTACACCGAGATCGCCGCCGAGAGCCGCAGCCTGCACAAGAGCCAGGGATTCGGCTCCGCGGAACGCCGCGGCAGCCTGGTCAATTATCTCGACCTGCGCGGCGGCACGCCGGTGGCCGCCGATCCCTTCGCAGGAGTGGAGACGAAGTGGTCGCGCTACGAGGGCGGCGAGAAAGTCGGCGCCCTGCTCGAGCGCGCGGCGAACGAGTTCAAGCAGGACAACCCCCAGGCCTCGCTGCCAATGCTCCTGCAGGCGCATGCGGCACTCGAACAACTGCGCGCGAAGACGTCGTGGTCCGACCTGAATCGCCCCTGGGTCGAGCGGAAACGCCTCGACCTGCTCGACGCGATCCGCGACTGCGCCGGCCTGGCCATCGACATCTCGGCCGCCGATTCGGCCGTCACGGCGGGCGGCGAGCTGCCGGTCAGCGTCACGGTCGTGAACCGCTCCGATCATCCGTTCCGCCTCTCGATGGTCGCGTCGCCGTACGCACAGCCGAGCAAGGCGCCGGGGACCCGGCTCGAGAACAACAAGCCGGTGAAGACCGACATCACCCTGCGCCTGCCGGAGAATTACGAGCTCTCGCAGCCGTACTGGCTGCGCAAGCAGCCGACGCACGGCCTCTTCAACGTCACCGAGCAGGCGCTGATCGGCCTGCCGGAAAACCCGCCGGCGGTTCCGATCACGGTCACGCTCGACGACAACGAGATGAACACGCTCATCTTCACCGTGCCGGCCGTCTACCGCCGCACCGATCCGGTCCTCGGCGAACAGGTGCGCGAGGTCTCGGTCGTCCCTGCGATCACCGCCAACATGGCCTCCGGCGTCTACCTCTTCCCCGATTCGAAACCGCGTCCGGTCACGGTCGTGCTGCGCAGCTTCGGCGCGACCGCAGGCGACGTGCGGCTCGTGCTGCCCGCAGGCTGGAAGCCGGAGCCGGCGGTGATGCCGGTGAAGTTCACCGGCAAGGGAGACGAAGTGCGCGTCCCGTTCAACGTCACGCCGGCGGCGAACGAGACCACGGCGCAGATGAACGTGGAAGTGAGCGGCAGCCGCACCTCCGCGCTGACGGAGATCGAGTACACCCACATCCCGGCGCAGCGGCTCTTCAACGACATCGGAGCGCGCATCGTGCGCGTCGACGTGAAGCGCGGCGGCAATCACATCGGCTACATCATGGGCTCGGGCGACGAGATCCCGAGCGTGCTGCGCCAGGTCGGCTACGACGTCACCGTGCTGACGGACGCCGACCTCGATCGCGGTGACTTTTCGCAGTTCGACGCGGTGGTGACGGGCGTCCGCGCGTACAACACCCGCACCCGGCTCAGGGAAGCGCACGAGAAGCTGATGCAGTACGTCGAGAACGGCGGGACGGTGGTCGTGCAGTACAACACCGCGAACGGCGGGGACGACCTCGTGGTCGCCGCGCCGGGACCGTTCCCGTTCAAGATCTCGCGCGACCGCGTGACGGTCGAAGAAGCGCCGGTGAAGCTGCTCGACCCGGCGCATCCCCTGCTCGCGACGCCCAACCGGATCACGGCCGCCGATTTCACCGGCTGGGTGCAGGAGCGCGGCCTCTACTTTCCGAACGAATGGGATCCGCGCTACACCACCGTCCTCGCGACCGCCGATCCCGGCGAGCCGCAAAAGCCCGGCGGCCAGCTCGTCGCGCGCCACGGCAAGGGGGTGTTCATCTACACCGCGTACGCATGGTGGCGCCAACTGCCCGCGGGCGTCCCGGGTGCGATCCGCGCGTTTGTGAATCTCGTTTCCGCGAAGTAACACGAGCGAAACCTCGGCGCGCGATGCACACTGCACGATGTCACCCGCATGACTGACGACAAGCCCCCCATCCTCGGTTCCTGGCGCAACCTGTACACCGCCGTGCTGCTCGCGCTGGCGGCGGAGGTCGTGCTGTTCTACCTCTTCACGAGGTCGTTCGCTTGAGGCCAGCCGACTGGGCTGTCCTCGCCGCGACGCTCGCGGCGATCGTGCTGTACGGGATGTGGAAAGGGCGGCGGCAGAGGCGCCTCGAGCAGTACCTGCTCGCCGACCGCCAGATGCAGTGGTACACCGTCGCGCTGTCGGTGATGGCCACGCAGGCCAGCGCGATCACGTTCCTCTCCACGCCCGGCCAGGCCTACACCGACGGCATGCGCTTCGTGCAGTTCTACCTCGGGCTGCCGGTGGCGATGGTGATCCTCTCCATCACCGCCGTGCCGATCTACCACCGCCTGAAGGTCTTCACCGCCTACGAGTATCTGGAGACACGCTTCGACGTCCGGGTGCGGACGCTCACCGCGCTGCTGTTCCTCGTGCAGCGCGGCCTCGGCACCGCGATGACGCTCTACGCTCCCGCGCTCATCGTCTCGCTCGTCCTCGGCTGGAACATCCACCTGACCACGCTGGTCATCGGCGCACTGGTCATCCTCTACACCGCCACGGGCGGGACGAAGGCGGTGAGCTGGACGCAGACGCACCAGCTCCTGATCTCGCTGAGCGGCATGGCCATCGCCATGATCATCGCCATCCGGTCGCTGCCGGAGAGCGTGGGCTTCGTCGACGCGGTGCGCGTGGCCGGCCGCATGGGGCGCATCAACGTCATCGACTTCTCCTTCGACCTCTCGACGCCGTACAACTTCTGGTCCGGCCTCTTCGGCGGCCTGATGGTGGCGCTCGCGTACTTCGGCACCGACCAGTCGCAGGTGCAGCGCTACCTCACCGGGGAGACCATCACCCAGTCGCGCCTCGGCCTGATGTTCAACGGGCTGGTGAAAGTGCCGATGCAGTTCTTCATCCTCTTCGTCGGCGCGATGGTGTTCGTCTTCTACCAGTTCGTCGCCCCGCCGCTCTCGTTCAATCCGGTGCAGCGCGAGAAGGTGCGCACCAGCCAGTACGCCTCCGAGTTCACGCGACTCGAGCAGACACACGCGGAGATCTTCGAAGCCAAGCGCGCTGCCGCGCTCGAGCTCGCGGAAAACCCGGATTCCGCGGGCATCACGCAAAGGCTGCAGTCGCTGCAGGAGCGCGATGCCTCGAATCGCAAGGCGGCGTCCGCGCTCATCCGGAAGAACGACCCGAAGGCCGACGCCGCCGATACGGACTACGTCTTCCTCACCTTCGTCATGCAGAACCTCCCCACGGGCCTGGTCGGCCTCCTGCTCGCCTCGATCTTCTGCGCGGCGATGTCCGCCACCGCCTCGGGCCTCAACTCCCTGGCCTCGACCAGCGTGGTCGATATCGCCAAACGCCTGCTCTCGCGCGGCCACACCGATCACGAGTACGTCGTGATCTCAAAGTGGATGACGGTCGGCTGGGGCGTCTTCTGCATCCTCTTCGCCCTCTACGCGAACCAGCTCGGCTCCCTGATCGTGGCGGTGAACCGGGTCGGCTCGTTCTTCTACGGCACGATGCTGGCCATCTTCCTGGTCGCGTTCTACATCCAGCGCGTGCACGGCACGGCCATGCTCTGGGGCGCCCTGATCGCCGAGGGGGCGGTCATCCTCTGCGCGCTCTACACCGACATGGCCTGGCTCTGGTGGAACGTGGTCGGCTGTGTGGTGGGGGTGGTGGCGGCGGTAGTGGTGCAGGCTTTCATGCCGAAGGCCACACCTCTGTCATCCTGAGAGGCTGCGAAGAAAAGTTTGGAGTGCGGTGACCGCAGTCACCGCTTTGACTTGGTGCAGGATACGCGAACGCACCAGGCGGCAGCTGCGGCTGCCGAAGGAAAAGCGGTGACTGCGGGAGGGTGTGTCAAAACCCAAATTCGCGAAATTCAAGTGGGCGAAGCGCTGCGTTACACGATGTTTTTTACACTCGCAGTGGTCAATGCCATCAATTTACGCCGGCTTATTCGCCTTGCAGT
>DASQJY010000066.1:0-85559 GCA_035630815.1 Thermoanaerobaculia bacterium
CGCTCTTCCTCCTCACTCGGAGCAAGGTGAACGGACGCTGATGTCGCGGCCTCGATGTTCCCTTCTTGCTGACTCCAACGTCAGCTCAGGATTGCTTTGTGCCACCACCCGTTTCGTGGGCTAGAGTTTTCGTAGCAGCAGACTCTGAGCTTGCGATGGCCTGTTATGGAGTGCGGTAACGGAGCCGAGATTGCACCGGCCACGGATTGCTGCACGAACAGAAGCAGTCAGAGCGGTAACTCGCGTTACCGCACTCCATACCGGTGGCACAACGGGGTTTTACTTCGCCGTGATCCGCTCGAGCAGCGCCGCATCATCCGGCAGGAGCCCCGCCCGTGACAACCGCGGCGTCAGCTCGCGCCAAGACGGTTCGAGCTGGAACGCGCGTGCGAACACCGGAAGGGCTTCGTCGACGCGGCCCATGTTCACGAGCGCCACCGCGTGCCAGTAGAGCATCTCCGCGAAGCGGCTCTGCGGGATGCCGGGCGTGTCGGAGGCGATGCGCTCGGCGGCGCTGTATTCGCGCAGGGCAGCCTGGTGATCCTTGTGCTCGACCGCGAGATCGCCCGCGTTCATGTGGTTGTACGCGCGCTGCAGCGCGACGAGCCGGCGCAGTTCGGCCAGCGGCTGCGGATGGTCGTCGACGCGGAGGTCGAACGCCCGATCCTGCCACGCGCGGCCGGTCGACTTCGCGTTCACGACGATCAGCGCCGCCGACTGTTTGCCGCGGATGTCGCCGCCCTCCGCCTGGGCCGCGTCGAGCGCCGCCAGCATGCGTTCAGCGAGGTCGCCTTTCGACGCTTCGAATGCTTTGGCCATCGCCGGCCAGACGCGGTCGTTCGCCATGAGGTTCGCCTGCACGGCGAAATCGCGTCCGACGCTGAGCCGGCCGCCGGCGGAGCCGCAGTCGACCGTCGCGTCGCCGCTCGCATTCGCGGCGATGCCTCCCGCGGCCGCGATGTCGCGGCCGCCGGTGAACGTCGCCACAAGACCGGTCGCGTCGACGACACCGACCTGCCGCACTTCGCAGGCGGCGTCGCCGCCGAGGAGCGCGCGCAGCGTGGCGGGAGCGCTCTTGCCGGCGCGCAGGAGATCGAGGCCGAGCTTGCCGTACGACGGATCGACGAAGCTCTGCGTCGCCACCGCACCGACCCCCGCTTCCGCCCACGGCACGATCTGCCCCACCGCGAACCAGTGCGACTGCACGGCCACGCCCAGCTGTCCCGTCGCCGGGTCACGCGCGACGATCGAGAAGGTGTTGACCGGACGGAGCTGGGCGAAGAGAGGGGACGCGACGAGGAGCGCGCAGAGCAGTGCTTTCATGTCACTGCGAAGGATCTTTCTTCAGCGACAGATAGTCCAGTCTCTCCGGGCCGCCGATGGCGATGACGTAGTAGTCCGGCTTCCCGATCGCCCACGTGTAGGTGTGCGTCTGGCCGGCCGACTTGTGCTCGGCGCGCTCCAGGTCGAGCACGTCCGCGTAGCGCACCGACTGCCCTTCTTTCTTCGCCACCGCGGTCACGAAGCGGACGTTCCACTGCGGGTCGTACCCGATGATCAGCGACTCGTATCGCGGGTCGTCGATCGTCCACACCTCCTGCCGCTTCCGCTCTTCCCGCTCGAGCTTCCCGCTCTCCCCCAGCACCGACCGCACCTCGGCGCGCGGCATGTTCAGCCGCACGCCGAGGATGTCATCGGGCGCCGTACGGGGAGCGGTCGACGAAGTCGCGCAGGAGGTCAGCAGCAGCGCCAACACCAATGCTGCGAATGCGCGATTCTTCATCACTTCACGTAGGCGCTGACGACGTTCGAGTAGCTCGACGAGCCGTTCGCGTTCACTGCCTTCACGCGGTAGTAGTAGGTGGTCTTCCGCGACACGGATCCGTCGATGTAGCTGCTGTTGGAGGTGGTGACGATCGGCCCGAAGCCCGAGCTCGGCGACGATGAGCGCTCGATCGTGTAGCCGGTTTCGTTCGCGGCGTTGTCGGTCCAGCTCAGCGTCACGTTCGACTTCGTCGGCGCGGCGAACAGCGACGACGGCGCGTCCGGCTCGTCGTACGCGGACAGCAGCGTGCGACCGCCGCTCTGGCGGATGATCGTGGCGACGTCTTCACCGTCGTTGTCGTAGCTGTCGATGAGGCCATCCGGCGTGCCGGCCGCACCGCTGCGATCGACGCCCGCGCGGCAGTCGGCGGTCACGCAGCCGTCCGCGAACGCGGCCACCGGGCGGCCCTGCTTGTCCATCTCGAGGTCGTTGAAGTCGAGCAGGTTGCGGGTGCCCGAGGGGCAGGTCGTGCCGTGCGTACAGACGACGCCGCGCTGCACCGGGTCGTTGTTGGTGGCGTTGACCGTATGCCAGCTCTGGCCGCCGTCGTACGTGGTGGCGATGTAGCCGTGCCACGTACCGTTGAAGGCCATGTCGGTGGCGACGCCGTTCGCGCCTGGAGTCGAGCTGCCGATCCAGAACATCGCCGCACGATCGGGATCGCCGGCCACGACGGCCGGGAAGACGCCGTTCTGCAGGTTGTGGCTGTGGCCGACGTTGGCGGGCGTGCTCCAGTTCAGGCCGCGATCGCTCGAGACCGCGACGCGCGCGGTGCCGTCGGTGTTGATGAAGCCGAGGTAGACCGTGCCGTCGCTGGCGATGCCGACCGAAGGATCGGTCGCGCCGGCGGTGCTGCCGGACACGGGACGGATGGCCCAGGTCAGGCCGTTGTCCTCGGAGACCGCCACGGCCTGCTGGCCGCCGCAGTTCTTGTTCGGGACGTAGACCGTCCCGTCGGGAGCGACCTTGATGTGGCCGTGCAGGCCGTTGCACTGCGTGAGGTTCCACATCGGCACCGCGACGTCGAAGGTCATGCCGCCGTCGCGGCTGAGCGCGATCTCGGCGAGGCCGATGTCCTGAGACGCGTAATAGACCGCGTTCGGATACGAAGTCAGCGGCCCGCGCAGCAGGACGCCCGGCTTGAACGGTCCGCCGCCGACGGTCTGGTGGTCGACGCCGGAGTTGATGCCGGAGCCCTGGCTCGGCGTCCAGGTCTCGCCGTCGTCGTCGGAGAAGGCCATGAGGCTCACCTTCGCCGGCAGGAGCTGCGAGACGATGGTGCGTCCGGTCTTGTTGTCGGTGAAGAGGATCGGATCGAACGTGGTGATGGAGGTGGTGAGGCCGGAGCGGTCGACCCAGTTCGCGGCGCCGGTCGCGTCATTGAAGCCGTTGACGCGCAGCGTCTCGAGACCGGAGATGAACATCACGTTGCCGCTGTTCCAGTTCACGCCGAGGGTTGGCTCGCCGGCGCCCTGTCCGAGAGGAGCGGGGGCGGCGAAGTTCGTGAAGGTCGGACGCGGCGCGTTGGACACCGGCGGCGGGACGTTGATGGGGGCCGTGACGACTTCCGCGCGCCCCTTGTACTGATCGGCGAGGGCGACGAAGTAGACGATGCGCACGGCGTACGTGCCCGGACCGCTCTTCGAGACGTCGATTTCGGCGGTTTCGGCGGTCGTTGTGCCCTGGGCGGAGGTGGCGACGAGCGGACCGGTGGCGGTCCCTTTGTGGATGTACATGTCGTAGTCGGTGAGCGGCAGGAGCCACGACAGCGACACGCGGGCGTTCTTGCCGTTCCAGTCGGCAGCGGTGCCGCCGAAGGTGAGCAGGAACGTGTCGCAGTTGACGCCTTCGACGCAGGTGGTCTCGGCCTCGGGCGACGCGCCACCGAGGCCGGTGCCGTTCCAGGTCAGTGCAGAGCTGCCCGCGGAGAGCGTCCCCGACGAGGGGGACGAAGCGATCAGGGGAAACGCCAAGACAGTGATGAATAGACTGACGATTGATAAACGAGCTCGCATGAACGGCACCTTTCTCCTCTATTGAGTCGGGGTGACAGTTCAGCAAACGTCAGGCCAGTAGTAACACTACCGCCGCTGATTATTCCCCGCAGCGCGCAAGATTCTTCGCCACACTGGCGTGCGGATAGAGAGCGCGGGCGGCCTCGGCATGCTCGCATCGCTCGGTCCGTTTCCCGCTCCGCGCGAGGCGGAGGCGGAGCCGGAAGTTTCCGGGATCGATGCTTGCGGCACGTTCGAGCGAAGCGCGGTCCGAGCGCGTGGAAAAGATTTCCATCGCAAAGAGCTGCGATGCACTGCGCGTCGCGCCGAGGGCGGCGATGGCAAGGACCAGCACCGCGATCCACGTGCGCGGTTTCCCGGATGCCGGCTCGGAAAGCGCGCCGAGGGTGGTCCAGACCAGGAGCGCCGGCAGCCCGAGGAGGAGCACGGCGTCGAACGCGCCCGCCACGCCCGCCGCGATGGCCGTGGCCACGAGCGCGGTTCCCTCCTCCGTCCTGATTCCGGTGAGCACGAAACTGCCGAACACGAATGCCAGCAGGAGCGCCGCGGCGAATCCCCGTTCGGAAATGAACGCGACCCAATCGCTGCTCGGCCACGGGTTGAAGGTCATGCCGGGCGTCGAGGCATCGATCGACGGGTCGTTCCGCTGCGCATGCTCCGGATACTCGACCGCCCAGTTGCCCGGTCCGACGCCGAACAGCGGATGCGACGCCGCCATGCGCAGGGAGCGCTCGTATTGAATGAGGCGGCCGCGCCCGCTCCCCTCTTCGTAGTTGACGACACCCTTCACGGATTCGAGGTACGGGTTGTCGCTGCGCCAGCGGAGGTCGTTCGGGAGGAGCAGCGCCGCGGCGACGCCGCCGCCGATCAGCACGAGTACGCCGATGAAGCGCAGCCGCGTGCGTCCATCCCACCGAAACATCGCGATCAGGAAGACGAGCGCCATCAGCCCGAACGCCAGCCACGCCGCGCGCGACCGCGTCAGCACCAGCGACGCCGTGACGATCGCGACGCCGAGCGCACCGGTGAGGTAGCCGAGAGCGCCGCGCGCGCGCAATGCCGCGAGCAGCACGGCCGGAAACCCGAACGCGGCCGCGTGGGCGACGAAGTTACGGTTGCCGAGCGTGCCGCCGGGTGCGCGGTTGGTCGAAAAGATGTCGAGCCGGACGCCGTACGCCTGCAGGAGGGAAGTGATGCTCGCCAGGACGATGGCCAGGGCCATGGCGTTCAGGAGAGGCCGCGCCAGTCCCGCCTCCCGCAATGCGCGCGCGACCCAAAAGAGGGTGATGCCGGACGCGCTCACCGCCAGCGCCCGTACCGCGAGCCAGGGGTTTAGCGCGAACACCGCCGCGATGCCGCTCAGCAACAGGAATCCGGTCAGCGCCAGGTCGACGCGTCCGGCGATGCTGATCGAGCGCAACATCAGCAGCCCCGCGAGCAGCGCCGTCACGTGCAGCACGAGCTCTTTCGGGACGAAGAACCGGTCGAGATCGAATAGCCGGTGCGTGGTGGCGACCAGCACCACCGCGATCGCGCCCGCCTGCACGACCCGCAGCGCCAGCCGCTCCGCGCGCGTCGCCTGCGGCACGAGCTCCCGCAGTCCGATCTCCGCGGGCATGACTACTTCACCCATCGGTTGGCCTCGCTTCACGACCCGAGCCAGCGTCCGGAACGTAGAACGTAGAACGAGAAACACGGAACTGGCTCCGCCGATGAATTGCGGTGACTGCGGCCAACGCATTCCCTACGCCTTTGGTTGACAGAGACTATCAGGAGGACTTAAAAGTACAAAAGGGGACTTACAAGGACCAGCAGAAGCCCTACACTCCCGGAGGATCGATGAGCGCGACGGCAGTCGAACGGTGTCCCTGGTGCGGCAGTCAGATCAGCCACGCCCAGTTTCTGAAGGTCCAGGAAGCGATCCGGGAAGACGAGCGGAAGAAGCTCGCCACGGCGGAACAGGCGTTGCGCGCTCAGCTCCAGAAAGAGATCGCGGCGCAGCAGCAGAGATTCGCGAAGGAGCGCCAGGCGCTCGATGCGCAGCGCGCGAAAATGACCAAACAGATCGAGACCGTCCGCCTGCAGTCCGACAAACAGCGGAAGAAGGAAGTGGCCGAGATCCGCCAGATCCTCCAGAAGGATCGCGACGCCGCGCTCCTGAAGCGCGACGCGGAATTCGCCCGCGAGCGCGACGCCCTGCAGAAGAAGATCTCCGAGATGAGCCGCCGCGTGAAAAAGTCGGGCGGCGACCTGGCCGAGGGGGCCGAGCTCGACATCTTCGACGAGTTGCGCGGCGCCTTTCCCGAGGACCAGATCGGCAAGATCAAGGGGCGGCCGGGCCTCATCCTCCACGACGTCCGCTACAAGGGGAAATCGACCGGCAAGATCGTGGTCGACGCGACCCCTCGAGGCGGATGGCAGCACGCCTTCGTCACGAAGCTCCGCCAGGCCCAGACCGAGCTGGTTGCCGATCACGCCATCCTCTCCACCGCCGTGTTTCCCGCCGGCAGGCGGGAGCTGTTCATCGACTCCGGCGTGATCGTGGTCGCACCAGCCCGCGTCCGCGCGATGGTGGAGGTGCTGCGCAAGGCGCTCATCGCCATGGATGTCGCGAAGCTCAGCGACGCGGAGCGCACCGACAAGCTGGATCGCCTCTACCGCTTCATCACCTCCAGCGGCTTCAAACGCAAGCTGGCCGAGGCGTCGGATCTCGCGGGTGAAGCGCTGGAGATCGACGTCCAGGAGAAGCGCGCGCACGACACGGTCTGGAAGAAACGCGGCACGCTGCTGTCCCGCATCAAGCACGTGCTGCGCGAGCTCGACACCGACGTCAGCGCGATCGTCGAAGCGAGGGAAGACAACGAGCCGACGCCCATCCGCGCGGCGGCCGCGTTCCGGATCACCACGAAATGACCGCCGACCACCCATGGCAGGAGCGGCGCCTCGGCCGCACGATCCTTCGCACCTATCGTGATACGCGCGATCTCTACGACGTCGTGCCGAACCCTCGTCAGCCGCGCATGGGTCCGAAGGAAGACCTCGAGCTGCAGCGCCAGATCGAGGCGAACGAGGGCATCTTCGAGCCGCTCCTCGTCGAGCCGCACCCCGACCTCGAGGGGAAGCTGCGCATCATCGACGGCGACCGACGCTGGACCAATTCGAAAGTGCTGGTGGAGGTGCAGAAGAAGGACCAGTACCGCCTCATCCCGCTCGAGGTCACCGACCGCACGCTCACCGACGACGAGCGCCTGCGCGTCTGGATCTACATCCACCGCCAGCGCAAGGAGTGGGACGCCAAGGAAAAGGAGATGGTGGCCTACGGCCTGGTCGACATCGTCGGCCGCGCCAGCGCCGCGAACATCCTCGGCGTGACGGTGCGCGAGCTCGACAAGCTGGTCGACATCTACGAGCTCTCCGAGAAGCTGACCAACCTCAAGGAGCCGGGCGCTTCCATTACCTGGGCGCGCGAGATCAAGAACATCAACAAGTCCTTACTCACCCCAACGGTGATGGACGAGGTGGTGCGCAAGGTCAACGAGCACGAGATCACGAACTCCAAGGACATCCGCAAGCTCCGCCTGGTGCTGCGCGACCCGGTGGCGCGCCAGAAATTCGTCGACGGTGAAAACCTCGCATCGGTCCTCACCTTCGTCCCCGCCGAGGAGAAGAAGAAAAGCGGCCTGGCCGGTGAGCTCGAACAACTCACCGAAGCGCTCAAACGCCACTCCTGGACCGCCCTCGTCGAAAAACGCGGCAACACGGAGCTGCTGGAGCAGGTGGCCGAAGCGGAGAAGCTGCTCAAGGCGTTGAAGAAGGTTCTGGGGTAGGGATCTTCTGGAGAGCAGCGCGAGGAGTGCGTTTCCACCCTTGCGGACTTAAGATATCCCTATCGATCCAGTCCGCCACCGGAAAAGAAGGGAAGGTCCTGATGAAATGGTTCGTCCTTTTCCTCTCCTCGGTCTTCGCCATGTCGGTTTCTGCCGCCGAGGATCCGACGTTCGGGTCGTGGGCGCTCGGCAGTCCTGCGCCGGGCAACCTGCTGGCTACGCACTCCTCGCTGTTGCGCAACAACAAGATCCTCGTCGTCGGAGGGAGCAGCTACAACTGCTGCTTCACTTGGGGACGCGAAGAAGCGCGGATTTACGACATCGCGGCGAACAGCTGGAGCGGCAAGCTCCCCACGCCCGCTCCGTTCGGAACCGAGCTGGACGCGTTCTGCTCCGGCCACGCGCATGACGATCGCGGCGGCGTGATCTTCCAGGGCGGCCTCCTCGGCTACTGGGAGCTCAACGGACACGGCATCCCCGACTCGGCGCGGTATGACGTCACCGGCGGCACGTTCGCCAAAATCACGCCCTCGACCGCGCACTGGTATCCCACCCTCGCGGCCGGACCGACCGACATGTTCGTCTTCCCCGGCCGGCCGACGGAATGGACGCCGACCGCCGAGGGGAATCGCATCCAGAAACTGGCGTACGGCGCGAGCAGCTGGACCTCCACCGGCGTCGAGCTCTTCGCCAAATCGACGTACCCGCGCGTGACCCTGATGCCCGACGGAAAGTTCTTCATCGCCACGCCGGCCAACAACGACCGGAGGAACTACTTCTTCGATCCGAAGACGAACACCACCTCCCCCGCCGGGACGGACATGGTTCCGGAAAGCGACCCGGCGGGCATCCACTGCTGCGAAGCGTGGAAGGGGAGCGGCGTCCTGCTCCCGCTCGTGCCGGCCATGGGCGGCTATCCGAGCGCGAAGTTCGCGTTGACCAACGGCAACAACTCCTACGTGAAGGAACTGCTCACCGCCAGCCCCGCGTGGCAGGTCATGGGCACGCGGCCTCCGGAGCTCGGCTCGCCGGCCGTGGAGCGCAACTTCGCAAACGCCACGCTGCTGCCGACGGGACAGATGTTCGTCAACGGCGGCGTCGGCCCGGACGAGCACGACGCGGTGGCGGTGAACAAGCCGGAGGTCTACGACCCCGAGACGAACTCCTGGCTGCTCACCTCCGCGGCCACGGTGGCGCGCAACTACCACGCGGTGGCGCTCTTGTTGCCGGACGGCCGGATCTGGACCGCGAGCGCGAGCCAGAACCACAGCGGCTCCCAGTGTGCGATCGAGCACGGCTGCGGCGGCTCGGAGATGACCGAGGAGCGCGTCGAGATCTTCACCCCCTGGTACTTCGGCCGCAGCGACCGCCCGCAGTTGACCGGCTGCCCCGCCACGACCGTCTCGGACGGCCGGCAGTTCGACGTCGGCATCGGCGCCTCGGCCGGCACCAGCGTCGGGCGCGTCGTGCTGATGCGCGCGGGCAGCGTCACCCACGCCTACGACTCCGACCAGCGCGTCATCCAGCTCGACATCGTCAGCACCTCCGCGTCGCAAGTGACGGTCAAGTCGCCGTACAACATGAACGCCGCCCCTCCCGGCGATTACATGCTCTTCGCCCTGCGCAAGATCGCGGACTCCGGCTTCAAGCGCTGGGTGCCGTCGCAGGCCTGCTGGATGCGCGTACTCAATTCGCCGCGGGTCGAAGGCGCGCCGATCTGGAGCTACACCGGCACCCCGTGCAGCGGCACGAACTGCCCGGGATGGAAGAAGCTCGACAACAACGCGAAGACGATTTCCATCGCCGCCACCGGCACGCACCACGAGCAGATCCTCTATCAGCTGCACAACGACGGCTGGATCTGGCGCTATACCGGCGCGCCGTGCGACGTCGACGCCTGTCCGGGATGGGAGCGCCTCGACAACAACTCCAAAACCGTGGCCATCGCGGCCGCCGGGCCACAGCTCTACCAGCTGCATAACGACGGCGCCGTCTGGCGTTACCTCGGCATCCCCTGCAGCGGCAACAGCTGCCCCGGCTGGCAGCGCCTCGACAACAACTCCAAGACCGTGGCCATCGCCGCGGGAGGCAGCCAGCTCTATCAGCTCCACAACGACGGCTGGATCTGGCGCCACACGGGAACACCGTGCAGCGGCGAGAGCTGCCCGGGCTGGCAGCGACTCGACCGCAACGCCAAGACCGTGGCCATCGCCGCCGCCGGCTCGCAGCTCTACCAGATGCACAACGATGGGTGGATCTGGCGCTACACCGGCACGCCCTGCAGCGGCGAGGCCTGCCCCGGCTGGCAGCGGCTCGACCGCAATGCAAAGACGATCGGCATCACCGCCGCGAGCGAGAAGCTGTATCAACTCCACAACGACGGCTGGGTCTGGCGCTACACCGGCACGCCCTGCAGCGGCGAGACGTGTGCGGGATGGGAGCGCCTGGACAACAACTCCCGCACCTCCGCGCTCACCGCGACCGACACCGCCGTCTTCCAGCTGCACAACGACGGCAAGATCTGGCGCTCGACCGGGACGCCGTGCAGCGGTGAGTCGTGTCCGGGCTGGCAGATGCTCGACAACAACGCGCGCACCGGCATGATCGTGGCGGGCGATCCGGCGGCCGTGGCCAGCGGCAGCCCGCTGTACCAGCTGCACACGGATCCGCTCTACCAGATGCACAACAACGGCGCGCTCTGGCGGTACATCGGCTTCGAGTGCGAGGGAGCCAACTGCCCGGGTTGGCAGCGCCTCGACAACAACCCGAAGACCACCGACTTCGCGGCCGCGGGGGGGCAGCTCTTCCAGCGGCACAACGACGGCAAGATCTGGCGCTACACAGGCACGCCCTGCAGCGGCGCGTCGTGTCCCGGCTGGCAGCTCGTCGACAACAACGCGCGCACGAAGGCCATCGTGGCCGGCGGCATCCAGCTCTTCCAGCTCCACGACACCGGCGCGATCTGGCGTTACCTCGGGCGCCCCTGCAGCGGCGACACCTGCCCCGGCTGGCAGCGTCTCGACCGCAACACGAAGACCGTGGCCATCGCCGCTTCGACCACGCAACTCTTCCAGCTGCACGATGACGGCAAGATCTGGCGCTACACCGGTACGCCGTGCAGCGGCGACACCTGCACCGGCTGGCAGATGCTCGACAACAACTCGAGCACGAAGGCCATCGTGGCCGCCGGGAATCAGCTCTTCCAACTCCACACAAACGGCAGGATCTGGCGCTACACCGGCACCCCCTGCAGCGGCACCTCCTGTCCCGGATGGCAGTTGCTGGACAACAACGTGAAGACCACCGCGATCGTCTCCGGCGGCACTCAGCTCTACCAACTCCACAACGACGGCCGGATCTGGCGCTACACCGGCACGCCCTGCGCCGGCACCAGTTGCCCGGGCTGGCAGCGCCTCGACAACAACCCGAACACGCGCCAGATCACCGCGACGGGCGACCACCTGTATCAACGCCACGAAGACGGCCGCATCTGGCGCTACATCGGCCCCGCCTGCACCGGCGAGTCCTGTCCCGGCTGGCGCCTGCTCGACAACAACCCGCAGACGAAGAGAATCACGACGGGAGGGTTCCAGTAGGGGGCCCTGGCGCGACGCAGGCGATCAGCCGCCGAAGGCGGCAAAAGATCAGCCTGGGCCTACAGATCTTTTGCCGCCTTCGGCGGCTTACAGCTCCGGATCGCTCTCGTCCTCGCCGACGTTCGCTTTGGTGAGCGCGTCGAGCAAGGTCCCGCTCTCGTCCTGCAGCAGCACGGCCTCGGTGGCGATTTCGGCGGCGACCTTCGGGTCGAGGGATTTCAGCTCCGCAAGCACGTCCACGTTCATCGCGCGCAGCCTGGTCAGCGCGGCGGCGCGGCTGGCGAGCGGTGTGGCGGACGAATGCAGCAGCCGCACGAGCTCTGTGCGGATCTCCTCGAGGGCTTTCGCGTCCATAGGCAGGAGCAGGATCGTAGCACGCGGTTTACCGCTTCACGATCGTCCCTTCCTTCATCACGAATGACACCCGCTCCGTGGCGGTGATGTCGGTGAGCGGATTGCCGGGAACGGCCACGATATCGGCGAGCTTGCCGGCGCTCAGCGTGCCGAGACGGTCGTCGACGCCGAGGAGCGCGGCGCTGCTGGCGGTGGTCCGGAGCGCGGCCGCGGGCGTCATGCCCAGTCCCGTCATCAACGCGAACTCGTGCGCGTTCAGGCCGTGGCGCGAGACGGCGGAGTCGGTGCCGAACGCGATCCTCACCCCCGCTTTCAACGCGTTGCGGAACAGCGCGTCGCGCGAAGCGATGGCCGCGCGCGCCTTATTGGCGATCGAGTCGGGAAACTGGTCGAGTCGCGGCTTGATGCTCTCCGCGGCCATGAGCGTCGGCACGAGATACGTCCCCTTCTCGCGCATCAGCGCCAGCGTGTCGGGCTGAAGGAACGTCCCGTGCTCGATCGAGTCGACACCCGCGGCGATCGCCACCTTCGCGGCGGCGTCGCCATGGCAGTGCGCCGCGACTTTGCGGTTCCACTGATGCGCCTCGGTCACGATGGCCGTGATCTCCTCGCGCGTCATCTGCGGGAGGTCGACCGAATCCGCAAGCGAGAGCACGCCGCCCGACATCATGACCTTGATGACGTCCGCGCCGTACTTGATCTGCGACCGCACCGCGCCGCGGCACTCGTCGGCGCCGCTGCAGATTCCCTGCATCGGCGTCCGCTGCGGAATGCCGGACGACGGCGGATACGCGTCGGAGTCTCCATGCCCGCCGGTTGCACCGATCGGATGCACGGCCACGAGCATGCGCGGCCCGATGATGTAGCCCGCGGCGATGGCGTTGCGCAGCGAGACGTCGATGTAGTCGGAGGAGGCGAGGTCGCGCACCGTCGTCACGCCGGCCTCGAGCGTCTTGCGCGCATACGTCGACGCGAGCAACGCCTGCTCCCCCTGGTGCCGCAGCATGCCCTCGAAGAACTCGCGGTAGTAGTTCTCGCCCGATTCGAAGGAGAGATGGGTGTGCGCGTCGATGAAGCCCGGCAGCAGCGTGACGTCGCCGAGGTCGATCACTTCCGCCCCCGCCGGAACCGCCCCGCCGATCGACCTGATACGCGTCCCTTCGACGATCACCACCGCGCCGTTCACGACCTCGTTGGACGTGCCGTCGAAGAGGCGCGCGGCCTTCAACGCCACCACGCGCGGCGGCGGCGCGGTCTCCTGCGCGGCCGCTGAAACAGCGAGGCAGAGGGAGAGAGCGAGCGCTGCGTTTTTCATGGGCGCTTACGGTAGCAAACCGTCCGCACGAGCACACCCCCTGTCATCCTTCGCTTCACGCCCGCCCGCCACCTCGCTCAGGATGACAGGCGTGCACACGCTGCACGGACCAAATGCCATAATGCGGCATATGCGGCAGGAGCCGGTGGAGGACGACGCCGAAGAACGCGCTGCGGCACGGTACACGGCCATCCGCGCCGACGTCGCGCAGCTCTTCCGGGCCGAGGCGCTGGATGAGTATCAGCGCGGCCGCAGGGACGAAGCGCACCTGCTCGAAGTCGAGCCGCGCTGGACGCGCGCTGCGTACCGGATCGTCCTCGCGCTCATCGGTGCGGCCCTGCTCTTCGGCGCCGTGATCTATGCGAGGTTCTGGTGACGGACTGGCGCGCTCTCCTGCGGCCGGGCGCGCCGCGGCGCATTCCGCTCGTCCGCCAGACGGCCGAGACCGACTGCGCCGCGGCCTGCCTGACCATGGTCCTCGGCTACCACGGCAAGGTGCTGCGCCTCGACGACGTGCGGCAGTTGCTCGGCATCGGCCGGGATGGTGCGGACGCGCTCAGCGTCGTCAAGGGGGCGCGCTTCCACGGGCTGCGCGCGCGCGGCGTGAAGATCGAGAACATCGCCGATCTCCGGTTCCTCGAGCCGGGCACGATGCTGCACTGGGGCTTTCATCACTACGTCGTCTTCGAAGAGCTGAAGGGTGACAGCGTCCGCATCCTCGACCCCGGCAGCGGCCGGCGGACCGTGACGCTCGCCGAGGTCGGGAAGACCTTCACCGGCGTGGCATTGTTGTTCGAGCCGGGCGACGATTTCATCCGAGGGCGTGCTCCCCGCACCGGCGTCATGCGCTACGTGCGCGAGCTCCTCGCGCAGTCGCCACTGCTGCGCCGCATTCTCGCGCTTTCCGTGGTGCTGCGCCTGCTCGCGCTGGCGACACCGCTGCTGACGGGACTCATCGTCGACCGGGTCGTGCCGCACCGCGACCACTCCCTGCTGCTCATCCTCGGCCTCGGACTGGCTGCCATCGCGCTCTTCGACTTCGTGTCGGCGCTGGTACGCGCGCACCTGATGCTCCACCTGCGCACGCGGCTCGACTCGAAGATCACGCTCGATTTCGTCGAGCATCTCGTCGCGCTGCCGTATGCGTTCTTCCATCAGCGCTCGTCCGGCGACCTGATGATGCGCCTCAACTCGAACGCCACCATCCGCGAGATCCTCACCGCCGGCACGCTCACCGGCCTGCTCGACGGTGCACTGGCCTGCCTCTACCTGGCCGTCCTTTTCGCCGCCAACTCCACGCTCGCGCTCCTCATCCTCGGGCTCGGCTTCCTGCGCGTGCTGCTGTTCCTGACCACGCGCCATCGCCAGGCCGAATTGATGTCGAAGACGCTGCAGGTGCAGGCGCTCTCGCAGGCGTACCAGGTGCAGATGTTCTCCGGGATCGCCACGCTGAAGGCGCTCGGCGCGGAGCAGCAGGCCGTCGAGCGGTGGTCGAACCTCTTCGTCGACGAGCTCAATGTCTCGCTCGCGCGGGGGCGGCTCGACGCGTTCTTCGAAGCGGGCATCAACACCCTCACGACCGCATCGCCGTTCGTCGTGCTGGGGTTCGGCGCGTCGCAGGTGCTGGCCGGCAACCTCTCCCTCGGAACGATGCTGGCGGTGAGCGCGCTGGCCATGGGGTTCCTGACCCCGCTCACGTCGCTGGTCTCGACGGCCGTGCAGCTCCAGTTGCTCGCCAGCTACATGGATCGCATGGACGACGTGCTCGACGCGGCGCGGGAGCAGCAGCAGGATCAGGTCGCGGAGACGCCGCCGCTGACTGGACGCATCACGCTCGAGGATGTGAGCTTCCGCTACTCGCCGATGCGGCCGGATGCAGTGCGCAACGTCTCGCTGGAGATCGAGCCGGGCAGCTTCGTGGCGCTGGTCGGCAGCTCCGGCGCAGGCAAGTCGACGCTGGCGATGCTGCTGATGGGCCTCTATCGCCCGACCAGCGGCCGGATCCTCTACGACGGTCTCCCTCTCGAGACGCTGGAGCTCACCTCGCTGCGGCGCCAGCTCGGCATCGTACTGCAGCAGCCGTATCTCTTCGCCGAGTCACTCCGCCGCAACATCGCCCTCGGCGACCAGTCGCTGCCGTTGCCTCGCATCGTCGAAGCGGCGCAGAAGGCGCACATCCACGACTTCGTGATGACGCTTCCCCTCGGCTATGACACTCCGGTTGCAGAGGGCGGGGCGTCACTCTCGGGCGGTCAGCGTCAGCGCATCGCGCTGGCGCGCGCGCTGGTGCGCCGTCCCGCGATCCTGCTGCTCGACGAATCCACGAGTCACCTCGACACGGAGTCCGAGCGCGAGGTGCTCGAAGAGCTGGAACGGCTCCGCGCGACGCGGCTCGTGATCGCGCATCGCCTCTCGACCATCGTCCGCGCGGACATGATCCTGGTGATGGAGAACGGCGAGATCGTCGAGCGGGGGCGCCACGACGAGCTGGTGGGGCGGGACGGCCGGTATGCGGAACTGGTCCGCGCGCAGTTGCCGGCCGGCGATGCAGGGCGGGCCGAAGCCCGCCCTACATACCAAGCTTAGTAGCCAAACCTAGTAGCCAAACCCTAGTAGCAGGGATTCCCTTTACAGGGGCTGCAATAGCCGGACGTCGGACAGTTGCCGGGGAGGCTGCAGCCGCCGCTGACGCTGGCCAGGACGTCATCGCTGATGTCGATGACCGAGGCCGGGCTTTCCGGCAACGAGGCACGCTCGTCGTTCGACAATGAGGAGTAGTACTCGCCGTCGCGCCAGGCGCGAATCACATCTCTTTTCTTCATGGCTCTGTTCCTTCTTTCGGCTAGTAGCAGTGCTTCGGCGGACAGGGGCTGCAGTAGCCGGACGTCGGACAGGGGCCGGGGTAACTGCAGCCGCCGCTGACGCTGGCGAGGACGTCATCGCTGATGTCGATGACCGAGGCCGGGCTTTCCGGAAGCGCCGCCCGCTCGTCGCTCGACAACGAGGAGTAGTACTCACCGTCACGCCACGCACGAATCACGTCTCTTTTCTTCATGTCTCGTTTCCTTTCCGTCGGCCGTTCGTCGGTTCGAGCGGGAGGTCGCTGGCCGCGCGATCCCCGCCACCGCCTGCCCGGCGCAGGCGAGATTCAGGGCTCGAGTGTCAGCACGTCCGGGAAGAAGCCGGGGCGGGCGAGTCGCGCCAGGCCGTAGCCGATGCCCGCCAGACCCGCCATCAACCCGGGCGTCTCGATGTTGCCCGGCAGGCCGAAGAGCCAGCCGTCGTTGCGGATGCTGTCGGCGATGCCGCCGGCGATCCGCCATGCGCGTTCTTCGAGCTCGGCGTCGTTGCCGAGACGCGCCGCCGCGAAAAGCAGCTCCAGGTTGCCGAGATCGCCGTGGCAGAGACTGTGGTTCTCGCCGAAGCCGCCGGCAAGCGTCGAGCGCACCGCCGCGTCGATCTCGCGGCGCACCTCCGCATCGTCGGCCCACGGCAACCCGGCGATGCGCGCGAGCCCGATTCCGGGCGCGCCGTGACACCACGCCAGCATGTAGTGGTGCCCGTCGCTGCTGTCCACGCCTTCATCCGCGCCCGCGCGGAGATCGGGCCAGTTCTGTTCCGCCTCCGAGAAGAGCGAGCGCTCGAACTCCATCCCGCCGATCGCGGCGTCGCGGAACCGCTCGTCGCCTGTCCGGTCGTACAGCCGCAGCAGCGCCAGCGCGATACCGGCCGCGCCGTGGGAGATGCCGGCGAGCGCGCGATCGCCGGCGATGGGCATGCGCCACCCGAGGCCGCGTTGCTGCGCCTCCGCCTTCACCAGCAGCCGCTCGCCGCAAGCGAGCATGACCGGATCGGACACTCCCCGTCCGAGCGCGCCGAGACTGCAGATCGCGCCGGCGGAGCCGACGACAACGTCGAGCATCTCGTCCTTTGCGATCAGGTCCGGCAGGAGGCGGGCGTATGACTCCGCCTCGTCCAGCAGCGCGGCGTCGTTCCAGAGACGGCCGAGGTGCGCGAGCGTGTAGATGACTCCACCCCAGCCGTTGAACGCGCCGATGCAGGTGACTGCGGCATTCGGGTCCGCAGCGATCTGCCGCTTCTGCGCGTAGAGCGCCTTACGCGCGGCGTCGGTATAGCGCGTCTCACCGGTCGCGGCGCCGAGGTAGCCTAGGAAGAAGGCGATGCCGGGGAGTCCGCGATACAGGTCAGGGGTCGCCGCCACAACCTGCCAGCCGTTCGGATCGCGATAGTCGAGCGTCAGCCAGTGCGCCTCGGCGT
The DNA here is from genome assembly GCA_035630815.1 of Thermoanaerobaculia bacterium. GTDB lineage: Bacteria > Acidobacteriota > Thermoanaerobaculia > Gp7-AA8 > Gp7-AA8 > QHVT01. The sequence continues at coordinate 17,211 of DASQJY010000066.1, forward strand.
CGTTTGCAAACGATCGCTCGAGGATGCGGTCGGCGGCCTGCCGCGCGAGCGCGAGCAGTTCCTCCGGTTGCGGGCGCGTCGGCCGCGGCACGAGCTCGTACGACGGGCGGGCCGCGGGCTGCTCGGTGATGCGCAGCGCCTCGAACGAGTCGTGAATGATCGCCACCTGCCGCTCGCAATCGACAGGAGAGAGCTCGCGCACCCTCCGCCGCGCACGCTCGATGCCGCTGTCGGCGAAACCGGTCAGCCGCTCGCCGCGCCAGTGCAGCGCGTCGCGGCTGTCCGCGTACGTGACGAACAGCGGGATGTCGCCGTTGTGGAGATCGGCGCGCTCCCATTCGGCGATGTCGCGGAGAAATGGCCGCTGCGCGTGGAAGAGCCAAAGGCTGTCGTAGAGGCGGTCGCGCTCGAGCGCGTTCCCGAGAGCATGCGGATGGAAGCTTTCGAGCAGCACCGTGCTGTACTGCATCGTGTTGCGGAAGAGGAGCCGCATCTCGCTGCCTGCGAACAGATCGAGTTGTTCGAGAAAAGCGTCCGTGTTGGCGGCGAGCAGCGCGTAGAGGCGCCGGAAGCCCGCTTCCAGCGGCTGCGCGAACTCCGTCACCGAGAGCTCGCGCCCGGCCACGCGCGCCCGGCTCTCGCCGGCCGGCATCCGCATCTGCTGCAGCTCCATGCGCATCGTGTCCCGGCCGCCGTCTGTGGCGGCGAGCATCGGCCGCGGCATGACCTGCCCTTCCTGCGCCGTGAAACCGGAGATGTCGACGCCGGCGGCGTTCTTGTCACCCCACGAGGAACGCTCGGGGAGGAGGTTCGTGCGCAGCACGGTCGCGCGGATCGGTGCACCGCGCGCGCCGGCGACGTCCTGGAGGTCCGGCACGTTGAGCCACGGCTGGAAGAGCGTCTCCAGGTCGATGAGCATCGGATGCTCGCCGGCCGCGAGCAGGTTCTCGTGATGAAAATCGGTGCCGTCGAGTACGTAAAGCAGCGCGAGATAGCCCCCCTGCCGCTCCAGGAACCGCCGCAGCGCCGCGTCGTCCTCGCAGGCCGCGGTGTACAGCATCTCCATCCAGCCGTAGTCGCCGCGATCGATGACCACGGCCTGCCGGAAACGCGGCTCGAAGCCGCGGTCGTTGAGCCACGCCAGGAGCTCCTGGAACGCGACTTCGAGCCCGAGCGGCTTCGGCTTGTAGACGACCTGGAACCCCGAATCGAAGACCAGGATGAAGACCGAGCGTCCGCCGCGGTGAAGGTCGGAGAGCCCGCCGTAGACGTCGCGCAGCGTGCCGAGCGGACGGCGGCCGTTGCACTGCTCCGCGATTGCCTCAGCGTCGGAGGCGAGCCGCCGCAACAACTCGACGCAGGCATCCAGCCAATGCTCGAGCCGCAACACGATCTGCCGCGCCAGCACCGGATAGCGCTCCAGCACTTCGAGCGCGTAACGCTTGTCGCGGAGCTTCCCGAGGAAATCCCGGAAGCGCGCTTCCGGCGTCTCCCCTTCCAGCTGCTCCTCGAGCTTGAGCACGTGCATCTCGACGAGCGACGTGCGGTTGAGCATCGCCGCGAAGTGATCGGGTAGATGCGACGTGAGCGCGCGTGCGATCTCCGGCGGGAAGCGCAGCTCGCGCGCTTCCCGTTCGAGCCGCGCGTGATATTCATGGATCAGCGGCTCGATGAGCGGCATGAACCGGCAGCGCTCGAGGTCCGCACTCGGAGCCCACGCGAATTCCGGCGTTCTGCCGCCGTCGCCATAGGCAGCCTCGAGCATCGCGAGCCACGCCGGCGGCTCCGAATGCACGCGCACGTCCTCGGCTGTTTCACCCAGGAGGTACAGCAGTTCGTCCTCGGAGATGCGGGCCGCCGCCAGACGCTCGTCCCACAAGCCCGGGTTCTTCGCGAACGCGCTCTGCGTCTTCCAGCGCTCCAGCCGCTGCGAAGCGACGGCGTGGTCGATCGGGTGACGCGGGGAACCGGAACGGCGCCAGCTTGCAACCCGCTCGGCCAGAGGCGCGGCCTGGTACCACTTCGCGCTTCCGAGCAGCTCGGCGACACTTCTGCCGCCCTCATCTTCGAGAGTCCCTGCATCTTCCGAAAACGCCGTGGAAGAGGACATCGCGCGACCTCCGTGACTGGAGGCGCGAGTTTAGAGGCGGGAACGTAAAGGCGTCAAGATGGACAAATAGACAGACGTTTATGCGGACACGACACTAGAGCTCCATCCGGCTCGCCCGTCCCAGGATGTCGTCCGCAGTTCGGAGTGCGTTCGCGACGATGGTGAGCGTCGTCGACGCGCCACCCGAGGTGGGCATGAACGAGCCATCCGCCACGTACAGGTTGCGCAACCGGTGCGCGCGGCAGAACGGATCGAGGACTGAGCTGCGCGGGTCGCGTCCCGCGCGGCAGGTGCCGTGCACGAGATACGACGACGTGCCGCCGAGGTCAGTCGTCACACCTTCCGTCGCGCCAAGGTCCTCGTAGATCTCGAATGCGCGATCGGCGAGAAAGCGCCCCGCGCGGCGATGGTGCGCCGGCACGTCGAGGTGAATCTGCGCCGCGGCCAGGCCCCAGCGATCGGTGATCGCCTCGTCGAGCGTCACGAAGGTCTGCGCGTTCGGCAAAAAGTCGTGGAACGCTTCGAAGTACAGCACCCGTTGCCCCTCGGACGGCGTGAAGTACTCCGTCCCCACCGTCTGCGGCGCGCGGCCGAAGCGGATCATCCCTCCTTTCGACAGATCGGAAACTCCCTCGGGGAGAAAGTAAAAGTCCGCAAGCGAGCGTCCGAGAAAAGGAGCGTCGTCGCGCAACAGCTCGAGCTCGAATAGCGCCTGCCCCATCGTCACCGCGTGGAACTGCAGGTTGCGTCCGACCTGTCCCTCCTCGTTCGCGAGGCCCGACAGCAGCAGCAGCCGCGCGGACTCCACCGCTGACGCGGACAGGCAGACCACCCGCGCCTCCGCGAACTGCTCGCGCCCCTCGGCGTCGACGTAGGCACACCCGGTCACGCGGTCTCCGTCCCCGCGAACGATCTTCCGCACCATCGACAGCGGCCGCACCTCGCAACGGCCGGTCTTCTCCGCGTGGGCGATGAAGGTCTCCTGCGACGTGCCGCGCGCGCCGACCGGACAGCCGTAGGACGCGCAGAGCCGGCAGTACTCGCAGGCAGGCCGGCCGTCATAGGCCCGCGAGTTGATGGCCCGCGGCGTCGGGAACGGATGCCAGCCGCGCCTCCGGCAGGCTTCCTCCAGAGGTGCCGCGAACCGATGCGCATCGAGCGGCGGCAACGGGTACGGCGCCGATCGCGGCCCGGCGAATGGATCCGCACCGCCGGTGCCCGATACGCCCATCATCCGCTCGGCGAGCGTGTAGTACGGCTCGAGCTCCGCGTAGTCGTACGGCCAGTCGGCAATGCCGAGGTATTCGCCGAATCGCGAGCGCATCCGGAAATCGTCGGGATGAAAGCGGTAAAAGTACCCGCCCATGTGCACCGTCCCGCCGCCGACACAGGTCGCGATCCAGCCGAGGGACGTGCGCTGCGGCGTAGTCGTCCGCTGCGTGACGACCGTGTGCGGATCGGCGTCGATCGCCGGAACGAAGTCGCCCGACTGCAAGCCTCCCGCGGCGTGCCGATAGTCATCACGCGCATACCGCGGCCCTTTCTCCAACACCAGCACACGCCACCCCGCCGCCGCCAGCCTCCACGCAACCGCCCCACCCCCCGCCCCACTCCCCACGATCACCGCGTCATGCATGCGCGGACAGTATCAGCCCGGTTGCGGAGAGGGGATACGACGGGAGGCCTCCGGCGGGCCGGCGTGGCCGGCGGCACCGGTCGCCCAAGGCTGAACGCACGGTTCTCGCGATAGGCGCCGTCCGTGCGCAAACAAGTGCTGCCGGCCACGCCGGCCCGCCGGAGGCCCCTCGTCGTTCCCTCTGCGAAATCGCGCTAGAACTTCCCGCGCACCGTGAACGTGAAGATCGGGCCGATCTGACGGTCGCGGACTTCGATGAAATCGATCGGATCGGTACGGCGGCCTGTATAGACGGTGCGGTTCCACATGCTGTCGGCGGCGAACAGGTTGCCGACGGTTGCGCGGACCGTCAGGCCGTACAGATTCTTGTGCTCGAGGGACACGCTGCCCCACACCGGGCCTTCCCACAGGCGACCCATTTCCGTGAGCCGGTAGTTCTTCGCATTGAGCTGGTAGTCGTAACCGGTGCTCCACGCCCAGTCCGTGTTGGGCACGTCGTGCCGCAAGGCGATGCTGAAGTACTCCTGCAGGCTGTTGCTGATCGGGCGCTGCTCGCCCGTGAGCGGATCCTCGACCTCGCTGTCCTGCCACTGCACCTCGCCGTCGAGACGCGCACCGCGCCAGCCGAAGCGGTCGAGATTCAGCGTGCTGCGCGACTGGATACCATAGAGGATTGCGTGATCGAGATTGCCCGGCGCCTGGCCGTCCGTGCCGATCGGAATGTAATCGATGATGTCGTCGATCATCCGGCCGTAGAGGCGGAGCGTCGTGGAGCCGAGCGTGCCGAGGTTACGCACCCCTTCGATGTCGAGATCCCAGCTCTGCTCCGGGACCAGGTCCGGATTCGCGGAAGTCTCGGTATCGGTATTCACGTCGACCGAAGCAAGGAAGTCGAAGAAGTTGAGCTGCCCCACGCGACGCGCGAGCTTGAAGTTGACGTCCGTCCGCGGCGAGACCTTCCACGCCGCCGACAGCTCTCCCTTCGGCCGGTAGAAATCGCGCGTGGTCCCCCCGGCGCCGGCCTGCGCCAGCTGCGAATACTCGCCGCCCGCGGAAAGTTTCATGGTCACGTTCGTCGCCACCGTGCGGCCGTAGCTGCCCATCACCTCGTAGCGGTCCTCTTCCACCTTGGCGATGCCGCCCTCCAGCACCACCTCGTGGAACTCGCCGTCGGTCTGCAACTCGAACAGCCGCGACGTGTTGTCCAGGCTGTTGAATGCTCCTTCGCCCGATACCTGCCACTCCGCGCCGTGCCGCGTCCAGCGGTACTCCCCCCGGCCGATCATCTCGCGGTCGTCGCCGACCTGCGTGAAGCGGTCGCCCTCCGCCGGCGTGCCGTCGGTGAACCTGGTGACCACCGTCGTGTCGCTCGGATAACGGGAGCCGCGGCCGACGCCGATCAGCTTCAGCCGTCCCGGTCCCAGCCCGAGCTCGTAGTCGCCGCCGATCTCGTAGTTGTGGCCGTGCTCGTCCACCGTCACCTCGCGGGCGCGCTGCGTCCCGCCCACACTGGAGCGGGTCCCGTTCTCCAGGTAGTCGTAATAAAGACGGCCATAGAGGAGATTGAGGTTGCCCTTCGAAGTTCCCGGACCGTCATACACGAACCTGCCGCTGAGCCGCGGCTGCTCCGAGTTGCCACGCCACTCCTCGTCCCGTTCTTCCGTGAGCGCTCCCGCGGGACTGAAGATCCACGTCGGGCCACCGGCACCGCTGCGGTTGCCGCGGTTATCGAGGCCGATCGTGTACTCCACCGGCCCCTTCGTCCCGCTCACCGAGATCTCGAAACGGGTGAGAAGCGGGTCGGTGTAGTACGAGCGAAACTCAGGCCGGTAGGCCCATTGCCCGGTGATACCGCCCGACTTCACGATCACGTTTGCGACCTGCCCCGAGAGCCCCGGAATCTCGAGCGTCGCCCCGTCCACGATCTCGATCCGCTCCACGTTCCCCGCCGGAATCCGGCTCAGCTCCGTGAGGACGTCATTCGACTTGCCGGAGATCCGCTGTCCGTTGATCACGACGTTCCCGGTCGCCTCGCCGAGGCCGCGCTCCAGGTCCTCCTGCTTCACGGAGAAGCCGGGAACGCGGTTGAGCATGTCCAGCGCCGTGGCCGGAGCAAACTGCGCAAAGTCGGCCGGCACATAGGTCCGCGGCCCCTCGGCTGCCGGCGCCGGATTCGTCTGCGCATCAACCGCTGCCGCGTTCATCGTGAGTACAACGAGCGTGACCATCAGGGCTCGAACGTTCATTCAGGTTCTCTCTCTCCACTTCGAAGGGGCAGTACACGGCGACAGCATGGCGAGGCTTGATGACTCAGACGGCGAGACTGCGGAAATGTTAGTTACGCCCTGCTGCCCCCGCTCGTCATTGCGTGATGACGCCAATATACGACGCGTTTCGTAGATGTCAACGATAACCTTCGTAGATCTGCGCGCGTGAGTCCGGAATTCGCGTCATCAGGGCAGGGTTCTTCCGCCGCCAGCAACAATCAATAAGTATGGGGATGCCCACCGAGCAACACGGTACGCCCCTCGTGTGCCTCACCCATCCACCCAACATCCACAGGGAGAAAAACACCGCATGAACCTGCCACATCACCGTGACACGCATACCGCTTTTCGCAAGACAGCGGCGCGTGCACTCTGCATCATCGTCCTCGCCGTCCTCGGACTCAGTTCGCGCCCCGCCGAAGCGCAGACGGCGTGGAGCCTGACCAAGCTTCAGCGCCAGGCCTACCTCAATTACTACGCGCCGGTGCTCCTGAAGCGCGGCGACGAAAACAACGGCAAGCAGGGTCGCGACTGGCTGACCAACTACGATTTCGACCGCGACGGCAACTTCTCGAACAACCGCCTCAACTGGCTCAACATCGGTCAGTACCTGGCCGCGGCACAGTACGGGACCGGCGCCTACAGCAACTGGCGCATTCGCCCGACGCTCTACACCGCACTCATTGAATACATGGACGGCGGCAGCAAGTCGCTGGTGCTGCTCTACCACGTCTACAACGCGGCGGACAAAGACGGCAGCGAGATCCACGACTGGGAACGGGTCGAGATCGTCGTGCACGGCATCACCGGCACGCCGGGCGGAAGCGGCGAGCTCGTCAATCACGTCACCGTGACGATGCACAAAGAGCAGATCATGCGGCGCTACTACGACACCGGCATGACCTTCATGCAGACGCCGACCGGCAAGCACGTCATGCTCTGGCAGGCCGACGAGAGCGACTGGGACATGTTCACCTCCAATTACGGCTATCACGGGCACGCGCTGCATCACGTCCGAACCGCCTACAGCACGATCGCCGCTCAGATGAACTCCTCGACGGCGGACGCCAAGGTTGCGGTCACGCAGTCGGACAGCAAGAACGTGCACTACGTCTTCGTGCCCGAGGGATCGCAGTCGGCCGTCGACACCTGGCGCGCCAAGCCGTTGGCTTACTGGAATGCGTCGGGCCTCGCCAGCCGCGTCGACAACGGCGACACGGTGCGCTGGACCACGGTGAAGCGGATGACCTACGAGCTGCAGGACATCGCCGACATCATCCCCACCCACTGGTCGGCCAACCCCTGGTACACCCACTGGACGGCGGACGACCTGGAAGACGTGCTGATGGAAAGCCCGGTCATCAATGAGGCCGGTCAGGCGGAAGTCAGCACCGGCATGCAGCGCTTCTATACGAAATCCAAAGACATCGGGAAATCAGGGTTGACGGATGGGCGTGAGGGCGTGCCGTCGAAAAAGTGGTTCTACGGCGGCTACTCCGCAGAACTGAACTTCGAGGCCCCGTGGGACGGCGATGAGTTCGGCGGCTTCGAGGGACTGGGCGTCGACAGCTACGGACGGACCCGCGGCGCCGCCAGCGGCTACTACAACTCGCATAACTCCTACCTCTGGCAGCACGACTTCTTCGTGCACTCGGGCGTCATCACCAGCGACCAGACGAACTACGAAGCCGGAATGTGGCTCGTGGGCGCGTGGTACACGGCCGCCAACGGCGGGTTCGACGGACGCTGGGTGCAGCTCTTCGACGACCGGCCGACCTACGAGGCTGCCGCGCCCCCGCCCGTGGTCTGCTCCCCGACCGCCCAGATGCAGTGCGACATCAGCGGCGGCACGTGGAACCCCAACACCTGCTCCTGCAAGGCTCTCTGCTCGGGCTGTCAGATTCCGTAACGCGGTCTGCTTTCCGATGGGCGTTGTCGACCGTTTCAAGGTCGGCAACGCCCATCACCGTATGCGAGACTCTACGCCCGGTGGACGTTTTTCGCGCCGAGGTACGATCGTTCTATGACGTCCGCAGCCGAAATCACCGCCATCGCCGACCCCGTGCTCGAAGTCATCGAGCGTACGTGGGGGTTCTCTTCGCTCCGTCCGCTGCAGCGGCAGGCCATCGACGCCGTCCTGGCGGGGCGCGATTCGCTGCTCGTGGTGCCCACCGGCGGCGGGAAGTCGCTCTGCTTTCAGGCGCCGGCCCTGCTGCTCGACGGGTTGACCGTGGTCGTGTCGCCGCTGATCGCGTTGATGAAGGACCAGGTGGACGCGCTGGTGTCGACCGGCGTCGCCGCGGCGGCGTTGAACAGCATGACACCGCCGGACGAGCAGCGCGCGGTGGAGCGGGCGGCGGTCGACGGCTCGCTGCGTCTCCTGTTCGTGTCGCCGGAACGGCTGGCCACCTCCTCGCTCCGCTCGCTGCTGCGCGGCGCTCGCGTGCGCTCGTTCGCCATCGATGAAGCGCACTGCATCAGCCACTGGGGCCACGACTTCCGTCCCGAATACCGCCAGCTCCGCGAGCTCGGAGAGCTCTTTCCCGGCGCCTCGATCCATGCCTTCACCGCAACGGCCACGGAGCAGGTGCGCGCGGATATCTGCACCGAGCTGCGGCTGCGCGAGCCGCTGGTCCTGGTCGGCGATCTCGATCGCCCGAACCTGCGCTACCGCGTCGTGCCTCGCACCGACGAAGTGGCGCAGATCGAAGACGTGATCCGCCGCCATCCGGGAGAGGCAGGCATCGTCTACTGCATCCGCCGCAAGGACGTCGATTTCGTGGCGGCGGCGCTCTCGTCGCGCGGGCATCGCGTGACGGCGTATCACGCCGGCATGACTCCCGAGGAGCGGCGCGAGGCGCAGGACGCATTCGCGTCCGAGCGCGCCGACGTCGTGGTGGCGACGGTCGCGTTCGGGATGGGCATCGACCGCTCGAACGTCCGTTTCGTCGTGCACGCCGGCCTGCCGAAGTCGATCGAGCACTACCAGCAGGAGGCGGGGCGCGCCGGACGCGACGGGCTCGCCTCGGAGTGCGTCCTGCTGTACGACTCGGCCGATGCGATGACGTGGACGCGCATCTTCGAGCAGAGCTTCTCGGACGAACAACAGCTCGCCATCGCCGTCGAGCAACTGGAGGCGATGAACCGCTTCTGCATGGCGGGCATCTGCCGCCATCGCGCGCTGGTCGAACACTTCGGCGGCGCCTGGGAGCTCGAGCGCTGCGACGCGTGCGATCTCTGCCTCGGCGAGCTGGAGACGGTCGCCGATTCGAACGTCATCGCGCAGAAGATCCTCTCCTGCGTGGTCCGCGCCGGCCAGTCGTTCGGTGCCACGCACATCGCCAGCGTGCTGCGCGGCGAGCGCATCGCTCGCGTCCTGGAGCGGGAACACGACAAGCTGTCGACGTTCGGTCTCCTCGCGGAGCACGGCAGTCACGAGCTCCGCGCCTGGATCGCGCAACTCGTGGGCTGCGGCGCCCTGGTCCAGGACGGCGGTGCGCGCCCGTTCCTTCGCCTCGGTCCGCAGGCACGCGCGATTCTGCGCGGCGAGTCGGAGGTGCGCCTGCTGCAGACGAGCAGCACGACCGTCCGGGACGGCGCCGAAGAGTGGACCGGCGTCGATCGCGACCTCTTTGAAGCGCTCCGCGCCTGGCGTCGCGACGCCGCCGCCGCACGCGACGTCGCCCCCTTCGTCATCCTCGGCGACGCCACGCTCCGCGAGCTGGCAGCGGTCCGGCCGTCGTCACCCCAACGGCTTCGCCTCATTGCCGGAATCGGCGAGATCCGCCTCCGCGACTACGGCCACGAACTGCTGCAGCTCATCGACGGTCATTGCACCGCGCGCCAGCTCGACCGCGACGTGCCGCTCGCACCGCGCCCCCAGCGCGACAGACCCCGCGCCGCGAAGACCACCGCCGCAAAATCCGAGTCGCTCCGCCTCCTCCAGCAGGGCCTCGCGATCGAAGAGGTCATGGAACGCACCGGCCGCGCACGCTCCACCGTAGTCAACGACCTGTCCGAGCTGATCGAAGACGGCCGCTATCACCCCTCCCTCCGCCTCTGGATGTCCGAGGAGACCGAGACCGCCATCCGCCGCGCCATCGAACAGACCGGCATGGAGCGCCTGAAGCCGATCCGCGAAATCACCGGCGAGGAGGTCTCCTACGACCAGATCCGCATCGTGCTGGCCACCATTCGCGCGGCGTAGAGAGGACCGACGGGAGGCCTCCGGCGGGCCGGCGTGGCCGGCAGCACTGGTCGCCCAAGGCTGAACGCACGCTTCTCGCGACAGGCGCCGTCCGTGCGCAAACAAGTGCCGCCGGCCACGCCGGCCCGCCGGAGGCCCCTCGTCGGTCTTCTTACCGTCCGTGCTCCAGGCGGATCACGCGTCCCGATGAGCTGTCCGTCAGCATGTACAGCAACCCGTCCGACCCCTGCTCTACATCGCGGATCCGCTCGTCCAGCTCGCCGAGGTACCGCTCCTCGCGCGTCACCCGGCCGTTGCCCATCGCCAGTCGCACCAGCGCACCAGGCGTCAGCGAGCCGACGAAGATGCTTCCCTTCCAGCCGGGGTAAGCGTTGCCCATATAGAACAGCATCCCCGACGGCGCGATCACCGGATCCCAGTAGTAAACCGGCTGCTCCATCCCCGGCTTGGCCGTGATCCCCTCGCCGATCGGGCGTCCGGAATACTCGCGCCCGTAGCTGATGACCGGCCAGCCGTAGTTCTTCCCCGCCTGCGGCTGATTCAGCTCGTCGCCGCCGCGCGCCCCGTGCTCGATCGTCCAGAGCAGCCCGGTGGCGGGATCCAGCGCCGCCGCCTGCACGTTGCGATGCCCGTACGACCAGATCTCCGGCCGTGCCCCACTCCGGTTCACGAACGGATTGTCTTTCGGGATCGTGCCGTCGCGGTTGATCCGCACGACCTTGCCGAGGAGCGACTCGAGATCCTGAGCCTGCTCGCTGTAACGCATCCGCTCCCCCTGGGTGATGAACATCGTCCCGTCGCGGCGGAAGACGATGCGCGAGCCGTAATGCCCGGTGCCGGCAACTTTCGGCTGCTGCCGGTAGATCACCTTCACGTCCTGCAGCCCCGTCTCGGTGAAGCGCGCGCGAGCTACGGCAGTCCCCGACAGGTCTCCTTGAGGCTCGGAGTACGACAGATAGATGATGCGGTTCTGCGCGAACTGAGGATCCAGCGCGACGTCGAGCAACCCACCCTGCCCCTGCGCCAGCACCCTCGGTACCCCCTTCACCGCTGCCGAAAGCTTCCCATTCTTGTCCACGACGCGCAGGCGTCCGGGACGCTCCGTGACCAGCAGCCGCCCGTCCGGCAGAAACGCCATCCCCCACGGATGCTCCAACCCGCGAACGACGTCCGTCACCTTCCCCGGCGCCGCTATCGACGCCGGCGTAGGCGACCGCTGCCCCTCCCGCGCCGCTTTCTGCGGCGCCTGCGCACAGAGGGGAAGACCCATGAGGGAGAGCAGGGCGATGGATACGCGGCGTTTCATGGCTCCGGTTTCTTCACATTCCGGACCCACGCCTGCTGATCCAGCCAGACCCGAGGCTGCCTTTCCTACCTCTGGCGCGTGGTAGTCTCCGATCGATGATGAAAATGTTCATCGCCGGTTCCGTCGTCGCGCTGCTCGCGTCCGGATGCGGCGAGACCCGCAGCGCGATTTCCGAGCCGCCTGCCGCTGCGACAACCACGACTGCAACGCCCGAGGTGCAGGCCACTACCGATACCGCGACGCCGCAACCAGCGACGGAGGTTCCCCAGGACACGGACGCCGGCGACGTCACCGGCCCGTACTTTCCTACGGCGCCGTTTTCGGGCGAGTTCGCGGAGCTCGACCATCTCCTGCTCGCGACGATCGATGACAGCGGCTCTCCCGCTCCGCTGAACGGGTTCCTGCGTCCCAAAAAGGACAGCGCCGAAGATTACGAGCTGGTGCAGCCGGCACTGGTGGGACGGAACCTCACCTTCACGACCGCGGCCATCGACGGCGTGCACTATGCGTTCAATGGCGCGTTCACACGCCTGGACAACTTCGCGGCGAATACACCGCAACCCGACGAAGTGGTCCTCTCCGGCACGTTGACGAAGCTGCGCGACGGCAACAGCATCGCCACCACGCCGGTGAGCTTCGCGTATCAGCCAGGCGGGTGAACGGCTCGCAGCGCGGCTACTTGACCACCCCCACCTCCACGAAACTCGCCCGCTCCGGCGTGAACCAGATGCGCTGCGTCGCCGCGCGGTAGTCTGCCGGTTGGGCCTTGCCGATGTTCTCCACGAACGTCTGCGGGTTGCGGTCGTACAGCGGGAACCAGCTCGACTGCACCTGCACCATGACGCGGTGGCCGGGAAGGAAGGTGTGGTTCGCCTCCGGCATGCGCACGCGGTACGGCGCCACCTCGCCCGGCTGGATCGCCTTCGGCGACTCCAGGCTCTCGCGGTAGCGGCCGCGCGTGATCTCGCCCGAGACCATCATCTGATAGCCGCCCAGCGCCGGGTTCGCGCGCACTTCCGGCGGGAAGACGTCGATCAGCTTCACCACCCAGTCGCTGTCGGTGCCGGTGGTCGAGGCGAACAGCGTCGCGGCCACTTCGCCGCTGATGGTCAGCGGCTCGGTCAGCGGCTCGCTGACGAACGTCAGCACGTCCGGGCGATCGGCGAACGGGCGCTGATCGTCGGCCAGCCACAGCTTCCAGGTCGACTCCACGTTGTACATCGCCAGGACTGGACGAACGCGATACGGGACCGGCTTTGCGGGATCGGACACGTACTCGGCGTACGTTGCGCTGCCGGCCGCGGGCGGCGCGAGGGCGAGACCGCCGGCGGGCTGCAGGTGCAGCTTCGTGCGCGTCCCCTTTCCATCGGCGGGCCAGCTCCGCAACGTTTGCCACTCGTGCGTGCCGGTATCGAACGCCACCACCGGCGGGACCGGCTGCGCGGGAGTGACGCCCTTGAGATGCTGGTCCCAGAACGCCTGCAGCACCTTGTTGCGGAACCAGAGACTGGTGTCCGCGTCCCAGCGCAGTGCGCCGAGGGACGAGCCCTCGTGCTGCGACTGCCCGTGGTTCCAGGGGCCGACCGCGAGATACACCATGTCGTTCGCGGTGTCCTTCGCCTCGAGCGCGCGGTAGGCGGCGATGCCGCCGAAGTTGTCCTCCTGGTCGAAGAGCCCGTGCACGACCATCACCGGGATCTTCAGCGGCGTCGCCGCGAGCACGTCCTGCACCGCCTGCCCGCGCCAGAAGGCGTTGTAGGCCGGGTTGTCGACGATCTTCCGCCACGTCGGCAACCGGTCCGCTTTCAGGCGACGCGCCATCGCGTCCGCCGAGCCGGCGGAGAGGAACGCCTCGTACAGATCGCGATAGCCATAGGGCGGCGTGTAGTCGCTCCTCTTGTGCGCGCCCATGTTGTAGATCCACTCCAGCATGGTCTGGCGGAACGCACCGTTGTGATAGAAGTCGTCGCCGATCCAGCCGTCCACCATGGGGTACATCGGCACCGCGGCCTTCAGCGCCGGATGCGGCTCGACGAGGCCCATCAGCGTCAGCCAGCCGGGATACGAGACGCCGGTGATCCCCACCCGCCCGTTGTTGCGGGCGACGTTTTTCACCAGCCACTCGATGGTGTCGTACGTGTCGGTGGCCTGGTCGACGTTCCAGCGATTCAGCTCGCCGCGCAACGGCAGCGTCATGACGTAATCGCCCTCGCTGTCGTAGCGCCCCCGCACGTCCTGGTAGACGCGGATGTACCCGGCGCGCACGAGCGGCTCGTCCGCCACCGGCAGCACCATCGACGCGTGCGAACTGCTGCCCTGCGTGGTCGGCTTGTCGGCACCATACGGAGTGCGCGTGAGGATGATCGGCGCCGGCGCGGTTCCCTTCGGGCTGACGATGACGGTGTGCAGCTTCACGCCGTCCCGCATCGGGATCATCACCTCTCGCCGCTCGTGATCGAAGGCCTCGGTCACGGGTGAAAAGTCGGGCGGAATCTCGCTCTGCGCGGCGAGCGGCTTCACCAGGATCGACACTACCAGTAGCGAAAATAGCGTGACCCAGCGTCCGTATCTCAGTTGCATCGAGCTCTCCTTCAGGCGCGGAATCATACCGGCGAGAGCGCCACCTGCATGTTGTCGGGTGTCAGGTGTCAGGTGTCTGCGGCTTTTCGCCCGGGCGACACGGCACAGACAACCGACAACTGACAACGTGTACATCGGTTGTCCGCGGCTTTTCGCCCGGGCGAAAAGCCCCAGACACCTGACACCCGACACCCGACAACACCCCGTGTACACCTCTCCCCTCCCCGCGCGTATCTACAGCCAACGCACCGCTCAAAGGACCCGAATGCCGCTCGAGCTTCGCATCGACAACCTCTCCAAGACCTATCCCAACGGCGTGAAAGCGCTACAGCACGTCAGCCTCACGATCTCCGCCGGCATGTTCGGGCTGCTCGGGCCGAACGGCGCCGGGAAGTCCACGCTCATGCGCATGCTGGCCACGCTGCAGGAGCCGGACGAAGGGACGATCCACCTCGGCGAGCTGGACGTCGTCCGCCAGAAAGATGCCGTCCGCGAGACGCTCGGCTACCTGCCGCAGGACTTCGGCGTCTATCGCAACGTCGCCGCGGAGAAACTGCTCGACCACTTCGCGGTGCTCGAGGGCATCGTCCATCGCGGAGAGCGCCGCGCCGTGGTCGAGGCGCTGCTCGAGCAGACCAACCTCTGGGACGTGCGCAGGCAGAAGCTCGGCGGCTACTCCGGCGGCATGCGCCAGCGCTTCGGCATCGCCATCGCCCTGCTCGGCAATCCGAAGCTGCTGATCGTCGACGAGCCGACCGCCGGCCTCGATCCCGCCGAGCGCGTCCGCTTCCTCAACCTCCTCAGCGAGCTCGGGGAGAACAGCGTGGTCATCCTCTCCACGCACATCGTCGAAGACGTCTCGGAGCTCTGCCCCCGCATGGCCATCATCGACAAAGGGCGCATCCTCCTCGAGGCCGAGCCGCTGCGCGCGGTCGACGAAATGCAGGGGCGGGTCTGGGAACGCCTGGTGTCGAAGGACGAGCTGCCGGCGATCGAGCGCGAGCATCCGGTGCTCTCGACCAAGCTGCTCTCCGGCCGCACGCTCGTGCGCGTCTGCAGCGACACGCTGCCGTCGCCCGCGTTCCACGCCGTCGAGCCCGACCTGCAGGACGTCTACTTCAGCGTGATGGCGGGCAGCTACGCCCAGAACAGCGGCGCGCTGCGGATGGCGCGATGACGAAGGTCCTCACGCAGGCGGGCGCCGTGTTCCGGTTCGAGCTCGACTACCAGCTGCGCCGCGTCTCGACCCGCATCTACTTCCTGATCTTTTTCGGCTTCGCGCTGGCCCTGACGTTCGTGATCTTCAACGGCGCGCGCGTCAACGGGTATTACTTCAACGCGCCGATCGTCACCAGCCTGCTCGTGATCGTCGCCAGCATGCTCTCGCTGCTCGTGACGTGCGGCGTGGCGGGCGACGCCGCGACGCGCGACGTGCAGGTGCGCCTCGATCCGCTCGTCTACACCACTCCCCTGCGCAAGGCGGCCTACCTCGGCGGCCGTTTTCTCGGCGCGTTCGCCGTGACCGCGCTGCTGCTCCTCGCGGTCCCGGTCGGCCTGCTGCTCGCGACGCGCATCCCCGGCTTCGACCCTGAGCTGATCGGCCCGTTCCGCCCCGTGGCGTATGTGACGTCGTACCTCTTCTTCGCGGTGCCAAACGCGTTCGTGGCCACGGCCGTGCTCTTCTCGCTCGCCGCGCTCACCCGCCGCGCGGTGACGGCGTACGCGGGCGCCGTGGCCCTCTTCTTCGGCGCGTTCATCTGCGAGGGCTACATCGCCGGGAGCCTCGGGAAGCTCGGTCTCGCCAAGCTGGCAGATCCGCTCGGCTACACGGCCCTGCACGCGCTCTGGAGGACGTACAACCCGCTGCAGAAGAACACGCTCCTGGTCGGCCTGGAGCAGAGCCTCGTGGCGAATCGTCTCCTCTGGCTCGGCGTCTCCGCCGTCATCCTTGCGGTCGCATGCGTCCGTTTCCGCTTTGCATACGACACCGGCGGCGGCAGGAGACGCGCGGCGAGCATCGACGATGCGACGTCGGTTCGCTGGACCGGCATCACGATCCCCTCGGCGCGCCGTGCATTCGGCGTCTCGACGCGCCTGCGCCAACTGCTCGCGATCGTGAAGCGCTCGTTCCGCGACCTGCTGGCCAGCCGCGGCTGGTGGATCGTGCCGTTCGTCGCCGCGCTGTTCATCGTCACCGCACCCGAGGTGCTGGAAGTGGACCTCGGCACGCCCGGCGCCGCGACGTCGGCCCGCGTCGCCGAGATCCTCGGCGTCTCCGAGCTGGCCCGCCTCATCGCCATCCTGATCGCGCTCTCCGCGGGGGAGCTGGTCTGGCGCGAGCGCGAAGCGCGCATCCACGCCATCACCGACGTCACGCCCGTACCGGAGTGGCTCTCGCTCCTCGGCAAGTTCCTCGCCCTCGGAATGATGCTCGCCTTCACGGAATGCATCTTCACCCTCGCCGGCATGACCGTGCAGGCCATGCTCGGCTTCTACGATTTCAAGCTGGCGATCTACGCGAAGATCCTCTTCGGCTTCCAGCTCACCGGCTACCTGCTGTTCGCCGCACTGGCGATGGTCATCCACGTGCTGGTGAACCAGAAGTACGTCGGCAACGTCATCGGTATCCTCGCCTTCTTCGGCATGCAGATGGCGCGTGAGCTCGGGATCGAGCACAACCTGCTGCTCTACGGCGGCGCGCCCGAGTGGACCTATTCAGAGATGGCTGGCTTCGGCTCGACCGTCGGACCGTGGCTCTGGTTCACGTTCTACTGGTCGGGCTGGGCGCTGCTGTTGGCGCTCGTGACGTATCTCTTCTGGATTCGGGGCGAGGAGCGCGGCTTTCGCCCACGACTGGCGATCGCGCGCCGCAGGTTGACGCGCGGGCCGGCCGCGATCGGCGCCGCGGCGCTGGCGATCAGCGCCGGCGCCGGCGGCTTCGTCTTCTACAACACGAACGTCCTGAACCGCTACTACACCGTCGCCGAGGTGGAGGGGCGGCGGGCGGAGTACGAACGGCGGTACGGCAAGTACGCGCACGCTCCGCAGCCGGTGCTCGCCGCGACGAAGCTGCAGGTCGACTTCTACCCGGAACGCGGCGCGGCCACGATTCGCGGCATCTACCGCCTCGACAACCGGAGCAGCGCGGCCATCGACACCATCCACGTCGCGCCGCATCTCGGCGTCGTCACGGACGGCATCTCCTTCGACCGGCCGTCGCGCCTTACCCTGGCCGACGACAACCTCGGCCACCGCATCTACACCCTCGGCAAGCCGGTGCAGCCCGGTGAATCGGTGCGGATGAACTTCGAGGTGCGGTACGAGCGGCGCGGCTTCAGGAACAGCGGCTACGACCCGACCGTGATGGGCAACGGATCCTGGATCGAGCATCGCGGCGAGCAGACCCAGACCCCGCGGCAGTGGCTGCCGGCGATCGGCTACCAGACCGGGCGCGAGCTGAGCTACGCCGCCGGGCGAAGGGAACACGGACTGCGGGCACGTCCCGAAGTCCCCCTGGTCACGGACGCCGCCGCACGCCGCGATCACACCGGCCACGAGAAGATCGAGTTCGAGGCCATCGTCGGGACGAGCGCCGACCAGCTCGGAGTCGCGACCGGCGCGCTGCGCCGCACGTGGAGCGAGAACGGCCGCAACTACGCGCACTACGTCGCGGAGGCGCCGATCAGCAACGGCTACGTGCTTTACTCGGCCAGATACGCCATCCATCGCGCGGCGTGGCGGGATGTTGCGATCGAGATCTACCACCACCCCACCCACACCGCGAACTTGGACCGCATGGTCAACAGCGTGCGCGCCTCGCTCGACTACCACACGCGCCACTTCGGCCCGTATCCGCACAACCAGCTCCGGATGATCGAGTACCCCAGCTCCGGCGACGGCCTGCGGCTGACCGCGTTCGAAAGCGCGGTGCGCTATTCGGAAGGCTACGCGCTCGTCCGCGCCGGCGACGACACGCGCAACATCGACCTGCCGTTCGCCGTGATGGCGCACGAGCTCGGCCACCAGTGGTGGGGACACCGGCTCGTCCCCGCCTGGATGGAAGGGGCGCCGCTGCTCAGCGAGAGCCTGGCCTGGTACAGCGGCATGCTGGTGGTCGAGGAGACCCTCGGCCGCGACCACCTCCTCCGCTTGCTCGACGTGATGCGCGCCGAATACCTCGCACCCCACCAGACGCGCGAAGTCTCGCTCCTCCGCGGCACCGACCGCGTCGACGCCTATCGCACCGGCCCCTTCGCCATGTTCGCGCTGCGCGAGGCAGTCGGCCCGGAGCGTGTGAACGCCGCGCTGCGCAACCTCCTCGCAAAATTCGACCCCGCGCGCCCGCCCTACCCCACGTCGCTCGACCTCTACGCCGAGCTGCGCGCCGTCACCCCGCCCGACCGCCACGCCCTGCTGAAAGACCTCTTCGAAGAAGTGACGTTCTGGAACCTGCGCACGAAGAAAGTGGACGTGCAACGTTCCGGCAACGCGTACCGCGTCACCCTGCACATCGAAGCCGAAAAACTGAAGAGCAACGCCCTCGGCAAAGAAAAGCCGGTGCCGATGAACGACGCCATCGAAGTGGCCGTCTTCGCCGCCGACGGCAAGCCCCTCTACCGCCAGCCGCACCGCATCCGCTCGGGAGCCCAGACCATCACCGTGACCGTCCCCACCCCACCCGCCCGCGCCGGCATCGACCCGGATCACGAACTGCTCGATCGCAAACCGGAGGACAACGCGGTGGAGGTGGGGAAACCGGATTGAGGATTGAGGATTGAGGAGAATGATGCTGTACGGTCCCCCTCTCCTCAATCCTTCATCCTCAATCCTCAATCCGCCTCACCTCCCCCGGTGCGGTTCCCACCGCACGTTCCACTTGCTCTCGAAATGCGCCTGGTTGCGCTTCCACAGCGCGTCGTACTCCGCGCCGGCGAGCTTCCCGAACGAGGCCTGGCCGAAGTGGTGGACGAAGACGTCCTCCGCGCAGACCACGCGGAACCCCGCCAGCCGCGCGCGGTGCGAGTAGTCGTCGTCCTCGAACATGCCGATGCCGAACTCCTCGTCCAGCGGGCCGATGCGGTCGTAGACCTCGCGGCGCATGCCCACGCAGTACATCGCCGCCACGCGGATGTCGAAGCGCGTCCCCTCGTGCTCCCACATGTACGCATCCGCGAACGGCTCCATCTCCTCGAGCGTCGTGTACGGCACCGCGATGCGCGACTCGTTGCCGGAGAAGTTCGTGACCGCCACCGTCAATCCGATCTGCGGGTCAGCGAGATGCCGCAGCAGGCGCGGAAGCCAGCCGCGCGGCACGACCGTGTCGTTGTTCAGCAGCACGACGTATGACCCCGTCGCAACCTTCAGCGCCTGATTGTTCGCGGCCGCAAAGCCGGAGTTCTCCCGGTTCAGGAGCACGCGCACGCGCTCGTCGCGCAGCGCCTCGAGCATCTCCGCCGAGCTGTCGGATGAAGCGTTATCGACGACGATCAACTCGACGTTCGGATGCATCGAGCTCCGCAGCACACTGTCGAGGCAGAGCCGGGTCAGCTCCTGGTTGTTGTACGAGACGATCACGATGCTGACCTTCGGATGCGCTTCGCGGATCGCGAGCCGCATGGTCTCCGCGCGTGCGATCCAGGTATTCGCACGCGCCAGCGCCACGCGTCGCGCCCGCAGCCCTTCGTCGTCCTCCGCCACGGCCCGGTCGAGCTTCTCCAGAAAGTCGCCCGCATCGTCGGCGAGGTACAGCAGCTCGCGATACGGCTCCAGCTCCGGCATGTGCGTCGACACCACCGGCTTGCCGAGGGAGAGGTACTCGTAGAACTTCACCGGATCGGTGGCCGCCGTGATCTCGTTGACCACGAAAGGGATCATGCAGGCGTCGAAGTCGCGCAGGTACGCCGGCATGAGTGCGTACGGCTGCTGCCCGAGGAACTGCACGTTCGGGAGGGCCTTCAGCGGCGCAACGTCGACGTCGAACACGCCGCCGATGATGACGAACGAGTATCCCGGCCGCGCCTCCGCCACCTTCGCCAGCAGTGCGACGTCGAACCACGGCGCGATCGCACCGAAGTAGCCGGCGATCGGATGCGGCACGCCGTCGAGCAGCCGCTCGCTCCCCGCGGCACTCGCAAAATGCTCGAAGTCCGCGGCGTTGCGCACCAGCTCCACGCGCGCATTCCGCCCCTGCCACTTCTCGAAGAGGCGCTGCGCCGACACCGTCACCAGGTCCGCCTCCCTCACCAGCTGCTCCTCGGCCGCGACCAGCTCCCCCTTCATCCCCGGGAACGACTCCCACTCGTCCATGCAGTCGTAGACCACTGGCCAGCCGAAGCGTCGGCGCGCCTCCTCCGCCGCCTCGCGCCACGTCGCCACCTGCACCATCGAAACGGCGCTGACGATGTTCAACTCGCGGCGCATCTCGTCGAAAAGCGTCGGGAACCACGCCACGGTCGCGGGATCGATCGAGCCGGCGTACACATCGATCATCACCGGCGGCGCGAGCGTCACTTGCCACACATTCGGCCTTAATAGCTCGACCTGAAACGCCGCCCCTCCCGGCGGCAGGAACGCCGTGGTCCTGAACACGAACACGCGATGCCCCGCATCAGCGAACTGCGACAGGAGCTGCTGCGGACGCTGCCAGCGGAAGCTCCAGTCGATGATCGAGAAGCAGATCACGTCGTACTTGGCCGTCACGGCGATGGCGTTCTCGCGCGCCGAGATCGTTTTCGCGCTGATGCGCCGCGGCTCCGCCCACGGATCCCAGAACCGCTTCACGAGCCGCTTCACCGGCGGCGGCAGCAGGCGCCCGCCGGCGAGGATGACCACCTTGCGCGCCCGCTCGCGCCAGGAGAGCCGCGGCCCCGCGGCGATCGCCGCCGGCTGCGGCACACCCGCGCGCAGTTGCGCCTTCAACCGCGCATACTCCGCCGTGACCGCGTCGAGCGCCGCGTCCCGCGCCACCAGTTGCCGCTCCAGCCGCACGATCCTCTCCGCCTGCGCTTCGAGCGTCTCGAGCAACGGGTCCCTCGCGCGTCCGGTCATGCGAACGGGAGCGTACCTGATGTCGCCTGCGTAGAATCGTCACAATGTCCGACGACGACTACCTCGCCCAGCTTGCCGCCGAGAGCCGCAAGTGGGGCGGCCATCTCCAGGTCGAAGCATCCGGCGAATGGAATGCATGGCTCGATCACCCGCTCGTCTCGCGACACTATCAGTCGCGCGGCCTGCTCGATGGCTTGCCGTGGGAGACTTGGGCCGGCCGCCGCCTCGGCCGTCCCGCCGCACTGAGCCTCGACCTGGGCTGCGGCTCCGGGCTCAAGAGCCTGGCCGTCTTCGAGGTCGACAGCGCGAGCGAGCTGCACGGCATCGACATCAGCGAAGAGCGGATCGCCGAGGCCGAACGGATGCGCGTCGAGCACGGCATCCCCGGCCGGTTCCACGTCGCAGACGTGAACACCGCCGCGCTCCCGCACGACACCTACGACCTGATTTTCTCCAGCCACAGCTTCCATCACTTCCTCGCGCTCGAGCACGTGATGGCGCAGGTCCACGACGCGCTCAAACCGGACGGCCTCTTCATCCTCGAAGAGTTCGTCGGGCCGACGCAGTTTCAATGGACCGACCGGCAGATCGACCTCGTGCGCACGCTGATGGCGCTCCTTCCCCCCAACCTGCGCATGCTGCGCTGGGGAGCGGTGAAGCCGTACGAAGGACGCCCCGAGGTGAAAGACGTCGTGGCCGCCTCCCCGTTCGAATCAATCCGCTCCGCCGAGATCCTCCCCCTCTTCCGCCGCTTCTTCCGCGTCGTCGAGCTCCGGCCGTTGGGCGGCACCCTGCAGCATCTCCTCTACAACGGCATCGTCCACAACTTCACCCTCGACCGCCGCGAGGCAGTCGATTACGTGCGCGCCATCATCGACGTCGAGGACGCGCTGA
Organism: Thermoanaerobaculia bacterium; assembly: GCA_035630815.1. GTDB lineage: Bacteria > Acidobacteriota > Thermoanaerobaculia > Gp7-AA8 > Gp7-AA8 > QHVT01. Next base: position 39,258 of record DASQJY010000066.1, read on the forward strand.
TCGACGCGGCGATGCTGCCGAGTGATTTCATGCTGCTGGTGGGGATGAGGCGGGATGGCGTCTGAAGCTGTTAGTAGGTGTCTGGTGTCAGGTGTCTGGGGTGTTTCGCCCGGGCGAAGAGCCCCAGATACCTGACACCTGACACCATTCACCGTTCAGCCGTCTAAGAATCTCCGCAATCCTCACCGCCGCTTGTCCATCGCCGAAGACCGCACTCGGCCGGCTCATGTGCTCCCGATGCGCTTCATCGCGCAGCACCCGCGTTGCTTCGGCCACGATCGTCTCGCGCTGCGTGCCGATCAGGCGCGCGTTGCCGCTGCGCACCGCCTCGGCGCGCTCCGTCGTGTCGCGCATGACCAGCACCGGCTTGCCGAGCGAGGACGCCTCCTCCTGCACGCCGCCTGAGTCGGTGAGGATGAAATCGCAGCGCGTCATCAGATGCACGAAGCCGAGGTAATCGACGGGGGCGATGAGATGGATGCGGTCCGTCTCGCCAAGGATCCGGCGCACCGGCTGCTGCACGTTCGGGTTGAGGTGGACCGGATAGACCAGCTCCACGTCGCCGTGCTCGCGCGCAATGTCCGCGAAGGCATGGCACATCGCCTCGAACGGAGCCCCGAAGCTCTCGCGCCGGTGGCCGGTGACGAGGATCAAACGCCGGCCGCGATCGAGAAACGCAAACTCGGACTCCAGCCGCACGCGCAGTTCTTCATTCGCTTCGATGGCCGCGGTCGCTGTTCGCAGCGCATCGATGACCGTGTTGCCGGTGACGTGCACTTGCGCCGGATCGATCCCCTCGCGCAGCAGGTTGTCGCGCGCATGATCCGTCGGCGCAAAGTGCACACGCGCGACGACGCTGAGGAGCTTCCGGTTCACCTCTTCCGGCCACGGCGCCGCAGGATCGCCGCTGCGCAGGCCCGCCTCGACGTGCGCGACGTCGACACCCGCGTAGAACGCGGCCAGCCCCGCCGCAAACGCGCTGGTCGTATCCCCCTGCACGATCACGAGACGCGGCCGGAGTTCGCGAAGCACCTCGCCGACTTTCGCCACGATGGCCGCGGCCATGGAACCGAGGTCCTGATCCACCTGCATCAGCTCGAGATCGACGTCCGGAACGATCTCGAACAGCCGCAGCACCTGCGCCAGCATCTCGCGATGCTGCCCGGTCACGCAGACGCGGACGGCGTCGCCGGTGCGCTGCAGCTCCTTGATGAGCGGTGCGAGCTTGATCGCTTCCGGGCGAGTGCCGAAGACGAAGAGGATCATCGCGCCACGACCGCCGCCGTCGCCGCCTGCAGCACGTCGAACCGGTGCTGCCACGTCTGCCCCCGCGCGAACTCGCGCCGCTCCTCCGCACCCTCGTCGCCGAGCGCCAGCGCCGCCGCGATCTCCCGCTCGAACTCCGCGGCACTCGACGCCAGCCGCACCAGCGGCGCCAGCGCCGCCACTTCCGGGATCGGCACCGACACCACCGGCTTGCCCGCCGCCAGCATCTCGTACACCTTCACCGGATTCGTCGCCTCCGTGAGCGGGGTGCGCTTGAACGGAATGATCGCCACGTCGAAGCGTCCGAGCCACGCCGGCACCGCCTCATACGCCTCCTCCCCCGGCAGCGACACGTTCGGCAGCCGCGCCAGCCGCGAGAGATCCCCGTTGTACGTCGAGCCCACCAGCACGAAATCCCAATCCGGCCGCCGCTGCGCCAGGTCCGCGACCATTCCCGCATCGAACCAATCCGAGATCGCACCGTAATACCCGATCACCGGCCGCGCATTCTTCGCACGCGGCGCCTGCGCGAAATGCTCGAAATCACAGGCGTTCCGCACCACCAGCACCTCATCGCGACCGCGCAGCACACGCTCCTCGAGCACGGACGAGCTAACCACCACCACATCCGCCCCACGCAGCAACTCCTCCTCCTGCGCCACCATCGCCCGCCCCACCGTCGAGAACCCCGAATGCAGATCCATGCAGTCATACAAAACCGGCCAGCCGAACCGCTCCCGCGCCACCCGCGCCAGCGGCCACCAGAACGGCAACTGAACGAACACCGCCGCCGCCCCGATCGACACCTCGGAGCGCAACGCCTCCAGCCCCTCCACGAGCGCATCCCGCGCGCCATCGCGAACAGGTTGCGCGTACGCATTCAGCCGCGGCCCCCGCAACGTCACCTCGAACACATTCTCCCGCCGCGCCACGACCACCGCCGCCGGCCCCTCCGGCCGAAAATGCTGGCTGACATAGAACACGCGATGCCCCGCCTCCGCGAACCGCACCATCAGCTGCTGCGGACGCTGAAACCGCGTCTCCCAGTCGCACGTCGAAAAGCAGACCACGTCATACAACCCCGCGTGAGCCGCTGGCACGGCCACCGCCTGCGCGACCGGTACCTGCACGCGCGAACGCCGCGGCCACACCACCCCGAACGCCCCCAGCACCGGATCAACCCACCGGTACTTCAGCGCCCGCAACCCCTGCATCACCCCCCACGCACGCGACTCATGGATCTCCACCACCTCGCGCTCCTTGGTCGCCAGCCGCGCCCGCACGAGCGCAAGCTCCCCCTCCAGCTCCGCCGCCTTGCGCTCGGCGGCAGCCAGACGTTCCCCGGCATCAACAGAATCGTGCGTCACAGCGGGACGCAGTCTAATCCCCCCGTCATCCCGAGCGTCGAGCGAGGAACCTGGGTGGGCGGGACACGCAGCATGACCAACAGGCAGCCCAGCGCGGGTCGGGGACGTAGACGTTCTGGACGAAGGAGATGATCTTCTCGAGCAGCGATTTCATCTGGAAGAGGCGGTCGACGTTCAACGCGGCCTCGCTCTCGAGTAGGGCGCAGCGCGCGCCGCGAACAGCGAGTGTGGCGAACCCACACTAGAATGGCTTCGTGAGCAGGCGGATGACGGCCTCGGACGCACGATCCTGGATGTCAGGGTGGAGAGCCTTGGAGGAGCGAGAGCGTGACGAGCTTCGCAAGGCGTCACACGCGGAGAAGTTCAGAGCGCTGGCCTTTCTGATGGCATCCGCCGACCTCTTCGATCTTTCGCAGCTCGAGAGTGAAGATGCCCTCGCGCGCGCACGATGGGCGCGACTCCAGTCGTTGATCCTCGATCGCTGATGGGGAGCGAGCTCGTATGCCTTCTGAGACCGCTGGAAGCGATGATGCGGTGGTTCGCTGCCGTCGGCGTCCGCGCGGCGATCATCGGAGGGGTGCTGCCTCGCTCCTGGGCAAGCCCCGCCTGACCAGGGACATCAACGCCGTCGTACCCGGACCTCGATGGCGAGCGGCGCCGTCGGTTCTGGCCTACAATCGCTCGGTGAGCATTCCCGCACCGTCCGAGCGACAACAGTGGCTCGCGGAATTCGAAGCGGCGGCGCGGCGTCCGTTGCCCCTGCGGATGCGGTACGCCTTCATCCGCACGTACAAGCCGATCCTCGACGATGCTCCGTTCCGTGCTTTTGAGACCATGGCTGATTACCGCGCATGGTGCGAAGCGCATCTCCCGGAGTGGCTGGGCTACGGGAGATGAATGCCTGGCGCGTTCGAGTATCGGCAGGCCGAAGAGATCCGTGACGTTTTCGCCATTCATGGCGTGCGCTACCTCTTCATCGGCAAATCGGGAGCGATCCTGCTCGGCTTTCCGGATACCACGCAGGACGCCGATCTCTTCGTCGACAAGTCACCCGCAAACTGCTCCGCGCTGGTGGCTGGCCTCCGCGCGCTCGGCTTCGCGTTGACGGAGGCCGAGGCCGCGGAGATTCTGCGGGGTAAGGATTTCGTGCAGTTGAAGAACGGCCCCTTCGATCTCGATCTGGTGTTCGCGCCGGACGGCATCGAGCGCTTCGAGGACGCCTGGATGCGTCATGTCGACGTGGAGGGTTTCCCGGTCTGCCATCCGGACGACATCATCGGCAGCAAGCTCGCCGCGAATCGCGCCAAAGACCGCGAGTCCCTGCCTCGACTCAAGGCCTTCCGCGACTATTGGCTGAGCCGCCGGTGACCTCTGGCTTGGGCGAAACGTACGGCCTCGCGGCTGGGCATCGGCACCGCGAGAAACGTCGAGCCGTCGGCGTTCTGCCGCGCCTCGATCCTGCGTACCGGCGACTTGCCGCCGTTGCCCGGATCGGTCTCCGCCGGAAGCGCGGCCTCGAGCTGACGGAGGAATCCGACTCCGCTCTCCAGCAGCCGGGTCATTGGATCGACAAGCGGATCAACAGGCGGCTCTGGCAGCGGCTCTGCGAGCGGCGGCGCGCCGGTGTCCGCGGGCGACTCCTCCGCAACCGGCACCTGCTGAATCTCGGCAGTGACTCGCTCGATGCTCTCCATGAAGCGGTCGAGACGCCCTTTGCCGAGAAACACTTCCGTCTCTCCGCCGTCGAGCACTCCGGCGAAGAGCGACTTCTTGAAGCGCAACACGGACAACATCCCCTGCTCGATCGTCCCCTCGGCGACGAAGTTGACGACACGCACCGGCGCGCGCTGGCCGATCCGGTGCACGCGTCCGATGCGCTGTTCGAGGACGGCCGGGTTCCACGGTAGATCGACGTTGATCACCACGCTCGCGTGCTGCAGGTTGAGCCCGGCCCCGCCGGCATCGGTGGAAAAACGATCCGGCACTCCGGATCGTCGCGAAAGCGGTCGACCAGCTTTGCCCGCGCGCGGCATCCCGTCCGGGAACGCCTCTGCAATCGCGTCCGCGCGCCGCGCCGCATCGCGAACTTCGGTGACGAAGGGAAGCACGTCGTCGTAGATGCGCAGCTCAGGGTCGATCTCTTTCGCGGCGGTAACGAAGCGGTCGAACCGCGCGAACCCGCCCGCCGTCAGCCGGCCGGCGTTATCCCGCCGAGAATCACCCGCTGATCCGGGTCATGCGACCGGTCCTGAAGGGCAAGAATGGGCGCGGTGGACATGGATCGACTATAGCACCGCGCCAGTGGATCACTCGCCGCCTCCGGCGGTGCTTTTGTTCGCCAACCGCTCGCCCCGCTGCCTCGGAAAATAGAACGCGATGACGCGGCCGAGGAGGGTGGCGGAGGCGGAAAGCGGGAGCGCCAGCGTCACCGGCGGACGGTCGTCGAACGCCAGCGTCGCGACGAGCGTGAGCAGAAAGAGCAGGATCGTGCGGCGTTCCCAGTCCCGCGACCTCATCTCTGCATCGTCGGATCGCGTTTCGATTGATTCAAGAAACGCATAGGTTCCAAACGGCCTTTTCGTAGCGCATGCGATGAAGTTTGGCTCGGCAAGCACGTATCGATCTGAAGATTCCGGGTCATCTCATTGCATTCGATAAGTAACCTATGCGTGTCTTATGGCGACGACCAACCCTCGCGCAGACATGCTGGCGCTCGCGCGCGCGATCCATCGGCGTATGCGCGAATGGGAGACCGTCAACGCGGCCGCGTTCAAGATCGACAACGTCATGTCGAGGATCCTCGAGAACGATCCGGAGTACGAGCCGTATCGTCCGCGGGCGACGCAGAAACAGCGCGGGCCGGCGGTCGAGCCGAGCGTCTTCACGGTCAAGCGCATCGCAGAGCGCCTCGACACGACGGTCAGCGACCTGCTCGGGGAGACGACGCTCGACATCACGGTCAGCGATCGACGGCGTATTCGCGACTGGATCGAGTTCCTGCGCCAGCGACTCCTGCTCGATTCTCTCGAGGACACAGTTCCGCAGGGAGCGGAGTATCGCTTCCCGATCCGGCCGGAGCGCTTCATCGAGCGCGAATATGACTATCCGCAGGCGCTGCACGCGTGGGTCGTGCCGGACATGCCGGCCGCGGCGGGAAAGGCGGGAGTCGAAGAAGACCGGGCGCTGCTGACCACGGAAGTTCTGCACTCCATCCGTGACGTGCGCAATGGCGCGCTCCAGGTGATTCGCGTGATCGGGGATTCGATGTCCGATTTACTCCTCGACGGCTACAAAGTCCTCGTCGACACACGGCTGCGGACACCGAGGGAGCGCGATGTCGTCGCCGTCTACATCCGCGCCGAAGGCGGCATGCTCGGCTACTGGCACGATGAGGGGAAAGGACGCGTCGTGCTCGAAAAACACAACACCGAGTACGCACCCGTACGGCTCGGCCATCGCAGCGAGTGGTTTCTCGTGGGCACGATCACCAAAATCGTCGAGGCGCCCTTGCCGCGACGCTGAGTCGTCTGCGCTGACTCGCGTCCATTCGCCGAGGCTGCCGATTTAGTCGGCAGGATCGAGCTAAAAGTTGCGCGATTCAGGCAACGATTCAGCAGCGTCGAACCTACCTTGATCCCTTAGCGGCGTAGTCCCGAGCAGTTGCGCTCGCACTGCTGCGCGCTCGCGAAGGAAGTGGCGCGAGGGAATGACGCAGCTCACCTTCTACGCTGGCTGGCCCAATGCATTACCGCCGTGACGGCGGCGAGGGAAGTCTTCGAGAAGAGATAGGAGGACGCGATGAGCGACGAGCTCGACGACAACGAACTGAGTGCGGACGAAGAGGCATTGCTCGAGGAATTGCCTGAGCTCACGGACGGCGTCGGCCACACGCGCCGCACGTTCCTCGGCACGACCATCGCCGGCAGCCTCGGACTCTTCGCGCTCGACCTGCTGGCGCAGCAGGAAATGCTGGCGGCGCTCGCTCCCGCGGCCGATGCGGTGACCGCGGCAGGAGCGGCCGGGCAGAACGTCATCCAAGTCGCGTTCAAGGTGAACGGCGCGATGAAGACGCTCGAGCTCGACTCGCGCGTCGTGCTGCTCGACGCGCTGCGCGAACGGCTCGAGCTCACCGGCACGAAGAAAGGGTGCGATCAGGGGCAGTGCGGCGCGTGCACCGTGATCGTCGACGGCCGCCGCGTGCTGTCGTGCCTCACCCTCGCCGCGACAGCCGAGGGGAAAGCGATCACGACGGTGGAAGGGCTGGCGAAGGGCGAGCAGCTCCACCCGATGCAGGCGGCGTTCATCAAGTACGACGCGTTCCAGTGCGGCTACTGCACACCCGGCCAGCTCTGTTCAGCCGTCGCGCTGCTTGACGAGGCGCGGCGCGGCGACGTCAGTCACGTGACCGAAGACGTCGGCGCGACGGCGACACAGCTCACCGACGACCAGATCCGCGAGCGCATGAGCGGCAACATCTGCCGCTGCGGCGCCTATCCGGGCATCGTCGCCGCGATTCAGGAAGTGCATTCGGGACGGCAGACGCAGCACACGTGGCGCTTCGCCGATGAAGAGCAGCTCGCGCGCGTCAGGCAGGAGGACGGCTATGAGACCGTTTAAATACGTACGCGCCAGCGACGCGAATGCCGCGGCCCGCGCGGTCGGCGCGAACCCGCAGGCAAAGTTCCTCGCGGGCGGCACGAACATCCTCGACCTGATGAAAGAGGACATCGAGCGGCCGAATCAGCTCGTCGACGTCACGCGCCTGCAGCTTGCGGAGATCAAGCCGTTACGCGGCGGCGTCTCCATCGGCGCGCTGGCGACGAACACCACCACGGCCAATCACCCGCTCATCCGCAGCAACTATCCCCTGCTGTCGCAGGCCATCGTGGCCGGCGCTTCCGCGCAGTTGCGCAACATGGCCACGAACGGCGGCAACCTCCTCCAGCGCACCCGTTGCCAGTACTTCTACGACATCGCCATGCCGTGCAATAAGCGCGAGCCCGGCACCGGCTGCGGCGCGCGCGAAGGTCTCAATCGCATTCACGCCATCTTCGGCTGGAGCGAGGCCTGCGTGGCCACGTATCCCGGCGACATGGCGAACGCGCTGTATGCGTATGAAGCGGCCGTGCGCGTTCGCGCCGCGAATGGAAGCGAGCGCACGATCCCGATCGACGACTTCCACCGCCTCCCCGGCACCACGCCGCAGAAGGACACAAGTCTCGAGCATGGCGAGCTCATTACGGCCATCGAGCTGCCGAAGTCGAATTTCGCGAAGAACGCGTACTACTTGAAAGTGCGCGACCGCGCGTCGTATGCGTTTGCACTCATCGCGGTCGCCGCGGCGCTGGAGCTCGACGGCGAGACGATCCGCAACGCGCGCGTCGTCCTGGGCAGCGTGGCCCACAAGCCGTGGCGCAGCCGGGAAGCGGAAGCGGCTCTGACGGGACAACCCGCCTCGCAGGAGAGCTTCCAGCGAGCAGCCGAGGCGGCGATGCGGGATGCGAAACCGCTCGCGCACAACGCTTACAAAGTCGAGCTGGGGAAACGGGCCATCGTGCGGGCGCTGCTGCGGGCGAGCGGGCTGGCGTAAGGAGGACGCGATGCCGAGATACATCGGAAAAGAAATGAGCCGCGTCGATGGCGTGGCCAAGGTGACGGGCAAAGCCAAATACGCGGCCGAGTTCCGCGTGCCGAATCTCGCGTACGGATTCGTCGTGCCGGGCAGCATCGCCAAAGGCTCGATCAAGTCGATCGACACGACCGAGGCCGGGAAAGCCGGCGGCGTGGTGCGCATCTTCACGCACCTCAATACGCCGAAATTCGGGCCGAAGCCGCGTGTCGAAGAGGCGCCGCCGCGCGGCACCCAGCCGGAAGAGGACAAGTCGTTCCGCGCGCTGCAGTCGGACCGCATCTTCTTCAATGCGCAGCCGGTGGCGCTCGTCGTCGCCGAGACGTACGAACAGGCTCGCTTCGCGGCGCGCCTCGTCAAGGTGACCTACAACGCGGAAAAACACGTCACCGACACGGAGTCGGTGCGCGGCAGCGCGCGCATCCCGCCGCGGACACCCGACGTGCGGCGCGGCAACCCCGAGGAGGCGATGCGGAATGCGGCGGTGAAGGTGGAGGCGGAGTACCGCATCCCGGTCGAGCATCACAATCCGATGGAGCCGCATGCCGCGGTTGCGGTCTGGCAAGGCGACAAGCTGACGATCTTCGACAAGACGCAGAACGTCTATGGCGTGCGCGAGCACCTCGCAGCCAGCTTCGGCATCCCGCCCGAGAACGTCAACGTCGTCTCGCCGTTCGTCGGCGGCGCGTTCGGATCTTCACTGCGTCCGAACTACTACCCCGCGCTGACCGCAATGGCCGCGCGCGAGTTGAAGCGGCCCGTGAAGCTCGTCTACACGCGCACCCAGATGTTCACCGGCCACGGTTATCGCCCTTACACAATCCAGAAGATCGCCCTCGGCGCCGATGCCTCGGGAAAGCTCTCCTCGATGATCCACGAGGCCGTGCACAACACGTCGTCCTTCGAGGTGTTCAATGACGGCACGACCAACTTCACGCGCCAGGTCTACGCCTGCCCCAATCTCTACGCACCGGTGAAGGTCGCGGATACCGACCTCAATACGCCGACGTGGATGCGCGCGCCGGGTGCCGTCAGCGGCATGTTCGCGCTCGAATGCGCGATGGACGAACTGGCGTACTCGCTGAAGATCGATCCGCTCGAGCTGCGCCTCATCAACTACGCGGAGCTGGATCCGGAGAGCGGCAAGCCGTGGTCGAGCAAGGCTCTGCGCGAGTGCTATCGCATCGGCGCGGAGAAGTTCGGCTGGAGCAAGCGCAAGTTCGAGCCGCGCTCGATGCGCGATGGACGCCTGCTCGTCGGCTGGGGCACGGCCACGGGGGTATGGGGCGCATTTCAACGAGAAGCGAACGCGGTCATCACGCTGCGCGCCGACGGCACCGCGCACGTCGCGAGCGCGACCAGCGACATCGGTCCCGGCACCTACACCGTGATGACGATGATCGCCGCCGAATACCTCGGCCTGCCCGCGGAAAAAGTGCAGTTCGAGCTCGGCGACACGAAGTTCCCGCGGGCGCCATCGCAGGGAGGCTCGCAGACGACGTCGAGCGTCGGCTCGGCGGTGATGGGAGCGGCGCTCGCCGTCGGCGCGAAGGTGCTGTCGCTCGCTCGAAAAGACCCGACCTCACCGCTCAGCGGCGCGATCGGAGCGGACGTGGAGATGCTCGACGGCCGGCTGCGGCTCAAAGCCGACCGGTCGCGTTACGTCGACATCGCCGAGGTGATGCGCCGCAACGGCTTGACCGAGATCACCGAGACCTACACCTCACGCCCCTCCCCTGAACGCAACAACTACGCACTGCTCGCGCACGGCGCGCAATTCATCGAAGTCAAAGTCGACCCAGACCTCGGCACGGTCCGCGTCACGCGCGCGATCGAAGTTTCAGCCTGCGGGAAGATCATCAACCCGAAGGCCTCGCACAGCCAGGAGATCGGCGGCATCGTCTGGGGCATCGGCATGGCCCTGACCGAGGCCACGGAGATCGACCACCGCTTCGGCCGGATCATGAACCCGAACCTCCAGCACTACCACGTCCCGGTCAACGCCGACATCCATCAGATCTCGACCGAGTTCATCGAGGAGGACGACCGGATCGTGAACCCACTCGGCGTGAAGGGGATGGGCGAGTTGGGGATGGTTGGCATTCCGGCGGCGATCGCCAATGCGGTGTTTCACGCGACGGGGCGGCGGGTGCGGGAGTTGCCGATTACGCCGGACAAGTTGTTGTGAGGATGGTCATTGTCTCAGCGCAGCCCGCAGCTTCCGGACCGCCTCGGTCTGCGTCTCGCAATCGAGAAAGCCCGCGATGAACGCCGGGGAGAGACCGGGAATGACGGCGCTTTGGGGGATCTCTACGTAGGCCCCGTCGCGCAGCTCGTACGCTTTGAGCTCGTCCTTCTTCCAGATCCACACCTCTCGCACGCCGACGCCGTGATAGACGTCCAGCTTGTCGATCCCGCCGTGAGTCCACATCACCTCTACGGCAAGATCAGGAGAGCCTTTCGGTGCGCCGATCGCATAACACTCGTCGGGCTCGATCCCGCGCAGTTTTGCTGCGTTGCGCATGGTCATTGACTTGTAGCCCTCGAAAACGAATCCCTTCTCATCGGCGTAGGCCTCGAGCAGGCGAGCAATCAGTTTCGCCAGCATTTCATGGCTCTGTGATGGACTCATGATCTCGAGCTGACCCTCCAGGTAGGTCACGCGCACTCCGGGGCTGTCGCCGCGGATCGCGAGGAAGGCTTCGAACTGCCACCAGTCGATGCCGCCGAGAATCACCCGCTGATCGGGGTCGTACGACCGATCCGGGGGCGCAAGAATGGGCGCGGTGGACATGAATTGACTATAGCACCGCGGACCCTGACCGAGACTGAACGCGACGGCGACCTCCACCGAATGTAGAAAACTTGTGTTCCGCGGAAACCCGAGGGAACCTCGGTGGCGGAGGTTGACCATGACAGAACGGAAACGGCAGATCGAGGAGCTGGAAGCAGAGTTGCGCTCGCGTGGCGCGAGCTTTCACATCGGCGACGACTTCGACGAGGAGATGCGCGAATCCTTCCTCAGGCACGTCCTCTCGTTCGAAGACGAACCGGAGACCACGATCGCGCTCAGTTCGCGGCGCATGGTTACGATGCGCCCCACGATCTCTGGACGCTGATCGGACGCCTGGCCTAGTCGAGAGCACTTATGCTGATGGTATGTCGTTGAATCTTGCAGAGACTTCTGTCCACCTGCAATCTTCCGCGCAGGCGAAGATCGCTCTGTTCCGCTTTCTCTTCCGCGGGCGTGAAGACGTTTACGCGCGGCGTTTCGAGAGCCGGAAGACGGGGAAGTCGGGGTATGCGCCTGCGTGCGGGAATGAGTGGATCCGCGGGATCTGCGAAAAGCCGCGGATCCGATGCGGCGATTGTTCGCATCAGCGCTTCCTGCCGGTGACGGATGACGCGATCCGGTGGCACTTGTCCGGCCACGACGAGGCCGGCCAGCCGTTCGTTACCGGCGTCTATCCGATGCTTCTCGATGAGACGTGCTTCTTCCTGGCGGCGGATTTCGACAAGACCGGATGGCGCGAGGATGCGACCACGTTCGCCGAGACGTGCCGCCAACTCGATCTGCCGGCAACCATCGAGCGTTCGCGCTCCGGCAACGGTGCGCACGTGTGGCTGTTCTTCGAGGAGGCGATTCCGGCGGCTCTCGCCCGCAGGCTGGGCGCACACATCCTGACGGAGACGATGGAGCGCCGGCCGGAAGTGGGGCTGGATTCGTACGATCGATTCTTTCCGAATCAGGACACGCTGCCGCGCGGAGGGTTCGGCAATCTGATCGCGCTGCCGTTGCAGAAGCAGGCGCGCGAGCGCGGGAACAGTGTCTTCCTCGACGACGGACTCGTTCCCTACCCTGACCAGTGGGCGTTTCTCTCGACCATACCCAGAATCAGCCGGTCTCGCGTCGAAACGATCGTGCGCGACGCGGAGCGTACCGGACAGATCGTGGGTGTGCGGTTTCCGCCGACTGACGAAGAGGACGAGGAGCCGTGGACAGCCCCGCCCTCGCGTCATCGGAGACAGCCGGCGATCGCCGGCCTGCCTCGCACGCTGGAGATCGTGCTCGGGAACCAGATCTACGTAGCCAAAGAGGGCTTGGTTCCAGCGCTCCGAAACCGGCTGCTCCGGCTCGCGGCGTTCCAGAATCCGGAGTTCTACAAGGCACAGGCCATGCGGCTGCCGACGTACGACAAGCCGCGGATCGTCGGCTGCGCCGAGGATCATCCACATCACATCGGCCTGCCGCGCGGATGCTTCGACGATCTGCTGCAACTGCTTTCAGACCTGAAGATCACTCCCGCCATTCGCGATGAACGTCTGCCGGGCCTGCCGCTGCGTGCGGCATTCCGAGGAGAGCTCCAGCCGGAACAAAGGATTGCGGCGGATGCGATGCTGGCGCACGACACCGGCGTCCTGTCCGCCACGACGGCGTTCGGAAAAACGGTCATTGCCGCATGGCTCATCGCCCGGCGCGGCGTCAATACGCTGGTCCTCGTCCATCGGCGGCAACTGCTCGACCAATGGGTGGAGCGACTGTCCGCATTTCTGGACTTGCCGGAGGGAGGAGTCGGTCAGATTGGCGGCGGACGGGATCGGGCCAACGGGTTGCTCGACGTGGCCCTCATCCAGAGCCTCGGCCGCAAGGGCGAGGTCGATGACCGTGTCGCGGAGTACGGGCATCTGATCGTCGACGAATGTCATCACCTGTCCGCGTTCAGTTTCGAACAGGTGGCGCGTCGAGCGAAGGCCCGGTTCGTGGCCGGCCTGTCAGCGACCGTTGCCCGGAAAGACGGCCACCATCCCATCATCTTCATGCAGTGTGGCCCGATCCGCCACCGGGTGAATGCGAAGGTGCAGGCGATCGCACGGCCGTTCGAGCACACGGTGATCGTCCGTCCGACCGGTTTCCTGTCTACCATCGCCGAGCCCGACCAGCGAGTGGCGTTCCAAAGCCTCTACCGCGAGCTGATCGACGACGACACGCGGAACCGGCGCATTTGCGACGATGTCGTAGAGGCGGTGCGGAACGGCCGCTCGCCTCTCGTCCTGACCGAGCGCAACGATCACCTCGATCGGCTTGCAAGCCAGCTTTCGGGAAGCATTCGCCATCTGCTCGTGCTTCGGGGCGGAATGGGCCGGAAGCAACGCCAGACGGTTGCCGATCAGCTCGCGGCGATTCCACCCCATGAGGAGCGCGTGCTGCTGTCGACCGGCAAGTACATCGGTGAAGGGTTTGACGATGCGCGTCTGGACACGCTCATGCTCACACTTCCGGTGTCGTGGCGCGGGACCATCGCCCAGTACGCCGGACGGCTGCACCGCCTCTACGACAGCAAACGCGAGGTGCGCGTATACGACTACGCGGACCTCGATGTGCCGATGCTGGCGCGCATGTTCGACCGGCGCTGCCGTGGCTACGAAGCGGTGGGCTACACGATCACGCTGCCGGCAAGTGCGATTCCCGGATGGCCTGCGGCCGTGCCGCTACCGGCAGATCCGGGATGGAAGCAGGACTACGCCGCCAGCGTGCGTAGACTCATTCGCGATGGAGTGGACGCACCACTGGCGAACCTGTTCGTCCACGCGGCTCACCGCATCGGTCCGGAAGCGGAAGGGGCTGGCCGGGCGCGCAGTGCGACCGAGGCATTCCTGTATCGACGGCTGGAGACCTTGCACGCGACCAAGGGACGTTTCGAGCTCAATGTCCGCCTGCCGATCGCGTTCGACGGCCAAGGCCAAATTGAGGCCGACCTGTTGTGTGCCGACTCGCGTGTCGTCATCGAACTGGATGGCGCACAGCATCTGGCCGATGCCGTCGCCTACCGCCGCGACCGCCGCAAGGATCTGCTGCTGCAGGAGAACGGACATCGAGTACTGCGCTTTCTGGCAGAGGATGTGGGGAAGGAGCTGGACTCGGTTCTGGATACGATTCTGCGTTCAATCTGACTTGGATGCAGCTACTGCCATGACGTCAGGGGGTCCTGAGCATCAGCGCCCGGCGCGGTGCCCGACGACGATCCCGCGCAAGCGGAACCGCTCGGCATCCTCGTCGACCGTGCGCGGCGGGTGATCGGGATGTGCGCTCTCCAGCACGAGTTTCTGCCCGCGAATGCGCAGAAGCTTGAGGAGCGGCACGCCGTCGACCGTGCAGACGACGATCTTGTTCGCCGCGGCAGGAACGTCGCGCGTGCTGGTCACGTACACGGTGTCGCCCTCGTGGTAGCCGGCACCGCTCATCGAGTCGCCGATGACGGAGAACACCGCATCCGCGCCTCGCTTGCGAAACTCCGCCGGAATCCGGGCCGTCGGAAGCTCGAAGCTCTCCGGGTCCAGTGCACCGCGTCGGTCTGCCGCGACGGGGACGACGCGTTTCCGTTCACTACTCTTCGCGCGCGGCGGCATATCGAGCATGGTCGAGGTCCTGGAGCGGACCGCGCGCGACGCCGCCCACGCGCTGTCCGTCGCCAGGCGCTCGAGATCCTGATTGCTCCAGATCTGAGGGGCGTCGCCGGCAATCGCGCTGATCGGCTCGTTGATGACGAGCGCGATCCGAAGAATCGTGAAGAAGCTCGGATCTTCCGTCTCGCCGTTAAGGATGCGGCTGAACGTCGTCGGCGTCATTCCCGCCTCCGTCGCCACCCATGAATGCGTGAGGTTCTTCGCATCCACGAGCTCGCGAATCCGCTCCCCGAGTTTCATCGCCACCACCGTAGCGGGCGAGAAGAGACTGTGGATGGAGTGCCCCTATAGTCACGAGCAAGATGACTTACAAATCTTGGCGGCGATGACAACGACACTTATAAGTTACTACAAGATCGATCGTGTTGCTTGTAGCTGATGCGAAGTCCGGCGACTTCGGCTTAGCCTCGACCGTGCTCCGCTGAGGTGACGAGGCAGGAGGAGAGCCGAAGGCGGTGTCGCCGCTCGAGATGATGAGGCAGCGCGGCGGGACTGACCTGAAGTCCCGTGTTTAACCGGCTAAATAGGCGTCAAAAAGAGTGCCGACCTTGTCTCGAGAGCTCGCCGTAAGTGAACCGTGACGATCGCCATGCCGATCACCGCTTGATTCACCGAAGCGATGTCCCGCTGCGCTCCGCGATGCGCCGAGCGAGCGTGAGGAAATCTTCGTACGCGTTTCGCGTCGCCTCGACGTGCGCGCCGATCGCGCCGTCGGCGGGCTTCAAGGCGAACACCGGCTTCCGCGCCTCCATCGCCATCGGCATGAGGCTGCGGTAGTGTTTCAGCATGGCCAGGCAGTAGGGATCATCACCAGCCGGTGGTGCTCCGGACGACGGCATGCGCAGGACGGCCTCGCGATAGGCACCCGGAAAGCGGTCGATCCAGCGCTGGTAGGCCTTCGGCGGACGGTTTTCGCGCATGCCGTGCTGCATCACGACGTATCCGAGCGGCTCGATGCGGCCGGGAGGGAGATCGAGGGCCGGGTCGGGATTCTTCGCCAGCAGTTCCGTCCAACTGGATCGCCATGAATCGAGCGACGGTCCGAGGTTCCGCAAGCCCTGGAGGGAGAACAAATCCGGCCCGAGCGGGATCACCACGTATTGGCTGGCAATCAGCGCGGCCCGGTTGATCGCGCCGAGGTTCGGGCCGACGTCGATGAGTACCCAGGTGGCAGCGAACTCGCTCGCGGCAGCTCTGACGCCGCGGTAGAACGCGCTCATGGTGCGGAACGCGGACTCGTCGCGGTTGTGGCTGCGCGGCCAGGCGTCGGAGAGCTTGTCTTCGAATGTCGAGAGTGCGAGATCACCGACGATCAGCCCGAGGCGCGACGTGATTCGCTCGATGTGCGGCGTGAGCACATCGCCCATGCCGCGGCTGATCGGCCGCAGTGCGCCGAAGATCGTGTCCGGGTGTTCCCCTGCTGGCCAGAGGACTTCGAGACGATCCTCGTTGAGGAACATGCTGGTGAGGTTCGCCTGCGGGTCGAGATCGGCCACCAACACGGACTCTCCGCGGTCCGCGATCATGTACGCGAGATGGTAGACGAGCGTTGTCTTGCCGACGCCACCTTTGTTGTTGAAGAAGGCGACCGTCTTCACGCGCGCCTCCTGATGGTCGCGAGAACGTATCCGGCGTCGAACTGGAACTCGGCGGCCGGACTGCCGTTCGCCGCGAGCGCTTCCTGCGCGCGCAACACCCCGCGTCCGTAGCGATTCACGTATCCGAGAGCCTTCAGTGCTTCGGCGACGACCGGGTTGCGGTAGCTCGTCTGCCGCGGGAAGTTCTGCGGCGACGCCTCACCGTAAAGACCGCCCGGACTCTGGATCTCGACGCGATCGGAAAGCCATGTGATGCGCAACGGCGCCGTCGACGCGTAGTCACGATGCATGACGGCGTTCATCAGAAGCTCTCGCACGGCCACTCGTGGATACGACTCCACCGTGCGCTCGCGCAGAGTGCTCGTGGCGACGGGAAACTGAGACACCTGCGCATCCACCAGCGCGTCGAGCTCCCGTAACACCGTCAAGAGATCTCCGGCGATCTCCCGATCGTTGAGGATGTCTGCTGCGAGCGAGTCACCGTCGACACTCAGAAACTGGATGTACGCGCCTGGCAACCAATTCCGCACGTCGAGTCCGAATAAGAGAATCCCGGCGTTTGTCGGACAGCCGTGACGGAGATCGAAGAAGCGGAGTGACGCTAACTGCTCGTCTTCGGCCCGGTGGTTCTCCTTGATCACCTCCGGATCGATTGCCTGGCCACGATACTCGATGAGGAAAAGCGACATCGCCAGATCGGCGGTTGTGCTTCCCAACGCCGGCTGCGCATCGAAGGTCTTCGCGTGCGAAACGCGCCTCTCGATGAGCAGTCGTTCCTCGTGCTCCGTAGCGAACCCTCGCCGCGGACCCACACGAATGCAGATCTTTCCCTTGTAGCGGACCGGCGGAAGCGGCGATGGCTGCACCGTCACGACTGCAGCCTCACCATCACTCGCTACCACCTTTTCGACCGTGAGACTCGGCAGCGGTTGAATGTTCCCGGCGTCGCGCAGCGCGCCGAGGTTCCGAAGGAGCTCGTCGGTAACCTGAATGCCCGCGAGTCGGCCAGAGTCATTGACACCGATGACGAGATAGCCGGGTTCGCCGTGGCCGGGAAGGTCGTTCGCGAACGAGCACACTGCCTCCGAGAACTTGTCGGTATTCGTCGTGGAGATCGTGAACTCGACGCGGTCGGCTTCATGGTTCGCGATCAGTGCGCGAAGTTCCTGTTCATTCATCAGTTGACCAGCTTCGATCTTAGCGCGGCGAAGCAGCGATAGCGATGAATGGCTGGATAGCCCCCTGGTCCACTGGCTCGACAAGGATGTTCCAGTCGATCCGGGTCACAGCGGCAGCGTGGCCACCTTGTAGTGGTAGAGCCGCACAATCGCGTAAACGAGGCCGCCGCAGACGATCGCGCCGATGAGGTAGTTGATCATGCGGCGGCGAAGCTGTGCGGCCACCTTCGACGCATCGCCGCGCATGAGGCGCGTCTGTTTGGCCCAGTTCGGGTGCGGGATCAGGCCGCCACGGTCGCGGGAGTAGAGGCCGAAGACGCAGACCTGCTCTCCCTGTTTGATGTGCTTTTCTTCGAAGTGGAAGTCGCCCGAGAGCTCGACGTCGCGTGTGAAGTGTTGCCGGTCGAGGCGGAACTGGCCGTCGTCGTCGGTCCACTCCTCCTCGATGCGGGTGCGGCGCTTGGTCGCGGTGTCGAAGATCCTGAACGGGGTGCTGCTCACAAAGGTCTTCGCGCGCTGCACGGCGGTGGATTGCACGATCGACTCGGCCTCGATGTCGGTGAACGCGGGGACGGAGAGCAGGCGCACGCTCCCCTGGCGGGTGGCGACGGTGCTCGGGGCGAGTGCCCTGCCGTCGTAGTAGACGACCTGCGTCCTGTTCTTCCCGAACTTTTCGTCGCGCTGGATCCTGTATTCGTACGCGACGACGCGCTCGCCGGAGATGGGAGCGGTGAGCGGGGTGGTGGAGTGGATCGTGCCGCTGATCCCGGCCCACTGGCCGTCCGCGGGCGGCGTGCCGGCGATCGCTTCGAGGAGCATCTTCCGCTCGCGGTACGCCGTGCCGATGCCGGCGGCGTAACCGATCGAGGCGACGACGAACAGTCCGGCGAACGCGGAGCCCCAGTACATCGGCGCGCCAAAGTCGCGGAGGCTGACGAAGTAGCGGTAGAAAGCGTACGCGGCGGCACTCCAGCCGAGGAGCAGAAGGAGACAGGAGCGCGCACAGCCTTTCATCGGTGTGGGTGCAGTTTACGCGTCCGCGACATCGGGCAGCTCCTCCCCTACTTCTTGCGGCGATTCTTCCTTCGCGACAGCTTTGCCATCTTCGCTTTGCGCTTCTTCGCTGCATCCGTCTTTTTGTTCGACGTGGAGAGACGCGGAACGGGATGCTGCTCGCGCATCCTCGAAGGCGACGACTTCGCTGACGAGCTGGATCCGGGTCTGCGGATCCAGCGGCTCGAGCTCCCGCTGGAGATCGACGTCCGTGCGCTGCAGGAGGATACGTCCAGAATCTCCGTCGCGCGCATGACGAAATAGTATCGTGGACACACTGGCGCAGATTCAGGCGCGGATAAAAAAGACCGGGCGTGCTGCAGACACGCCCGGTCACGATCACTACTACTACATGACTGCTACTTCGTTACGGCTTCGCCGGCGCCGGGGCCGTGTCCGGCTGTTCCGGCGTCTGCGCGCGGCGGCGCTTTCCGAACTTGCTCGCACGCTTCATCGACTCCACGTGCGGCAGGAGGCCGGCATGGGCCTCCTGGCGCACGAGCTGCCGCGCGATCGCGTAGGTCTGAAGCGCGGTGATGCCGAGGCGGTAACGGCGCGACAGGTTCGCCGCGGCGACACCCTTGTGCATCGTCGCCAGCTCGTCCTCGACGGCACTCCAGCGCTTCTCGTCCGCCTCCTCGACGCGGAGCGTATCGGCGTCCTTGCCGATCGCCCCCTCGAGAAACTGCGACGCGCCGACGGAGTTGATCGCCCCCTTCACCAGCTCGACGTGCACGGTCGCGGCACGGCGCCGCGCCAGCGCGTCCGCGGGCGAGAGCGGACCAAAGTCCGGGATGTGCTGCCGCAGGAGGCGCAGCTGTTCGACGATCTGCTCCGGCGTGAGCGGCTGCGACCCGTCCAGGGTCACCGCTGCCGGTTGGGGAATAGTGCTCTTCTTCGGGGTCATAAATTCTCCAATGGATTCCGCACCTTTCCATTGCGGTAATCCGGGTTGGCCGGACGCACCGGTAACATCCGATGACGTCCGGTGACCGAGCGGCTACGCGCCGCGCGGTCCGGTCCATCGATTCCCGAGCCCGCGAGCCTCGGGGGCGGCAGTGGTACACGTTGCGCGGACGTGTACCGGGTACGGGAGATAACGGCTGGAGGAGCTCGGCTCAACTCCACGCGAGTACCGGAGGCTATGACACAGGCAATCAGCCGGTACTACGGTTATCCCGCGACGGCCATGTACAACCGCCGCCGCGTCGCTCGGGAACCGGACGCCATTGCTCAAGCGTCGCCTCTGCTTGCCGAACACTATACACTGCACGGAAGCGCCCGGTTGTTACAATTTGAGGTTCCGCTCGAAAAATCGTTGCCCGCGCGTCCGCTGGAAAGGACGCCGTCATCGAGAGGATCAGGCGCGACCATCGACGGGATCAAACGCTGCAATCTTTTCGTGACTCGCTGCTATCGCCTTCATCAAACGCCGCGATACGCGCGTAACTCACTGCGTCGGCGTTGTAAATCGCTGCAGTCGCCGCGACAGGAGCGAGTCACGATCGCATCAGACGCGGCAATCGTTGTGATCGCGCGCGCTGATGCGCGCGTTAGCCGTGCCGTTGCGTGTGTATGAACGCGTCATCGACGTCAACAGCCGCGTCGGCGCGCGCATCAGCGCGGTTCATCTTTTCGCGGACACGTGTGATGCGATCGGTTGCACGAAGTCATCCTGTCGATGCACGCGCTGTTGACGTCGCTGCCAGCGCTGATGACGACCCTGCACCGGCTGATGACGTTGGTGCACGCCCTGATGCCATCGCTGCACGAGCTTGATGACGTTCGTGCACGCCCTCTTCTCGCTGCCGCAGCGGCTGATCCTCGCCGCGCGAGGTCTTACCCCGTCGCTGCAGCGAGTCATGATGCCGGCGCACCGGCTCATCTTCTCAGTGCACGCGGTCATCTGATCAGTGCACGCGGTCTTCCAGTCGTCGCGTGGTGCACCGATCCCATCACCCGAAGTGCCACGCGTGTCTCTTCGAGCCTCCCCGCTCGCGACCGCGACATTCCCGCCGTCGCCTCGACCCATCCCGGAGTAGCAGCAGCGTACGTGCTCACAAGGAAGGCGGAGTAACGTCGCGACCGGTCAGTTGTCTGTAAGGCACCGACTCACGAAACCTGCTGCCCAGGCAACGGACCCGCAGACAACCGACCACTGACAACCGACAACCGCGAAACGGCTACCGCCGGTCGTCGCCATCCGCCACGCTGTCCTGCACCCGCCGAGCGCTCTCGCGAGCCGCATCCGCATTCTCCCGCGCCGTATCGACGTTGCGAACCGGCTGCGAAGTATCCGCGGACGCCTGCGTCCCAAGATTCGCCGCCTGAATCGGCGTATCCCGCACATCCGCCGGAACCGACGCCTCGACGCGCCGCGCCGACTCCTGCATCCGGTCATGATCCGCCCTGACCCGATCCTGCACCGCCGCCGCCTCCGGATCCGTCGCCGCCCGCCCCGGATCAGCCGTACCGCCCGTCCCACCCGGCACCGAAGCCTCGACCCGCCGCGCCTGCTCCTCCAGCGCATCATGGTCCGCCCTCACCTGTTCCTGCTGCGCCGCCGCCCGCGGATCCGTCGCCGCATGGTCCGGATTCACATGATGCACGTCGCCCGTCCTGCCACCGTCGTTCGGAGCACATGGTCGATCCCGGCCCATCGTTCGGCTTCCACGCGCCGATTCTCCCCGATCTCGAATCGACGTTCTGGCGGCACTTCGAGCTCGGATGCGAAGTGCCGTTCATGAAGGCCGTAGGCGCAGCGCCGCGGGAGACGCCGGCCGGCGGCCGGTTGTACGTCCACTCGGCCGAAGGGATGACAGCGCGCCTGTTCGTCGACAAGAACGACATCCCGCTCCGGGTGGAGATGCTGAAAGGGCAGGAGCCGTTCATCACGCTGGTCTACTCCGTATTCGAGCAGCTGCTCGACGCGCCGAAAGATCTCTTCGAGAAACCTTCCGGCGTGAAATTCGAGGAAAGACATCAGTGACACACGGGCGTCACGTTTGACATGACCCTGGATCGGCGGTGCTCCACCGCGCAGTGACGCCGGTCATGGCCGACCGCGCCGGCGCGACCTACGTTGTGCGCATCGTGTCCACTCGTATCGCCGCCCTGCTCCTTCTGGCAGTTTCGCTCCCGCTGCGCGGAGACTGGCCTCCGCCGCGGCCTGATTCGCTCCTCCTCACGCTGCGCGAGAACGGAGGGGTTGCGCGAGTGGGGGAGATCGTTCGCTCGGGTGTTCCGCTGCCGCGTTCTCTCAATGTACAGAGCACGTCCGCGCTGGTGATCGTGAACGCGCAGGATCAGGCTGTGCCGGCGGAGTTCCGCATCCTGGCGCGATGGCATGCCGGCCTGGGCGTGAGCACGGCGCCGATCCAGTGGCTGCTGGTGACGTTTCCGGCCACGGTGCCGGCGAACGGCACGGCCACCTATCGCGTGGTCTTCGATGGCTCGGCCGGGAGCAATCCCGCTCCGGCGGTGCCGCTCACGGTCAGCCAGAACGGCAACCAGTTCACCATCGACACCGGCGCGGCGCGGTTCATCGTCGGCGGCGGCTCGGGCGCCCTCTTCGATGAGATCCGCCTGGCCAACAACACCCGCCTCGTGAGCGGCAGCACGATGACCGCGCAGGTGAACGGCACCGGCTACGCCCACCCCACCACGCGCCGCGCCGTCCTCGAGCAGAGCGGCCCGCTCAGCGCGGTGGTCGTCGTGGAAGGGAGCTACGCCATGCCGGCCGTCGGCGGCGGCGCACTCGGCTCGCGCAGGCGCTACGTCTTCAGCGCCGGCTCACCGGTGGCGGTGGTTCGCCATTCGGTGGCGTGGGAAGGCGATCGCTGCGGCGCCGGAAACCTTTCCTGCGACGGAGCGCCGAACGCGGTGCGCGTGCAACAGGTGCGCGATGCGCTCTCTCTCGACGTGGCCTACCCGGCCGCGGCGACCGCGGTCGGCGCGTTCGCTACGACGACCACCGGCACGATCAACGCCGGACAGACCGCGGCCGTTCGCCAGCTTCTGCGGCAGGACCGTCCCGATCCGCTCGCAGCCACGGTCACGCTTCCGGGAGTGCCTGCCGTCAACGCGGAGAAGGCAGACGGCGGCATGCTCGCCGTCAGCAGCGCAGCCGGCTCAGTGGCCATCGCCCTCGACCGGATGCACCGCTACGAGCCGCAGGCCTTGCGCGTCCTGGCGGACGGCCGGCTGGCCATTGACCTCGTCGACACGGCCGACTTTGCGGGCGGCTCGGCATGGCTCGGCGCGCGGCAGGGACTCTTCGCCACGCTCGCCGTCGGCGTCTTCTCCCCCTCGCCATCGCGCACGACGCTCGACCGGCAGGTCTGGGCGCCGATGCATGCGCCGCTGCACGCGTGGCCGCAGGCGGAATGGTTTGCGGCATCCGAGGCCGTGGAAGAGTTTCCGGTTGGGGCGGTGGCGGCGGATTTCAGTGAATTCGACGACGAGGCCAACGACGTCGCGACGACGACGCTCGAGCAGATCGACGAGCGTGGAATCGCGGGCCTGATGACGTTCGGCCTCTACCCGCGCAACTGGGCGAACCCGCTGTACTCGGACGAGATCGACTGCGACGACCCGGTCACGCCGGCGGAGTCGTGGGACGACCCTTACTGGTGCGGCACCTGGACCGACTACCACAACACGGTGCGGACCATCCCGAACTTCGCCATGCGCAATGGCAGGACCGACTGGCTGGACGAGCTGGCCACACCGGGCGCGCTCCGTTCCCTGCACACGCAGATCTTTCAATGCGGGCCGGCGGACGGCTACTTCTACTGTGGCCAGGCACCCGCCGGCTATGGCGGATACCGGGTCGATTTCAACAGCTCGCACGCCTATTTCGACAACCTGATGCTGTACTACTGGCTCACCGGCGATTACAGCGTCGTGGAGACGCTGCAGCGCGGCGCGACGTCGATGCGCAACTACTACTGCACGCGTCGCCCGGCCTCTCCCTGCCTGCCGGCCGACGCTCCGGAAGACGATTACGCGAACGTGACCGGACGCGTTTTCGTCCAATGGCACCACGTCTTCCGTTTCCTCGGCCTGGCCGGCAGTGACGCCACCTACCTCGAGGACTACGCGGCCAACATCGCCCGGCAATACACGTTGAATTACGCCCAACTGCAGCAGAATGGCGTGAGCTTCGGTTTCCTCGCCGACGGTAGCCTGCAGCAGGTCATCGACGCTCCCGGAACCTATTCGACCGACCAGCTCTGGATGGCCTCGATGTACGACCAGAACCTGCTCTACCGGCTGCAGGTAGACACGAATGACGCGCCGATCGGCAGCCCGGCCATCGCACCGAGCGACATCCTCGAAGCGTGGGCGCGCACGCTCGACCAGTTCGGCTCGACCGTGGCCGCGGGAGGAGACGGCACGGCCGCCGGCACGTGGCCGAACGCGCTCTTCTTCACCTTCACCGGCAGCCGCATCGGCGGGACGCTGACCGGCGTCACTCCGAATCAGGGAGGCAGCGATCCGAATCTGTATGACACCGGCAAGTCCGTACTGACCGCCACCGTCGCTCGCGCGGCCGATTCCTCCGGCGAGCCCTCGCTGGCAGCCCTCGAGCTCGACCTCGCCCAATTCGCCTGGAACGCGACGTTATTGGACCAGAGTCCCCTCGGGAAGCAGGAGGCGGAGTACTTGATCCGCCTCCCCTCCGCCATCGCCCGGCTGTCGCTCGTGAATACGATCGCCGCACCGGTGGGCGTCGTTGCCACGGCCACCACTGCCACTTCGATCAACGTATCGTGGGGTGCCGTGGCCGGAGCGACGTCCTACCAGGTCTTTCGCCGCGCCGCCGGCGGCGCATTCGGCCTCGTCGCCTCCCCCACCACGACCTCATTCAACGATACGGCCGGCGCGAACGCCGCGTACCTCTACCGCGTCCGGGCCGTCGACGGCTCCGGTCCGTCGCCCGACAGCGTCGCCGACCTGGCCACCACCGTGATCTTCATCGACGATCCGCTGGCGACCGGCGTGACCCGGGTGAAGGCAACCCACGTGACCCAACTGCGCACCGCCGTGACCGCGGTACAGGCCCTGGCCGGCCTGCCCGCTGCCAGCTTCACCGACCCCGCTTTGGCCGCCGGCATCGGCGTGAAGCGCCTGCACGTCGTCGAGCTGCGCAATGCACTCGACGCCGCGCGAAGCGCCCTCGGGTTGGGGGCTGTGGTGCATCCCGATCCGGCGATCACCGCCGGAACCACGCGCATTCGGGCGACGCACTTTGCGGCGTTGCGCAATGGAGTGAAGTAAGAGTGGAGGACAGGGATGGAGCGGCGACCGTATTGGCTGAGCCGCGCGTGAACCCCCCGGTAGTCCGGGCCGGCTACTGACTACCGGCGACTCTTCCCTTGCCATCGAACCGCACCAGGATGCCGGTGTCTGTCGGCACCGTCCGGAAATTGAAGTACACCGTCCAGGGCTTGCCGGCGCTCAGCATCTTGTTCAGGCGTTCCTCGAGCTCCGCCCGCGAGATCTTCCGCAGATCCGTCTCGCGCCCGTCGGGTCGAACCGGGGTGAGCACGTACACCCGACCCGAATACCCGTTGAACTCCGGGCCGGTGCCATGCGGGATCGCCCTGCTGTCCACCGGATGGGTATTGATCATCCACCACCCGTCGAGCTGCCGCATCACTTCGCTCACCGTCATTCCAGCGCGGATGCGATCCGCCTTGCGGTCCACCGCGCGCGCCTGCCCCACTGCGAGGGACACGAACGCGACAACCATGACCGCTACGGCGCCGGCGACCAGCTTCGCCCGATTGCTCATGATGAAAGAGTACTGCGGAATCAGCTGAGCCTCGAATGAGCCCGGGCGTGCTCGCGCACACCCGGGCTCCGGGGACGACACTGCTTACTGCACCGGCTTCGGCTCGGCCGGCGGCAGCGCCGGCTGCGCCTTCACCTGCGGCTGGGCCACTTTGCGGCGTTTGCCGAAGGTGTTCAGACGGCGCATCTCCTGCCGAGGTGAATCTGAAGAAGACTCCGAGCCATCTGAAGAAGACCCCCCGGTATTCCGCAGATCACTCCCGGTTCTCCTGAAGAAGACCCCCCGGTATTCTGCAGATCACTCCCAGTCCTCGTGAAGAAGACTCCGCGGCATTCTGCAGGTCGCTCCGAGCCATCTGAAGAAGACTCCCCGGCAATCTGCAGCTCACTCCGAGTCTCCTGAAGAAGACTCCCCGGTACTCTGCAGATCGCGCCGCCTCTTCTTCAGATCCCTTCCCGGATTTCGGCAGATCGGGTGAAGAGGACAGGCAATCCTGCCTGTCCCGCTCTCGAGACGAACCCGCCCGACTGCCGATCCCCGGGCGCCTTCGGCAAACCCCCGATCACTTCGAGTCGTTGCACGACTCATGAATCACCTCTCGCCGAAGGATAGCAGGGGTGAAAGTACGGAGTTATCGTTGCACGCTCGCGAGCTTTGGCCAGCAGCACCATCACACCGAAAATCCAGATCTCTGGATCTACGCGTTGGCAAGCGCGGCCCGGAAATCGCGCACGGCCTGCGTCAGCGTGTCACGGTCGAGCATCGAGGCGAGGAGCTCGAGGTCCAGGTCGGGAAAGAGGCGGCTACGCTCCGCCGGCACGAGCTTCTTTTCGCTCAGGACATAGATCTCGATGATGCCCTTGCGCCAGTACCACACTTCTTCGACGCCGAGCTGTTCATAGATCGCCAGCTTGTCGATGCCGCCGTGCGTCCATTCCACCTCGATGGCGAGGTGCGGCCGCTCCCGCTCTTCCGTGCCGAAGATGTAGCACTCATCGGGCTCCGCTCCCCGTCGTTTCGCTTTCTTCTTGATCGTCCAACTGCCGACCGCCTCGAACTCGATTCCTCGATCGGTACACCATGCCTCGAGCAGGCGTCCGATGCGGGACTTGATGACTTCGTGATCCCGGGAAGGACTCATGATCTCGACTTCCCCCTCGAGGTAGCTGATCCGGGGAGCGGAGTGATCGCCGCGCATGGCGAGGAGGCGTTCGTAGTCTTCCCACGAAACATCGTGCAGGACCACGATCGAATCGGCGTCCGACGTGTCGTCGTGCTTGCGTAGCGCCGCGGCCATCGACATGGCCGAAAGTATACCGCCGCGCAGGAGCGCGGGCTGCTGGTGACGTCAGCCCCTCAGCGTGTGCGTACCTCGACTCTCGTCCCTATGCGGGAGTACGCTCGGGGCGATGCAACGCGAGATCGCCGAACGGCTGCACACGATCGCGCCCCCCGGCTCCTTCGCCACCGAGCGCTCCGCGCCGGCGGAGGCACTCCGCATCGACGTGCAAGGTGTCGGCGCGCTCGATCTGCCGCTCGCGGCGCGAACGATATCGCGTCTCCGTGACGTGGCGAAGCCGTCGCGCTACGGACTGCGCGACCGCACTGTATACGACACGACAGTACGCGACAGCCGGGAGATCGCCAGGAGCCGCATCCGCATCGACCAGCGCCGCTGGAACGCGACCCTGCTTCCGCTGCTGGACGAGATCCGCGCCGGCCTCGGCCTGGCCGAGGGAGTCGTGCTGAAGGCGGAGCTGCACAACATGCTGCTCTACGAGCGCGGCCAGTTCTTCAAGTCTCACCAGGACTCGGAGAAGACCGACGGCATGATCGGGACGCTGGTGGTCACACTTCCGTCTCCATTCCGCGGCGGCGAGATGACTGTCGAGCAGCACGGCGAAGTCATGGCCTTCCGTGGCAGCCGCACCGACGTGCAGCTCGTCGCCTTCTATGCCGACTGCCGGCACGAGGTCCAGCGCGTGACCAGCGGAGCGCGCGTGGTGTTGACGTACAACCTGCTGACGAAAGGCGTCGCCGCGGCGCCGCCGCCGCAGGTCGAGGCGCCTGTGCTCGATGCCCTCATCGACGCGTTGCAGCGTCACTTCGAGACGCCGCTGGGCGGCAGGTTCGGCGGCGAGACGGCGCCACCCGACCGCCTCGTCTACCTGCTCGACCACCAATACACCGCGCACGGGCTTCGATGGGACCTTCTCAAAGGCTCGGACGCGGCGCGCGCATCTGCTTTGCGGACGGCAGCCGAGCGTCTCGACTGCGAGGTCTTTCTCGCACAGGCGGACGTTCACGAGACATGGCAATGCGAGAGCGATCCGGCGGAGTGGTCTCCCTCCCGTCGCCGCGCGTGGCGCGACTCCTGGGATGACTTCGACGACGACGATCCTGACGCCAACGGCGGTGAAGACGACGTGGGCCCGATCCTGACGGATCTCGTCGACAGCGACATCGAGCTGCGCAACTGGGTTGCCGCGGGCTCGAAGAACCCTGCCCCGATCTCGTCCGCGGTCCGCGACGAGGAGCTCTGCTACACCCGTCCCTCGGCGGACATGAGTCCGTTCCAGAGCGATTACACCGGCTACATGGGGAACTGGGGCAACACGCTGGACCGGTGGTATCACCGCGCCGCCATCGTGATGTGGCCGCGCGAGCGCACGTTCGTCATCCGCGCCCGCGCCTCGGCCTCGTGGGCGCTGAGCGAGGTCGTCCGGACGCTGCAGGGCGGCAATCAGGACGACGCGCGGCGCAAGGTCGAGAGTCTTCTTCCGTTCTGGAGTCACTCCGCCCGCTTCGCGCCCGAGCCGCTCATCCACGACGCACTGCGCGCTGCCGCGGGCGTCGCCGATCCGATACTCGCATCGCGACTCCTCAGCCCACTTTCGCTCGAAACGGTCGATCCCGAAGCGGCATCGTTGTTCGAACCGCTTCTCCGGCAATTCGGCCTGCAGTGGAGCGAGGACGTGCTGTCCGCGCTCCCGATCGCGCGGGGCGACGCGCATCGGAAATGGCTGGACCTGCTTCCGCGCATTGGCGAGGAGCTCGCCGCGGCCGGCGAAGCCGGATGGTCGCTCGCGCGGTGGCTCGCCGCCCGGCAGTGGGAGTGGATCGAAGGCGAGCTGCGCAAAGCGGACGCCGATCCGTCACCCTCCGGCGCCAGCGCGGCGCTGAGCGAGCTCGTTCCGCCGCTGCTGAATGTCCTGCGGACCACACTCGCCATCGGCGCATTCGACGTGCAGGAATCGATCGTCCGGCAGCTCGCCGCGGCGCGCACCGAACGCCGGGTGGACTTTCTCACGACGCTCCTCCGCGCGGTGCCCAAACGCGATGCGGACGTCCGGCTCGCGCTCGTCCCCGTTCACGAGCTCTGCGTGGAATCGCTCACCGCGCGGCTGAGCGCACCACCGCGGGAGCCCGGAGACTGGTCCATCCCCGCGGAACTCGGCTGTCGCTGCGACCGATGCACGAAACTCCATACGTTCCTGATCGCGCGCGAACGCGCGGTCCTGGAGTGGCCGCTGGCGAAGGAGCACCGCACGCACGTCCATCAGATGATCGAACGCCACGAACTGCCGCTCGACCATCGCACCCGCCGCACCGGCCGCCCGTACACGCTCGTGCTCACCAAGCGGGACGCGCTGTTCGCGCAGGACGCCGCGCGGCGGAAGCGGTGGACGGAGGATCTCGCGTGGTTGGCGGACGCGCTGCGGCGCAACGCAGCGAGCTGAAGGGAACGACGAGGGCCTCCGGCGGCTGGGGCCGAGGGCCCCAGACCCCACTTGGTTTGGCCCAGCCTACAAGGCGACGTCTGTGATTACTTGCGCGACTGTCGAGTGGAGGCTGGGCCAACCAACGGGGTCCGGGGTCCGTGACCCCGGCTGCCGGAGGCCTTCGGTCGTCCCCTCGCGTTCACGGCGTCACGGCCACCTTCATCACACCGTCGAGCCGCCCGCCGAAGACGCGGTAGGCCTCGTTGATCTCCGCGAGCTTGAAGCGATGCGTGATGAGCGGACGGAGGTCGAGCCGGCCGCTGCGCACCATGTCCAGGAGCCGGCGCAACCGCTCCTTGCCGCCCGGGCAGAGCGTCGTGATGATGCGCACGTCGGCCAGGCCGGCACCGAATGCGTCGTAGGGGATCTCCAGCTTGCCCGAGTAGACGCCGAGGCTGGAGAGCGTGCCGCCCGGACGCAGGACGCGCAGTGCGTTTTCGAACGTCGGCTGCGTGCCGAGCGCCTCGATCGCCACGTCCACCCCGCCGCCGGTGAGACGGCGGATCTCGGAGACGACGTCGACCTTGCGATAGTCGAGCACAACGTCCACGCCCATCTTCTTCGCCATGGCGATGCGCGCGTCGTCGCCATCGACGCCGATGACCATCGACGCGCCGAGCAGCCTGGCGCCGACGGAGGCGCAGAGGCCGATCGGCCCCTGAGCGAAGACCGCGACCTTGTCGCCGAGGGTGACCTCGCCCGACTCGGCACCACTGATGCCGGTCGAGGCGATGTCGGCCAGCAGGACGACCTGCTCGTCGGTGAGCTCGTCGGGGATGACGGCCATGTTCGCCTGCGGGTTCGGCACGAGCAGATACTCCGCCTGCGCGCCGTCGATGGTGTTCCCGAAGCGCCAGCCGCCCAGCGCCTCGCAGTCATTGCCATGACCACACTGCGAGTGATGGCCGGAGAGACAGGCGTTGCATTGTCCGCACGGCGTGATCGCCCCGACGAGCACGCGATCGCCGATGTTGTACCCGGCAACGCCGGCGCCGAGCTCCGCGATGACGCCGACCGGCTCATGCCCGATGACGAGCCCCGGCCGGACCGGATACTCCCCTTTGACGATATGCAGGTCCGTCCAACAGATGGTGGTCGTCGTGACCCGGATCAGCGCCTCGCCCGGCCCGGCGTGAGGCCGCGGCACGTCTTCGACGCGGATGTCGCCCGGGCCATGGAACACCGTGGCGCGCATGGTCCTGGGGTGAAGGGTTTGGTTTCCTCGAGAGGGGGGATGAGTGTTGCCGTCATGGTGGACCTCCGCGCTCATCATTCGTCGTGACGCACGCGGGGGCGGTGATGGGGGGTACGGGTGGGGGTGAGGGGGGTCACACGGAGGCCGCGACCCGGCCACGCCGATCCGGCGCCGCGCTTCGGTTGCCGCTGGTGGCTCAACTGAGCCTAAGCACCCCAATTCTCCGATCGTTTTCGGCGAAAAATAGCTTCGTCACGTGGGCCGAGGAGAAGTGCGCCGCATCAATGCGAAACGCGGAGGGGAAATTGGAGGTGTCGTCTCTCTCATCAGAAACGAGGAGACCGGGAATGAAAGCTCGACTGGTCGTGCTGTGTCCGTTGCTTGTCTATGCGTTCGCGGGACGTGCGCAGGAGGTCGTGAGCGCCATACCGAAAGAGGTCGTCCGGGGAACGACGCTGGAGCTTAAGATCGCCAAGCTGCCATCCACGACGACTGCTGTGACGGCTCGTTTGGAGCGTCTCGACCCCGAAACCACGCAGCCTGAGAAACAAACGCCGTTGAAGCTGCGGGCCGCCTCGGCAGAGCCGCCGCCCGCACCCGCCCTCTACAAGATCGATATCCCGACGTACTACCCCCTTGGCGTTTATCACGTCACGGACCTCAAGGCTGGCGAGACGACGATCGCGTCGGAGCCGCTGGTGACGAAGTTGATTCTCGCGTCGGACCCGAAGATCACGAGCGCGTACCCCGTTCCCGCCGCCTACCCAACGGTGCCGACAGGAAAGCAGGAGGAGTTCTTCACGATTGACGTTGTTGGCGAGGGCTTCAGCCACCTCGCCGCCGATCAGCATCTCCTGCTCGACGGCGAGGAGATTCCAAACGTTACGAATACTCCGACCGCCGACGGCCGGAAGATCACCTTCAGCGATATCCCGCTTCGCTATCACGGACGACGCAAAGTCGGCGTTCGTGTTGGCGACAAGATCTCGACGACTCAGGCGGACGTCGTGCTGTCGTGGGTCGTTAAGACGCGGCCACGCGAGATCGCGATGCTGGTCACATTCATCCTCTTGGCGGTGATCCTCGTGCTGGCATGGCGCGGACGGAAAGGGATCGCGCGCGCGAATCGGCCGAACATCCTCGCCAGCTTCTTCTACGATGAGCAGACGCGCTCGTACAGCGTGTCGAAGGCGCAGTTCTACATGTGGACGTTCGCCGCGATCTTCGGCTGGGTTTATCTCACGGCGTCCCGCAGTCTCGTGCAGGGATTCTTCGAGTTCGCGCAGGTTCCGGAGCATCTGCCGGGCATTTTGCTGATCAGTGCCGGGACCGCGGTGATCGCTACGGGGATCGGAAGCGACAAGACCAAGGGTGCCGGCGCGCCTTCCGAGCGGATTTCGGACTTCATCACCACCGGCGGGATGGTGGTTCCCGAGCGCGTCCAGTTCGTCGTTTGGACGATCCTCGGTGTCGGCGCATTCCTGGCGCTTGTCGGCTCGAGCGACCCAGGAGCCATCGAAGATCTTCCGAAGATTCCGGAAGGTTTCCTGTACCTGATGGGCATCAGCTCGGCCGGATACCTTGGCGGCAAGATGGTTCGACAGCCGGGGCCAATCATCGACAGCGTCGTCGCGACCCTCAATACGCCATTAACAATTGTGGTGACGGGCCGCAACCTCTCAATCGACGCCCGCCTCGTACTCGACGCGATCGAGGTCGAGGCCGCGTGGCTGGAGCCGGTGAACGGAAAACACAGCCCAGAGGTGATCGCGAAGGAGGAAGAGAATCCCCAGTACGCGAAGGAACTAAAGTTCAAGTTGGCAAACGTGACGGAGAAAGAATCGAAGCTAATCGATCTGGCGCCCGGAAAGACCATCTCGGCACAGTTTGTTCTAGGCGTCATCAATCGCGATGGACAGCGGGCAGAAAAGAACGTGACGCTTACTTCTGCGGCTCCGGTGACAACGCCTTGAACGAAGTACGGCCTGCACCGGCTACAGCGCTCCTACCGTGAGGGAGCGATAGCGCGGCGGCACGATGTGGCAAACCGGCGCGAAACCGAGTTCCTGCAGCCCCGGCCGCCCGTCGCGTTCCTACCGGACACTGCTCAACGTTTTAACGTCTGACGTTGTCCAAGCCATGAAGGAGCCCCCAGTCCGCCTATGTCCGATACCTTGTCCGGCGTGCCCAGGTAGAGCGCCGTCGGTCAAGCGGCGGCGCATCGATGCCGTGGGCCTGCACGGGCGAGCTTGCCGGTCACGCTTCTCACCCGAGTCGCATCGGTGGGTTCGGCGATGAATGTCCTTGGCCCTGCTTCGTCTGCACGAGACGTGGAGAAAAACAGAAACGAGTCCCTCTTACCGATATGCCGAAGACACGCATTGACGTCGCCGAGCGCGCGGCGGCCGACATTCATCGCGCCAAACGTCTCCTCGCCACCGCGCGCGGCCGACTCGCGCGAGCTACCTACGGCGACGCGCCGTCTGCGCTTGTCGAACCGAAGCTTCGCGCGGTGCAAAGCGCGATCGACGAGCGAGGCGCATACCTGCAGAAGATTCCAGGCGTTCTCGGGTACGGCATCGGGCAGGTAATGCAACGCGGCATGCCGACCGGGCAGCTCTGCGTCACCGTATTCGTTGAGAAGAAGCTGACTCCGGCGGAACTGCGGAAGACTAAAACCAGAGCAATACCGCGATCGATCGCGGTCGGTAAGCGGCGCGTTCGTGTCGACGTGGTGACACTGGGCAAGATCCGCCGCCAAGTCCTCGCCGGTGCAAGCATCGGCACGTCCGCACCATCGAAGAAGACAGCCGGCACCGTCGGCGCGTTCGCAATCGACAATGACACTAAGGATGTGGTCGCCATCACAGCGATGCATGTGAGCGGCATATCGCAATTTCCGAACGGCAAGCCGCCTATCCAATTTGTCGTACCCAGTCGGTTCAAGAGCAGCAGCCCGCAGCCGTTCGGCGCACTGGCGCTAGGGACGATGTCAGGAGTCGACGCAGCGAAGATCATACTCGCCGACGCTAGCGATGCATCCAATGTCATTCCTGGCATCGGGACGATCGCCGGCTGGCGACCGGTCACCATCCCAGGCGACAACAACGCCTCGGTACGGATGTTCGGAGCGTCAACGGCTAAGGTCGTCAGCGGCCGCATCATCCATCCAAGCGTCGCTCTTCCTGCCTTTGGGCTGTCGAGTGCCATCCTCGCAGACATCCAGAGTAAAGACGGCGACTCCGGCGCGGCGTTGGTCGACTCCGCGAACCACGTGCTCGGCTTCCTCGTCGGCCAAGGAACCGATCTCGATCCCAATTTCGAAAGCCTTCGAATCTTCACCCCAGCCGCGGACGTCTTCGACGTACTTCGCTGCGACATCCACTGAATTAAGGAGAGACTGATGAAACGAACCCTGCTATCGATCCTACTTCTATTCATTCCGTTGGCTGCAGCGGCTGAGAATGTCAACATCATGTTGACGAAGGCAAACGGTGCCATCACGCCATCCGCAACCGACGAAAATACGAAAGCGATCAAGAACAAGGAAGGCATCGTCGAGATCACGGAAGATGTGACCGTGAATATTCAGTGTGTTGAGTTCACATGCGAGAAGACCGCCATCTTTCTCGGCAAGAGTTCGCAATTTACACCTGAACGGACGACAAAAAGCGTTGGGGGCAAGACCGTTCACGTCCTTACGGCCAAGATCAACGCGATTTCGATTAGCACTGAAGGCTCGCTGCTGCGCATACTTGATGATGACAAGGAGATCTTCACCGCCACGCTGAAGAAAACGAAAGGTGATGACCGAGAGAGTGACGACGCAGGCGGAGATGACGATGAAGTCATCGAATTCGCTGATCGATGCTCCGGGATTCACATCGCCGACGTGGGCAGTACTATCACCAACCCGCAGTTCGTGGTCACGCCAGGCGGCTCGGTGCAGGATCGGACCACCCAGCCGATTGACGAAGACGACGTTGTGTCGATCCACGTGCTCAGCACTGACCAAGGTTTGCTGCAATCATTGGAAGTCACGCGCACGTCCGCGACACGCACGACCGGCAACATCACGCTCGCCGGCAGCGGAGTCAAAATTCCCGCCATCAAACGGGAGTCACAAGAAGACCTTCCGCCCTGCTTCTACCGCACATATGAAGTCAGCGATCTCGCGCCCGGCGAAGTGACTGTTGACATCGCCGCGCGAGTGCAAGCAAAACGTACATCACTCGGCACACTAAAGTTCAATGTCAATCGCCTGTACGATGGCATCATTAGCTTCGGTCCCGCGTGGACGAACCTCACGGATCGCGCTTACGGGCTCACACCGCAGGGCAGCGACCAAATCATCATCGAAACCGAGGACGGCAGCAGCGATGTTCTTTACGCCGCCGCGTACACCTACTTCTGGCGCGGCAAACGTGATCTGGAGAAGGAGAAGCCGAAGGAAATTACACAGCGGCTCAACCCTACGATCGGATTCACGTTGAACGACCCCGGCAAACACGCACTGGCGGGAATCAGTTACGACGGCGGACATTTTGTCTTCACCATAGGCCTCCACGGTGCGCGTGTTACCCGACTTGCGCCTGATTCCGGCGCGAAGGTAGGCGAGAAGTTCGTCGGCTCCACGATTCCCACACAGAAGAAGTGGCAGACCGGGTTCTTCTTTGCGGTTACGGTTGACGCGCGCGCGGCGCGCGCGTTGCTCGACACGATTCTGCCCGGCACCTAACGCTCATCTGGTTCTGGCGTCCGCGGAGTCGTTCCGCGGACGCCCACGATGCTCGGCGGCGGCTTCGCCATGACGGGCGCTCTTTCTGGCGCGTGAAGTTAATCGCGTGTCGGCCGGAGCCATAGTGTAGTGACGGTAAGCACGAGCGTCCCCGGCTCGCCGGAGACCACGACGCGGCTGCCGCGCGTCAGGCCGTACTGCTCGAGCCAGCGGCCGGAGATTCGCAGGTAGGGTACTGGCGCCTCGCCGCTGCGGGCGCGCTGGCTGGCGCGGAAGAGCGTCGTGATGCTCAGCTCTCGCGGGCCGCCTTTGCCGCCGCGACGGGAGGGGGGCAGTGGAGGGCGTTCGGTCGGTTTGGCCTTTCGTCTCATCGTTCGGCTCCGTCCCTCAGTGGATCACCGCATCGATGTCCGCGGCCGGCATGCGACGCGCGGCGAGGCTGAATATCGCCGCTTCCGTCTTCCGTCCTGCGTCATCGGACAGCCGTCAGCATCTTCGATCGCGTAGTCTTTCGAAAAAGTGAACCGAATGCTGTATGAGTTCTTCAGGCGTTTCATGCGGGCGAGAACTGCCCCACTCTCGTCAATGACATCCCACTGCTCGTCGTCGTCGCGCAACGTCAGCACCGGCGAAAGGGCATCGAGCAACTGATCTACCGACGGCAGCGTGTCCGGGGCGACGAGAGTATGCGGATAAGCGGGATCGTGGAGCAGGTCGTGAACGCCTCCGAGATCAAACAGGAGGCCGACGGGCAAAACGTCACTCGGCATTTCGTCTAGCTCGACCGGCTCAGGGAACGCAGTCAGAAACGCTGACGCGGTCGACGCATTGATGGCCGCGATCGTCTGATCCACGAACGCAACCAATTCATCGATGTCGGTTTTCGACGCGCTGATGCGAACCCTACCCGTGCTTGGCGTGACTCCGACGCTTCCGTGCTCCTCCGTCGCCATTCGGATGTTCTGGAGGATCGATCGCGCGGCGGTAGCCGGCACCAGTGCCATCTCGAGGTCGTCGGCTTCGTACGAAGCGCCGCGAAGTTCTTGTTTCGCGATGGTCATGCGGCGCGTCGAGAGCTTCTGGTACCGCGCAGTGCCCGCAAAAAGATGCGTCAGATTCTTGCGCTCGACGGGCCGACCCTTCTTTTCGATCGCGTCGTCGAGACCTTTGGCGCCGCGGTTGAAGACGGCCAGAAAACCGTCTCGTTCAACCAAAAGCACGAAGCCATACCGAACTTCCGTCAGTTCGGTCGGAACGAGGAACGGTACGGGCGACATCGTCCGGAAACAGAGGAACGAGTACACATACCGTCTCGGGCCGGAACCGCGCGGCACCCGGATCTCCTGCGTCACCCGTCGCGCGTCGCATTGTTCGAGGATTTGGTCGAACAAAGCCTGCACCGCCACTTTGGTAAGGCTCTTGGGCAGGCGGAGAAATCGCGCGGCCTTCGGAATGAAGAGTTCGGCGACGGTGGGTGGCTTCGGCTTGGGCATTCTTGCGCTCGTTGAATAGGACACGGTACGCCCAATATGGTGGCGTGTCTCCGCGTTGGTCAGCGGAGGCCGAGCACCTGTGATCGACGGCTATCGCTCGCGGCACGGTTTTCGTCGATCGCCACCGAGTCGACCTTGCCAGCCACGGAGGTAGGGAAAAACAGGCTTCGGTGCCCTCCAACTACGAGGAGGCATCGCATGCCAGAGGTAAAAATCTCGTACATTGCGCCTGGGGCAAACAACTTCGTCGCCCGCATCAACGAAGAGGAGATTTCGTTCTCGGGAGCCGCTACGGCGGGCAGTGCTGAGCTGGAGCTTTCCAGCGGCACATATGACTTCGACTACTTCATCGAAGGTCAGCCCGGTTCCTCCTATACGATCGAGATCAAGGGATCGAAACCTGACAAGAAGATCCAGGACGACATCTCCGACGAAGGGGAGGCCGCAGGCGGCCTGCGCTTCCTCGTGGCAAGCGGCGTAGCGATCGCCGCAGCGGCAGCAACCGCCGCCGTGGTTGCGGTGGGCGCCACGGTTGCGGTCAGGCGGTTTCGCGCGCGCCGCAAGTCTTCGAAGAAGACACCCAAGAAGTCTTCCAAGAAGCCATCAAGCAAAGAACGGGGGCAGGAATGACCACTCGCATCGCTCTGCTGTTGCTTCTGCTGGCCGCCGCGCCGGTGGTCAGCGCGCAGTCGGATAATGATAAGAACGAGATCAAGGACGCGGCCAATCTGCGAGACATGTCGCTGGCTCGTCGCAGTCCGGATCTCGAATCGACGATCCTCGGCCACGAGGAAGCCGTGAAGTTTGAAGCCGAGAAGGGTGACCAGAAGGCGGTGGCCCTGATTTCATTCGGAGGAACTCCGACCCGTGGTGCTCATCTGAAGATCACGGCGCCGGTTAATAAAAATGCGGAGCAGCAAGAGCTGTCGAACCTTCAGGGACTCGCCGGCACTGCCAAGCTCGAAGCTGGATACAACGTGCTGCTGTCGCGGCGCCGGCAGGTCCGGTTCGATATCGACAAAGCTACGGCGCTTTGCAAGCGACACGGCAAAACCGAAGGCTGCAACGTCCTGGACTTCCGTAGCGTTGAGCCGAACTTCGTGAATGAGGTGACGACCATCGAAGGAACCACCACCGCGCTCGGTGCGAAGCTTGAGTACACCCGCACCAAGTTCGATTACCTGACAGCAGACGCACTCGCTCCGATGTCCGATTCACACCCGCAGTACGCCGGCTCGATCTCTTACGGTTTGCTCCCCCATTTCGATGTTGGACGGGTTCGGCTGTACTTCGCCGGCGTCGGGTATCGCTATGAGTCAAGTTACGAGGCGGCGAAAAAGCAGCAGGTCTGCAAGCCGGTCAATGAAGGTTCGCCTGCAGTGACTTGTTCCGAAGCGGCCATCGGGGCGCCGAAGCACGGCAACAAACGCATCGCCGAGCTCCGCACGCGCTGGTTCCCGTCAGACGATCTTGGGTTCGACTTCGTCGTTTATCGGAATTTTGAAGACGACGCGACCGGTCTTGAGCTACCGATCGCGTTCTACCGCGGCAAAGACGGCCTCTTCTCTGGCGGTGTGACCCTCGGCTGGCGCTCCGATAAGAACGAATTCACCGCGAGCGTATTCGTAGGCGCGATGAGGAACCTTTTCTAACCGTGCGGCCGCGGGGAACCCGCGGCCGCAGTTCGCGCCTCACGAAACCAACCGAATCGTCCGCTGCAGCGGCGAGGGTGAGCACCAACTTACCCGGCTCGCCGGAGACGACGACGCGGCTGCCGCGCGTGAGGCCGTACTGCTCGAGCCAGCGTCCAGAGATGCGCAGGTAGGGTACGGGCGTCTCGCCGCTGCGCGCGCGCTGGCTCGCGCGGAAGAGGGTCGTGATGCTCAGCTCTCGCGGGCCGCCTTTGCCGCCGTGGCGAGAGGGGGGCAGTGGATGGCGTTCGGTCGGTTCGGCTTTTCGTCGCATCGTTCCGCTCCGTGCGTCAGTGGATCACCGCATCGACGTCCGCCGCCGGTACGCGATGCGCGGCGACGCTGAACATCGCCGCCTCGGTCTTCCGTCCTGTGTCATCGGACCACCTCGGCTTCCGGCCACGCGTCTCGTCTCCCGACGTGGCCTGCTTCGCGTCCGGCGCGCCGGACGCTCCGCCGCCGCGCGGCGAGGTGACGGGCGGGGTCTCCGGCCAGGCCAGCGCCTCCGCGAAGCCGGGCACTTCCTGCGACAGCCACTCGGAATGCACGGACACGAGGTCGCGCAACTCGCGCGCGAGGACGGCGCTGACCGTCTCGCCGTCGAGGGCAGCAAGCCGCTCCAGCGCCACGACTTCCATGCGCGGGATGCGCACCTCCAGTTCGGTGAGCCGCAGCAGCTCCGGCAGCGCCTCGGCCAACTCCGCGCCGAGGGCCTCCTCGACCACCTCCTGCGACCAGAAATCCAACCCGAACGAAACCAGCTCCGCCCACGGCAGGACCAGCCCCTCGTCGGTCTCGATCCCCTCCACCTCGCCCGTTTCCATCCACCCGCGCAGATCGCGCCAGTCCATCTCCAGCAGCGTCGCCGCTTCGCCGATGGCGTAGGTGGGTTTCGGGTGGAGGAAGAGGGTGCGGATGTGGGTGGGGGTGGTGGTCATGGCGTGCTTCTCCTTGCGTCTTCGAGCTTTGTTGATCGCGCGGTATCGATGCGTTCTCACTCCCAACGGTTATAAACTATGGATGCTAAGAATGTACATCCTGACGCGCTACGATGCAAGGGGTGACGCGGCGCGAAGATCGAAGCCGATATGCGGTGCTGTTCGGCGCTGCGTTACGACGCGCTCGCGAGGCTAAAGCGATGTCGCAGGAGCGGCTCGCCTCTGCCGCCGACCTCAGTCAGCCCTACCTCAGCCTAGTCGAGCGTGGAGAGAACAGTCCTACGATCGACGTCGTCTTCCGGCTGTGCGAAGCGCTGGAGGTTGCCCCGGCGGAATTGCTCGATGCGGTGTGGGCGCAGCGTTAGCGGCACGACGGATTTGGCGTCGGCGCGAGAATGGAAACCGGGCGAGGGCGGTGTCGCTGAGTGCTCTAAGCTTCTCAGGGCTTAGGGGCGCGACGCCGAGGGGAGGGGCGGGGGGAGCCTGATCAGG
The DNA here is from genome assembly GCA_035630815.1 of Thermoanaerobaculia bacterium. Taxonomy (GTDB): domain Bacteria; phylum Acidobacteriota; class Thermoanaerobaculia; order Gp7-AA8; family Gp7-AA8; genus QHVT01. Next base: position 78,942 of record DASQJY010000066.1, read on the forward strand.
GAAGGGGAAATCCGCATCGCTGAGAGACGTCTCGAATGCGCCGAGCCGCGATGCACCCGTGGTCAGCGACGAAGCGCGCGGACGGGTGTGGGCGTGGTCACGTGCGGGACCGACGAGCCACGCCTTAGCCTCCGAGAGGAATCGGCAACGGCGGCGGCGTGGTCCTGGTCATCTAACTGCTTGCTGTCGCCAGCCGCGACTCTCGAAGTCTTAGCTCTACGTACTTTCGGTCGGTCGGAGCCAAGGCGAGGAGTGACACTTCAGGAAGCGACGCCCACCGCAGATCAACATGCTCGCGACACGATGGTTCGCCGGCGATCAGCACCGGCGCAAACGTGATGAGGTACGGCGAATCCGGGTCGCGGATGACTGCCTCTTCCTCCCCGACCGAGATCACTTCCACAGCCAATTCCTCACGCAATTCGCGGCGCACGGCGTCAGCCAACGACTCACCCGGCTCACATTTGCCACCGGGGAACTCCCACAAGCCGCCATGGCGCTTCAGGGGTGCACGCTGACAAACGAGAACTTTGTCTCCGCGAGAAATCACGGCTGCGATGACGCGGATCACCGGACCACCTTCCACAGCCGTCATTCTGCGCCTTGAGGACGCACGCGGCGCGAAATTCTCCGCCGCGTAGAGCGCGCCAGGCTCGACTGATCTACGGGCGTGGTAAACTGATGTCGGCGTACGTTCGTCATGAGGAGTGACGCGCCACATCCTGCCGCCCAAGTTGATGTGTTCCGGTCGCGCACGCCTTGTTGCGTTGACTGGCGCAGCCTGGCGATCGCACGATGCGTCTTCCCGGCTAAGCCTCGTACTTTAGATCATCGTGCAACTGGCGTTCGACACCGAGCATATCCGCACTATCTGCGAAAGCAGCGCCGAAGCGATCCGCGAGTTCGGTCAGGAAGTTGCTTATGTTCTTATGGCGCGTCTAGACGACCTCGATTCTGCGGTATCCATCAAAGACGTCCTGTTGGGCCGGCCGCGAGCACACCACAATGGGGAACTCGAAATCGAACTGACCGGCGGCTATCGAATGTCATGTCGCGCGAATCACCCCAAAAATCCTATGACAGACTCCAATGTAATCGATTGGGACAAAGTCAGCCGCATCAAAATCGTGGGCATATCTAAGTCATGATGACTATGGAAACCTTCAACCCTGATTGGGCAACACCACCAGGCGAAACAATTGCGGAGATCTTAAGAGAGCGCTGTCTCTCGCCCGTCGACCTTGCAGCTCAAATAGAGCAGAGTATCGAAGATGTCCAAGCCCTGATCGCGGGCCGTTCTACGATAACTCTGGCGCTTGCGCGCCGCCTCAGTCGTGTTCTTGGTGCCTCGGTGGAGTTTTGGATGGCTCGCGATTATCGATATCGTGACATGCTCACGAGACTTCAAAACTCTGAAGCCGAATGGCTATCCGAACTCCCCATCAGTGACATGGTGAAGTTTGGCTGGCTCGACGCAACGCCATCCGAGCGCGTCGGTGCCTGCCTGCGTTTCTTCGGGGTTCCGAGTGTTCCTGCGTGGAGAGTGGGTTACGGAAACGTGCTCAGTACTACCGCGTTCAGAACGTCACGTTCTTTCGAATCGCAGCCGGGAGCAGTCGCAACATGGCTTCGCGCAGGAGAGGTCGAAGCAGCGGCGATGGATTGTGGCCCTTGGGATCCGGACGCTTTTCGCGCAGCCCTGTTGAAAGTTCGCGCCCTGACGCGGCAGAAAGATCCGAATCGGTTCATCCCGAAACTGCGAGAGTTATGTGCGCAGAGCGGTGTCGCGGTTGTGGTCGTGCGTGCTCCGAACGGGTGCAGGGCTAGTGGCGCAACTCGCTTCCTCAGCCCGGAGAAGGGCATGCTCCTGCTTAGCTTTCGTTTTCTTACGGATGACCAGTTCTGGTTCACGTTCTTCCATGAGGCAGGCCACCTCCTTCTCCACGGCCGCGCCAGATTCTTCCTTGAAGAAAGCGGTGCGCCACCGACCGCTCAAGAGGATGAAGCTAGCGATTTCGCTCTGCGAACGCTCATTCCAGCCGAAGAAGAGCCGGTGTTGCTGAAGCTACCCGCGACCGCCAATGCCGTGATCCGCTTTGCTACGAGGATCGGAATCGCGCCGGGTATCGTAGTTGGACAGCTTCAACATCGGGGAAAACTACGGAAAGATTACCTGAACGGGCTGAAACGACGCTTTGCGTGGGACGACGAGACGGTCATCCGCGGAAAGACTTGAACACTCCTGGTGATTTCTGCCAATTGCATATTGCGTCTTCAATTACCTGCATTCCCACGTTCAGGTGTGAATCCAGTCGGATCAGCACGTCGTCCAAATCCCTTAGTGACATTCTCACCTTCGGCGCACCGGCGAAGAGCAATTTCGCTCCGGTGACTGGCCCCGTGGCAGCGCCGAGATACGCGGAACCAGGCTCGATTGGTGCGAACCCGAGCTTGCCAATCATAGCCAGATAATCAAATCGAGCGGTCCGGCCGAACCGCCGGACCATGGCCATCGACTCGTAGAGAAGATGAAACGCACCTCTTGAATCGCCCGTCGCTTGCTCAAGCGCTTGGTCGAATAGCTCCTGATGCGATCGCGGTGGCGCGACCCACGCAACATAGGTTGCTACAGTTGCCCCCGTACCATTGTCGGAGTACGCATCAAGAGACTCCCGCTTGCGATGGTTTCCAAATGCTGTAGGCAGCGCGCGCAGCCGTTCCTGGTTGGCGTGCAGCCACGCTCGGAAGCCGACAGGATCGCTACTCGTTGCACGCCAGTCCCATCGTCCTCCGTCTCCGAACCTGCCATATACGTTCCGCGCGTAGAGGTATTCGCCTCTCCGGTGTTTTCCAAACTGCACGAAAAGGAAAACGAGCCAGTATGCCTCGTCAATGCTTCCCTCGCGAAAGTGAAGAAGCGCGGCTTTGAGCGGGTCGAACATGTTATCCGCCGGATCTTTTCTGCGCTGGCTGTGCTCCTGCGTGCGAATGACAACGGGATACGTCACGCGGCGAACACTCGCAACGAGTTGCTTGACCAAGGCAGCACGAAACGCAGGATTGCTGATACCTGGCAGGTCGTGCACGTTGCGCCTGAAAGAGTTCAGTGCGTCCTCAATCCGACCGACTAGCGCCAACTGTTCGGACACCCTCATGCGAGAGCCTCGGCGGCCTGCGCGCCTATCCATCTACGAATGGCGTTCACTACCTCGTTAGTGACTCCAAAGCTGCTTTGGAGATTGTGGTTGTATCCCAGGACCATCACCCGATTGCCCAGCGGCAGACCGGACAACGCGTCCACAACACCACGATACGCCACACCGAGAACGCCGGGGCCCGAGAGCCGTGGCAACGACCATTCCGGCATCTCAATTCGTTCGAGTCTGATACCGGCGAGCGCCTGGAAGTGATCTACCACGGACTGACCATTGATGACCAGGAGTCGTACGGGAGAATGCCGAAGTAACAGCGCGAGCGTATCGCCAGCCACTCGAAGCAGGCGCGTTCGCTGAGCCGGTTCGAGATCGGTCCACTTGCACGCCGTGGCAAAAGGGATGAGATCCAGATGGCAGGCGGGAAAGAACTCGTCGTAGAACGAGGTGCCGGTGCCGGAGATCACGGCATCAAGCCGCCGGAACCATCGATCGTAAGGATTCCTGAAGAAATACTCCTGGCACGACTCCAGTACGAGTCGGAGATGATGGGCATCGATGTCCGACCACGAGCGAAGCTGCAGCGACCGCAGCGTATGAAATCGCCGGAACTCAGCGTCTAGTTCACGCCCGTGGTCGTCGACGAACTCCCGGTTGCTGGGGTTCAGCCCCAATGACGCGACGGTCGATCTGGATAGATCGCCGAACGACGGGACCGGGCTGCTCCACGGAATCACACGCAGACGAGATACTGCTGACTGCTCCAGACGGTCGATCAGAGTTGCTAGCGTCGCGTGCATCCCTTGTTATCCCTTGCCCCGGAGCTTGCTTTCGATGTACGGGTGGTAAGTGGCGTTAGCGACGCTGGTTCGAAGCTCCGCAAGAGTCTTTAAATCCTTCAGTTTCACGCACTTATAGATTTGAAGAAGACGCACGATGTCGGCCCAGTATACGTCGAGCCCGCTGAGGTCGCCGGCAAGATGAGGTCCCGCAGTCCGGATCACCTCTTCGAGCTCCACCAATGTCGCGATGGCCGGCCATGGGTCACCGGCCGGCATCGGCGGCATCTGGATGGTCGTAGGCTGCAGGCCTTCCGCGATGAAACTCTCTGCGGCCTCTCGAGTCTCGTCGTACAGATGCAAACTCCCGGCGATATGCGTGTACGTCCCGAGGTCCACGTTGATAGAGGTCGCGATGATTTCCTGGAACATGGTGAAGCAGAACACGTCATGAGGCAGGCCCCAGACCACATCGTTCGAACGCATATACACGATCATGTGCAGCGCGCCCTCGCGAACGAGTAGTTGGAGCGTGCACGTGCACGGCACGTCCTTATGATCGTCGGCGATATCCGTAGCATCGAAGAGCTGAATGCAGGCGCGGCGGGACTCCGGTTTCGCCCTCAACAGGTTCGAAACGTTAATGATCTGATTGCCGGCCCGCGATGCAACGAGCCGCGGGCCGTAGCCGCCGAAGACAATGCCGTTCTCGTCCGATTCCCTATATTTTCCGATGTAGTATTCGATGAACTTGACGTTGTTCGTGCCGGCCAGATACCAGCACAACTCGCCGAGGCAACTGAACGGCTTTCCTCGCGTTTCCGTTCGGCTCAGACGCGCGCGCGGGTTTGTCATCTCAAGACGAACAGCGCGCAGCTCGACGTTCGAACCCTTCGTCGCATTGACACGCTCGCCATCTTGAAGAAGCGCCTGAATGGCGTAGCGCATCACGTCGTCGAGCGTGGCAGCCGAGAATGTTCGTTCGCCCATCACAACCTCCCTACGCTGATCCGATGCGCCAGTCGGCGAGACCTGCCCCGCACCCGGCTCCCACTGCGGCGTCTTGTAGATTTTGACACGGTCTATAGAAGAAAGTGGGCCCGAGAATCGGGGCGCTCGGCGTGAGCCTCAGCGCGTCAACCTGCAGTGCGTGCGGCCGCGGCGAACCCGCGGCCGCAATGCCCCCCGTCTACGAAACCAACCGAATCCCCGCCCCCTCCACCCGCTCGTACACCCAATCCGGCAGCGCCAGATCCGTCTTGTCGCGGCGGCAGTTCGAGTGGCACACGATCGTCGCCACCTGGAAACAGCGTGGGAAGTCGAACGTCGTCGACGGGTAGTAGAACGACGGCTCGATATCGTGGCGGCGGCAGATGTCGAGGGTCAGCTCGATCCCCGCGTCCACCTGCGCCTCGTCGAGCTGGGCGAAGTAGCTGTAGTCGCGCCAGTCGAAGGCGAAGAAGGGGCCGGTGTACACCGTGTTCGGCGTATTCATCCCGAACGCGTACAACCGGTCGCCATCCAGCGCCAGACCGAGCTCATTCGCGAACTCGATCGCCACCGAGGCCTTGTCATACCGCCCGTTCGTCCCCTTGATCCCGAGGTGATAGATCCAGGCCGAGTCGTCGAACGTCTTGTAGATCGTCCCGTCGCGGTCCACCAGATACGGCGCACCGACGCGCAGTGCGTCCAGGTTCCAGCCGTCGATCGACGTCGTCGCGCGGCCGGGGCGCCCGGACGACGGCGTGTGCAGCGTCCGGCCGGCCGTGCCGTGCCACACCACGTACTTCTTCTCCGTTGCTTCTTCGAACCACTGTCCGCGCTTCAGCGGATAGTTCTTGATGTTCATCGTGTCCTCCGAACGGGTGGAGCGCGCACGGGCGCGCCCCACCGGGTCAACTACGTGGATGGATCAGAGATCGCGGCCGGCTTTGAACTCGGCGCGAGTCCGCGGACAGACGGCGCGGCGGCGCTTGAGGCGGCGCACGCCATTGCGCGAGACGTGGATCGTCTCGACGATGGACGTGGCCGGACGCTCGCGCGCCTCGGTGACGGAGATGAACCTGCCGGAGCTTGCGTCACGGCCGATCTTGCGGGTCGGCATGGCGCGCCTCACAGATCCTTCCCCGCCTTGAAGTCGGCGGTCACGTCGTCCGCGCCCGCGCCGGCGGCCACCGCCGCGAGCGCGTTGTTGAAAAGCACCAGCGCCGCGCGCCAGCCGCTCGGGATCAGCGGCAGCGCGCTGATCACCGTCAGCAGCGGCTTGATGCCGTTGTAGATCTTCAGCAGGCGCGCGATGCGCCCGTTCTGCGTCTCCGGCATCAGCGTCTGCTCCTGCTGCATCTCGGCAGTGAGCGCGCGGATCTCGCTGTCGATGGTCTTGAACGACGGCTGTTTCGGATTCGTGTTGGTGTTCATGGGATGTCTCCATTCGGCCAGGACGGCCGGTGGATGGCGGAGCCTCGGCAGCTCAACAGCGCGCCGAGCGCGTCCGCCGCGGATCGGTCTTCGAGGGTCAGCGTGCAGGACGCTGACGCCACTTCGATACGTTCCCGATCGCCGCGGCAACCGGCTGCCGCCGCCTGCGATGGGGGGTGTGCACCGTGGACGTGCACGCGAAGAGCGGGACCTTCAGCCCCACGTCGGACCAGGCGCCGGCGATGATCCGCTGCACCTCTCCGCCGTTG
>DASQJY010000067.1:0-124960 GCA_035630815.1 Thermoanaerobaculia bacterium
CCCTGGCAGCTCAGTGACGGTCTCCTTCCCCGCATTCACGAGATCCGGATTCACCTCCGACTCGCGAGGATAGGGACCGACACCCAGCATCCCGTTCTCGGAGTGCAGCGTGATGTCCACGCCCGGCGGCACGTAGTTGGCCACGAGCGTCGGCATGCCGATGCCGAGGTTGACGTAGTAGCCGTCGCGCAGCTCGCTGGCGGCGCGGCGGACGATCTGTTCGCGGGTCAATGGCATGGCGCGGGAAGTTATCACAGGTCTATGAGACTATCCGGGCCGTGACGGATCGCACCGCGAAACTGTTACTGATCGCCGCGTTCCTCGTCGCTGTGGCCGCGGTCGACCCGCGCGGAGACTTCCCGCTCGACGACGACTGGGGCGTCGGCTTCACGACCTTCCACCTGCTGCGCACCGGCGAGATCCAGTTCACGCCGTTCGCCTCCGCCACCGCCTATCTGCAGTTCGTGTGGGGCGCTTTGTGGGCGGCGCTGTTCGGCGAGTCGTACACGGTGCTGCGCGCCAGCGTGCTGACGCTGTCGCTCGGCTCGGCACTCCTCGCGTACGCACTGCTGCGCTACGCAAAGGTCTCGCGCGGCCTCGCGCTCTTCGGGGCGGCGTCGCTGCTCTTTCATCCGCTCTTCTTCTGGGCGTCGTTCACGTCGATGACGCACGTGCCGTTCGTGTTCATGTCGCTCCTCGCGGCGAACCTGTTCGTGCGGGCGTGGGATCGCGAAGGGCTCTGGCTCGCGCTCGCGTTCCTGGCGACCGTGGCGTCGTTCTTCACGAGGCAGTTCGCGGTGCTGAACGCGCTCGCGCCGCTCATCGCCGCGCTGCTCTACCGGAGGAAGAAGCTGGCCGCAACCTACTTTGCGGCGCTGTTGGTCTTCGGCGCGCTCGTAGCCAGCGGCGTGCTCGTAGCCTCGGAGAAAGAGCTCTCGCTGCATCGCCCGTCGGCGGCGAACCTGGCCATCCGCGGCGCGCACTATCTCTTCTTCAACTGGCAGAACCTGGCGCTCTTCTTCGCGCCGGCGCTGGTGCTGCTGCTGCTTGCGCGAGGACGGGTGCATTGGTCGCGCATCGCCGTGGTCGCGTGCGCGCTGATCTTCGGCTACGCGGCGTGGCGGATGACGATGCAGGTGCGGATGCCGATCCCCTACCTGAACACCGGCAACGTCTTCACCGACTTCGGTCTCGGGCCTCCCACGCTGCGCGACGTCTGGACCTTCCGCATGCCGCATCCCTTCGCCTTGCCGTTCGCGGTCAAGGTCGCCCTGATGATCGTGACCACGATCGGCGGCGTGATCGCAGCAGCCGTGGCGTTCGGCGCGTTCCGCGTCGACAACCCGCTGGTGCGCTACTGCGCGGCGTACCTCGCCTGCGGGACGGCCATCGCGGCGTTCATGAAGATCAACTTCGACCGCTACTCCATCGACACCGGCTGGCCGTTCCTCTTCCTGCTCGTCGTCCTCGCGAGCAATCTCGACCACACCCGCGCATCACGCGCGGTGGCCGGTGCGCTGCTCGCGATCGCGGTCGTCTTCTCCATCTGCGGCACCGCCGAATATCTCGCCTGGAACCGCGCCCGCTGGGACGCCTTCGCCTGGCTGCACGACCGCGGCGTGCAGATCACCCAGATGGACGGCGGCTACGAGATCAACTCCTTCCTCGCGCTCCGCACCGGCCGCAAGGCCCTCGGCAAGCCCGGCGTCGGCGTCGTCGACGACCAGTTCATCATCGCCTTCAACCGCGACGTACCCGGCTACGCGAGACTCGCGTCGTTCGCGTATCCAAGATGGCTGGGGATGAGGGAGGGGGCGTTGCACGTGCAGCGGAGGCGATGACCGCGGAGCTACTTCCTGACCGTCCTCTGCTCGATCCTCTTCTCGCGTTTCGCCACCACTACCCGGTGCACGAAGATGCCTGGCGTGTGTACGCCATCCGGCTCCAGCTCGCCCGGCTCGACCAGCTCTTCCACCTCGGCGATGCAGACCTTTCCGGCCGTGGCGGCCATCGGGTTGAAGTTGCGGGCGGTCTTCCGGTAGACGAGGTTGCCGAGGCGGTCGCCTTTCCAGGCAGCCACGAAGGAGAAGTCGCCGACGATACCGCGCTCCATGACGTACATGCGCCCGTCGAACTCGCGCGTTTCCTTCCCCTCGGCCACGACCGTCCCGAATCCCGCGGGGGTGTAGAAGGCCGGGATGCCGGCACCGCCGGCCCGCATCCGCTCGGCGAGCGTTCCCTGAGGGACGAACTCCACTTCGAGCTCGCCGGCCAGGTACTGCCGCTCGAACTCCGCGTTCTCGCCGACGTAGGACGAGACCATCTTCCGGATCTGCTTCGTCTGCAGCAGCAGCCCGAGACCCCAGTCATCGACGCCGGCGTTGTTGGAGACGCAGGTCAGGTCCTTCACCTTCTTCACGACCAGCGCGTTGATCAGGTTCTCCGGGATGCCGCACAGGCCGAACCCGCCGACGACGAGCGTCGCACCGTCCATCACATCCCGCACCGCCTCATCCGCAGAAGCGACGACTTTATCGATCATGGCGGCGCAAGATATCAGAGCTGCGCTTCAGGCATGCACGTGGATCCTGTCGTACAGGAACTCCGGGGCGAGATCCGCACCATTCGGCCAGACGATCGTGCCGAGCTCCGGATCAACGCTCACCTGCCGGAAGAAGTCGACGTCTTTCAACGGCTCGAAGATGGGACCGTATAACTCGGCAGACAGATCAACCTCACCTTCGCTGCCGTCCTCGAACTTCAACCAGACGATGAAGTCACGAACGTATCTGGTTTCGATCACGTCGATCAGCATGTCCTACTCCAGTGGCTCGATGCGTTTCAGTGGCATACGCTGACGGGCAAGCTGCCAGTCCTCGGCCAACTCTGCCCGATGCAGATTCCACCACTCGAGAACGTGCGCGAGGGCTCGTGTCGGGAAATGTCCGGTCACGACGCCGTCGGCGATACGAACAGAGATCTTCTCCCGCCCGTACCGCGCGTGGAAATGGGGTGGATCGTGTTCGTTGTAGTTGATCATGATCACGATCCCGAGAAAGCGACAGATCTCCGGTACCGCAAAATTTTACGCCGCGATTCAGTGCGTGTGCGCGTGGTCATGATCGTGATCGTGGTCATGATCGTGGCCGTGCCCGTGGTTGTGGCCTTCCATGCCGCTCTCCACCTGTTCGACGACCAGGCGGGCCACTTCGCGGAAGGCGGCTGAGGCGGGGGCGTCGGGGTGGGCGGCGACGATGGGCTCGCCGGTGTCGCCGCCGACGACCACTTTCGGGTCGATCGGGACTTCGCCGAGGAAGGGGACGCCGAGGAGGGCGGCGGTTTTCTGGCCGCCTCCGTGGCCGAAGATCTCCTCGCGCTCGCCGCAGTGGCGGCAGAGGAAGTAGCTCATGTTCTCGACGATGCCGAGGACCGGGACGTTCACCTTGCGGAACATGGCCAGGCCTTTCCGCGCGTCGATCAGGGCCACGTCCTGCGGGGTGGTTACGACCACGGCGCCGGTGAGGCCGGCCTTCTGCGTGAGCGTGAGCTGCGCGTCGCCGGTGCCGGGGGGGAGGTCGATGATCAGGAAGTCGAGCTTGCCCCACTTCACGTCGGTAAGGAACTGGTCGATGGCCTTCATGACCATCGGGCCGCGCCAGATGACCGGGGTGTCGGCGTCGGTGATCAGGCCGAGGGACATGGTCTTGATGCCGTGGCGCTCCATCGGGATGATCTTCTCGTCGTGCTCATCGATCTGCGGGCGCCCTTCGATCCCGAGCATCATCTGCTGCGACGGGCCGTAGATGTCGGCATCGAGCAAGCCCACCGTGTAGCCGAGGGCGCGCAACGAGAGCGCGAGGTTCGTGGAGACGGTCGACTTGCCGACGCCTCCCTTGCCCGAGGCGACCGCGATGCGCCAGCGGACGTTCTCCAGCGTCTTCGGAGCGGAGGGCATCTGCTGCATCCCGCCGCCGCCACCCGCAGCGGCGCCGCCGCGGGTGCCGATCTCGAGGTGGAGGCGCACGTCGGTCACGCCTTCGATCGCGCGCACGGCCGCTTCAGCCTCGCGGGCCACCTGCTGGCCGACGGACGGATTCTCAGTCTGGAACTGCACCGTGAAGGCGACGCTGCCGCCGTCGATGCGGATGTCGCGGACGAAGCCGAACGACACGATGTCGCGCGAGAGGCCGGGAAACTTGACCTTCTTCAGCGCCTCAAGAATCTGCTCCTGTGTGGGCATCTGCTTTCTCCTGTTGCAGCCATCTTTCGTGCGACTCGCGGATGATCGGGATGGCTTCGTCGGAGGAGCCGACGACCTTGATCGCGTCGAAGTCGGACGGGCTGACCAGGCCGCGCTCCACCATGGTGGCGCGCATCCATTCGATCAGTCCGGGCCACATTGTACCGACCAGGATCAGCGGATGCTCTTTCATGTGCTTGACCTGCAGGAGCTGCCAGACCATGAAGAGCTCGAGCGCGGTGCCGATCCCGCCGGGCATGACGATGAACGCCGAAGAGAGGCGGATGAAGTGATGGAGCCGCGAGAAGAAGGTGCGGTGGCGGAAGACCTTGTCCACGAACGGGTTGGCCGCCTCTTCGCTCGGGAGATGAATGGCCAGGCCGAAGGAGCGGGACTTGGTCTCGATCTGTCCCTCCACGGCGCCGGCGTTGGCCGCTTCCATCAGGCCGGGGCCCCCGCCGGTGACGATGTCGACGCCGAGGCGGGCCAGGTCGGCGCTGAGCTTCTTCACCTCTTCATAGATGGGATCGCCGCGGCGGATGCGGGAGGAGCCGAAGATCGAGACGCGATAGTGCTCGACCCGTTCGGGCTGGATCTGGTCGAGATCGTTGATCGTGTCCCAGAGCTGGTAGATCGCCTTGTCCAGGATGTGGGTCGGATCGCCCGCGGGCCGCTTTTTCGCGGACTGCGCGGAGCGGAGCTGCTCGAGCTCCGGGGTGGTGGTCTTCCGGTTGCGCTGATCAGCCATGGATGACAACGCCAGCGAGAGAGGTGCCACGTTGGTTTGCGGCTCCGCCGCGGGTGTCGGGTGTCAGGTGTCTGCGGTTTCCCGCAATGATGCAGTCCACCGCGAGCGTCGTCCAGGCGGACACACCGCAGATACCTGACACCCGACACCTGACACCGCTCCTCACCTCGCGGTGATCCAGACGTCCTTCGAGAACTCGCGGAGCTTCGGCTCGTTGGCGCGCGCTTCCTGTTCGGAGTCGAAGCGGACGCGGACCCGGTAGATGGGCCCCTTGTCCGTCGTGCCGCGCTCGACGAAGGCGGTGTTGAAGCCGCGGTCGATCAGCTTGACCGCCAGAGCTTCGGCCGTCTTCTGGTCGCCGGTCGACAGGAGCTGCGCGAGGTGCGGGACTTTCGGTGCGGCGGCTGCGACCTGAGCCGCGGCCGGCTTGGGCGCTTCTGCGGCCGGCGTCGCGGCGGCAGCGGGTGTTTCCACGATCTCCGCCGGCTCGACCGCGGCGGTCTCGGTCGCGGGGGCAGTCTCCGTGGCGGGGGCGGCCTCCTCGTCGTCCGCGGGCGCAAAGTCGTCGCTCCGGACGCCCAGCTCGACGATCTCGCCGGCGGATTTCTTCGCCGGCAGCGTCGCCGCCTCGGTCACGACGGGCGTCTCCTTTTGCACGACCAGGCGGTCGTCCGCCTGACCCTTGCCGAGCATCAGCCCGAACGCGAACGACGCGGCGAGCGACAGGAGCAGCAGGACGAAAGCGACGAACGCCTGTCCCGCGGTGAGAGAGATCTCGTAATGCGAATGATCGTCTGCAGTGTGTTCTTCCATCCGTCCATCCTCCCGGAACGACACTAGCGCGAGGCCCCGGTTGCCGGGGCGGCCGCGTTCCAGTTTGTGTGATACACGACACCGTTGTCAAAGTAGACCGCGGACGCGCCTCCGTCCGCCTTCGGATAAATCCAGACCGAGTAGACCCGGTTGTTCTGCACGACCTGCTTGATCCAGTCCTCGCGCGGCAGGCCCACCAGCCCCTGCACCGCCTCTTCCTTCATCCCCGTCTTCACGTTCGCGAAGGCGGTCATGGACACGAACCGCCGCTGCTCCGCGGTGGCGATGCGCTGCTGCGCGTCGGTGCTGCCGGGCTGGAACTGCAGCGCCTCGCGATAGAGGTCGATGGCCTTGTCGTAGCGCGAGAGCACGGTCATGTACTCGTCGCCGAGCATGATCTTCTCGCGGGCCAGGAGCTGTCCGGCGCGCGGGTCGGCGGTGCGGTCGTGGTACTCGTGGACCTTGTCGATGAAGGCGACGTACGTCGGCTCGAGCTTCTTGTGGTTGTCGAGCAGCAGCTCGATGCGCTCCTTGCGGGTCGCGTTCGCGGCAGGCTGCTTCTGCGCCTTCCGCATCGTCTCCAGCCACTGGTAGTCGGCCGTCAGCAGGCTCCACTCGCGGTCGTTCGGCCCCGTCGGAGGACCGGCGGGAGCGCAGGCGAAGGCGGCGAGCAGGACGAAGATCGGGAGATGGCGCATGAGTCGTAGTTATCTTACACATTGCGGCGGGTGCGCATTCCATCGGTAGAATCCCCCGCGCACATGTCCGACAACCTTTCCATCACCGGCGAGCTGAGCGAGACCACGGTCCCGGACCTGATCCGGTCGATCGTCCGCAGCAGCGAGACCGCCATCCTGACAGTCGACGCGGTCCTGCGGCAGGACACGATCTACTTCCATGAAGGGCGCATCGTCTTCGCCTCCAGCACCGATCCCGACATGGGGCTGGCCGAGACGCTGCTGCGCGGCGGTGAGCTGAACATGCAGCAGTACGACACGGCCATGGAGCGGCTGGTCGTGGCGCGGCGGATCGGCGCGCTGCTGTGCGAGCTGGGGTACCTCAAGCCGGAGGACCTGACGCGCGCGGTGGAGCGGCAGGCGAACGCGATCGTGCTCGACGCGATGGCCTACCGCAACGGCGCCTACACGATCGAGTTCACCTCCGACTTTCCCGACCACATCATCATGCTGCCCATGCAGACCGAGCGGCTGATCCTGGACGGGGTTCGCCGCATCGAATACTGGTCGCTCATCACCCGCGGCGTGGGGCGCGTCGACCGGATGCTCGAACAGGTCCCGGGCGCCGACACGCGCACGTTCCAGCTCGAGCTGACCGACGACGAGAGCGAAGTGCTCAACCACCTCACCGATCCGCAGTCGGTCGAGCAGCTCTGCGCGCGCAGCTATCTCTCCAACTTCCAGACCTTCCGCACCGTCTGGGGTCTGCTGGCCGTGAACCTGATCCAGGATGCGGAAGTGGCGGCGGTGGACGAGAAGCGGGCCGCGGAAGAGACGGAGTACGAGCTGGAAGGAACGGTCGAGCGCTACAACGACGTCTTCCAGCGCATCTTCGGAGCGGTGTTCCAGAAGATCGGCGACCACGTCTACGACTTCATGGACCGGGTGGTGCTGCACCTGTCTCCCGAGGTATTGCCGTATCTCTCCGGGATGAGCTTCGTCAACGAGGGACGCCTCGACTTCGACCAGCTCCTCAACAACCTCTTCGCCTCCGGCTCGAGCGACCACGCGCGGGTCGTGCACTCTGTCTGCACGGAGCTGCTGTACGGGTGGGTGTACGAGGTAAAGATGGAGTTCAGCGGCCAGCCGCTGGAGGGCGAGGTAGTGCGGCTCGCCGACTCGCTCCGGGGATGATCCGCAAGGCCACGCCCGTCGACCTGCCCGCGATCGCCGGCGTGATGCAGGCGTCGTTCGCCTCGCTGGGCGTCGGGTTCTACGACGAAGCGCAGCTGGCGAGCGCGATCCGCTACATCGCCGTGCCCGATCGTCAACTTGTTGACGATGGGACGTACTTTGTAGCCGTCGAGGAGGAGCGCATCGTCGCGTGCGGAGGGTGGAGCGCCCGCACGAAGCTCTTCAGCGGCCCGGCCTCGGAGGACGCGGCAGAAGGGTGGCTCGACCCTTTCCATGACGCAGCACGGGTTCGGGCGATGTTCGTCGATCCAGAATATTCGCGGCGGGGGCTGGGGCGGTTGATCCTCCAAGCCTCCGAGGCCGATGCCGCCCACGCCGGGTTCACGAGATTCGAACTGATGGCCACACTCCCGGGCGTCCCGCTGTACCGCACGGGCGGCTACGAAGCTGTGGAGGAGGTGACGGTGGAGTTGCCGGATGGGGTACGGCTGATGTGCGTCCGGATGCGACGGTTTGGAGTGCGGTGACCGCAGTCACCGCTTTTACTGTTTACAGCAATGCTGTCGCTCCGAAGCAAACAGTAAAAGCGGTGACTGCGGTCACCGCACTCCAAACTGTCGTCGCCTAAATCGGCCGCGTCGCGTCTGCCACTTCCGCCACCCCGACCGCGTTCTTCGTGGTCGACTTGACGCGGTACATCGCCGCGTCGGCCTGGCGGATGAGGCCTTCCTTCGACATGGCGTGGGTGGGGTACGTGGCGATGCCGAAGCTGGCGGTGATGCTGACGTCGAGGTTGGCGTCGATGGTCAACGGGGACGAGGAGATCGCTCGCGAGATGCGGTTGGCGACCATGACCGCCTGCTCCTGGTCCGTGTTCGGGAGGATCACGCAGAACTCGTCGCCGCCGAAGCGGACCGTCTTGTCGATACCGCGGACGGCGCCGAGGATGCGCTTGGCGACTTCCTGGAGCGTGCGGGAGCCGCTCAGGTGACCGTAGAAGTTGTTCACCATCTTCAGGTCGTCGAGATCGAGGAAGATGATGCTGAAGAGCGTCCCGTAGCGGCGCGAGCGCTCGATCTCCTCGTCGAGGTAGGTCTCGAAGAAGCGGCGGTTGTAGGCCTTGGTCAGGTCGTCGCGCATGGCCAGGTCGCGGCTGCGCGTGAGCTGGTAGATGTTGCTCAGCACCTGCGTCACGGCCGCCAGGTACTTCGTGACGCTGACCGTCGTCTCCTCGACCAGATCGTCGCCCTCCTCGAGCGGGATGCGGATCACCGCCAGCAGGTCCTCGCGCACCTGCAGCGGCATGATGATGATCCCGCGCCCCTTCTCGTCGCGCATCGACGCGAAGAGTTCCGGCGACGCCAGCGCGTGCTGGAGGATGTCGGGCGGGACACCGGGGAGGAACTCGTTCGTCTCCTGGTAGCCGGGGTCGTTGCTGAAGCTGACCACGTAGCGCTCCAGCCGCGGGTCGTGCAGGAAGAGCGTGCCGCGCTCGAGCCCGAGCAGCGAGAGGACCGTGGTGGTGATCCGTTCCGACACATCGTCCGCGTCGACCATGGTCATGAGGTCGTGGATCTGGCGCAGGTAGGCGGCCTCCTGCTCCAGCTGCGCGGCATGCATGGCCGCCTCCGCCAGGTCGGCCGCGAACTCGAGGTACTCACCGGGGGCGCCGAGGAACGCCGCGCGGTCGACGACCAGCTCTCCATGCTTCCGCTGCCCTGCGAACGCGCCCTCGACGAGCATCACCCGCACGATGCTCTTTCCGGACGGCCGGTCGCTCCCGGCGTCGACGACGGCAATGCGGCTGGCGTCGCGGTCGGCATCGCCGGTAAAGGTCCAGTCAGGACACGCGTTGCGCAGGCCTGCGATCAGGTCGCTTCGTTCGCTGTAGACACCGGCGTGCGAGATCATGACCTAAGTCATTCATTGTAATGTCAATACGCATGCGCATCGCTCAAATCGTCCTTCCCGGCGCCTCCGCGTATGAACGGAAATGCCAGCGCGTCGACCACGCCGCGCTCTCCGGAAAGCACGAGGTGACGCTGGTCTCCCTCCCGGAGCTCTCCCGCGGCAGCGCCGACGTCGCCCACCTCTACGCGACCGGCGAGCTGCCGAAGGTCGAGCTTCCACTCCCCTACGTCTCCTCGGCGCCGATGCCGCAGCGGCGCTGGCAGTGGCGCCGTCCGCTCCCGCCGAAGTTCGTCCTCTCCCCTCCCGACGTCCCTGAAGCGGTGGAGAATTTCTGGTTCGACGCGGTGCACGCTCCGGCCGGCCGCGACGTGAAAGTGGTCGGCTCGTTCGTCCGTCCCGGCATGCGTCCGATGGTCGAAAAGACGCTCTCCCGCATCAGCCGTTTCCGCTCCGACGTGACGTGGAATCTGTACGACCGCGAGCCCACCCCGGCAGATCTCTCCGATGTAGACGCATGGGTGGATCCGGCACCTTCCGAAAATGATCTGGACGGATTCGTCGCGGAGGCGTTAGTCCTTGGCTTGCCGATAGTTGCGGCGAGGACGCCGATGAACGCCTGGCGGCTGGAACAGGGGCGGACCGGCTTCCTCGTCCCGCTGAACGATCCGAACGAGATGACTCATGCGATACTAACCGCCCTGTTCAAAGTCGAGGTAGCGGAGAACAAGAAAAACGCGGCAAGGCAGACGGTCTCGAAGTTTCGCGCGAGACAGAGGCTGCGCATTCTCCAAACCCTCTACGAACAGACCATTTCATGAGCGTTCTTCAGGATCTACCGAGCCAGCAGCGCCGCGCGATCGACCTCGTGAAAGAGGTCGCGCTCGAGAAGGAATGCCGTC
Organism: Thermoanaerobaculia bacterium; assembly: GCA_035630815.1. GTDB lineage: Bacteria > Acidobacteriota > Thermoanaerobaculia > Gp7-AA8 > Gp7-AA8 > QHVT01. The sequence goes on from DASQJY010000067.1 coordinate 10,483, forward strand.
CGTTCCTCGTCGGCGGCCCGGTCCGCGACATCCTCCTCGGCCGTCCGGCGGTCGACATCGACCTGACGCTCGAGACGGGCGGCTCCACGCTCGCCCGCGCCATCGCCAAGCGGATCGACGGACGCGTCCGCTCGTTCCCGCAGTTCCTGACCTACAAGGTCACGGCGGCCGAGTTCCCGGAGATCGACATCACCACCGCGCGCAAGGAACGCTACCGCCAGCCGGGCGCGCTCCCCGCCGTGACCGCGGGACGGCTGAAGGACGATCTCCTCCGCCGCGATTTCTCGATCAACGCGATCGCGGTCGACGTCCTCAGCGGCGCGATGCACGACCCGACCCGCGGCGAGCGCGATCTCGAAGCGCGCGTCGTGCGGGTGCTGCACGACAGGAGCTTCCTCGACGACCCGACGCGCATCTTCCGCGCGGTCCGTCTCGCCGTCCGCCTCGGTTTCACGCTCGAGGAGCAGACGGCCGGCCTGATGAGCGACGCGATCGCGACCGGCGCGCTCGAGACGATCTCCAAGGAGCGCATCTGGCGCGAGGTCTTCCTGGCCATGGACGAAGACGAAGCGCCCTCCACGCTGGCGCAGCTCTCGGGGACCGGCGCGTTGCAGGTGCTGTTCGGACGCCGCGAGAGCGGCGACCTCCGCGCGCGCCTCGATGCGATCCACGCGCAGCTCGCGGAGAGCCCCGACCTCGACCGCTACGTCCTCTACACCGGCGCGCTGCTGCGCGGCGACGCGTCGCCGGTCGATTTCGAAGGCTCCGGCTTCTCCCAGAAACGGGCGCGGTCGGTGGTCGAGATCGCGAACGAGCTGCCGCGCGTCGAGGAACAGCTAGGCGCGGCGCCGGACGAGCGGACGCGCTTCCGCATCTATCGCAGCGTCTCCCCGGAGATGCTCACCGTGATCGCCACGGAGGTGCCGCACGAGCAGCGGCACATCCAGCGCTACCGCGACTACGAGAATTTCAAGCTCCCGCTGCGCGGCAACGACCTCGAAGTGCCCGGCGGTCCGCACGTCGCCCAGGCGCTCGAACAGACCCGCGAAGCGGTGTTCAGCGGCGAGATCCCGCCCGAAGAGGCGCGGTCGTACGCGAAGCGGGTGGCCAAGCGGTTATTGGAAGAGAGCGCGTAGAATCAACGCGTGCGCCGACTCCTGACCGCCCTGCTGCTCGCCAGCGCCTTCCCGGCGCTCGCGCAGCACGACATCTCGAAAGTGGAGCCGGCGCCGGACCAGGGGGCGATCGCGACGCCGATCCCTACCGGCCGGGGGATGAAAAAGTACGACATCCCCGACCTCGCCGGCGCGGAGCAGGCGCTCGGGTCGCAGCTCATCGACGGGCGGCTGCGCAAGCCGCTGCTCGACTTCCTGATCACCGAGGGGTCGCTCACGCAGCGCATCTCGGTCTTCGAGGGGGGCCTCGTGGTCGTGAACATGAGCGGAGCCGCGACGATCCGCAAGAAGCTGCTGATCCCGCTGGATGCGCTCTCCTCGTACACGAGCCACATCTCCACGAAGACCCTCGACGCGATCGAAGAGCAGTCGCTCGCGCGGCCGGAGCCCGAAAGCCGCGAGCAGATCCGCGTTTACGACGAGGAGGGGAAGTGGGTGGAGCGGGTATTCAATCCGCGCCACATGCTGCCGAACGACCTGAATCGCCAGATCGCGCCGTTGCGCGACCTCCTGCGCGCGATCTCGGAGGATCGCGGGGTGACGTCGAGCGTGGCGGGGTACATCCCGAAGGCGGGCGACGAACTGGTGGCGGACGACCGGAAGGTCTACCGCGTGATGCGCGTGGTGCCGAGCAGCGATCCGGTCGTCGAATTGAAGTGCCTCGATGCGCCGACCACGATCTACGTGGCGCAGAAAGACCTGCATCTGTATTTCGTGGGGGCCAGGCCGCATTGATCCGGATCACCGCCGGCACATTGCGCGGCCGCCGCATCCCGGTTCCCCCCGACGACGTCCGCCCCACCTCGGAGCGCGCGCGGCAGGCCTTCTTCAACATCGCGGGCGCGCGCATCCGGGACGCGCGCTTCCTCGACCTGTTCGCGGGGAGCGGGATTTTCTCCTTCGAAGCCGTCTCCCGCGGCGCAAAAGAAAGCGTTGCGATCGACGTCTCGCGAAAGCACACTGTGGCCATCGAAAAGGCGGCAAAAACGCTCGAGGCACCGGTGCGGACGGTCACGGCCGATGCCCTGGCGGGGATTAAGCGTGTCGGCGGTGAGGTTTTCGACGTGATCTACGCCGATCCGCCGTACGCGTACGCGCAGTACGACGAACTGTTGATGACGATCGACCAACATCTGACGCTCGCGGACGAGGCTCTCGTCGCGATCGAGCACAGGCGCCGCACGGAACCGTTTGCGGCTTCACTGACAAAGCTTCAGTTCTCCAGGCGCGCCGAGTACGGCGAGGTCTGGATCAGTTTATTCATTGCATGAGGTTGCATGGCAGATCAGAAGACATCCCTTGAGCTCACCCTGAACGAGCAGCAGACCCACACCCTCTTCGGCAACCACGACGAGAACATCCGCACGATCGAGGACGCCTTCGCGGTGAAGATCTCGTCGCGCGGCAACGAGATCTTCGTCTCCGGCACCGCCGAGAACAGCGCCGCCGTGCAGAAGATGCTGGGCGAGCTGCAGAGCCTCATCGAGCAGGGCTATCCGATGAAGAAGTCGGACGTGCAGACCGGCATCCGCGTCATGCGCGACAAGCCGGATGCGTCGCTGATCGACTTCTTCACCGACGACAAGGTGAACAACGCCATCCGCCGCGTCGTGACGCCGCGCAACATGGCCCAGAAGCTCTACCTGCAGGCCATCAACGAAAAGGACATCGTCTTCGGCGTCGGCCCCGCCGGCACCGGCAAGACCTATCTCGCCGTCGCCGCCGCGGCCGCGGCGCTGCAGGACAAGCAGATCAAGCGCATCGTCCTCTGCCGCCCGGCCGTCGAAGCGGGCGAGCGTCTCGGCTTCCTCCCCGGCGACATCGCCGAGAAGATCAATCCCTACCTGCGCCCGCTCTATGACTCGCTGTACGACATCATCGGCTTCGAGAAGGTGGAGAAGCTGATGGAGCGCAGCATCATCGAGATCGCGCCGCTGGCGTTCATGCGCGGCCGCACGCTCAACGATTCGTTCATCATCCTCGACGAGGCGCAGAACACCACGCCCGAGCAGATGAAGATGTTCCTCACCCGCCTCGGCTTCGGCTCGAAGGCGGTGGTGACGGGCGACATCACGCAGGTCGACCTTCCGGACGGGAAGAAGTCCGGCCTGCGCGAGGTGCGCCGCATCCTCGAGCACGTCGAGGACCTGCAGTTCTTCGACTTCACCCAGCGCGACGTCGTCCGCCACCCGCTCGTGGCGAAGATCGTCACGGCGTACGACAAGATCGACCGCGACCGCGAAGAGGCTGAAGCCGCCGCGGCCGGTACGCGCGCGTGACGAACGTCGAGGTGACGGGGGTCGCGGTCGCGCGCTTCAGCAAGCGCGAGATCGCCGCGTTCACGCGCAAGGTCCTGCTCACGCTCGAGAAGCTGGAGAAGCTGGAGGAAGAGATCACCGAGGTCTCCATCGCGTTCGTCGACGACGACGCGATGACGGAGCTGAACAAGAAGTTCCGCGGGAAGAAGAAGACCACCGACGTCCTCACCTTCCCCGCCGACGATTCCTACAACGAGCCTTCCGCCTCCGGCCGCCCCCTCGGCGACATCGTGATCTCGGTCGACCAGGCCCGCCGCCAGGCGGCCGACGAGAAGCACTCGCTGGCCACGGAGATCCGCTACCTCGTGGTCCACGGAGTCCTGCACGCCCTCGGCTACGACCACGAGACCGACAAGGGCCAGATGAACGCGCTGGAAGAAGAAGTGCGGGCAATCGTCGGCCTCGACTGAGCGCGCTGCTTGCAGCGGTTCGTCGCCGATGCGTACCTCGATCCTGGTGGCGCTGCTACTCGCGGGATGCGCCGCGCCGTCCGCGCAACAGACTCCGCCACCGCCCGAGCCCGCCGCGCCGCGCAAGACCATCTCCGGCACGATCACCACTCCCCGCGGAGCCGGCGCGGAAGGGGCGATCGTCCGCGTGCGCGAATGCACCGGCGCGCGCGAATGGGGTGCGGTCGCGGATGAGCAGGGCCACTATCAGGTCGAGGTCGAATCAGACTGCGTGACGGTCGAGGCGACGGCCGGCGGAACGACCGGCCGCTCCACCACGACGTCGCTGCGGTTGCCGCAGGCGCCGGCACTCACCGAACAGCGGGCGCAGGAGCTCATCGACACGCTGGTGCGCGCGATCGGCGGCGACGGTCAGGCCACGGCCGCGCTGGAGACGTACACGCCCCACCATGCCGATGCGTTGCGCGTCGCCCTGGAGAACTTCCGCATCGCCGTCGGCGAGGCCCCCAACGTGCGCCGCGTGCACGATTCGCTGATCCAGGGATTCGAGTACGAATTGCTTGGGCCGCGAGGAAACACGCGTATCTACGTCACGCAGGACGACCTCCATCGCCTGGTCGGGCCTGTCCTCTACTACTCATTTTCCGGTGCGCAGTACGTGACTGCGCTCGCCCGATTCATCGCCGGCAACGACGCCGAACGCCTCGCGCGCCTGCTCAGTCCCGACGACATCGACTACCCGGTCGAGGACGCGCGGAAGCTGCTCGCACGGTTCCAGCCGCGCCTCGACTGGGCGCGCTCGCAGGCAAAGTTCGTGGCCATCGACGACCACACGATCCGCTACGAGCTGAGCGACGGGACGCGAACGGTCCCGATCACGCTGGTATACGGCGACGGACTGCTGTCGCTGCGGGAGTAGCTTCTCGCACGCTGTCTCTCGAGGAGACAAAAACGCACCACTTTAGGTGCTTAACGATCTCCGAGAGATGCTTAAGCATGTCCGGGAGATGCTTAACGACCTCCCGGAGATGCTTATCGAGCTCCGGAAATGCTTAACGACCCCGCGGCAGTGCTGAAACGGCTACCCGAGCGCGACGAACGTTCCCGGCTCGGGCTCGCCGAGGATCGCCCGTCCCTCGCTCTCGAGCCAGGCGTGTGCGGCGATGCCGGCCTCGCTCCTGCCGACGCCGAGGCGCAGCGTGGCGGCGTGGCCGTAGCGCGAGCATAGGTACGCGGCTGCGAGCACCTCGGTCAGGCACGTCGTTCCCCGCAACCGCTGCGCGACCGCGTGCACCGCGCGCGCGATCCGCTCCGGCGAGAGCGCAGAGCGGGAGCGGCGGGGCGTGCGTACCGCGAGCCGATGGACGAACCGGAACGGCAGAACCGCCACCGCCAGACGCACCGCCGGCACCAACACCCAAGCGGCAACCGCGAGCCGTTTCTCCGCGGCGGTTAGCCGCTTCTCAGTAAACGCGCTCATCGCACCTCGAGCAACCCCTGCTCGGCCATCGACTCGAGCAGTGCCAGCAGATCCGCCTCGCACCGTTCCACGGTCACGTCGAACTCCTCGACGATGCGCTGCGTCAGCCCGCTGACGGCGACCGGCGTCTGCACGAGCTCCCAGACGCGGGCGCCAACGGCGTCGAGCGCGTAATAGTTCCCCTTCCGCAGCCCCGCGATGACCACTTCGTCGCCGTGAGGCGTCGAAAGCTGTTCCTTCGACGCGACCACCACCGAGGCGGGAGTGATCTTCATGGCAGCACCTCGATGAGGTTCGCCTCCTGCAATTCGGCCAGGATCACCGCGACATCTTCCGCCGTACGAGCAGTGTCGACGCCGTAACGCTCCGCGACGGCGGCGGCGATGGCGTCCGGGCCCTTCCCCTGCTGCAGCGACTCCCACACCTGCGCGCCGGTCTCGTTCAGCACGTGATAGATCCCGCTGGCCGGATCGAGCAGCAGCAGTTCCTCGGCGACGCGGCGCGCGAGAACCCGCTCCGGCACTTTGTAGGCCACCGGCTGCGATGCCGCCGGCGCCGCCACCGGCGCGCGCGACAGGAGCGACTTACTGCTGCGCGGCTCCCCGAGGAACGTGCTCTGGCGCACGCCCTCGGTCCGATCCGTACTCGCGTGCCACGTGGTGACGTAAAAGCCGGAAGCAAGCGTCATGTCGAGCGTCAGGCGCAGCACGCTGCCATCGAGCGGCTGCGCGAGCGGCAGCAGCATCGTCGCGTGCACGCTCTTCGGCGACCACGGCCCCGACGACGAGGTGATGCCGTCGTGCAGCGTCGTCTCGAACCAGAGCGCGATCGCGTGCACCGTCGATGAGATCGGCCACTCCAGCGTGGCGCCGGCGTCCGGCGACGTCACGGTCGCGTAATCGACCTCCGCCCAGACGCGCGCCTCCCCACCCAGATCCTCCGGCGTCACGGCACGCGGATACATCGACTGCAGCGCCATCGCGCGCGCGGGAGCGAGGTCGAGGTCCGGCAGCGCGTCCCACGGGTCGACGACGCTCGCGTACAGCGCGGGACTCGACACCGGCGCGCAGAAGAGGCGATCGAGCCGCGGAATCAGAGCACCGCCGGGCTTGAGAAAGCGGTCGCGCGCGGCGATGACCGACGGCAGGTGCTCCCGGAAGAGCGGCAGCGCCCCCGCCATGTCGGAGACGATCACATCAACCTGCTCGGGCAGCTCCACTTCGCCGGCCTTCTTCTGGAGAAACCGGACGCGGTCCGCGACGCCGTTCGCGCGCGCGATCTCCCCGGCCAAGGCAATCACGTCTGCCGGGTCCACCGAGTAGACGCGCGCCGCGCCGGCCTTGCATGCGAGCACCGTGAACGTCCCGATGCCGGCACCGAGATCGAGCACGACACTGGAGGGAGTCACGACGGCGGCGAGCGCGCGGCGATAAGCCTCGATGCGCCGCCGGTCGCAGACCATCGCTCCGTAGTCGCTCAGACGGTACATGGCCCTGAAGGAATGGACGCGCGCTCAGTCGCCGAGGCTCTTGTTCTGCCCCGGCGGATGCCCGCCGTCCATGATCGTCATCGATCCGGCGCCGTAGGTCAGGTCGCGGATCGTGCCGAGCCGTTCGAGTTTCGGCGGCACGTACTCGCGCCTGCTCGAAGCCTGTTCCGGCTTCTGGTCGTCCGCCATATCCCACATTTAAGCACGATTGCTGCCGCGCACCGAAGGGATGCGGCTGGGCAGCTCCCGCAGCCAATACTCCAACGCCACCGCCCGTAGCGTCGTATTGGAAAGCACCGGCGCCAGGCGTACGGCGCGCGAGAACCGCGCCGGGTCGATCCACCTCGAGGCGGCCTCGATCTCCAGCGACCGCGCCACCGGGAGCGAGATGCTCCACGGATCGGCCTGCATGTACGTCTTTTTCCGCGTCCGGACCGTCTCGCTGATGCGGCCACGCAGGAGCCGGCGGAGGACCTCCTTGTCGACGAGCCACGGGATCGGCGGCATGGCCAGCGCAGCCTCGACGACGCGCTCGTCGAGCCAGGGGTAGACGACGTCGATCGCGGCTTTCGTGAAGGAGGGATGCGCCCACTCGTAGTAGTTCGCCCACGCCGCCGATGCGAGCGGCGGCGTCTCCTGCTGCGAACGCGGCTGCACCCGCAGCCAGTCAGGCAACGGTGAACGCACGCGGTGGCGCGGCGGCCAGCCGATCAGGTCGCGCACGAAAAAATACGGCGGGCGGCGCTGGAACAACGTGAAGCGAACCAGCGCCGCGATCCGCTCGAAAAAACCGAGGCCGCGCAGGTAGGGCGTGAGGGCCACGTGCAGCAACGCATCGGCGGGATGGCCCTGCATCGCAACTGGCGCGTGCTTCGCCGCCTCGGCGTGGATATGGCGCGACGCGGGCGCCGAGATGAGCGCGCCGGGATCGGCGGTCCAGACGCGCTCTTCGAGCGCCTGCAGGGCATGGAAGCCGTCGAGCGGGAAGAGGCGGATGGGAATGCCGATGGAGCGCGCCGCTTCGACCGCGTACGCCTCCTCGACGTCGGGGATGCGCGAGCGGTAGACGGAGGTTGCGGCGAGCAGCTCGACCTCGGGCGCTACCTCGCGGGCGAGCGCCGCGAGCGTCGTCGAATCGAGCCCGCCGCTCATGAACACGACCGCGGACGGCGCGGTCAGGCAGTCGCGGATCGAGTCGCGCAGCGCGGCTTCGAGCTTCTTCGGCGCGTCGCTGCTGCGCGCCGGTGCGGGGAGGCTCCAGTAGCGCTGCGCGAGCGGCTCCCCATTGCGCAGGTGCAGCTCATGCGCGGGCGGCAGGCGGCGGATGTTCGCGTAGACCGTCGCCTCGGCGTCGAGGGAGACGCCGTTGGCGAGATAGTCGGCCACCGCGTCGTCGTCGAGCTGAAGCGCGTCGACGCCCGGATGCGCGACCACCTCCTCGAGCGACTCCGACCAGACCACTCCCCCGTCGATGCTGGCGTAATAGAAAGGGCGGACGCCGAAGCGGTCGCGCTTCGCGACGAAGCCTTCCGTCGTGACGACGTTCACGGCAGGTGCTCCGCGAGGAACGAGGGCAGAGTCTCCGCCCGCTCCAGCGGCGGCGCGGTGAACGTGTACATCGGCACACCGTCCGCGAGCGCGGAGGTGGTCTCGAAGATCTTCCGCTGCATCTTCTTGCCGGGAAGCTGCGCCGTGGGAACGCACGCCATCAGCCGCTGCCACCCTTCGCGCGGCGGGAGCCGCTCGAACCGCGGCTCGCCGCCCCGATCGAGAAAGAGCACCGCCGCGATTTCGTGCGCACCGGCCGCGCGCGGCGTGACCAGGATCTTCTTGTCCCACGACGGCGCGTGATCGGGAAACGCGGCGGCGGAGCCGTACAGCACGTCGAGCACGTCGGGCCACAGCCGAATGGCCGGGATCGCAGGAAGTGCGCGGCCTCCCGAGACCTCGGTGATGTCGTCGGAGAGCACCGTCCAGCCTTGGAGATGGAGCATGGCCGCCGTCGTCGACTTGCCGCTGCCGGAGTTGCCGGCGAAGACGATCGCCCGCCCGTTCATCGCCACGGCCGCGGCGTGCAGCAGCACCGCTCCCTGGACGTGCAGCGCGATGGTGAGCACCGGGCCGAGGGCGTAGGCGGCGAGATCGTCGACGGTGTACTCGGCCGGAGCATCGATGAGCGCGATCGAGCGGCCGTCGGCGCCCACGAGGAAGTGCGTGCCGTCACCGAAGCGCATCACCAGCTCGCCTGCCGCGGTCTGCTCGATGTCCGCCGCCGCGACGCGATGCCACGGCGTTCCGCTGCGCGGCGCCGCACGCGTCATCAGCGCAAGCGTAAGCTCCGGCTCCGCGACCGGATCCGCCGGCGAGAGAAATCGAAGCTCGCAATCCGAGGCGAGAATGCGCTGATGCAGGGAGTAGAAAAAGAGAGCGGACACGGCGCGCGTTAGACGATAGCAGAGGGAAAGCCCGCGATCGTGTCATCCTGCGCAGCTGTAAAGAAATCGCTGGAAGGGGAGCGTGTCGCCTGTGGCACGGCCCCTCACCCGGCCGTTGGCCACCCTCTCCCCGCTCGACGCGGGGAGAGGGGCTACTAATTTTCATTCTCGCGAGATGGGAAATCAGTAGCCCTTCTCCCCTGCAAGGGGAGAAGGTGCCCGAAGGGCGGATGAGGGGTCGTGCCACGAGCGACCTGCGTGCCTCTCGCCGATTTCTGGCAGCCTATGAAGCACATGCCTGACAGGAACCCCCTCCCCCCCGCCCTCCTCGCCGCCGCTCGCGGCGAGCGCGTACGCGGCGCGATCGACGCCGCGACGCTCGCCGCTGCCGGGAAAGAGCGAATGTCCGGCCTGCTCGCGCATGCGGCGGACGAGCCTCCCCGCGAACTGCTCCTGCAGGCGGCAGCCATCGAGGCGCGGGCCACGTCGATGGTGGCGGAGCTGACGCGCATCGTGGAGGCGTTCCGCATCGCGAACGTGCCGCTGCTCGCGCTCAAAGGAGCGGTGGCCTCGCAGCAGCTCTACGGCCATCCCGGGCTGCGCGTGTTCGGCGATCTCGACCTGCTGGTCGACGGCCCCACCGTCGCGGCAGCCGAGGCGCTCCTCACCCGCCTCGGCTATCGCGACGAGGCGCCCATGACGCCGTCGCAACGTGCGACCAAGCATCGCTTCCACAACGGCACGCCGCTGGTGAACGACGAGCGCAGGACCACGGTCGACCTGCACTGGCGTCTGGGGCACGTGCAGTTCCCGCTCGCGCTGCCGGTCGCCGACGCCTGGCGGCGGCGCACGGAGCTCGTGCTCAGCGGCGTCACCGTCCCGGCGCTCGGCCCGACCGACCTGGCCATCTTCACCTGCAGCCACGCCGCGAAGCATCTCTGGTGGTCGCTCGAGTCCCTCGCGCAGATCGCGGCGCTGACCCGCCTGGCAAACATCGACTGGCAGGAAGTGGACCGCGTCGCGACAGCCTCACGCGCCGCAAGGCAGGTCGGCCTCTCGTTCCTCCTCGCCCACGACGTCGTCGGCTGTTCCCTGCCGCCACTGCCGAACTGCCTCGCGCTCTCGCGCCCGCAATTCACGCGCATGCAGGAACGCCTCGCAGGAACGGTCGAACGCGACGCCGGCGGACGCGACCTGCTCTTCCTCCTGGACCGCAAACGCGACGCCCTCGCCGCCTCGCTCGCGGCGACCTTCGTCCCGACACACGCGGACTGGGAAGCGGCCAGGCTGCCGGGACCTCTCTACTGGATTGCACGGCCGCTCCGGCTCGCGGCGAAGCGCCTCAATCCAGCGCGATGATGCCGTCCCGCCAGAGCTTGTAGAAGATCAGCATGGCGTCGGTCTCGCGGATGGGCGAGATCTTGATCAGCGAGCCGATGTCCCACTGGCCGTTGATGCGGGAGAGGATGAAGCCCTCGTTGGGGGAGAAGTTCATCTGGGTGATCTCTTCCAGGGCTTTCGAGACCTTCGGCACTTTGGAATCGAGCAGGCCTTGGTTGCGCAGCTCGCTGAGGATCACCGTTTCGGCGCCTTTGGCGGCGCTGCGCACCTTCGGGTGGTTGGGGTCGAGGTTTTGCGCGGCGCGGAGGAGGCGTTGCGTTTTCTCGAAGTCGCGGGAGCGGAGGGCGGCCTGGGCCGCGTTCAGCAGCGACTGGATCTCGTCGCCTTCGTTGAACTCCGCCTTCGGAGCGGGGGCGGCGACCTGCTCCTCCACGAGCTTGGCCATCTTCTGGGTGCTGGGGTCGACCAGCTTGGCGAAGCCGTGGCGCACGAGGGCGCAGACGGTCGACGACACCGTGAAGGCGGACGAGCGGCTCTCGAGCACGATGTCCGCGATGGTGCGCTTCCCGTCGATCGCGCGCACGATCGGCTCTTCCACTTCCTCCAGCTCCTCGGCATCGACTTCCTTCAGCAACACGGGGATGACGGTTTCGTTCGGGACGGTCTCCCGGATGCGGCCCCATTCGTCGACGCGGCGCGTCCCTTCCATGATGATGCCGGTGACGTCGACCTGCAGGGGGATCATCTCCTGCTGCGGCAACTCGTCGTCGAGGAAGTAAAACTCGCCGTCGTTCCAGAGGAAGATGTCGTAGATCTCCTCCTCCGCCTTGAGGCGCATGAGGCGCTGGAGGTCCGACTCGCTGATGACGTCGATCATCACCAGGATCTTGCCCAGGAGGATGCCGGACTGGAGCTGCACCTCCATGGCCTTCTTCAGCTCCGGCTCGGTGAGGTAGCCGTGGCTCATCAGGAACTGCCCGAGGTACTCACGCGGGTCGTTGGAGGCGGAAGAGATCACCCGCCCGCGGCGGAAGAAGATCTTCTTCTGCACCTGCTTGTTGGTTACGACGAGCGTGCCGGTCTTCTGCCCCAGGCTGAGCCACTGGAGAAGGTCGCCCGGGAGCATGGTTTGTAGATTTCCGGAGAGGCCCATGACGTCAAAAAGAGCGCGATTATAACGGTTGAGCGCGGAGGGGCCGGCGCACACAAAAAAGCGGCGGCCTTTCGGCCGCCGCCTCGGAACCTCGGGTGGGTGCGATCAGCGCACGGAGCGCTTTTTCGAGGACGATCCCGGAACGCGTACGGTCACCTCTTCGGTGGAGATGTTGCCGGTGGCATCGGCGGCCTCGACGGTGATGGTGTAGATGCGATCCGCCGACGCTGCACGCTCGGCGCGCAGTTGGAGCGTCAGCGCTCCGGTGATGAACCAGTCGGGCGACGTGTCGCCGTCGCCGGTGCCGTTCAACGGCTGGTTCGAGCTGACCGAGACGATCCGGACGATCGGTGCCGGGTCGACCAAGTCGTTCGCGACTACCGTCACGACCACGTCGACCATCTTGTGGTTCGGCGGGAAGAGCGAGTCGGGCGACGCGGTGGCGCTGACGATGTGCGGCGGGGTGGTATCGAGCACGGTCACGAAGAACGTGCCGTTGGTTTCCTGGCCGAGGGAGTCGGTAGCGCTGCAGCTGACGAGCGTCACGCCGAGCGGGAACTGGCTGCCGGAAGCCGGCGTGCAGGTGATTGCGACCGGACCGTCGATGGCGTCCGTCGCGGAAGCGGACCACGTCACTGCCGCTCCGTTCGCATCCGTCGCCTCGGCGGTGATGCCGTCCGGGATGTCGAGCACAGGACCGCTGCTGTCGACCACGGTCACGGTGAACATGCCGGTCGCAGTGCCGGTGGCGTTGGTGGCGGTGCAGGTGACTGCCGTGGTGCCGAGCGGGAACGTGGAGCCCGAGGCGGGGTTGCACGTCACGACACCGTTGTCGGTTGCGGAGACTTCGTACGTCACCACGGCGCCGGCGGTGCTGGTCGCGTCCGCGGTGATGTCCTGCGGCAGCGTGAGCACCGGGGCGCCGCCGGAGACCGTCACGTAGAAGGCGGCCACGGCCGGGTTGAACTGGCTGTCGTAGGCGAAGCAGATCACTTCGATGACTCCGGTGGGGAACGTCGAGCCGGAGGGGTGGTTGCACGTGACCGGCACGGGGCCGTCGAGATTGTCGACCGCGCTCACCTCGTACTGGACCACCGGTGTGGGGCTCGAGAAATCGGCCGGGAGCGTCAGGATCGGCGCCGTCACGTCGGCGACCACGACCGGAAAGTCACCTTGGGCGGTGCCGAATGCGTCGGTGGCCGTGCAGACGACGATCGTCGTGCCCATCGAGAAGAGCGCCCCCGACTCATGGTCGCAGGTAACCGGCACCGGGGCGCCGTTCTCGCTCACCGCGTCGACCTCGAAGCTCACGAACGAGCCGCGGACGGTCTGCGCTTCTTCGAAGACGAGCTCCGGCAGAATCAGGCGCGGCGGTCCGGGAACGTTCAGCTGTTGGACCGTGAACGTCAGCGGTCCGAGATTCTGGACCAGCTGATCGAGGTTCTTCACCGCGACGGTGACGGTGTTCGTCCCTTCCGTCAGCAGCACCACCTCGGGGACCCAGGTGACGAGCCGCGTGGGCTCGATCACGACCGGCTCGAGCACGAATGTACCCGCCGGGCCGCTGATGGTGATCAGGACCGATTCGGTCGCGACGAGGTCGGTTCCGTGGATCGTCAGGAACTCCTCGACATTGCCGAAGGCGATGGTGTCGGGCGAGAGCCTCGTGATCGAGGCTGCATCCGCTGCGACAGGCAGTAAGCACACAAGTACCGCAAGGACCACTGAATTGAAGCGCATGGTGGAAAGTATGAGCCCGAGCGGCCTCGAAGTAAACGCATCGAGTTTGGCAAGTGATTAAATACGGCCCGATGAGTGACGCCCGTCCGCTGTTCTTCAGTGTCCACGACCTCGAAAATCGCGGGTTTTCGCCGGAAACGGATTTGTCGGAGCCAGGCCAGTTCCCCTACACGCGCGGCCCCCAGGCTTCGATGTACCGGGGAAAGCTGTGGACGATGCGGCAGTACGCCGGCTTCTCGACGGCCGCGGAATCGAACGCGAGGTACCGCTACCTGCTGGAGCGGGGCACGACCGGGCTCTCCGTCGCCTTCGACCTGCCGACGCAGATCGGGATGGACTCGGACGACGGGCGCGCGCGCGGCGAGGTCGGCAAGGTCGGCGTGGCCATCGATTCGATCGCGGACATGGAGACGCTGCTCGACGCGATTCCGCTCGGCGAGGTCTCGATCTCCATGACCATCAACGCGCCCGCTTCGATCCTGCTCGCGCTGCTGCTCGTGGTCGCGGAGCGCCGCGGCACCGGCTGGACGAAGCTCTCCGGGACGATCCAGAACGACATCCTCAAGGAATACGCCGCACGCGGCACGTACATCTTCCCTCCCGCGCCGTCGCTGCGCATCGTCACCGACATCTTCGAGTTCTGCGCGCAATCGGTGCCCCGCTGGAACACGATCTCCATCTCCGGCTATCACATCCGGGAAGCCGGCTCGACGGCCGTGCAGGAGGTCGCGTTCACGCTCGCGAACGGCTTGCAGTACGTACAGGCGGCGGTCGACCGTGGGCTGGACGTCGATTCATTCGCACCGCGGCTGTCGTTCTTCTTCAACGCACACAACGACTTTCTCGAGGAGGTCGCGAAGTTCCGCGCGGCGCGCAAGCTGTGGGCGAAGCTGATGCAGGAGCGCTACGCGCCGAAGGATCCACGGTCGCTGGCGTTGCGATTCCACGCGCAGACCGCCGGCTCGACGCTCACGGCGCAGCAGCCGGAGAACAACGTCGTGCGGGTGGCGTATCAGGCCATGGCAGCGGTGCTGGGCGGCTGCCAGTCGCTGCACACGAACAGCCGCGACGAGGCGCTCGCGCTGCCGACCGAGGATTCGGTGAAGATCGCGCTGCGCACGCAGCAGATCCTGGCATTCGAGAGCGGCATCGCGGCGACCGCCGATCCGCTGGCCGGCTCGTACGCGATCGAGTCGCTGACGCTCGACATCGAGCGTGAAGCGCGCGCTCTCATCGAGAGGATCGATGCGATGGGCGGCGCGATGGCGTCGATCGAGTCGGGCTTCATGCAGCACGAGATCGGCGAGTCCGCCTACCGCGCGCAGCGCGCGCTGGAAGAGAAGACGGCCATCGTGGTGGGCATGAACGACTTCATGGACGACGCGAAGATGACCCTGCCGATCATGACCATCGACGAGAGCGTCGAGCGCGACCAGGTCGCGCGCCTGAACGCCTTCCGCGCCTCACGCACCAGCGACTGGCAGTCCGCCCTCACCCGCCTCGACGCAGGCGCCCGCGGCTCATCGAACCTGATGCCCCTCATCGTCGACGCCGTCCGCAACGAGTGCACGATCGGCGAGATCGTGAGCACGCTCAAGCAGACGTTCGGCGAGCACACGGAACAGGGGTTCTGAGGGAACGTAGAACATAAAACACGGAACGCAGGGGACGGTTCCGTTCTGCGTTCCGTCATTTCAATACGTCGCGCAGTTCCTGGTCGTCACACCGGGAGCGATGTCCTTGACGAGCGTCGTGCCGGCCACCGTGCCGTCGGTTTTCCAGAGCTCCATCCCGCGCTCCGCGTCGAAGCCGCGGAAGACGACGGTGGAACCGATCGTACCGAGGATTACCGCCGGTCCGCTGGCGAGCCGGATCGTCCCCGGGGTCGTTCCATCCGTGACCCACAATCCGGTGCTGGCGGAGAGAAACGCCAGGCCGCCGACCTGCGCGTTCGTGTTCCACCAGCCCGGCGAGGACGGACCTTCGACCGTGTCGGCGAGCAGCTGCGTGCCGGCGGCCGTACCGTCGGTCTGCCAGAGCTCGCGGCCGTCAGGGCTGGTTGCACCGAACAGCAGCTTGCTGCCCACGCGCACAAGCCGCCCCAGGGACCCGGTGGCCGCACCGGGATTGATGTCCTTCACGAGTTGCGTCGTCGCACCATCAAACTTGTAGAGCGCCGTCCCGGCTTCTCCCGTGGCGCGGAAGTACACGGTGTTGCCGTCGAGCATGAATCCGCCCGGATCGGACGAGAGTCCGACCGGCCACGATCCCGGATTGATGTCTTTCACCAGAAACGGCGTTTGCGCAGACAGGGGCATAGCCAGCGCGAATGCCGCGGCGGCAAGGAACGGGTTCTTCAAAAGGTTAGCTCTCCGAAGCGGACGAAAATGGGAACGACGGCCGATTGTCTCAGGAAACGACAAATAACGCGAACGTCAGCGCGCCTCGATCGTCACTTCGAGTGCGGCATCGCCGGGAGCGAGATAGCCGCTGTAGACGGGTGCGCGTCCGCGCCGGTCCATTGTCAGAGAGATCGCTTCCTCGTCGCTCGAGTAGACGAAGAGGTCGTAATGCCCGGCGGGCATACCCGGCAGCAGGAGCTCGCCTCGGTCGTCGGTGCGGCTCGAGCGCCGCTGCAACTCGGCGAGCGCGTAGAAGACCCTCAGTGGCACCACCCGGCCGTTGTAAACGAGTAGCAGCCCGAGCTGGGCCACGGGAAGTCCGGAGGTCGTCTTCGCGCTGATCCGCATCGTGACCGCCGGAGCCGGGACGGTGATCTGCACCGGCGCCGTCTGCGCATCATCCGGTGCAACGATGTCGGTCAGGGCGAAGGACCCCTGCGGTGCCACCACACACAGGTTATGGCGCCCGCCCGTAGACGGCAGGGCGAGCATCCCGCTCTCGTCGGTCAGGAGGCCGCGCCGTCCCGACACAGCCGCGCAGTCATCGATGACGAGCGCCCGCGCGAGCGCTCTCCCGTCGGCGTCGCGCACCTGCAGCGGGATCGTCTTCCCTTTCTTGAGTCGGACGTCGAGACGCCGGTCGCCGGATGGTCCCGAAACCTCGACGGACACCGGCGCGGAGGGAAGGTGGCTACTCGACTCGACCCGGAACGTGTGGCGGCCGTCGTGGAGGGCGTCGAACGCGAACCGGCCCTCGGGGAGGAACGACGATGTTCCACTCGGCACGCTCCTCCGCCTGGGCGATGAACAAGTCAGCACTGAAAGTCGACTGGAGTTGCGGTGAACGAACCTCGGCGAAGATCAAACCACGCTGCCATACGTCGAGGGTGGCGGCGCCGGCGGCGTCGAGACGGATCTCGGGATACCAGACTCGACGCTCAGCTGCCGGTCGATCGTGCAGGCAATCGAGCCGCCTCGCGCAAGCCGCACCACACCGAGCGGAGCATCTCCGTCAGCCGGGAGAGTCACGACGCGCGGCGCATACTCGGGATGACTCAGGACGACCGTCTTCGGCGCAGGGAGAGGCAGTTCGGTCTCAAAACGTCCCCGAGCGTCCGTGAAGCCAAGCGCGACACCGTCGGCCAGCACTGCACAACCGGCAACCGGCCGCCGTTCCGGATCGATCATGCTTCCACTGACTATGCGCGTGGCGACGAGTACTATCGTACCGAGGTCGATGCGTGGCTCGCCGGCCGTCACTCTGACGAGGCGTTCGAGGCGCTGGTGACCGGGCGCGGAGAACGTCAGCCGGTACTCTCCTGGTAACAGCCGCAGCACCTGTTTCCTCCGGACCTGACTCGCGGCGATTGCCCATTGCCACGTAGCGGCCTTACCGTGGTTCAGCTCGATCGTGGGCGGTACCGGCCAGCGCTTGCCCTCACCGGTAACGTAGAAAGTCACATCTCGCATCGACTCGGAAGACGGCCGGGTCCCTCGCGAAGCCGCGCCGCCGCAGTGACGCCGACTGCATGCAGAAGGTATGGCACGTCTCCGGATGCACTCCGTTCGGTGCATGAAGCATCGGACGTGACCGAGTCGCCCTGACCGACGCAGGGAACACCCTCGCGCAGAGAAACCACCTCGGCGCCCGATAGCGCCAGCGGCGCGCAGAGAAACAGAGCGAGGACGAAGATCCTCATCGAGAGGACTCCATTACGCGATTGTCGACCGGTGCACGCTCGACGGTCAACTCACTACGCTCGCCACGGTTTTGGAGTGCGGTGACCGCAGTCACCGCTTTGACTCCGAGAGCCACAGCCCGCGCGATCCGGAGTCAGAGCGGTGACTGCGGTCACCGCACTCCAAACCGCTGAATCGCGTGCCGTCCGGATCAACCCTTCTTCTTCCACTCCTCCATCATCCGCACGAAGTCGTCGAACAGATAGAACGAGTCGTGCGGGCCGGGGGCGGCCTCGGGGTGGTATTGCACTGCAACGGCGGGCTCGCGGCGGTGGCGGAAGCCTTCGAGAGTCTGGTCGTTGAGGTTGATGTGGGTGTATTCGACGTCGTTCTCGCTCAGGGAGTCGGGGTCGACGGAGAAGCCGTGGTTCTGGGCGGTGATCTCGACGCGGCCGGTGCGGAGGTCTTTGACCGGATGGTTGCCGCCACGATGGCCGAACTTCAGCTTGTAGGTCTTGCCGCCGAGGGCGAGGCCGAGGAGCTGGTGGCCGAGGCAGATGCCGAAGATCGGGACCTTGCCGACCAGGTGACGGATGTTCTCGTGCGCGTATGTCACGGGCTCCGGGTCGCCGGGGCCGTTGGAGAGCAGGACGCCGTCGTAGCCGCGGTCGAGGATCTCGTCCGCGTGTGTCGTGGCCGGGTACACGGTGACGTCGCAGCCTTGCTTCACGAGCTGGCGGAGGATGTCGCGCTTGACGCCGAAGTCGTACACGGCGACGCGCAGCTTGGAGCCGGGCTCCTGCTCTTCGAACGGATACGGGCGCAATGCGGTGACGCGCTGCACGAGGTCGAGCCCGGACATCGACGGCGACTGGCGCAGCTCCGCCACGATCGCGTCGACGGAACGGTGGGTGTCGGTGGTGATCATGCCGAGCATCGCGCCGGCGTTGCGGATCTTCCGCGTCAGCGCGCGCGTGTCGACTCCGGAGATGGCACTGATGCGCGTCTTCGTGAAGTAATCGCCGAGCGACATCTCTGCGTGCGCGCTGGACGGCTCGGCGACGGCGTCGCGCACGACGAAGCCGGCCACCTGCGGCTGCTCGCTCTGCTGGACGACGTCCTCGACGCCGTAGTTGCCGATGTGGGGATAGGTCATCACCACGATCTGGAACCGGTACGAGGGATCGGTGGCGATCTCCTGGTACCCCGTGAGCGAGGTGTTGAATACGACCTCGCCGATCGCGTCATCGGGTGAGCCAAACGACTCCCCGTCGTACACCGTGCCGTCTTCGAGAACGAGTCTTGCCTGCGTCATGAACCGGTCCGGATCGTACCATGTGCATCTGCACGCTTCGGCGCGGCGGCGCAGCTACTCGTACCGCAGCGCTTCCACCGGATTGAGGCGCGCGGCGCGC
Source organism: Thermoanaerobaculia bacterium (assembly GCA_035630815.1). GTDB lineage: Bacteria > Acidobacteriota > Thermoanaerobaculia > Gp7-AA8 > Gp7-AA8 > QHVT01. Next base: position 29,521 of record DASQJY010000067.1, read on the forward strand.
ATGCTCGGGATGATGGTGGCGAGGAACGAGACCGCGATCGAGAACACAGCGATCACCGCGAGGTCGAGCGCGCGCGTGACGAAGGGAATCGACGACACGAAGTACACCTCGGCGATCTCAGGCGGGAAGGAGATCAGCTCGTAGCGGGTGATCACCCAGCAGATCAGCGTGCCGAGCACGACCCCTACCCCGGTCCCCACCACGCCGACGATGGTGCCGTACCAGATGAAGACGCGCCGCACCATGCGCGGCTCGGCTCCCATCGACGTCAGGATGCCGATCTCGCGACGCTTCTCCTGCACGGTCATGATCAGCGTGGAGACGATGTTGAACGTGGAGACGAAGACGATCAGGCCGATCACGATGAAGAGGACGAGTTGCTGCACGCCGAGGAGCGAGAAGAGCTGCCGGTTCATCTCGCGCCAGTCGCTGACCGTATAGCGCGGCCCGGCGCGCTGCTCGACCTCTTTCACCACTCGATCCACGTCCGCGCCCGGCGCGAGCTTCACTTCGATGAGGTTGGCCCCCGTCCCCGCGCCGATCAGCTCCTGCGCTTCGCGCAGGTCGATGAACAGCCAGCGCGCGTCGAACTCGTAGAAGCCGGTGCCGAAGACGTTGGTGACGATGAAGGTGGCGGTGCGGGGCATGAACCCCTCGGTCGAGTTGGCGGCGACGGTGACGCTGATGGCCTCCCCTGCCTTCACGCCGAGCCGGGTGGCGAGATAGCGTCCGACCGCGACGCCGCGATCTCCCTCGGCGGTCTCGAACGTGGCCCGCGGGCCGATCACTTTCGCGAGCATCGGAGAGGTCTTTCCGCGGTTCGCCTCGATCCCTTTCAACATGACTTCGGTGCCGGTGGTGTTCGATTCCGTGGTCACGACGCCGTGCTGGTAGAGCACGGGCGAGGCGTGCGCGACACCGGGCGCCTTGCCGATGTTGTCGATGAGGATGCGCGGATCGGCCATGTTCGACCCGAGCGAGTAGACGAACACTTCCGCGTTCCCGCCGAGGAGCTTCGACTGCAGGTCGCGGCGGTAGCCGGTCATGAGCGCCATCGAGATGACCAGCGCCATCACGCCGATCACCAGCCCGAGGATCGAAGCCAGTCCCACGGCGGAGACGAGCTTGTCGGTCGGCCGGCGGAGGTACCGCCACGCAATACGGCGCGCAAGATTCATCGGCGGCGGATTATGCAGGAAACCTTCAGCGTCGCACGATCCGGCCTTCCACGTTCGTGGTGACGGTGCCGCGGTCGCGGAGGTACTTTTCGACCACTTTTCGGAAATCCTCTTCGCTCTCCTCATTCACCTTCGGCGGGCGGTTGGCGTCGGTGAAGAGCTCGAAGCCGTCTTCGATGCCGCGCAGGTAGAGATAGTCGACGGTGGCGACGGTGTAGGTCGCATTCAGGTCGAGCGGTCTGCCGTTCACCTGGACGTCGGCCGGGTCGACGGAGAACTGCCCGTTCGCGGACGTGTAGGCGAAGCGGATTCCGGAGACCTGCAGGAAGCGGCCGGCGGCGGAGTCGGCGCGAGAGACACCGTTGCGGAGGAGGTCGAGCAGTTGCTGCCCGGTCGCGCGGAACGCGACCAGCTCGTTCGTGAAGTAGAAGATCCCTTCCATGTCGGCGTCGGTGATCGGGCCGGGAGGGATGTCGTCGTTGATGCGGATCGTGCCGCCTTGCACGATCGCGACGTCGGTGCCCATCTGCTCGCGCGCCGCGTCGGTCAGCAGGTTGCCGAGCGCGGTCTCGCGTCCGCGCACCGCCGGCTCCGTCCCCTCGAGCAGGTACGTCGCCGTGGCCAGGACGTCGTCGCCGTCGATCTTCTTCGACAGCTCGCGCACCCACTCCTGCACGCGCGCGTCGACCCTCTCGTCCTTTGCGATCGAGCTGTCGAGCATCACCCGGCGCGGAGCGGCCTCCGCGCGCCCGCGGCGCGGCACCGTCACGTCGTACACCACCACGCTCCTCGCGTCGGCGTCGCCTTTGGTGATCCAGGTGCCCTCGACCTGCTCCTGCATGAAGACGTGATCGTGGCCGCCGATCACGAGGTCGATCCCCGCGACCTCCTTCACGAGGTCGATGTCGTCCGACATGTCCTGGTGCGTGATCGCGATGATCACGTCCGCTCCCTCTCCCTTCAACGTCCTCACCGCCGCCGTGGCCGCCTCGCTGACGCCGGTCGACTTCGCGTACGTCTTCTGCAGCGGATAGAGCAGCGCGAAGATGCCGACGCGCGTGCGGCCGATGTCCCGCACGAGCACGTCCTCGGTGTTCGGGAAGCGCCGCGAGCACTCCGGATTGCACAGCAGCGTGTTCGTGGTGAGCCACTGGAACTGCGACTGGCGCAGGCGCTCCACCAGGATGTCCGGCGTGCGGTTGTCGAGCTCGTGGTTCCCGAAGCCGACGATGAGCCCCGGGTCGAAGCGCTCCGAGTCGCCGTCGAGCAGGTTCATGACGTCGACCATCGGCTTCGCCTCGAGGTACTTGCTCATCACCGAGGGATAGAGCGCGTCGCCGGCGTGCAGCAGCAGCACGGCCGAGCCGTCCGCCTCGAGCTGCTTCCGCAGCGTGCGCACGCGCGCCAGCCCGCCCAGCTCACCACGGGCGAGCCCTTCGATCTTGTAGACGTCGTTCAGCTGCAGGATCCTGAACGTGGTCGGCTGATTGGACGTGGCGCAGCCGGCGAGTACGAGCAATCCGAGGAGCGCGCGGAGTGGCCTCATGGAGCGCATGGTACATAATCCCGCCCCCATGAAACGGCTGCTGCTGACGCTCGCGCTCGCACTCCCTTCCTTCGCCCAGATTCCCTCGCCATCCGAGTACCTGAAGATGAGCGTCGGCGCCGACAAAACGCTCGCCGACTACCGGCAGATCCGTTCGTATTTCAACGCGCTCGACCAGGCATCCCCGCGCGTCGAGCTGCAGGTCCTCGGCAAGACCGTGCTCGGCGAAGAGATGTTCATGGCGGTCATCTCGTCCGAGGAGAACATCCGCAACAAGGCGCGCATCCAGCAGGTGGCGAAACAGCTCGCCGACCCGCGCGGCCTCTCTGACGCGGACGTAGAAAAGTTGACGCGCGAAGGGAAAGCGGTCGTCCTCGTGACGTGCAACATCCACGCGACCGAGATCGCCTCATCCCAGATGGCCATGGAGTGGGCGCACGCGCTCGCGACCGCCGGCGACGCGGAGACGAAACGCCGCCTCGACAACGTGGTGCTGCTGCTCGTCCCCTCGCTCAATCCCGACGGGCAGACCATGATCACCGACTACTACCGCAAGTATGTCGGGACCAAGTACGAGGGCGGCCGGATGCCGTGGCTGTACCACCACTACGTCGGCCACGACAACAACCGCGACTGGTACATGCTCACGCAGCCGGAGACGCGGGCCATGTCGCGCGCGGTCTACCACCAATGGAACCCGCAGCTCTTCGTCGACGAGCACCAGATGGGCTCCGAGGGGCCACGCATGTTCATCCCGCCGTTCGCCGACCCGCTCGACCCGGACGTCCATCCGCTGATCTGGCGCGAAGTGAACATGGTCGGGTCGAACATGGCCCTGCGCCTCGAACAGGCCGAGAAGAGCGGCCTGATTTACGGCTACCAGTTCGATGCGTACTGGATCGGCGGCACGCGCAACACCGGCTGGTGGAAGAACATCACCGGCTTGCTGCTCGAGACGGCCTCGGCGCGCATCGCGTCCCCGGTCTACGTCGAGCCGAACGAGCTGAGAGGCGGCACGAAAGGCCTCGTCGATTACAAGGCCACCATCAATCATCCCAACCCCTGGAAGGGGGGCTGGTGGCGCCAGCGCGACATCATGGACTACGAGCGCATCGCCTCGGATGCCCTGCTCGAGCTCGCGGCCAACTACCGCCACGACCTCCTGCGCAATCTCGTGACGCGCTCCCGCGCCGCGATCGCGCACGCGCCGGCCGGCGACGCATACCGCATCCCGAAAGAGCAGCGCGACTGGCCGACCGCACAGCACCTCGCCTGGTTGATGCAGGAGCACAACGTCGAGGTGCGCGAGGCCGCGAACGGCGACTACTGGATCCCGCTCTCGCAGCCGTACTCCAAGTTCGTCCTCGAGATGATGGAACCGCAGCGCTACCCGGAAGTGCGGCTGCAGCCGGGCCGCGACATCCTGCGTCCCTATGACGTCGCGACCTGGACGCTGCCGCTGCAGATGGGCGTGCAGGTCGAGCGCGCGAAGCTGCCGGAAGGGACGACGCGCGTGGATGCCGAGATCAAGCCGTCGCCCAAAGAATCCGTCGCGCGCATCGCGAAGCTCGCGCGCAAGCCGCGCGTGGCGACGTTCAAGTCGTGGTCCGCGTCGATGGACGAAGGCTGGACGCGCTGGCTGCTCGATACCTACAAGATCCCGGTCACCGGCGTCACCCCGCAGGAGATGCAGAAAGGGCTGGCCGGCTACGACGCGGTGATCCTCCCCGACATCCACAAGGAAGTGATCGCCACCGGCCGCCGCCGCGGCGAAGGGATGCGCTACGAGGAAGAGCTGCCGCCCGAATACACCGGCGGCCTCGGCAACCCCGGGGCGGAAACGCTCCGCAAGTTCGTCGACGCCGGCGGCACGCTGATCGCGTTCGGCGACTCCTGCGAGTACGTGATCGACGAGTTCAACATCCCTGTCCGCAACGCACTCGCCTCGGTCAAGGCCGAGGAGTATTCGAACCCCGGCTCGCTGGTACGCATCAACGTCCGTCCAGACCATCCGGTGACGCAAGGCATGCCGGCGCAGACGGCCGCTTTCCTCGATTCCGCGATGGCCTTCGAAACGACCGCCCCCGCGTCGAGCATGCAGCGCTGGGTCCTCGCCACGTACCCCGAGGACGAACAGGACATCCTCCTCTCCGGCTGGATCCACGGCACCGACCGCCTGACCCGCAAAGCCGCCGCGGTCGCACTGACCTACGGCAAGGGAAAGATCGTGTTGTTCGGCTTCCGCCCGCAGCACCGGGGACAGACGCACGCCACTTTCCCGCTGGTGTTCAACGCGCTGTGGTGGAGCGTATCGGGTTCTTGACGCGCGAAGATGGTGTTTCGAACCCGTCTTCGTGCCCGTTTTTCACGCCGGAGGCGTGTCGGACGGTAGCCGGTGGCAAGCGCCGCAGGCGCGCCGCCACCGGAAACCGGGCCACCTTTCCTCCGACCCCAGAGGGGTCGCGTACGGCACCCCGCTGGGGTGCAAATCGTTGTCACACGATCACCGGTGGTGGCTCGCCTCGCGGCGCTTATCACCGGCTACCCTACGCCACGCCTCCGGCGTGGTTGAACCCCGTGTGCCTCGCCGATCGTTGAATACGATTTTGAGACACATCCTGCGGTCACCGCCTCTTCACCTAAAACCCATACCTCCCCGGCTCCTTCCCGATCTTCGCTGCCGCCACCATCGCCGGGACGAAGTCCCGGGTCTCGCCGGGGAGCTGGTCCCAGATGCGGTAGTAGTCCTCGTCCGAGCCGGTCTCGCGGCCGAAGGTTTCGGTCATGAGGCGGCCGACGCGGTTCTCGCCGGTGTTGTATGCGGCGGCGGCGAGGTACCAGGAGCCGAAGCGGTTGTAGAGGTAGGAGAGATACGACAAAGCGGCGTCGGTCGCTTTCTCCGGATCGTTGCGTTCGTCGATTTCCTCATCGACGCGCAGGCCGTAGCGCCGCGCCGTATCGGCGAGCAGTTGCCAGATCCCGCGCGCCTCGGCCAGCGAGCGGGCCTGCGGGTTGAAGCCGGACTCGATCATCGCCAGGTAGAGCAGGTCTTCGGGCATGCCGCGGCGGCGCAGCTTCTCGGTGATCATCGATTCGTACTGCTGCTTGCGTTCGAGGTACGACGCGAACTCGGCACGCTTTTCCCCGGTGAAACGGGCGATGTGATAGTCGATGCGCTCGTGCGGCAGCTGTGCTAGCTCCGAGCGCGAAGCAGCCGGTGCGGAAGGGGTGGTCGCAGGTGTGGGAGTGGTTGCCGTGACCGGTCCGCAGGCGGTGAGTGCGAGCGCGACCGAGAGAAGGAAAACGTTCTTCATACGCATCGCGAAAAAGCACGATGCCGGCCAACGGCGAAGCTACGCCCGCGGCAACTCCACCGTGAACACCGAGCCTTCCCCCTCGACGCTTTCCACCGTCAGCTCGCCCTCCATGGCGCGGGAGAGGTCGCGGCTGATGGCGAGGCCGAGGCCAACGCCGCGCTGGCTCTGGTCCGCGGGCTGCTGGTCGAGCTGCACGAACGCATCGAACACGCGGTCGAGCTGCCCGGCAGGGATGCCGATGCCGGTGTCGCGGACGTGGATGCGCAGGCGCTCCCGGTCGCCGCTGCAGGAGACGGAGATCGCGCCGCCGGAAGCCGTGAACTTGATCGCGTTCGTCAGGAGATTGAGCAGGATCTGCTGCAGCTTGTCGGGATCGGCGAGCACCACCGCCCCGTCGCAATCGGAGCTGAGGGTCAGCCCGCGCTCCTCCACGCGGACCCGGATCAGCGACTCCGCGCGCGCGATCGCGTCCGCGAGCCGCACCGGCTCCGCGCGCACCTCCACCCGTCCCGACTCGAGCTGCGCGAACGAGAGGATGTCGTTGATCATCCGCAGCAGTTCGCGGCAGGCGTCGTTCATCCGGAGCAGGACGTCGCGCTGCTCCTCGGTGATCGGACCGTAGGCGCCTCCCTGCATCAGCTTCGCGAAGCCGGTGACCGCGGTCAGCGGCGTCCGGAGGTCGTGCGACATCATGGAGAGGAACTTCGCGCGCGCGGCGTTGGCCTGCTCCGCCGCGCGGCGTGCGAGCAGCAGCTCGTCCTCGAACCGGTGCCGCTGCTGCATGCGCACGAAGACGCAGTCGTTGACCAGCACGCCATCGCGCTCGCGGCGGACGCCGTTGAGCATCATCGGCACGTCGCTGCCGTCCTTCGCCCGCAGCGCGACGTAGATCTCCTCGGCCCTGCCGTGCAGCTTCAGCAGGGGAAAGATGTGCGTGTGGTAGAAGACGCGGCCGCCCGGCGGCAGCACCTTCTGCAGGTGCCACCCTTCCAGCTCCACGCGCGTGTATCCGAGAAGGTCAGCGAGAGTGGCGTTGACCTCGGTCATCGTGCCGTCGTCCGTGAACGTCAGGAAGCCGCACGGCGCGGTATTGAGCAGCGAATCCATCAGCCGGCGGCAAGATACTCCCTGATTGCCGCGATCGTCTCCTCGGGGTGGCTGACGTGCGGGCAGTGCCCGGTGGCCTTCATCAGCCGCAGCGTGCTCTCAGGCGTGGCGCGCTGCATGTAGTTCCCGACCTCGACCGGCGCGATCGCATCCTCGGAGCATTGCAGGATCAGCGACGGCACCGGCACCTTCGGGAGATCGCCGCGGTTGTCGCCGAAGAACGTCGTCTCCGCGAAGCGCCGCGCGATCTTCGGGTCGGTCGAGCAGAAACTCTCCTGCAGTTCGCCGGTGAGGTCCGGGCGATCGGGATTGCCCATGACCACCGGCGCGAGGAAGCTGGCCCAGCCGATGAAGTTCTTGTCCATCAGGTCGAGCAGCCCCTCGATGTCCGGACGGTCGAAGCCGCCGACGTACCCGGTGTCGTTGATGTAGCGCGGCGACGGGCTGACGAAGACGAGGCGGCTGAAACGTTCCGGCTCGCGGATCGCCGCCAGGACCCCGACCATGCTGCTCACGGAATGGCCGACGAAGATCACGTCGTGCAGGTCGAGCGCTTCGCAGATCTCGAGCACGTCCTGCGCGTAGCCGTCCAGGGTCGAGTAGCGCTCCTCGTCGTACTCCGCCAGGTCGGACTTGCCGGAGCCGACGTAGTCGAAGAGGACCAGCTTGTAGTCTTTCTCGAACGCGGGCGTGAGGAACCGCCACATGTTCTGGTCGCAGCCGAAGCCGTGCGCGAAGAGCATCGGCTGAGAGCCGGCGCCGAGGACCTGCACGTTGTTACGGGTGAGCACGTTTGTAGGCATTGGCCCAGCTGTAATGCAAACGGCGGGCACAACCGGGGAACGGTCGGAGTGATAATCCCCCCATGAAAGCGATCTGGAACGGCTCCATCATCGCCGAGAGCGACGACACGGTCGTGGTCGAAGGCAACCACTACTTCCCGGTCGACGCGCTCGACTTCACGCTGCTGCGCCCCAGCGCCACGCATACCACGTGCGGCTGGAAAGGCATCGCCAGCTACTACGACGTGGTCGTCGGTGACTCCATCAACTCCGACGCCGCCTGGTACTACCCGGAGCCTTTCGACGCGGCGAAGAAGATCAAGGGGCGGGTGGCGTTCTGGAAAGGGGTGCAGGTTCGTTGAGGACCATCGCCGCCACCCACTATGTGACGCCGTTGCGCGAAGGCGGCTCGCTGCCCGCGATCGTGGAAGGGGATGACGACGGCACGTACGTGCTGAAGTTCCGCGGTGCGGGCCAGGGTCCGCGCGCGCTCATCGCGGAGCTGGTCTCAGGCGAGCTGGCCCGCCACCTCGGACTGCCCGTTCCGGAGATCGTCCTGGCCACCGTCGACCCGCGCATGGCGAAGACGGAGCCCGATCCGGAGATCCAGGACCTGCTGCGGCTGAGCGAAGGGCTGAACCTCGCGCTCGACTACCTCCCCGGCTCCATCGGCTTCGATCCGCTGATCGACCGCGCGCTGGTCGGGAAGGCGCGCCTCGCATCGAAGATCGTCTGGCTCGACGCGCTGGTGACGAACGTCGACCGCACGCCGCGCAACACGAACCTCCTGGTGTGGCACGGCAACCTGTGGCTCATCGACCACGGCGCGTCGCTCTACTTCCATCACAACTGGGGCGACGACTTCCTCGACCGCGCGCGGTCGCCGTTCGCCGCGATCAAGGACCATGTGCTCCTGCCGTGGGCCACGGACATCCGGGAAGCGGACGCGGAACTGACGCCGCTGGTGACGCGCGAGGCGCTCGACGCCATCGCGGCGCTGATCCCCGAGGAGTGGCTCGGCGGAGAAAGCGCGCACCGCGCGGGATATCGGGACTGGCTGCGGCGGCGACTGGAATCGCCGAGGGAATGGGTAGAGGAGGCCGCGCGTGCGAGAGCTCTGCTCGTTTGACTACTCGGTGGTCCGCGTCGTCCCGCGCGTCGACCGCGGCGAGTTCGTGAACGCCGGCGTGATCCTCTTCTGCTCGACGAGAGCGTTCCTGGACGCCCGCATCGAGCTGAATCGCGCGCGCCTCATCGCCCTGGCACCGGAGCTCGACCTCGCGGCCGTCGAAAGCCACCTCGACGTCATCCCGCGTGTCTGCCGAGGCGGCAGTGAAGCCGGCCCGATCGGCGAGCTGCCGCAACGCGCGCGCTTCCACTGGCTGGTCGCCCCGAGGAGCACCGTCATCCAGATGTCGCCCGTGCACTCGGGAGTGCACCGCGACCTGGAGGCGGCGTTGGAGTCGTTGATGGTGAAGCTGGTGCGGTGACGCGGCGCAGCCGCGTCATCCCGAATGAGTGAGGGATCTCGCGGTGCAGCCGCGTCATCCCGAACGAGTGAGGATCCCCTACTCCGCCAGGACGATGCTCGCCCACGGCATGGAGCGCACCGCGACGACTTTGGCGTCCATCTCCACCTGGGTGACGGTCGTGCCGAGCTCGCGCTGGAGATAAGCGACTTCCGTCGAGACGAGCGCGCTCTTGAGCAGGCGCGAGGCGGTTTTGCGGAGGTTCAGCTCAGACACGGAGATCTTCGCGACACGTTCAGTCATTGGGGGTTCCTGACCACTGCTAAGGAAGGTAGGGCCGGAGCGGCGGACTTAGTTCGCGCCGCGCCGGCAGCCGGAGAGAGGTCCCCGGCAGATGTTGAGTATAACAGTTAACGGAGCGTTTCCCACGTCCGGACGAGATTCAGCGTCTCGGTCCCCTCGGGCCAGGCGCTCGTCGCGAGATAGTAGTAGCCGTCGCCGAGGCGGCGGAACTTCGCGGCAAGGTCGGTCACGCTGCGGCAGACGCCGTTACGCCCGCGGACACCCGCGCGCTCGAGCTTGTTGCCGGTGCGTTCCGCGACGCTCTCAAAGACATGGATTTCATCGAATGAGTGGCTCAAAGATACACCTCGGGGTGCATTCTTTCATGAATCCTGCCAACTTGCTGACACATCTCGGCACATCTAGACACATCATCTGGCAAACCGTTGTTCGTTCTGACAAGACTTCGGCCGCCTGCAGGACTACCTTTCCGGACGAAAGGAAACAAATCGACATGAAAAGACTGGTCCTGGTCCTCGCCCTCGTCTTCACCACCGCAACCCTCTTCGCCGGCGGCAAGGAGTGCAACATCAGCAAGACCGCGGAGAAGAGCGTCGAGCTCACCGGCACGTTCAGCCGCTCGGCCGACACCGACGCCACGATCTTCCGCGTCGCGAACAGCAACGACAGCTACACCGTCTGCCACAAGAGCAAGGCCGACCTCACGAAGCTCAGCGACGCGAACGTCCGCGTCAAGGGCAAGCTCGTCAGCTGCGGCGACAAGCAGGAGTTGATGATCGAATCGGCCAAAAAGATCTAGTCTCCAAATAACCCTGCCCCATTCTTGCAGTTCCTTTCCCCGGACCAGACCGGCGGCCACTGGCCTGCCGGGGAAAGGAAAATATGAGATCACGATCAACATACTCAGCGGTGTCATCCATATTGCTGGCGCTCGTGCTGGCAATGCCGGTCGCAGCGCAGTCGCGCAGCGATCGCGAAAAAATGGCAGCACAGACCCATCTGACGGCCGCGGAGGCAGCTCTCGCCTCGGCAGAAGCGGCCGGAGCGGCAAACTCCCCGTTGTACATGGAGGCGTCGACGCGCCTTCGCCAGGCCCGGGCGAACTGGAACAGCGACAAGGGCTCGCTGCGCGAAAACGCCGGCCGCCGCGCCATCGAAGCGCGTCACGCGGCAGCAGCCGCCGAGGCGCAGGCCCGCCTCCTCGGTGCCAACGCCGAGATCCGCAACCTGCGGACCGACATCAACAAGTTCGGCGGGAACGCCGTCATGCTCGACCTGTACGAGCCGCCGGCCGTGATGAGCCGCGGCGCCACGTCGCGCGATCACGTCAACAGCGCCGAGACCGCGATCAAGTCTGCACGCGCGGCGGGCGCCGAGCGCTTCGCCAAGGAGGAGCTCGACCGGCTCGACCGTTCCCTCGGCACCGCTCGTACCCTCGCGGACAACCATCGCCAGAATGACGCGGCCGACCATCTCGCCTTCGTCGCGGAGATGAGAGCTCTCGAGCTCGAGTACACGGCCCGCCACAACATGCTCGGCGATACGTTGCCCGAGATGCGCGCCGAGCGCACGCGCCTGGCCCAGGCCCTCATGGATACGCGCGCCGCGGAAGAGACGCAGCGCCGCGTCGCGGCCGAGGCGGAAGCAGCGGCACTCCGCCGCCAGCTCGACACCGAGGCTGCCAATCGCCAGGCCGAGCAGGCCGAGATCGAACGGCTGCGCCAGCAGGTCGCGATGTCGGAGACGCAGTTCCGCACGCGGCTCGAAGAAGACCGCACCGCCCGCATCGCGGCCGAGGAAGCGCTCGACGAGCTGCTGCTCCGGTACGAGACCGCTCTCGTCCCGAACAGCCCCACCAACGCCGAAGTCGAATCGCTGCGCCGTCAGGTCGAAGACCAGTCCATCGCGCTGCGCTCGCTGCAGGATCGCGAGCGTCTCAGCGAGACGTCGCTCAACAACCAGATTGCCAGCCTCGAACAGGCGCTGCAGCGCGAACGCGCCGACGGTCGCCTGACCTCGGACGTGCTCGCCCAGCGTGAGGAAGAGCTTCGCCGCCAGCGCACCGAGCTGGAGAGGTTGCAGACCCAGCGCGAGGAAGCGGAGCGCACCCGCGTGAACGTGCTCGCGGAAGCGGAGCGGAAGCGCACCGCCGCCGAGCAGGAAGCAGCGTTGCTGCGCCAGCAGGTCGCGCAGACCTCGGCCGCGCTCGAAGATGCGCGCGAGGAGCTGACGCGCCGCGACGTCGCCAGCACCGAACGCCTGACCACCATGCAGCAGGAGCTCGCGAAGCTCGCCGAGACTCGCACCAGCGAGCGCGGGTTCATCGTGACGCTCCCGGGCCTCTTCTTCGACTCCGGCAAGTCCGCCCTCAAGCCGGGCGCGCGCAACACGCTCGCCAAGATCGCCGATCAGCTCAAGATGTCGAATGAAGCGGCGATCCAGATCGAAGGCCATACCGACAGCGTCGGCACCGAAGAGCTGAACCAGACGCTCTCCGAGAAGCGTGCGGCAGCCGTCCGCGACTACCTCGTGAGCCGCGGCGTCACCGGCGCACGCATCAACATCGCGGGGCAGGGCGAAAGCGCCCCGGTCGCCTCGAACGACACCCCCTCGGGACGGCAGCAGAACCGCCGCGTCGAGCTGGTGATCCAGCAGCAGCAGTAACACATCGTTTCTGTGAAGCGGCGGGATCCGTCCCGCCGCTTCCGGAGGTGGAATGGCTGTAAAAGACGAAGGTCGCTTCTACGACCTCCTCGAGAGGCTCTTCAAGGAAATCGACCAGGAGCAGGTGCAGGCGGAAGTGCAGGCGCTCCGCGAAGCGAAGCCGAACGCCACACGCGAACAGCTCGCCGAGCAGTTGACGAAGAAGGCGGCCAGGCAGGTCGCCACCGTAGGCGCCGCGGCCGGTGCCGCGATCGGACCGCTGGCCGTGCTGGCGATGGCTCCCGACATCTTCAACCTCGTGCGGCAGCAGAGCCGCCTCGTGCTGGCGATCGCGTTCCTCTACGACCGCAAGCCGAACATCAAACAGCGTTTCAAGGAAGTGCTGGCTACGCTCGCCGTCTCGACCGGCTCGTCCGCCGGCGGACTCGCGGCCCGCGTGCTGGTGAAGGAAGGCCTCGAGCGCGCCGCCGCCACGAAGCTCGCGCGCAAGATCCTCGGCCGCTTCCTCGCCCGCCGCATCCCCAACATCGCGCCGGTGATCGGCACGATCGCCGGTGGCTCGCTCAACTACCTGGCGATGCGCGCGGTAGGGAAAGCGGCGGTCGCGTACTACGCGGACTCGCCGTCGGCGTGAGAACTTTCCCTCTCGGAGTGAACATTTAGTCTCACCGAGAGGCTATTTGGCCTCTCGGTGAAGCGAATCAGTCACTCCGAGTGGTAATTCAGCCTCTATTAGAGGGTATTTGGTCTCTCGGAGAGGCTATTTTGTCTCTCCGAGTCACTCATCGGTGACTCACAGCAGCTATTCAGGCACTCAAAGTCACTTTCACTGCACCCCCAGACGTCAAACGGCGATGGTCTCAATCGTCGCGACGTCCTCGGGTGACAATTCAAGCTCCGGTGCTGCCAGATCCTCCTGCATGTGTGCGCGATCGGTCGTGCCGGTCAGCGGCAGCATCCCCACCTGAAGCGCGAAACGGAACACCACCTGCGCCGGCGTCTTCCCCGTCTTCGCCACGATGGCGCGGAAGTGCGCGTTGCGCAGCTCGTGCGCGTTCGCAGTGAGCAGCGAGAAGCCCTGGTAGATGATCCCGTTCGTCCGGCAGAACGCGCGCACCTCGGCGTCCCAGCGCGTCCGGGCAAAGCAGCGGTTCTGCACGAACATCGGCTTCACCGCCGCGAGCTCGCAGAGCTTATCCAACTGCTCGAGCGCCACGTTGCTGATGCCGAGGAACCGCGTCTTGCCGGCGGCGTGCAGCTCCTCCATCGTGCACCACGCCTCGTGATCCGCGGCCGCCAGCCCCCGCCTGCGCGACGGACCGTGCAGCACGTAGGAATCGAGCGTGTCGACCCGCAGATGCTCGAGCGAGCTGGCGAACGACTGCCGCACCTGCGTGGCCGTGTCCGCGTCCGGGTCGTACGGCAGCCGGTGATCCTGCCCGTCGCGGTATGTGAACTTCGTCTGCAGGAACAGCTCGTCGCGGCTGACGACGCCGTCCGCGATGGCGCCGGCGATCCCCGCGCCGACCGCCGCCTCGAAGTAATGCTTGCGCTGATTGGCGGTGTCGATGCCGCGGAACCCGGTGTCGATCGCGAGTCTTGTCAGGCGTTCGGTCTCCTCCTCTTTCCAGGCGGTGCCATAGAGGAAGGTGGGGATTCCGGCGCGTACCATGTCGTCGTGCATCTCGAAAACTATCTCACGCGTCTCGGTGTTGCGCTGCCGTTGCCGCCGACCGTCGACACGCTGCGCCGGCTGCACGTCGCGCACCTGGCCGCCTTCACGTTCCACAACCTCGGCATCCAGCGGCGCGGCGAGATCCGCGTGGACGTCGAATCGATCGAGCAGAAGTTCATGGCCGGCGCCGACGGCGGCGGCTACTGCTTCGAGCAGAACACCCTCTTCGCCGCCGCGCTGCGCGAGCTCGGCTTCAACGTGACCACGCTCCTCGGCCGCGTCGGTCCTCCCGAGAAGCGGTCGCTCAACCACATGCTCCTGCGCGTCGAGATCGACGCCCAGGGATGGCTGGCGGACGTCGGCTTCGGCGGCGAAGGCCCGCTCGAGCCGATCGCGCTTCAGGACGGAGCACGCGTGACGCAGGACGGCATCGCCTACTCGTTACGCCGCGACGCGCATCACTGGACCCTGGCCATGCACTACGGCGAGACCTCCGAGGACATGTACGAGTTCAGCGAAGCCCCGGTCACGACCGGCGACATCGAGACCGTGAACTACTACACGTCCACATTCCCCGACTCCATCTTCCGCCACACTCTGACCATCCAGCGCATCACGCCGGGAGAGAGAATCATCCTCCGCCCGAAGATGCTCACGCGCTATCGCGACGGCGTGCGCACGGATACGCCCCTCGAGCCCGGGCAGTTACGGCAGTACGCGCGCGAGTTGTTCGGGATCGAGTTAGGGGAAGAGAAGCTGCTGTTCGAGGATTGACGCGGTTTGGAGTGCGGCGACCGCAGTCGCCGCTTTTACTCCGAACGCCGCAGCTCGCGCTTCTGCGAGTCAAAGCGGTGACTGCGGTCACCGCACTCCAAACCGTTGGCGCGTTTCCCTACCCCCCGCTCAGCGCCGGCAGGATCACGATCTCCGACCCATCCCGCACCGGCGTCGAGAAGCCGCCCGAGTAGCGGATGCTCTCGCCGTCCACGAAGATGTTGAGGTGGGGACGGAGCTCGCCGAGCTCCGTCACGACACGGTCGCGGAATGCGGGGCATTGCCGCCAGAGCAGCGACAGGGCGTCCGAGAGCGCACCGGCGCGCCCGTCGACGCGCACCTCGCGCTGGTTGCCGGCCAGCTCTCGCAAAGGTCCCGAGATCACGAACGTCAGTGCCATCAGACGACCGCCGTCTTCACCGCCACGATCGGAGGGAGGCTGTCCGCGATCTCCGACCAGTTCTCCCCTTCATCCGCCGACGCGAACAGCTTCCCGCTGCGCGTGCCGAAATAGACGCCCGCCGGTCCGAGCGGATCGACCGCCATCGCGTCGCGCAGGACGCACTCGTACGCGTCGCTCTGCGGCAGGCCGTTGGTGAGCGCCTCCCACTGCTGCCCCGCGTTGCGCGTGCGGTAGACGCGCAGCTTTCCCTCCGGCGTGCAGCGGAACGCGTCCGCTTCCAGCGGCACGATCCAGGCGCAGTCGGGGTCCTGCGGGTGAATCGTCACCGGGAACCCGAAGTCCGAAGGGACGCCGTTCGCGATGTCGACCCAGTTCTCGCCGCGGTCGTCGGTGCGGTAGAGGCCCCAGTGATTCTGCAGGTACATCCGCTCCGGGTTGCTCCGCGACTGCGCGACCTTGTGCACGCACTGGCCGAACTCCGGATGCTTGTCGGGGAGAAAGTCCGCCCGCACGCCGCTATTCGACGGCCGCCACGTCGCGCCGCCATCCTCGGTCACGTACATGCCGCCGGTGGAGACGGCGATGCGGATGCGGTTCGGGTCCTGCGGATCGAGCAGGATCGTGTGCAGGCAAAGCCCGCCGCCGCCCGGCTCCCACCGCGCGCGCTGCGGATGGTTCCAGAGCCCTTCCTGCAGCGACCACGTCTCCCCCGCATCGCGCGACACGAAAAGCGCGGCCGGCTCGACGCCGCAATAGAGCGTATCCGGCTCCGACGCGCGTCCCGGCACCACCTGCCAGATGTTGTTCAGCGCGACCCCCGCCGACTCGGGGAACTTCACCGCCGCCGTCTCGGGATTCGTCCAGTTGCGGCCGAAGTCGTCGCTCGACCGCAGCAGCGCGCCCCAGTGCATGCTCTGCGGCCCGGCCCACAGCCGCTTGCGTCCGGCGCGCCCGTCGTATGCGAGCGCGTACACCGCGCTCCCCGCAAAGTACGGCCCGCCCATTTCCCACTTCGCGCGGCTCTTGTCCGAGCGAAGGATGAACGCGCCTTTCATCGTTCCGACGAGCACGAGCACGTCGCCGTCCTGGGGATCGATCTGTCGAATCTCCGGCATCGGTTGAATTCTCCTGTGCGGTGGATTTTATGCGCGGACGAGCTGCTGGAGACTCATCTCTTCCCAGTCCAGCTCTTCTTCGATCTTCTGGAACGCCGCATCGCCGATCGTGCCGTCCGCGCGCAGTGCCATCAGGCGCCGCCGCTCCGCGGCCGCGGCCTCGCGGACGACCTCCGCATCCTCCGCGTTGACGCGCCATTCCTGGAGATCCTCGACGTCGGGCATCCCGGCCGCGACTTCCGCCTCCGCGCGCCGCAGCAGCAGCGCGTAACGGCGGCGCACCAGCTCCGCCGTCTCCGCGCCGGGACACTCGGTGGCCGCCTCGAGGGCCGCACGCAACGTCTCGACGCGCGCCAGCCGGATCTCGCGCTCCACTTCTCCATCGTCCTCGAGCTTCAGGAAGTTCAGGAGCGGCCGCAGCGTCATCCCCTGCGCCACGAGCGTCCCGAGCACCACCGCGAACGCGGTGAAGAGCGTGAGATCGCGATACGGGAACGTGGTCGGCAACGCCAGCGCCGCGGCAAGGGTCACCGTCCCGCGCATGCCGCACCAGCCGACGACGGCCGCAGCACGCGGCGACAACGCCACGAGATCGCGCGGACCGGCAGCGCCGTCCTTGCGCGGCCGGCACCACCAGCGGCTCAACCCGGCCGCACCCGAGACCCAGACGATGCGCGCGAGGATCGTCGCCAGGCAGACCGCGGCGGCAATCCAGCCGTACTCGATCCACGTCGCGCGGTCGAAGCGTCCCACGATCAGCTTGAGCTGGAAGCCGACCAGGATGAAGGCGAGGATGTTCAACACGAACACCGCCACTTCCCACACCGCGTACGACGGCACGCGGATGCGCGCCGGGATGACGTTCGCGGCAACGCGCGAGATCGCCATCGCGAACACCACCACCGTCAGGATGCCGGAGAGATGCAGCCGTTCCGCCAGCAGCCAGACGCCGAACGTGCCGCAGAACTGCACGATCACCGCGGTAGCCACGTCTTCGATGTGCCGGTTGACGTAGAAGATGAGGCGGGAGAGCACGAGCCCGAGGACCACGCTCCCGATCGTGACCACCAGCAGCATCGGGATCACGCTCCAGCCGGAGAGGAATCCCACCACGGTCGCGCCGACCGCCAGGCGGTAGACGAGCAGCGCGCTGGCGTCGTTGAAGAGGCTCTCCCCTTCCAGGATCACGAGCAGGCGGTGCGGCGGGCGGAGTTGCTTCAGCACAGCCGTCGCCGCCGCTGCATCGGGAGGCGCCACGATCGCCCCGAGCGCGATCGCCGCCGCCCACGGCATCTCCGGCACCAGCGCGCGCACGACCACGGCCACGACCGCGATCGTCAGCGCCACGGCGCCGAGGGCCAGGCTGGCCACGGTACGCCAGTTCGCGCGCAGGTCGCGCGGCGAAGCGTCGAACGCGGCATCGAGCAGCACCGGCGCCACGAAGAGCGCCAGCGCCAGCTCCGGATCGAGCACCAGCGTCGGCACTCCCGGAATCAGCGCCAGCGCCGCCCCCGCCATCGCCACCAGCGCCGGATACGGCGTCGCCACATGCCGCGCCAGCGCCGCCAGACCTGCCCCGCCGAGGAGGAGCGCGATCACGATCTCGAAGACTTCCATTGGGTGAGTATGCTGGAAGAAAAGCTCCGCGGTTCCCCTTACCGTTCACGCTTGTCGAACACGATCGCCGTTCCCGCACAGCGGGCGCCTCTCCATTTCACCTCGATCATCGGATTTGCCATCGTCCACCTCTCCGCGCTCGGCGTGTTCGCCCTCGGCTTCTCCTGGCGCGGCGTGCTGCTCTGCCTCGCGTCGTACTACGTGCGGATGTTCGGCGTCACGGCGGGCTTCCACCGGTACTTCTCGCACCGCGCCTATCGCATGAACCGCTTCTGGCAGCTGATGATGGCCCTCCTGGCGATGACCTCCGCGCAGAAGGGTGTGCTCTGGTGGGCGGCCACGCATCGCCATCACCACCGCTACTCCGACCAGCCGGAAGACCTGCACAGCCCCGTGCAGCAGGGCTTCTGGTGGAGCCACATCGGCTGGATCCTGGCCCGCGACGAGGGAGAGCACGACTTCTCGCGCATCCCCGACCTGGTGAAGTACCCGGAGCTGCGCTGGCTGGAGAAGAACCAGTACGTCCCGACCATGCTGTACGCCGTCGCGCTGGCGCTGATCTTCGGCCCCGAGGGGCTGGTGTACGGCTACTTCCTCTCCACGGTGCTGCTGTGGCACGGCACGTTCGCCATCAACAGCGTCATGCACGTCTTCGGGAAGCGGGTGTACGACACCGCCGACGACAGCCGCAACAGCATGATCTTCGCGCTGCTCACGATGGGCGAAGGGTGGCACAACAATCATCACCACCACCCCGGCTCGGCCGCGCAGGGCTTCCGCTGGTGGCAGGTCGACTTCAGCTATTACGGATTGCTGCTGCTCGAGAAGCTGCGGATCGTGACCGCGCTCAACCGGGCACCGCAGGCATCAGCATAAACAAAAGTGGCTCCGGGATCTCATGTCTCCCGGAGCCGTTCTCAGCGCGTTGACAGCCACAAGAGTGCATCCGCGCCAATTGTGTCTCGGCGGCTCATCGCGCCACCTCAACCGGCTCCGACACGTTGACATCTGCGATGAAGCATTCGTGCCGGAACCGCTTGCCTCGATGACCTGTCGCGCCATTCGGGCCGCCTCACCACGTTGAACATCTGCGACAGAGCGTTCGTGCTGGGGCGATCTTCAACGTAGGTCCGCGATCGTGCGAAAGCAACGTTTTTCGTTGTTACATTTACAACCGATTTCCACAACCTTCCACAGCCGGGATGCAAGGGCTTCTGGGCACTCTGGCGGAACGTCAACGAACGCAGCAGAATGGCGTCCCACGCGGCTGTCGAAACCCGCGCGCTGCATCACAGTTGCAATCAGTTCGTCCGGAGGCGGATGTGTACCGTTACCTGCGTTACGTTCCCAAGAACCGGCTGAGCCGCGCCATCGGCAGGCTCGTCCACGCGCGGCTGCCGCGCCCGATTGCCCGAGCCCTCGTGCACCGCTTCGCCAGGACCTACAAGATCGACGTCGCCGCGGCGGGGAAGGAGCTGCACGAATACCCCTCCATCGGCCACTTCTTCATCCGCGACCTCCGCGAGGGGCTACGCCCGATCGAGAGCGACTTCGTCAGCCCGGTCGACGGCGTCCTGCGCAACTTCGGCACCGTCGAGCACGGCCGTCTGGAGCAGATCAAGGGGAAGACCTACACCGTGGCCAGCTTCCTCGGCGACGAGGAGAACGCCCGCCGCTACGACGGAGGGACGTTCTTCAACATGTACCTCTCCCCGCAGGACTATCACCACGTCCATTCCCCCATCGGCGGCACCATCGTCCGCAGCGTCCACATCCCCGGCCAGCTCTGGCCGGTCAACGACTGGTCGCTGGCCAACGTCGACGAGCTCTTCTCGATCAACGAGCGCGTCGTGACCTATATCGAGTCCCCCCTCGGCCGCGTGGCGGTGGTGATGATCGGCGCCACGAACGTCGGCAAGATCTCCGTGGTCTACGACTCGTTCATCTCCAACACCGGCACCACACAGACCGCCCTGCGCGACTACAACCCACCCATCCCCATCGTCCCCGGCGACCGCCTCGGCACCTTCCACATGGGCTCGAGCGTGGTGGTCCTCCTCGAGCCCGGCCGCGTCGACCTGACACGCGTCCGCCTCGAAGCGGGCAAGAAGGTGCAATACGGAGCAGCGGTACTGCACCGGGAGTGAGAACGACGAGAGGCCTTCGGTCGTCTCTCCCTCCCCGATGGCCCGCGCATGGCATTAACTCGCCAGGCTTGCGTCCGCATCGAGCTGTGCTCGCGCTGCTGTACCTGATCGCCTTCTCCGCGCTCGCGCATTACCTGAGCGAAGGATGGTCGTATTACCGGACGCCGCTCATCGAGCGGCCGCATCATCCGCAGTTCTGGTCGCTCAAGCCGGGAGGGACGCTCGGGCAGTCGTTCGGGATCGTCGGGGCGGGGCTGATGACGGTCATGCTCCTCTACTCGGTACGCAAGAGGGTCAAGCCGTTGCGGAAGGCGGGGCCGCTCAGCATCTGGCTCGACTTTCACATCTTCTGCGGCGTGGTCGGGCCGCTGCTCGTCATCCTGCACAGCTCGTTCAAGGTGCAGGGGCTGGTCGCCCTCAGCTTCTGGTCGATGATCGCGGTAGCGCTGTCGGGCGTGGTGGGCCGCTACCTCTATTTACAGATCCCGCGCACGCGCGCAGGCGACGAGCGCACGCTGGCCGACGTCGAGGCGGAAAGCCGCGCCCTCTCCGCGCGGCTCGGCGAGTTGGGTCTGGACGAGGAGCGGCAGAAAGAACTGGAAGGCATCGCCGCGATCCAGGGCGCGTGGCAGCGGCGGTCGCGGTTACGGGCCTTCGAACGGCAGCACGGCGGGCGGGAGCTCGTAGCAGTGATCGAGCGGAAGGCGCGGCTCCATCGCCGCATCCTGCGCTGGCACCGGCTGCAGGAGATCTTTCACCACTGGCACGTCTTCCATAAGCCGTTCGCGATCATCATGTACCTCTTCCTCATCGTGCACATCGCCGTGGTAACGGTCACCGGCTACGGGTTCCGATGAAACGGCTCGCGCTCCTGCTCGTGCTGCTGGCCGCGTTCCGCCTCCACGCACAGATCTCCCCCGGAAAACTGAGCGAGCCGCACGCAAAGCTCGAGGGAGCCGCGAACTGCCTGAAGTGCCATGAGACGGGGCGGGGAGTCAGTCCGGCGAAGTGCCTCTCCTGCCACACCGCGCTGCGGGCACGCATCCAGGCGAAGAAGGGGCTGCACGCGCAACCCGATTACCAGCGCTGCGAGCGCTGCCACAACGAGCATCACGGCCGCGCCTTTCAATTGATCCACTGGGAGCCGTCGAAGCTCGATCATCGCGTGACCGGCTTTCCGCTGGAAGGGGCGCACGCGAAGGCGCAGTGCCGGGAGTGCCACAAGACGCGCTCCTACCTCGGGCTGTCGCAGTCGTGCACCTCCTGCCACGCCGACCCGCACAAGGGGCAGCTCACCCCCTGCACGAAGTGCCACGCCATGACCGCCTGGAAGCCGGCGCCGAAGTTCGATCATGCCAGGGCGCGCTTCCCGCTCACCGGCCTGCACGCGAAGGTCGCATGCGCGAAGTGCCATCCGACGCCGGCGTTCCGCGGCGTCGCCTTTCAGAAGTGCACCGATTGCCACAAAGACCCGCACGCCGGCCGCTTCGGCCAGACCTGCACGCAGTGCCACTCCACGTCCGGCTGGCGCGTGCAGGCCACCGCGAACTTCGATCATTCGAAGACCGGCTTCGCGCTGACCGGCGCGCACAAGTCGGCGCAGTGCTCCGAATGCCACCGCGACCACAAGTTCAAAGGGACGCCGCGCGCCTGCAACTCCTGTCACCGCGACGTCCACGAAGGGCGCTTCGGCAAGTCGTGCGAGCGCTGCCACTCCACGAGCTCCTTCCGCACGGTCACGAACTTCAATCACAACCAGACCCGCTTCCCGCTCACCGGCCAGCACACGAAGACGCGTTGCGCGCAGTGCCACACGAACGGCAAGCTGCGCGGCCTCCCGCAGACCTGCAACGGCTGTCACACCGACCCGCACAAAGGGCGCCTCGGCACCTCGTGCGACCGCTGCCACACCACCGCGTCCTTCACCAACGTCGCCTCGTTCGATCACGACAAGACCCGCTTCCCCCTCCGCGGCGCGCATCGCAACGCGAAGTGCGATTCCTGCCACACGAAAGGGCGCGCGCTGAAGTGGACGAAGTTCGACCAGTGCAGCAGCTGCCACCGCGATCCGCACGCCGGCCAGCTCAAAGGCGACTGCGCCACCTGCCACACCGTGGAGCGCTTCCTCCCCTCCACGTTCGGCGTGGAGGCACATCAGAAGACCAGGTTCCCGCTCGCCGGCGCCCACCTCGCGGTCCCCTGCAATGCCTGCCACGTGAAGAAGGAGAAGGTGACCCAGTTCCGCCTCGCCTCGACCACCTGCACGAACTGCCACAAGGACCCGCACCGCGGCGAGACCACCCGCTTCGGCGCCTGCACCGTCTGCCACACGATCCAGACCTGGTCGCGCATCACGTTCGATCACGCGAAGACGGGGTTTGTGCTGGAAGGGGCGCACGCGCGCACGACGTGCGCCGCCTGCCACGCCAAAGGCTTCAAAGGCGTCCCTCGCGACTGCAAGTCCTGCCACGGATATGGAGTGCGGTGACCGCAGTCACCGCTTTGACTCGCAGAAGCACGATCGCGCCGCACGGAGAGAAAGCGGTGACTGCGGTCACCGCACTCCATATGACACGCCGTTTGCAAACGCCTTCCGCCCCAGCGTGAAAGCATTCCTCACAGGCGTCATCACCATGTCCTGCCTCCTCGCGGCGATCCGCCTCGGGAGCCAGACCCGAGTCGAGAATCCGCATGGGCCGATCGCGGTGGAGTGCTCGAACTGCCACACCGCCGAGGGGTGGACGAACCTGCGGAGGCCGCTCCTGTTCGACCACAACACCCACACCGGCTTCCCGCTGCAGTTCGGGCACAAAGGGGTGAACTGCACCGGCTGCCATCGCGATTTACGCTTCTCGCATGTCGGAAGCGCGTGCGCCGACTGCCACGCCGATCCGCACCGCGCCGAGCTCGGCTTCGACTGCGAGCGCTGCCACGACACCACCGGCTTCCAGAACCGGTCGCGCATCTTAGAGGTGCACAGCGCCGCGCTGTTCCCGCTGACCGGAGCGCACGTCAGCGTCGAATGCTCCGAGTGCCACCTCCAGTCGCCGGACCGCTTCTTCGGCGCGCGCACGCAATGCATCGCCTGCCATGCCGACGACTTCGCGCGCGCCACGCCTTCGCACGCCGGCTTCCCCCGCGAGTGCGAGACCTGCCACTCCACCGCGCGCTTCGAGGGAGCGTTCTTCCCGAACCACGACGCGATCTTCCCGATCTTCTCCGGGCCGCACCGCAACGCGTGGGACTCCTGCTCCGACTGCCACACCAACCAGAACAACTTCCGCGTCTTCTCCTGCATTACCTGCCACGAGCACCGGCGCGACGAGATGGACGACGAGCACGACGACGTCCGCAATTACCGCTACGAAAGCACCGCCTGCCGCGCGTGCCACCCGGACGGACGCGAATGATCGCGCGCACTCTCATCGCCGTCCTGCTTTTCGCTGCATCAGCAGCCAACGCGCAGCTCGCGGTCCGCTATCGCACCGAGAACACGATCTACATCAACGCCGGCAGCGCGTCCGGGGTGACGGTCGGCGACCGTTTCGAAGTGCTCCGCGCCGGCAACGTCATCGCCACCATCGAGGTGCAGTTCGCGGCCGAGCAGTCGGCCTCCGCCCGCATCCTCTCCGAGTCGACGCCCATCCAGGCCGGCGACACCGTCCGCCGCATCGGCGCGCCGGTCACGCCGCAAGCGCAACCCGCACCGGCGCTGCCCGGCCTCGGTGGCGGACCGCGATACGCCGGCACCTCGGTCAGCGGCAACGTCTCGCTCGACCACGAAACCAACCAGCGCGACTACGGACGCACGCTGCTCCGCCTCACCGGCCGCGCGCGCAGAATCGCCGGCCTGCCGCTCACGTTGCGCACGCGCGTGCGCCTCGCCGGCGAGACCGAGGAAAGCCGCAATCGCCTGTACGAGCTCTCACTGCTCTATGAGCCCTTCGACGGACGCCTGGCCATGCAGGCCGGACGCATCGGCAACACCCCGGCCATCGGCCTCGGCTACCTCGACGGCGCGCTGGCCAGCTTCCGCGTCATCGACGGCTTCGACGTAGGCGCGTTCTACGGCTTCCGTCCCGACGTCACCGAGCTCACGCCCGATACTTCCACGACCAAATACGGCGCGTTCATCCGCGTCGCGCCGGTGCCGATGGCCGAGCTCACCGTAGCCGGCGTGCAGATGCAGAACGACACCGACGAAAGCTCGTTCGTCGCGATCGACGGCCGCTATTCTCCGAGCGAGCGCCTCTCGCTCTTCGCGCACGGCCGCGCCGCGATCGCCGGTGAGGAAGACGAAGAGCGAGGCGTCGACACGATCCTCACCGCCGTCACGCGCCTGTCCGCCTCCACCACGCTCAGCGCTTCCTACGAACGGATCCAGCCCGGCATCGACGACGACCTGCGCACCACCGACCAAGTCCTCGACGATTACCTCCGCCAGGGCTTCCGCGTCACCCTTCGCCACCCGAACTTCTTCCTCGCCGGCGGGGTACGCACCGGCGACGACGATACGAACATCGATACGGACGAAGACCGCACCACCTACTCCGCCACGGCCGGCCTGTCGCATCCGAGCCTCCTCTTCGGCGTCGGCGCGAGCATCAGCGCGATTGGCTTTTCCTCACCGCTGAACGACGGCCTCTTCGCCAACGCCCGCTTCGCTCGCCGCTTCGGCGCCGGTCACCTCGCGGAGCTCACCGCCGGCGCGCTACTGGTCGACGAGGCAGCTCTCGAAGACTTCACGGTGACGTCGTGGATCCGCGGCGGCGTCTGGATCGAGCTGCCGTACGACGTCTTCGCGCGCGCGGAGCTCGAGCTGACCGGCGGTGATTCCCCTGCCGGCCACCGCGTGAACCTCGGTCTCGGCTATCGTTTCTGACGCTCATGATCTCGGAGCCGCTCCTGGTGTGGGGTGCCGCGCTCGCCGTTTCGGCGGGCGTGCTCGTGCCGTACGCGGTGCTCTTCCGGCGCCGGATCAAACACGACCGCGCGCGCAAGACCGAAGCATCGCAGCTCGGCATCGACAAACCGTCCGCGCAGTTCCCGTTCATCGATCCCGCGCACTGCATCGGCTGCGGCGCCTGCGTGCGCGCCTGTCCTGAAGGCGACGTCCTCGGCATCGTCGGCGGCACGGCGGTAGTGGTGAACGGCCTGCGCTGCGTCGGCCACGCGCGCTGCGAGGAAGTCTGTCCCGTCGGCGCGATCGAAGTCGGCCTCGGCGACCTCAAGTCGCGCGCCGACGTCCCGCTGCTCACCGATCTCTACGAGACCACCGTCCCCGGCATCTTCATCGTCGGGGAGTTGGGCGGCCTGTCGCTCGTTCGCAACGCGGTGAAGCAGGGACGCGAAGTCGTCCGCAACATCGCGAAGGGCGACGACACCGCGCTCGACGTCGTGATCGTCGGCGCCGGCCCCTCGGGGCTCAGCGCTGCCGCCGAAGCAGCCGCGCGCGGCCTGACGCACGTCGTGCTCGAAAAAGAGGAGTCGCTCGGCGGCAGCCTGCTCCACTACCCTCGCCGGAAGATGGTCCTGCTGCAACCGGTCGAAGTCGCAGCCGGCATGACCCTCGACCGCGACGAGTACGCGAAAGAGCGCCTGCTGGAGATGTTCGAGACGCTCGTCACGCAGAAATCTCTGCACGTCCGTTTCGGCGAGCCGGTCGAATCGATCGCGCGCGACGGCGACACGTTCCTCGTCCGCTCCCCCCGCACCGAACAGCGCACCCGCAACGTCGTCCTGGCCCTCGGGCGCCGCGGCACTCCCCGCAAGCTCGGCGTCCCGGGCGAAGAGCTCCCGAACGTCATGTACCGCCTCATGGACGCGGAGAGCTACCGCAACCAGCGCGTCCTCGTCGTGGGCGGCGGCGACAGCGCCGTCGAAGCCGCGATCGGCCTCTCCCTGCAACCCGGCAACACCGTGACGCTCTCCTATCGCCGCGAAAAGCTGGTGCGCATCAAGAAAAAGAACGAAGACGCCTTCGTCAAAGCCGTCGCCGCCGGCCGCATCAAAACGCTGTTCAACTCGCAGCCCGTTTCCATCGCTCCGGATCACGTCGTCCTGCAACTCCGCGACGAGCACCAGACACTCCCCAACGACTACGTCTTCGTCTTCGCCGGCGGAGTCCCACCCTTCGACCTGCTGAAGAAATGCGGGATCAGGATGGGAGGGGCGTCGCTCTCATAGATCCACTCAAAACGTGATCCCCGTCACTACCCGCAGGCCGACGCGGCTGTATCCGTACTGCATGACGGTCCTGCACTCAGCCACCGCCGCCCAGGCGCTTCGGCTGCTCATCGTCGAAGACGACCTCCGCTCGGCGCGGTCGTTACGTGAATTGCTCGAGACCTCCGGCGATCCGCTCTTCACGATCAGGCACGTCACGACCGCCGCGGCGGCATGCGAAGCGGTCCGCGGCGGAGACATCGACGTGGTGATGCTCGACCTCGGGCTCCCCGACGCCACCGACCTGCAGGCGTTGATCCGTCTCGAAGCGGCGGTCCACGAGATCCCGGTGATCGTCCTCACCGGCCGCGACGACGCGCTCGCAAACGATGCCCTCCATTTCGGCGCCGAGGACTACCTGCGCAAGGGGGCGTTCGACTTCGACTCGCTGATCCGCTCCATCCGCTATGCCGTCGAGCGCCACCGCGGCGTGCGCGATCTCGCGCGCGTCAAGAAGCAGCTCGAGAGCGCCAACCGCGACCTCGAACGCCTCACGCTCATCGAGCCGCTCACGGAGCTGCTCAACCGGCGCGGCCTGCAGCAGGCGCTCTCGCGCGAAGTGCAGCATCTCTCCCGCGGCGTCACCTCCAGCGCGGTGCTGGTGGTCGACCTCGACGACTTCAAGCAGATCAACGACCACCTCGGCCACGCCGCCGGCGACGTCGTGCTCAAGGAAGTCGGCCGCCGCCTTCGGAGCTGCGTGCGCGCGGTCGATTACGTCGGCCGCATCGGCGGCGACGAGTTCATGCTCCTGCTGCCGGAGACCGATCCACCCGAGGTGACCCGGGTGGCGGAACGCATCCGCCTGGCCATCGCCACCGCCATCATCCAGCACAGCACCGGCACCGTGACGCTCACCGCATCCATCGCCACGATGCTCCTCACCGACGACATGCCGGCCGTCGACCAGCTCCTCGCGCGCGCGCACCTGCTGCTGGCGCGCGCGAAGCACGAGGGAAAGAACCGGGTCGTCTTTCAGGAGAGCGAGTTCGACGACACCGACCGCCGCCGCCGCGCGCAGAGCGACATGTGCACGCATCTCTCGCGCGGGCGGCATATCCTCACCGTCAAGCAGCCGATCTTCGACCTCGCCGACGAGAGCCCGGTCGGCTACGAGTTCCTGAGCCGCTACTCGAACGACGGCCTGGAGCTGCCGGAGAACTTCTTTCGCGTCTGCTCGGAGAGCAACATCCTCACGCTGGTCGACCACGCCTGCCTCCGCTCGGCCGTCAGCGCGGCCATGGAGCTGCCGCCGTACGCGCGCTTCCACCTCAACATCTTCCCCACCACGCTGCTGGCCATCCCGGTCCAGCACCTGCTCGAGCTCTTCCCGAAACCACTGCCGGCGGGCACGTTCTGCCTCGAGCTGAGCGAGCAGCAGATCATCGGCGACCCGTCTTACCTCCTCCCCGCGGTGCAGGCACTCCGCGCGGCCGGCGTCCTGATCGCGATCGACGACGTCGGCTTCGGCAGCAGCTGCCTGGAAAGTTTGGTGCTCCTGGAGCCGCAGATCGTGAAGATCGACAAGCGCTGCGTGATCGGCGTCGACTGCGATCCGGTGCGCATCGACCAGTTGCGCCGCTACGTCGCCATCGCACGCACGCTCGGCTGCACCATCGTGGCCGAGGGGATCGAGACCGCCGGAGAGCTCGCGGTGGTGCAGTCGCTGGGGATCGAATACGGGCAGGGATACTTCTGGGGCAAGCCCGCCTGAGGGACTTTCCCGTTCGTTTGCGCGATCTCTGACATGACGAAAAACCGTGTCGCTGGTGGTGTGCTCCGTCTCCTCATCATTCTCTGTCTCTCCGTCCAGGCGTTCGCGATCTCGCCTGCCGACATCGCCACGACGGACATCCGCAAGCTCGTCGACGTCAAGTCCATCAAGGGCGCAAAGGGCGCAAAGCGCGTTGCCGTCCCTGGCTACCGCGTCATCTTCACGACGCGCACGAAAGTGGTGGCGAACGCCGAAGACTGGCTCGGCGGCGTGGGCGGCGGCAAAAGCTCCGGCGCCAAGGCGTCGATGGAAGTGGTCCTCGGCAACGTCGACTTTGCGACGCTGCAGGCAGTCGCCGATCAGGCCTACGCCGACTTCATCGAAGAGCTGAAAGCCGGCGGGATCGAGGTCGTGCCGCTCGAGACCATCATGGCCTCCCCCTCCTTCCAGAAGATGAAGATGACCGGCAGCTCGGCCGAGAAGCCGTACACCAGGAGGTCGCGCGACAAGAAGTCCGACTACCTCGTCGTCTCCCCTTCCGCCATTCCGCTCTGGTTCACGAACTGGGACGGCGACGTCAGCGACCAGGGCATGGGTCAGACGAACATCCGCGCCGTCATGAGCATGGCCAAGGAGCTCGACGCGCTCATGATCTTCCCGCTCATGCACGTCGACTTCGCCACCGTCGGCGGCTCGGGCGGCAAGTTCGCCCGCCGCGCCTCGGTGAGCGCGAAGGCCGCGATCTACGCCAACCCGGCGTACACGCTCTTCTACATCGCCAACGACAAAGGCGGCGCGTTCGCGCGCATGCACGACAGCATCGGCGTGGAAGGCGATCCCGGCGAGTTCGTGACCGCCGACAACGCCTCGAACGCCCCGTTCATCGAGTCGATGCAGAAGATCGGCATCGACTTCGGGCCGGTGAAGAGCAAGAAGAACATGGTCCTGCAGGCCAACCGCGAGAACTTCCAGAGCCTCGCCCTCGAAGCGCTCGGCGGCACGAACGAAGCGTTCCGCAGGGGCCTGCAGGAAGCGCAGAAGTAGGCAGAATCTTTGGTGTCAGGTGTCGGGTGTCAGGTATCTGAGGCGTATCGCCCGGGCGAAAAACCCCAGACACCTGACACCTGATACCCGACACCATTCCCCTCACTGCGGCTCGCGTATCCTGCGCGCGTGAAGTACCTCATCGCCGCACTCGCCTTCATCCAGTTCGCCTGCACGACCGCCACTCCGCCACAATCGTTCACGATGAACTACGAAACGCCCACCGATCCGGCGCTGCAGCAGCGCGTCGAGGAGATCGACACGCGCCTGCGTGCGAAGCACGGCATGACTACCGAGCAGACCGCGGTCGGCGTCCTCGACCTGCAGCAGCCGCGCGTGGCGATGATCCATCCGGACCGGATCGAATACGCCGCGAGCGTCGCGAAGATCGGCATCCTGCTGGCCTACTTTCATCTGCACCCCGAAGCGGCCACGGCACTCGACGCGGAGACGCAGCACGAGCTCGGCCTGATGACCAAGGCCTCGAGCAACGAGATGGCGGCGAAGCACTCCCGCGCCATGGGACTGCGCGAGATCCAGCAGGTCCTGAACGACTACGGCTTCTACGACGCCACGCGCGGCGGCGGCCTCTGGGTCGGCAAGCACTACGGCCCGAACAGCGAACGGATCGGCGAGCCGGTGGCCGACCACTCCCACGCCGCCACGGTCCGTCAGCTGCTCCGCTTCTACTGGCTCCTCGACACCGGCCAGCTCATCTCCCCCGCCGCCTCGAAGAAGATGCGCGAGATCTTCCTCTCCCCCGACGTCCCGCACGACGACCACAAATTCGTCAAAACCCTAGCCGCCGACGGCGTGACCATCCTCCGCAAGTGGGGCTCCTGGGAGGACTACCTCCACGACAGCGCCATCGTCGAAGCTCCCGGCCGCCGCTACGTCCTCGTTGCATTGACGCATCACCCTGCGGGTGACGCGTACCTCGAGGATCTGGCGAGGGAGGTGGATGAGGTGATGAATGCGGGAACGCGTTAAG
Organism: Thermoanaerobaculia bacterium; assembly: GCA_035630815.1. Taxonomy (GTDB): domain Bacteria; phylum Acidobacteriota; class Thermoanaerobaculia; order Gp7-AA8; family Gp7-AA8; genus QHVT01. Next base: position 59,592 of record DASQJY010000067.1, read on the forward strand.
AAGTGTTCATGTCGCCTACACCTTGCGCACCGGACCCGGGTAACGGGCCAGTTGTGCGTCGGCGGTGAGCAGCGTAATGCCTTCGGTGAGCGCTTGAGCCAGATGCGGCGGCGGAGAGACGTTCCGGCTGACCGGCCGCCCAGAGCAGGAGATGCGTATCGAGCAGGAACTTCATCCGCTGATCCCGAATATCGCTTCGATCTCTGCCTCTCCCATGCGATCGAAATCATCGGGAACAGCGATCTCGCCGGCCAGAAAGCCGAGACGCTGCGGCGATGCAGGCGCATCGAGCGCGGATACCTTGACCAGAGGCTTGCCCGCTTTCGCGATGACGAACGGTTCACCTTTCGAGGCACGATCCACAAGCCGCGAAAGCTGCGTCTTTGCTTCGTGAATGTTCACAGTGACCATGACCCATTCTCCACATGAACTAAGCTGAGTGGACTAGGTTGTATTCCGCCGCCGTGTTCGCGAATCCCCGACCGGAGCCGCCGCACTTCGTCCACGAGCTGCTCGCGCGACATCTGCTCTACGTCGTCGTCCATGCACCGCTCCTCAGCGCGGGTCGTTGAGCACCGAGAGGATGTTCCCTGCCGGATCCTTGAACCAGGCGATGGTGGGGCCGCCGTGGCCGCGGGCGATGCCCTGAGCGTCTGTTTTCAGGTCGGGCATGTCGTAGTGCTCGAACTGCACGCCGCGCTTTTTCAGCTCGGCGACGGCCTGGTCCACGTCGTCGACCTGAAAGTTCAGGACCGTGAACGTCGCCGGCTCGTGGTTCGGCTTCGGATAGAAAAACACCGCTCCGCCGCCGGCGAGCTGCAGGCTCAAACCCTCCGGCATCTCGTCCACCTTCAATCCGAGGACATCGCCGTAGAAACGCTTCGCCGCCGACAGGTCGTTGACGGACACGCTGGAAAACGCCTTTGCATCTTTCAACATCGAAAACTCCTCTTGTTCGAGAGCTTCAGCGGCAGCAAGTGATGTGCCCGGCTGCAACCTGTGAGACGATCCGCCCCGATGCCATTTTCTTCATTCGAACTTCACCCCGATTTACTGCTCGGGATCAAAGAGCTCGGGTTCAAACGTCCGACGCCCATTCAGAACGACGCCATACCGCCGGCCATGCAGGGACGCGACGTACTCGCGGCCGCCGCGACCGGCAGCGGCAAGACCGCCGCATTCGTGCTGCCGATCCTGCACCGCCTCATGGGCAAGAAGCGCGGTACGACCCGCGCGCTGATCCTGACGCCGACCCGCGAGCTGGCGGCGCAGATCGACGAGCACCTGCGCGAGCTGGCCGTCCACACCCCCCTCTCCGGCGCCGCGGTCTACGGCGGCGTGGGGATGGGGCCGCAGGAGCATGCCTTCCGCAGCGGCGTGGACGTGCTCGTGGCCACGCCCGGGCGCCTGCTCGACCATTTCCAGCGGCCGTACGCAAAGCTCGAGGGGCTGGAGATCCTCGTCCTGGACGAAGCCGACCGGATGCTCGACATGGGCTTCCTCCCCGACATCCGCCGCGTGCTGAAGCACCTCCCCACCAAGCGGCAGACGCTCTTCTTCTCGGCCACGCTCCCGCAGCCGATCGTCGAGCTCTCGCGCGAGATGTTGAAGAACCCCGCCATGATCTCGATCGAGCGCAAGGCCGCCCCCGCGGTCGGGATCACGCAGTCCGTCTTCCCGGTCTCGCAGGACCTGAAGCTGGCGCTCCTCGAGACGCTGCTGCAGCGCGGCGAGATCAAGAGCGCGATCGTCTTCACGCGCACCAAGCACCGCGCCAACCGCGTCTTCGAGCAGCTGGAGCAGAAGAAGGTGAAGGTGGCCCGAATCCACGGCAACCGCAGCCAGGTGCAGCGCACCGACGCTCTCGAAGGTTTCAAGACCGGCAGGTACCGGATCCTCGTCGCCACCGACATCGCCGCACGCGGCATCGACGTCGAGGCGCTCTCGCACGTCGTGAACTTCGACGTGCCGAACATGCCCGAGGACTACATCCACCGCGTCGGCCGCACGGCCCGCGCGGAGCTGACCGGCGACGCGATCACGTTCGTGGCGCCGGACGAGGAGAACGACCTCCGGGCCATCGAGCGCGCCATCAGCAAGCGCCTCCCCCGCGTGACCGTCCCTGATTTCGATTACAACCGCAGGCCGGCCGAAAAGCTGGAGATCCCAATCCAGGAACGGATCGCCGCCATCCGCGCCCGGAAGGCGGAGGACCGTGCCCGGGCCAAGGCGAAGCTGGAGCGCCGCAACGCGGCGCAGGCGACCCCCTCGCGGGGAGCGGCACCTGCCGCGCGCCCGGGAGCACGGCCTCCGGCGAGACCCGCACCGCGGCCGCAAAGTGGCCCGCGTCCGACACCGGCATCGCCGGCAGGTGGTGACGCAGCAGCGAGGTCGCGGTCACGCCGAGGACGCCGCCGGCCGTAACCCTCCCCGTGACACCGATATGGAGTGCGGTAACGCGAGTTACCGCTCTCACTGCTTCTGTTCGTGCAGCACTCCGAGGCTGTGCAAATCTCGCCTGGTGGCACGAGCGAAGGCTGGACCTGCTCGCGTTGCAGGACGAACAAAAGCAGGTAAAGCGGTAACTCGCGTTACCGCACTCCAGATCAGGCTTGTCCGGATGACAGGCAACATAAGATGCGCGCGTGCACGGTGAGCTCCCTCTAATCACGACCATCGCCGCCGGCCTGGGGCTGGCGATGATCCTCGGCTTCCTCGCGGCGCGCGTGAACATCCCGCCGCTGGTGGGATACCTCGTCGCGGGCGTGCTGATCGGCCCTCATACGCGCGGCTTCGTGGCCGACGTGGCGCTGGCCGGGCAGCTCGCCGAGATCGGCGTCATGCTGCTGATGTTCGGCGTCGGGCTGCACTTCTCCCTCGAGGACCTCGCCTCCGTGCGCGGGATCGCGCTCCCCGGCGCGGTCGTACAGATCGTCGCCGCCACCGTCCTCGGCACGATGACCGCGATGTTCTGGGGGTGGAGCTTCGGCGCGGGCCTCGTGTTCGGCCTCTCCCTCTCCTGCGCCAGCACGGTGGTCCTCCTGCGCGCGCTCGAAGCGCGCGGAGTGCTGGAGACGTTCAACGGCCGGATCGCCGTCGGCTGGCTGATCGTCGAGGACCTGGTGATGGTCCTCGTGCTGGTGATCCTGCCGCCGCTCGCCAAGATCCTCGGCGGCACCACCGGCGGTCACGCCGCCGGCCCCGGCATCTGGATGACGCTCGGCATCACCTTCGCTAAGGTCGGCGCGTTCATCGTGCTGATGCTGGTCGTCGGACGGCGGCTCTTCCCGCGCATCCTCTGGCTCGTGGCGAAGACCGGCTCGCGCGAGCTGTTCACGCTCTGCGTCATCGCCGCCGCCGTCGGCGTTGCGTACGGCGCCGCGGAGCTCTTCGGCGTCTCCTTCGCCCTCGGCGCGTTCTTCGCCGGGATGATGATGCGGGAGTCGGACCTGAGCCATCGCGCCGCCGACGAGTCGCTGCCGCTGCGCGACGCGTTCGCGGTGCTGTTCTTCGTCTCGGTGGGGATGCTGTTCGATCCGATGGTGCTGGTGCGCGAGCCGATGGCGGTGCTGGCGGTCGTGGCGATCATCATCATCGGCAAGACGCTGGCCGCCGTATCGCTCGTGCTGCTGCTGCGATATCCCCTGAATACCGCGCTGATCGTCGGGGCGAGCCTGGCGCAGATCGGCGAGTTCTCCTTCATCCTGGCCGGCCTCGGTGTCGAGCACAAGCTGCTGCCGGCGCTCGGACAGAGCCTCATCCTGGCCGGCGCGATGGTCTCGATCGCGTTCAACTCCGTGGTCTTCGCGGCCATCGAGCCGGCGCAGCGCTGGCTCCGCGCCCGCTCCGAGCTGGCGCGGCGACTGGAGAACCGCGTCGATCCGCTGGCGGTGCTGCCGATGAGCGTCGACCAGTCGCTGCTCACCGGACAGGTGGTCATCGTCGGCTACGGACGCGTGGGGCGGCGCATCGCGGAGTCGCTCTCCGAGCGGAAGATCCCGTACGTGGTCGCGGAACAGAATCGCGAGATCGTGGAGAGGCTGCGCGACGAGGGCGTGCACGCCGTGTCGGGCGACGCGTCCGATCCGGCGGTGCTGATCCAGGCACACGTGGCCCGCGCCGGCATGCTCGTGATCGCGCTGCCGGAGACGATCCACGTCCGCAAGATGATCGAGGTCTCGCGCAAGCTGAACCCGAAGATCGAGATCGTCCTCCGCACCCACAGCGACGAAGAAGCGGAGCTGCTGCGCCGCGAAAACGCCGGCATCGTCTTCATGGGGGAGCACGAGCTCGCATCGGCGATGACCCGGCACGTGCTCGGAAGGATGGCCCGAGAAGGATGACGAGGAGAGGCCTCCGGCGGGCCGGCGTGGCCGGCGGCACTTGCTTGCGCACGGACGGCGCGGATCGCGAGAAGCGTGCGTTCAGCCTTGGGCAACCAGTGCTGCCGGCCACGCCGGCCCGCCGGAGGCCTCTCGTCGTTCTCACCCTGCTCGCGCTGGCGTCTGCCCTGTCCGCGGCCGCGCAGTTCCAGACCTCCGACCTCCATCCGGTCGGGTATCACCCCAGCAACATCGCCTACTTCAATACCCCCTACTTTGCGAACGCTCTCTTCCATGGCGGAGAGTGGCGCAGCTTCACCGGGACCGAGTTCGGTGAGCTGATCGACTTCAAGACCGCGCAGTTCGTGAACGGCTACCCGCAATTCCTCAACGCGGGGCAGAAGCTGCGCGCGCCGCTCTTCGGCCTCAACATCAACGACCCCTTCCGCCCCGCCGCCTGGCCCAAGCGCGACACGCTGGCGAAGGGGCGCATCGTCGTGACGTGGAACGGCACCGCCGACATCCGCATGGTCAACGGCACGCTCGTCGCCGCCGACTCGCCGAGCGGCGCCACCGGGACGTTCACCAGCGGCCGGCGCGTTTATCTCTGCACCACCGAATCGCAGTCGACGCAGTCGCTCGAGATCCACGCCATCGGCGCCACCCCTCCGTCGCAGATCCGCGTCTGGCTCGCACCGCCCGACGATCCGGCCACGGGAGTGAAGGAGCACGAGACCGGCTCCCTCGAAGGGCAGCTCTTCCATCCCCTCCTCCTGCAGCGCATCGCCGACCGCAACTGGGCCTTCATCCGCTTCATGGACTGGGGTGCGACGAACGCGTCGCCGGTCATGGACTGGGCCGACCGGCGGCTGCCGGCGCACATCTTCCAGAACGGCATCGTCAATCCACGCTCGCCGGCGCTCGATGACGAGGTCTCGCCGGGTGACCGGGAGACCGGTGTCGCATACGAGCACATGGTCGCGCTCTGCAACGCCACCGGGAAGCACCTCTGGATCAACGTGCCGCACCTCGCCAGCGCGGACTTCATGACCAGGCTCGCAAAGCTGATCCGCTTCGGCAGCGACGGCGTGAACCCGTACGACGCGCCGAACGCGAACCCGGTGTTCCCGCCGCTGAACGGAGAGCTGAAGGTCTTCGTCGAGTACTCGAACGAGATCTGGTCGAGCGGCTTCAGCTTCCCGCAAGGCAACTGGGCGCAGGCGGAAGCGGCGGACGCCGGTCTCGGCGGCGGGCTGGAAGGGAAAGGGCGCTTCAACGGGCGGAAGTTCTGCGACACCTGGAGCGCGTTCCAGGCCGTCTTCGACGGCACCAGCCGTCTGGTCCGCGTCGCGGCAACGTTCACCGCCAACGACACCTACACCACCGCGTTTCTCAACGAGATCGACGACTACGGCCCGACGCTCACGCCCGCGGTCTTCCCCGACGTGCTGGCGGTGACGACCTACTTTGGCAACGGAATCCAGGACTTCGTCGACGAGAAGGGCTTCACGGATGGGAAGCCGTTCAACGATCCCTACTGGACCAGTCCTCTCTTCGCCACGCACCTCACGAGCGCGTTCGACGAATGGAAGCGCCGCATGATGGCAGGTGACGCGGTGCAGGGGGCCGGTCCCGACGCCACCGGCATCGGCGGAGGCTTCTCCGCAGGACTGCACGACCTCACCGCGGACATCTTCGGCACGCCGCTCCCGATCGTCGCGTATGAAGGCGGTCCGTCGCTCTTCACCGACGATCTCGACACCGGCAACTCCACCAGCGACGACGGCGTGACCACGTTCGTCGAGGCGATGAACCGCGACCCGCGCGTCAGGGACATCTATCGCATCCACCTCGAGATCGCCCGCAGCAAAGGGCTCTGGACGCACACGCCGTACACCGACACCTCGCCGTGGAGCCGCTTCGGGCAGTGGGGACATCTGGAGACGCTCGACCAGCTGCCCGCCGATTCACCCAAGTACTCGCTGATGCTCGAGCACTTCGACACCTACTCCGCGACGCTGCGCCACATCGGAAATCCGCTCGGGCTCGTGCCGCAGTTCACGACCGGCGCGAGCCTGCCGCCCGCCATCGCCGGCTCGGCGTACAGCGCCGACATCGACACCAGCGGCGGCGACGGCGCACGCACGATCGCGGTGGTGGGCGCGTTCCTGGAGCCGTCGCTGACCATCGCCGCCGGGCCGGTGGCCGGCTCGCTGCGCGTCAGCGGGACGCCCACCGTCAGCCGGAAGAACTTCATCCTCGCGCGCGTGCACGACGGCGACGGCGATCCCGCCTGGCGCGTGTTCACGCTCGAGACGTTCGGAGGCCTCGGCACGCTCGTGCAGAGCGACTTCCGCGGCACCTCGCCGGGACTGAACCTGCCGTGGACGCCAACGTTCGTGCTCTCGCCGAAGGTGACCTGGTCCGGCTGGACCATCGGCGCGCCGCAGTCCGGCGGCACCGGCATCACGCCGCAGGCCGGCGACAACGCGCTCGTCTTCGCCGTGAGCGGCACGACCGCCGCGAACGAGACGCTGGCACAGGCGATGGCCGACAACCAATACCTGAAGGCCACGGTCACGCCGGCCCAGGGAGCGCTCGACCTGCGCGGCGGCGAGATCCGTTTCGCCACCCGCCGCATCGGCTTCCACGCGCCGCTCGGCTACGCGCTCTTCACCAGCATCGGCGGCTTCGCGCAGGCGAACGCGCTCTACGTCAGCAGCGAAGTGAGCAAGGACACGTTCGACGAGATCGAGCACGTGCTCGCGATCCCGTCGACCGCCGCGTTCTCAGCCGTGAACGCGCCGTTCGAGCTGCGCATCTACGCCTTCGGCGCGCAGTTCGACGGCCACTCGACCAGCCTCACCGGCTTCAAGCTCACCCAATCCGCCGAGGTCGCCCTCGCAGCGCCGGCGGATCTCGTCGCCACCGCCACGTCGACCACCGGCATCTCCGTGACCTGGACCGGCGTCGCCGGCGCGACCTACGAGATCTTCCGCAAGTCCGCCGGGGTGGCCGAGACCCAGATCGGCACTTCCGCTTCCCCCGCCTTCGCCGACACCGTCGGCGCCGGCACCGCGCACGTCTACCGCGTCCGCGCCGTCGCCTCCGGCTCGACCTCCGGTTTCAGCAACGCCAGCCTGGCCACCGCGGTGCTGTTCACCGACGACCCGCTGGTCATCCGGTCCACCCGCATCGAGCGCGCGCACCTCGTCGAGCTACGCAACGCCGTGAACGCCGTCCGCGCCGCAGCCGGCCTGACCGCGGCCACGTTCACCGACCCCGTCATCACTGCCGGTTCGACGAAGGCGAAGGCGGTGCACGTGTCCGAGTTGCGCACCGCACTCTCACCAGCACTGACGGCGCTCGGTTTCGCGGCGCCGGTGTACAGCCCGGGCGTAGCCGCGGCGTCACAGCTCAAGGCCGTGCACGTTCAGGAGCTGCGAGCACTGGTGAAGTAGGCGCAGAAGCAAACTGAAAATTGAAAAATCGGCAGCACACGAGTCGCGAAGCGACCATCTCCGCTTTTTCAATTTTCAATTTTCAATTTTCAATTTCTTGCACCACCGCCCGCAGCACCCCGGCAAACACCTCCGCCGGATCGGGTGGCACCAGCTCGCGCACCGCATCCGCCGCCGCTGCTCCGATGGCGCGCCATTCGCCGCGCCGCTGCCACGCCCGTTCCAGCGCTTCGTCGACCGCATCCTCGGTCGCGGCGGCGGCGAGGAACCCGGTGAGGCCGTCCTCCAGGATCTCGCCGCTGCCGCCGGCGTTGGTCGTCACCGCAACACGGCCGCTGAGCATCGCCTCGACCAGCACCAGCGGCAACCCTTCGCAGCGCGACGCGAGAATCAGGCCGTGATGGTCGTTCCAGATCGACGGCACGTCGTCGACGAAGCCGGCGAACCGCACGCTGGTCAGCCCGAAGTAGGACGTCATCTTCTCCAGCCCCACGCGATGGTGGCCGGAACCGTACAGCGTCACCGAGAGCGGCCGGCTGCGCCACTTCTCGCGCGCCAGCACGCGGAGGAGGAGGTCCTGTCCCTTCTCCGCCGGAAACAGCCGTCCGACGCACGCGAGCCGCAGCCCCTCCTCCGCGGAGGGCCAGTCGCTGCGCCGCTCCCACGGCACCAGGAACGGGTTCCGCACCACCCGAGCGTGCGGCAGCTCGAACCCGAGCTGCTCCTCCGTCAGCCGCCGGTTGTGCTCCGAGACGAAGTAGCACGCCTCCGCCGCGGAGTAGACCTTGCGCATCCGCGCGCGGACGCTGTCGTCAGGCCAGTAGACGTCGCCCGCCTTCTGCGCGATCAGCACGTACGGCTTCTTCATCCTGCGGCAGGCGTTCGCGTAATGCAGCCCGTCGAAGTTCATCCCCTGCGAGACCACCACCAGGCCGGGGTTGAACAGCTTCATCTCGAGAGTCAGCTGCGCCAGCCGTTGCGCGGTGATGAACATCGAGGCGGCGCGCCGGAGGCGCGGGAAGCGGGAAAAGATGCGCAGTTGGTCGAGATCGCTGATCCGGCAGTGCAGCTCGATCAGGCGCCGGATGCGCGGCTCGTCCCGGTTGACGTTCGCCTTGAGCACCGAGACGCGGCGCCCCTTCCGGGCGAGCTCGGCCGCGGCGGCGCTCCACAGCTCTTCGCTCCCGCCCCAGGGCGTGGTGTTGCTGCTGACGAACAGAAATCGGGTGGAAGGCCGGTTATTCATTACCTTAATGCCGGTTTCCACTAATGGTGGTGAGACCGCGGCGCGAGTATATGGCTGAAACTGCTATTCTTGACCGGTATTCGGCACAACCTGACGGACCTCGTCCGCGCCGGAGAATGGTGGGAGTACAAGCTCGCGCCGATCCTCGCCGCCTTCTACGCGACCGCGCTCACGCTGCAGGTGCCGGTGAGCTCGCTCTGGCCGGCCGCGCTGGTGCTGCTGCTCGCGCTCGTCCCCGGCGCGGCGTACGTGAGCGTGATCAACGACCTCACCGATCGCGACGAAGACCTCGCCGCCGGCAAGCCGAATCGCCTCCTCGGCCGCCCCCCCGCCTACGCGGCGGCGCTCGTCGCAATCACCGCCGGCTTGGGGATCGTCTTCTGCATCCTCTGGCGCCATGACGCACTGCTGCTCGGCGTCTACCTCGCCGCCTGGCTGGCCTTCTCGCTCTACTCCCTCCCGCCGTTCCGCTTCAAGGCCCGCGGCATCCTCGGCGTCCTCTGCGACGCCAGCGGCGCGCATCTCTTCCCCACCCTCGTGGGAGTGATCGTCGCCTGCCGTGCCGCAGCGGATCGCCCGGTGAGCGTCGCCTGGCTGGCCGCCGTCGGCACCTGGGCCTTCGCGAACGGCGTACGCGGCATCCTCTGGCACCAGCTCACCGACCGCGACAATGACCGCGTCGCCGGCGTGCGCACGTTCGCCCAGCTCCACCCGCCGCACGTCGCCGCGCGCCTCGGCACGTACGCCGTCTTCCCGCTCGAGCTGGCCGGACTGGCGGCGATGCTCTGGCAGATGCGCAGCGTCTGGGCGGTGGGGTTCCTGCTCCTGTATGCCCTCTTCGCCGCGATCCGCACGTATCGCTTCGCTCTCAACCCGGTGATCGTCGCCCCGAAGCCGCGCTTCCTGATCGTCCTCCACGAGTACTACGACCTCTTCCTCCCGATCGCCATCCTCCTCGAGTCCCGCGACTGGCTCGTGCTCGCGATCCACATCGTGCTCTTCCCGAACCGCCTCCGCCACACTTTCAGCGACGCGGTGCAGCTGTGGCGCGAACGACGCCGGCCACGGCATGAATCTGGAGTGCGGTAACGCCAGCCAGTTACCGCACTCCAGATCAGCGGTGACGAAGTCACCGCGCTCCAAACCGTGAGAGCATTCCGGCGAAATGATTCGACCCCTCGACCACGCCTTTGCGGCGGCACGCCTCGGATGACGCTTTTCGCGCGCGTTCGGCGCAAGCTCCGCGCCCTCGCCAAGCGCCGCAGGAACCCGCCTGCGCCCCTTCCCGCCTCGGCCGGCGCCTCCGCCATCGACCTCGACGCAGCGGAGATCGCACGCGATCCGTTCCCTCACTACGACGCGCTGCGCGCGAAGGGGCCGGTCCAGTTCCTCGAGCGCCACGGCGCCTGGCTCGTGCTCGGTCACGACGAGGTGCAATGGGCCTTCACGCGTCCCGACCTGTTGTCGAACCGGCCGTACGAGGACGTGGACGCGGTGCTGCTCGCAGCCGACCCGCCCGAGCACACGGCGGTCCGACGCACGCTGAACTCCTACTTTGCGCGCGACGTCATCGAGCGCCTGGGAGCGTTCGCCGGCGAATACGCGGCGTCGCTGCTGCTCGCTCGTGTCGACGCCGTGGCCGGATACGGCCGGCCGGTGAGTGAAGCGGTGGCGGCGCGCCTCCTCGGATTCGACGATGCCGAGGTCGAAGCGCTGCGCGACGCCGGCGCGCACTCCGCCGACTTCGGCGACTACGTGCGCAAGATCGACGCGCTCGCACATCGGGCCGCGATGTACGAACGGCTGCGCGGCGACGGATTCGACGAGCCACGCGCCCGCAGCCTGGTACGTCTGTTCTGGGTCGCGTCCACTGCCACCACCGAGCGCGTCATCGCGCAGTGCGTGCTCGCCTTGCTGCAGCATCCGCACGCGCGTGCTGCCGTCGAGAGGGATCCGTCGCTGCTCGCGCCGTTCATCGAAGAAGTGATGCGCATGCATCAGCCGGAACCGATGTTGCGGCGTCTCGCCACCGGCGACGTGGAGCTGGGCGGTGCGCGCATCCCGGCGGGAGCCCTCGTCTATCTCTCGCTCGCTGCCGCGAACCGCGACCCTCGCCGCTACGAGTCTCCGAACGAGCTGCGCCTCGACCGCGGCGCGTCGCGCCATCTGACGTTCGGCCACGGCATCCACTACTGCATCGGCGCGACGCTCGGACGGGCCACCGTCACCGCCGCGATGCGCACGCTGCTCGCCCAGGCGCCCGACTTCCGCGCCGCACAGCCGCTCGAGAGCGTGCGCCACTGCGCGACGATGATGGCCCATTACGTCGAGAGCCTCACCATCGAGACGCGGAGAGCCCGGTGACGGAGACCGTCTACACCGCCGATCCCGCGTTGCGGCATCCGCGGCGCTTTCTCGCCTCGGCGAAAGAGGACCTGCGGAACACGGCGACGGTGGCGTGGCATCTCTTCCGGCGAAACGTGCAGGTTCGCTATCGCCGCACGTGGCTCGGCTACGCCTGGCTCCTGCTGCCGATCATCGCCACGACGCTGGTGTGGGTGTACATCAACGCGCGCCGGCTGGTCGTCATCGCCGCTCCGGAAATCCCCTACCCCGTACACGTCCTGGCCGGCATGGCGTTGTGGCAGACCTTCGTCGACGCGTTGAACGCGCCGCTGCAGCAGCTCGCGGCGGGACGGCAGCTCGTCACGCGCAGCCGCGTGCCGCTGGAGGCGCTCGTCCTCGCCGGCGTGCTCGAGGCGCTTTCGAATTGCGCGGTGCGCCTGGTCGTGCTCGCGTCGATGCTGATCACGTATGACGTCCCGATCGGCTGGAGCGTGCTGTTCGCGCCCCTCGGCATCGCGGCACTCATGCTGCTCGGCCTCGCCTTCGGCGTCTTTCTCGCGCCGGTGGGACTGCTGTACGACGACGTCGGCCGCGCGGTGGTCATGGTGACCGGGCTCTGGTTCTTCCTCACGCCGGTCATATACCGGGCGCCCGAGGAAGGCATCCTGCGGCTCAACCCTGTGACACCGCTGCTCGAGACGACGCGCGCATGGCTCACCTCTTCCGCACCGGCAGCGGACGGGTTCGTGCTCGTCACCGCCGCGGCGGCGGCGTTGCTCGTCGTCGCGTGGGTCCTCCTGCGGCTGGCCCGGCCTCACGTGGTGGAGCGGCTCGGGTGAAGAGGCTCATCGCAAGGTTCCGGCGGCGGCACGCGCTGCTCTTCGTCATCCCCGGCGGCGCGGGAGGCTTTCCACCCGTCAACGTCGAGCTCTATCGCGACGACCGTGCGTTCCGCGATTCGATCGAAGCCAGCGCTGCGATTGTCGAAGAAATCCTCGGTTGGAGCGCTGCGGCGGCCTTTCGCGGCGAAAAGGAACCGCCGGCGACGGCGGAGCTCGAGCGCCGGAACGAGCTCGTACACCACGGCCTGACCCGGATCGCCCTCATCGATCAGTGGCATGCGGACGGAATCACTCCCGACGGCGCCCTCGGCGTCAGCCTTGGCGAAGTCATCGCGCCGTACGCGATCGGCGCCATCTCCCGCGAAGAGTGCGCGCGGCTCGTGGCCGTCGTGGCGCAGTCGGTCACCGAACCCCCCTCCGCACATCGAACGTATGTCGTCAAAGCGGACGCCGAGACCGCCAACCATCTCTGCCGAACCGCGCCGGCGCCCGTCGATTTCCTCGGCACCTCGAGCCCGGCACTCTCGCTCGTGCTCTGCCGCGAGAGCGATGCTGAGGCCATCCGGGGCTGGTTCGGCGACGCGGTCGTGAAAGAGGCGCCGAGCGGCTGGCCGTACCACACGCCGAACATGTACTGGAACCGGGAATGGTCGCGCGAGCGGATGGGAGCCGGCGTTGCGTTGCGCCCGGTACAGCGTCCGATCTACTCCCCTGCCGTCGGTGCGCTGCTCCCCGCCGGCACCCGCTTCGACGCGCAGTGCATGCAGTGGATGATGACCGTCCCCTCGCACTTTGCGAACGCCGTTTCGGCGGCACTCGCCGATGGCTTCGATACGTTCGTGCAGGTTGCGGCCAGACCGATGTACGTACTCGCCGACGTCGTGCAGACCGCCGAGGCGGAAGGTCGCCGCGTAAGCCAGTTCCATGCGTTCGACGCGAAGGCGCGCGCGAAGGTGCGACGCATGAGACGGATCGCGCGATGAGTGTCCTCTCCGTTTCCGGCCTTTCGAAAAAGTACTGCCGTTCGCTGCGGCGCGGGCTCTGGTACGGCGTGCAGGACATCGTGCGCGAAGTGCTGCCGATCGCACCGCCGTCCGGGCTGCGGCGCGACGAGTTCTGGGCCGTCGACGATGTCTCGTTCGAGCTGGCCAGAGGAGAGGCGCTGGCCGTCATCGGCCGGAACGGCGCCGGCAAGAGCACGGTGCTGAAAGTCCTGGCCGGACTGCTCAAGCCCGATCGCGGCGAGGTGAGGCTGCGCGGCCGCGCCCAGGCCCTCATCGAGCTCGGGATCGGCTTCGACCCACTCCTGACGGGAAGGGAAAACGTGCGCGTCGGCGCCGCGCTCCACGGTCTCGACCGGCGCGCGACCGGCGAGCTGCAGGAGAAGGTCCTCGAGTTCGCCGAGCTCGAAGAGTTCTTCGACGCCCCGATGCAGTCGTACAGCTCCGGAATGCGGGCCAGGCTGGCCTACGCGCTGGCCGCGAATCTCCAGTCCGAGGTGCTGATGGTGGACGAAGTGCTCGCCGTCGGCGACGCGGTGTTCCAGCGGAAGTGTGTCACGCACATGCTCTCGTACCTGAACGGGGGCGGCGCGCTCCTGTTCGTCTCCCACAGCCCCTACCAGGTCCAATCGCTGTGTGAGCGCGGGGTCCTGCTCAGTCACGGCCGCGTGTCGTTCCGCGGCAGCGCCGTCGATGCGCTCAACGAGATGTTGAACGACCCGCGGCGGCCGGACGCCGAGCCGGAAGCGGCGCGTTATCGCGCTCCCGCGATCGGGCCCGTGACGATCGAAGAGATCCACGCCACGGCCGTTCACGGTGAGATGATCCGGACCGGAGAGCCCGTCCGGATCACCGTGCGGTATCGGGCCGAAGAGCGCGTCGAGGTCTGGTGGGGCTTCGGCGTCTGGACCGCCGATCAATGGGTGCACATCGCCAGCGAGTACGACCTGCGCGCCCGCACGCTCGAGGCAGGGGTTGGTGAGCTGTCGTGCGTCCTCCCCCGCCTGCCCCTGGTCGGGTCGCGCTACACCCTGCGTGCCGCCATCATGGACGCGCGGACGCGAACGGCGCTCGCGCACTACGGCTTCCAGGACGCGCCGGAGTGGCTCGACGTCCGCTCCGAGGCCAGCCTGCTCGCGAACGGGCAGCTCGCGACGCATGCGCTCGTGACGCTGGACGTCGACTGGGACTGACCGCCGGCCGTGCTACATTCGCGTCATGTCCCGCCTCTCCGAGCTCCTCGACCGCGACGGCTATACGGTCGTGGAGAATTTCGTCACCCCGTCCGAAGTCGACCACCTTCTGCGCGTCTTCCACGCGCTCGACAACCCGGCGCAGCACGGCGCGTGGAACGCCTCGATGTTGAGTGCGGACCTCGCCTATCGCGCCAAGGTCCACGGCGCCATCAAGGAGGTCGTGGCACCGCGCGCGGCGCAGCTCCTGCCGGAGTACCGTTTCTGCATCTGCAACTTCCTGGTCAAGGAGCCGCAGCAGAGCGCCGAGGGCGTGGTTCAGGTTCATCAGGACCCCTCGTTCGTCGACGAAGATCGCTACTCCAGCATCGGAGTATGGATCCCGCTCGTGGACACGGATGCGACGAACGGGATTGCCGTGCTTCCGGGAAGCCACCGCTGGAACGACGGACCGCGAAGCTTCGGAGGCTGGTCTCCCTACGCCGCTCTTTCGGCGCGGTTGCTGAAGCAGGCCACGCCCGTTCCCATCCGCGCCGGCGGCGCGCTGGTGTTCTCGCAGAAACTCTTTCACGGCTCGCACCCGAACCGCGGCCGCACGACGCGGATCAGCGCCACGGCCCTGCTGGTCTCCAGGGAGGCGCCGCTGCGCTGTTACTACGCCAATCCGGCCATGCCGCAAGAGCTGGAGGTCTTCGAAGTGGATGACCAGTTCTACACGCGCTATCCCTTCGCCACGCGCCCCGAAGGCGTCCACCGCATCGCGGTAGTCGAACGCTCGTTCGAGCCCATCCGCGCCGAGCAGCTACGGTAGGGGACGCCGAGGGGCCTGCTCAGGAGCGGCGCGCGAACGCGAGGACGTAGTGCGCGAGCGAGTCCTCGATTTTTCGCAACACCTCCTCGTGGCCTTCGTA
Source organism: Thermoanaerobaculia bacterium (assembly GCA_035630815.1). Taxonomy (GTDB): domain Bacteria; phylum Acidobacteriota; class Thermoanaerobaculia; order Gp7-AA8; family Gp7-AA8; genus QHVT01. The sequence goes on from DASQJY010000067.1 coordinate 74,914, forward strand.
GACCTGCAGCATCTGGGCGCAGTAGGGCGTCCATGACTGCGCGGTGATGTCGCGCACCGTCACGCTGGTGAAGCCCGCGTGACGCATCGCGGCTTCGTACTCGGCGATCGTGCGGACGCGGCGCCTGGGCAGCAGCATCCAGTCCGCGATCTCGTCCCCCTCGTGAAAGAGCATGTCCGACAGCGCGAGCACGCCGCCCGGCCGCAGCACCCGGTACGCCTCGGCGAAGAAGTCCTCGCGTGTATCGAAATGCTCCGCCGACTCGACGGCCAGCACCGCATCGGCCGAACCAGAGCCGACGGCGAGTTTCGTCGCATCGGCGACGACCGTCGACTTCACTCCACACGCGCGCGCCTGCGTCAGCTGCCAGAGTGAGACGTTCACTCCCGTGACCAGCGAGCGCGGAAAGCGATCGCCGAGACGGCGCGTGCCCGCGCCGAGGCCACAGCCGACGTCGAGAATCACCCCTGCATCGTGCGGAACCACGGAGGCGATCTCATCGACCAGCCGATCGCAGGCAGCGACCAGATCGCGCGCGCCGTCGACCCAGTAGCCGACGTTGAAGTATCCGCTCTCACCATACAGCGCGCGGATGCGCGGCTCGGCCAGGAGGGTGTCATAACGGGCCGCGAACGTCGTTGCCGAGGACATGCGAGGCATTATGCTTCCAGGAATGTACGGTCCGGCGAACGAAGCCGTCGCGCGCGGCGTCGAGTACCTGCGGCGCGTCCAGCTTCCGAGCGGCGAGCTGCCCGTGCTCGCGTCAGGGAAGCCCGATCCGTCGGTTTTCCCGACTGCGGTCATGGCGCACTCGCTCTCGTTCGCACCGGCCGCGGCCGGCGTACGGCGGCGCGCGCTCGACTTTCTCGCGGCCGAGATGCAGCCCGGTGGCGTCTGGAAGCACTGGCCGCGCGTGCATCCGCAGCACGCGTTCCTGCTGCCCGATCTCGACGACACCGCCTGTGCGTCGGCCGTGCTCGCGCGTGCGGGACGGAGCATCCCGGACAACCGCGCGCTGCTCCTGAAGAACCGCAACCGGCGCGGCCTCTTTCGCACCTGGCTGCTGCGGTACCGCCATCCGCTCGCGATGTACGCGTTCTTCACCCGCACGTCGGCCAAGCCGTTCGACGCCGACGCCGTGGTCAACGCCAACGTGCTCTTCTACCTCGGGTCGATCCCCGAGGTAGAAGAGCACCTCCTGGCCGTCCTCCGCGAAGACCGCGAGCGCCACTGCGACAAGTGGTACGACAACCCCTTCGTGGTGTGGTACTTTTTCGCCCGCGCGCTGCACAGCATCTCCCCCGCGGCGTGCGCCCTCATCGCGAAGAAGCTGGACGCGGCGGCTCCCTCGAACGCCCTCGAGCACGCGCTCGCGGCGTGTGCGCGGCTGTACCTCGGACGCACGGCGGATGTCGAGATCCTGCGTCGAATGCAGCTGCCGTCCGGCGCCTGGCCGGCCGCCGCCGTCTACCACGGCGGCCGGGCACGCAACCGCGACGGCACGTTCGGCGAGCCCCACCCCGATACGCCCTACTGGGCCTCGGAAGCGTGGACCACCGCGTTCGCCGTCGAAGCCCTGGCGCGGCTCAGCGCCTGAGCAGCCGGCGCGCGACGCGCTTCCAGAGCGGCCTTCGCCGAGGCGGCTGTGGCGGATGAATCGTGTCGTAATGCGCGAACGTGCGTGCATCGCGCGCGGCGAGGACCTGGATGCGCGGGAATCGCGGCGCCGACCGGACATAGTGCACGCGCGTGTGCGGAAACCCGCACCAGCGCAGGATCTCCTCCAGGACGCGCGCACTCGTCGGCAACCAGGCCAGACGGTGTACACCCGACATCAGTGCCGTGTCGCTCTCGACACTCAGCGTGAGCGCGTGACCGGTGAGCTTCGGGTCGGCGGCAGTATTCAGCACGAGCAGCTCGCGCGTGAGATCGGCAGCGATGCGGAGCCCCGCCACCGGATCCGGCAGGTGATAGAAGAGCCCGAAGAACAACGTCACGTCGAACGGCTCGAGCTTGCGCTCGCGCAGCGCGAGCAGGTCGAGCTGCGCGAACTCGACGTCGTTGCCCGGCCGATGACGCCCGACGAAGCGCGCCTGGTTCAGCCAGTGCTCGCGCACGTCGAACCCGAAACATCGCCCGGCGCCCAGGCGCTTCGCTTCGAAAAGATAGCCGCCCGCGTTGCATCCGCAGTCGAGCAGGGAGCGCCCCTCGAACCCGTTCGGAAAGACGTCCCGCATCAGGATGTCCAGTACGTAGCCCGGCTGCAGCATCCCCGGGTTCCCGATGTGGAGCGGGTCGGGATCATCGCCCGGCGCGCGCTCGCTGGTGCGTATGCCGGGGGCGATCTCCAGGTCCTGATGCCATGGTCCGAGGCGGCGAATCTCGGCGCGTAGTTCTTCCGGTGTCGAAGGGGTGTCGTGCATGAGGCCGCGCATTATGCTTCACGAATGTCCGGACACCTCATCCACGTCGGCTTCCCGAAAACGGGGTCGAACTTTCTTCGCCACTGGTTCCGGGAGCACCCCCAGCTCGCGTACGCCGAGGGAGGGATCGCCGGGTATCACGGCGTCTATGAGATCGCCCGCGAAGGCGTGGCTCCGCGGCCGGAGGTGCGGTATCGCGTCACCAGCTCCGAGGAATTCACGGCCCCCCACCGCGACACCGGCAAGGAACACTACAGACTCGAAGACCCGTTCGATCCGGCCGTGGCCCAGGCGCACGTCTGCGCCCTGCTCGCGGCGCTCTTTCCACGTGCGCACGTGCTCATCGTCACGCGCGGATTCCGGTCGATGATCTTCTCCTCGTACTCGCAATACATCCGCTCCGGAGCCGGCGTCCCGCTCGAGGAGTTCGTCACCGACCCGCTGCTCGACCGGCCGTGGGACTACGACCGCGTCATCGGCATGTACCGAGGCGCGTTCGGCGCGGAGCAGGTCCTGGTGATGCCGTACGAGCTGCTCCGCGACGACGTCGACCGCTTCGTGCGCACGCTCGAAGAACGACTCGGCCTCGCCCACTTCGTAGCCGCGACCGGCCGGGTCAACACGGCGCTCTCTCCGGCCGAGATGTACTGGTATCCCCGTCTCACGCGCCTGGTGCAACGCCTGCCGATCGGCTCGCGCCTGAAGCGCATCTACCTGCGCGGGATCTTCAGGAACCGCTTTCGCCCCGCCATCGCCCTGCTGCAGCGCATGCGCCCCGGCACGCCTGTGACCGAGGACGCGATTCCCGAGCCATTGATCGCGGCGTACCGCGACAAAGCGCGCACGCTACGCGAGGACCCGCTCTACACACCGTATGCGCGCGAGTACTACGGTTCGGACGTCTAGTGTCCTGTCACGCTTGAAAACAAGCGTGACAGGACACTAGCCCCATCGGAGCTACCCGGCACGGCGGTTCGACGGGACGACCGAAGGAGCGTATGCTTCCCTCCTTCGTCCCACAATTAAGCCCCCCAGCCACGGCTCCCATGAAGCCTGATTGGGGATTTCATCGACCCTCCAACCCGCCGGGAGGCCCGTTTGACTCGTCAGCATCGCTTCGCGTTTGCACTCCTTCTCTGTGTCTCGATCATCCTTCCCGCCGCCGCGCAGCGGCTGTCGCGCGACGAACGTCCCGCGAACGTCCATCGCAACGACCACATGGAAGCGCTGACGGCGTCGTCGGCCGGTTCGTCCGTGGCCACCGTCGCGCAGTATCTCCGCACGCAGGGCCGCGACGCGGCGACCGTGCGCACGCTGGCAGTGGTCGCGGAAGGCCGTCCGCAGGACGGCATCTCGCACGCGCGCCTCGAGCAGCGCATCAACGGCCGCGCCGTCTATGGCTCGTACGTGAAGGCGGCGTTCAACGATCAGGGGCAGCTCGTACACGTGATCGAGAACGTCGTGAACGTCCCCCGCGGCCAGGTGGCCTCGGCGTCCATCGACGAGCGACAGGCGCTGCGGGCCGCACTCGCGCAGGTCGCACCGGCGCTATTGCTGCCGGAGATGGTGAGCCGCGAAGGACATCGCGCCTCGTTCGCGCGCGGCTCCTTCTTCCACGCCGACCCGACCGTCGAGAGCGTGATCGTCCCGATGGAAGACGGCTCCTTCCGCAACGGCTTCGTGGTCACGACCTGGACCGACAAAAAGAACCTGCTGCACGAGACGCTGGTGAGCGGCGACGGCGCGGTGCTGAACGTCGAGAAGCGCACCAACACCGACTCGTACTTCATCTTCCCGATCGACCCGGGCAAGAGCACCCAGTCCCTGGCCAGCGGACCGGCCCCGGTCTCCCCGGCCGGCACGACGCCGTCGCCCGCAGGCTGGCTCGGCACCGGCGCGCAGAACACCATCAACATCACCGGCAACAACGTCCACGCCTACCTCGATGCCGTGGCCAACGGCGCGCCGGACACCGGCGGCTCCGCGGTCACGACGGGCGCGTTCACCAGCGTCTTCAACCCCGCCGAGGCCCCGTCCACGGTGACGAACCGCGCGGTCGCGGTGCAGAACCTCTTCTATCACAACAACCTCATCCACGACCTCCTCTACACCGCCGGCTTCAATGAAGCGGAGGGGAACTTCCAGGAGAACAACTTCGGCCGCGGCGGCAGGGCCTCGGACTCCGTCAACGCCGAGGCGCAGGACGGCGGCGGCACTGACAACGCGAACTTCGCCACACCGAGCGACGGCAACAACCCGCGCATGCAGATGTACCTCTGGACCGGCAAGCCGTCGCACCAGGCGGTGGTCGGCGCCAACATCTACAGCGCCGCCGGCGCGGAGTTCGGGACACAGCTCACCGGCACCGGCCTCACCGGCCTGCTTGCGGTCGCCTCCCCGGCCGACGGCTGCACCGCCGTCGCCTCGCTGAGCGGCAAGATCGCGGTCATCGATCGCGGCACCTGCGACTTTGTCGTGAAGGTGAAGAACGCGCAGAACGCCGGCGCCACCGGCGTCATCGTGGCCAACCACGCCGCCGGCGGCGACGCCGTCATGACCATGGGCGGGGTCGATGCGACCATCACCATCCCCTCAATCTTCGTCGGGCTCACGGACGGCGCGGCGATCAAGTCCGCCGCCGGCTCCTCGGCCACGATCCGCGCCACCACCCCCGCGCCGCTTTCGCGTGACGGCGACCTCGACTCCGACATCGTCTACCACGAGTACGGCCACGGCCTGACCTGGCGCATGATCACGCGCATGGACGGCCCGATCGCGGGTGCCATCGGCGAAGGCATGTCCGACGTCCTGGCCATCATCCTCAACGGCGACGACCGCGTCGGCGAGTACTCGGCCACCGACCCGCTGGGCATCCGCAGCGCGCCCTATGCGAACTATCCGCGCAGCTACGGCGACATCGCCGGCACCAGCGTCCACTTCGACGGCGAGGTCTACGGCGCAATCGGCTGGAGGCTCCGCGAGCTCTACCTCGCGAACGGCTTCACCACCGACCAGCTCCTGCGCGACCTCGTGCAGGGGATGAACTTCACCCCCGCCCGCCCGTTCTACGAGCACATGCGCGACGGCATCCTCGCCGCCTCCACCCGCGACTGCCTCGTCTGGACGGCCTTCGCCCAGTACGGCGTCGGCTCCGGCGCCAAAGCGACCGTGAAGGGCTCGACCATCAAGATCACGGAATCGTTCACGATCCCGGCCGGCGTCTGCCCGTAACACTCACAGTCTGACGTGCAACCCCATCCCCGCCGCGGAGCAATCCGCGGCGGGGATTTTGTTTGGAGTCAGCCCCACCGGCCTCATGAGGGCACATCCTACGTTACAAATCTGGTGGAATTCGCGGAGACGTCGTATCCTTACGTGCCTCGTTCCCGAACTAAGGCTCCACGCCCCCGCTGGTCAGAGGCCGGTGCGTGGCTTTCATCGACTGCCGTCCTACCCGCCGGAGGCTTCTTTGATGCGTCTGCTGCACGTGCTCGAGAACGTCGTCGACGTACCGCGCGGCAAAGTCGCCGCCGCCTCGATCGACGAGCGGCAGGCGCTGCGCGCCGCCCTCGCCGAAGTCGCACCGGCGCTCCAGCCGACGGAGCTGGTGACCCGTGCAGGGCACCGCGCCTCCTTCGCACGCGGCAACGACTTCCATGCGGAGCCGACCGTGGACAGCGTCGTCGTCCCGATGGAAGACGGCTCGTTCCGCAACGGCTTCGTCGTCACGACCTGGACCGACAGAAAGAACCTGCTGTTCGAGACGCTGGTCAGCGGCAGCGGCGAAGTGCTGAACGTCGAGAAGCGCACCAACAACGACTCCTACTTCATCTTCCCGATCGATCCGGCCAAGGGCCCGCAGACGCTCATGAGCGGTCCGGCAGCAGTCTCGCCGGCCGGCACCAACCCCTCCCCGTCGGGCTGGCTGAGCAACGTCACGCAGACCACCATCAACATCACCGGCAACAACGTCCACTCGTATCTCGACGCCGTGGCGAACGGCGCGCCGGATACCGGCGGCTCTGCCGTGAGCGGCGGCGCCTTCACCAGCGTCTTCAGCGCGACCACGGCGCCCGGCACCGTGACGAACCGCGCGGTCGCGGTGCAGAACCTCTTCTATCTCAACAACCGCATCCACGACATCCTCTACGTTGCCGGCTTCAATGAAGCGGAAGGCAACTTCCAGGAGAACAACTTCAGCCGCGGTGGCCGCGCGTCGGACTCCGTGAACGCCGAGGCGCAGGACGGCGGCGGGACCGACAACGCGAACTTCGCGACCCCGCGCGACGGGCAGAACCCGCGCATGCAGATGTACCTCTGGACCGGCAAGCCGTCGCACCAGGTCGTGGTCGGCTCGGCCATCTACAGCGCGGCGAGCGCGGAGTTCGGCCCGCAGCTCAACGGCACCGGCCTGACCGGCGTGCTCGCCCTCGGCTCCCCCGCTGACGGCTGCACCGCCATGGCCTCCCTCACGGGTAAGGTCGCGATCATCGACCGTGGCACCTGCGACTTCGTCCTGAAGGTGAAGAACGCGCAGAACGCCGGCGCCACCGGCGTCATCGTCGCCAACCACGTCACCGGCGGCGACGGCGTGATGACCATGGGCGGCGCCGACACCACCATCACCATCCCCTCGGTGTTCGTCGGCTTCACCGACGGCACCACCGTCAAGGCCTCGGCCGGCGCTTCCGCCACCATCCGCGCCACCAACCCGGCGCCGCTGTCGCGCGACGGCGACCTCGACTCCGACATCGTCTATCACGAGTACGGCCACGGCCTGACCTGGCGCATGATCGGCAGCATGGACGGCCCGGTCGCCGGCGCCATCGGCGAAGGCATGGCCGACGTCCTAGCCATCGTCCTCAACGGCGACGACCGCGTCGGCGAATACTCGGCCAGCGACCCGCTCGGCATCCGCTCCGCCCCGTACGCCAACTTCCCGCGCACCTACGGCAGCGTCACCGGCACCGGCGTCCACTACGACGGCGAAATCTACGGCGCGATCGGCTGGAAGCTCCGCGAGCTCTACCTCGCGAACGGCTTCACCACCGATCAGCTCCTGCGCGACCTCGTGCAGGGCATGAACTTCACCCCCTCCCGCCCGTACTACGAACACATGCGCGACGGCATCCTCGCCGCCACCACCCGCGACTGCCTCGTCTGGACCGCCTTCGCCCAGTACGGCGTCGGCGTCGGCGCCAAAGCCACCGTCTCCGGCACCGGCGCGGTGACGGTCACGGAATCGTTCACCATCCCGTCCACCGTCTGCCCGTAACATTCATCGTTCGAGCACCCCGATCCCCGCCGCGGAGCGCTCCGCGGCGGGGATTTTTTATGGAGTGCGGCAACGCGAGTTACCGCTCTTGCTGTTTTTGTTCGTTCTGCAACGCGAGCAGGTCCAGCCTTCGCTCGTGCCACCAGGCGAGATCGCACCAGCCCTCGCTTGCTGCACGAACAGCAGCAGTCAGAGCGGTAACTTGCGTTACCGCACTCCATACCATTGGCGCGCTTGGCAAATCGCTTCGGGAGAACCTCGGCGATCTTCCGGGCATCGTCTTCCCTCTCGAAGCAGATCACGAAGTCGTCGGCATAGCGGATCAGACGGGTCCTCCCTTTCATACGAGGGCGGACTTCCTTCTCGAACCACAGATCCAGCACTTCGTGAAGGTAGATGTTCGCCAGCAGCGGCGAGATCACCCCGCCTTGCGGCGTCCCCTCTTCCGGGTACCACACCCTTCCCTCTTCCATCACTCCCGCTTGAGCCACTTGTCGATCATCCGACGGATCACTCCGTCTCGCACCCTCTTGTCCAGAAAGCTGCGCAGGTGGGCGTGCTCGATGGTGTCGAAGAACGACTTGATGTCGACCTCCAACACCCAACCCCCTCTCCTCTCCATCAACTCTTCTCGCAGGTCCCGCAGCGCGTGCAGTGCGCCCCGCTCCGGCCGGTACGCGTACGACGTGGGCAGGAAGTCCTGCTCATAGATCGCCACCAGCACCATCGTCACGGCTTTCTGCAACACCTTGTCTTCCAAGGTCGGAACTCCCAGACCTCGCCGGCCGCCATCGGCTTTCGGGATGTAGCTCCGCTTCACCGGAGGTGCCTAGTACGTCCCGCTCTTGAACCGTTTGAGCAGATCGCTCAGGTTCGTCTCCAGATTCGCCTCGTACCCCTCGGCCGTGACTCCGTCGATTCCTGCGGCTCCTCCCCTTCGGACTCGCCCAAACGCTTCCTGCATCAGATTGACATCGATGTGATGGGCCAGCGTGGTCAGCGCCGTCCCTGACATCTTCCTCGACAGTTCCGCTATCCGAGTCAGTCTCGTTGACACTTCTTCCGAGCTCGGCCTCTCGTTGGTGTTTCCCATCTTCGGCTCCATGACCCGGCACCTCGCCTCGATCCAGAGGGTCCTCCGGGGTTGAGTTCCCCCCCTTCTTCTCTACTATCAAGGTGCTCCGACTCCTGATGCTCTTCCGGCTCGCTATCGTCTCCGTCGCGATTCCGTACCACGCCCCGGCACCTCTTTGCTTTCGTGTCCGCCCGCCAACCTCGGGCCTCCCTTGGCTGACAGTGCCGCCAGCTTCCGGGCCAGGAGCTTGTTCCGGCGGCTTCTCCTCCCCGCCCTTCCCACGTGGAAGTCATCAGGCCTCTCAAGTTCCTCGGAGATCCCCAGTGTGAACATGCCCCGCTCTACGACCCCGGCCTTGCTGTCGGCAATCAGGCTCTCTGCCTTCAGCTGCTGCCTTCCACACCCTCGACGGTGTCGGCTTCCCGGCCACTTCCCATGATTTCGGGGCTCCACAATTCGGGCTCCATCACGCAGCCTGTTCACTCGCTGTGTACACTTCACCCGGCGGGTCACCCCGCAAGGCGCAACACTCGCTTCCAGCTGGCGCCACCCTTTGCTGGACAGGACTCAGACCTGTCAGGTTCTCTTCGTCAGGTTTCGTCTTCTTCGACTTCCTCCTTTCCGAGGCTTCTTGTCGTACCGAGGGACCTGGGTGGGTGGGGACACGCAGGATGAGCCTCCTGCGGTACGAGCGACACTATCGACCCGACCCGCCATCCAGCTCCAGTTCCCCGAACGGAGCCAGCACGCCCGAGGTACAGCGTTCCGCCGGCAGAATTCCGGCGCGGAACGCCGGCAGCTCCTGCACGGTCCCGACGCACACCGCATACGCGCCCGGCTCGACGAACGTTTCCACGACCGTCGCCGCGCCGCGCAGGAACGTCCGTTGACGATCGACGGTGTACGCCGTGACCACCGCGCCGTCGTGAATCAGCCAGGGATGAGGGACGTTTTCGCGGCCGCTCCAAGGCGGCAGCCGAAGCCGCAGCGTCCCCCCGTACTGATGGACCGGGATGGTCACACTGCCGCTTTCCAGGCGGCGGTGAAACAGCCGCAACGCAAACCCGGGCGCATCGACCTCGAAATCGCACTCGCGGCTTCCCTCGGGCAACGTGAACGCAAACCTCCCGCTCCCGTCCGTCCGCCGGGGAGCGAAGAAATCCACCGCGCGGTCGGTCGGCATCGCCGTCACCATCGCTCCGGCCACCGGTCCGCCGTCGCTCGTTACAACCCCACGCACCACCCTGTCCGCGCTCACTGTCAGCGTCACGCGCGTCTCGCCATCCGCATCGTCATCCGGCGCATCCACCGTGGCGTACGTCACCTCGCTGCTGCGCCCATCGAGCATCAGCGCCCGCACCGAGTAGCGTCCCGCCTGCAGTGCATGCACCGCGAACTCCCCGTCGCTCGCGATGTCGACCTGCGCCAGCTCGTCGTCCGCCTCCGCCGCGACGACATTGACGAACCCTCCCTGGACCGGCTTCCCTTCGGCGTCGACCACCCGTCCCGCCAGGCGCGTCGCCGGCAGGTCGAGCTCCAGGCGCGCCACCCCCGCACCGTCGGTCCTCACACGCGCATCGGCAATGGTGCGCTGCACGTTGAGCGCGGGACTGGCGATCTCCACCCTCCACGGATCGCTATCCGGTGCCGACGGTAGCCACACCGCGAATGTTCCATCCTCGCCCGCTGCCGCCCGGATGGAACAGCCCGTGCCGCCATGGTGAAACGTGAGGGCGGCCGGGATCCCCACCTCCCCGATCCGAATCCGCCCGGCCACCGCACGCGGGTTCACGACCAGTGAGACGTCGACCGCATCCTGCGCCACTTCCATCGAACGGACAGCCCATTTCGAGGCGCGATCGTCGAGCAACGCCAGCTCATACGATCCCGGCGGCACGGAGAAACGCGCAATCCCCGACGCGGCACTCCGGGTGTCGACGAGATGCCGCAGCTCGTTCTCCACGCGACTGAGCTCGACCTGCCATCCCCTGTCCCCGGCGCTCAGGTCCATCACCGAAACAGTCACGACCACCGGCTCCGCGACCACCAGCGGCTCGCGCAACAGCGCCTCACGGCCGGCGAGCACCGTCACCTCCACGGTCGCGGAGCTCTCGATCCCGCGCCGGGCCTGCACCCGGTAGGCGCCGGGGGCGACGCCGGTAAACTGGAACAAGCCCTTCGCATCCGCGTACGCCACCGTGGCAGCGCTCTTCGCCTGCCCGGACGAAGCGGCGCCGGACGTTGTCAGCGTCACGGCGACTTTCCCGGCCGCCTGCCTCTCCTTCCCCGACACCGCCACCCGCCCGGCGAGCGACGCCCCCTGCTTCATCCTCAGCACGCCCAACGCGGCCGGCGACGTTCCCACGTTCACATCGTGAAAGAAGTGCGACGCATGACCGCGGAGGCGGAACTGCAGGTCCCACGTGCCGCGCGGCACGTGGCACGTCCACTGATCCGCGGTCCGCTCGCAGGGCAGCACGTCCTCGACGTCCGCAGACCGGAACAGCATGGTCGCCTCGCCGCCGAGGGCTCCCGGAGTGGTCAACCTCACCGGCGTCGTGTCGGAGACCGTGAGCGTCGCACCCGCGTCCAGACCGGCAGCAACCGTGATGCTGCGCTCGCGGATGTAGAAACCGGACTCTCCGCTGCCGAGCACCCACACGCCCGGCCGCAGCGGCAACTCACACTCTCCCGGAGCTTCACACTCCGTGACGACGCGCTCCGTCGTCTCCCCGGCACCCCTCACACGCACGGCCGACAGCTGCACCGCGATCCGGTCCGTCGCGTCGCGCTGGAGAAACGCACGGACCGTCGCCGCATCCGCACCGCCGGCGCGGAAGACGCAGGCGAGGAGGATCGAGGCCAGGAGTCTTCCAGTGGACATCTTCGTGGTCAGATGTACGTGCACTTGCCGCTGGAGGCGCAGTACGTGATTCCGGGTCCGGCGCCTTCCACGGGCCGGTTCACGCACTTGCACTGTGCGCTGTAGTTCGCGCGGGAGCAGACGATCTTCCCGAAGCGGTTCGGATGACAGGTCCAGCACATCTCCACGCCGGAATAAGCACTGCAGGTCGTGACTTCCGGCTCACCCGTTCCGCCGCCGTAGCAGGGCTCCGAGGGATCGATATCGCCACATCCCTCCGTAGACCCGCCGCCGGTCGTGTCGTTGAGGTTCTCGGATGGGATCGACGGCGTGAGCCCCACGCCCCGTCCCAGAGCTAGGGCAGCGGCGTGTTCAGCCCCCGTACTTTGCGCCCGCGATGCACTCGGGAGGAGAAGCACTACGAAAGCCACGGCGAGAACACAGCAGAACCGACCTGAATACCGCATCATTCTTTCTCCTTCGTCGCCCATCCGGGCGTCGCTCGGATGTACCGAGAGCCCATGTCCATCTCCGGAGCCAGTACGGCGACCTCATGACTCCTTTCCGAGTCATGGAGTGACGGAACGGCGGAAATACCCCCTCGCATGCGATCATGAAACCCCGAGAGACCTGTGGACCCGGGCTCGCAGGCTGCCAATGGCGTCAACTTACGGGGTGGGCGGGCATGCCAGCGCGTCCCACCCACCCAGGTCCTTCGCCGTGATGCTTTCTGCTTCGTGGGACAGTCGCCGGTGGCTCAGGTGGTGACGCGCGAACTGGAAGCGATGCTCGATCGCGGGACGCAGGTCGTCGTCACCTCCACCCTCGTTCCGGTGGACAACCTTCGCATTGCGGCGCGCTTCCGCACCGCGAAGCTCACGGACCTCCACTCACCCATTCGTGCAGCGCAAACCCGCGCTCGCATTCAGCAACTCCTGCCGCGAATCTGACGCGCTCGGACTGCCGCAACCTTCGCCCGCAGGGTTCGTATGAACGCGCATGTCACTCCAACTGCGCATTCAGGGCCTCTCGAAGACTTACTCGAACGGCGTCAAAGCTCTCCAGGATGTAGACCTCACCATTCCGACCGGGATGTTCGGCCTCCTCGGTCCCAACGGTGCCGGCAAGTCGACGCTGATGCGCACCATCGCCACGCTCCAGGAAGCCGACTCCGGCTCCATCACCCTCGGCGAGCTCGATGTCCTCCGCGAGAAAGACGACGTCCGCCGCGTGCTCGGCTACCTCCCGCAGGAGTTCGGCGTCTATCCGCGCGTCTCGGCCGAGGCGCTCCTCGATCACTTTGCGATCCTCAAGGGAATCCATCACCGTGCGGAGCGCAAAGAGCTCGTGGCCGCGCTGCTGCGCCGCGTCAATCTGTACGAGGTGCGCAAGCAGAACCTCGGCACGTTCTCGGGGGGCATGCGGCAGCGGTTCGGCATCGCGCAGGCGCTGCTCGGGAACCCGAGGCTGATCATCGTCGACGAGCCGACCGCGGGCCTCGATCCGGGCGAGCGTGTGCGCTTCCACAACCTCCTCGCCGAGATCGGCGAGAACGTCATCGTGATCCTCTCCACGCACATCGTCGAAGACGTGAGCGACCTCTGCTCGCGCATGGCCATCATCTCCAACGGCCGCGTGCTGGCCGAGGGGGAGCCGGCCGAGGCGATGCGGAACGTGGAAGGCAGGATCTGGAAGCGCATCGTCAGCAAGGACCAACTCGCGGCGTTCCAGAAAGAGCACGCCGTCATCTCCACGCGCCTCGTCGGCGGCAAGACCGTCGTGCATGTGTTCAGCGAGACGCAGCCGGAAGGCTTCCTCCCCGTCCCGGCCAGCCTCGAGGACGTCTACTTCTCGACGCTGCACCACGCGGAAGAGGCGGCGGCGTAAATGTTCAAGGCCATCACGGGCTTCGAGCTCAAGTACCACCTGAAGTCGCCGCTCTTCTACATCCTCCTGGTCGTCTACTTCCTCCTGACGTTCCTCGTCATCACAACGGACGCCGTGACGATCGGCGGGGCGATCGGCGCGGTGAACCGCAACGCGCCGTACGTGATCATGCAGTTGCTGCTGGGGATGAGCGTCTTCGGCATCCTCACCACGACCGCGTTCGTGGCGAATGCCATTCACCGCGATTTCGAGCTGCACACCGACGAGCTGTTCTTCAGCTCTCCGGTGAAGAAAGCGCAGTACCTCGGCGGACGGTTCACCGGCTCGCTGCTCGTCGCGGTCCTGGTCTACGCCGGGGTCGCGCTGGCGATCGTCATCGGCAGCCTCATGCCGTGGATCGACCAGGAGCGCCTCGGCGCGTTCCAGCTCTGGCCGTATGTCTACTCGGTGCTCGTGCTCGTCCTGCCGAACCTCCTGCTCTGCGGCGCGATCTTCTTCGCCGTCACAGCCCTCACGCGCAGCCTCATGGCCACCTACGCGAGCGTCGTGGCGTTCTTCGTCGCGTACGGAGTCGCCTCCACCAAGCTTTCGGACATCGAGAACGAACTGGTTGCCGGCCTGCTCGACCCGTTCGGTTTCAATGCGTTCTCGCTCGCGACGCGCTACTGGACGGTCTTCGACAAGAACACAAAGCTCCTCCCGGTCGAGGGGGTGTTCCTCTGGAACCGCCTGCTCTGGAGCGCCGTGGCGATCGCGATCCTGGCATTCGCCTACTGGAAGTTCTCGTTCAGCACGGGCACGCGCAAGGCTCGCAAAAAAGCGCGCATGGCCGGTGTGCTCCGCGCGGAGCCGATGGAGCGCGTCCAGCTGGCCCTTCCGGTGGTGAGCCAGACGTTCGGCGGCGGCGCTTCGTGGCGCCAGTTTTCGGCCGCGACACGCCGCGAAGCAATGGCGGTGTTCAAGAGCATCCCCTTCATCATCATGCTCGGCCTCGGCGTCGCCAACATCTGGGGCAGCTCGACCGAGTTCGGCGCGCTGTTCGGAACGGAGGTTTATCCGACCACTGCCGCCATGCTGAGCGTCGTCGACGGCGCCTTCGGGCTTTTTGCCCTGCTCATTGCGGCCTTCTATGCCGGCGACATCGTCTGGCGCGAGCGCACGCTCAAGATGCATGACGTGCACGACGCGATGCCTACGCCGACGTGGGTGATCTGGGCGTCGAAAGCAGCCGCGCTGGTCCTGGTCATCCTCACCTCGCTCGCGGTTGCGGCGGCGACGTCGATGGCAATTCAGTTGACCCGAGGCTATACGAACTTCGAGCCGCTGCTGTACGTGCAGGCGCTCTTCGTACGCCAGGGAACGTGGTTCATTCTCCTCGCCGGGCTCGCTTTCGTCCTGCAGGTGTATTTCACGAACAAGTTCATCGGCTTCCTCGGGATCCTGCTGTGGTTCATCCTCAATCCGGTCCTGATGGCGCTCAACTTCGAGCACCGCTTGTACCGGTATGCGAGCGCACCGGGGCTCCAGTACTCCGACATGAACGGCTTCGGCCACAACGTGAGGCCGATCGTCGTGTTCTACGGGTACTGGCTGCTGGCGCTCGCCGTCGGACTGGTCATCGCGCATCTGCTCTGGTTGCGCGGCACCGAGACGGGATGGAAGCAGCGGATGTCGATCGCACGGCAGCGTTTCGGGAAACCGGTCGCCGCACTGCTCGTGTTGTTCGTGGCGGGGTTCATCACCACCGGCTGCTACATCTACTACAACACGAACGTCCTCAACAAATACCGCACCACGAAGGAGCGGGAACACCAGCAGGCGGAATTCGAAAAGCGCTACAAGAAGTACGAGGGGCTCCCTCAGCCGCGCGTGATCGACGTCCAGGCGAACGTCGACATCCATCCCGAGCGCCGCGCGGTCGACGTGCGCGGCCGGTACGTCGTGCAGAACAGGACCCAGGCGCCGATCTCGAAGCTTCACGTCGTCCTCGACAGCAACCTCGACGTCGCGGAAGTGACCATCCCGGGCGGAAAACTCGAGCACAACGATCGCGAGCACGGCTACTCGATCTACAGCCTCGCCACTCCGCTCGCGCCGGGCGCACAGCTGCCCGTCACCTTCCACACCAGCTGGGCGGCGAGAGGTTTCGTCAACAGCAACGCGAACGTCTCCGTGGTCGAGAACGGGACCTTCATCAACAACAGCGACTTCTTCCCGATGTTCGGCTATCAGGAAGGCTTCGAGCTCCAGGACCGCAACAAACGGCGCAAGAACGGCCTGCAGCCGATCGAGCGGATGAAGCCTCCGACGGACCTGAAAGCGCGGATGAACAACCAGATCTCGCGCGACTCCGACTGGATCAATCTCGACACGACCGTCAGCACGTCCGCCGACCAGATTGCACTCGCACCCGGCTACCTGCAGCGCAGCTGGAGCCAGAACGGCCGCCGCTACTTCCACTACAAGACCACCTCACCGATTCTCGGCTTCTGGTCGTATCTCTCCGCGCGTTACGAGGTGAAGCGCGACAAGTGGAACGACATCCCCATCGAGGTGTATTACGACAAAAAGCACGAGTACAACGTCGACCGGATGATTCACGGTGTGAAGAAGTCGCTCGACTACTTCACGAAGAACTTCTCGCCATACCAGCACAAGCAGGTGCGCATCCTCGAGTTCCCCGGCTACCGGACGTTCGCTCAGGCATTCCCGAACACCATTCCGTACTCGGAGTCGATCGGGTTCGTGGCCGACCTGCGGGACAAGGAGAAGATCGACTACGTCTTCTACATCACCGCGCACGAGATCGCGCACCAGTGGTGGGCGCACCAGGTGATCGGCGGGAACGTGCAGGGTTCCACCATGCTCGTAGAGACGATGGCGCAGTACTCCTCGCTGATGGTCATGGAAAAGGAGTACGGCCGCGACCAGATGCAGAAGTTCCTGCGTTACGAGCTCGATCTCTATCTCCGCAGCCGCGGCAGCGAGCTGGTCGCCGAGAAGCCGCTCGTCCTGGTCGAGAACCAGGATTACATCCACTACCGCAAAGGTTCGCTGGTCATGTACGCGCTGCGCGACGCGATCGGCGAGGAAGCGGTGAACCGCGCGCTCGCGAAGTTCATCCGCGACTACGGCTTCTCGGGCCCGCCGTACACGACGGCCACGGAGCTGGTCCGCTACTTCCGCGCCGAGGCGGGACCGGAGCACCAGGAGCTGATCACCGACCTGTTCGAGCGGATCGTTCTCTTCGACAACCAGGCGCGCACCGCCACGTCCACCAAACGCGCCGACGGCAAGTACGTCGTGAAGGTGACGGTCGCCTCGAGCAAGCTGCGCGGCGACGACAAGGGCGAAGAGAAGCCGATCCCGGTGAACGACATGATCGATATCGGCGTGTTCGGCGACAAGGAGAAGGTGCTCTTCTCGGAGAAACGCCGCATCACCAGGCCGCTCGAGACCTTCGAGATCGTGGTCTCCGAGAAGCCGGTCAAGGCGGGAATCGATCCGTTCAACAAGCTGATCGACCGGAATCCGAAGGACAACGTGAAGAGCCTGTAATCTGGTGTCGGGTATCAGGTGTCGGGTGTCTGGGGTGTCTCGCCCGGGCGAAAAGCCCCAGACACCTGACACCCGACACCATTTGCGCGACGCTCTCTCAGATCACGATGAAATCCAGATTCCCATAGCTCCTCATCTGCCTCACCACCGCATGCCCTGACGGCGGCTCGTCGATCGAGTACGCGGAGTTCCCTTCGAGCGTGCGCACGAAGCGGGGCAGCGCCTGCGTCACCACCCCGGTGTGGTGCCATTTGTTGCGCTGGCCGTTCTCGCGGAGCAGGAGGATGGAGCCGGTGGTGATCTTCGCGACATCGCGGATGGCGCGCTCGCCGGTGATGAGCTTCTTCGACGCGATCGCCTCTTCCGCCAGGCGGTTCACGTTCGTGTGGAAATCGACTGGCGGCCCCACTTCCAGCGCCGCGGCGGCCTGGGCGAGCATCGTGCTGACGAAACCGGCGTTCCAGGCCTGCGGCGCGTGTGCGCCCGGACGCTGATCGCCGTGCAGGTAGAGCCGCACCCACGGGCCGCGATTCGGGCCGCCCACTTCCCGCGCACCGTTTCGCAGATGCTGCAGCGCGTACGCGGCGACCATCTGCCCGAGAGTCGCGCCGCGGGGTGGCTCGATCCTGCGCAGCGCCTCGGCGATGGGACGCGTCAGCAGCGCGAACGTCTGCGGATCGACCTCGCCGGTCACCGGCAGCACGCCGGTCGAGCCCTGGAAATCGGCCACGGCCTGCGCGGTCGCGGAGCCGAACCTCCCGTCGATCATCACCTCGAACTCGTGGAGGCAGAGCCACTCCTGGACGAGGCGCACCGGATCTCCGCGGCGCCCGCGCCGCAGCGTGGCGTCGAGGTCGAGCATCGTTTCGTTGCCGGTGATGGACGTGGAAGCGCGACGCGCGAGCATGGTCATGCGCGCATCATAGTTTCAGTGCACGTGCACCCGTTGCAGCAGGAACACGATCGCTCCTGCCATGCACATCCCCGCCACCGTGGACGCGATCAGCGACCGTCGCGGCCGCTCGTGGACGTGCGGCAGGAGATCGCTGGCGCCGAGGTACAGGAGAAAGCCGGCCATGAACGCGAGCTGGAGGGAAAGGATGGTCGGGCTGATCTTCCAGACGTTCGCCAGCAGCGCGCCGGCCACCGGCGCCAGCGCGTCGACGACCAGGAGCGTGATCGTGCGCCAGCGCGAGTTGCGCGTCGCGAGCATGAACGTGACGGTGTTGAGCCCGTCCGCGAAATCGTGCGCCAGCACCGCGATCAGGACGACCACGCCCACCTCGGTACCGGCCTGAAAGCCGACGCCGATCGCCAGCCCGTCCAGGAAGCTGTGGAACGACAACCCGAGCGCGCCTGCGAGGCCGACGTTGTGATGATGGCCCGGCGTGTCGTGCGTCTTCTCGCTGTGGATGATGGTCAGCTTCTCGAGCAGGAAGATGGCCAGGAAGCCGCCGATCAGCATCAGCATGAGCATGCGGAAATCGAGTCCGCCGTCGTGCGACAGCTCCGCGATCTCCGGCACGAGGTGGAGGAACACCACGCCGATCAGCAGCCCCGCCGAAAAAGCCATGATGGCGTTCAGGTACCGCTGATAGCGGAACGCAAACGCGCCACCGGCGAGAGTCGTGGCGAAGGCCAGCAACGCCCAGAGCGCACTCATGAGGCGCGGATTGTAACCGGCAACCAGCAACAAAAAAGCGACGCCTTTCGGTGTCGCTTTCGCGTGACTGCGTGGCTGTGAGCTCAGGCTGCGTAGACGCGGACGAGGAAGACCTGGTCTTCCTTTTTCACGGTGGCGATCGACTCGCGGCCGCGGGCGGGGCTACTGAAGCTCACGAGCTCCGCCGCGCTCTGCTGCACGTACTGGGTGATCGCCTCGTCAGGGTCGGCCGCGTCGATCACCGTACTGCGCGGTGCGACGTCGTACGACGGGCGGTGCGTGTACTCGCTGGTGATTTCGCGGGCTTCGATGGTGTATTGCAAAAGCGCCCCTCCGTTTTGCATTTGACGCAATGGCTCATCAGCAAACGGTACGCCAGCGTGTGATCGGAATCAGACCATTCATCGCTCTCGCAGATAGTCGTGAATCAGCTGCACCGCCATCGCTCCTTCGCCGACGGCCGAGCCTACCCGTTTCGCCGAGCCGTGCCGCACGTCGCCGGCCACGAAGACGCCTGGAATGCTGCTCTCCAGATGAGACGGCCACCGCTTCTCCGGCCACCCTTCCAGGTGCTCCGAGCGCAGGTCCCGGCCGGTGAGCACGAATCCCTGCTTGTCGCGCGCGACCGCACCAGCCAGCCAGTCGGTGTGCGGCTTCGCGCCGATCCAGACGAAGAGCGCATCGGTCTTCAGCTCGCGCTTTTCCTTCGTCTCGATGTTCTCCACCACGATCGAGTCGACCCGGTCCTCCCCCTTCACCTCCGCCACGCTCGTCTTCGTCATGCACTTCACGTTCGGCAGCGCCATGATCCGGTCCACCAGGTACCGCGACATCGTGGCGTCGAGCGTCGGGTCGATGGTGATGATGGTCAGGCGCCTTACATAGCGCGCCAGCAGCAACGCCGCCTGCGCCGCCGAGTTGCCGCTGCCGAGGAGGCAGACGTCGCCGTCGCGGAACCGGGCCGCCTCGGCCGCGGCAGCGCCGTAATAGACGCCCGAGCCGGTCAGCCGTTCGGCCCCTTCCGCGGTGAATCTCCGATAGGCGACGCCCATCGAGAGCAGCACGGTGTGGCTCACGATCTCGGTGCCGTCGTCGAGCTTCACGATCCGGTACCCGCGGTCGTCGCGCAGCACGGTGGCCGCCTTCGTGAGCAGGATCTCGGTGCCGAACTTCTGCGCCTGCATCACCGCCCGCGACGCGAGCTCCGCGCCGGAAAGGCCGTCCGGAAAGCCGAGGTAGTTTTCGATCAGCGCACTCGAGCCGGCCTGGCCGCCGGGGACGTCGCGTTCGACGATCACGGTCCGCAGCCCCTCGGAGCTCGCATACACCGCGGCCGCAAGTCCGGCCGGACCGCCGCCGACGATGACCAGATCGTAGAACGTCTCATCCGGCGAGGTGCTGAAGCCGAGCTTCTGCGCAAGCTCTTCGTCGGTCGGATCGACGAGCTCCGAGCCGTCGGGGAAAAGGATGCGCGTTGCCATGTCGCCTTCGCGCGCCTCGTCGTCTTCGTCATCGGACGTCGTATCGACCCAGCGATACGGCACGCGATGGCGGGCGAGGAGGTCCTTCACGTTGTGGCAGCGCGCCTGCCATTGATCTCCGATGATCTGCACCACGTCGGTCGTCGTGGCCGTCGATTCCCAGGCACGCAGCGCGTCGCGCACGATCGGCTCGAGCGCCGTCTCCGGCGCCTCCCACGGCTCGTCGAGATTGAAGTCGACGAGCCCCTCGCGTTTTGCGTCCACCGCAAAGCCGGGATTGAGGTCACCGGCGTACAGGATCACCTTCACGCCCGGCGACGCCTGTTTCGCCCGGCGCAGGAACCCGAGCAGTTCCGTTTCCTCGCGGATGTGCCGGACGAGCAGCAGCACGATCGGCTGCTGTTGCGCGGCCGCGCGGTCGACGGTCTCACCCGCCTCGACCAGCGTGCGGACCGTACCGATTTCGAACGTCTCCGAACAGTCGGCCTGCAGGAAGTCGCGGCCTCGCCCGAGATGCTCCTCGTGCGGCTCGATCAGAAGGATGAGTGGTTTCGTATCCGATTGCTGCGCCACGAGCGGTACTTTGCGATTCCGGTGCCGCGGCGTTGGTCAGCCGACTCCCATATGGATGAGGCTCCGAATTTCCTGATGGCGGGTACCGTTGGGCTCTATCATCAGCACCAGTGACTCGTTCTGCGACCCATGCGCGCAGGCCGTCCCCTGAAGGCGGCGCCGTATACTGACGAGCTTGACGGCGCGTGTTTTGCAGGAGACGAGACTTCAGCAATGGGTCCCAAAGGTAGAGTCCTTGTCGTAGACGACGAAGCGGCGATCCGTGCGCTCGTGGCGAAGATCGTCGAGCGCGCCGGCTATCCCGTCGACACGGCCCGTGATGGCGCCGAAGCGATCGAGAAGCTGGAAGGAACCGAGTACGCCGTGATCGTGCTCGACCTCATGATGCCGAACATCGACGGCTACGGCCTGATCCGCCACCTGAAGGAGCGCGGCGGCAACCGTCCCGCCATCATCGTCATCAGCGCCGGCGACTCCGCGGCGTTCCGGCAACTCGACGGTGCGGTCGTGCACTCCATCCTCCGCAAACCGTTCGACATCGACGTGCTCGGCGACCTCATTGCCGCCGCCGCCAAGTCGATCGACGACGAAGCGCGCGAAAAGTCCGAAGGAGCCGACGTCGTCCCCTTCCCCCGCTCCAACGACAACGCCTGCTGAAACAACGGTCTGGCGTGCGCTCAGTGCGTGACGGCCGGGTCGGGCATCGCGAACAGCAACGCGGTGCTCTCCGACTGGATATGTGCGAGCGTTCCTTCGAAGCGGGCCAGTTCCTCGGCCATCAACTCCCCGGTCAGCTCCTTCAACTCGTTCCGGAGCGCGTTCGTCTCGCCGTAGATGTAGAGAAGTAACCGCTCGATAGCGGCAGGATCGCTCCCATTCACGTTGCCAGTATCCGTGAGTCGCCGCGGACCCGTCTGTACGACACCGTACGTCAGTCCGGCTCGGCGATGAAGCGGTAGCCGATCCATGGCTCGGTCACGATGTACCGTGGATTCGCCGGATCGGGCTCCAGCTTCCGGCGCAGCGCGCTCATGTGCACGCGCACCGTATCGTGCGTCGTCCCCGGTGCCGCATCCCAGACGCGGGCGATGATCTGCTCCATCAGGACCGGCTGGCCGGCGTGAGTGGCCAGCAGCTCGAGCAGCGCGAACTCCGTCCGCGTCAGTTTGACCTCCCGCTCCCCCTGGGTCACCCGCCGCCGTTCCAGATCGATGGCCAGCTCCTCGAACTGCAACAGGGTCGACGCCACTGCCGCACCGCGGCGCCGCAGCTGGGCGCGGACTCGCGCCAGCAGCTCCGGAACGGAGAACGGCTTGGTCACGAAGTCGTCCGCGCCGAGGTCGAGGGCGCGGATCTTGTCGGCCTCGGCGCCACGGACGGAAAGGACGATGATCGGCGTCCGCGAGAACCGCCGCACCGCCCCGATCAGCTGAAAACCGTCCGAGACCGGCATGGCCAGGTCGGTGAGGAGCAGTTCCGGCAGGTGGACGCGAAACGCCGCCAGGCCGGTGCTGCCGTCGCCGGCGGTGATCGTGTCATAGCCGGCGGCGCGCAGCTCGCGCGACAGTGACTCGCGAATCCCGGGATCGTCGTCCACGACCAGGATCGGCAGCTCGCGCTCCACTACTCCGTCTCCTCCACGCTCGGCAGGACAGCGGCGGGGAGCTCGACACGCGCCACCGCCCCTCCACCCTGCCGGTTGACGAGCGTGAACGTGCCGTTGCTGGCGGCGGTGAGGCCGCGGGCGATCTCGAGCCCCAGCCCGCGCTGCGCGACGTCCGCGTCGGCGGGGATCCCAGGGCCGCGGTCGAGCACCTCGAGCTGCACGCGGCCGTCGACGCACTGCGCCGACAGCTCCAGCGGCGTGCCGGAAGGCGACGCGCGATGCGCGTTCTCCACGAGATTCACGACGATTTCGAGCACGAGCGACGGATCGACGTACGCGTCGGGACAATCCCGCGCCACCCCGATCGTCACGGTCCGCGACGCGAAGACGAGCGGCAGCGACTCGCGCACCGCATGGAAGATGTCGGCCGGCGGCGTCGGCTCGGGATGAGGCGTGAAGCGTCCCGCCTCCAGCCGCGCGATGGTGAGCAGGTTGTCGATCCGCCGGTGCAGCCGCGCCGTCTCGTCGTCGATGGCGTTGACGACGTTCGCCAGCTCCGGCGCCGCGACCGCGTGCCGCTTCAGCGACTGCGTATGAATGCGGATCGCGGTGAGGGGCGTGGTCAGGTCGTGCGACACGGCGCGCAGCAGCGAGGTCTTGAACGCATCGCTCTGCCGCAGCAGATCGAGATGCGCGCTCGCCTCCCCCTCCAGCCGCCGCCGCTCCGCCTCGGCCGCCTGCTCCCGCGCCGCAACCACGAGCCGCGTCACGATCAGCGACCAGACCAGGAAGACCGCCAGCGCCACGAAGTTCCGCGGGTCGTCGATGCGAAACGTATGCAGCGGCGGGATGAAGAAGTAGTTGTACGCCGCCGTCGCGCCGAGCGACGCCGCGATGCCGAGCATCGTCAGCCACTTTCCTACCGGGCGCATGGAGGCTTCGTAGCAGAAAAGGTCAACGGTTACCAGTTGCGCGGAAGATGTTGCAACCGTCTAAAGACTTCCTAAAGAACCGGAGCTCAACGCATCCCCACTGCTACAAAGGCGTTCGATGTCTCACCCGACCTCCCGCCGTTATTTCTTCACCCTCTCCCTCGGCGCGCTCGGCGTGGTCTACGGCGACATCGGCACCAGCCCCCTCTACGCGCTCGAAGAGTGCTTCATGAAACATCACGGGCACCAGATCGCCGTCACGCACGACAACGTGCTGGGCGTGCTGTCGCTCATCACCTGGTCGCTGCTGCTCGTGATCTCCGTCAAGTACCTCGCCTTCGTGCTGCGCGCCGACAACCGCGGCGAAGGGGGCATCCTCGCGCTCATGTCGCTGGTCCGTCCGCGCGAAGCCGGCCGCCGCGGCGTCCGCCGCTCCGTCCTCATCGCCCTCGGGCTCTTCGGCTCCGCGCTGCTATACGGCGACGGCATGATCACCCCGGCCATCACCATGCTCAGCGCGATGGAAGGGCTGCGCGTCGTGACGCCGGTCTTCAACCCCTACATCGTCCCACTGACCGTGGTCGCGCTGATCGGCCTGTTCGCCGTGCAGAAGTTCGGCACCGCGAAGGTAGGGACGCTCTTCGGGCCGCTCATGCTGGTGTGGTTCGCCGTCCTGGCGGCCCTCGGCACCGGTCACATCGTGCGCGTGCCGCACGTGCTCGCAGCGCTCAACCCCTGGTGGGCGGTGCAGTTCTTCCTGCACCATCAGCTCGCCGCGTACCTGGTGCTCGGCGCGGTGTTCCTGGTCGTGACCGGCGGCGAGGCGCTCTACGCCGATATGGGCCACTTCGGCGCGCGCCCGATCCGCTTCGCCTGGTTCGCGGCCGTCTTCCCCGCGCTGCTCCTCAACTACTTCGGCCAGGGAGCGCTGCTGCTGACCGATCCCTCTGCGGCGCGCGATCCCTTCTTCCTGATGGCACCGCGGTGGGCGCTGTGGCCTCTGGTCATCCTTTCGACGGTCGCCGCCGCCGTCGCCTCGCAGGCCGTGATCTCCGGCTCGTACTCGCTGACGCGGCAGGCGGTGCAGCTCGGCTATCTGCCGCGCGTCCGAGTCCGCCACACCTCCGCCCGCGAGATCGGCCAGATCTACGTCCCCTCGGTGAACTGGCTCCTGATGTTCTGCGCGATCGCCCTGGTCATCGGCTTCGGCGAGGCGACCCGGCTCGCGGGCGCGTACGGCGTGGCGGTCACCGCGACGATGGCCGTCACCACCGCGCTCTTCGCCGTCGTGGCGCGCGAGCGCTTCGGCTGGAGCCTCCCCGCGGTGCTGGCGTTCGCGATCCCGTTCCTGATCATCGACCTCGCCTTCTTCGGCGCGAACGTCATCAAGATCGCGGACGGCGGCTGGTTCCCGATCCTTGTCGGCGCCGCGATCTTCCTGATGATGACAACCTGGTTCACGGGCCGGCGGGTGCTCGCGGCGCGGCTCGCCGAGAGCGCGATCTCGACCGGGATGTTCATCGAGCAGCTCGCATCCAAACGGATCTTCCGCGTGCGCGGCACCGCCATCTTCATGACCCGCCAGCAGGACGGCATCCCGACCGCGCTGCTGCACAACATCAAGCACAACAAGATCGTGCACGAGCGCGTCGTGCTGCTGACAGTCAACGTCGAGGAGACGTCTCACCTCGAGGACGGCGAGCGCTACGAATGGCTCGACCTCGGCGAAGGGGTGTACCGCCTCCAGCTCTCCTACGGCTTCATGGAGGATCCCGATCTCCCGGAAATCCTCGCGCGCATCCCCGGCCCCTTCCCCTTCGACGCCATGGCCACGAGCTGGTTCCTCGGACGCGAGACGCTCATCCCCACCGACCAGCCGGGCATGGCTCTCTGGCGCGAGCACCTTTTCACCTGGATGAACCGCAACGCCAGCAGCGCCTCGACGTTCTTCTCGCTGCCGCCCAATCAGGTGATCGAATTGGGGGCGCAGGTGAGGATTTGAGGGCCGAGGGCTGAGGGACCAAGAAGGAACCCCTCGGCCCTCGGCCTGCCTCATCACGGTATCCTCTCCCCCAATGCTTCCTCGTTCCGAACGATTCGCTCTCCGTGTCGCCGTCTTTGCCGCTGGTGCGCTGCTCATGGCGCTCGAAGTGGCCGCTTTCCGGATCATCGGCAAAACCTTTGGCTCGGCGCTGCGCGAGACCACGACCGTCATCTCCGTCTTCCTCGCGGCGATGGCGATCGGTTACTGGGGGGGCGGACGGCTCGTCGACCGCCGGCCGCGTCCGTCCACACTCGTGTTCACGCTGTTCGCCGCCGCGGCGACCGTGCTGTTCGTACCCTGGATCGACGCGCTCCTCTCCGCGCGCATCTCCGCATCCAACCTGACCATGTCCGCCCACGCTTTTCTCGCGACCACGGTTCTCTTCGCCATCCCGACCGTGCTGCTCGCCGCCACGTCGCCGATCGCCATCCGCCTCTTCGCCACGACGACCGGAGAGAGCGGCACGAACGCCGGCGGCATCTCCGCACTGTCGACCAGCGGCAGCATCGCCGGCAGCCTGATTACGGCCTTCTTCCTGATCGACTGGCTGGAGAGCATCAGCCGCACTGTGATCTTCGTAGCCCTCGGCACCGGCGCCACGGCGCTGCTGGTCTTCTTCTGCGCGAAGAGCGAGCGGGCCACTTCGGTCCGCACGCGTGCGATCTTCGCCTCGGTCGCGGCCGTGCTGGTGATCGTCCTGACCGCGGCGTTCATCCGCTCGACGAATCTCGACCGCTCGCTCTCCGAACCGATGCCGGGGACGAAGGTCCTCTACGTCGCCGACAGCCCATACCACCGCATCACCGTCCGCGACCGCGGCCCGTTCCGCGAGCTCTACTTCAACCGTGGCGAGCAGTCGCGCATGATGCGCAAGGATCCGAACGGGCCGGGACTCCCCTACGCCGACTCGGTGCACATCGCCCCGCTCATGCGCCCCGATATCCGCCGCGTCCTGATGATCGGCCTCGGCGGCGGCACGCTCGCCAAGCAGTTCACCCATTACTATCCGAACGCGACCATGGACGTCGTCGAAGTCGATCCCATGGTGGCCGCCGTGGCGCAGAAATACTTCGCCATGACCCCCGGCGACCGGCTGCGCGTACACGTCGGCGACGGCCGCACCTTCCTCAAGCGCAGCAGCGAGACGTGGGACCTGATCATCCTCGACGTCGCCACGGCCAACCGCTACGGCGACACGCTCCCGCCGCACATGGTCACGCGCGAGTTCTTCGAGGACATCTCCGCCCACCTCACCGAGCGCGGCATCCTGCACTTCCACTGCGCCTTCTGGCAGTCGCCCATCTTCACCGCCCTGCAGCAGACGCTCATCACCGTCTTCCCCTCGGTGCTCCGGACCGAGGGCGAGTTTCTTGCGAGCAGACTGCCGCTGGTGCTCGACCGGGAGGAGCTCGCCGTGCGCGCGAAAGCGTCGCCCGTCGCGCACTTCCCGACCCTGCAGCGCTCGATCGCGAACCTCACGTTCGAGCGCCTGCCGGCAAAGAACGCCCCAATCCTCACCGATGACTACGCGCCGGTCGACACGCTCATCTACGGCAGCCGCTGAGCCGCCGCGGGGACTGACGTCCGTGACGGCCTGTTATGGAGTGCGGTAACGCGAGTTACCGCTCTTCCTGTTTTTGTTCGTCTGCAACGCGAGCAGCCTTCGCTAGTGCCACCAGGCGAGATGCACCAACCTCGGGTTGCTGCACGAACAGAAGCAGTCAGAGCGGTAACTGGCGTTACCGCACTCCATACCGGTGGCACGAGGGTGGTGCGATCGCTCGACAAGAGACGAGTCTTCAAAGAACGCTAGTTACGGCTTCTTCGCGATCACCTTCCTGCACCACGCCTGCAACAGGCGTTTGCGGCTTGCCGACATGTCGCGCGTGCGGGGCATGTACATCGTGGTCATCCAGTAGGACATGTCCGTGCGGTCGAGGATCGCATCCGCGTTGTCGGCGACCGCTTCCTCTGAATTGAGGGCGAACCTCTGGTTCATGATGGGGTAGAGCAGGTAGTACGTCCTCAGCACTTTCGTATAGACGACGTCGAACGTCAGGGCGTCGTTCCCGACCGGCTCCTCCAAGGATGGATCGACGTAGTAGCGCGAAAAATCCTCGTCGTTCGGCAGGATGCGCAGGCTGATCACCGGCGCGTTGGTGACCCAGGGTGGAAACCCGAACGTGCCGTAGTTCTGCGGCGGATAGCCGCCCGGCGCCGGATTCGTCCCGCTGTTGATGGTGAACGTGAAGACGCAATTGCCTGGCTGCGACGTATCGACGACGATGCGCTGGCCCGGCTTGAAGTTCGCGCTCAGCACCACCGCGTTGCCGGGCGACTGGATCGGCGTGGAGCGGTACTGCCACAGCGTGATCGGCGGACATGCGCTTGCCGGCACCAGGTTGCCGCGGTGATAGACCGAGACCGTGGCCGGCTCCTCCGTCCCCTGATTGAGAAACATGTCGCCGGGGCCGTGCTGCTCCGCGTAAATCGCCTGCTGGTTCGACGGGAAGTAGTAATCGACCTCACTGAGCACCGTGCCGTAGACAGGATGCACGAGGCTGAAGGTCGCATTCGGATCGGTGAGCGCCTGCTGCGCTCCGGCGTTCGACGTAATGTCGAAATCGAACACCCAGCCGCGGGCGTCGCCGCCGGCGGTATCGGCGTACGGCACCGGTCCGATCGTGGCCGTCGCTCCGCCGCCCGTCACCGCCAGGCTCACCGCTCCGAAATCGAACTTCGGATTCGTGGAGCCCTGGTAATAATCGGGGAACGTGCCGGAGAAATCGGCCGAGATCACGTTCCCGTTCTGCTGCAGGACGGCCGGTGCGAGCGCGATCAGGCCGTTGTTGCCGTTGTTGTTCGTACCGGGAGGAGTCCAGATCGTGGCCGTATTCGACGTGAGCAGGCGCCCGACCGGGCCGGTGAGAATCTCTTCGTCGCCGCCGAGGGGCGCGATCGTGCCGGCGATCTCCAGTGTGGCCGGATTCTTCTCCCCGTTCTTGTACTTCTGCACGAGCGCTTCGCCGGTCACGCCCTGGAGCGTGCGGTAGAGGTAGTAGCGGAAGACCACGCCGCGAACGTCCTGCGGGATGCCCGGGATGTTGATCTTGTTGCCGCTGCTGTTCAGCAGCACGTGATAGATGTAGCCGCCGGCGCCGCCATCCGCGACGAGGTTCACGTTGCGATAGAAATTGATCCACTGGCACGCGCCTTTGCTCGGCGCGCCGCCCACGGCGTTCCCGTTCAACTGCACGCCATTGATGAAAAACTGCGTCGAGGGGGGCGAGCCCTCGGAGTTCACGTCCGTAATGCCGCCCGAAAACGTCAGAGACGCGCCGATCAGCGACGACAGCGAAACGGCGGCATCGGGCGCGGTATACGACTGGTCCGGCGCCGTCTGCACGCCAATGATCTGCGTCGTCGCCGCGGAGGTCATGTCGCCGTAATAATTCCATTCCGACGGCATCACTTTCGACGGTCCCGAGGGGCCGGTGAGCGTCTGCATCTGCTGCACCCAGGGGACGAATGCGGCGTCGGACATGCCGTACGTACGCGCCTGGACCATTTTCGAGTCGAACAGCCCGAAAGGCTGGCCCGCGAACGGTCCCCAGCTCGCCGGCATCGTCAGGAACGGCGGCTGTGCGTAGTCATCGTTGTTTGCCGTCCCTGGGTTGAGCAGGATCGTTCCCTTGAAATTGATGCGAGGGAAATCGAAAAGACTCATCACGCCTCCCGTGCGTTTACGCGTTCAGATTGTGGGGATGAATGGCGCTATTTTGCAGGAAGTCGGCACGTGCGGCAAGGAGCGCGCGAAAAGGAATACCGCGCGGCTCGAATGCCTCGGCGCACGGCCGTGTTATCAGCTATAGATGACCATACTGAAGCAGCCCAGAGTGAAGAAACTGCCCGTCTCCGCCGCCAATATCGCCAAAGCCGCCTCCAGACTGCTTTCGCAGCGCCTGGTGTCCACGGAGATCGATTACATCCGCCGGACCATGACCGCCACCTCCACGCAGGACGAGATCGACGCCAGCGTCATCGGGGTCCGCAAACTGCCGTGGGCGTCCCTGGTCCTTCCCGAGTAGAGGGTCACGTAGTACAGTCATCGGCAGTGGCAGGGAGACTCACACGATGAATGACTTGACATACGAGTTTCAGCGCATGGTCAGCCGAAGGCAGGAGATCCAGGAAACGACCAAGGCCGACGGCCTTCAGACCGCCTGGGAGAAGTACAGCCGGGCGCACGGCCTCGACGGCCAGCGGTTCCGGTCCGAGCTGAGCAAATTGCGAGTGCGGTTCGACCGGATCGCCTCAGGGCGTGAGCCGGAAGAGAGCGCTCGTCCCGCCCGGACGGCCAGAGCGAAAACCTAGGACAGCAGCCGCGGCCTCGTGATCATCCCTCCTTCTCCATCCTCAGGTCGACGACCGTGACCGCTTCGAGCGCACGGCTGAACGTGAACAGCGCGGCGCGCCACGGCGAGGGGAAGAGCGGGAGGGAGATGAGCACCGTGAACAGCGGCTTGAGGCCACGGTAGATCTTCAGCACGCGCTGCACGCGGCCGCACGCCGACTCCTGCAGCAGCGCGTTCTCCCGCTCCAGCTCCCGCATCGCGATGCTGATGCTGCGGTCGATGGTCCTCTTGTTCCTCGAGATCGTGACTTCGTACGGCTCATCCGGGGCTGCCTGTTCGCTCCCTTTTCGTTTCGTGCTCATGACGATTTCTCCTTGACCGCTCTCTATTTAGATGCGGCAAGGACGAAAAAGGTTTCGCTGCGGCCCCGATCGTCAACCCGATCGTGCGCGGAACGCGAGGTAAGCGAAGATCCCGACGATCACGAAGAGCACCACCCGCCCCACGCCCATCATGCGGGTGTTGGCGACGTGACGCGTTCCCTTCGGTTTGATGCCCGTCACCGCGGCGACGGCGGCGATGACCACGGCGAGGCCCAGCCAGACGAGCCAGTTCATGGGCTAAGCTCGCCGCCCTGCGCCGCGAATCAGCCTGAGGCCGAAGAGCAGCACCACCGCGCCGATGAAGGCGACGAATATCGTGCCGGGCAGTCCTCGGAGCGGTGCAGAGACGCCCAACTGCCGGAAGAGCCATCCTCCTACGAACGCCCCGACGATCCCGATGATGATGTCGCCGACGATGCCGTAGCCGGTGCCGCCCATGACCAGAGATGCGAGAACGCCGGCCACGAGACCGACGATGATCCAGGTGAGAATGTCCATGATTCCTCCGGCACGACGCGCCGGGCTGGAGCGTAGCAATTGACGTGCCCCGCAGGTCCTCAAAACAAAAAAAGGCGGAGCCTTGCGGCTCCGCCTTTCGTTTGTTGCGTTGGGACCGGGGATCAGAATCCGCCGTTCACCTGGATGTGCATGAAGGTGTCCTGCGCGCTGGTGGAGATGACGCGGAGCGACGTGCCCGTCTGCGGGATGATGACGCTCGCATCCGGCTTGGCGGCCGACCAGTAGCTGGTCAGGTCGTTGAACACCGGGACGCCGGGCGTGGACGGGATCGTGAGCTCGAACTGCACGCGGCGGTTCGGCGTTCCGGCCGGGCTGCCGGCGAGCGGCGGCAGGGTGCCGACGAACGGCAGGGCCACTGCGTCGGTCGATGCGAGGCCGAACGTGGCGTCGAAGACGTGCACGGTGGTCGACCACGGCGAGAAGTTCCAGGTGCGGTCGGTGCCCGGCTCCTGGACTCCGAGGCGGGTCATCGGCGCCGGACGGGCGTCGATCGGAAGCGCGAAGCCTTCACCCGGGTGGACGGAGGTGTTGTTGTTGCTCCAGTCGGAGTCGGCGTACGTGATGAGGAGACCATCCTGGTACGGGTAGTGTCCGACCATGCCGTTGAGGTAGCCGGTGCCGGCGTACGGTCCGGTCTGGAGACCGGCGTCGTAACCGCGGTACTGGCGGAACTCGGCGATGTAGTAGTGCGGCTTGTTGGTGACGCGCTTGCCCACCGAGGTGGCGAACTTGTTCAGCGTCCAGCCGTTCGGAGTCGCTTCCGCGTCATCCGAGAAGGCGCCGACGGTGATGTCGTCGACCGCGAGGCCCCAGAAGAAGTCGAAGTTATCGGTGACGTAGCGGATGCGCAGCAGGACCGTCTGCCCCGCGTACGGCGCGAGGTTGAACGAGGCGTTGCGCCACGCACCGGCGGTGGAGCCGGTGATGCCGTTGCCGAGGTTCTGGCTGTTCGGGTTCGTGGTGGTGGTGAGGCCGGTGCTGGCGAGGTTCGTCCAGGTCGTGCCGCCGTTCGTCGAAACGGAGACGTACGCGTAGTCCCAGTTTGCCTCGATGTTGAACGCCAGGCGCATGCTCAGCGTCGGGGTCGTGGCGGGGACGTCGATCGAACGGATCATCGACGCGTCGTACGTGTTGGCCGAGCCGCTGTACCACACCTTGCCGTTGGCAGCAGCGACGGCGAGGGCGTCGTACTCGTAAACGAAGTTCTGGTTCGCGGGGAGCGGAATGACGACTGCCTGGGCAGCCTTGGTGGTGTTTTCCGCCGGTCCGAGCTTGTGGACGGAGAACTGGCCGAAGTCGGCCTGGTCGTAGGTCAGCCAGCCGAGTTGCAGCTTGTCCCAGGCGCTGAAATCGCCCGGACGCCGGCCGATGTCGACGCCGCCGTCGCCGAGGTAGGAACCGCTCGACATGATGGTCCAGTAGCCGGTGCCGTTGTTGCCGCCCGCGGTGTCGTAGTGGTCGGGAAGACCGAGGTCGTGGCCGTACTCGTGCGCGAAGACGCCGAGGCCGCCGTTCTCCGGCTGGACGGTGTAGTCACCGACCCAGATGCCGGTCGGGTTGACCGGGTAAGCGTTCGGTACGGTAGCGACGTTCGAGGCGGTGGTGATGCCGCGGACGTGACCGCCCGAGGAGCCCAGCGTCGTACCGGTCGGGTTCGCACCCCAGCCGCCGCCGAACTGCACGCCGCCGTCCTTGTTGAAGGAAGGGCCCTGCGTGGTGATCTGGTAGAAGGCCTGCCAGCGGTGCGACCAGATGGCGTCGGCGCCGAGGATGCCGCCGCCGGTCTCTTCGCCGGCGCCCGCGTGGACGATCTGGAAGTGGTCGATGTAGCCGTCCGGCTCGTTGAAGTTGCCGTCGTGGTCGTAGTCGTAGCGGTCCGCCACGTCGAAGGTCTTCAGGTAATCGGTGACTTCCGCGAGGGTCTTGCCGGACGCGAGCTGGACGGAGGTCCAGGTGTTGATCGTGTCGGCGATGAGCGTCCACATCGACGCATCACCCAGACCGTTGGCGCCGTAGCGCGAACCGTTGAACGGAACCTTCACCCAGTGGGCGACGTCGCCGTTGAACGTGTAGCGGCCCGAGGACTGCGCCTTGTAGTAGTCAACCATCTGGTTGAAGTACATGTCGACGTAGTGCTCGCGGTTGTAGTCCGCCTGCCAGATGGTCGTGTTGTTCACGGCCCGGTTCGGCTCGGCGATCGTGTTGTGCAGCGGTCCCGCTGCCTGGGACAGGCCTGGATTGGCCGGGCTGGTGATGAAGCCGCCCTGCGAGCCGTACTCGACCAGCATCACGAAGATGCGATCCGTGCGCTCGACCGGGAAGTCGACGTACTGGCCGTTGGCGACCTGGTGCGTCTTGCCCGCTTTCACGCGAGCCGCGATCTGCTGGTGCACGGCCTGCCGGCGGAGCTCGGCTTTCGCGCTCGCATTCGGGGAGGGAAAGTTGTCGCTGCCGACGATGCGGGCGACGCCGTCCTCATCCGTGGAGACGGTGACGCCGACGCGCTGTCCTTCGACCTGCGGCAGCGGAGCGAGCGTCTCGTCCTGTGCAACTTCCTGTGCGGCCATGGGGAAGCCCGCAACGAGTACGGCGGTAAGGCACAACATGATCAATTTGTTCAAACGTAGTTCTCCCGGTTGTTGTACACAGCGACTCATGGGAATGGCTGCCGCCACGGCAGACCGACAAATGAATGAGGTGAAGCGGGTTGCAGCTGTCAGTGCTTCGATACTGATGTGTGAGGGTATCGTTAAAAACCCACTGATAGTGGTGGTAATTCCACCGTTTTTGTGTGGTTATGGCCCATCTCGCTGGGGAAGCTGGCTCTAGCGTGGAGGCGAGCAGCGAAAGCGGTGACTGCGGTCACCGCACTCCATATAAAGTACGCGCCGATGAAACGCGCCCCCGTTCTCCTGCTCCTTCTCACCGTCGCGTGCAACCGCGAGCAACCGGCGAAGCCGCAGGCCGCCGCCCCCGCGGCGAGCTCACGAGCGGACGCCCGGCAGCTCATCGTGCAGTACGGCTGCAACGTCTGCCACGTGATCCCCGGCATCGAGGGGGCGCAGGGCTCGCTCGGGCCGTCGCTGGCCGGCGTGGCCTCGCGTCCGATGCTGAGCGAAGGGAACGTACAGAACACACCTGCGAACCTCGCGCAGTTCATCCGGAACCCCGCCTCGCTCAATCCGCAGAGCAGCATGCCGCCGATCGGGATCAGCGATGCCGAGGCTCAGACCATCGCCGGGTACCTCCTGACCCTCGAGTGAGACCGCTCGGACGACTAGGCATGAAGTAAGCACCGTTGAGTGCGGTATGAGCTTTACGATTCAGAAATCGCTCGGCAATTCGTATTTTCGATTCGCCGTCAGCCGCAGGCGTGAGCTTCAGTCCATCGATCCCGATCCCAGCCTGAGTACCGGATCTTCCGGAGAATTCATCCGGCATCGTCCGGAGATCTTCTACGCCGCCGACCTCCGCCAGATCCACAAGCCTGAAGTGCCGACCCTGCGCCTGGTCAGCGGCACCTCGTTCTGGTCGACGCTCATGGACGGCACCGCCCGCGGATGGGCGATGGTCGGCGCGATGGTCTTCGGCGCGTTGATCCTGCTCCTCGGGTTCGTTAATGTCGTAGCCGACAACCCCAAAGGCTGGTGGCTGGTGATTCTCGGCCTGATCATCGCAGTGGTACCGATCGTCATCACCGCTCAGAAGCGGCGCAGCGTGCGCCAGCTCGAGGAGCGCAAACGCAAGGAGCGTGAAGACCGCGACAAGCGCAACGCGGAGCTCCTCGGCGTCTACACCAACTCGCTCGAGCAACTTCGCGAAGACCCGACCGACGCCGCCCTCGCCACCGTGAAGCGTGAGAACGAAAAGCTCGACCTCCCCTACGCCGTCTGGGCCGACGCCGCGATCGGCACGGTGCTCTACGTCGGCTTCTCCACGCTCGCCAAAGTCGGTCCGGAGCGTGCGGCGGAAGTCGCCGACCTGATGGACCGCTCCAGCGACGCCGCGGGCCTGATCGCCGAGGATGCGATCGGCGTGAAGCACGCCCTCTATTCGACCGTGCTGTGGCACCTGCTCGCCGACGATCGCCTCGGCGCAGAGCAGCTGAAGACCGTCCGTGCGATCCAGAAGGGCTTCAAGATCGACCCCGAAGACGTCCCGCTCGACACCGCGGCCGAGGGGCAGTTCGAGCGCCTGAGAGGCGTCGACCATCGCAACGCGCCCCGCTGCGCGGAGACCAACGTCTCCCTCGGCATGAACGAGTACTGCATGTACACCTCGCAGGTCCGGCCGACCGAAAACCCGCAGCCGTTCCACGTCACCAGCAAACGCCTCATCCTGGGCAGCGACAAAGGACGCATCGAGCTGCCGGTCGCGAAAGTGGACGACATCCTCGTCGACGCGGAGCGCAGCCGCGTCACCATCCGCGCCGCCGAGCTGAAGAAACCGTTCGACTTCCACGCCGACGAGCCGATCTACCTCGCCGCCATGGTCGACCTGGCCACCCGCCTCGACGACCGCCCCAAGAGCTTCACGTAAGGCGCCGGCCGTCAGAAGCTGACGCGGTTGCGCCCTTCGCGCTTCGACTGGTAAAGCAGCTCGTCCGCTCGGGCGAGGACGAGCTCCGGCTGCTCGACGGCACTCGTCGCGCAGCAGACGCCAAACGACGAGGTCAGGCGCACGTGCAGCCCCTCGGGGCCGAAGTTGGTCGCTTCGAGCGTGCTGCGGATCTGCTCGGCGATGTGCGCGGCCGTCTCGACCGGCGTTTCGGGGAGGACGATCACGAACTCCTCGCCGCCGACGCGCGCAAACAGGTCGGTCGGCCGGACGAACATCTCCGCGATCAATTCGCACGTCGCCTGCAGCGCGTGGTCGCCCGCGGCGTGGCCGTACTGGTCGTTCACCTGCTTGAAGTTGTCGTAATCGAAGGCGATCACGCTCACCGGGCGGTCGCTCGACGCGGTGTCGATCGCGAAGCCGAGGCGGGCGATGAGGTAGGACTTGTTGAAGGCGCCGGTGAGCTGGTCGGTGATGCCGCGCGCGTGCAGCGACTCGGTGAACTCGACCTCGAGCAGCGAGTCGACGAACTTGAACACGCAATTGCCGAGCTTGAGCAGGCTGCCCTGCAGCAGCGGCACCGGGGTGCGGATGCGCATCCCGTTCACGAGCGTGCCGTTCGTGCTGGCGAGGTCGTTGATCGTGACGTTGTCGCGCACCCGGATGACCTCGGCGTGAATGCCGCTCACCGCCCGCTCCCGCACCCGGATGTCGCACTCGGGGCGGCGGCCGATGATCTGCCGTCCGGCGCGCAGGCGGAACACCTGTCCCGGAAGGTCGCCCTCGAGCATGATCAGCGCCGGCTCGTGCGTCGCCGCCCGCTCGACCGGATCGCGCCCTTCGATCAAGTGCACTTCTGTGGTCTTGCGCGGCAACGGCTTTTCCTCGCTCGGGGGACGGATGGCCTTCCTTAGACGTTCCAGCATCGGACCGTCCAACAGTTTAATACGGTCCGCGTGTGATGTAGCTCACACAGTAACCGGCAACCCCTTTGCAGCCGGACGCGGCGATGGAGCTGCGCGTCAACACCTGGACCGAGTTGCAGGAAGCGGTCTTCCAGGGCGCCTGGCAGGAATCGCTGTCGCGGCACCGCTCGAACTACGTCTTCCGCGGCCTCCCCCGCACCCGGCATGGCCTGGAGACGAGCCTGCAGACCGGCGGCTTCGAAGCGCACGAGCGCCATCTCCTCAGCAGCTTCCGCAAATACGCGCTCCGGAGCGCGGTCCACGGCGACTCGGTCTGGAACTGGCTCTCCCTCGCCAAGCATCACGGCCTCCCGACGCGCCTGCTCGACTGGACGTACTCACCCTACGTGGCGATGCACTTCGCCACCCACGACGTCCGCCACTTCGGCGAAGACGCGGCCATCTGGTGCGTCGACTACCGGAAGATGACCGACACCCTCCCCCGGAAGCTGCGCGACGTGCTGGAGAAGGAAGACGTCAACATCTTTACCACCGAGCTCCTGAACTGCGTGGCCACGACGCTGGACCAGTTCGACGACCTGTCGAAGGACGACTTCGTGGTCTTCTTCGAGCCGCCGTCGCTCGACGAGCGGATCGTCAACCAGTTCGCGCTCTTCTCGCTGCCGTCCAGCCCGACCATGTCGCTGCAGGCGCTCCTCGAACGGCGTAGCGCCTACAAGCGCATCATCATCCCGGCGGAGTTGAAGTGGGAGATCCGCGACAAGCTCGATCAGGCCAACATCACCGAGCGCGTGCTCTTTCCGGGCCTCGACGGCCTGTCGCAGTGGCTCAAGCGCTACTTCACCACGCGGAAGTAGGCCAGCACTTCCACCAGCATCCTTGCTCCGTCGCCATCACGATCCTCCGTCGGATCGAAGATCGTCACCTCCGCTGCCGTGGCGACCGATGACGCGAGCAGCTCGTCCAGGATGTCGCGCAGCTCATCGGGGGTGAGGCCGCCGGGCTGCGGAGAGTCGACGAACGGCATGACCGCCTCGTCGAGGACGTCGACGTCGACGTGGATGAAGAAGCCGTCCAGCGCCTGCATCCGTTCGAGCGCTCTGCGTGCCGTGGCACGGGCACCGTGCTCGCGGACCACGTCGAGGTGCAGGTCGAGGATTGTCTCCGGAAGCGTGCCTCCGTATTGGCGCGACTCCTCGAAATCGCGGCGCCCGAGGTGGACCACGTGGTGCGGGTCGACAAGCGACTCGCCGCAGGCGATGGCCAGATCCATCCCGGCCACACCACCGGTACCGGACGTCGCCGGCGTGTAGAAATCGGTATGCCCGTCGAGGAAGACGAGGCCGTACGTCCCCCGGCGTTGCAGCGCGCGCATGCTGCCGAGCAGTAGCGAACAGTCGCCGCCGAGGATGAGCGGGAACGTGTTCGCATCGAGCGCCGCGGAGATCGCGGCCGCCTGCGTTTCCGCGTAAACGTCGATCGCGGCGCGGTTCAGCATCCCCTCGCGCTTCTGCGCGTCGTACGGAGGCGTGGAGAGATTGCCCGCGTCGAGCGCGCCAAGACGCTCGACGAGACCGGCCGCACGTAGCGCATCCGGCGCGTGGATCGTCCCGGACGGAACACCGGAGCGCTCGCGTCGCAGACCGAGCTCGGTGGGGCAGCCGATGATGGTGATGGTCATAGGCAATTCCCTGTCAGATGGGCCGTTCAGTTCACCGTGTCCATATCCGGAAGCCTTCCGTCCCGGTCCGACCACGCCCTCACCATCGACACGTTCTGGAAGCCGCGCGGCAGCTTGAGTCCGCGTTGCGCGCGCTTGCCGACGTACGTCGCCAGATCGCGGCCTTTCAGGTTCGTGTGGCGCTTGCCGGCGTGGACGATCAGCAGGCCGTCCTTCGGGACAACGGCCACCGACACCACCTTCTCCGGTGCGATCGGGGTCTTGTGGATCTTGATGGTCTGGACGCCTTTGCCGCGCGCGAGCACCGGTAGCTCGGCCGCTTCGAACACCAGCAGCTTCCCTTCCGTCGACGCGGCGGCGATCGAGTCGGTCTCGTAGCTGCCGACGCGCTGCGGGCGCAACACGGCCGCCCCCTTGCCGACGTTCACGACCGCCTTGCCCGCCTTCAGGCGCGACTGCATCTCTTCCAGGCGGGCGATGAAGCCGTAGCCGTCGTCCGTCGCCAGGAGCCAGAGATCGTCCGGATCTCCCATCATCACGCCGATGAACGTCGCCCCCGGCGGAGGCGCGAGCGACGACGTCAGCGGCTCGCCGTGACCCTTGGCCGACGGCAGCTCGTGCGCCGGCAGCGAGTAGGTCCGGCCGGTCGAGTCGAGGAAGACCGCGAGCTGGTTGCTGCGCCCTTTCGCGGCGTGCAGGAACTGGTCGCCCGACTTGTACTGCAGCGCGGTCGGATCGAGATCGTGACCTTTCCCCGAGCGCACCCACCCGCGCTCGGACAGCACGACGGTCACTGCTTCCGAGGGGATGAGCGCGGTGGCATCGAGCGCCTTTGCCGCTTCGCGCTCCACGATCGGCGAGCGGCGCTTGTCGCCGAAGATCTCCGCATCCGCAATCAGCTCGTCGCGGACCTGCTTGCGCAGGCGCTGCTTCGAGCTGAGGATCTTCTCCAGCGCCGCGCGCTCTTCCTGCAGCTTCTTCTGCTCGCCGCGGATCTCCATCTCCTCGAGCCGGTTGAGGAAGCGCAGTTTCAGCTCGAGGATGTACTCGGTCTGGATCTCGGACAGCGAGAAGCGCTTCATCAGCACCGGCTTCGGGTCATCCTCGGTGCGGATGATGCGGATCACTTCGTCGACGTTGAGGTACGCGACCATCAACCCGTCGAGGAGGTGCAGGCGCGCGTTGACCTGGTCGTAGCGATGCTGCAGGCGGCGGCGGACCGTCTCGATCCGGAACTCCAGCCACTCGGCGAGCAGCGTGCGCAGGTCGTACAGGCGCGGGCGCCCGGCCAGCCCGATCATGTTCATGTTGATGCGGTAGCTCTTCTCGAGATCGGTCGTGGCGAAGAGGTGCGTCATCAGCTCGTCGGTGTCGACGCGGTTCGAGCGCGGCACGATCACGATCCGGATCGGGCTCTCCTGGTCCGACTCGTCGCGCACGTCCTCGACCATCGGCAGCTTCTTGGCCACCATCTGCTGCGCGACCTGCTGTTGCACCTTGTTGCCCGAGACGCCCCACGGCAACGCCGTGATCACGATCTCGCCCTCCTCGAGCTCCCACTTCGCACGCTGACGCACGCCGCCGTTGCCGGTCTTGTACATCTCCCGGATCTCGGCCATCGGCGTGATGATCTCGCCCGCGGTCGGGAAGTCCGGTCCCTTGATGTGCTTCGTGAGCTGCGCGAGCGTGGCCTCCGGGTCGTCGAGCAGCTCGACGCAGGCGTTCACGACCTCGCGCACGTTGTGCGGCGGGATGTCGGTGGCCATGCCGACCGCGATGCCGGACGCGCCGTTGAGCAGCACGTGCGGCAGCCGCGAGGGGAGGAGCTTCGGCTCCTTCATCGTGCCGTCGAAGTTCTGCCCCCAGTCAGTGGTTCCCTGCTCCAGCTCACTGAGCAGCGATTGCGAGAACTTCGTCAGCTTCGCCTCGGTGTACCGCATGGCGGCGAAGCTCTTCGGGTCGTCGGGCGACCCCCAGTTCCCCTGCCCTTCCACCAGCGGATAGCGCATCGAGAACGGCTGCGCCATCAGCACCATCGCCTCGTAGCAGGCGGAGTCGCCGTGCGGATGGAACTTGCCGATCACGTCGCCCACCGTGCGGGCGGATTTCTTCGGCTTCGACGTCGGCCCGAGCCCCAGCTCCGACATCGCGTAGACGATGCGGCGCTGCACCGGCTTCAATCCGTCGGCGAGATGCGGCAGCGCCCGGTCCAGGATGACGTACATCGAGTAGTCGAGGTACGCCTTGCGCGCGAAGTCGCCGACCGGCTGGTTCTCGATGTCGGCGAACGTGGGTGGGGGCGGGGGGGAGAAGCTGGTTTGATTTTTCGATTTACGAGACGCCATCGTGTCCTTGGGTGGAAGTGATTCTGACGCGCATAAGTTACTGCAACTGCACCCGCGCGCGCGACTGCCAAGAATCCCTTTCATTCGTTGATCCGGACGGCAAGATCCGAGGTAGCCTCGGGGTGTGAGCGTCAACGGGAGAGTCCTCTGCTTCTTCCCGCCTCCTCCAGTATTGCGACTCGTGGTGGAGGTCAACTGGCGGGAGCGCCTGCGCGCCGCGATCGAGCGCAGCGGCAGGAAGCACAGCGCCATCGCACGCGACGCGGGCGTGGCGCCCGAGACGCTGAGCCGCATCCTCACGAGCGCACACCTGCGCCCCACGTTCGACACGGTCGTGCGCATCGCCCACGCGGTGAACGAGAACGTCGGCTGGCTCCTCGACGAGCGCGGCTTCGCGCTCTCCGCCGACGAGCAGAAGCAGTTGCGCAAGGTGGTCCGCTTCCTCGACGACACGCTCCTCGGCACCGTGGCCCTGAAACGCGACCGCGCCGAAGCGAACGCGGTGTTCGCCGGCAGCACCGAGATCCCACGCGCGTACGCGGTGCGCGGTGCGCGGCTCGCGTACGAGGCGGCGGGCGATTCGATGATCGGCGCCGGCATCGCCGACCGCGACCTCCTGTACGTCAAGCCGACCCGCAGCGCCCGCGAAGCAGCAGGGCGCATCGTGGTCTGCCGCGTCGACGCGGCGGATTACGTGAAGGTGTTCGACGTCCGCGCCGGCCGCATCCGCCTCCTCAGCCGCAACGAGCGCTATCCGCCGATCGAGCTCCCCGAAGGCTCGAACCGCTTCGAGCTGATCGGCGTGGTGGTCGGCCGCAGCGGGGCGCTGGGGACGTAGATCAGAAAACGGTCGAGGGTGAGCAAGCTCAATCCTGGGATTGATTCGCGTCACGGTCAAGGGTAAGCAAGCTCAATCCCGGGATTGATTCGGTTCGACGTCGCTGGTGAACCAACTCGATCCCGGGATTGAGTCGCGTCACAATCGAGGGTAAGCAAGCTCAATCCCGGGATTGATTCGGTTCGACGTCGCTGGTGAACCAACTCGATCCCGGGATTGAGCCCGGTCACGGTGCGGGGTAAGAAAGCTCGATCCCGGGATAGAGCCCATGCTCCACCGCCGGAGGCGGAGCACCATCCCGGGATGGTGCATACTTGCCGCGTATGCCAAAGGCGATCACCCCACACCCTGATGCGATCCTGCTCGGAGGCATGATCCGGCAACTTCGCACGCAACGCGGCTGGAACATTCGCACCTGCGCGCGGCATCTCGAGCTCACCCCGTCGCATCTCGGGATAATCGAGGCCGGCGGCAACATGCCGAGCATCCACCTTCTCCTCAGAGTCGCCCAGGTCTTCGGTGTCGAGGCATGGACACTCATGAAGACGTTCGTGGAAGCACGCAACGCGGAGATGGCGGCGGAAGCTGCCGCGAAAGCTGCGCGACGCTAGCCGCGCCACACTAGCCGCTGCACGGCCGCGAAACAATCCTTCCCCGAATCCGAACTACACGGGTGTCGACGCGAGGCTGATATGACTATGGACCTGATATGGACCTGACATGGTCGATGGAGGACGTCGCCCGCTCGACGGAAGACGAGGCGGTGCGCCGGAAGTTCGCGCGGCGCAACCGCGTCTGCCTGCTCCTGCTGATGCTGTTCTTCATGCTCGTGGCGATCATCCAGCTCGCCAACCACTCTTTGCGGCGCACGCCGGTCGACACGTTCGTCACGGCCCTGAATGCCGCCTTCGTGGCCTACGGCCTCTTCTTCATGCGCTACACGCGCGAGCATCCGCCCGCGCAGCTCGCGGAGACGTTCACCTGGCGCGCCGGCCGCTGGCTGCGCACGCACATCCACGCCGTGGCGTTGACGTTCATCGCGGTCGAATACACGGCCCAGCTCTACATCAACCGCAGGGCGGACAACTGGATGGGGTGGGTCATGACCTTCCCCTTCTTCATGCTCGGCTTCCGGATGCTCGTCGCGGAGCTGATCCTGCTGCACGTCTTCCTCGCCACCGGCGGCCTGTTCATGGCCTTCAACACCACCTTCCGAGGGAACGCGGCGGTGCCGGTGACCATCTCCATCCTGGTGATGAACGCGATCGCGCTCGGACTGGAGCTGCTGGCGTCGCACCGGCTGAAGAAAGAGATCGCCGGCGAGTGGAAGACGCGCCGCACGCAGGCGCGCGAGCAGATCCGCATGCGCGACGAGCTGCGCTACGCCCGCGAGCTGCAGCTGAGCATGCTCCCGGAATGCGCGCCGCCGCTCGATTGGGTGGACATCTGCAGCATTTCCATCCCGGCCACGGAGGTGGGTGGCGATTACTACGACTACTTCGTGGAGGATGAGCGCATCGCCCTGGTCTGCGGCGACGTGGCCGGCCACGGCATGGCCAGCGGCCTCGTGCTCTCCGCGCTGCGCAGCGGTTTCACGCTCCTCCGCCATTCGCTGCACGATCCCGCCGCGGTGCTCCGCCGCCTGCACGATCTCGTGACCCTGACCACCCGCCGCCGGATGCTGGTCACGGTCTCCGTGGTGCTGCTGGATCGCGCCCGCGGCACGGCCACCATCGCCAGCGCCGGCCATCCCCCGGTGATCCTGCGCCGCGCGAACGGCTCCATCGAGACCATCGCCCTCTACGCGCCACCCCTCGGCGTCCGGCTCCCGGCGCACGAGATCCCGCAGCGCAACCTCGACGTGGCCACCGGCGACATCTTCGTCCTCCACAGCGACGGGATCTACGAAACGCGCAACGCCACCGGCGAGGCCTACGGGATCGAACGCCTCGAAACCGTCATCCGCGACCACACCGGCGAAACCGCCGAAACCCTCCGCGACGAGATCCTCCGCGACGTAGCCGCCTTCCGCGGCGCCGTCGAGCCCGACGACGACGTGACCGTCGTGGTCTGCCGGCTGACCTGACTGCTGGCTACAGGGAACGACGAGAGGCCTCCGGCGGGCCGGTGGCCCCCCGGTCGTTCCCTGTAGCCGGAGCGAGGATCAGTCGAGGATCTCGGCGCGGTCGCCTTCGTCGGTGAGCCACTGTTTGCGGTCGCCGGCGCGGTTCTTGGCGAGGAGCATGTCGATCGTGGCCACGGCCGGCTCCGCGTCGGAGAGCGTCAGGCGGACCAGGCGGCGGGTGTTCGGGTCCATGGTCGTCTCGCGGAGCTGCGGCGGATTCATCTCGCCGAGGCCTTTGAAGCGCTGGATGTTCACCTTTCCCTTCAACCCCTCCGCCTCGATGCGCGCGAGGATGCCCTCGCGCTCCGCGTCGTCGAGCGCGTAGAAGACGTGCTTGCCGACGTCGATGCGGTAGAGCGGCGGCATGGCCACGTGCACGTGGCCTTCTTCGACGAGCTTGCGGAAATGGCGGACGAAGAGCGCGCAGAGGAGCGTCGCGATATGCGCCCCGTCGGAATCGGCGTCGGCGAGGATGCAGATCTTGCCGTAGCGGAGCCCGTCCAGCTTGTCCGTGCCCGGATCGACGCCGAGAGCCACGGCGATGTCGTGCACCTCCTGGGAGGAAAGCACCTCGTTCGAGTCGACCTCCCACGTGTTCAGGATCTTGCCGCGGAGGGGCATGATGGCCTGGAACTCGCGGTCGCGCGCCTGCTTGGCCGAGCCGCCGGCCGAATCGCCTTCCACGAGGAAGAGCTCCGTGCGGTTGAGGTCCTGCGCGGTGCAGTCGGCCAGCTTGCCGGGGAGCGCGGGGCCGGAGGTCAGCTTCTTCCGCTCCACCTTCTTCCCCTGCTTGAGGCGCACCATGGCCTGGTTGATGGCAACGTTCGCGATCTTCTCCGCGTCCGCGATGTTGTTGTTCAGCCAGAGCGCGAACGCGTCCTGAGTCACGCCCGAGACAAACGCCGAAGCCTCGCGCGAGGAGAGGCGGTCCTTGGTCTGGCCGGTGAACTGCGGGTTGGTCATGCGCACGGAGAGGATGTAGCTGCACCGCGCCCAGACGTCTTCCGGCGCCAGCTTCACGTTGCGCGGGAGGAGGTTGCGGAACTCGCAGAACTCGCGGATCGCTTCCGTGAGGCCGGTGCGGAAGCCGTTCACGTGCGTGCCCCCCTGCGCCGTCGGGATGAGGTTCACGTAGCTCTCGCCGACGATCTCCCCCTCCTCCGGCAGCCAGACCACCGCCCAGTCCACCTCGTGATCGAGACCTTTGAAATGCCCCGTGTACGGCGACTCCGGCAGCATGG
This sequence comes from Thermoanaerobaculia bacterium, assembly GCA_035630815.1. Taxonomy (GTDB): domain Bacteria; phylum Acidobacteriota; class Thermoanaerobaculia; order Gp7-AA8; family Gp7-AA8; genus QHVT01. The sequence continues at coordinate 119,264 of DASQJY010000067.1, forward strand.
TGTTGCCGGCCAGCTCGGAGAGCAGGTAATCGGTCAGCCCGTCCTCGAAGTACCACTCCTCACTCTCGGCGGGATCGAGCTCGCTGATGAAGCGCATGCGCAACTTCGGCGAGAGGACCGCCTTGGCGCGCATGACGTGCTTGAGCCGCGGCACGTTGATCTTCGGCGAATCGAAGAACGACTCGTCGGGCCAGAAGCGGACCGTCGTGCCGGTGTTGCGCTTCCCCACCTGCCCGATGATCTTCAGGTCCTGCTTCTTCTTCCCGTCGGCGAAGACCATCGTGTATTCGTTGCCGTCGCGGCGCACCCAGACCTGCAGCTTCTTCGAGAGGGCGTTCACGACCGAGACGCCGACGCCGTGCAGGCCGCCGGAGTAGCGGTAACTCTTCTCCGAGAACTTCGCGCCCGCGTGGAGGCGCGTGAGGATGACCTCGACGCCGGAGACGCCTTCCTTGGCATGCTTGTCAACCGGCATCCCGCGCCCGTTGTCCTGCACGGACAGCGACCCGTCGTCGTGCAGCGTGACCAGGATCTCGTCCGCATAGCCGGCGATCGCCTCGTCGGCCGAGTTGTCGATGACTTCCTGCGCCAGATGGTTCGGCCGCTCGGTGGTGGTGTACATCCCCGGCCGCTTGCGCACCGGCTCGAGACCTGTGAGGACTTCAATTGCTGAGGAGTCGTAATTAGTCATGGGTCAGTTCTGAAGCGCGCGGATTCTAGCCCACCTGTCATCCTGAGCGAGGGGGCCGGGAGGGGGGAAGCGAAGGACCCCCTGCGGTACACGAGACGCGCGCTGTCGGCAGGGGGTTCTTCGCTTCACCCCTCCCGACCACCCTCGCTCAGGATGACAGGGTTGCTACAGCGCGTCCGCGATCCGTCTCGCGATCAGGCCGTAGCCCTCCCCGCCGGGGTGAAATCGGTCGAGCGCCAGCCGGTCGCGATGGGAGAAGAGGTCTGCCGTCGCGACGACCGTAAAGTCGGGATCGTCGCCGAATTCTTCGAGGAGGCGGGCGTTCCAGCGGTTGACGCGCGTGCTCAAAAGACGGCCGTTCGGGTCGGAGGTGAACGGGTTGTAGAGTCCGATGAAGAAGATGCGTCCTTTCGGGTTCGCAGCGCGAATCTTCGCGACCGCGGCCGAGATGCGCGTCAGGACGTCGTTCATCACCGCGTCCCCCTCCGGGGGTGCGGCGTTGCGCCAGTCGTTGCCGCCCCAGAGGTCGTTGCCGCCGATCGAGACGACGATCACGTTCGAGTCGCGCAGGAGCTGCTGCACGTTGGGGCGGTCGAGCACTTCCAGCAGGTCGCGCGTCCGCGCGCCGTTCACGGCCACGTTGTAGGTGCGGCGCGCGTTCACCCCGCGGCGCTTCAGTTCCTGGTCGAGACGCCCGCCGATGCCGAGGCCCTCGGCGTCGCCTGCTCCGCGCGCGAGCGAATCGCCGAGGAGGATCGGCGCGATCTGCGCTCGCGGCGTCTCGGCGGCGGCGGAGGCCTGCGGGATGAAGTCGACCGGCTCGCCGGTCTCGCCGCGCAGGTAGGAGGCGAAGCCGTACGCAAAGACGCACGCCGCCAGCAGCGCGGCCGTGACGGGGAGGTACCAGAAGAGGATCTTTCGCATGTCGGAATTGAAAATTGAAAATTGAAAATTGAAAAATCGGATAGCCTGCGCCGCGCGTCACGTTAACTCCGATCTTTCAATTTTCAATTTTCAATTTTCAATTTCGAATCCATGGAAGCTCTGGCAGCCAAGCATCTCAGCAAGGTCATCGGCGACCGCACCATCGTCGACGACGTCTCGTTCGACCTGCGTCCCGGCGAGGTCTTCGGCTTCCTCGGACCGAACGGCGCCGGCAAGACCACGACCATCCGCATGCTGGTCGGCCTGATCAAGCCGACCAGGGGCACGGTCACGGTCTGCGGCTATGACCTGCGCCGCAATTTCGAGAAGGCACTGCGCTGCATCGGCTGCATCGTCGAGAACCCCGACCTCTATCGCTTCATGAGCGGCAGGGAGAACCTGGAGCACTTCTCGCGCATGCTCAGCGTGCCGCGCTCCGAGATCGAGCGCGTGGCGGAGCTGGTGAACCTCGCCCACCGCCTCGACCAGCGCGTCGGGACCTACTCCCTCGGCATGCGCCAGCGCCTCGGCATCGCGCAGGCGATGCTCGGCCAGCCGCGCGTGCTGATCCTCGACGAGCCGGCGAACGGGCTCGATCCGGCGGGCATCCGCGAGATCCGGGAGCTGCTGCGCGGCCTGGCCGCCGAGCGCGGGATGGCCGTGTTCGTGTCGAGCCACCTCCTGGCCGAGATCGAGCTGACCGCGGACCGCGTGGCCATCATCCACAAGGGCCGCATCCTGCGCAGCGGCACCGTGCGCGAGCTGATCTCGAGCAACCGGGTGATGGAGCTCCGCGTCGGCGATGTCGAGCGCGCGAGCAGCATCCTGCGCGAGAAAGAGGTCGCGTTCACCACGCAGGACGACCTGCTGCTGACCGCGATCGACGAAGCGGACGCGCCGCCGCTCATCGCGGCGCTGGCCGGGAGCGGCGTCGGTGTGTTCCATGCACGGCCGCGCGTGCAGTCGCTCGAGGAGATGTTCCTCGAGGCGACGGGTGGGGAGACGGTGGATTGATGCATTTCATCGGGCTGATTCAAAACGAGACGCTCAAGCTCCTGCGCCGCCGCCGCTTCGCGATCGTGGTGGCGATCATGTTCGTGATCATGCTGCTCGTCTCGTACTCGCAGTACCGTCAGCTGCGCGACCTGAAGAACCAGAACTGGCGCGCCGAGCTGCAGGAGCGGATCGCGCGCACCGAGAACCGCCTGCGCCGCGGGCGGGTGAACGAGTCGTGGGCGCGCTCGATGCGCGCGGAAGTGCGCCGCCTGCAGTTCTATCTCGACCGCGGCATCAATCCCGAGCAGCCGACCGCGCCGCTGGTCGTGCGCACCTTCGCCAACGCCGCCGGCTTCCTGCTCCTCCCGCTCCTCATCGCGGTCCTCGGCAGCGACATCGTCTCGGCCGAGAACGCGGAAGGGACCGACAAGCTGCTGCTCACGCGGCCGGTGCGACGATGGAAGATCCTGACCGCGAAACTGGTGACGCTCTGGCTCTTCGCATCGCTCACGCTGTTCGTCGGCGCGGTGGTCTCGTATCTCGTCACCGCGCCGGTGCTGCCGGCCCACGGTTGGGACGCGCCGACGTTCAATGGATTTCAATTCAGCGGCGACGCGTTTCGCGTCGATGCCGTCCGCCAGCTCCCTCTGTGGCAGGATGCGCTGATCGCGTACGGGCTGGAGTGGTACGCACTCCTCACCGTCGCCTCGATTGCCCTGATGCTCTCCGTGATCTTCAAATCCTCCGCGGCCTCCATCGGGACGATGCTCGCGTCGCTGATCGGCGGGACGATCCTGACGCGCATCAGCCCCGACTGGACGGCCGGCAAATACCTGTTCGTCAGCGCGCTGCCGCTCCCCGACTACTACACGGGACAGGCGCCGCCGTATGAAGGGATGTCCATGACGTTCTGCATTCTCCTCCTGGGCGCGTGGGCGATCGGTGCGCTGACCGTGGCCTACGGCCTGTTCACGAAACGGGATGTGTTCGGCTGATGCTCGACCGCCTCGCTGAGCTCCTGCTGCGCCGGCCGAAGACCATCCTCGCGATCGCGGCGGTGATCGTCGGCATTTCGGGATTGATCGCCACCCGCCTGCGCCTCGATCCCGACGTCCTGAACCTCGTCCCGAGCAACAACCGCGAGGTGAACGAGTTCCGCGACCTCCTCCGCGAGACCGGCACGCTCGACTTCCACGTGGTGGTACTGGAGTTCCCGAACGGGGCCGATCCCGCGGCGTACGGCCCGCTCATCGACGCCATCGGCGAGGGACTGCGGGCGTCGAAGCAGATCGACAGCGCGTCGTGGAGCATCCCCGACCCGTTCTCGGTGATCGACAAGGTGCTCCCCTACTCGATGCTGCTCCTCAATCCGCAGCAGCTCGAGCAGGTCGCGGAGAAGCTGAAGGACGAGAACATCCGCGCCTCAGTGGAGCGCAGCCGCACGCTGCTGCAGACGCCGCAGTCGTCGGTGATGAAGCAGGTCGTGCAGGTCGATCCGTTCAACCTCCTCCCGATCTACCTCGACAAGCTGCGCCGCGCCGGCGGGGGGCTGAAAGTCGACCTCTCCACCGGCTATTACGTCTCCGCCGACCACAGCGCCGCGATCGTGGTCGCGCGCCCGAAAAATCCAGCGCAGCAGTTGCCGTTCAGCCGTGCGGTGATGGAAGAGACGCGAGGCATCGTGGCGAAGGCGACGACGCAGTTCCGCGCGTCGAATCCTGAGGTCGAGCTCCCGAAGATCGGCTACACCGGCGGCTACGCCATCGCCGCCGCGGACGAGAAGATCATCCGCCGCGACATGGCCATCAACAGCGTCACGTCGATGCTCGGCGTGCTGCTGCTCTACCTCTACGCTTACCGCCGCCCCTCGGCGCTGCTGTACGCGGCCGTGCCGATGACCGCGGCCATCATCATCACCTTCGCCATCGGCTCGCTGACGTACGGCACGCTCTCCGCCGCCAGCACCGGCTTCGCGGCCCTGCTCGCGGGCCTGGGCGTCGACTTCCTGACCGTGCTCTACGAGCGCTACGTCGACGAGCGCAATCGCGGCGCCGAAGTCACCGAAGCGGTGCGCACCGTCATCCGCCGCGGCCTGCCCGGCGTGATCGTCGGCGCGCTCACCACCGCCGCCACGTTCTACGCCTTCCTGGCCACCGACTTCCGCGGCATGACGCAGCTCGGCTTCCTGACCGGCAGCGGGATCATGGTCTTCCTGCTCTGCGTGGTCTTCGTCTTCCCGGCCGTGCTGGTGGTCATCGAGCGCCGCCGCGCGGGCAAACGCAAGCTGTACGTCCACGCCTTCGGCTCCGGCCGCGTGGTCCGCGCGAGCCTCAGGCATCCGAAATTCGTCATCGTCGCCTGGATCGTCATCGTGGCGATCACCGGCGTGCTCGCGACCGGCGTCCGCTTCAGCGACCAGCTCCAGAACCTCCGCTCGAAAGGCAACGAGGGCATCAAGCTGCAGGACGTCGTGACCCGGAAGTTCGGCCAGTCGTTCGAGTTCATGATGTACGGCGTCCGGGCGAAGACGGCGGCGGAAGCGATCGAGAAGACCGAGGCGGCGATGCCCGATCTCGAAGCGATCGCGGGGAAGGGCGTGATCGGCTCGTACGAATCGATCACCACGTTCCTGCCGAGCGAAGCGCAGCAGCGACGCGTGATCGCCCGCCTGCAGAGCGGCGCGGCTACCGACTTCAATTTCCCGCGCATCGAAGGGACGCTGCGGCAGGCGCTGATCGACAACGGCTTCCGCCCCGGGGCGTACGACCGGTTCCTCCCGCTCTTCGGGGAAGCGCTCCAGCAGCGCGAGCCGGTCACGATGCAGACCTTGGAGCGCCTCGGGCTCTCCGAGAGCGTGCAGCGCTTCATCAAGAAGACGCCCGACGGCTACATGTCCATCGTCTACGTCTACCCGACCACCGGCACCTGGCCGAAGTTCCTCCCGAACGAGCTGCAGGAGTTCCGCCGCAAGCATCCCGAGGGGGTGCTGACCGGGGTCAACCTCGTCTCGCAGACGCTGCGCGAGATCACGCGCGCGGATGCGATCCGTTCGAGCCTGCTCGGCTTCGTGCTCGTCTTCGCGCTGA
>DASQJY010000068.1:0-41982 GCA_035630815.1 Thermoanaerobaculia bacterium
TCGCTGTCGGCGATCGCGGTGGTCTCGCACGACGGCACGGTGCTGACCGCGAATCAGGCCTTCTGGGAGCTGGTCGGCTCCGATCATTCCGGCGATTCGATCGACCAGCTTTTCCCGCCGTATACCGCGCTGCGCCAGACGCGCGGGCTCACGCACTCGACGCAGTTCACCAATCGCAACGGGGTGGAGAAAGAGGTCACGGTCACTTCGAGCCCGCTCTCCGCGACCGACGTCGACGACGGCGCGCGCGTGCTGGTGATCGGCGACATCACCGATCGCGTGCGCCTCGAGCGCGAGCTGCAGGACAAGGAACGCCTGGCTTCCCTCGGCCTCCTCGCCGCCGGCGTCGCGCACGAGGTCAACACGCCACTCACCGGCATCTCGTCCTACGCCCAATTGCTGCTCGCCGACACGAACGAGGACGACCCGAAGTACCGCCTGCTCAAGAAGATGGAGCAGCAGACCTTCCGCGCGTCGAGCCTGGTGAACAACCTGCTGGACCTGATCGCCAACCGTCCACGCTCGTGCGAGAGCGTCGACGTCGAGAACCTGATCACGTCCACCGTGGCGATGCACGAAGACCTGATGAAGCCGAAGCGCATCACGGTCCATCTGCAGACCGTCTTGCGGCACGCCGGCGAGCCGTCTCTTTGCGTGCGCGGGAACCTGCAGGATCTGCAACAGGTTCTGACCAACGTTCTGCTGAACGCGCGCGATGCAGTCGCCGAGGATGGAAACATCTGGATCTCGGTGACGGAAGAAGGTGAGCGCGTGATCATGCGCGTCCGTGACGACGGCAAAGGGATCACGGCGGACATCATCGACCGGATCTTCGACCCGCTGGTCACCACGAAGCGCGGTCAGGGTGGGACAGGACTCGGGCTGGCCATCAGTCGTAGACTGATTCACGCATGCGACGGCGACATCACCGTCGAGAGCACCCCCGGAAGCGGAGCCGAGTTTTCGATTGTGTTGCTGCGGGCTGAGAGAGCAGTCGGCAGTATGCAGTGACCATTCATGCGAGTCCTCATCGTCGACGACGAAGAAGTTTTGCGAGACGTGCTCGAAGTCGTGCTCCAGCGCGAAGGCTTTGACATCGTCACGGCGGCCAGCGGTGAAGAAGCCCTGAGCATGCTCGACGGCGAGGAAGTCGACCTGGCCATCCTCGACGTCATGCTGCCGGGCATCAGCGGCATCGACACGCTGCGCGCGATGCGCATCTCCAATCCGGAGCTGCCGGTCATCGTGATCACCGCCTTCTCGTCGATCGACGGGGCCATCGAGGCGATGAAGTACGGCGCGTTCCACTACATCCCGAAGCCGTTCAAGAACGAGGAAGTCATCCTCACGGTGAACAAGGCGCTCGAACAGCGGCGCCTGACGCACGAGAACGAGCGCCTGAAGTCGGAACTCTCGGACAAGTTCTCGTACTCGAACATCATCGGGAAGAGCGAGACCATGCGGAAGGTCTTCGACCTGATCCGCCTCGCGGCGCCGTCGCGCTCGAACATCCTGGTGATGGGGGAGTCGGGCACCGGCAAGGAGCTGGTGGCGAAGGCCATCCACCACGCCAGCCCGCGCGCGCGGAATGCGTTCGTGACCGTCAACTCCGGCTCGCTGCCGCCGGAGCTGCTCGAGTCGTCGCTCTTCGGACATCTGAAGGGAGCATTCACCGGCGCGATCGCGACCAAGCGCGGCCTGTTCGAGGTGGCGGACGGCGGCTCGATCTTCCTCGACGAGATCGGCAACATCAACCTCGAGACCCAGGCGAAGCTGCTGCGCGTGATCCAGGAGAAGGAGTTCATGCGCCTCGGTTCCGTCGACACGATCAAGGTCGACGTGCGCATCATCGCTGCCACGAACGCCGACCTGACCAAGCTGATGGCGGAGTCGAAGTTCCGCGAGGATCTCTTCTACCGCCTGAACGTCATCACGGTGCAGCTCCCGCCGCTGCGCCGCCGCCGCGAGGACATCCCGCTGCTCATCGGGCATTTCATGCAGAAGTACTCGGATGAGAACAAGCGCAAGGTCCGCGAGGTCACGGCGGATGCGATGCGCATTCTGATGGATCACCCCTGGCCGGGGAACGTGCGCGAGCTGGAGAATACGATCGAGCGCGCGGTGGTGCTCTGCACCGGCGACCGCGTGACGCCGGAGCTGCTGCCGGACTATCTCCGCTACCCGGTGCGCACGGACCAGCCGGCGATGATCGTCCCGCACGACGGGATCTCGCTCAAGGACGCGGTCTCGAACTACGAGCGCGCCATGATCCTGCAGTCCCTCGAGCTGGCGAACGGCGTCCAGAAACGCGCCGCCGAGCTGCTGCAGCTCAAGCCGTCGACCCTCAACGAGATGATGAAGCGCCTCGGCATCCACACCAAGTCGAACGTGGTCGTGGAAGACGAAGTCGCGGTCGGCGAGTAGGGCGACGGCGAGAACCGACCGGGGGCCTCCGGCGGGCCGGCGTGGCCGGCGGCACTTGTTTGCGCATGGACGGCGCCTATCGCGAGAAACGTGCGTTCAGCCTTGGGCAACCAGTGCTGCCGGTCACACGGCCCGCCGGAGGCCCCTCGTCGGTTCCTCGTTGTCGCCTACAATCCCGCCGCATGATTCGACGCAGCGTCTTTGTGCTTGCGCTTCTCCTCTGCTCGCTCGTGGTGGCCGCACAGGCGGTTCCGGCTCCTGACGAGTTTCTCGGCTATCCGATCGGAGCGCGGTTCACGCCGCACCATCGCATCCTCGACTACTTCGAAGAGCTCGACCGCCGTTCCGACCTCGTCACCATGCGGCAGATCGGCGAGTCGTACGAGCATCGCCCGCTCGTCCTGGCGACGCTCGCCTCCGCGAAGAATCACGCGCGCCTGGAACAGATCCGTACGAACGCGCGGGCGCTCGCGAACGGCAGCGGCGATGCGGACACGCTGGTGCGCGACATGCCGGCCATTGTCTGGCTCGCGTTCGGCGTGCACGGGAACGAATCGTCGTCCGCGGAAGCGGCCATGCTGGTCGCGCACACGCTCCTCAACGACGTGAACGCGCGGGCCATGCTCGACAACGTGATCGTGATCATCGACCCGCTCGAGAATCCGGACGGGCGTGAGCGGTACATCTCCTGGTTCCAGCGCACGGCCGGCGTGGCGGCGAACCCGAACCCGCAGGCGTTCGAGCATCAGGAGCCGTGGCCGGGCGGGCGCTACAACCATTACCTCATCGACATGAACCGCGACTGGGCGTGGCAGTCCCAGAAAGAGACGCAGGCGCGCGCCGCGGCCTACAGGGAGTGGTTCCCGCAGGTGCTGGTCGACTTTCACGAGATGAGCTCCGCGTCGAGTTACTTCTTCCCGCCCGACGCGAAGCCGATCAACGCCAATCTGCCGGGAGAAGTCGAGCAGTGGCTCGAGCGTTTCGGCCGCGCCAACGCGGACGAGTTCACGAAGCGCAACTGGCAGTTCTTCGTCGGGGAGCGCTTCGACCTCTTCTATCCCGGCTACGGCGATTCGTGGCCGTCGCTGAACGGCACCGTCGGCATGACCTACGAAGTGGCGGGCGGCGGACGGGCCGGCACGGCCATCGAACGGGAGGATGAGTCGATCCTCCGCCTCGCGGACCGCGTGCAGCGCCACTACACGACCGCCATGGCCACCGTGCGCACGGCGGCGCAGAACCGCGAGCAGCTCCTGCGCTACACGCATCGCGCGGCGCGCGCGCAGATCGAGAACGGGAAGAACACCTACCTCATCGCCCCCGGCACGCCGAACTTCACCTCGCTCATCGACCTGCTGACGAAGAACGGCATCACCGTCGAGATGCTGAGCGCCCCCGCGACCCTCCGCGCCACGCGCATCGATCGCGACGTCACGGAATCGCGTACGTTCCCCGCCGGCACGGCGGTCGTCTCCACGCGCCAGGCGGCGGGCGGCCTCGCCAACACGCTGCTCGAGAAGTCCCCCTCGTTCAGCAAAGGTTTCGTCGAAGCGCAGCGCGCCCGCGCGGAGGCGGACGAGGAAGACGAGTTCTACGACATCACGGTCTGGTCGCTGCCGCTGGCGATGAACGTCGAGGCGTGGTCGACGACGGTTCCGGTCGCCGGTACGGCGCCGTTCAGCGCTGCCGCCCCGGCCGCGTTCCGTGCCGCGCCTTATGGGTATCTCATCGACGGCAACGACCCGAACGTCTACCGTTTCGCAGGCCGCCTGCTGGCGGACCACGTCAACTTCAACGTCGCCGACAGCCAGCTTCCGGTCGGCGAGCGGACGTTCGCGCGCGGCTCGCTGATCATCCTCAAGGGCAACAACGAACAGAACCTCGACGGGCGCGTGAACGCGCTGGCCCGCGAGGCGGGAGTGACGGTGGTGCCGCTCGAATCGGGCTGGATGGGAGGCACCGGCTTCGGCTCGGAGAAGATCCGCTATGTCCGCGACCCGAAGATCGGCCTGGTCGGAGGACCGGGGAGCAGCGCGACGTCGTTCGGCATGCTCTGGCACACGCTCGACGTCGATACGCCGCTCCCGCACGCCACCCTCTCCGCGGAGACGCTGCGCAACCTCGACCTGAACGAGTTCCGCGTGCTGGTCTTCCCCGACGGCTCGTACGCCGACCGTCTCACCAAGCGGGGCGTCGATAAGCTCAAGCAGTGGGTGACCGACGGCGGCGTGATCGTGGCGGTGAAGGGCGCCCACGCGTTCCTGCGCGAGAAGGACGTCGAGATCTCGAAGCTGAAGCCGTGGGAGGCGCCGAAGAGAGACGAGAAGGATCCGGCGGCGGAACAGCGCTACAACGATTTCCGCATCCCTGGCTCGGCCTTCCGGACCACCATGAACGAGCGGTCGTACCTGACGTTCGGCGTCCCGCGCTCCCCGGCGGTGCTGGTCGAAGGGAGCGGCGCTTTCCTGCCGCTCACCCACCGCGTCGACAACATCCTCACCATCGACGCGGCCGACCCGCTGATCTCCGGCGTGGCCTGGCCGGAAAGCATCGACCGCATCAAGGGCTCGGTCTACGTGACGAGCGAAAAGTTCGGTCGCGGCCAGGTCATCATGTTCGCCGACGATCCTAACTACCGCCTCTTCTGGCGCGGCACCCTACCCGTGTTCCTGAACGCGGTCCTCTACGGACCGAGCTTCCCGCGCTGACGCTTTCACTTCGCCCACGAGAGAAGAACCGGCCGGGGGCCTCCGGCGGGCCGGCGTGGCCGGCGGCACTTGTTTGCGCACGGACGGCGCTTCGTGCGAGAGGCGTGCGTTCAGCCTTGGGCGACCAGTGCTGCCGGCCACGCCGGCCCGCCGGAGGCCTCTCGTCAGTTCTCTCTCAACATGGGGCGAAGTGAAAGCCTCAGTCGAACGTGACGAGGGGGCTCTGCACCTGTTTGCGGGGCATCGTGGCGATCAGGTCGGGGCGCGCGAACATGTCGCCCTGCAGGTCGGGCGGCTCCTTGCCGTACTCGAATCCGAGGATCACGGAGATGGGTGCGGTGGGAACGATGGTGTTCACGGCGAACGGAACGCCCGGGACCGCTGCCGGCTTGCCGCCCGTCAGCGCCTGGTGATGCCAGAAAACGGTCAGGGGAACCAGCACGTCTCCGACCTGCACCGTCAGTGGTGAGCCTCCGCGGCGGCTTCGGTCTGATATCACCACCTGAAACGACACCGGCGCCGTCTCGGGAACCGTGGCGAGGACGGTGCCCTCTCCGTCGAGCGCGGGTCGCCCGATGACGACGAGCCCGTGTGCGCTGTCGGTGAGCACCAGCGTCGCGCCCGGCGGCAGGGCGTCGAAGTGGAAGCGCTTTTCCTGGTCGACGGGCGCGATCGCGAGTTGCACTCCGTTCTGCACGAGCCACATCCGCGCGCCGGGCTGCACCGGCTTGCTCGACACCACCCGGCCCGCCACTCCCGCCGGCCTCGGCTGGAGCCGCAGCGCCACCTTCACCGTCTCGTCTTCGACCGTGATGGCGCCGCGGCATTCACGGATGAATCCTTTCGCATAGGCGCAGACGAGCAGCGGCACATCGCGGAGGACCGGTTCGAGCGATGTCTGTCCTTCAGCATCCGTCGGCGGCGTCTCCAGCTCGTACAGCGGAAACTCCACCTCATCCTCCACGATCGACACGGTCGCGCCGGCGATCGGCTTTCCGTCCGCGCGGCTCGTCGCCGTCACGGCGATGCCGCCGGACGGGATGTCGATATCGTGCACGCTCCCGCCGATCACCGGACCGCTCGTGCGATGGACGTAGCCCCGTTCGGAGCCGCACGGGGTGACTTCGACCAGCGTGACCCGGTCCACCGGCCGGGAGATCAGCAGCCGGTACGTGCCGGTCGCCTCGTCGGTAGTGGTGATGCCGTTCGGAAACTCGAGACGTGCCCGGACAGGCTCCCCGTCCTTGCTGACGCGCCCCATGACGTATGACGCGCCGAGCGTCACGGAGCTGCGCGCGTCCTCCGTGCCGCTCCATTGCACCACCTCGTACGCCGCGTGGTCGCCGAACTTCAGCTCCGCGACGTACTCACCGCCGCGCAACGCCTCGAACCGTTCCTCGCCGGACGCCGCTCCCGACTCGATCTTCCGCGACACCACGGCTTCGCATCGCGACGCGCCATGACGCGCGAGCCGCTGCATCACCTCGGGGGTACACCGGCGGATCGTGACCTGCGGCCGCACTGCTTCCTCTTCCTCTACCGCCGGAGCATTGGTGTCCGCTGCCTCCGCGCCGCAGGCGGGTGGCACCTCGTCGAGAAAGGCCGGATCGAGCGTCCACCGCACCGCGAGCACCGCCGGCACGCTGGCGGTCAATGCGGTGCTGTGAACCTCGTTCGCGGCGACGTTCGCCGCCTGCTCGCTTCGCACCCATCCGTCGCCTGCCAGCGCCACCCGGTAGCGCTGCGCCGGCACGTTGCGGAAGAACACCAGCGACTCGTGGAACGCCGGTGCCGCGCGGAGCCGCTCGGTCGCGACGACGTCGCCATTCGGCGCGACCAGTTGCACCGCCGGACCGGCGCCTCGCGCATTCTTCGGGCTCGCGATCGCCACCTTCACGACGACATCGGCCTTGCCGGCGTCAGGAGTGCGAATCTGCGCGAGCCTCAGCGTTTCGCCCTCCTTCAGCACGAGCTCCTCGCCGAAGCGCACGATCCCGTCTGCGCCGGGCCGTGCGGGCGATGCAGCCGCCGGCTCTTCAGCGCTTCTGCGCATCACCAGCGGCACCACGCGCGTGGCGGCCGGCAGCCCGATCGTGCCTTCCGCATCGGCGATCACGATCTCCGCACCGGAGGGCGTCTCGACGTATGCCGCGAGCAACTCCCCTTCTTTCAGCGTCTCGCGAATCGCGGAGAGATCGACGGTCGCTGCAGTGCCCTCCGTCGTCAACAACGGCAGCAGGAGCAGCAGCAGGAGTCGCATGCGCTCCAATATACACACTGGCATGCGCGGTGCTCGACACGGTCCGGCAGATGACCACGCGTCCACCGGCCGTTGCCGGCACATTCTACGAGGGCACACCCGAGCGGCTGCGCGCGCAGGTCGATGCCTGCTTCGCCGCCAACCCGCCCGCCCCGCGAAAGCAGCGGTTCCTTGGCGCGGTCGTTCCGCACGCGGGGCTCATGTACAGCGGCCACGTCGCGGCCGCGTTCTACGCGCTGGCCGACCTGCCGAAGCGGCTGCTCATCCTCTGCCCGAATCACACCGGCGCCGGCCATTTCGCGGCCATCAACCGTGAAGGCGCATGGCGGACGCCGTTCGGCGACGTCGCCATCGACACGCCGCTCGCCGACGCGCTGATGGCGCAAACCAAGCTCCTGGCCGAGGATGCACGGGCGCATGCGCGGGAGCACTCGCTCGAGGTGCAGCTCCCCTTTCTCCAGCGCCTCCTCGGCGATTTCACGTTCGTCCCGATCTGCCTCGGCGCGCACCGGTACGACGTCGCGGACGAGATCGGCCACGCCATCGCGGCGGTGCTGAAGCACGAGCCGGACGTAGCCATCCTCGCCAGCTCCGACCTCAATCACTACGAAGACCAGCCCACCACGATGCGCAAAGACCAGCTCGCGATCGACGAAGTGCTGCGCCGCAACCCGCGCGAGCTCTGGCGCGTGGTCGACGAATACGACGTCTCGATGTGCGGCTTCATCCCCACCACCACCATGCTCGTCGCGGTCAACGAGCTCGGTGCCGGCGACGCCACTCTCCTCCGGCACGCCACGTCCGGCGACGTCAACGGCGACTACACGAGAGTGGTCGGGTACGCGTCGATTGTGATTAGCTGACGCACGATGCGCATCGTCTTCGCTACTGCCGAGGTCTCGCCGATCGCCAAGACGGGCGGCCTGGGAGACGTGTGCGGGTCGCTGCCGAAAGCGCTTGCGAAGCTCGGGCACGACGTCACGGTCTTCATGCCCTACTACCGGCAGGCCCGGCACTGGTTCGAGAAAAACGGGATCACGCCGCACCAGGTGATGCCGACGGTGAAGATCTCCTGGGCCAACTGGAGCGCCGAAGCAACGTTTCTCCGGGCCACGCTTCCGGGGACCAACATCCCGCTGACCCTCATCGCCAACGACTACTTCTTCGAGCGCGACCACCTCTACCAGGGCATCGACGGCGTCGACGATTTCCTGCTGCGCTACACGTTCTTCTGCCGCGCCATCATCCGCGGCTGCGAGCTGCTCGACCTCGCGCCCGACATCATGCACGCGCACGACTGGCACACCGCCCTCCTGCCGGTGTACCTGCATTCCGGCCTGCGCGGCGAGCCGCATTTCGCGAACACGCGCTCCGTCTACACGATCCACAACCTCAACTATCAGGGAGTGGCGGGAGCGGACGCGTTCCCGCTGACCGGGTTGCACAGCCGCTACTGGGCGCCGGACGCGCTCGAGCATTTCGGCAACCTCAATCCGATGAAGGGAGGCATCCTCTTCGCCGACCAGGTCACGACCGTCTCCCCGAACTATGCGCGCGAAGTGCGGACCAGCGCCCTCGGCGCGGGACTGGACGGCGTGCTGCGCGCGGTCTCGCACAAGTTCCACGGCATCCTGAACGGCATCGACGTCGAGGAGTGGGATCCGGCCACCGACCCGCTGCTCCCCGCGAACTTCGACGCCGACGACCCCAGCCCCAAGCTCAGGAACAAGCGGGCCCTGGCCAAGGAAGCGGGGTTCAAATTCTCCAGGAGACCGCTCATCGGAGCGGTGTCGCGGCTGGTGGATCAGAAAGGCTTTCAGCTGCTCATCCCGGCGATGGAGCGGCTGATTGCGGCAGGCGCGCAGCTCGTGATCCTCGGCAGCGGCGAGCCGGAGCTGGAGGGTGCCCTGGCGTGGGTCGGCGAGCGGCATCCCGATGCGTGCAGGGTGTGGATCGGCTTCGACAACGCCCTCGCGCACCGCATCTACGGCGGCAGCGACATGCTGCTCATGCCGTCGATCTACGAGCCGTGCGGCCTCAACCAGATGTACGCGCTCCGCTACGGCACGGTCCCGATTGTCCGGCTGACGGGCGGTTTAGCGGACACGGTGATCCCTTTCGATGGCACCAACGGCGACGTCGCGAACGGGTTCGGCTTCATCGCCGCGCACCCGCTGGAGCTCTACCTCTCCACCTGGGTGGCCATGCTCAACTACAAGGATCCGGCGACCTGGAAGTCGTTGCGCGCCAACGGGATGGCAGCCGACTTCTCCTGGGAGCGGAGCGCGCGCGAATACGATGCCGTGTATGCTCGCGCTTGACATCGGCGCTCGCTTCCACACGGGCGTGGCACCCCCGATGCAGTAATGGACAGCGCAAGGAGGACGGCAAATGCTCGAAGTACTCATCGCTGTAGCCGGAACACTCCTGCTGATCGCTGCCGGTAATACTCGCCGCCCGGTGCCGGTACCGGTTCGCACGGATCGACGGAAGCGTTGAAATCAAACGATTACGCCGAAAGCTACGACGCGATCGTCGCCATCTGGCGCGATGAAGGAGGGGAAACCCTCGACGACATCGCCCTGATGGCGACGATCAATTCCGTGCTCGCCAACAGGTTCCCCTACTACTACTGGACCGGCTTCTACCGCGTCTGCGCGGATCGCCTCATCGTCGGCCCGTACATCGGCACGGTGGGCTGCCTGCAGATCGAGTTCGGCCGCGGCGTCTGCGGCAAGGCCGCGCAGGACCGTACGACCATCATCGTCCCCGACGTCCACCAGTTCCCCGGCCACATCGCCTGCGACCCCAACTCCCGCTCCGAGATCGTGGTGCCGGTCTACGACCGCGACGGCGTGCTCGTCGCCGTCTTCGACGCCGACTCCGATCAGCCGAACGCCTTCGACGAAGAGGACCGCGAGGGGCTGGAGAAGATCCTTACGCTGTTCGCGTGACCTCTACTCGAGCATCTTGAGCAGCGCGCGCAGCTCGCTCTTGACGTTGGCGAGCACGTTGTCGCGCTGTGGCGAAGACGTCGCAGGTGCCGTGGGCGCGGCGGGCGGCTCGGCCGTCTCCTGCTCCAGGCGCTTCTTTGCGCCGGCGATGGTGAAGCCTTCTTTGTAAAGGAGGTCCTTGATGCGGAGGATCGTGTCGAGCTCGGCGCGGGTGTAGAGGCGCTGGCCGCCGCCGCTCTTGTTGGGCGAGAGCTGGGGGAACTCGGTCTCCCAGTAACGGAGGACGTAGGGCTGCAGGTCGGCGAGCTTGCAGACCTCCCCGATCTTGTAGAGCTTCTCCTCTTTCGCGGCGGCGCGCGGCATCGGGTCGATTATAGGTGCGCGGCTGTCCGGTTAGTCGATATGCCGCACCGTGGCCGAGGGCTCCACTGCCACCGCCGCGCCGTCGAACAGGCCGAGGGCGGCGTCGAAGACCTGGTTCACGGAGACGTCGGCCATGCAGCGGTGATGTCCGAGGGGGCACTCGCGCTGGTAGCAGGGCTGGCAGGCCAGTTTCTGGCGGACGACGTGAGTTGCGCCGGGGATGACCGTCCGTTCGGGATCGGTGGGGCCGAAGATCGAGACCGACGGCACGGCCAGCGCCGTGGCGACGTGGAGCGGGCCGCTGTCGTTGGTGATCACGGCGGCGCACTGGGAGATCGCGGCCGCGAGCTCGAGCACGTCGCCGTCGTGGCCGATCATCGGCACGCCGTTGCAGGTCGTGGCGATCCGCTCGGCCTGCTCGCGCTCGCGCGGGCTGGTCAGCAACACGATGTCGAAGCCCTCGCTGCGCAGGCGCTTGATCACGTCTACGTACGACTCGTCGCCCCAGTGCTTGGCGCGGCCGTACAGGCCGCCGGGATGGATGCCGATCACGGGGCGGTCGAGGTGCAGGCCGACGTTCAGCAGCCGGCGCCGGCCGCGCTCGCGGACCGAGTGCGGGAGCTTGATGGTCGGGATGTCGTCCACGGCGCGGGGAGCGTTCAGCGCGTCGAGGAGCGGCATATAGTCGTCGAGCTGGTGCCCGCGCTTCGCAGGCTTGGAGACAGGGTGCGTGAGCGCGATCCGCCGCATGTCGGTCGGATAGCCCCAGCGCTCCTCGATGCCGGCCGCGAACGTCACCGCCGCGGCTTTGAACGAGTTCGGGAGGATGACGGCGCGGCGGAACCCGCCGGCGCGCAAGGCCGCGATACGTTGCCACGTCGACGGCTTCCAGGCGATCACCTGCTTGAACACGCCCGTGGCTTCCAGGAGGGTGGCCACGTTCGCCGGCGCGGCGACGGCGATGCCGCCTTCGCTCCGAAACCGGTGCTGGAGCGCCTTGAACGTCGGGAGTGCCAACACGTTATCCCCGACCCAGTTGAGGCCGATCACGACCGTTTCACACTGCATCGACTTCTCTCTCTCCCGTCCACTTCCAGCGGTCGTGCATCCACAGCCACAGCTCGGGGCGCTCCCGGATGCGCCGCGAGATCACGTCGTTGATGTGCTCCGTCAGCTCCACTGGATCGGCAAACTCTGCGGCATGAATCGATTCCACGAACTCGACACGATGCCTGAGGCCGTCCGGAATGCAAAAAGCGAACACAATCGCCGCATCGGCCCGGATGGCCATCTTCGCGGGGGCCGGAGTGGTCCACGCCGGACGTCCCAGGAAGGGGACCAGCACCCCTTCCCGCGGCAGGACCGCCTGGTCGGGGAGCAGCACCACCACCCCGTTCTCCGCCAGCCCACGCAGCAGCACCCGGGCCGCCTTCCGCCTGTCCACCACCTCGGCGCCGGTCTTCGCCCGCAGCTTCTGCAGGTCGGCCTCCAGCAGTTCGTTGTCGAGAGGCCGGGCCACCGTGCGGACATTCTGCACCCTCGCCATGAGAGCCAGCCCGGCCACCTCCCACCCTCCCCAGTGCGCGGAGATCAGGAGGGTTCCCTTGCCGCGCGCGATGGCGTCGTGGAGGATCTGCTCGCCGAAGAACGGGCAGAGCGCCGCGACCTCGTCGAGGGAAAGGTTCTGCATCTGCAGGTACAGCAGCACCTCGCGCCCGAAGTGGCGCCAGCATTCGTCCAGCGTCTTCCGGAGCGAACGGACGTCGCGGTCGGGGAACGCCTGCCGCAGGTTCCGCATCGCCAGCCGGTCGCGGCCGCGGAGCACTTTCGAGGCGAGCGCGCCGAGGCGCGTGCCCCAGACGTGCATGCGCGGCTCGGGCATCTTCAGGACGGCGCGGGCGATGAGGCGGTAGAGGACGTACTCGGCGCGCTGCAGGAGGGCGTTCTTGCGCCGCTTAGCGCGGCGCTCGGCTGCGGCCGGGCCCCGGGCAACGGTCAACGCTTTCTCGAGCACCTCTTCCGGCATGACGAATTCCGCACCGAGGGCGACGATCGACGGATCGTCGATCTTCACCGCATCCTTCTCTGTTGTGACGATCGTCGCCCCCTTCGCGTCACGCCTGATCGACGCGAGGTCCGCTGGGGTGTAGCGATGGTGATCGGGGAAGCCTCTCGTGCCGGCGACGTCGAGCCCCGCCCCGGTGAGTGAGGCGAAGAACTGCGCGTTGTCGGCCAGTCCGGCAAACGCAAACACGCGTGCCCCACGCAAGTGTTCCGGCACATCAAGCCGGAGGTTACGCGGGACGATGAGGTCGGCGTCCCGGAGAGCGGAGCGCCCTTCGCGGTAGTAGCGCGCCGGCGCGTCGATCACGATGTCGAGGTCGCGGTGCAGCCCGAGGTGCTGGAAGCCGTCGTCGAGCACGAATACGTCGCATGAATGATCGCATGCGTTTTCGTACCGATTTGATCCGACCAATACATCTACATTCGCGGCGCGCTTAATCAGCACCGGTTCGTCGCCATATTTATGCGCGTCTAAATCGTGCACGAGACCGGAGTGCTGATTATCAGCACGTCCGTAGCCGCGCGACAGGACCGCGACGCGCAGTCCGTGGCTCGCCAGGAAGCGGCAGACGGCGATCACGGCGGGAGTCTTCCCGGTGCCGCCGGCGGCGATGTTGCCGATCGAGATCACCGGCTTCTGCAGCCGCTTCGGCTTCAGGATGCCGCGGCGGTAGAGGCCGCGGTACAGGCGGTTGAGCGCGCGGTAGGGGGCCAGGAGCGCGTTCACGCGAGCAACTCGACGATGCGTTGCGCCGTCCGTTGCGACGCGCCGCGGTTCTGGAGCACCGTCTGGCGCGCCCGCTCCCCCCACGCCCGCTGCATGGCCGCGTTGTCGAACATCGCTCCCGCGAAGTCGATCGCCTCCCCCGCATCACGCACCTGCACCGCCGCCTCGTGCGCGAGGAACACCTGCGCGATCTCGCGGAAGTTCGACATCGACGGCCCGAAGCAGACCGGCACTCCCGCCGCGGCCGGCTCGATGGGGTTGTGCCCCCCCGTCGGCACGAGCGTCCCGCCCACGAAGGCGACGGTCGCGTAACGGTAGATCTTCGCCAGCTCGCCGAGCGTGTCGAGGAGCAGGACGTCCGCGCCTCCTACATGAGCATCGAGCTCGCTCCGGCGCACGAACTTCAGCGGCGACATCGCCAGCAGCCCCGCGACCAGCTCGAACCGCTCCGGCTTGCGCGGCGCGATGACCACGAAGGCGTGATGCTCGGCGAGCAACCGCTCCAGCTCCGGCAGCAGCACCTCGTCTTCGCCTTCCATGGTCGAGCCGAGGACCAGCACGTTCCGGCCGGCGATCAGCGACTCGAGGCGGGGGGCGAACTCGAGAGGCGCATGGTCGGGGTCATAGTCGAACTTCACGTTCCCGCTGACCTCCACGATCGCCGGCGGCGCGCCGATGGCCACGAAGCGGGCCCGGTCGGTCTCCTCGCGGGCGAGGATGCGGTCGTACTTGCGCAGCACGCTCCCGACGATCATCCGGAACGCGCGATATCTCGGGAGCGAGCGGTCGGAGATGCGCCCGTTCGCCAGCAGCAGCCGCAGCCCCCGTTCCCGAGCGATGCGCGTCACGTTCGGCCAGATCTCCGTCTCCATGGTCGCGAACGCGCGCGGCTGGTGGTGCCTGAGGAACCGCCGCACCGCGAACGCAAAGTCGAACGGAAAGTACGTCACCGTCGCCTCGGGGTACAGCCGCCGTGCCTGCGCCTGCCCGGTCAGCGTCGTGGTCGTGAAGACGATCGACGTCCCCGGCCGCTGCTTCATGATCTCGACCACCACCGGCTGCGCCGCCAGCGTCTCCCCGACCGACACCGCGTGGATCCAGAGGTCATGCGAATCCGGCCGATGCCGGTATAACCCGAGGCGCTCCGGAAAGTTGACCAGGTACTTGCCGCGCAGCACGCCCATCAGCAGGAAGAACGGCAGCGCGAGGATCAGTACGAGGTACAGCAGCACCTCGTAGACGACATACATGGGGGCGAATGATACGACGCCGGGGACAGGCTACTTCACCGGTTCGTCCTTCTTGACCACCTGCACGACTTTCGTGCGATGCATCGCATTCATCAGCTTCTCGATCTCCTCGGGGGTGATCGAGCCGCTGAACGCGCCGAGCTGCAGGACGGCGCAGACCAGTACTTTCGCCAGGGTCTTCCTGAGTGACATGACTCCTCCTGTTCGCGTTACGTGAGCGGGGAGCTCACCGCGACGGAGGGGCGCGGAACAGGGTGAGTGCGAGGAGCGCGACCGGCTGCGCGTCGGCACTGACATACAGCGTCACGCACGCGATGAAGATGAGCCAGCCGACGACCAGGGTCGCGAGCGTCAGCGGCAGCACCGCCAGCGGCAGGAACGCCGCCAGCAGCATCAGGCCGACGATCAGGACTGTGCGCGTCACGAGGAGAGTGTACCGCGACGAATGTGAACTGATGAGTGTCTTTATCCGGTACACCTCCCCCTACCCGCCACCGCTCCGTTTCATCGGGTGGCTCGACGAGCGCGGCGGCTTGCCTGCGTGCGCGGCGGACGACCTTCTCGGCGCCGCTTGGGGAGTAGGAGATCAGCATCGCGATCTCCTTGATCGTGTGGCCGGCGGCGCGCAGCACCAGCGCTTTGCGTTCGCGCGGACGCAGTGCGGCCAGGACACGGTGTGCGGCGATCATGGCGACGTAGGGCGGAGGCGCCAGTGGCCGTTCCGGGAGCGGGTCGCCGGTCTCGCGCTCCCGTTTCCGCCAGTACGTGCGGCAGCCGTAGCTCGCGGCGCCGATGACGTATTTCTTCGGGTCGAGTACCTGCTCCTGCTTCAACAGGAAGCTGAGGAATGCGTCATGGGCGATGTCCTGGGCGTCCTCGAGAGGGACCCGGAACCTTCCCCTGGCATCCCGCAGCAACAAAGGGAACAGCGACTCGTACCATTCTTCAGGAGTCATATGCCGAGGAGTCGCACGGAGCGGGTGCAATCCTCCCCGCTGTATAGTTGTTGACACACACAATCAATGGAAAACGTCATCGCCGTCGGACTGATCCTCCCCGAAGTCACGAAAACCGTCGCCGAGGAGCACCTCGAAGAGCTCACGAAGCTGATCGAAAGCGCCGGGGCGCATGTGAGCGCCACCCTCCTCAGCAAGCGCAGCGCGCCCGATGCCGCGATGTACGTCGGCAAGGGGAAAGCCGAGGAGATCAAGGCGCTCGCTGCCGAGCACAACGCGCAGCTGATCGTCTTCGACGACGACCTCACCCCTGCGCAGGTCCGCAACCTCGAGAAGTTCATGGGGCCGCAGACGCGGGTCATCGACCGGAGCGCGCTGATCCTGGACATCTTCTCCACCCGCGCCAGGACGCGCGAGTCGCGCACGCAGGTCGAGCTGGCGATGCTCGAGTACCAGCTCCCGCGCCTGAAGCGGGCCTGGTCCCATCTCGAGCGGCAGGCCGGCAGCAGCGGCAGCGGCGGCGCGGGCGGCGGTGCACGGCGCGGCGTCGGCGAGACGCAGCTCGAGCTCGATAAGCGCATCGTCCGCACGCGCATCGCGCGCCTCAAGGAAGAGCTCGAAAAGATCGAGAAGCAGCGCAACACGCAGCGCAAGTCGCGCGAGACAGCGTTCACGGTCGCGCTCGTCGGCTACACGAACGCCGGCAAGTCGACCCTGTTCAACCGCCTCACCAAGGGCGATACGGTGGCAGTCGACCAGCTCTTCGCCACGCTCGATTCCAAGACGCAACGCATCGCGCACGACATGCCGCGCGAGACGGTCATCGCCGATACGGTCGGGTTCATCCGGAAGCTCCCCCACCATCTCGTGGCGTCGTTCCGTTCGACGATGGAAGAAGCGGTCGCGGCCGATCTCGTCCTGCACGTGATCGACGCGAGCCATCCGCAGTACGACGAGCAGCGCGAGATCGGTACGGAGGTGCTCAAGGAGCTCGGCGTCGACACCGCCAACGTCATCGAGGTCTACAACAAGGTCGATCGCCTGAACGAGCAGTTCGACATGCGCCGCCGTGACACGGTGGCGGTCTCGGCGCTGACCGGGAAGAACATCGATCGTCTCGTGGAGATGATCCGCATGCGCGAGCGCGCCGGCGGCCAGCATCTGCAGCTCGAGATCCCGCACTCCGAATCACGCCTCATGGCCAGGCTGCACGAGGTGGCCGAGGTGTACGAGCAGAGCTCGAACGACTCCGGAATGGTGGTGAACGCCTGGGTCCCCCAGGACTCCGTCCACCTCTTCGCCCCCTACGTCCAGTCCCGCGTGTCCACCGAGCGGCGCGCGTCATAGACGATGAACATCCGGCGGGCGGGGACGGCGGACCGGGAGCGCATCAGGGAGATCCTCATCGCCACCGCGCGCTTTTCGCGGCAGGAGGTGGGGTGGGCGATGGAGCTCGTCGACGCCGCGGTGAGCCATCCCGAGCGTGCCGAGTACTCCGCGTGGGTGCTTGACGATGAAGGAGCGATTCACGGTTACGTGCTTTTCGGCCCTACTCCGATGACCGACGGGGTTTACGACCTCTACTGGATCGCGGTCGACCCGAAGCAGCAGGGGCACGGATTTGGTCAGCTTCTGCTGAAATTCGTCGAAAATGAAGTGCGGCGGCACGCCGGGCGGATGCTCCTGATCGAGACCTCCTCGAAACGGAGCTACGCTCCGACCATCCGCTTCTATCAGCGGGCCGGGTATCGCGAGATCTCCCGGATCAAGGACTTCTACAGAATCGAAGACGATAAAGTGGTGTTCAGCAAGAGTCTGGCGTAGCCATGTTCCAGTTCACCGATTTCATCTACGTCGCACTGGCCGCGTACGCGCTCGGCACCGTCACGGCGCTCGCGTCGCTCTTCGTGCGCAGCAAACGGCTGCAGCACGCGGGGCTGATCTCGATGATCGCCGGCTTCGTCGCGCACACGATCTGGATCGGGACCATCTGCACGCGCACCGGCCACCCGCCCATCACCAACCTGCCGGAGACCGCGAGCTTCATCGCCTGGACCGTCTTCGCGGTCGAGCTCGGCCTCTGGATCCGCTACCGCGTCTACGCGGCGGTCTTCTTCGTCTACCCGCTGGTGCTGATCCTGCTGACGCTCTCCGCCGTCGTCGGTGAGAACCTGCGCGCCCTCGATCCCGGCCTGCGCTCGAACATCTTCACCACCCACCTGCTGCTCTCGACCGTGGGGGTGGCAGGCCTGCTGATCGGGCTCGCGTTCAGCCTGCTGGCGGTGCTGCAGGACCGCGCCCTCAAGAACAAGACCCGCGGCCGGTTGTGGGAGCTGATCCCGAGCCTCGACGTCTGCCGCACGGTCAGCCAGCGTGCGCTTGCGATCGGCTTCACGATCTACACGGTCGGCCTGCTCGCGGGGGTGCTCTGGTCCTACCGCACCGACGCCGGTTTCATGGAGATGCGCGTCAAGCAGACCGGGGCCGTGGTGGCCTGGATCCTGTTCGCGATCCTGCTCCAGTCGTACGTCACCAACACCTACCGCCGCAAGCGGACGATCTTCATCTCCGCCGGAGCCTTCGTGGCCATCGCGGTGGCCATCGTGGGGATCAGGGGATGATGCGATGCCGCTGATCCTGGTCGGCCTCAACCACCGCACCGCGCCGGTCGACGTGCGCGAGCGACTCAGCATCTCCGAGCCGCGCCTCGGCGAGACGACGCTCGAGCTGCGCGGCCTGGATGGCGTGGACGGTGCGGCCGTGCTCTCGACCTGCAACCGGGTCGAGGTGATCGTCTCGACGCGCGACGAAGACGTGATCGCGCACATCGTCGAATGGCTCGCCACGCGCGCTTCGACGGTGCGCGCGGAGCTCGAGAAGCATCTCTACATCGTTCGCCACGGCGACGTGGTCCAGCACCTCTTCCGCGTTGCTTCCGGGCTGGATTCAATGATCGTCGGCGAGCCGCAGATCGGCGGCCAGGTGCGCAGCTCGTTCGCGGTCGCGCACGAGCTCGGGACGCTCGATTCGCTGCTCACGCAGCTCTACGAGAACACGATGCGGGTGGCGAAGAAGGTCCGCACCGACACCGGCATCGGCGAGCACGCCGTCTCGGTGCCGTACGCGGCGGTGGAGCTGGCGAAGAAGATCTTCGGCGACCTCCGCGGCCTGCACGTGCTGCTCCTCGGCGCGGGAGAGATGGGGGAGCTGACCGCCGAGCATCTGCACGCGCAGAACGTGAAGCAGGTGTTCGTCGCCAACCGTTCGTACGAGCGGGCCGTCGAGCTGGCGCGCCAGTTCGACGGGACGGCGGTGAACTTCGACGGGATCGAGGAGCAGCTCGCGCAGAGCGACATCGTCATCGCCTCGACCGCGGCGCCGCACTACCTCGTCGAGCCGCAGCACGTGACGCGTGCGCTCGAAGCGCGCCGCAACCGCAATCTCTTCCTGATCGACCTCTCGGTGCCGCGCAACATCAACCCGGCCGTGGGGCGCGTCGACGGTGCGTACCTCTACAACGTCGACGACCTGCAGCAAGTCGCGGACGCGAACCGCGACAAGCGCCTGCAGAAGGCGGCGCAGGCGGAGCAGATCGTGGCCCGCGAAGTGGACGGCTTCCGCAAGCGCCTCGTGGCGCAGGATGCGGTGCCGACCATCCTCGAGCTGCAGCAACGCCTGGAAGCGATCCGCAGCGGCGAGCTGGAGAAATGCCTGCGCCGGATGGGCCCGATCACCGCGGAGCAGCGCTCGGCCATCGAGACGTTCTCGACCCAACTCGTGAACAAGATCCTCCACTACCCGATCCTGCAATTGAAGGAGTCTTCCGACGAGCCGCAGGAACGCGAGTCCCTGCGGCGGACGATCCGGAAGATCTTCGGGCTGAGATGAGGAGGGAGCCCGGTATGGAGTGCGGTGACCGCAGTCACCGCTTTGACTCCGGAGAGCCACAGCTCGTGCCGCCCGGAGGGAAAGCGGTGACTGCGGTCACCGCACTCCAAAACGAGGACGCGCGATGAAGATGCGCGTCGGTACGCGTGGGAGCGCGCTCGCGTTGTGGCAGGCCAATGAGGCGGCCCGACTGCTCACCGCGGCCGGATACGACCCGGAGCTGGTAATCGTGAAGACCACCGGGGACAAGCGGCAGGACGTGTCGCTGGCCACCATCGGCGGGAAGGGGCTGTTCATCAAGGAGCTGGAGGAGGCGCTGGAGCGCGGGGAGATCGACGTGGCGGTGCACAGTTGCAAGGACGTGCCGTCGCTGATCCCGTGGCAGTTCGTGCTGGCGGGGTTCCTCGAGCGCGCCGATGCGCGGGATGCGTGGGTGCATCCGTCGAATACGTCCATCGCCGAGCTGCCGGACGGTGCAACCGTCGGCACGAGCGCGCCTCGGAGGCGAGCGCAGCTCGCGGCGCTCTTCCCGCGCCTGCGCGTGGAGGACATCCGCGGCAACGTCGACACGCGCATCCAGAAAGCGCATGAGGGGCAGTACGCCGGGGTGGTGCTCGCCAGCGCCGGCCTCACGCGCCTCGGCAGGGCATCTGAGATCACGTCGTACTTTGACGCCGCGCAGATGCTGCCGGCCGCGGGGCAGGGAATCGTGGCCGTCGAATGCCTCACCTCGAATGCGGCGGCCATCGAAGCCGCGGCGAAGATCACGCACACGGCGAGCGCGCACGCGGCGCAGCAGGAGCGCGGCGTGCTGCAGAAGTTCGGCACGCAGCTCGACTGCTACTCCGCGGTGGCGGTGCACTCGTCGGACGGAGTGCTGCGCGCGTTCATGTCCAGGGGTGAGCGTTCGATCCGGGCGGAGGGTGCGACGGTGGACGAGGTGTACGGAGCGCTCCTCGCGCAGGGTGCCGAGGAGCTGGTATGAGCGGGAAGGTGTACCTGGTCGGCGCCGGTCCGGGCGATGCGCGGCTGCTCACGCTGCGAGCCGCGGAGCTGATCGCGAAGGCGGACCTCGTCGCGCTCGATGCGCTCGTGTCGAGCGATATCGTCGCGATGATCGGCAAGGGAGCACAGGTCGTCTATGTCGGCAAGCGCGCCAGCGCGCACGCGCTGCCGCAGGAGCAGATCAACCAGTTGCTGATCGACGAAGCACGAGCCGGCAAGCTGGTGGTGCGGCTCAAGGGAGGAGATCCGTTCGTCTTCGGGCGCGGCGGGGAAGAGGCCGAGGAGTTGGGTGCGGCGGGAGTGGCGTTCGAGGTCGTGCCGGGGATTTCATCGGCGATCGCAGGGCCCGGATACGCCGGCATTCCGGTCACGCATCGCGCGCATGCGACGTCCGTCACGCTCGTCACGGCGCACGAATCGGAGGGCTCGACCGGGATCAAGTGGGACGTGCTGGCGCGGCTCGACGGCACGATCGTCTTCATGATGGGTTTCGCCAACCTCCCGACCATCGTGCACAAGCTGATGGAGCACGGGATGCCGCCCCGCAGGGGCTGTGCGGTGATCTCGAAAGCGACGCGCGCCGACCAGCGCACGGTGGCCGGCACGCTGCACGACATTGAAATGCTCGTGCGCGGCGCGCAGCTCGAAACGCCGGCGCTGATCGTGGTCGGCGACGTGGTCCAGTTGCACGAGAGCATCAACTGGTTCGAGACGCGCCCGCTCTTCGGGAAGCGCGTGATCGTCACCCGCGCCCGCGAGCAGGCCTCGGAGCTCAAGCGTCTGCTCGAGGACTCCGGCGCGCAGGTGCTGCAGTTCCCGACCATCGAGATCGCGCCGCCGGAATCGTTCGACGCCCTCGACCGAGCTATCGCGTCCAACTACGACTGGCTGATCTTCACGTCCACGAACGGCGTGCACTATTTCTTCGAACGGCTCTTCGCCAACGGCAAGGACGCACGCGCGCTCGCCTCCGCGAAGATCGCCGCGGTCGGACAGGCCACCGCGGAGGCGCTGCGGTCGCGCGGCGTCGTGCCGGACGTGATGCCGGAGCGGTTCATCTCGACGGAGCTCCTGCCGCTGCTGGCCGAGGATCAACGCGGGATTCGCACCGCCGTCATTCGTGCCGAAGAAGGACGGGACGAACTGCTCGACGAGCTGCGACGCCGCGGCGGCGAGGTGGACCTCGTGGTTGCATACCGCACCGTCGCCGCCGAATACGACCTCGAAGAGCTGCGCGCGCTGATCGGGATGGACGCCATCGACGCCGTCACCTTCACCAGCGCCTCCACGGTCGAGCACTTCTTTGCCAAGCTGTCCGACGATGAGCGTGCGCGGGTGCTCGCACGTGCGGTGGTGGCGAGCATCGGCGCGACCACGAGCGCGGCCATCGAGCGCTATGGACGGACGCCCGACGTCGTCGCAGCCGCGGCGACCGTCCAGGCGCTGCACGACGCGCTGGTGGACAGACTGGCGACCGCCGAATATGGAGTGCGGTAACGCTAGTTACCGCTCTGACTGCTTCTATTTCGTGCCGTAAGCCGAGCGTGGTGCGTCTCGCCCCATGGCACGAGCGAAGGCTGGACCTGCTCGCGTTGCAGGACGAATAGAAACAGTAAGAGCGGTAACTCGCGTTACCGCACTCCATAACAGGCCTGCGACGAGCGAACTGTTCTAACCTTCGCGCCGTGACGGTCTGGAACGACGCCGCGTTTTCCGAGCGGCTCGCGCATACGAACTGGATGGCCAATACCGCCGTCCTGATGCACCTCAACGAGCGCGCGACCGGCGATCCGGCGCGGGACTGGCTCTCCTCGTGGGCGCATCGCTGGTTCGCGGGGGACGACCTTCGCGTGCTCGTGCTCGGGTGCGGGGAAGGGTGGCTGGAGCGCGCGGTCGCGGAGTGGCCGTTCGTGGCGCGCATCGATGCCGTTGATTTCGCGGAGCATGCGGTCGCCCGTGCGCGGGAGCTGGCGCGCGGGATCAGCAAGATCGAGTATGGCGTGGTCGACCTGAACCGGGACGTGCTGCCGGAGGGGGCGTACGACGTGGTGGTCGCGCACTCGGTCCTGCATCACGTCGAGAACCTCGAGCATGCGTACGCGCAGCTCGAGCGCACCATGCGGCCGAACGCGACGCTCATCGTCAACGAGTACGTCGGGCCGAACCGCTTCCAGTACAGCGACGACGTGCTCTCGATCATGAACGCGCTGCTGCGCGCGCTGCCGTTCGAGCTGCGGCGGCCGTATGAACGGCGCACGCGGCCGACGGTCGAAGAGATGATCGCGAACGATCCGACCGAGGCGGTGCGCGCCGAGGAGCTGATGGCGTTCACGGCGCGCACGTTCGAGGTGCTGGAGACGAAGGAGCTGGGTGGCGCGGTCGTGCAGCACCTGTTGTTCGACATCGTGCAGAACTTCCGCTTCGACGATCCGCGCGAGCGCAGCCTCGTCGAGCTGCTCTGCACGATCGACGCGATGCTCACCGACGCGAGACGGATCCCCTGCGACTTCCTGATCGCCGCGGCCCGGAAGAAGGGTGCGATGGTGACGAAGGCCGCACGCCCGTTGCCGCCGCGCACCGAGCAGGCGAACGACGTCGAGCCCGATCCGTTGCGGCGCATCCCGCTGGCCTCGCGCGTGCTGAAGGGGGGCGGGCTGGATGAACATCAGCGCCGGCTCCTGCGCGTCGCGCTGCTGTCGCAGAACCCGCGGCGCGCGAACCTGTTCGCCGAGGATGCGCGGCTCGGGCCGTTCGGCCGGGCGCGCGACTGGAAGTGGCTCCTGGCGCAGGCGCCGGACGACCCCGCGATCCGGCTGCTGCTCGAAACCGCCGCCGCTATACTCGCGCCGACGTGAGCCGCCTCTACAGCCCGCTCTATGGGCGCATCGCCAGCGCGTTTGTGTGGATCGCGGCCTTCTCGCTTGCCGCCGGGATCTTCCTCTCTCTGACCTTGCTGCTGCGGGGCCTGCCGCCGACCGAGCCAGTGGCGGTCGGCGTGGTGACCATCGACCGCTATTCGAAGCTGCGCGACTACGTCAGCGCGGCGCTCTTCTTCCTGCTCGTCCCGCCGCTGACGATCTGGCTGCGCGGGCTTCTCGAGCGGCGCACCGCGCGGCTTGGGACGATGACGGAGAAGCTGCTGTTCAACGGCGCGTTCTTCCTCTCGCCGTTCTTCTACCTGACCACCGGCAAGGTCGGCTGGATCCTCCCGCTGCCGATCGCGCTCGCGTTCACCGGGCCGCGCGCGCTCGCTTTCGCGCGGAGCCGCCGCTGGTTCCGCGAGCTCTTCCGCCGCGACCTCGGGCCGTACCACGCGCTGCTCTTCACCGAGGCGCTGGCGTGGCTGCTGTTCCGCTACCTGGTCACGGCACGGCGTATCGCGCACGTGCAGTCGCTGTTCCTCGAGGTGGTCTTCGTCGCGCTCTTCATGACCATCTTCTGGGGTGCGGCCATCCTGGCCGCGCGGCTGAGCGAGCTCGCGTTCGCGCAGCGCGCGGAAGAGGTGTTCAAGCGCATCACCGTCGCCGCGCTGCCGCTGGTCGTGCTGCCGTTCCTCGCGGCCGCCTGGGTCCCGCTGCCGCGTCCGCGCCTGTTCATCGTGGTGACGCTGCTGCTGATCACGATCATCGCGCTACGCCTGCGCAAGCCGATGTCGCCGCGCGCGGCGTGGAATCTCTCCGCGTACCTGCTCATCCCGGCGCTCATCTATCTGTTCAGCTACTGCTCGACGGCGCAGCTGACGCAGTTCGTCGACCTGTTCCATCGCGGCGAGGCGATCGGCCCCGCCTCGGATTACCTGCGCGGGAAGGTGCCGTTCCGCGACGTCTTCGCGCTGCACGGGATGCTCGAGGACGGGCTGCTCGACGCCTGGCTGATGGAGCTCTTCGGCCGCTCGCTCGACGTGGCGGTGATGCGCACCGTCGTGGTCGGCGCGTTCCTCGGCGTGGCGATCTGGTTCCTCGGCATCGCGGTCTTCGATTCCATCCCGCTGGCGCTGCTGTGCGTGGCCGTCGGCTCCTGGACCACCGCCGAGAACAACCGCACCTTCTTTCAGGTGGCCGCCGTGGCGCTCTTCTGGGACGCGCTCCGCCGCCGCAGCCGCATCTCCGCGGTCTGCAGCGGCGTCTTCGCCGGCGTGGCGCTCTTCTTCAGCTACGAGATCGGCCTCTACACGATCGCGGGGGCGCTGGCGACGGCGTTCATTCTCTGGCTCGCCTCGCGCCGCGTCGCCTGGGACGGCCTCCCGCCCGCGCAGGCCGCGGCGTTCTTCGTCCTCGGAGCCGCCCTCGGTGCGGCACCGTTTGCGATCTATCTCGCCGCCCGCGGCGCGCTGGACGACTTCCTGGTGACGTCGTTCGTGACCATCCCGCGCATCATCGACGCGGTCTGGTCGCTGCCCTTCCCCGACATCGTCTCGACCTTCAGGAAGAACTTCACGCTGCACACGCTCGCGGAGTTCGTGCTCTTCGAGAAGTTCCATCTCGTGGTCAGTCCCATCGTGATCGCCATCGCCGCGGTCTACTTCATCCAGCGCTGGCTGCGCCGCCGCGTCGATACGCTCGACTACGCGCTGCTGGTGCTGACGCTGTTCGCAACCGTGGCGCAGAGGACCGCGTTCGGACGAGTGTCGTTCACGCATCAGTACTTTGCCGCGTTCCTCATCGGGCCGCTGATGGTTCTCCTCGGCGTACTGGTCGTGCGCACGCTGCGCGATCTCTGGCACGACGGCAGCGAGGGGACGCGTGCGTTCGTGGTGGCGCTGGTCGCCGCGGCGGTCCCGGCGATCGCGGTGCTGTTCTGGATCCCCGATCTCGTCGACGCGCGCCTGCGCGAGTTCACCCGCTACTACTTCCGCGTGCTCAGCCCGGAGCACGACCCGAAGACGGAGAGGACGTGGTGGCGCATCGACGACGTGTCGCGCGAGCTGCGCGCGCTGACGAAGCCGAACGAGCCGGTGTTCGATTTCTCGAACCAGCCGGCCTTCTACTTCTTCGCCGACCGCCCGAACCCGACCCGCTTCTACCAGGTGCCGATCCTCTCGCCGCGCGAGCTCCAGGCGGAGACCATCAACGCGCTCGAACGGACGAAGACGAAAGTGATCCTCCGCCGCTCACCCGAACTGTACGACCAGTTCGACGGCGTGACGAACGATGTCCGCGCGCAGGCGGTCTCGGCGTACATCGATGAGAACTATCGGTTCCACCGGGCGGTGCGCGGCGTCGAGCTCTGGACGCGCCGCTCAGAGGTGAAGGCGCGTCCGGTGGAGAACTATCTTGCACGCATCCGCATCCCGCAGCGCAAGGAGCTCGCGGCGGGCGCGACGGCGCGGATGGTGTTCCCGGCGGTGGGCAGCGTTCCGGGGATCGGCGGCTCGTACTGGCAGTCGGACCTGACCATGCACAACCCGTTTCGGGACGCGCTGCCGGTGACGCTGCGCTATGTCGCGAACGACGCCAGCATCGACCGCCGCCTCACGCTCGCGCCGCGCCAGACGCTGCGCTGGCCGGACGTCGTGCGCACGCTCTTCGGCACCGGCAGCGGCGTCGGCACGCTCTGGGTCGAGCATCGCGAAGGGCGTGCACCGGTCGCGGTGATCAAGACCTCCGACGTGGCCCACGGGGCCCGCGCGACGCTCGACCGGCCGCTCACCGCCCGCGACTCCGCGACCTCGCAGACCGACATCACCGAGCTGGCCATCGTCGGCATCCCCGCCGCGACGGCCGTCGGCCGCCGCGTCAACATCGGCATGGTGAACATCGGCATCATCCCCGCGACGTTCAAAGTGACGGCCCGCACGCGCACCGGCGCGGTGGTCGGCACCAGCGTCGAACAGGGCGTGCCGGAGGACGAGGTCTGGCTGGTCCACGACATCGAGCACGTCCTCGGCGTGAAGCTCGACGAGACGATGACGGTCCGCGTGACGGTGATCGCGGGGACGGGCGTGGCCTTCGCCAGCGTGGTGGAGCTGAGCGGCGACTCGGAGCTCATCGCCGCGATTCCGACGCAGCAGGAGCAGTGAGGCGAAGTTGCTGGTTACTGGTTATTGGTTGTTTGTGACTCTACGCCTGACCGGCCAGGCGCTACCTCACAAGCAACCAGCAACCAGCAACACGTCTCACATCCCCCACTTCTTCAGCAACGCCTTCGCGTCCGCGATGGCCGCCGCGTCTTCGACCGCGTACGCCGGATCCACCGGCGACGAGATCGCGCCGCGCAGGAGTTGCGCGGCTTTCTGCTTCGACGACGAGTCGTTCGAGACCATCGCCTCGGCGAGGAAGACGGCGGTGAGCTTGTTGGCGGGATCGTGCTTGCGCGACTCCTCGAGGAAGCGCAGCGCTTCTTTGCCCGAGGCCCAGCCGGTGATGAAGGGGATGCGGGGGGTCTGGTCGTGCAGGCGGCCGAGAACGCGCGAAGGAGCGCCGCCTTCGAGCTTCGGGTTGATGAGGTGGGCGATCGTCGCCTCGCGGCGGATGCGGTCCGCGGCGCCCTGCCTCGCGGCGGCAAGCTTGCCGTACGCGAGTGCCCACTCGCCCCAGTTCACCGCGTCCCACAGGTACACCTCGGCGGCGTCGTTGATTGCCCGTGCCGCGGTCGCGACGGTCTTGTCCGGCGCATCCGGCTTCACGCCTTTCGCGGTGAGGGCGCGGCCGACGGCGGCCAGCGCCTGCTCGCCGGCGGTCTTCGCGGTCCCGTAGATCTGCTTTTTCTGGTCGGTGGACGTCGCGGCGTAGGCGCCTTTGAAGCGATAGGCGCGCAGCAGCTTGCCGTGGGCGTCGAGATCGTTCGCGTTGGCCGCGATCGCGCGTTGATACGCGGCGATGGCGGCGTCGATGGGGGCTGCTTTCGCCTGCGCGCCGCTGGCGCCTTCGGCACGGTTCGCGTAGTGGCGGTCGCCGTCCGCGACCTGTGCGAAGAGCGGCACGGTGAGGAAAAGCGCGGCGGCGATGGCACGTGCGTTGAAGCGAGCTGTGGTCATCATGCGAGTTTTGATTGTAGTCGCAGCGCTTGCCGCCCTCACCGGCTGCCGCGGAGAGCCGGTCCCGCGCGATTACCAGAACCATCCGCCCGCCGTCTCGAACCCGCCGCAGAGCGAGAGCGCTACCCCCTCCGGACAGGCACCCCCGCAGCCGACGACCGGCGTGGAGGGAACCGCCGGACCGTATGAGCCGGCGACGCCACCCGCGCAGCCATCCACCACGACGCTGCCGGATACGCCGCCGACCACCACGTAGCGCCATAGAATGCGCTCGTGCGGCTCGTGTTCCTCGGTACTCCCGACTTTGCGGTTCCTGCGCTTGACGCCATCCATCGTGAGCACGATGTTGCACTCGTGGTCGCGCAACCGGACAAGCCGGCCGGCCGGGGGATGAAGATGCAGGCGCCCGCCGTGGCGGTGCGGGCGCACGAACTGGGCCTGCCGCTGCTGCAGCCGCCGAAGGTGCGCACTCCGGAGCTCCTCGACACGATTGCGCAGCTCGCGCCGGACCTCGGCATTGTCGTCGCCTACGGCAAGATCCTCCCGGCCGCTCTGCTGGCCATCCCGAAGCACGGCTTCCTGAACATTCACGCCTCGGTGCTCCCGCAATGGCGCGGCGCGGCGCCGATCCAGCGGGCGATCGAGGCGGGCGATCGCGTCACCGGCGTCACGATCATGCGCGTGGACGAGGAGCTGGATCACGGACCGATGCTCGCGATCGAGACGACGGAGATCGACCCGGACGAGCGGACTCCGGCGCTCTGGACACGCCTTTCGACTCTCGGCGCCGAGGCGCTGTTGCCGGTGCTGCGGGACCTCGAGCGGGGGAACGCGGTCGAGACGCCGCAGGACCACGAGCGCGCCACGGTCGCGCGGAAGATCGAGAAAGGCGAAGGGGAGATCCGCTTCGACGAGCCGACGTCCACGATCTACAACCGCTTCCGGGCCTTCGACCCGTGGCCCGGGATCTTCGTCACGACGAACGGCGAGACGCTCAAGCTGACCGAAATCAGGCCGGCGGAGGGAAATGGCGCTCCGCGGACCGTCTTATCGATCGAGGAAGATGTTCTCGTCGCCACGGGCGACGGCGCGATGCGCATCCTGGAAATGCAACGCCCCGGCAAGCCACGCACTCCCGCGGGGGCGGTGGCGCGCGGCCTCGGCTGGCGCGCAGGCGAAGTGCTGCCATGACCGAACGCGAGCGCGCGCTGCAACTGCTCCAGCGCATCGAACGCGAGTCGCTCTACGCGTCGCTGGTCCTCATCGGCGAGAGCGGCTTCGTGCGCACGCTGGTCCTGGGCGTGCTGCGCTGGCGGTCGCGGCTCGACTTCATCATCAGCGAGCTCGCGCAGCGTCCGGTGAAGCGGCTCGACCTCCCGGTGATCGACGCGCTCCGACTGGGCATGTACCAGTTGCTCTACATGAACGTCCCGCAGCACGCCGCGGTGTCGGAGACGGTCGACCTCACACCGAAACGCGCGCGCGGCTTCGTGAACGCCATCCTCCGCAACGCCACGCGCGGCAAGGTGCCGGAGCCGCGCGACGAGGCCACGCGCACCGCGCATCCGCGCTGGCTCTTCGACCGCTGGGCCAGGATGTACGGGGAAGAGCGCGCCGCGAAGATCGCGGCGGCGAACCAGGAGCTGTCGTATCCCGACGCCCTGTCGCTGCGCGGGAGCGTACCGCCGGATTCGACGCCGTCGGAGCTCGCGCCCGGCATCTGGAAACTGCGTGGCTCGAGCTCCGAGCTTTCGCGCAACGAGTTCTATCCGATGGACGAGGGGAGCGCCGTGATCGCGGCGATCGCGCGCGCGTGCGGCGACGACATCCTCGACCTCGCCGCTGCCCCCGGCGGCAAGACGATCTACATGAAACACGCGGGCGCGAACGTCGTGGCGAACGACGTCTCGTTCAGCCGCCTCCGGACGCTGCGCCACCCGCGTACCGTAGTGAGCGACGGCCGCACCTCGCCGTTCACGCGCAGGTTCGAGGTGGTCCTGCTCGACGCACCGTGCAGCGCGACCGGCACCATCCGCAAGAACCCCGAGCTCAAGTGGCGCCTGCGCGAGACGGAGCTTCCGGAGCTCGCGAAGCTGCAGCGCGAGCTGCTGCAGAACGCCGTTGCTCTCGCGTCAAAGTTCGTCGTCTATTCGACCTGCTCCCTCGAGCCGGAAGAGAACGACGCTGTCGTGGAGGGCTTCACGCGCGAAGACATCACGCCCTTCGTGCCCGAGGGTGCGCGCCAGTGGGTGAGCGATGGCGTGCTGCGCCTGACGCCGGAGTCGGGCGCGGACGGGTTCACGGCGTTCGTGTTGCGCGCGTAGTTTGGAGTGCGGCGACCGCAGTCGCCGCTTTGACTCCCGAGGGCAGCGCTCGTCGTTCTGCAAGTGAAAGCGGTGACTGCGGTCACCGCACTCCAAAGCGAAGCGGGCGCGTGTAGACTTCGGCGCCGCAATGCCTCGCGACTTACCGATCGGAAACGGGTCCCTCCTCGTCGCGTTCGACGCGCAGTACCGGATCGCCGACTTTTACTTTCCGCGCGTCGGGATGGAGAACCATGCCGCCGGCAAATCGCGGTTCGGCGTGTTCTGCGACGGCGAGCTGCATCCGGTCGACGAAGCGCCGTGGCAGCGGACGCTCGAGTACCTGCGCGACACGCTCGTCACCGACGTGCAGTTGCAGAACGACGCCATCGGGCTGCGGCTGCGCTGCTACGACGCCGTCGATCCCGACTCCTGCGTGTTCGTGCGCAGGATCGTCGTGCGCAACCTGCGCGATGAAGCGCGCGACGTCAAGCTGTTCCTCCATCACGAGCTCGCGATGTACGGCACCACGATCGGCGACACGGTCATGTTCGACCCGCTGTCGCGCGGGATCGTGCAGTACAAGTCGCGGCGGTACGTGCTGATCAACTGCGACGGCGGCGTGAGCGAATACGCGTGCGGACGGAGCCAGGCCGCCGGCTGGGACGGCACCTGGATCGACGCACAGGACGGCGCGCTGTCGATGCAGGCCATCGCGCAGGGAGGCGTCGACTCGACGTTCTCCATCCCGCTCCATCTCGAGGCGAACGGCAGCGCGACGACGTTCTACTGGATCTGCGCCGGGCGCACCGATGCCGAGGTGCGGAAGCTCGACGCGCAGGTCCGGGAAGAAGGCGTGGCCCGCCTGCTCGCGCGCACCGGCTCGCACTGGTACACCTGGGTCAACAAGCCGGGCATCGACGTCACCGACCTGCCGGACGAGATCGCGGACCTCTACCGGCGCTCGCTGCTGGTCATCGCCACGCAGTGCGATCGCGGTGGCGCGGTGCTCGCGGCGAACGACTCCGACATCACCTGGGGGCACAACGACCACTACTCGTACGTCTGGACGCGCGACGCGGCGTTCGTCTGCGACGCGATGGACCGGGCCGGGTTTCCCGAGATCACGCGGCGGTTTCTCCTGTTCGCGAACGAGATCATCCGCGACGAGGGCTACTTCCTCCACAAGTACAACCCTGACGGCTCCCCCGCGCCGCTGTGGCATCCGTGGGTTGCCAACGGCGAGCTGCAGTTGCCGATTCAGGAGGACGAGACCGCGCTCGTGATCTGGCTGGTGGCCCGGCATTACGAACGGACGCGCGATCTCGACCTGCTGCGCACGATCTACAAGCGCCTGGTCGTCTCCGCGGCCGACTTCCTGGTCCGCTTCCGCGACCGGGAGACGCTGCTGCCGTCGCCCAGCCTCGACCTGTGGGAGGAGCGGTTCGGCACGTTCACGTTCACCTCCGCGGCGGTGTGGGCGGGGCTCACGGCCGCGGCCGAGCTGGCGAATCTCTTCAACGAACAGGAGCGCCGCGCCACGTATACGGCTGCAGCCGCCGAAGTGCGCGACGCGATGAAGAAGCACCTCTGGCTCGAGGAGGAGGCGCGGTTCGCGCGCGGCTTCGTACGGGGCGACGACGGTGCGCTCACGCTCGACCCGACTGTCGATTCGTCCGCG
Source organism: Thermoanaerobaculia bacterium (assembly GCA_035630815.1). Classification (GTDB taxonomy): domain Bacteria; phylum Acidobacteriota; class Thermoanaerobaculia; order Gp7-AA8; family Gp7-AA8; genus QHVT01. The sequence continues at coordinate 31,560 of DASQJY010000068.1, forward strand.
TTTGCCGCGTTCTACCTCGGCGTGTTCCCTTCTTCGAGCGCGATGATCGAAGGGACGATGCGCGCGATCCGCGAGAAGCTGTGGGTGCGCACCGACACTGGCGGCGCGGCGCGATACGAGAACGACGCGTATCACCGCATTTCCGAGGAGCTGGAGCGCGTGCCGGGAAACCCGTGGATACTCTGCACGCTCTGGCTCGCCGAGCACGTGATCGCGAAAGCGACGAATGTCGAGGGGCTGCAGCGTGCGCTCGACCTCGTCCGCTGGGCGCGCGCGAAAGCGACGCCGTCCATGATCCTGCCGGAACAGGTCGACCCCTACAACGGGCAGGCGCTCTCCGTCGCGCCGCTGACGTGGAGCCACGCGCAGGTGATCTCGATCGTGCACGGCTACCTCGACGCACTCCGCCGTCTTCGCCAGATTCATTGAGGAGGATTCGTATGCCCGGAAAAGCAGACGTGATCGACGCGATGTCCGAGCAGGCCGGCATCTCGAAGCGAGAGGCCGCCGCCGCGTTCGACGCGTTCGTCCACTACATCTCCGAAACCTGCCAGCGCGGCGACCGCTGCGCCATCCCCGGCCTCGGCAGCTTCCACGTCACGGAACGCGTCGCCCGCGAAGGCCGCAACCCCCGCACGAAGGAAGTGATCACCATCCCGGCGTCGAAGAACGTGCGGTTCAAGGCGGGGAAGGATCTGCGGGATGCGCTAATGGCGGGAGCGAGGAAGAAATAGCTAGGCTTCCCATCGCTTCGGCAAAAACAGCTCCGCGTACAGGTTCAGCGCGTAGCGGTCCGTCATGCCGGCGATGAAGTCGATGGCCAGGCGTTCCACCGGCTCGCCGTCGTTCACGGCGAGGTAGCGCTCGGGATGCGCGACGACGTACTCGAAGAGCGCGGTGAGGATCTTCTGCGCCTTCTCGAACTCGCCGCGTACCTCCGGGATCAGGTACATGTTCTCGAACATGTACTTGCGCAGTGCTTCCAGCGACTGCTCGACCTCGGCGGTCATCGAGATCGCGTCGTAGTCACAGGCGAGCGTCGCGTTGATGACGTCGCGGACCATGCGGTCGATGCGATCGCTGCCGGTGCGCCCGAGGGTGGTGCGGATGTCCTTCGGGATGTCGTCCTCGCGGATGATCCCGGCGCGGATGCCGTCGTCGATGTCGTGATTGACGTAGGCGATGATGTCGGAGATGCGGACGATGTCCCCTTCGAGCGTGAGCGCCCGCGACTTGGGCCGCTTGCGCAGCAGCTCTCCCTTCTCCCCCTTCGAGTGCTTGAGGATGCCGTCGCGCACCTCGACGGTCAGGTTGAGGTCTTCGAGCGTCTCCACCACGCGCACCGACTGGCGGTAGTGATCGAAGCCGCCCTGCACGAGCTTGTTCAGCGCGGCCTCTCCCGCGTGACCGAACGCGGAGTGGCCGAGGTCGTGCCCCAGGCCGATGGCCTCGGTGAGCACTTCGTTGAGCCGCAGCGATTTGGCGATCGTGCGCGCGATCTGCGTCACTTCGAGGACGTGCGTGAGGCGCGTCCGGTAGTGATCCCCTTCCGGTGCGAGGAACACCTGCGTCTTGTGCTTCAGCCGCCGGAACGCCTTGCAGTGAATGATCCGGTCGCGGTCGCGCTGGTAGGAGGGACGGATGTCGTCCTCCTCCTCTGCCCGATCGCGGCCGCGCGTCTCGGCCGATCTTGCAGCGCGGGGGACGAGCGTCTCGTATTCGATCCGCTCGAGCATCTCGCGAATGGTCATGCGGCAGAGTCTATCGTGAGCCTGTTATGGAGTGCGGTAACGCGAGTTACCGCTCTTCCTGTTTTTGTTCGTCCTGCAACGCGAGCAGATCCAGCCTTCGCTCGTGCCACGAGGCGAGATTGCACCAGCCTCGCTCGATGCACGCATAGAAGCAGGAAGAGCGGTAACTGGCGTTACCGCACTCCATAACCGTTCAGCGGACCGAGCGTCGCTTCGTGCTTCGGCGAGGCAGGACCGGCGGAGGCGCCATGATCTCGTGGGCGACCACTTTCGAGAGCGAAGTCGGGTTGCCTGCGGTGTCGTAGGCCGTCACGGTGATGTGGTTGCAGCCGTTCTGCAGCGCGATCGGGCCGGCGGTCCAGGACGTGGTGCCGGTCGCGGTGAGGTCGACCGCAGAGCCGCCGCTGACGTGCAGCTTCACCGAGGCGATGCCGCTCGTGTCGGAGGCCGTGCCGCTGAACGAGTACTGGCGCTCCTCATTCATCACCGGTGCAGCGAACGTGAGCGACGGCGGCGTCACGTCGGTGGTGCCGGGGAACGCGAGGATGGTCACGCTCTGCGCGGGCAACGTGATGTTCGCGCTGACGGCCGCATCCGCGACGTGGGCGATGCCGGCCGCTGTCAGTTGCCAGCGCGCTGCGCTGCCGGTGCGGGTGTAGTTGGCGACGTTCAGCGCCACGGTGGCGGTGGACGTGAGCTGCTTGTTGATCAGCATGATCGTGAGCGCGCGGTCGACGCTGCGGATCGCGGCGAAGGCGGCCACGACGTCCGGATTCGGAGCCGTGGCGCGGATGCTGATGTCGCCGAACGTCGACATGCTGCCGTCGTAGTTGCGGTACATCTTCACGGCGTTGTACATCGGCGAGCCGGTGGCGGGCGTCACCCACAGCGTGGCCAGGTCCATCCCTTCACGGCCCAGGATGCCGAGGACGTCCGCCTGGGCCGTGGCGCCGTTCATGTGCGCCTCGGCGCCCCAGTTGTACTCGGTCAGCCCGATCGGCGTGAGCGGGTCGTACCGGTCCACCCATTCCTTCAGCCGCGGCACGAGACGCACCTCGTCGCCGATCCACGTTTCGTCCGTGTAATTCGGGTCCCATAGCGAGCGCGTGGAGCGGTTGCGCCGCAACTGCATCGCCTGCGAGACGTCGCCCCCGTACTCCCCTCCCTGCGGGTAGTAGTGCACCGTGAAGACGTCGACCAGCTTCCGGCCGGTGCCCTGTTCGTGCTCGTGGAACTTCGCGAGGAGCCAGGGGAGGTAATCCCAGCCACCGTGCGCCGCTTTGTCGGGGAGATTGCCCCAATCACCCGTGTTCGCGCCGTACTGCTGGTCGTAGCCGCTGAGGAGGTAGCCGCTCCAGCCCCACTCCTCCGGCGCGACCACGAGCGCGTCCGGGTCGACCGACTTCACCTTCTCGCCGTAGTCGACGATCTTCTCGAACATCTCGTCCATGCCCGGCGCGTTCGGACGGACGTCGCGATGAGTGCCGTGCCAGATGGAGGGCTCGTTGTCGAGGATGTAGTAGCGCACGCCGCCGCCGTTGGCGCCGCCCCACGTCGTCTTCAGGTGCTGCACCCAGCCGGCCATGAAGCTCGAGTCGACGGGCGTGTTCGCGTCGTGCGGATCGTTGTTCGTGATGAGCGTGCCGTTGGTGCGCACGCCGTTTCCGGAGTCGGGGAACCACTGCCAGTCGGCGTCCTGCTGCGCGCCGTATTTCGCGATCGAGAAGCTGGAGAGGCGCTGCCGGTTGGGGCCCATCTTCGCCACCCAGCCGATCATCGGGATCGTGACCATCGGCTGCGCGCTGCCGGAGAGCGTGTCCTGGATGAAGTTGTCGGTCTCCTCGCCGGCGACGGCGGGGCCGTGCTCGAGCGACTGGTAGTACCAGTCGTGAGCGTGGTTGGCGGCGTTCTGCTGCCAGTTGTAGCGCGTGGTGGTGTTGCCGCCGGAGCGGTTGAGCTGGACGTTGAGGTCGAGGAGCTGCGCGGTGGTCGCGAAGTTGACGCCATAGACCTGCGGGCTGATGCGATGGCGGTCGGCAGTCGCGTCGATGTCGATCGTCGTGACGGTCTGCGCGAGGACGAGAGCGAGGAGGTAATTCACGCCCGCACCGTAGCCGGACTTACCGCGGTCGCGCCGTGAGGCAGGTCACGCGACGAGGTCGCCGCGCAGGATTGTCACCGCCCGTCCACCGCGAGGCAGACCGCGGCAGGATGCCGCGGTCTGTCTCGGGAGCAGCCGCATCCTAGAACGGCGCGACTTTGGCGCTCTTGCCGTAGAGCCACCGGACGAACGCGAAGCCGAGGACGAGCACACCCAGGAGGTAAGCTTCGCGGTAGCGGCTACCGTACAGGTTCGAATAGTGATAGCTGAGCATCATGAAGACCAGGGGCACGGACATGAACGTGTTGTGGCGCGACCGAAGGCCCGCCTGGGCGACCAGGGCCGCGTCGGGCGGGGTGCCTTCTTTCGTGGCCCGGATGATCTTCTGCTGATACGGCCAGATCACCATCCAGACGTTCAACGCCATCGTGGTGCCCAGGATCATGCCGGTGTGGGTGTAGAGAGATCGTCCGCCGTAGTGTCCGACGTACTTCAGCAGCGCGTAAATCGCTGCGAGAAGCAGGAGCGCGATCGCGTTTGCCACGATGATGTTCTTCACCGACTTCATCACGGCGTTGTAGATGACGAATCCCACCGCGAGACAGACGAGCAGGATGGCCAGCCAGAGCCAGGGGTTCGAAGTCTGCCGGTAATCGCCGTCGAAAGCTTCGCGGCCGTGGTAGTAAATGAGACCGCCGAGCAGGATGCCGGTGATCCAGGTCCAGGCAGCGCCCCAGCGGAACCAGAAGAGCGCGCGCGGCATGAGCTCGGGCACGACGATCTTCTTCGTTGGACCGTCGAGCGCCTTGACGAAGTGAGCGTTGACCCAGTTGAAAAAGTACAGGTGGCCGATCCAGATGATGCCTGCTACGACGTGTCCCCATCGAAGGAACAGCTGCAGGAGTTCGTTGACAATCTGCGGCATGTGGGAGTCTCCTCTATCCGCGGTCGTTTTTTGAGGGTAGCCTGCGGCGGATTATGAGTGATCTCGCTGGAAAAGTCGCGATCGTCACGGGCGCCTCGTCGGGCATCGGAAAAAAGACCGCGGAACTCCTCACCGCGCAGGGTGCGCGCGTGGTCGCGTTCGCCCGTTCGGCGGGGGATGTGCGGGGCGACGTGGCCGATCCGGAGGCGATCGAACGCCTCTTTGCCGAGACCGAGGCGCGGTACGGCCCCTGCGAGATCCTGGTCAACAACGCCGGGATGATCGACGTCGCGCCGCTGGTGGAGACCGACCTCGCACGCTGGCGGCGGATGTTCGCCGTGAACGTCGAAGGGGTCTATCTCGCCTGCCGGCGGGCGCTGCCCTCGATGCTCGAGCGCGGCGCGGGAGCGATCGTGAACGTGGCCTCCATCTCCGGCGTGGTCGGCCCGGAAAAGTTCCCCGGCTGGGTCTCGTACTGCGCGGCCAAGGGGGCGGTGATCTCGCTGACCGAGGCGCTGGCGGTCGAGATCAAAGACCGCGGGGTGAGGGTGAACGCGGTCAGCCCCGGCTCCGTCGACACGCCGATGTGGGCGGAAGCGAGCGGCGGCGCCCCCGCGGCGATGACCGCGGAGGAGATCGCCGAAACGATCCTCTTTCTTGCAAGCGATCGTTCACGGCCGATGAATGGCCAGAACCTGAATGTCTATTCGTCTTGAGGAAATGAGGGGCACGCTGAGGCCTACGGTCGCCGAGATCGACCTGCGCGCCTTCGAGCGGAACGTGGAGGCGATCGCGTCGCGGCTGCCCGCGGGGACGAAGCTGATCGCGCTGCTGAAGGCGGACGCCTACGGCCACGGTGCGGTCGAGCTCGCGCGGCGCTGCTCGCCGGAGCACGTGGCCATGATCGGCGTGGCGCTCCTCGAAGAAGCGCTGGAGCTCCGCCGCGAGGGCATCGAGCTCCCGCTCCTCGTCCTCGGCGCGTTGAACGAGGAGCAGGTGCGGATCGCGCTCGAGCACGGCATCACGCTGGGGGTACCGGGACCGGAGTCGCTGGAAGCGGTGGCACGCGTGGCCCGGGAGCACGACGTGGCCATCCACCTGAAGCTCGACTCCGGCATGGGACGGATGGGCGCGGTGGAAAGCGAGCTGCCGCGCGTCGTGGAGCTGCTCCGCTCCGCTCCCCGGCTGCGCGTGGAGGCTCTGTATACGCACTTTGCGAATGCCGGCGACCTCGGCGACCCGCTGACGGATGCACAGATCGCCAACTTCGAGCGGATGGTCGCGACGCTGCGCCAGGCCGGGATCACCGCCGCGCGGCACCACCTCTCGAACAGCGCGGCTACGATCCGCGGCATCGGCGGCGATTACGTCCGGACCGGGATCGCCCTGTTTGGCGCGGCGCCGCTCGACCACGATCCGTTTCGGCTGGAGCCGCTCATGCGCTGGCGGACGCGCATCGCGCGCCTCAAGGAACTCCCTCCCGGACACGCGGTCGGCTACGGCGCGACGTTTCATACGTCACGTCCAAGCCGGATCGCGACGCTCCCGCTCGGCTACGCTGACGGCTACGACCGTGGGCTGTCGAACCGCGGCGTAGTGCTGGTCCGCGGCCGGCGCGCACCGGTGGTCGGACGCGTGTCGATGGATCTGGTCACCATCGACGTCACCGACGTGCCCGACGCACAGGTGGGGGACGAAGTGGTCCTCCTCGGGCGCCAGGGGAGCGACGAAATCACCGTCGAAGAGCTTGCGGCGAAACTTGATACGATCTCGTACGAGGTGTTCTGTAGCGTGAGCGCGCGCGTCCCGCGCGTGTATCTCGATGGCGAGACCATCACGCGCATCCGGACACGCTTCGACGCATGAACACTCTTTTCGACCGCATCGGGCGCACGTTCCTCCGGCTCTTCGAGCAGACAGGCCTCTGGTTCGACGCGCTCTGGCGCACGATCGCCTGGATGTTCCGCCCGCCGTACGACGTCGGCGAGTGGTTCCGGCAGATGGTGCGCGTCGGCGTCGATTCGATCCCGGTGGTCTTCCTGACCACGATGTTCACCGGCATGGTCATGTCGCTGCAGGTGCACCAGGGCTTCGCCCGCGTGCATGCCGAGCAGTTCGTGGCCAGCGTCGTGGCGCTGGCGATGCTGCGCGAGCTCTCGCCGGTGCTGGTCGGGCTCATGGTTACGGGACGCGTCGGCTCGTCGATGGCCGCCGAGATCGGGACGATGCGCGTCACCGAACAGCTCGACGCGCTGAAGGCGCTGGCGACGGAGCCGATCCAGTACCTCTTCGTCCCCCGCGTCCTGGCCGGCGTGATCATGCTCCCCTTCCTCTGCATCCTCGGCGACGCGCTCGGCATCTACGGCGGCTACCTCGTCTCCGTGAAGCTGATGAACACGAACCCCGTCATCTACAAACAGAACACCTTCCAGTTCCTCCAGCTCAACGACGTCTGGGTGGGGCTGATCAAGTCGTCGGTGTTCGGGCTCATTCTCACCCTCACGGGATGCGTGCGCGGCTACTACACGACCGGCGGTGCGGAAGGGGTCGGCCGCGCCACGACGTATGCGGTGGTCTCGGCCTCGCTCATCATCCTGCTCAGCGATTTCTTCCTGACGAAGCTGCTCTTCTGACATGCCGATCATCTCGCTCCAGAACCTCTGGAAATCCTTCGACCGGCGGCAGGTCCTGCAGGACATGTCGATCGACGTGGAGCAGGGGGAGTCGCTCGTGATCGTCGGCGGCTCCGGAACCGGCAAGAGCGTCACCCTCAAGCACATCATCGGACTGCTGAAGCCGGACAAGGGGCGGGTCGTCATCGACGGCCAGGACCTGGCAACGCTGAAGGAAGTGGAGCTGAACCAGTTCCGCCGCCGCTTCGGCATGTCGTTCCAGGAAGGGGCGCTCTTCGACTCGATGTCAGTCTTCGAGAACATCGCCTTCCCGCTGCGCCGCCACACGAAGATGACGGAGAAGGAGATCCGCGAGCGCGTGCACGAATGCCTGGAGGACGTGCACCTGCACAACGTGGTGCGCAAGCGTCCCTCGGAGCTCTCCGGCGGCATGCGCCGCCGCGTCGGCTTCGCGCGCGCGATCTCCCTCAAGCCGGAGATCCTGCTCTTCGACGAGCCCACCACCGGCCTCGACCCGGTCATCAGCGACGTCATCGCCGAGCTGATCGAGGAGATGGACGTAAAGCTCGGCACCACGACCGTGACGATCACCCACGACATGAAGGTCGCATTCAAGATCGCCGACCGCGTGGCGATGCTCTACCAGGGCCACATCATCGAACAGGGCACCCCCGAGGAGTTCCAGCGCTCGAAGAACCCCATCGTGGAACAGTTCATCGAGGGAAGAGCGCAGGGGCCGCTGACGGACGACTAGGCGTTGGGCTGCGGAGAGAGGAACGACGAGAGGCCTCCGGCGGGCCGTCGTCTCTCTCTCCGCAGCCAGAAGCAAAAGGGGGCGGTCGCCCGCGCCCTTTGGAGACAACATCGGGTTTCCGTCAGTCCTTGCTGAACGCACGTTCACCCACACATGGCGTCGGATACGTGAGCTCCTCTTCAACGATGGCCCGCTATGAGTGCTGGTGAATAATCCGGGTTAGGCGCCGCCCAGGTAGGGAAATGACGCGTGGTGGCTCTCCTAGACAGAAGTTTAGGTGAGGTGTGACATGAGAGCTTGCACAAGCACGCGATCGTGATCTGCGGTGGCATTTGCAGTCTTACTTGCACTCTCGACGGGGGCAACGCTCGACGTCGCCTCAGCAGTTGTAGTGCTAGTTATATGCTGGCTTGGGGTCGCACTTGTTGCGGAGCTCTGGCGCCGGTTCACGGCTCACGGCCACCACTCCGCCGGCGTTGAGCGTCCTAGTACGCGAAGCTTCATGGAAAGCGTCCCACCGCGAAGATGTTGTTTCGTCCGCCTAAAGTCCTTGGTGTAAGCTGTGCGGCCGGTCCCGCGTGCCGAAGCCGCCGGCGATATCGTAGGCAGCTCGGCTGCCGAGCCGAAGTCGGGCCGCATCAGCTTCACACCAAAGTTGGACGAAGCCGCTACGCGGCGCGCTCCGCGTTCTTGATGGTTTGTCGTCGGTGGGAGTTGAGCCGATGACCGCTCGCCTCTGAGGGTCTCGCGGGAGTCCACTGATCGGTCTCAATGAAAGGAGATCGATCATGGTCACCACTCCCTTGCGTCAACGGATGCAGCAGGCGATGCGCGTCCGCAATCTCTCCGAGCGCACTGTGCGCACGTATGTCTCGCTCGTTTCCCGGTTCGCGCTGTACTTTCGTCGCTCGCCCGATCGCGTAGAGCTTCCCGAGATCGAGCAGTACCTGTTCTTCCTTCGCGACGTCAAGAAGGTGTCGTACAGCCTGTTCAATCAGACCGTCTGTGCTCTGCGCTTCTTCTACCTCTATGTGATGGATCGTCCCGATTGGGTCGTCCGCATCCCTCACGGCCGCCGCGAGAAGCACTATCCCGTCGTTCTTGCCGCCAGCGAGACGCTGGCCATCCTTGCAGCGCTCGGGTCGCTGCGCGACCGCGTGATCCTCACCGTCCTCTACTCCGCCGGCCTCCGTCTCGGCGAGGTGTGCCGCCTCGCCGTCGCCGACATCGACTCGGCGCGCATGCTCCTCCACATCCGTCAGGCCAAGGGACACAAGGATCGCTATGTCCCTCTGTCTCCCATCGCCCTCGAGCTGCTCCGCGAGTGGTGGCGCAAGACCCGTCCCTCGGACCTGCTCTTCCCGTGCGCGAACGATCCTCTCCGCTCCATCCATCCCACCACCGTCCAACGCGCGCTCAAACGCGCCGTCGGCCGCGCCGGAATCACCAAACGTGTATCTCCCCGCACGCTTCGTCACTCGTTCGCCACCCACCTGATGGAGCAGGGGACGAACATGCGCGTGATCCAGGTTCTGCTGGGGCACGCCCACACCCGCACCACTGAGATCTACACGCACGTTTCGCCGGCTCACGCACGCAGCCCCCTCGACGCGATCCTGCCGGCCACGCCCCCCGCCGGCCACCAGTAGTCGCCGCCGATGGATCAGCCGCTCTCCCTTGGCGCGATCGCGCGCGCCAGCGGAGCCGATCTTCTGGCCACTCGCGCCCTCGCACCCGCGCAGATCAAAGTGCTGCGCTCGATCGCCGACTGCCGCACCGAGGCCATGGGCGGACATCGCGACCACTGCGATCGGTGCGATTACGAGCACACCTTCTGGAACTCGTGCCGCGACCGCCACTGTCCCGGCTGTGGGGCCGAGGCCCGCGAGAGCTGGCTCGAGAAGCGCCGCGAAGAGGTTCTCGACGTTCCCTACTTCCATGTGGTCTTCACCATCCCGGAGCGTCTGAACGCGTTGGTCCCGCACGCGCCCGAGATCCTCTATGCGATTCTGCTGCGCGCCGCCGGGCAGGCTTTGACCGATGTTGCGGCCTCGAGGCTTCGCGCACACATCGGCGTCCTCACCGTACTTCACACCTGGGGCCAGACCCTCGTCTTTCACCCTCACGTTCATTGTGTCGTTCCCGGCGGCGGCTTCTCGTTCGATGGCCGCCGCTGGGTGCGCGTCCCCACCGGCACATTCCTTCTCGCCGTCAAGGTGCTCTCCCGCCGTTTTCGCACGCTTGTGAAGAATGCGATCA
>DASQJY010000069.1:0-79425 GCA_035630815.1 Thermoanaerobaculia bacterium
GTGCTCCTGAGGTTTATCTCTTTTAGAATCAATTGTTTGGTCGCAATCAATTCTAACGGGACAGCCCCAAAAGCGCAACACCGAATGCGCCATATCTGTCTTTATCCTCTTGTACTTACGGCGGGCGAGGACAGGAACTAACTTAGGGTAGAACGTCGCAATCTCGACCCGCGTGATGAGGAGCAGGGTTGAACCAGTCGGTTCTGTTTGCTTGCGAGGATCGATCCAACGCACAGGTGCCGGGCCTCGAGTACAGCGATCGAGTCCCAGCGTACATCTCTTTCTATATGAATGGCCGCGGAGCGGTTCTTGCAACATTTGACAACTCGCCAAGCAGCAATGAATGAAGGGCACATCTCCCGCCCGATGGCCGGTTGAGGAAAGGAGTCTCATCATGACGACCATGTCTGCAGAGCGGGAAACGGCGATGACCGCGACAGACGCCGGCACGATGCGCGCGGTCGTGTTTCACGGCGTCAACGACGTTCGCCTCGAGGAAGTCCCGCGACCGCAGGCCGGACCGGGTGAAGCAGTCATCCGCGTCACGATGGATCTGCGGCACCGACGGGACCCCCGACTCCCCACGGTGACGACCCAAGCCTTCCGCGATTCAGGCGGAACCTGGTCGCCCCAGACCATCCGCCTCAGGAACAGGTAATCCGGATCGCCCCCCCCGAAAGAGTCGCCGCGCTCTCGCAGAGTCTGGCCGCAAGCCGCGGCCGGGACGCCTCAGCTCACCGTCACGGCACTCAGCGTCAATACGCCGGTTGCGCTCATGGAGACGTTTCTGATCTTTCGCGAGTGCACGACTACTGACTGGCCGTAGATCAGCGGCAGGAGCGGGGCTTCTTCGCGGATGATCTTGTTGATCTCCTGCTTGTGCTCCTCGGTCGGCTGGGCGCGGAAGCGCGCGAGCGCGGCGTCCATGACGGGGTTCTTCCAGCGGCTGAGGTTCGAGTGACGCTCTCCCTCGAAATTCTTCGACCAGAGCAGCGTCTCGAAAAAGTCGGCGGGGTCGGGCGTGTCGGCGATCCAGCCGGCGAGCGCCATGTCGTAGTTGCCGCGGACGAGATCGTCGAAGAACTGTTCGCTGGTCTTCGTCTCGCGCAGATCGACCGCGATGCCTACGTCGCCGAGCTGCCGCTGCACGGCCTGCGCAAGCGGCAGTGGCTTCGGCAGGTAGGGACGCGGCGCCCAGGGGACGAGCAGCGACAGTCGTTTCGGCTTCGCCCCGCTCGCGTCGAGGAGGCGGTTTGCCTCGCGGCGATCGAGGACCGGGAAGCCGCTCGGGCGTCCCATCATCGGCGGGAGGAGGTTCGGGGCGAGGAACGCGGCCGGATTCTTGTCGAACGAGCGCGTGGCCAGTTCGTGCACGTCGAGGGCGAGCGAGATGCCGCGCCTCACCGCCGCGTTCGCGAGAGCGGGCCGCTGGCAGTTGAAGAAGAGGACGCCGGTCGAGTTGCCCGGCTGCAGCGACAGCGCCATGCCGGTGATCTGGTTCGCGGAGACGTCCGCCATCGTCAGCGCGGTGGTGAGATCCACCTCGCCGGCGCGCAGCGCGTCGATCAGCGCCCGCGGCGTGCCGTCTTCCGCGGCGGCATAGACGTGGAACTCGATCTCGTCGACTCCACTCTTCCCCTCGTAATGAGGGTTGGGCACGAGACGGAAGCTTTTCGCCGCCTGCAGCATGCGCAGGTTCGGACGCTGGTCGAACATGAACGCGCCGGTACCGAGGAGTTGCGAGGGGCGGTCGAGGACGATGGAGGTGACGGCCTGCGTCAGCGCGAGGTCGAAGCGCGGGTTCGGCTCGGTGAGCGTGAACGCGACCCGATCGCCTTCCACGTCGATCTTGGCCTTGCTGGCCAGGACCTTGGCGCCGCGCAGCGAGCGCGCCGCGATGTCGGCGGTCAGCGGCGTACCGTCCGAGAACTTGATGCCGGGACGGATGGCCGCGGAGAACTTCAGCTTTCCGTCGACGCGCAGCGGCTCGAAGAGCAACGGCTGGACCTGCGGCTCGCCCGCGGCGCTGGTGACGATCGAGTATGGCGTCTCGTAGATCTGCCCGAGGACCATGCCGCTGATGCTGTCGATCGCCTCGCGGAGATCGAGCTTGGTGATCGCGCTGAGGACGCCGACACGAACGATCCTCGACCTGGCCGTGGTCACGGCTGAATCCTGCATTCCCGCTCTGCCTCCGGACGTAGGGGTGGATTGACTCCTGAAGTTTACTACGCGCTCGTGGAATCGGGCGTCCGGTATGAGACATCGGCGACAGGCGCCGTTTTTCCCTATACACTTCTTTCCATATGCAACGCGTGCGGCTCCTCGTGGTGCTCCTCCTCATCGGGGTGGGCGGCGGCGCCTACTACTACGCCCAGCGGGCTCCGGAACGGCTCACGCTGACGGGCATCGTCACGAGCAACGACGTGATCGTCAGCCCGCAGATCGCGGGGCGGATCGACCGGCTGTTCGTGAGGGAAGGCGACGTCGTGAAGAAAGGGCAGCTGGCGGCGCTGCTCGTGCCGGACGAGCTGCGGCAGGAGAGCGCGTTCTTCACGCACAGCGCCGAGGGGGCGATGTCGCAGGTGCGGGAAAGCGCGTCGGCGCTGCGGCTCCAGGAACGGCAGACCGCGGACGAGATCCGCCAGGCGGAGGCGACGCTCGCGGCGGTCGAGTCGCAGCACAAGGCGGCGGAAGCGGAACTCGAGAACGCACGGCTGGCGGCGGAACGCCTGCAGAAGATGTCCGCGCAGGGTGTGATGGCGGCGGAACAGTTCGACCAGGCGCGCACGGCGCACGACGCCGCACGGGCGCGCGTCGCGTCGCTGGCCCGGCAGGTGGACGCGCAACGCTCGAGAGTCGCGCTCGCGCGGACCAACGCCGAACAGATCTCGGTGCGCCGCAGCCAGCTCGAGGCCAACGAGCGGCAGCAGGCCGCCGCGAACGCGCAGCGCGCGAAGGCCGACGTCCGGCTGGCTTACACCGAGCTGCACGCGCCGATCGGCGGCATCGTGGACGTGCTGGCCGCGCGCGCCGGCGAGTTCGTCGACGCGGGGCAGCCGGTGGTGACGCTGATCAACCCCGACGACCTCTGGGTGCGCGCGGACGTCGAGGAGACCTACATCGACCGCGTGCGCATCGGCGACAAACGGATCGTGCGCCTCCCCTCCGGCGACGAGCGGGAAGGGACGGTCGTTTACCGCGGCGTGAACGCCGGCTTCGCCACGCAACGCGACGTCAGCCGCACCAAGCGCGACATCAAGACCTTCGAGATCCGGCTGCGCGTGCCGAACGGCGATCGCCGCCTGGCCGTGGGGATGACGGCGTACGTGCTGCTGCCGGTGAAATGAACGCCATCGAAGTACGGAACATCGTCAAGCATTTCGGGCAATTCGTTGCCCTGAACGGCGTCAGCTTCGACGTGCAGGCCGGCGAGATCTTCGGCCTCCTCGGGCCGAACGGAGCGGGGAAATCCACCCTCATCCGCATCCTCACCACGCTCATCCCGCCGACGTCCGGAACCGCGACCATCGGCGGGTTCGACATCGTCACCCAGCCCCATGGCGTGCGCACGTCGATCGGCGTCATCCCGCAGGCGATGACCAGCGACCTCGATCTCACGGTCGAGGAGAACCTGCTCATCTTCTCCAAGCTCTACGGCGTGCCGCGGGCGAAGCGGGGGCCGCTCATCCACGAGCTGCTCGAGGCGGTCGAGCTCCTGCAGTGGGCCGACAAGCCGGTGAAGCTGCTCTCCGGCGGCATGCGCCGCCGCGTCGAGATCGCGCGCGGGCTCGTGTCCGAGCCGCACGTGCTCTTCCTGGACGAGCCGACCACCGGGCTCGACCCGGTGTCGCGCGTGGCCGTGTGGGAGATGCTGCAGCGGATCAAGTCGCGGCGCGACCTGACGGTCCTGCTGACCACCCACTACATGGACGAAGCGGACCGGCTCTGCGACCGGATCGCCATCGTCGATCATGGGGAGCTCAAGGCGCTCGACTCCCCGATGAAGCTCAAGGCCGCGGTCTCCGGAACCAACGTGATCGAGGTGAGCTTCGCCGCGCCGCCGTCGTCGTGGGGGGAGACGCTGCGGGCGCTGCCCGAGGTCGATGACGTCGCGGCCGACGGCGGGGTGTTCCGCGTCCGGTCGCACAACGGCCCCGGCACGACGATGAGGATCATGGAGACGGCCGGCCGTGCGGGCGTATCGGTGTTGTCGCTGGCGGTGCAGAGCACGACCCTCGACGACGTGTTCATGCACTGCACCGGCCGCGCACTGCGGGACGAGCTGCAGAAACCGGACGCGCAGGAGAGCCAGTTCCTCGTGCGGAGGGGCTGAGGCGCGACCATGCACCGTACCTGGGCAATCATCGAACGCGAGCTCCGCCGCTTCCGGCGCAACCCCACCATGATCGTCCTTTCGATGCTCCTGCCGATCGTCCAGCTCTGCATCCTCGGCTATTCGTTCGGCGGCAACGTGAAGCACCTGAAGGTGGGCGTCGTCGACCAGGATCACGGCCTGCAGGCGGTGAAGATCCGCGAGCTGGCGGGGGCCATCCGGGCCGGCGCGCGGACGTTCGAGACCATCGATTACGCCGACCAGGGAGAGGCGCTGACCGACCTCCGCAACGGGCGGATCCAGGCCGTGCTGGTGATCCCTCCCGACTTTTCGCGCCGCGTCTACCAGCGGAACGCGCCGCGGCTGGCGCTCATCGAGGACAACACCGACAGCTTCGTGTCGGCGACCATCGTCACGCAGATGAACAGCCTCCTGGCGGCGTTCAACCTGCCCGATCCGCCGCTGCGGGTGGTCCGGCAGACGTCCCTCCAGGTGGTCGAGGTCTATCCGTACGTGCCGTACATCCAGTACCTGCTGCCCGGCTCGATCGTGATGTCGATCTTCACGATGGTGATGATCGGCGGCGGGATCAACTTCGTCGACGACAAGGCCCACGGGCTACACGAGGGCTACCTGGTCACGCCCGTCACCCGCTTCGAGCTGATCGCGGGGTTCAACTCCGCCGGCACCATCAAGGCGGTGATCGCCGGGACGGCGCTCGTGCTGGTAGGGTCGTTCATCGCCGGAGTGCCGAATCCGCTCGATCCGATGCGGCTGCTGCGGCTCCTGGTGGTGGTGCTGGTCACGGCCTTCGCGCTGATCAGCCTGATGTTCCTGCTCATGGTGCGCACATCGAACCCGATGGTGCCGCGCGCGATGTTCGGCGTCCTGAGCACGGTCCTGTACTTCCCGAGCGGTGCCGTCTATCCGCAGCAGGGCTTTCCCCCCTGGCTGCAGGTGATCGCGGTGCTGAATCCGTTCACCTACTCCGTGCGCGCGCTCCGGAGCCTGCTCCTCAAGAACACCGGCTTCGCCGCCATCGGGGGCGACCTGCTGTACCTGATCGTGTTCTCGGTGATCGCCATGACGGCGGCGACGCTGCTTTTCAAGAGGACACTTTGAGGAGTCCGGCTTGTCCGCTCTTCGGGATGGCAGTACCATCGTTCGTGCCGCCGAACAGGATGTAAGGAGAAAAATGGCCGGGGCGAAGCACCGCCCGCCAATCCAGACCGATGCCGGAACGGGAAGAAGACACCACCATCTACAAGGTCGTGGTCAATCACGAGGAGCAGTACTCCATCTGGCCGGCGGACCGGGAGAGCCCCGCGGGCTGGCGCGACGCGGGGAAGGAAGGCCTGAAGGCCGATTGCCTGGCTTTCATCAAAGAGGTCTGGACCGACATGCGGCCGCTGAGCCTGCGCAGGCAGATGGATGACCGTGGCAACAGCGCATGACCTCCTCCCCACCCCACGGCCAGCTCGACGCGGATGAGCTGCAGCAGATCCTGGTGGAGTGGAACCGGCACGACATTCCGTGCCCGCAGGACCTGACGCTGCACGGCCTCTTCGAGGCGCAGGCGGAGCGCACTCCCGACGCCATCGCGATCGTTTTCGAGGGGCGGGAGCTGACGTATTGCGAGCTCGATGCGCGGGCGAACCAGCTCGCGCATTCGCTCGCCGCGAGGGGCATCGTGCCCGAGACTCGGGTGGGGCTGTCGCTCGACCGCTCGCCGGAGATAATGATCGCGCTGCTGGGCATCCTCAAAGCCGGCGGCGCGTATGTCCCGATCGATCCGAGCTACCCGCAGGCGCGCATCGACTACATCGCCGCCGATGCGAATGCGCGGTGCGTCCTCACCCGGGCCGACTTTCGCGACCTCGACTCGTATCCGGAACACTCACCTGCGGTCGAGGTGCTGCCGCAGAACCTCGCCTACATCATCTACACCTCCGGCTCCACCGGCCGCCCCAAGGGCGTGATGGTGATGCATCGCAGCGTGGTCAATCTCACCTACGCGGCGGCGAAGCGGCTGGAAGGCTTGCCGGGCACGCGCGTGCTGCAGTTCGCCTCCCTCAGCTTCGACACCTCGGTGTGGGAGATCGTGATGGCCTGGGGCCGCGGCGCGGCGCTCGTGCTCGCACCGAAAGAACGCCTGCTGCCCGGTCCCGATCTCAGCGCGCTGATGAACGAGGCGGGCGTGGACATCGCCACCATTCCCCCGGCCGCACTCGCGGCCATGTCTCCGGATTCGGTTCCGCTCTTGAAGACCCTGGTCAGCGCCGGCGAAGCGCTGTCGTGGGCGCAGGTGATGCCCTGGCTGAAAGGGCGCACCGTACTCAATGGCTACGGTCCGACCGAGAACACGGTCGGCGCGGCGATCGGCCTCGTGACCGCCGATGAGCCGATCACCCTCGGCCGCCCGTTCCCGAACATCAAGCTGTACGTCCTCGACGGCGAGCTTCAGCCGGTACCGGTCGGTGTGGCCGGTGAGCTGTACGTCGGCGGCGCCGGTCTCGCTCGCGGCTACTTCGACCGCCCAGACCTGACCGCCGAACGCTTTCTCCCCAATCCCTTCGGCGCCGACGGCAGCCGCATGTACCGCACGGGCGATCTCGTGCGCTACCGCCCCGACGGCAAAGTCGAGTTCCTCGGTCGCGCCGACCATCAGGTCAAGATCCGCGGCTTCCGCATCGAGCTCGGGGAGATCGAAGCAGCGCTCGAGCGCCACCCCGCGGTCAACCAGGCGCTCGTCCTCGCCACCGGCGACGACGAAGCGAAGCGGCTCGTCGCCTACTACACGACCCGAGGCGACGGCCCGTCCACCTCGGAGCTGCGTGCGTTCCTGAAGGAATCGCTCCCGGACCACATGGTGCCGAGCTTCCTGATGGCACTGGACGCCTTCCCGCTCACGCCGAACGACAAGATCGATCGCGCGGCCTTGCCCGCTCCCGATGTGGCTGCCGAAAAGCACGTCGCTCCGCGAACGCCGACCGAGGAGACGCTGACCGGCATCTGGCAGCAGGTCCTGCGCGTCCCGCGCGTCGGCGTGAGCGACCACTTCTTCGAGATCGGCGGCCACTCGCTCCTCGCCACGCAGGCCATTACCAGGATCAACGATGCGTTCGGCCTGGCGCTGCCTGTGCGCGTGCTCTTCGAGACGCCGGACATCGAAAGCCTGGCCCGCCACATCGAAGGCGCGGAAACCACTGGCCGAACCTCGCTGCCGCTGGTGCCGGTCGATCGCAGCGGCCCGTTGCCGCTCTCTTTCGCCCAGCAACGCCTCTGGTTCCTCAATCAGCTCGAAGGCCCGAGTTCCACCTACAACCTCGGCATCTTCATCCGCCTGCGTGGTGTGCTCGACGAGGACGCGCTGGTTCGCGCGCTGGAGACCATCGTCGAGCGCCACGAAGTCCTGCGCACGCGCTTCCGCGAAGTCGACGGCGTCCCGGTGCAGGTGATCGACCCCGTCGACACGTTCACTGTGCGCCTGCGCGACGCCGAGGAGGGTCGTTCTGCTCTCGTGGGCGAAGTGAATGCGCTGATCGACGAGGAGCTGCACTATCGCTTCGACCTGAGCCGCGATGAGTTGTTCAAGGCGTTGCTGGTCGAGGAAGCACCCGAGTTGCACCTGCTCGCGCTCATCTTCCACCACAGCGTGGCCGACGGCTGGTCTGCCGGCGTGCTGATGGAGGAGTTGGCCGCGCTGTACACCGGCGCTCAACTGCCGCCTCTCACGATTCAGTACGCCGACTACGCGCACTGGCAGCGGCAGTGGCTGACCGGCGAGGTGCTGGCCGCCGAGACGGAGTACTGGCGCATGGCGCTTGCGGGCCTCCCGCCGCTGCTCGAGCTGCCCACCGACCGTCCCCGTCCGGCAGTTCAGAGCTATCGCGGCGCGCAGCAGCCGTTTCACCTCTCCGCCGAGCTCACCGCGCGGCTCAACGCGTTGAGCCGGCAGTCGGGCGCGACGCTCTTCATGACCCTGCTGGCCGCGTTCGACGTGCTCCTCAGCCGCTACAGCGGCCAGACCGACATCGCGGTCGGCACGCCGGTCGCGAACCGCGCCCGCCCCGAGCTCGAGCCGCTGATCGGCTTCTTCATCAACAACCTCGTGCTGCGCGCCGATCTCAGTGGCGACCCAACCTTTGCCGCGTTGCTCGCGCAGGTCCGCGAGACGGCCCTGCACGCCTACGCGCACCAGGACATGCCGTTCGAGGTGCTGGTCGAGCAACTGAACCCGGCCCGGTCGCTGGCGTACACGCCGCTGTTCCAGGTCATGCTCGCGTTGCAGAACGCACCGTTCTCGATGCTGCAACTGCCGGAGCTGGAGATCGAGCCCATCGCGTTCGAGCAGCGGGCCACGAAGACCGACCTGACCGTCTCGCTGACGGAGACGGAACATGGGCTCGACGGGTTGGTCGAATACAGCACCGACCTCTTCGATCGCACCACGATCGGGCGGTTCGTCGCGCATTACGTGCGCCTGCTGGAGGCGATCGTCGCGAACCCCGAGGAGCGCGTCAGCCGCTATGAGTTACTGAGCGGGGAAGAGCGCGAGCAGATGCTCGTGGAGTGGAACCGCCACGACATCCCCTGCCCACAGGACCTGACGCTGCACGGACTGTTCGAGGCGCAGGCGGAACGCACTCCCGACGCTCTGGCCATCATCTACGAGGGACAGCAGCTCACGTATCGCGAGCTCGACGCGCGGGCGAATCAGCTCGCGCACTCGCTGATCGCGCGAGGGGTGGAGCCGGAGGCGCGGGTGGGGCTGTCGCTCGACCGCTCGCCGGAAATACTGATCGCGCTGCTGGGCATCCTCAAAGCGGGCGGCGCGTACGTCCCGATCGATCCGAGCTATCCGCAGGCACGCATCGACTACATCGCCGCCGACGCGAATGCGCGCTGCGTCCTCACCCGTGCGGATTTCCTCGACCTCGACTCGTATCCGGAGCACTCACCGGCAGTCGCGGTGTTGCCGCAGAACCTCGCGTACATCATCTATACCTCCGGCTCCACCGGCCGCCCCAAGGGCGTGATGGTGATGCATCGCAGCGTGGTCAATCTCACCTACGCGGCGGCGAAGCGCCTGGAAGGCTTGCCCGGCACGCGCGTCCTGCAGTTCGCCTCCCTCAGCTTCGACACCTCGGTGTGGGAGATCGTGATGGCCTGGGGCCGGGGCGCGGCGCTCGTGCTCGCGCCCAAGGAGCGCCTGCTGCCCGGTCCCGATCTCAGTGCGCTGATGAACGAGGCCGGCGTGGACATCGCCACCATCCCTCCTGCCGCACTCGCGGCCATGTCTCCGGACTCGGTGCCGCAATTGAAGACGCTGGTCAGCGCCGGCGAAGCGCTGTCGTGGGCGCAGGTCATGCCCTGGCTCGAAGGGCGCACCGTCCTCAACGGCTACGGCCCGACCGAAAACACGGTCGGCGCGGCCATCGGTCCCGTGAGCGCGGACGAGCCGATCACCCTCGGGCGTCCCTTTCCCAACATCAAGTTGTATGTACTGGATCGTGCACTCCAGCCGGTCCCGGTCGGTGTAGCCGGAGAGCTGTACGTCGGCGGGGCCGGTCTCGCTCGCGGCTACTTCGACCGTCCCGACCTGACCGCCGAGCGCTTCCTCCCCAATCCCTTCGGCTCCCCCGGCAGCCGCATGTACCGCACGGGCGATCTCGTGCGCTACCGCCCCGACGGCAAAGTCGAGTTCCTCGGTCGCGCCGACCATCAGGTCAAGATCCGCGGCTTCCGCATCGAGCTCGGCGAGATCGAAGCGGCCGTAGAGCGGCATCCCGCCGTCAACCAGGCGTTCGTCCTCGCGACCGGTGAGCACGAAGCGAAGCGCCTCGTCGCCTACTACACGACCAAGGGGGAGCCGCCGTCCACGTCGGACCTGCGCATCTTCCTCAAAGAGTCGCTGCCCGAGCACATGGTGCCGAGTTTCTTCGTGGCACTCGATGCGTTCCCGCTCACGCCGAACGACAAGATCGATCGCGCCGCGCTGCCTGCGCCGGAAGCAGGGACGAGCACGGAACAGTACGTCGCGCCGCGCACGCCGACCGAGGAGACGCTCGCCGGGATCTGGCAACAGGTCCTGCGGCTTCCGCGCGTCGGCGTGGGCGACAACTTCTTCAAGGTCGGCGGGCACTCGCTCCTGGCCACGCAGGCGATCGCACGAATCAACGACGTATTCGCGCTCGCCTTGCCGGTGCGCGTGCTCTTCGAGGCGCCCGACATCGAGAGCCTCGCCCGCCGCGTCGAGGATGAGGAAACCACCGGACGGAGCTCGCTCCCGCTGGTGCCGGTCGATCGCGGCGAACCGCTGCCGCTCTCCTTCGCCCAGCAGCGGCTCTGGTTCCTGAACAGGCTGGAAGGCCCGAACTACACCTACAACATCCCGGCGGTCCTGCGCCTGCGGGGGCAGCTCGATGAGGACGCACTGGTTCGGGCGTTTCACCAGATCGTCCAGCGCCATGAAGTGCTGCGCACGCGTTTCGTCGAAACCGACGGCGTGCCGGTCCAGGTCATCGACGACGGCTGCGACTTCGTCGTGCAGCGGCGCCGTACGACGGATCCCGCTGCACTCATCGACGAGGAGCTGCACTATCGCTTCGACCTCGGCCGCGATGTGCTCTTCCGCGCGTTGCTGATCGAGGAAGAGCCCGAGTCGCACCTGCTCGTCCTCGTCCTGCACCACAGCATCGCCGACGGCTGGTCCATCGGGGTTCTCATGGACGAGCTGGTTGCGCTCTACACCTCCTCACCATTACCGCCGCTGACCATTCAATACGCGGACTTTGCTCACTGGCAGCGCCAGTGGCTGACCGGCGACGTCCTGGCCGCGGAAACCGATACCTGGAAAACCGCGCTAGCGCACCTGCCGCCGTTGCTGGAGCTGCCCACCGACCGACCGCGGCCCCCGGTGCAGAGCTACCGCGGTGCACACGAGCCGTTCCACCTCGCCGCGGAGTTGCAGGACGGGCTCAACGCCTTGAGCCGCAGATCAGGTGCGACGCTCTTCATGACGTTGCTGGCCGCGTTCGACGTGCTCCTCAGCCGCTACAGCGGCCAGACCGACATCGCCGTCGGCACGCCGGTGGCGAACCGCACCCGCCCCGAGCTCGAGCCGCTGATCGGCTTCTTCATCAACAACCTCGTACTGCGTGCCGATCTCAGTGACGATCCCACCTTCACCGCGTTGCTGGCGAGGGTGCGCGAGACGGCGCTGCACGCGTACGCGCACCAGGACGTGCCGTTCGAGGTGCTGGTCGAGCAACTGAACCCGACCCGCTCGCTCGCGTACACGCCGCTCTTCCAGGTCATGCTCGTGCTGCAGAACGCGCCGTTCTCCATACTGCGCCTGCCCGGACTGGAGATCACGCCCATCGAGTTCGAGCAGCGGGCCACGAAGGTGGACCTGACCCTCTCCCTCAATGAGACGGACGACGGCCTGGACGGCCTGCTCGAATACAGTACCGATCTCTTCGACCGCTCCACGATCCAGCGCCTGCTCGCCCATTTCGAGCGCCTGCTCGAGGCGATCGTCGCCAAGCCCGACGAGCGCGTCAGCCGCTACGAGCTCCTGAGCGAGCAGGAGCGCGAGCAGATCCTCATGGAGTGGAACCGCCACGACATCCCCTGCCCGCAGGACCTGACGCTGCACGGCCTCTTCGAAGCGCAGGCGGAGCGCACTCCCGACGCCGTCGCCATCATCTATGAAGGCCAGCACCTCACGTATCGCGAGCTCGACACGCGAGCGAACCAGCTCGCGCACTCCCTGATCGCGCGAGGCGTGGAGCCGGAGGCGCGTGTCGGGCTGTCGCTCGACCGCTCGCCGGAGATGATGATCGCCCTCCTCGGCATCCTCAAAGCCGGCGGTGCGTACGTCCCGATCGATCCGAGCTATCCGCAGGCGCGCATCGACTACATCGCCGCCGACGCGAATGCGCGCTGCGTCCTCACCCGGGCCGATTTCCGCAACCTCGACGCGTATCCGGCACACTCACCGGCGGTCGCGGTGCTGCCCCAGAACCTCGCCTACATCATCTACACCTCCGGCTCCACCGGCCGCCCCAAGGGCGTGATGGTGATGCATCGCAGCGTGGTCAATCTCACCTACGCGGCAGCGAAGCGCCTGGAAGGCTTGCCGGGAACGCGCGTCCTGCAGTTCGCCTCCCTCAGCTTCGACACCTCGGTCTGGGAGATCGTGATGGCCTGGGGCCGCGGGGCTGCGCTCGTGCTCGCACCCAAAGAACGCCTCCTGCCCGGGCACGACCTGAGCGCGGTGATGAACGAGGCCGGCGTCGACATCGCCACCATCCCTCCTGCCGCACTCGCGGCCATGTCGCCCGATTCGGTGCCCCGCCTGAAGACGCTCGTGAGTGCCGGTGAAGCATTGTCCTGGGGTCAGGTCATGCCCTGGCTCGAGGGACGTACGGTCCTGAACGGCTACGGTCCGACCGAAAACACTTGCGGCGCGGCCATCGGCCCGGTCAGCGCGGACGAGCCGATCACCCTCGGCCGTCCCTTCCCCAACATTAAGCTCTACGCGCTCGATCGTGCACTGCAGCCGGTGCCGGTCGGCGTGGCCGGAGAGCTCTATATCGGCGGTGCCGGTCTGGCGCGCGGATACTTTGACCGCCCCGACCTCACCGCCGAGCGCTTCCTCCCGAATCCATTCGGCGCCGCGGGCAGCCGGATGTACCGCACGGGCGACCTGGTGCGCTACCGCCCCGACGGCAAAGTCGAGTTCCTCGGACGCGCCGACCATCAGGTCAAGATCCGCGGCTTCCGCATCGAGCTCGGCGAGATCGAAGCGGCCGTGGAGCGGCATCCCGCCGTCAATCAGGCGCTCGTCCTCGCGACCGGTGAGCACGAAGCGAAGCGCCTCGTCGCCTACTACACGACCAAGGGGGAGCCGCCGTCCACGTCGGAGTTGCGCATCTTCCTCAAAGAGTCGCTGCCCGAGCACATGGTGCCGAGCTTCTTCGTGGCACTCGATACGTTCCCGCTCACGCCGAACGACAAGATCGATCGCGCCGCGCTGCCTGCGCCGGAAGCAGGGACGAGCACCGAGCAGTACGTCGCGCCGCGCACGCCGACCGAGGAGACGCTCGCCGGGATCTGGCAACAGGTCCTGCGGCTTCCGCGCGTGGGAGTGGGCGACAACTTCTTCGAGATCGGCGGGCACTCGCTCCTCGCCACGCAGGCGATCGCGCGGATCAACGACGCGCTCTCGCTCGCATTGCCGGTGCGCGTGCTCTTCGAGGCGCCCGACATCGAAAGCCTGGCCCGCCGCGTCGAGGATGCGCAGGGACTCGGAGCGATCGCCCACCTCCCGCTGGTGCCGGTCGACCGCCGCGGGCCGCTGCCGCTTTCCTTCGCCCAGCAGCGCCTCTGGTTCCTCAACAGGCTGGAAGGCCTGAGCTACACCTACAACATCCCGGCCGTCCTGCGCCTGCGCGGGCGGCTCGACGAGGACGCACTGGCCCGCGCGTTTCACCAGATCGTCCAGCGCCATGAAGTGCTGCGCACGCGTTTCGTCGAAACCGACGGCGTGCCGGTCCAAGTCATCGACGACGGCTGCGACTTCGTCGTGCAGCGGCGCCGTACGACGGATCCCGCTGCACTCATCGACGAGGAGCTGCACTATCGCTTCGACCTCGGACGCGATGTGCTCTTCCGCGCCTTGCTGCTCGAGGAAGCGCCCGACTCGCACCTGCTCGTCCTCGTCCTGCACCACAGCATCGCCGACGGCTGGTCCATGGGCGTGCTGATGGACGAGCTCCTTGCGCTCTACACCTCCACGCCACTACCGCCGCTCGCCATTCAGTACGCCGACTTTGCTCACTGGCAGCGCCAGTGGCTGACCGGCGACGTCCTGGCGGCAGAAACCGATACCTGGAAAACCGCGCTCGCGCACCTGCCGCCGCTGCTGGAGCTGCCGACCGATCGGCCGCGACCGCCGGTGCAGAGTTATCGCGGTGCACACGAGCCGTTCCAACTGCCGAAGGCGCTGGCCGATCAGCTCAACGCCTTGAGCCGCAGATCGGGCGCGACGCTGTTCATGACGCTGCTCGCCGCCTTCGACGTGCTCCTGAGCCGCTACAGCGGCCAGACCGACATCGCCGTCGGCACGCCGGTGGCGAACCGCACCCGCCCCGAGCTCGAGCCGCTGATCGGCTTCTTCATCAACAACCTCGTGCTGCGGGCCGACCTCAGTGACGATCCCATCTTCACCACGTTGCTTGCACGCGTTCGTGAAACCGCTCTCCATGCCTACGCGCACCAGGATGTCCCGTTCGAGGTGCTGGTCGAGCAACTGAACCCGACCCGCTCGCTCGCCTACACGCCGCTGTTCCAGGTGATGCTCGTGCTGCAGAACGCGCCCTTCTCCATGCTGCAGCTGCCTGGGCTGGAGATCACGCCGATCGAGTTCGAGCAGCGGGCTACGAAAGTCGACCTGACGCTCTCGCTGACCGAGACCGAGGATGGATTGGAGGGCGTGCTCGAATACAGCACCGATCTTTTCGAACGCGCCACCATCCAGCGTCTGCTCGCTCACTACACGCGCCTGCTGGAGGCGATCGTCGCCGATCCGGAGGAACGCGTCAGCTGCTATGAGCTGCTGAGTGACGAGGAGCGCGAACAGATCCTGGTGGAGTGGAACCGCCACGACATTCCCTGCCCGCAGGACCTGACGCTGCACGGCCTCTTCGAAGCGCAGGCGGAGCGCACTCCCGACGCCCTGGCCATCATCTATGAAGGCCAACAACTCACGTATCGCGAGCTCGACGCGCGCGCGAACCAGCTCGCGCACTCCCTGATCGCGCGAGGCGTGGAGCCCGAGGCGCGTGTGGGGCTGTCGCTCGACCGCTCGCCGGAGATGATGATCGCGCTGCTGGGCATCCTCAAAGCCGGCGGCGCCTACGTCCCGATCGATCCGAGCTATCCGCAGGCGCGCATCGACTACATCGCCGCCGACGCGAACGCGCGCTGCGTCCTCACCCGAGCTGACTTTCGCGACCTCGATTCGTATCCGAAACACTCGCCGGCACTGGCAGTCCTGCCGCAGAACCTCGCCTACATCATCTACACCTCCGGCTCCACCGGCCGTCCGAAGGGCGTGATGATCATGCACCGCAGCGTGGTCAATCTCACCTACGCGGCAGCGAAGCGCCTGGAGGGCTTGCCCGGCACGCGCGTCCTGCAGTTCGCCTCCCTCAGCTTCGACACCTCGGTATGGGAGATCGTGATGGCCTGGGGCCGCGGGGCAGCGCTCGTACTGGCACCGAAAGAACGGCTGCTGCCCGGTCCCGATCTCAGCGCGCTGATGAACGAGGCGGGCGTCGACATCGCCACGATCCCCCCTGCCGCACTCGCGGCCATGTCTCCGAACTCGGTGCCGCAATTGAAGACGCTGGTCAGCGCCGGCGAGGCGCTGTCGTGGGCGCAGGTCATGCCCTGGCTCAAAGGGCGCACCGTGCTCAATGGCTACGGCCCAACCGAGAACACGGTCGGTGCGGCCATCGGACCGGTCAGCGCCGACGAGCCAATCACCCTCGGGCGTCCCTTCCCCAACATCAAGCTCTATGTGCTCGATCGTGCACTGCAGCCCGTGCCGGTCGGTGTGGCGGGAGAGCTGTACGTCGGTGGCGCCGGTCTCGCTCGTGGCTACTTCGACCGTCCCGACCTGACCGCCGAGCGCTTCCTCCCGAACCCGTTCGGCGCCGCGGGCAGCCGCATGTACCGCACGGGCGATCTGGTGCGCTACCGCCCGGACGGCAAGGTCGAGTTCCTCGGCCGCGCCGACCATCAGGTCAAGATCCGCGGCTTCCGCATCGAGCTCGGCGAGATCGAGGCCGCGCTGGAGCGCCACCCCGCCATCAACCAGGCGCTCGTGCTGGCGACGGGCGAGGAGGGAGCGAAGCGCCTCGTCGGGTACTACACGACCAGAGCCGAAGGGCCGTCGACCGCGGAGTTGCGGGAGTTCCTGAAGCAGTCGCTGCCCGAGCACATGGTCCCCAGTTTCCTCGTGGCCCTCGAGGCCTTCCCGCTCACACCGAACGACAAGATCGACCGCGCCGCCTTGCCCGCGCCCGAAGCGGCGACGCTCACCGACCGCTACGTCGCGCCCCGCACCCCGGTCGAAGAAACGCTCGCCGAAATCTGGCAGCAGGTCCTGCGTCTCCCCCGCGTCGGCATGGACGACAACTTCTTCGAGATCGGCGGACACTCGCTCTTAGTCGTCCAGCTCATGACCCGCGTCGAACAGGCGCTGCACCTCCGGATTCCGGTCATCGAGCTTTACAAGAATCCCACCGTCGCGGCGCTGGCCGCCCACCTCAGCGCGGACCAGCGCACCGACCCGTCGGCATCGCCGCTGGTCGTGCTCTCAGCGCGCGAAACGGGAGAGCCGCTCGTGCTGATCCCCGGCATCGTCGGAGCCCTGCACGGCTACTACGACCTGGCGCGCGCCGTCGGCGAGCTGCGTCCCGTGTACGGCCTGCACGCGTCGAGCACCGCGGAAGTGGAACACTGCCACACGGTCGAAAGCATCGCCCGGCTCTACGTTACCTCTCTCCTCGATACCTCTCTCCTCGAGCTGTGGGACCGCGGCCCCTTCCACCTCCTCGGACATTCCTACGGCGGCATCGTGGCCTTCGAGATGGTGCGCCAGCTCGAACAGCAGGGCCGCCAACCCGGCTCGCTCATCCTCGTCGATGTCGACCCGCTCGTCCTCCAGACGAAAGAGCTCCCCCCCGACGCCTTCGCCCTGCAGTACATGGCCCGC
Source organism: Thermoanaerobaculia bacterium (assembly GCA_035630815.1). GTDB lineage: Bacteria > Acidobacteriota > Thermoanaerobaculia > Gp7-AA8 > Gp7-AA8 > QHVT01. Next base: position 17,127 of record DASQJY010000069.1, read on the forward strand.
TACCTCGGCGGCACCACGCTCTCCGCCGAGAGCGAGGCGCAGTGGGTGCGCACCGTCCAGTCCCGCTACGCCGAGACCTTCGTCCCCACCCCCTACCGCCCGGCTACGGACGTCCTCCACGTCTGGGCCCAGCAAGGCGCCGCCCTGCACGGCGCAGCCGCGGCCTGGCAGCAGCTCCTGCAGAAGGAAACGGAGAGCGTCGTCCTACCAGGCGACCACGAAAGCGTAATCGCCCGCGAGCACGCCCCGGAACTGGCCCGCACGGTCAACGACTGGATCGCGAGGGTGCTTACGCCCGCGTAGACGTAGGCGCCATTGTCCATTGAAAGCCGCGGATGAGAGGTGGGACCAGCAATGATCGTTGCGCTGCGCGGCGCCGTGGCCCGGAACGGTGCACGCGTTTCGCGGGGCGGTGCGCGCGCTTTGCGGAGCGGTGCAAACGCTTCGCGGGATGGTGCACTGGCTTCGCTGGACAGTACACTCGCGTCGCTGACGGTGTAAGCCGCTTCACATCCCGGTGCGAATGCTCTGCAGGACGGTGCAAACGGCTGGCGCGTCCGTGCAAACGCCATGCGGGATGGTGTCGGCGCTTCGCGGGATGGTGCAACCGCCTTCGCAGAACGGTGCAGGCACTTCGCGCAGCGGTGCGAAGGCTTCGCAGAACGGTGCAAACGCTTCGCACAACGGTGTAATCCGTCTTGCACGACGATGCGAGCGGGTTGCACGGCGGTGTAAACGCCCTTGCACGGCGGTGCGAGGGCCTTGCACGACGGGGCCAACGCTTTGCACCGTTGCGCGCGGCGCTTTACACCGTTCCGCGAAGGCTTCGCACCGGCGCGCGAGCCGCTTTCACCGCGACGCCGCGGCCTTTCACCATCCTGCGAGCCGCTTTACACCGTTCCGCCAGCGCCTTTCACCGTTTCGCGCGCTGCTTGCATCGTGGCGCCAGCGCCTTGCAACACGGCGCGAGGGTGTGCCGCCATCCTGCGAGAGGCCGGCGCGTGTGCGCTTCAAGAGAACAGACGTCATCCTGCGGGATGACAGGCCTGTTCTGGAGTGCGGTAACGCGAGTTACCGCTCTTCCTGTTGTTGTTCGTCCTGGAACGCGAGCAGGTCCAGCCTTCGTTCGTGCGACGAAGCGAAATCGCACCAGCCTCGGCTTGCAGCATGAACAGAATCAGTCAGAGCGGTAACTCGCGTTACCGCACTCCATACCGGTGGCACGAGGGGTGATCTCTAACTAATTGCGTCGCTCACACCACCATGGCGTCAACATGCTTCTCCGCGAGACACCCCTCGAGGAACTTCAGGGCTCCCGGCAGCGCGGCGGTGACGTAGTCCCAGGTGTGGGCGCCGCGGAGCTCGCGGTAGTCGTGGCGGACGCCGAAGCCGGTGAGGATGCCGTGGAAGTCGCGGACCATGTCGACGACACGCTCGTAGTCGTCGACGCCGACGTCGAGGTAGAGGCGCGGAGCGGGGTCGTGGTGGGGGTGCGCGGCGAATCGTTCGACGATCGAGACGGGGTCGTATTCAGCGCGCGTACTGCTGCCGATGCTGCCCCAGACCGCCTCGTGAGCCGCGACGTCCGGCATGAGCAGGTTGCGCGAGCCGCGTTCGGCGGCGTATGGATCGCCGACGCGGCGGGCGGCCTGGAAGGCGCCGGCGTGCGCGAAGGCGGCGCCGAACAGGTCCGGGCGCCGCAAGGCGTGAAAGACCGCGGCCGCACCGCCCATGGAGAACCCGCCGATGAACCGCGTGCTGCGCGTGGTCGAAGGCGCGAGCTCCGCCTCCACCGCCGGGATCAGCTCCTCGAGGAGGTAGCTCCCGTACATCCGCCCCTCGGCATCGTCGATGAACCAGCGCCGCCCGCTCTCGGGCATGACGAAGAGGAGCGGCAGGCGGGCGGCGAGAAAGGCGAGAGGGGTGCGCTCGGACCACGCCTTGAAGTTGCCGGCGTAGCTGTGCAGGAGGTAGCAGACGCCTTCGATCTTGCCATCGCGCGGCATGAGCAGGCGCACGTATTTGTCGCGCCCGAGGTATTTGCTGGAGTACGCGCGGTCTTTGGTGTCCAGCCGCGACTGCAGGGACTTGCGGTCGATCTTCCCGCGGTCGTTGCGGGGCATCGCGTCGACCGGGATCCAGTAGGCGGGCGTCATGTAGGCGGGAAGCTGGCGGCGGCATTCGGCCGAGAGCTGCGACACCGGCACGTCGCCGACCACGAACGCGGCCAGCGCGGTCTCATCCGCCGTCGTGAAGGGCACGACCGCGACTTCCTGCACTCCCGCGATCGCGGCGACCGCGGTCTCGATCTCTCCCGGTTCGACGCGGTAGCCGCCGATCTTGACCATGGAATCGGTACGGCCGACGAAACGCAGCGTGCCGTCATCCTCGACCTGCACCGAATCGTTCGTGCAGTAGAACGTCCGCGCGTTCTCCTCGACGTTCTCTTCGACCAGGGCCTCGCGCGTGCGCTCGGGATTGCCCCAGTAGCCGGCCATCAGGCTCTCGCCGCCCGCGAAGAGGACGCCGTCGCGGATGAACAGCGACGCATACGGACAGGCGCGCCCGATCGGCACGGCCCCTTCCGGCGGGTCGGTGGGCTTCACCTCGTGATACGTGACCACGTTCGTCTCCGTCGGCCCATACCAGTTGTGGATCCGCGCGCCCGGAAATGCCTTCCGGATGACCGGCAACATGCCGCCGCGGAATTGCTCGCCCGCCACGATGAGCTGGCGAACGGACGTCAATGCGCGCCCGTCGCGCGCGCAGACCTCCGCCATCTTCGCCACGATCGAGGGGACGGAGTACCAGACCGTGACCGCATGCCGCTCGACCAGGTGCGCGAGGAACGGGGCCATGCCCCGCTGCAGCTCGGGCACGAGGACGATGGTCGCGCCGCGGACGAGCGACGAATAGATGTCGAAGATCGAGAGGTCGAACGCGAACGAGGCGTGACTGGAGACGCGATCCCTCTCCGTCAGCCCCGTGTACTTTGCGGCCCAGTCGACGAACGCCGCCGTGGCGCCGAGGCCGATCGCCACTCCCTTCGGCTTTCCCGTGGAGCCCGACGTATAGAGGATGTTGACGAGGTCCGTCGCCTCCACCTTCGCCACCGGGACAGGATCGAAGTCGGGAAGCTCGGTGATGGCCGGCGCCACCGGTTTCCGCTCGAGCGTTGCGGGGACGGCGGCGTGCCGGCTGAGAAAGGCGGCCGGCTCGCAGTCGCGCAGCATCAGCTCGAGGCGCGGCGGCGGCGTTACCGGATCGACCGGGACGCACGCGGCGCCGACCCATTGCGTCCCGATCAGTGCCGCGACCGCATCGGCCGATTTCTCGATGTCGATCGCGACCCGGCTTCCCCTGGTGACGCCGGCGGCGTGCAGGAACCCCGCGAAGTTCTGCGCGCGCCGCAACAGCTCTCCATAGGTGACCGTCGCATCGCCGTCGATGAGCGCGGCGTGCTCGGGCTGCCTGTTTGCGACGTCGACGAACCGTGCGGCGAGGCTGTTCATAGTCCAAGCTCGTGAGCGATCATGACCCGCTGCACCTCGGCGGTCCCGGAGTAGATCAGCCCCCCGATCGAGCCGCGCAACTCGCTCTCGATTCCCCCCTCGGCCATGTACCCGTAGCCGCCGTGAATCCGGAGCGCGTCCAGATGCTGCTGCATCCCCGACTCCGCGAGCATCAGCTTCGCGGCCGACACGCGCCCGTCGGTCAGTTCATCGGAGTCGCGGAGGAGGGCGCTCTCGCGAAGAAATGCGCGCACCGTGAGATAGCGGACGTACATGTCAGCGATCCGCGCCGACACCATCTGCAGCTTGCCGATCGGGCGGCCGTTCACCCGGCGCTCGCGCGCGTATTCGACGGACCGCTGCGTCTGCCGTTTCATCGCGCCGAGGAGCGGCGCAAGGATGAACAGACGCTCCCATTGCATCGCGCACGTGAAGACGTCACGTCCACCGTCCCGCGGCCCGAGCATCCGGTCGCGCGGCACGACCACGTCCCGCAGCGCCACGGACGCCAGCATCGAGCCATCGAGGCCGAGCTTCCGCTCGTCCGGGCCCGTGGTGATTCCGGCGTCCTCCGCCTCGACGAGAAAGGCGCTCGCCCCGTGGGAGCCGAGCAGAGGATCGCGCGTCGCGAACACGACGAAGAGGTCCGCGGCGGGGGCGTTGGTGATGAACAGTTTCAGGCCGTCGATCGTGTAGCCGTCATGCGTCTCGATGTACCGCGTCGAGGCGGCGCCGGAATTGTTCTCCGACTCCGTCATCGCATGCGCGCCGATCCAGGCGCCGTTCATCAGGGGCGTCAGGTACCGCTCATGCTGTTCGCGAGTGCCGAACCGTACGATCGGCTGGATGACGGCCCAGAGATGCGCGCCGATGGCGAACAGGAGACCGTCGTTGGAGCAGCCTTCGCCGAGGCCTTCCAGGACGTCGAGGATCTCGACGTTGGTGAAGCCGTCGCCGCCGAGCTCGTGCGGCACGGCCATCGCGAACAGGCCGAAGTCGGCGCAGTGCTTCCACGCCTCGCGGAGGAGGCGCTGCTTTTCCTCCGCACAGGCGCCCGGTGCAGGCGCCGCCGGAAGCTTCCGGGCGAACTCGCATGCCGACACCTGGAGCGGCGACATCGCCGGCCACGTGGAAGTCAGACCGCCGCCTCCACGTACTCGTTCCGCTGCCGCAGCAGGGACAGGCTGTTCGCGATCATCGCCTCGTCCGGCGCGCCGTCGTCGATCTCGTCCTTCAGGTAGGCGTCGTACGACGACAGGTCGAGCAGGCCGTGGCCGCTGACGTTCGCCAGGACGCAGATCGGCGCGGGCGACTCCTGCACTGCCTGCACCGCGGCCGCGAGGGCGTGCGCCGACTCCGGCGCGACGATCATCCCCGTGCTGCGCGCGAACAGCACCGCCGTCTCGAACACCTTGCGCTGCGGGAACGAGCGCGCCTCGAAGAGGCCGTCCTGGTACATCGCACTGAGCAGCGGCGACGTCCCGTGATACCGCAGCCCGCCGGCGTGGATGCCCGGCACGACCACGTCGCGCCCCAGCGTCATCATCCGCACCTGCGGCGTCGTGCTCGACGCATCGCTCATGTCGTACGCGTAGAGGCCGCGCGTCAGCTTCGGGCAGGCGATCGGCTCCGCGGCGATGATGCGCACCGCCTTTCCGTGGCGGCGGTTGTTCCGGATGAACGGGAACGAAATGCCGGCGAAGTTGCTGCCCGCGCCGACGCAGGCCGTGACGACGTTCGGGTAGTCGCCGATCTCCTCCATCTGGCGGACCGCCTCCTGGCCGATGACCGTCTGGTGCAGGAGCACGTGGTTCTCGCCGCTGCCGACCGCGAAGCGCGCGCCGGGGACACCGCGGGCGATCTCGATGGCCTCGCCGTTCGCAATGGAGAGGCTGCCGATGCGCTGCGGATCCTTGATCCGGCCGGCGCGGCCGACCTCAGTCACTTCGCTCGGGCTCTCGTGAACTTCCCCTCCGTAGACGCGCATCATCACCGGGCGCAGAGGCTTCTGCCGGTAGCTGACGCCCACCATGAACACGGTGGCGGCGAGACCCGCGCGGCCGCAGGCCCAGGAGATTGCGGCGCCCCACTGGCCCGCGCCGGTGCCGGTCACGATCCGCTCGACGCCCGCTTTCTTGAAGTAATACGCCTGCGCGATCGCACTGTTCAGCTTGTGGCTTCCGGCGGCGTTCTGCCCTTCGAACTTGACGTAGATCCGCGACTTCGTGCCGAGAGCTTCCTCGAACGCCTTGGCGCGGATCAGCGGCGTGGGGCGGTACATCGCGTAGAGCTCGAGGATCGCATCGGGGATCGGAATCTCGGCCACGTCGGCCTGATTCGACTGGCGAAACAATTCGAGCGTGAGCTGCGGCCGCACGTCCGTATTGCGGCCGCCTCCGTTCCCTTCCATGTGCTTCGGGACCGGCTCCCGCTTCGCGTAGGCCGGGAAGTCGTGGAGGATGTTGCACCACGTCTCCACACGAAGGGTCATGCCAGCTCTCCGGCGCGGCAGACATCGAGCGTGCGCTGGACGACGTCGCCCACCGTGCGCAGGTCGCCGAGGAGATCTTCGTCGTCGAAGCGGCATCCGAGGCGGGACTCGATCGACGTCCACAGCTCGAGATACTCCAGCGAGTTGAGGCCGAGATCCACGAACAGCGTTTCGGAATCGGCGATGGCCTGGGGCGGCCTGACCTGCGGGATCAAATCGCCGAGGGCTGAGCGTACGGCGTCCGCAACCTTGAGCACTTCCGTGTCCTGCATGTAATGCATGGCGATCCCTTCTACGTCGAGTAAATGTATTGGTCGACACCCGGCTCGCGCGCCACGCCGGAACGCTTGACGGTCTGCTCGACCACCTCCGCGTACACGGCGTCCGAGACCGGGTAAAACGTTGGGAACAGGAGCTCGTCCGGCGAATCGGAGATGACCCCTTCCTTGATCGCGATCTGCGCGAGCTCGGTGCGCGGGTAAATCCGCACGCGCTCGGTGACGTCCACGGCGTCGAATCCCATGACGTCGCAGGCCTCGAACGACTGCCGTACCGTCTGCACGGTCTCACCGGGATGGCCGAACAGCAGGCTGCAGGACACGGGAGCGCCGCGCTCGTGACACATGTCGACGGCGCGCTGGACGTCCGCCACCGTATATCCCTTATGGATGGCGAACAGCACCGGATCGGCGAGGGCATCCACGCCGAAGTGGAAACGCTTCCGCCCCGAGGCCATGGCCGCGTCGATGAATTCGGCCGTGAATGCGTTCGGGTGGGGATTGAAGAATCCGTCCCATTCGATCTCGGTGCCGCTGTCGACGATCTCCCGGAGCAGCGCGGTCGCGGCCTTGACCGGGACATTGAAGACCGAATCGCAGAAGAAGACGCGCTTCACGCCCTGTTTTTTCAGGTTGCGGATCTCGGCCACGATTTCGGTCGCAGTACGGTGCGTGATGCGGAAACCTTCAACGGCCGGGTAATTACAGTACTGGCAGCGGAACGGACAGCCGAAATGCGTGGCGATTCCGATCGGATGGTCCTTGTATTTGCTCTTCTCGACGTACGGCCGCTCGTATACGCCGCTGATCGTGTCGGAGTAGTCTTCGAACACCGCTTTCGATTTCGCTTCGCCGCTCAGGACGTGCTGTACGAGTTGCCGCGCTGCATTGTGGCCTTTGCTCGCAATCGCGTAGTCGGCGTCGAGGTAGCGGCGCATCGGGTCCGGAACAGCATTGATTGCGGCTCCCGCGATCGCGATCGGCACCTGGGGATAGCGCTCGTGCAGCTCGGCGACGAGTTGTCTCGTCTGCGGAAGCGCGGAATCGACGTTGCCCGGTCCGATATCGAGGTTCCGCACCACGACGAAGATCAGGTCGATCCCGTCGTCCGCCGGATAATCCGGCACCGTCCCCTGGCTCAGGTCGATGATCTCGATCTCGTGCCCATCCCGCACGAGAACCTCGGCGTTGTATTCGAGTCCCACGGGGAACACCGGAGGCAGCATGAACGCCGGGTTGACGATCAAGATGCGCGCACTTTGGCGAACGGTCATGCGGATACAGCTCCTGTCCTGCAGAGTTCAATGCAATCGTTCAGAGTGGCGCGGACGCTCTCGCGCGGGATGGTCTCGATGCCCCAGCTGAACGCCAGCACCGCCGTAGTGGCCGGCACGATCATGGTGTGAGCGGAATCGCGCACCCCCACGATCGAGATCACCTTCTCCTCGTCGCGCAGCACGGGGAATCCGCGCGGCACCGCTTCGCTCTTCGTCTTCCCCAACGGGACGATCTCTTCGTCTCCCCCCGCGATCCCGAGCGTCAGGCCGCCGGAGATCGAATGGAGGTCGAACAGTCCGACCGGGATCAGGTTCCGCAGCGACGCCACGTTCGCGGCATCGACGAGCGCATTGATGCGAGGAAACTTCCCCTTCATGACGTACCGCGTCACGACGTTCTCCACGGCCGGCACGGCCGCCCCGAACTGCTCCGAGAAGCGGCGACTCAGCTCGCGATAGGAAAGGATCTCCGGCACTTGGGACAACTCGTCCGCCGCCCCCGCGTTCCACCGGTCCAGGATCCCGGCGACCGCGTCATCGAGCCACGGCGACTCCTTCGCTGCGGTGAGTCCATCGGCCGTTGCGGTCTCGACGAACAGCCCCGGGACGCGAGCACGTACGTCTGCCGCAATGGTGATCGTCGGATGTGGAGCAACCGTGTGCATGGCGTCCGTTCAGCGAGTCTGCGGCCGTCGATCGACGAGCGATCGCAGTTATTTCTATTGGAACCGGCGATCATGATATGTTCAAAAATGGACAAAGGCAAGGGTGGATGTATTGCGTTGCGTCTTCGTTACCTTTACGGCACACCGGCAGGATAGGCATTAGCGCCCTTTCGCTTGACGTTTTGCCTGCACCTGCCTTGACGAAGTTCGCGCGCGGTCCGAAGCGCCTATTCGAACACGATCACGTTGCGCAGCGCCTCTCCATTCTGCATCGAGGTGATGGCGTCGTTGATCTGCTCGAGCGGGTAGCGGGCGGTGATCAGCTCGTCGAGCTTCAGGCGGCCGCGGAGGTAGAGGTCGGCGAGGCGGGGGATGTCGACGTGGAGGCGGGTGGAGCCCATGCGGCTGCCGAGGAGGCGTTGTTCGCTCCAGACCAGGTCGAAGATGCGGATGGAGGCGGTGTCGCGGACGCCGGGCATGCCGACCACGACGACCGTGCCGCCGCGGCGGATCATGGTCATGGCCTGCGTCACCGCTTCAACGCTGCCTACGGTGACGAAGGCGTAGTCGGCGCCGCGGCCGGCGGTCAGCTTGCGGACGGATCTCGCGAGGTCGCGCGGTTCGAGGGCGGCTGCGTTCAAAGTGTGCGTGGCGCCGAAGGTCTGGGCGGCGGCGAGCTTGGAGTCGAGGCGGTCGATGGCGATGATCGGGCTGGCGCCGGTGAGGGCGGCGGCCTGGATGGTGTTGAGGCCGACGCCGCCGGAGCCGATCACGACCACGCTTTCGCCGAGGGCCACTCGGGCGGTGTTGAGGACGGCGCCGGTGCCGGTGATCACGCCGCAGCCGAGGAGGGCGGCGCGGTCGAGGGGCATCTCGGCGGGGATGCGGACGAGTTGCGACTGGTCGACGAGCACCGCCTGCGCGAAAGCGCCGACCTTGATGCCGTGCTGCAGCGCGTCGCCGTTCGCATTGCGCAGGCGGCTCTCGGTGTCGAGCGGGAAGACGGCGTCGCAGTTGTGAGACGCTCCGGTGCTGCAGTGGAAGCAGCGGCCGCAGGTGCGCAGCAGCGAGACCACCACGCGGTCGCCGGGCTTGACCATCGTCACGCCGTCGCCGATCTCCTCGACGATGCCGGCGGCTTCGTGACCCGGGACGACCGGCAGGGCGCCGCCCCAGTCGCCGCTCATGAGATGGACGTCGCTGTGGCAGAGGGCGGTGGCGGCGACGCGCACCTTCACTTCGCCGGTGCGGGGCGGGTCGAGCTCCACGTCTTCGATGCGGAGCGGCTGGTTGAACTCGTAGCAGACGGCGGCTTTCATCCGCACAATCTTCTCGCAACCCGCGCCAGGTATGCGACGCGCTCGCCGAGGGGCTCGAAGCGGGGATCGTCCGTCTGGCCGCGCACGAAGCGGGCGTAGATCTGCTGGATGACCACCGCGAGCTTGAAGACGGCGAAGACCTCGTAGACCGTGATGTCGTCGACGCTGCTGCCGGAGCGTTCCGCGTAGCGCGCCAGGAGCTCGTCGCGCGTGAACCAGCCGGGGCGCTTCGTGACGTTCGGCATGGCGTCGTCGTCGCTGACGGCGTGGACCCAGTAGCAGAGGAGGATGCCGACGTCGACCAGCGGATCGCCGATGGCGCTCATCTCCCAGTCGAAGACGCCCACGAGCTTCGTGGTGTCATTCGGATCCAGCATGACGTTGTCGAGCTTGTAGTCTCCGTGCACGAGCGTGGCGCGCGGAGGATCGGTGGGGATGCGCTGCTCGAGCCACGTTGCGAGCCACTCCATGTCCGGCACGTCGCTGGTCTTCGAGCCGTGCCAGCGCTCCGTCCAGCCGCGGATCTGCCGCGCGACGAAGCCGGCTGGTTTGCCGAGCGCGTCGAGGCCGGTCGCGGCAATGTCGATGGCGTGCAGTTGCGCGAGCGTGTCGATCATCGCGCCGCTGACCGCGCGGCGCGTCTCTTCCGTCATCGACGGAGGTTCCCCGGTGCGGATGACGATGCCGCGGCGGCGCTCCATGACGTAGAAGACGGAGCCGATGATGCTCGGGTCTTCGCAGAGGAGGTACGGCTTCGGGGCGTATTGGAAGTGCGGATGCACCGCCGTCAGCACGCGGTATTCGCGGGCCATGTCGTGCGCGCGCGGCGGGACGGGGCCGAAGGGTGGGCGGCGGAGCACGAGCTCGACGCCGCCGAAGGCGAGGTCGTAGGTCAGGTTCGAGTGGCCGCCAGGGAACTGGGTGACGGTCATGTCGCCGGTGAGGGCGAGCTCGCGACGGAGGTAGCCGGCGAGCTTGTCCCAGTCGAGTTGCTCGCTGGGTCTCACAGGACGCGTGTCGCTGGTCGTCAGGATGTCACCCCAAATCGCTTCAACACGTTTCTGGCGATCACCATCCGATGCACCTCGGACGGGCCGTCGTAGATACGGAAAGCGCGCGCTTCGCGGTAGAACTCTTCGAGCGGCGTGTCGCCGGAGACGCCGAGGGCGCCGCAGAGCTGGATGGCGCGGTCGATGATGCGGTTCACGGCCTCGGCGACGAAGGTCTTGCAGATCGACGATTCGTGGCGGATCTCGCTGCCGCGCTCGTGCTCCCACGCGGCGTGCAGGACCATCAGCCGGGAGGCGTGCAGCTCGATCTCGGAGTCGGCGATCGCCCATTGCGTCGACTGGTGCTCGGTGAGCTGCTTGCCGAAGGCCATGCGCTCCTTCGCGTAGGAGATGGCGATGTCGATCGCGCGCTGGGCGATGCCCATCCAGCGCATGCAGTGGGTGAGACGGGCCGGCCCGAGGCGGGCCTGGGCGAGACGGAACCCGTCGCCGGCCTTGCCGATCACCGCGGAGTCGGGGACGCGCACGCGATCGAACGCCAGCTCGGCGTGACCACCGCCGCCGTGGCCGCCCATCACCGGGACGTTGCGGACGAAGCGGTAGCCGGGCGTGTCCGTCGGGACGAGGAACATCGTCGCGCGCGCGTGGCGTTCGGCCTCGGGGTCGGTGACTGCCATGACCACCGCGAATGCCGCGCCGTCGGCGCCGGTGGCGAACCATTTGCGGCCGCTGATCTCCCAGCCGCCGTCGACGCGCGTGGCGCGCGTCAGCATCATGGTCGGATCGGAGCCGGCGCCGGGTGCGGGCTCGGTCATGGCGAAACAGGAGCGGATCTTCCCCTCGATGAGCGGGCGGAGGTACTGCTCGCGCTGCTCCTCGTTCGCGTGGTGCGCGAGGAGGTGCATGTTCCCTTCGTCGGGAGCGGAGCAATGCAGCGCGACCGGCCCGAGGAAACTGCGGCCGGCCTGCTCGAACACGACGCACATGCCGACGGTGCCGAGCCCGAGGCCGCCGTACCCGGGCGGGAGCTGCGGGCCGAAGACGCCGTCGCGGCGGGCTCGCTCGCGAAGACGCGCGACCAGCTCGGGCGTGAACGGCTCCGACTCCGCGGGGATCACTTCCTCGTGGACGAACTGCGCCACGCGGTCGCGGAGCTCGATGAGTTGCGGCTCGAGATCGAAGTTCATTGCAGGTTCTCGAGGATCGTGGCCGCGCCCTGGCCGCCGCCGACGCACATCGTGACCAGTCCGTATTTCGATCCTCGCCGGCGCATCTCGCCGAGGATCTGCACGGTGAGCTTCGCACCGGAGGCGCCGAGCGGATGGCCGAGCGCGATTGCGCCGCCGTTCACGTTGACGCGCTCCTCGTCCATCCCGAGCTCGCGCATCACCGCGAGCGCCTGGCAGGCGAAGGCTTCGTTCAACTCGATGACGTCCATGTCTTCGAGCTTCAGGCCCGCGAGCTTGAGCGCCTTCGGCACGGCCACGACCGGACCCATGCCCATGATCTCTGGCGGCACGCCGCCAACCGCGTACGACACGAAGCGGGCGAGCGGCTTCAGCCCCAGCTCCTCGGCGCGGCGGCGCGACATCACCACCACCGCGGCGGCTCCGTCCGAGGTCTGGCTGGAGTTGCCGGCGGTCACGACGCCTCTGGCGTGAAACACCGGCTTCAGTTTCGCGAGCGCCGCTTCGTTCGTATCGGCGCGCGGCCCCTCGTCCTTGTCGAACGTGAAGCGCTGCGTTTCGCCCGCTTCCGCGATCTCGACGTCGAGCGGAAGGATGCCGTCATCGGCGAAGCGGCCCGATTCCTGTGCAGCGAGCGCGCGCTGGTGGCTGCGGAATGCGAACGCGTCGGCGTCCTCGCGCGAGACGTTGTACTTGCGGGCAACGTTCTCCGCGGTCAGGCCCATGCTCAGGTAGACGTCGGGATCGTTATCGACGAGGTAGGGATTCGGGCGGAAGCGGTTGTTGCCGCGCGCCATGCTCATCGACTCGGTACCGCCGGCGATGATCTGCTCGGCCATGCCGGCCATGATCCGCTCCGAGGCCATGGCGATGGTCTGCGAACCGGAGGAGCAGAAGCGGTTCACGGTCGCGGCGGGGACGGAGTCCGGCAGGCCGGCGCGAAGGGCGGCGATGCGGGCGACGTTCATCCCCGACTCCCCTTCCGGCGTGGCGCAGCCGAGGATCACGTCGTCGATCTCCGCCGCGTTCAGTTGCGGGTTGTTCGCGACGAGCGCGCGGATCACTTCCGCGGCCATGTCGTCGGGACGGGTCGTGCGCAGCGCGCCGCGCGGTGCTTTGCCGACCGCGGTGCGGAGGGCGGCGACGATGACGGCTTCGTTCATGTTGATTCTCCCTGTTCCGCTAACGTTGCGCGAGTAACAACCCCTCATCCGGCCGTTGGCCACCTTCTCCCCTCACGAGGGGAGAAGGGCTACTAATTACCCATCTCGCGAGAGTGGAAGTTAGTAGCCCCTCTCCCCGCGTCGAGCGGGGAGAGGGTGCCCGAAGGGCGGGTGAGGGGTCGTGCGGACGCGGAACGCTCGCCATCGTGATGATCCCCTAGTTTCTCAACGGCTTTCCTGTTTTCAACATGTGCTGGATACGGTCCGTGGTCTTCGGTTCCGCGATTAATCCCACGAACACCTCTCGCTCCAGGTCCAGCAGGTACTGCTCGCTCACCCATTGCGGGGCGCTGAGGTCGCCGCCGCACAACACGTGGGCGAGCTTGGCGCTGATCACGGCGTCGTAGTCGGTCATGTAGCCGCCCTGCTGGAGGACGTAGATGCCGGCTTTCAGGCCGGCGAGGACGCCGCGGCCGGCGGCGTAGCAGTGGTCTCCCTGTACCGGCGGCGCATAGCCCGCGACGGCGAGCTCGAGGACTTCCTGCTTCGCTTCGAAGAGGAGGTGATCGCGGTTCATCACCACGCGGTCGGCATCGGTGAGGAAGCCGAAGGAGCGCGCTTCCTCGGCGCTGCCGGAGACCTTCGCGGCGCCGACGACCTGCAGGATGTTCTGCACGAACGGCAGCGGATCGGCGCCCGGCGTGCGCTTCATGGCCGGCGACACGTTGCGGCGGATCATCTCCTTGCAGCCGCCGGCGCCGGGGATCAGGCCGACGCCGACTTCGACGAGGCCCATGTAGGTCTCGCCCGCGGCGACGATGCGGGCGGCGGCCATGGCCACTTCGACGCCGCCGCCGAGGGTGCGGCCGAACGGGGCGGCGACGACGGGCTTGGTCGAGTAACGGACGCGCATCAGCGCGTCCTGCGTCCCTTTCACCGCCGCTTCGGCATCCGCCAGGCCGCCGGCGAGATTCGCGCCGACGCAGAAGTCATTCCCTTCGTTGCCGATCACGAGACCGGTCCAGTCGCCGCGCTCGAGCTCTGCGATGCTCTCGAGGAGCATCGAGCGGATATCGCCGTCGAGCGTGTTCATCTTGGTGTGGAACTCGAGACAGAGCACGCCGTCGCCCAGGTCGCGCAGGCTGGCGCCTTTGTTCTCCTTCACCACCGGCGCCTCTTTGAGCGAGAGGTGTCGAAGGTCTCGAGGGATCGGGACGTACGACTTCGATTGCGGGTCGTACACGTTGCCGTCGCGATAGAACGACGTGTTGCCGGCGTCGAGCATCTCGCGCACCCACGGCGCGATGGCCACACCATCCTTTTCCATCGCGTCGGCTGTCTCGCGGACGCCGATCAGGTCCCACAGCTCGAACGGGCCGTGGTCGTGGGAGAAGCCCCAGCGCGTGGCGCGGTCGATGCTCACCAGGTCGTCGCTGATCTCCGGCACGCGGCGCGAGGCGTACCCGAGCGCGTTGTAGACCGCGTGACGCGCGAGCGCGCCCGCCTTGTCGTCCTGCTGCAGCACGAAGCGCAGCCGCTCCGGCAGGCTCCTGATCTTCGACGCCTCGGCCAGCGACGGGATCTGCGGCTCCTGCCGCTCGCGATACTCGCCGCTTTTGATGTCGAGCGAGAGGATGGTCTTGCCGTCTTTCTTGTAGAAGCCCTGCCCCGTCTTGTCGCCGAGGCGGCCTTTGTCCATCTGCGCCTTGCGCAGCGCTTCGACGCGCTCGGAGCGCAACACCTCGCGCGCTTCATCGCCTTCGATGAGGCCGTAGAGGTTCGACGCGACCGCGCTCGCCACGTCGAGCCCCACCAAGTCCTGCAGCCGGAACGCAGCGGTCTTCGGGCGGCCGATGAGCGGGCCGGCGATGGCATCGACTTCCTCGACCGTGTAGTCGTGCTGGAGCGCGAAATCGGTCAGCGCGACACCGCCGACCGAGGCCAGGCGATTGGCGATGAAGTTCGGCGTGTCCTTGCAGAGCACGACGCCCTTCCCGAGCCGCTGCTCCGCGAACTCGCGCACGAACTGCGTCACCTCGGGGGCCGTATCCGCGGTGGGGATCACTTCGAGCAGCTTCATGTACCGGGGCGGGTTGAAAAAGTGCGTGCCGATGAAGTGCTTCCGAAGATCCTCGGAGGCCTCGGCACCGACCTGCGAGATCGGCAGTCCCGAGGTGTTGCTGGAGACGATGCTGTCGGGCTTGCGGAGGCGGTCGATGCGCGCGACGAGCTCGCGCTTCGCATCCATGTTCTCGAAGATCGCCTCGACGATCCAGTCGCCCTCGGCGATCCATGCTTCGTCCTGCTCGATGTGGCCAACGGTGATGAGGTCCGCCGTCTCGGGCGTGAAGAACATCGGCGGCTTGTGCTTCCTGAGGCGCGCGAGCACGCCTTCGGTCGCGACGTCGAGCAGGTACACCGGGATGCCGGCGTTCGCGAAATGCGCGGCGATGCCGCCGCCCATCGTTCCCGCGCCGATCACGACGGCGCGGCTGATCGTTCTGGTCATCTACTGCTGCTCCTCTCGCAGGACCCTGCGCAATACTTTTCCCACCGCGGTCTTCGGGAGCGTTTCACGAATCTCGAATTGCGAGGGACGTTTGAATTCAGCGAGGTCCTTCGTGCAGTGGGCCTTCAGCTCTTCGACCGTCGTTGTCGCTCCCGGCTTGAGGACGACGAACGCCTTGACCGCCTCGCCGCGATACTTGTCGGGGACGCCGATCACGCACGCTTCCATGACGCCGGGATGGGTGAAGAGGACCGATTCGACCTCGCCCGGATAGACGTTGAAGCCGGAGACGATGATCATGTCCTTCTTGCGCTGCACGATGTAGGTGAAGCCATCCGCGTCCATCGTGGCGATGTCGCCGGTGTAGAGCCAGCGGCGGCCGGATGCATCGGTTCGGATCGCGTCCGCGGTCTCGTCGGGGCGGTTCCAGTAGCCCTTCATCACCTGCGGCCCGGCGATGCACAGCTCCCCTTCCTTCCCTACCGGCACCACGGACGTCCCTTCCTCGAGGTCGACGATCTTCATGTCGGTGTCGGGGAGCGGGATGCCGATGCTGCCGGGCTTGCGGACGGAGAGCGAGGGGCTGGTGTGCGTCACGGGCGATGCTTCCGACAGGCCGTAGCCCTCGCTGAGCATGCCGCCGGTGAGCTGCTCGAACTGGTCGAGGACTTCCAGCGGCAGCGGCGCGGAGCCGCTGTTGAACGCGCGGATCTTGTCGAGGCCGTACTCGCGCGCCTTCGGATGATTGAGCAGCGAGATGTAGATGGTCGGCACCGCGGGAAAGTAGGTGGGCCGGTGATCGCGCACCGCGTTGAGCAGCGCTTCGACGTCGTACTTCGGGATCAGGATCTGCTGCGCGCCGAGCCAGGTCCCGGCCATCAGGCCGACCGTGAAGCCGTAGATGTGGAAGAACGGGATCACCAGCAGGTAACGCTCCTCGCCGCGGCGCAGCGCGGGGACGTGCAGGGTGGTGGTCTGCACGACGTTCGCGAAGATGTTGTAGTGCGTGAGCATCGCCCCCTTCGGAACGCCCGTCGTGCCGCCGGTGTACTGCAGCACCGCCACGTCGTTCTCCGGATCGATCGTGACGCGAGGAATCTGCGGCACGGCCACGTCCGCGATGGCCTGCTCGAACGAGCCAGGCTGCGTGAACGACGTCACGAGCAGCTTCTCGATCCCCGCCCCCTGCGCGGCCGGTGCGAGCATGTCGAGCACGACCAGGAGGCGCATCCCGGAGTCCTGCGCCACCACCGAGATCTCGCGCGTCGTGTAGAGCGGATTCACGTTCACCACGATGGCGCCCACGCGAAGGATGCCGAACACGGCGATCAGGTACTGCGGGCAGTTCGGCAGCATCACGCCGATGCGGTCGCCCTTCACCACGCCCATGCGCGCGAGTGCAGTGGCGAACCGGTCGCTGCGGTCCTTCACCTCGGCGTACGTGAGCTGCGTGTTGTGGAACGCGGTG
The DNA here is from genome assembly GCA_035630815.1 of Thermoanaerobaculia bacterium. Taxonomy (GTDB): domain Bacteria; phylum Acidobacteriota; class Thermoanaerobaculia; order Gp7-AA8; family Gp7-AA8; genus QHVT01. Next base: position 34,006 of record DASQJY010000069.1, read on the forward strand.
GCCGGCTTGTCCGGCACGTCGGAGGCGGCGATGCGCAGGATGTCGGTCAGAGGCCGGCGCGGGTAGTTGAGGTTCGGGCGGACCCAGTAATCGAACTGTGAATACCAGGGACGGGTGTCAGACAATCGTTCCCCCTCCGTCGACGACGATGGTGTGGCCGGTGACGTAGCTCGAGGCATCGGAAGCGAGGAACAGCGCCACGCCCTTCAGCTCTCCCGCGTTGCCGATGCGCGGGATCGGATTGCGCTGCCGGATCTCCGGCTCGACGAGCTGGATCACCGGATCGGCGAGGCGCGAGTGGAAGAAGCCGGGAGCGATGGCATTGACGCGGATCCCCTGCGGTCCCCACGTCGCGGCCAGCTCGCGCGTCAGTCCCATGAGCGCGGCCTTGCTGGAGACGTAGCCGGCGTAGTGCGGACCGTGTACCGCCGACTTGAGTGCGGCGGTCGAGGCGATGTTGACGATCGAGCCGCGGCCCGCCTTCAGCATCTCCCGTCCGGCAGCCTGGGCGAAGAGGAACGCGCCGGTGAGGTTCGTATCCAGCACCTTGCGAAACTTGTCGACCGGCATCGTCTCCGGACGCTCGCCCCAGGAGATGCCGGCGTTGTTCACCAGCACGTCGACGCGGCCGAAGGCGGCCATCGCGGCGTCGACGACCTGCTGCACCTGCTGCTCATCCGAGACGTCGCAGACCAGCCCCTCCGCGCGGAAGCCGCGGCCGCGGAAGTCGTCGAGCGCCGGCGTGAGCCATTGCTCGCGCCGCGCGCACAGCATCAGCGACGCCCCCGCCTCCGCAAGCGCCTCGGCGATCTCCTGCCCGAGTCCGCGTGACCCGCCGGTGACGATGGCGGTGCGGCCTTTGAGATCGAATAGCTCGTGAACGTGCATGACCGTTAGTGTACGGCCGTGCCCGTTCCGCGTTCCTCCGGTCATCCCGGGCCTCCCTTGACGCGAGAAAAACCCAATCTGTCATCCCGAGCGTCGAGCGAGCGACCTGGGCGGGCGGGGACGCGCACATTTGCGGTCATGCCATGATGCCGCCGTGACACCGGAATCAGCGAAGCGCGCGGACGTGTGGGCGGACGCGAAGAACCTCGTCTGGGCGCGGCGCGGGCGGCTCATGGCCGGGCTGGCGCTGATGATCGTCAGCCGCGCGGCGGGGCTGGTCCTGCCGGCCACGTCGAAGTACCTCATCGACGACGTGATCGGCAAAGGGAACCATCAACTCCTGCCGCTGCTCGCGCTGGCGGCAGGCGTGGCCACGATCGTTCAGGCCGTGACGTCGATCGGCCTTTCGCAGATGCTCGGCATCGCCGCGCAGCGCACCATCACCGACATCCGCAGGCGCGTCGAGCAGCACGTGCTCCGCCTGCCGGTCTCGTACTTTGACTCCACGAATTCCGGGACGTTGATCTCCCGGATCATGACGGACCCGGAAGGGATCCGGAACCTGGTCGGCACCGGCCTCGTGCAATTCGTCGGCTCGATCTTCACCGCGGTGGGCGCGCTGTTCGTCCTCTTCTATCTCAACTGGCAGCTCACGCTCATCACGCTGGTGACGCTGAGCGTGTTCGGCGGCGCATTGGCGGTTGCGTTCAAGCGCGTCCGCCCGATGTTCCGCAAGCGCAGCGAGATCAACGCGCAGGTCACAGGCCGCCTCACCGAAAGCCTCGGCGGGATCCGCGTCGTGAAGGCCTACACCAGCGAGAAGCGGGAGGACCTGGTCTTCACCAAGGGGGTCCACAACCTCTTCCGCAACATCTTCAAGACCATGACCGCGGTCTCGCTGATCGGCGCCTCGGCCACGCTCTGCCTCGGCGCGGTCGGCGTGATCATGATGCTGATCGGCGGCCGGGCGGTGCTCGACGCCTCGATGACGCTCGGCGAGTTGATCATGTACATCTTCTTCACCGGTATGCTCGCCGCGCCGATCCTGAACATCGCCTCGATCGGCACGCAGCTCTCCGAGGCCATGGCAGGGCTGGACCGCATCCGCGAAGTGCTCGACCAGAAAAGCGAGCGCGAACAGCACGGCGGCGAAGGGCGCATGGACGGCGTGCGCGGCGGGATCGAGTTCGAGAACGTCACCTTTGAATACAGCGCGGGCGTCCCGGTCCTCAAGAACGTCTCGTTCGTCGCACCGGCGCGCACGACCACGGCCCTGGTCGGCTCGAGCGGCTCGGGCAAGAGCACGCTCATCAGCCTGATCATGGCCTTCCGCGATCCGGTTCGCGGCCGCATCCTGGTCGACGGCCGCGACCTCTCCACGCTGAGCCTCGCCGACTACCGCTCGCGCCTCGGCATCGTGCTGCAGGACAACTTCCTCTTCGACGGCACGGTCGCGCAGAACATCCGCTACGGCCGCCCCGACGCGACGCACGAGGAGATGCTGGAAGCAGCGCGCATCGCCTACGTCGACGAGTTCGTCGACCCGCTGGAGAACAAGTACGACACCATCGTCGGCGAGCGCGGCATCAAGCTCTCCGGCGGCCAGCGCCAGCGCATCGCCATCGCCCGCGCCATCCTGGCCGAGCCGGCCATCCTGATCCTCGACGAGGCGACGTCCAGCCTCGACAGCGAGAGCGAAGCGAAGATCCAGGACGCCTTACGCACCCTCCGCACCGGCCGCACCACCTTCGTCATCGCCCACCGCCTCTCCACCATCCGCGGCGCCGACCAGATCCTGGTCCTCGAAGAGGGCGAGATCGTCGAGCGCGGCACCCACGAAACCCTCCTCGCCCGCGGCGGGCGCTACCGCCAGCTGTACGACAAGCAGTACAAGTTCGAGGCGGAGCGCTTCATCAATCCGGGAGAGGATTTCCTGCCGGTGGCGTAGTTTGGAGTGCGGTAACGCCAGTTACCGCTCTTACTGTTTTTGTTCGTCCTGCAACGCGAGCACGTCCACCCTTCGCTCGTGCCACGAGCCGAGATCGGACCAGCCACGAATCGCCGCGGTAACTGGCGTTACCGCACTCCATAGGGCCTTCGTGTACGATTCCCGGCCCCATGAACGCAATCATTCCGGCCGCTGAAGCGCAGCGTCTCGCACAGGAGCAGGGCATCACCGTTCCGCAGCTCATGACGTCGCTGCTGCCGAAGGCGGCGGAGTTCGCACGTCCTCCCATCTCCAACTTCAAGGTCGGCGCGATCTCGCGCGGGCTTTCGGGCAACCTCTACCTGGGGGCGAACGTCGAGTTTGCGGGGGAGGCGCTCAGCTTCACGGTGCACGGGGAGCAGTCGAGCGTCGGCGGGGCGTTCATGTACGGGGAAGAGGGGATCGACCTGCTCGCGGTCACGGCGGCGCCGTGCGGGTATTGCCGGCAGTTCCTCAACGAGCTGGCCACGGCGGACAAGCTCACCATCCAGTTGCCGAACGGGTCGTTCTCCCTCGGCGACCTGCTGCCGAACGCGTTCGGTCCGCGCGACCTCGGCGTCCAAGGCGGACTGCTGCAGCGTGACGAGCACGGGCTCACGATCGAGACCGGCGACAAGCTGGCGAACGACGCGCTACGCGCAGCAAACATGAGCTATGCGCCGTATTCGAAGTCGTTCGCCGGGGTCGCGCTGCGCACCAGCGACGGCACGGTGGTCACCGGCGCGTACGCCGAAAACGCCGCCTTCAACCCGAGCATGTCGCCGCTGGAAGTGGCGCTCTCGCAGCTCAACCTGCGCGGCCAGGCGTTCGAGTCGATCACGGACGCGATCCTCGTACACGTCGACGACCTGCACACGAGTGCGACCCGCGCCGTGCTGTCGGCGGTCACGGAGGCGCCGCTACACCTGATTTCCGCGAGGAATTCGCGCTGACGGCCGCTCCGTTGACCAGCGCGATGGACAACCAGCAGCCGCCGCAGCAGCAGACCATTCGCATCGTACTCGACGACACCGTCGCGCAGGGCGAATACGTGAACTTCGCGAACATCATTCACTCGCCGAGCGAGTTCGTGATCGACCTCGGGCGCGTCGTCCCCGGCCGCAACGACGTGAAGATCTACAGCCGCGTCATCCTCACGCCGCTGCACACGAAGCAGCTCCTCGAGGCGCTGACCCACAATGTCGCGCTGTTCGAACAGCAGTACGGCGAGATCCGCGGCGACGCGGCGGCCCCGTACTCGCAGAACGAACCGAGCAATTGACGCCGCATTCAGCGCGTCATCCTGAGCGAAGCGAAGGATCTATGTCCAACATCAAGGTCATCGGCGCCGGTCTGGCCGGCAGCGAATGCGCGTACGGGCTGGCGCGGCGCGGGCACACGGTCGACCTCTTCGAGATGCGCCCCGTGAAGACGACGCCCGCGCATGCGACGTCGAACCTCGCGGAGCTGGTCTGCTCGAACTCGTTCCGCTCGTCGTCGCACACCAACGCGGTGGGGCTGCTCAAGCGGGAGCTCGCGCACCTCGACTCGCTGGTCATGCGCTGCGGCGAGGAGGCGCGCGTCCCCGCGGGTGACGCCTTCGCCGTCGACCGCGAGCGCTTCGCCGCCGCCATCACGCGCGAGATCTCGGCGCAGCCGGACATCACCATCCGCCGCGAGGAAGTGACGTCGCTCGACCGCGGCAATTACGACTACCTGGTCGTGGCCACGGGTCCGCTCACGAGCGAGCCGCTCTTTCACGCCATCGACGAGTTCCTCGGGCGCGACGGTCTCTATTTCTACGACGCCATCGCGCCGATCATCGCCGCCGATTCGCTCGATTTCTCGAAGCTGTACTGGAAGTCGCGCTACGGCAAGGGCTCGGCCACCGATTACCTGAACGCGGCGATGAGCCAGGAGCAGTACGAGGCCTTCGTGGCCGCGCTGCTCTCGGCGGAGCTGTTCCAGGCGCACGATTTCGAGAAGGCGGTGCACTTCGAAGGCTGCCTGCCGGTGGAGGAGATCGCGAGCCGCGGCATCGAGACGCTGCGCTTCGGGCCGATGAAGCCGGTCGGACTCGAGCATCCGGAGACGAACGAGCGGCCGCACGCGGTGGTGCAGCTACGCAAGGAAGATTTGTCGGACGAGTACTTCAACCTGGTCGGCTTCCAGACCAAGATGCGCATCCCCGAGCAGCAGCGCGTGATCCGGATGATCCCGGGCCTCGAGAACGCGCAGTTCGCCCGCTTCGGCTCGATGCACCGCAACACGTTCATCAACGGTCCGAAGCACCTCACGCCGTCGTTCCAGGCGAAGCGGGACGAGCGGGTGTTCTTCGCGGGGCAGATCACCGGTGTGGAGGGCTACGTCGAATCGTCCGCGGTCGGGCTACTGGTGGCGCGCTACATCGACGAGCTCGCACGCGACGGAGCCGCGAAGCCGCTGCCGTATCACACCGCCCTCGGCGCCCTCGGCCGCCACGTGGCCGAGTCGTCGCCGGAGCGCTACCAGCCTTCGAACGTGACCTGGGCGCTGATCGAGGACGTGATCGGGCGCGCCAGGAAAATTGAAAAGCGCGAGCGCCAGGCCGCTCGCGCCCTTCAAACGATTACTGCACTTACTGCTTGACCGGGGTTACATCGAAAACCTGACTCCCACCACCGCGCGGCGGGAGGGCGACGCGTATCCGAGCACTTCCTCGTACTCGGTGTCGGTCAGGTTCTCGATCTTGACGAACGGCGTGAAACGGCCGAGTTCCACCTGCACGTTTGCGTCGAACGTGGTGTGGGCCTCGTTCGTCGCGCGGGAGAACGGGAGCACCGGAAGGACGTCCGGGCGCTCGCCGGTGCGCATCACCACGAAGTTCACCTGCGTGATCCCCTGGCGCAGCGACACGAATGCTGACCCGGAATGTTTCGGGCGGCGCAGCAGCGCCTCCTGCGTATCCATGTTCTCGGCGTCGGTGAACGTGTAGGTCAGGCCCGCGTTCATGCGCTGGCTCAGGCGCGACTGCGCGGCGAGCTCGAAGCCGCGCGCGCGCGCCCGGCCGACGTTGTTCAGCACGAAGCCGACGTTCGTGATCAGGTCGCGGTAGCGGTCGTGAAAGTAGGTCAGCGAGAGCGATGCGTTGGTGAAGGAATGGTCGACGCCCGCCTCGAAGCTGCGGCTGCGCTCCGGGCGCAGGTTCGGGTTGCCACCGAAGGGGGAGAACATCTCCCCGACGTACGGCGCGCGGAACGCCTCCCCGTACGCAGCGCGGAACTTGTTGCCCCCCACGATCCACGCCCCGGCCACGCGCGGCGAGACCTCGCTGCCGAACGTCTCGTACTCGTCGTAGCGCGCGCCGGCGCTCAGCTCGAGGCGCGAGCCGCCGAGGTCGCGCGAGTAGCGGTTCTCGGCGAAGAGCGAGCGCTCGGTGCGGTCCTTGTCGAGGAAGTTCGGGCCGAAGTTCGTGACGTCGTCAACCGTGATCTCCTCGTACTCGGCACCGGCCACGATGGTGCCGATGGCGCTCTTGGTACGCGTGACCAGGCGGGCGCGGTGCGACTCGGAGTCGGTGGCCTGCCAGAACGGACCGAACGGATCGCCCGGATCTTCCAGCAGGTCGGAGCGGCGGCTCTCGCTGACGAGGGCCTCGTAGCTGAAGCGCCCGAGGGTCTGGTCGAGCGGAATCGCCACCTGCCACTCGTCGCCGTCCTGGCGGCGGAGGGGGCTGGAGACGAGCTGGTCGAGGGCGAAGTTGAGGTTCAGCGGGATGCCGAGGTCGTATTTGTTGTAGCGCGCGCGCAGCCCGAGGTTCAGCTGCGAGGCGGTGGTCCAGCGGAGGGCGGCATTCGCGCTCTGCTGGTCGAAGTCGTCGTTCGTGGCGAAGCCGTCGTCCCGGCGGGACTCGAACGAGCCGCTGACCGACAGGTTGCCCGTGACGTATGACGCCGCGGCCTGCGCGTTCAGCAAGCCGTCGCCCGCTTCCGCCTGCGCCTGCACGCCGCTGCGCGCCGGCACCGTGAGCACGTTGATCACCCCCGCCACCGCCTCGGAGCCATAGAGAGCGGAGAACGGCCCGCGCACGACCTCGATCTGCTCCACGCCGGCGGTGGAGAACTGCCCCCAGTCGAATCCGCTCGAGCCGCCGAAGAAGGGCGGGCTGACTTCGATGCCGTTCCAGAGCACGAGCGTATGCGCGCCGTTCGCGCCGCGAGTGAACACCGAGGTCTGGTGGCCGGATGAGCCGATGCGCATGACCGTGAGGCCCGGGACCTCGCGCAGCACGTCGACGACGTCGCGAGCCGCGCGCTGGTTGATCTCCTCGCGCGTGACGACCGTGACCGAGGCGGGGGTCTCCTCGACGCGCTCCGGCAATGCCGAGGCGGTGACCACGATCTCTTCCGATGCGGTGGGGGTTTGTGCTGCGAGAGGTGTAGCCAGGAGAAAAGCAAAAAAGAGATGCTTCATGACGACTCCTTCCCTCCGAAGAAGGCCGACAAACTGAATGGATTGTCCGAAGGGCCGGTCTCCTGGCTTCCGGGTCGTCCTCGTCACGCTCCCTTCCCGCTTTTGGCAGTGGGGGTCCTCTCTCGCAGAGGACCGTGGCATGAGTCGTCGCCGGTTACAGTGGCGGGGGCCGCGCCGGCATCACACCGGCTTCCCGTTCACCCTGTCGAACGCAAATTGCGAAAGAACGAAGGGGGATTGTATATGAGGGGAGGCGACGCTGTGCCGCGGCGCGCGATCTAAGGTCGGTGGACACCAGGCGGCGCGTCAGGACCGAGGCCACGTCGCGGACAACTCAGCTTTTCGGCCTACTCCCAAGGAAAGGCGACGTCGGCGAGCGACGATCGCAGGAATCGAGCAAGACGTTTGTGTTGATGTAATCCGTCGAGGCCGCAGTGCCCGTCGCTGCCTGGAAAGGGTGGCGGAGGGAGGGGATCGCGAAAGACACGAAGTACAACATCCGGGGCGTCAGCCGCTTTGATTGCTCGAATGCGAGCTACTTCAAGCCCAAACGGCAGATAGGACCCGCCGCTACTTTCGAGCTGCGCCCGCGCCTGAGTCGGCGAAGTTCTGTGGATGTCCCAAACAGACAACCGCCATTTGCCGCGAGCCTCGGCTTCTTGTTTGTCAGTCGTACTAAATTCGAAGTGCGCCGAAAGTGGCTTTCTGGAGTCTGGCGGGAACCGCGGGCCTACCTTTGCGAGGCGGAACACGACTCCATCGGCGAGTTCTTCGTCCGTCGCCGCCATACGTTGAGAATCAGTTCACCGCGTTACGAGCATCAACTGTGACACGAGTTCGGGAGCGATGACCTGAATAGGGAAGTCTTCGCCTCCTCCGTACGCGCCGGTCTTCCGATTGCGGTAGAACCAGTCGTAGCGACCCGAAGACATCAGCTCAATTTCCAAGTGATGATCCCCGCGATCCCAGGACATGAAGATTCCGCCGGTTTCCGTCGCGACGGCATCGGGGACTGAAAGCGAACCAGCAGTCGGACGAATGCTTCTCCACAGGCGTTCCGCCGACGCAGCGATGAACGAAGACGTCGCGCCGGAGTAGGGCAGGCTGCGCAGATACTCCAGCCAGCGAAGTTCGCGCTCCGGCGTGAACTCGACGATTTTCTGGTCTGACGACGGTGAATAGCGGGGAATCTTCATCGCCCCGTCGGCACTCGGGCGGTTATTCGTTTGCGTCAGTTCCGCTGCTCTGATCATCTTTTAATGCCTCTAACATCCGCGTTAACTCTCCGAACACGGCTGCCAACCGCGGTGCGTGGTCGCGCGTAAACATGAACCGGTTCGTGACGAACCACTCGACTTCGACCGGCGAACTGTCCTCCGTCGCGACGCTCTTCATGTGTTCATGGATCGCGCGATGATCTAAGTAACCGATCTCGAGCAGTATCTCGTTCCCTGCCCGAATCCACCCGACGTGATGCGCGACGCTCGGCGGCCCTACATCAAGAAGCACTCGACGCATCTGGATGATGCGCTTGTCGACAGCCTCAGGTTGCGCTTCTTCTTCCATGTCGCTATTCATGTGACGTATCAAAGGCAGAAAGGATGCGGCAATCATACCCGTAACCTGTGCCCTTCCGGTTACGGCTGTGGGCGCTCGACGTCTACTTCGGCCTGTTCTCGAACTTCTCGTTCAGCAGCGTGTGGCGCGAGTCCATCGTGATCTCTTCTCCGGCGATGAACACGCGGGAGACGGTGGTGCGGATCTCCAGGGGGTCGCCGTTGGTGACGATCACGGTGGCAGCCTTGCCGACCTCCAGGGAGCCGAGGCGGTCGGCGACTCCCCAGATCCGGGCGGGGTAGATGGTGACGGCTTTCAGGGCTTCTTCTTTCGGAAGGCCGAAGGCGGCGCAGGAGGCGGCGTGGTAGGGGAGGTTTCTCGTGTTGTGGGCGTCCTGGGTCTGGATCGCGAACTGGATGCCGTTGTCGTGCAGGATTTTCGCGTTCGAGAAGAGGAGGTCGTAGGGGTCGTCTTCGCGTTGAGGTAACGAGAGGATCGGTCCGAGGAGGACCGGGATGTTGCGCCGCTTCACCTCGGGGATGAGGCGGGCCACGTCCTGGGCTCCGCTGAGGATCACCTTCAGCTGGAACTCGTCCGCGAACTCGAGGGCGGCGCGGATGTCGCGGGCCTGGTTCGCGTGCATGACCACCGGGACGCGCCCTTCCACCACCGGGACGAGCGCTTCGAGCAGCAGGTCGCGGTCGAGGCGGCGCGTGCCGGCGGCGGAGGCTTTGGCGTAGGCGCGCGCGTCGCGGAAGGTGTCGCGCAGGCGGTCGAGGTCTTTCGTGTAGCCCTTGGTGCGCTCCTTCTCCGCTTCCTCTTCCTGCGGCACTTCCACGAGCGGCGCGCTGCGGAGGCGGGGGAAGCGGACGTGCATCGCCGCGGGCGACTTGACGACCATCTGCGGCGGCGTCCAGCCGGCAAGCTGGATCAGCGCGCTCTGGCCGGAGATGATCCCTCCCTCGGGGACGCTGACCACGTGCGTCACGCCGTTCACCCGCGTCACCGGAATGAGCTCGCTGTGCGGGTTGATCGCCACCGCGGCCTGGGCGTTCGGATTCAGGTCACCGATCTCCGAGGTGTCGACGGTGCCCGGGACGGAATCGATCTCGATCAGGCCGACGCTGGAGCCGGAGTCGATCATCCCGGGGTAGACCGAGAGGCCGGTACCGTCGATGATCGTGGCCCCGGCGGGGATGGAGACGTTCGTGCCGACCGCGGTGATGACGCCGTTGGCGAAGACGATGGTTCCGTTCGGGATGACGGCGCTGGTGACCGGAAAGATGGTGGCGTTGCGGATCGCCACGGTCGCCTTGACGCCGGGGTTGTTGGGAATGGTCGACTGCGCGAAGAGGGGCGTCGCGGCGAGCAGCATGAGTGCGAGGCGCTTCATTTAGCCTTCTCCTTCTTCTCGGCGGCGGCGGCGTCCTTCTCTTTCTTCAGGCGCTCTTCCTTCTCGCGGCGCAGTTCCTCGCGGCGCACGAGATCCTGCTCGCGGTCGAAGTAGACCTCCCCTTCGATGAACGTCGTGTCGACGCGCGAGTAGGTGGAGAGCGGATGGCCGTTCCAGATCGCGAGGTCGGCGTCCTTGCCCACTTCGATGGAGCCGACGCGGTGGTCGAGGCGGAGTTGCTTCGCGCCGTTGATCGTGCAGGTGCGCAGCGCTTCCTCCTCGGTGAGGCCGCCGTACTTCATGGCCTTGGCGGCGTCGTGGTTGAGGTGGCGCGCGAGCTCGTCGGAGTCGGAGTTGACGGAGGTGAGCACGCCGTGGCGGGTCATGATGGCGACGTTGTACGGGATCGCGTCGTAGGCCTCGTGCTTGTAGCCCCACCAGTCGATGAACGTGCCGGCGCCGGCGCCGTGGGCCGCGATCTCGTGCGCGACCTTGTAGCCCTCGAGCACGTGCTGCAGCTCGCGGATCCTGAAGCCCTGCTCGTCGGCGAGGCGGAGCAGCATCACGATCTCGTCGGCGCGGTAGCAATGCGCGTGCACGTCGATCCTGCCGGTGAGGATGTCGGCCATCGTCTCCATCAGCAGGTCGCGGCGGGGCGGGATGGCGGCCTCGCCGCGTTTCCGCTTCGCCTCGTATTCATCGCGCCGCGCGAGGTAGTCGCGCGCGTCGATGAACGACTTGCGCACCACTTCCTCGACGCCCATGCGCGTCGAGGGGTACTGCCGCTGCATCCCGGGAGGCGGCCGGAAGTTGGCCGACTTCGGGTTCTCGCCGAGGGCGAACTTGATCGTGCGGGGGGCACCGTCGACGAGCCACTCGTGGACCGGGCGGCCCCACTTCCACTTCACGATCTGGCTCTGGCCGCCGATCGCGTTCGCGGAGCCGTGGAGGATGAGGGCCATGGTGGTGCCGCCGGCGAGCTGGCGGTAGGCGGAGATGTCGTCGTCGGTCAGCGCGTCGGCGATGCGCACCATGCCGGTGTTCGGCAGCGAGACCTCGTTGACGCTCCCCTCGACCGCCGTGTGGCTGTGCGTGTCGATGATGCCGGGCAGCACGAACTTGCCGGTGGCGTCGATGACGCGCGCGTTCGCGGGGGCGGTGACGTTCGTCCCCACCGCGGCGATCTTCCCGCCGCGAATGAGCACGGAGCCGCGCTCGATCGTCCCGTTGGTGACCGTGAGGATGGTCGCGTTGCGGATGAGCGTGACGCGCTCCTGCGCGTTGACGGAAAGGGTGATTACGAGTGCGAGCAGGACTCTCTTCATTTCGATCTGCTCCCGCTGAATTCGAAGCTGCCGATGGTGGTGGAGACGGTGCCGGTCATCGTGTCTCCGTCCAGCGTGCCGCGGAACGCCCAGTCGGACGCTTCCGCCTCGTTCTGCGCGTTGACGGAGATCGAGAAGTCGAACGTCTTCCCGTCGAACGCTCCGCCGCGGATATCGCCGGAGCCGCGGTCGCCGGAGAAGGTGCCGGTCAGGCGTCCCGACTCCGCGCGCAGCGTGACCTGGATGGAGACGCTCCCCTGCGGCGCCCGCACGGTCAGCGCCCAGTTGCCGTCGATGGGAGTCGCGGCCGCGGCCGTCTCCTCATCCGTCTTCTTCTCTTCCACCGGGAGGCGCACTTCGCGTCCGTCGACGAAGACGCGCGTCACTTTCGCCTCTTTCTCGAAGAGCGGCTTGTCGCTGATGACCACGTTCGCGATCTTGCCGCGCTCGAGGGAGCCGAGCTGGCGCTCGACGCCGAAGATGCGCGCCGGGGCGAGAGTGATCGCGCGCAGCGCGTCCTCCTCGGATAACCCGTTCTCGATGGCCTTGCGGATGCCGGGGATGAAGTCGCCGCTCTTGCCGGCGCCGCTCACGAGCGCGAACGCAACGCCGCTCTTCGCCAGCGCGGCCGGCGAGGTGGGGGCGAGCTGGCGCTCGCGGATCACGCGCAACGGCTGGTCTTCGCGGTCGATCTGGTCCGACGGCGCGACCGGCCACTTCACCGAGACGAGCACCGGCACGTCCTTCAGCTCACTCGCGAGCTCGTACGCCTGGCGCGCGCCGGAGAGGATGAAGCGGAGGTTGAACTCGCGCGCCAGCGACTGCGCGCGGCGCATCATCAGCTCGCTATCGGCGATGAAGACGACCGGCAACTCGCGCCGCAGCACGGGGCGCAGCGCTTCGAGCGCCGGGTTGTCCTCCGGACGGCGCAGGCCGCCCGGCGCCCGCTCGTAGAGCTCGCGCGCGGAGGTGTGCTGCTGCGCGTCGAGAAACGTCTGGCGGAGGTAGGCGATCACGCCCATCAGGCTGTCGGGATAGGTCCACATCGGGCGCGGATTGAAGCCGATCTGCAGCGCGGCGGGGTTCTTGATCACGCTCGACTCGATCGCCCCGCCGCCGAGGTTCAGGACCACCGACTGGCCGTTGAAGATGCCGAAGGTGGGGGCGGTGACGATGGTGGTGACACCGGTCTTGCGGCGCGCGTCGGCGTCGTCGCCGGAGAGCTTGGCGTTGCGCAGCGCGAAGAAGTCGGGCGCCGGCTCGGGTGTGCCTGCGTCGCTCTTCGGGGTGGTGAAGCCGATCGAGGTCTGCGCGTCGATCAGGCCGGGGTACACGTGCGTTCCGGCGGCGTCGATGATGGTCGCGTCAGCGGGGATGCCGGCGTTCGCACCGACCGCTTCGATCAGGCCGCCGCGGATGACGACGGTGCCGTTCGGGATGGGCGGACCGGAGACGGGATGCACGGTGCCGCCGGTGATGGCGTAGACGCCGGGAGCGTCGGCCCAGAGCATCGGTGCGGCGAGGAGAAGGAGTACGGCGGCGATGCGCCCGGGCCTCATGTTCACAGCCTCTCACCTCCAAAAGGTGGCGATGATAGGTCAGGACGATTGCCTGCCACACACAAATTGGCTACTCTCCTCGGGCTCGGGTTTTCAATGGTCCTCTTCAACTACGCCACGAAAGAGATCACGGCCAAGATCGTGTACTACGGACCCGGTCTGTGCGGGAAGACGACGAACCTCCAGTTCGTCTACGACTCGCTGCCGTCGAACAACAAGAGCAAGATGCTCTCGCTGGCGACGAAGACGGACCGCACGCTCTTCTTCGACTTCCTCCCTCTCGACCTCGGCAAGATCCGCGGCATGCGCACCAAGCTGCAGCTCTACACGGTGCCGGGGCAGGTCTACTACAACTCCACGCGCCAGCTCGTGCTCAAGGGGGCGGACGGCGTGGTGTTCGTGGCCGACAGCCAGGACTTCGCGGTGGACGCGAACCTGGAGTCGCTGCAGAACCTCGAGGACAACCTCAAGCGCCAGGGCGTGCGCATGCGCGAGATGCCCCTGGTGATGCAGTACAACAAGCGCGACCTGCCGAACGCGCTGCCGTTGGCGGAGCTGGACACGGAAGTGAACAAGATCGGCGTCCCGAGGTTCGAGTCGGTCGCGACGACCGGCCTCGGCGTCGAGGAGACGCTGAAGGGGATCACCCAGCTCGTGCTCGCGCACCTCGTCAAAAAGTACGGCCTCGAAGGGACCGAGCCGCTGGAGAAAGAGATCCAGATCCTCAACGCCCGCGCCCAGGCGCCGGCCCCGGCGGAGTCGCTCTGGGACGACGATCCGGACGAGCCCTTCGGCGATGCGACGGCCGCCGCACCGGCACCCTCGCCTGTTTCCGCGCCTGTCGCGGCCGCGCACGCGGAGTTCGAGCTGGACGATGCGGCGGACGAGACGATTCCACTGGTGGCCACCGAGCTGCTGCCGCCGCCCCCTTCCGCGTTCTCGAATCCGTTCGACGACGTGACGGATTACTACTCGTCGGCAGTGCCGATCGAGGATCCGACCGAGGTGCCGACGACGTCGATCGAGATCCCGCTCCCGTCGGGCATCCTCGACTCGCTCCCGGTCCTCGGCCAGGATCCGCCCGCGCGGACGGTAGCGACCCCCCCCTCACCGGAACGCCGCACCAGCGACGGCCTGGTGAAAGAGGTGAGCATCCCGCTGAACCTGTCGATGGAGGAGCTCCGCCAGCACCGCCGCCTCCGCCTCAAAATCACGCTCGACGTGAATCTATTACCGTAGCTCGTTGTTGCGCCGGACCACGGAGGAGTGGTCGAGTGGTTTAAGGCAGCGGTCTTGAAAACCGCCGTACCCTCACGGGTACCGTGGGTTCGAATCCCACCTCCTCCGCCATGCGCGGGAATTGATTGGTAGCAGCACATCCTTTAACATGCGCGTTCTTCAGCACGGAGAGATGGGTGAGCGGCTGAAACCAGCGGTTTGCTAAACCGCCGTAGGGGGTAAACCTCTACCGAGGGTTCGAATCCCTCTCTCTCCGCCAATTTCCGCGCCGGTCCCGGCGCGCACATCCCCTCAAACTCATCGCCTGTGGCGCGGCCCCTCATCCGGCCGTTGGCCACCTTCTCCCCGCTCACCGCGGGGAGAAGGGCTACTAATTTTCACTCTCGCGAGGATGGGCATTAGTAGCCCCTCTCCCCGCGGTGAGCGGGGAGAGGGTGGCCGAAGGCCGGGTGAGGGGCCGCGCCACAGGCGATAAACGCCCCCTAAACCTCGATCTTCTCCAGCGGCTCCTTCGCCGGACCATTCAACACGCTCCCGTCCGGTTTGAAGCGCGACCCGTGGCAGGGGCAGTCCCAGGTCTTTTCAGCGAGGTTGAAGGCGACGTCGCACTTCATGTGGGTGCAGACCGGGGAGACGCAGTGGAGGGTGTCGGCTTCGTCGCGGTAGGCGGCGACCTTTTTGCCGTCGACCTTGATGATCTTCCCTTCGCCGGCGCGGACTTCGTCCGTGCTCTTGCCTTCTACGTCGAGGGAGGTGAGACGGTCGGAGGCGAGGTGGGCGGGGAAGTGGAGGTTCTCGGTGATGAACTCGCGGGTGGTCATGTGGGGACGCTGGCGGTGGACGTCGAAGACCGCCGCCCAGGGGTTCTCGACGCCGGTGATGAGGTCGGCCACGAGCATCGCTCCCACGGTGCCGAAGGTCATGCCCTGGCCGGAGTAGCCGGTGGAGACGTAGACGTGGCCGGTGCCGCCGATGAGCGGGAGGCCGCTGGCCGGCTCGATGATCTGCCCCGACCAGCGGTACGCGAGGGGCCGTTCGCCGAAGTACTCCCGCGCGTAGGCCTGAAGGCTTTCGTATGACTGCTCCGTGTCCTCCTGCTCTCCCGTGCGGTGGTCCATGCCGCCGACGATGAGGAACGTCCCTTCGTCCGTCTCCTGCCACCGCGTGTAGTGGTACGGGTCGGCGGTGTCCCAGAAGAGGCCCTCGGGATACTCCCCTTCCCACCGGAAGGCCATCGCGTACGTCCGGTACGCGTGCGCCTTGACGTGCACCTGCGTGAAGCCGGAGACGGGCGTGTTCGTAGCCTGGAAGATCGCGCCGCAGGTGACGCGCGCGCCGTCGGCCGTCTCCACCACGCACGGCTCGCCGTCATGCGCGCCGGTGACCTGGGTCCGCTCGAAGATGCGCACCCCCGCGGCCACGCACTCCTCGGTCAGGCCGGCCAGGTACTCCATCGGATGGAACTGCGCCTGGTCGGGCCATAGCACAGCGCCGCGGGTCGCGAACGGCAGCGGCACTTCTTCGACCCACTGCGCTTCGAGCCCCGCCTCCCGCGCGGCCGCCGCTTCGTTCTTCAGCTCCGAGACGTACTTGCGCTTCTCGGTGTACGCGTAGCCGGGGACGCGCTTGAACCGGCAGTCGATGTTGTGGCGCTCGACGAGCTGCGCGATCTTCTCGATCGCGGCGCGCTGCGAGGCGGCGACGAGCTTCGCTTCGTCGAGCGAGTACTTGCGGCGGATGTAGTGGTAGCCGGCGTCGATGGCGGCGGTGATGTGCGCGGTGGTGTTGCCGGTCTCGCCGCCGCCGACGCTCTCCCGCTCGAGGAGCACGACGCTCTTTCCCCGCTGCGCGAGCAGCAACGCCGCGGTCAGTCCGGTGATGCCGGCGCCGATGACGGCGACGTCGGCGTGGAGCTCTCCGCGAAGCGGATCGAAGCGAGGGGTGCCGCTGGTGGCACGCCAGAGTGAAGTCGATTGTTGGTCCATCGCGTGCTGTAAAGGCAAGAAATATGCGCGTGAAACCTGAGCAAATGACGAAAACGAGCCTGATGACGGGCACGCTTCGTGCTCGATCATGAGTTCGCCACTCAGGCAGGAGAAAGCGCGAAAAGCAACGATTTTCTGAACCCCGAAGGAGACTACTTCATGGCAACCAGTAAGCGCGGTTTTGCGTCCATGGACGCGGCGAAGCAGCGTGAGATTGCAAGCAAAGGCGGGCGCGCTGCGCACGCCAAGGGCACGGCCCACGAGTTCACGTCCGACGAGGCACGCGTCGCCGGCCGTAAAGGCGGCGAAGCGGTCAGCCGCGATCGCGCCCACATGGCTGCGATCGGACGCGAAGGTGGCCACAGCCGCGGTCAGCGCGCACGCGCCGCGGCGACGAACACCGGCGGCACCGACGTCGCGCAGGGCACGGGCGGCCAGCCGTTCGTCCGCCAGGCGAACGAGGAGCGGAGCGGATTCGAGGCCGGTGGAAACCGCAGCGGATTCGCGTCGCAGGAACGCCCCGGCACCAGCCGCGACGAGCGTTCCGAGGGCGGCAGCAACAACAACAGCGATCGCGAGAGCGGACGCAACGGTTACTAAACAAGCGAGTTAACGCGCGAGGACAGGCAGTGCTGCCTGTCCTCGCCTCGTTTCAGGCTTCTTCCATCCGCTCCGCCAGCTCGGCCCCCAGCCACGCGGTGGCGACGATCAGCAGCACGCCGAGGCCCGACAGCGTGATGGCCAGCGCCTCCGGATGTCCGGGCTCGTCGCGGCGCAGCAGCCAGCTGGCCGCGAAGAGCAGCGCAACGACCACGTTGCCCCCTCCATGCAGCGCCCCGACCCGGCGGGCGCGCGTTCCGCTCGGGATCCTCGAGAAGTCGAGGAGGCCGAAAAGGGCGGCGAAAATGCCCCCGATCACGCCGGCGAAGATCAGCCACGAGGCGACCACCCCCAGCTCTCCTCTCTTCGTCAGCAGGTACCCGAGGTCGAAGAAGAACGACGTCGCGAGCAGGCCGAGAGGAAAGACGATCAGGATCTGATGGACGGGGTGGCCGAGGATGCGCGCTCTAGCCTGCACTTTCCCCTTCATACGCCATCTTCAGCACTTCCGCAAAATGCAGCGTCTTCCGGCCGGTCGACTGCTCGATCTGCTCCCGGCAACTGAATCCGTCCGCGATGATCAGCGTGTCGTGGTCCGCCTCCCGCACCATCGGCAGGAGCACCCGCTCCCCGATCTTCATCGACAGGTCGTAGTGCTTCTCCTCGAAACCGAACGCTCCCGCCATGCCGCAGCAGCCGGAATCGGGGTGCGTGAGGTCGAGGCCGAGCTTCCGCAGCAGCACCTCCTCGGCGTCGAAGCGCATCACCGCCTTGTGGTGGCAGTGCGCCTGGACGATCGCCTTCCGTGAAAGCGCCGGCAACGCAACTCCTTCATTCAAAAGGAACTCGCTCAGGGTGAAGGTGGAGCGGGAGAGGCGCAGCGCCGCTGCGTCCTTCGGCCAGAGGTGCGGGAGCTCGTCGCGGAAGACGGAGACGCAGCTCGGCTCGAGCCCGATCACCGGGACGCCAGCGTCGAGCTCCGGCTTCAGGACCTCCAGCGTCTCGCGAAGGAGCTTCTTCGCGCGGTCGAGGAACCCCCAGTCGTACAGAGGGCGTCCGCAGCAGACCCGTTTGCGTGGGATCGTGACCTCGTAGCCGGCCCGCTCCAGGACATAGGCCGCGGCGAGCGCGGTTTCGGGGAGAAAGTGGTTGTTGAAGGTGTCGGACCAGAGGACGACGCGCTTGCGCTCGGCAGAATTTGCTTTCGGCGCAAAGCTCTGCCGGAAAGTTTTACGCGCGAAACGCGGCATTTGCCGCTCTCTGGCCACCCCTCCAAGTTTTTTTGCGCCCGGAAGACGCATCATCAGGTTCGCCAGCCGGGGGGTGTGCTGCGCCAGGCCCGCCCACCAGTAGATGAGACCCATGGTGTAGGCCGGCATGGGGCGGAGGCGCCCTTTGTAGTAGTGCGACATGAACTCGGCCTTGTACGTGGCCATGTCCACCTGGGTCGGGCAGTCCCCTTTGCAGCCTTTGCAGGCGAGGCAGAGGTCGAGCGACTCCTTGACCGCCTCGTTCTTCCAGGTCGCCGGGATGTTCTCCCCTTCGAACATCTCGAAGAGCAATCGCGCGCGGCCGCGGGTCGAATGCTCTTCCTCGCGCGTGACCTGGTAGCTCGGGCACATCGTGCCGCCGTCCAGCCGCCGGCAACGGCCGACGCCGACGCAGCGCAGGACGGCGTGGTTCATCCGGCCGTGATCTTCGACGTAGGAAAAGTGGGTGTCGGGATTCCACGGCTTGTAGTCGCTGCCGAGGCGAAGGTTCTCGTCGATGTTGTAGGGAGAGATCAGCTTCCCCGGGTTCATCTTCCACTCCGGATCCCAGAGCGCCTTGAACTCGCGGAAGGCCTGCATCAACTCGGGGCCGAACATCTTCTCCAGCAGCGCACCGCGCGCCTGGCCGTCGCCGTGTTCCCCGGAGAACGACCCGCCGTACGAGGCCACGAGGTCCGCCGCCTCGTCGATGAACGAGCGGAACTTCGCGATGCCGCTCTCGGTGGTGAGGTCGAAGTTCGTGCGCGTGTGCACGCAGCCGTCGCCGAAGTGGCCGTAGAAATCGCCGCCGTACTGGTAACGCTCCAGGAGCTTGCGCAGGTCGCGCAGGTAGCCGCCGAGGCTGGCCGGGGCGACCGCGGCGTCTTCCCATCCCTCCCACATCAGCGCCTTGCCCGGGACGTGGCCGGTCGCGCCGAGGCCGGACTCGCGTACGGCCCAGACGAAACGCGCTTCCTTCGTCGCGTTGTCGAAGAGACGGATGCGGGACGCGTCGATGGTCGACGCGAGGCGTTGTCCCTTGTCCATGGCCTCGGCTAGAGATTCGCCGCCGAATTCGACGAGCAACCAGCCGCCGCCCGGCGGGAGGAGGGCGATGCCGTGCGGGTTCATGCGCTTGAACTGCTGGTCGCGCACGAGGAGGTCGTCGAAGCCTTCGAGGCCGATCGGGCCGTGCTCGAGGATGCGCGGGACGTCGTCCGCCGCGTCGTAGACCGACTGGTAGCCGATGACCAGCAGCGCGCGCGCGGGAGGGCTGTGGACGAGCTTCGTCTTCGCTTCGAGCACGAGCACGCAGGTGGACTCGCTGCCGACCAGCGCGCGTGCGACGTGGAAGCCATTCTCGGGGAGCAGCTCGTCGAGGTTGTAGCCGGAGACGCGGCGCGGAATCTTCGGGAACTTCGCGCGAATGAGGTCGGCGTAGCGGGTGCGGATGGCCTCGAGGCCCTGGTAGATCTCGCCGCGGCGGCCGCCTTCCTGGATGATCGATTCGAGCTCCGCGTCGGAGGTCGCGCCGACCTTCATGCGCACGCCGTCGTACGTCAGGATCTCGAGCTCCTCGATGTTGTCGACGGTCTTGCCGGACATGATCGAGTGCACGCCGCAGGAGTTGTTGCCGATCATCCCGCCGAGGGTGCATTGCGCGTGGGTGGCGGGATCGGGTCCGAAGGTGAGCGTGTGCTGCTCGGCCGCGCGGCGGAGGTCGTCGAGCACGATCCCCGGCTCGACGCGCGCGAACTTGTGCGCCGGGTTCATCTCCACGATGCGGTGCATGTACTTCGACATGTCCACGACCACGGCAACGTTGCAGCACTGGCCGGCCAGGCTCGTGCCGGCGCCGCGGCCGAGGATGGGTGCGCCGTGCTTGCGCGCGAGAGCCACGGCGTTCATCACGTCGGCGGCGTCACGTGGAATGACGATGCCGATCGGGGTCTGGCGGTAGTTGGAGGCGTCGGTGGCGTAGAGGGCGCGGGAGCCGTCGTCGAAACGGACTTCCCCTTTGATGGTGGCCTTCAGCTCCTGTTCGAGCCGCGCGGCGTCGACGTTGAGGGTCTGCAGCCGGTCGCTGTGCTCGATGCGTCCGGCCGGCGGGCGATCGGCGTGGGGGAAGGGGACGGGAGGGTAGCGGTTGAACTCGCGGCTCACGAGGGGAGTGTATTCGTTTGGAGTGCGGCGACCGCGGTCGCCGCTTTCACTTTGCGCAACGCGAGCTGCGGCGTTGCGAGTCAAAGCGGTGACTGCGGTCACCGCACTCCATATCGACTCAGCGCCGGGATTTGCCTTTGCCGCCGAAGAGGGAACGGGCCGCTTTCACGGCACGGTCGACGATACCGCCGCTGCTCTTCTTCGAGCTGGTACTCGATTTCTTCGAGCTGCCGGCTTTCTTCGAGCTGCCGGCTTTCTTCGAGGAGCCGGCTTTCTTCGAGGAGCTGCTCGCCTTCTTCGAAGAAGTCGCTTTCTTTGAGGAAGTCGCCTTTCTGGATGGCGCGGCCTTCTTCGACGAGCTCACTTTCTTTGAAGAACCGGCTTTCTTCGTGGAGCTCGCCTTCTTCGAGGAGCTGGCCTTCCTCGACAAACTGCTCTCCTTCTTCTTCGACGACGCGCGCTTCTTCGAGCTGCCGCCCTTCTTCGAGCTCCGCTTCGCCGTGGTGCGCGAGACGAGCTTGTTGAAGCGGTTCCCCTCCTCGTCCGAGAGCAGCAGGGCCAGGCCGTCGCGGTCGAACCATTCGAAGAACTCGTCCCACTCGATCTCCTCGAGCGTGTCTTCGCCGCTGTACCCGGGGAAATCGATGCGCAGGATGCCGGGGTCCTTCCCCGTTCCCGTCGCTGCTACGCGCGCCGGATGTCCACCGCGCGCTTCCACCCATTGCCGGATCTCATCGTGGTCGGTCGTCGGCTGTGCTGTCGCCATTGCAACTCCTTCTGTCGTTCGCGAAATGCCGTGCAGAAGCATTGCCAGCGAAACCTAACTGACTCTGAACCGTAACCGTATATAGAGAACATGAAAGCGCTCCTGCTCGTATGTGTCGCCTCGCTGGCGTTCGCGACTGCTTCGGCACGTCCGCTGGAGCGCCAGATCATCGGCGCCGAGCAGGACCGGACCGTCGCGGCCGGCGGCGATGACTGCGAGTCGTTCTTCCGCACCACCTTCTCCAGCTTCGCGGCGCAGGCGCGGGCGCACGAGCAGCGCGAGCTCGATCTCTCCGGCGTGCAGCAGATCCGCGTGGCCGCGGCTCCGGAGGGAGGCATCTCCATCCGCGGCTGGAACCGCTCCGGCGCGAAGCTGGTCATCTGCCGCTACGCGGCCGCCAATACCCAGGAGCACGCCACGCGCGCCCTCGGCGCGATCCACGTCTCCAGCCGCAACGGCGAGATCGCGGTGCAGGGGCCGCAGATGGATGCGAAGCAGGCCTGGTGGGTGAACATGACCCTCTATGTCCCGCGGCGCGCGAATGTCGACGTCCGGGCCGGCAACGGCGCCGTGGCGATCCGCAACATGTCGGGACGGGTGAGCGCGGAGTCGGCGACCGGCGGCATCTCGATCGCGCAGTCGAGCGGCAAGTACTCGATCAGGACCGACAGCGGCGGCATCACGCTGGACCGGGTGACGGGGCTGGTGGACGCCGTCTCGCGCGGCGGCGCGATCGCCTTCAAGCTGGCCGGCACGGCGCTGCCGTCGATCGAAGCGAAGACAGGCGAAGGACACATCGTCTGCACGCTCAAGGGGTGCGAGGAAGCGACCCCGACCGGGGGCGGAGGCAACCGGCTGCGCATCGGCGACGGGGTCCCGGACGTGCGGCTCTCCAGCATGGGCGGCTCGATCTGGATCGGGCCCGTAACTTACTGATATTCCGCTGCTTAAGTTGCCGCGCCCGCGGCATGGAACCTGCTACTTTGCCATTCACGCTGGGGAGTCATTCAGCGTAGAAAGCAGAGACAGTCATGGCTGCGATTCCACAGCAGGTCCTCGCTGAGAGCAGCATCCGCTTTTACCGGCATGCGCTCGCCATCCTCACCGAAGCCGAGATCCCGCACCTCGTCGGAGGCGCCTATGCGTACGCCCGCTACACCGGCATCGAGCGTCATACCAAGGACTTCGACGTCTTCATCCGCGAGGAGGACTTCGACCGCTCGGCGTGGGCGTTCCGGAAAGCCGGCTACAGGGCGGAGCTGACGTTCCCGCACTGGCTGGGGAAAGCGTTCATGAACGACGATTTCGTCGACCTGATCTGGAGCGCGGGCAACGGCGTGGCGGCGGTGGACGACCGCTGGTTCGAGCACGCCGTGAAGGATCAGGTGTTCGGCGTCGACGTGCAGCTCATTCCGGCCGAGGAGATGATCTGGTCGAAGGGGCTGATCATGGAGCGGGAGCGCTTCGACGGCGCGGATGTCGCGCACGTCCTGCGCGCGGCCGGTGACCGGCTCGACTGGAACCGGCTCCTGGAGCGCTACGGCGTCTACTGGCGCGCTCTCTACGCGCACCTCGTGATGTTCGGCTTCATCTATCCCTCCGACCGCGACAAGGTTCCGGCCTGGGTGATGGACGAGCTGGCGAAGCGTATGCACGACGAGACGCAGGCGGGTACGGGCGAGAAGGTCTGCTACGGCACGATCGTCTCGCGGCAGCAGTACCTGAAGGACATCAGCGACTGGGGATACGCCGACGCGCGCGTGGTGCACGGGACGATGACGGAGGACGACATCGCGAAGTGGACGGCCGGGATCGCGGTCGATGGAGCGAAATAGATGATGACCGAACGGGACACGCTTCGAATCGCCGCGGTGGCCGACATTCACGTAAAGAAAACATCCGCGGGCGCGCTGCAGCCGCTGTTTTCCAAAGCAACGGACAGCGCGGACGTGCTGCTGCTCTGCGGCGACCTCACCGACTACGGCACGGTCGAAGAGGCGAAGATCCTGGCGAAGGAGATCACCTCCTCGCTGCGCATCCCGGCCATCGCGGTGCTCGGCAACCATGACCTGGAGTCGAACCAGGAGAAGGAGCTCGTGCAGATCCTCTCCGACTCCGGCGTGGTCGTGCTGGACGGCGATTCGGTGGAGGTGCACGGCGTCGGCTTCGCCGGCGTGAAAGGCTTCGGCGGAGGCTTCGGCCGCCGCGCCCTCGGCGCCTGGGGGGAGAAGATCATCAAGGATTTCGTCCACGAGACGATCAACGAGGCGCTGAAGCTCGAGGCGGCGCTGGCCCGCCTGCGCACTCCGCAGAAGATCGCGCTGCTGCACTACGCGCCGGTCCAGGCGACGATCGGAGGGGAGCCGCTGGAGATCGCGGCGTTCCTCGGCTCGAGCAGGCTGGAGGAGCCGCTCGACCGCTATCGCGTGAACGCCGTCTTCCACGGCCACGCCCATCGCGGCGCGCCGGAGGGGAGAACCAAGGGAGGCGCTCCGGTGTACAACGTGGCCCAGCCGGTGCTGGCCGCGGCGTTCCCGAACGATCCGCCGTTCCGGATCCTCGAAGTGCCCCTGACGGCCGAAGCGGTCGCGTGAACGTAGAATCTCTGCGACATGCGCCATAACGCCCTGCCCGGCGGCGTGACTCGCGATGCGCTCGTCGACTGGTATCGCAGCGCACGCGCGAGGACGCGCCAGCTGTTCGACATCGTCACGCCCGATGCGTACTACGACCGCCCGATCGCGCTCCGCAATCCGATCGTCTTCTACGAGGGCCACCTCCCCGGCTTCTCGGTGAACACGCTCGTGAAGCTCGCGCACAAGCGCACGGGAGTGGACGAGCGCCTGGAGACGCTCTTCGCCCGCGGCATCGATCCGGAGGACGAAGCGTCCGTCCCGAACCAGAACGCCTGGCCGTCGCGCGATGAAGTGCAGTCCTTCGCCAACGCCTGCGACGAGCTGGTGCTCGACGCGCTGCAGAACGCACCGCTCGAGGACGAGAGCGTGCCGGAGCTGCGCGACGGCGAGGCGGTGTTCACGGTGCTGGAGCATGAGTTGATGCATCAGGAGACGCTTCTGTACCTGTTGCATCAACTTCCCTACGACAAAAAGCGTCGCTCGATGGTGTCGGGTGTCGGGTCTCTGGGGAGCATCGCCCAGGCGAAACACCCCAGACACCTGACACCTGACACCAGCATTCGCATCCCGGCTGGTACCGCGACGCTCGGCATCAACCAACCCCAGTTCGGCTGGGACAACGAATTCCCCGCGCACCACGTCCACGTCCCCTCCTTCACCATCGACGCGTACAACGTCACGAACGGCGACTACCTCGCCTACGTCGAGGCCACCGGCGCGCGCGCTCCGCACTTCTGGGCGCGGGGGAAGGATCACTGGTGCTTCCGGGGGATGTTCGAGCTGCAGCCGTTGAACCTCGACGCGCCGGTATACGTCACGCACGACGAGGCCGCGGCGTACGCGCGCTGGAAGGGGAAACGGCTGCCGACGGAAGCGGAGTTCGACCGCGCGGCGTATGCGGAGCCGTACGAGCCGCAGGGCAACTTCGACTTCGCGCACCTGGAGCCGGTGAGCGTCGGCCAGTACGACCCGAACCCGCTGGGCATCCACGATCTGGTCGGCAACGGCTGGGAGTGGACCTCCACGCTCTTCGGCGGCTTCGAAGGCTTCCAGCCGATGCCGTCGTACACGCTCTACTCCGCCGACTTTTTCGACAACGCGCATTACGTGCTGAAAGGGGCGTCACCCGTGACGGCGCGCGAGCTGGTGCGGCGCAGCTTCCGGAACTGGTTCCGGCCCGGCTATCCGTACGTGTACGCGACGTTCCGGTGCGTGGGCTAGGTGTTATCAGTTGTCGGTTGTCGGTTCTCTGTGCGGTGTCGCCCGGGCGATACAGCGCAGACAACTGACAACTGACAACCGACAACATCCACAGGCTGACACTGCTTGACCCCGGCGCCGGTCGTGCACTCTGATTCCGGCGCTATGCAAACGAAGACTTACAAGCCCAAAACCTTCAACCTCTCCGACCTCGAAGGCATCTCGAATCAGACGCTGGAGATGCATTTCAAGCTCTATGAGGGCTACGTCACGAACACGAATACGCTGACCGAGCGGATCTCAGCGATCCTCTCCGACGGCAAGGTCGACCAGGAGGAGGTGCCGGCCTATTCGGAGCTCACCCGCCGCCTCGGGTTCGAGTACAACGGCATGGTCCTGCACGAGTACTACTTCGGCAACATGAAGCGCCACGGCGGCGACGAGGCGCCGAAAGGGTCGCAGTTCCGTGCGGCGGTCGAGAGCAGCTTCCCGAGCTACGAGATCTGGAAGACCGACTTCGTCAGCGTCGGCAAGATGCGCGGCGTCGGCTGGGCCATGTGCTACCTCGATCCCGCCACCGGCGCGGTCTCCAACCACTGGATCACCCTCCACGAGACCGGCAACGTCTCCGGCTTCGTCCCCCTCCTGGTAATGGACGTCTGGGAGCACGCCTTCCTCCTCGACTACAAGCCGGCCGAGCGCCCGAAGTACATCGAGGCCTTCCTCGCGAATGTGGACTGGGATGCGGTGGAATCGCGGGTGACGAGCGGGAAGCGGTAATCGTGTTCCTGGTTGCTGGTTGTTCGTTGCTTGTGAGGCATCGCCTGCGGCCGAGGCACTACCTCACAAGTAACCAGCAACCAGCAACCAATCCGCAACCTTTCCCTCCCCCCACCCGTATCATCGATCATGACCACGCCGTTGATCGAGGTCTCGGGCCTCCGCAAGCAGTACAAGTCTTCCTTCAGGAAGCCGCTCATCACGGCCCTCGACGGGATCGACTTTCAGGTCGGTGAAGGGGAGCTGTTCGGCCTGCTCGGGCCGAACGGGGCGGGGAAGACCACCACGGTCAAGATCCTGCTCGGACTCACGCACGCCACCGCCGGCCACGCCACCGTCTGCGGCCTGCCGGTCCGCAACCCGGAGTCGCGGCGCCGGGTCGGCTACCTGCCGGAAGGGCACAAGATCCCGAACTACCTCACCGCCCGGCAGGCGCTCTCGATCTTCGGCCGGATGTCGGGGATGGACAGCGCCACGATCGCCAAGCGCATCCCCCTCCTTCTCGACCGGGTGCGCATGGGGCAGTGGGCGGACGTCCGGATCAAGAAGTTCTCGAAAGGCATGACCCAGCGCCTCGGCCTCGCCTGCGCGATGATCCACGCGCCGCAGGTGCTGCTGCTCGACGAGCCGACCGACGGCGTCGATCCGGTCGGCCGCCGCGAGATCCGCGACCTCCTGCGCGAGGAAGCGCAGGGGGGCACCACGGTGCTGCTCAACTCGCACCTCCTCTCCGAGATCGAGCTGACCTGCGACCGCGTGGCGGTGCTGCGCAACGGCAAGGTCGCGGCCTTCGGCAGCGTCGAAGAGCTCACCCGCCAGACCGCCAGCTACAAGATGGTGGCGACGGTCATGGACGAAAGCCTGATCGCCACCTTCCGCGAAACGGGAGCGGGCGTCGAACGCAGCAACGGACACATGGTGCTCGCCGTGAAGGACGTCGAACATCTCAACGCGCTGGTCGACCGGCTGCGCGCGCGCGGCGGGATGCTCTCGGAGCTGACGCCGGTGCGCTCGACGCTCGAAGACGTCTTCGTCGACCTGATCCGCGCCGACCAGGTCGCGGGATCCTCCGTGGGAGCACACGAATGAAAGTCATCGCCGCAAACATCGAAGACGTCATGCGCGAAGCCGCGGCGCGCTGGACGCTGATCGCCTACTTCCTGCTCTCCACGCTCTTCATCATCATCTTCGCCAGCGCGATCAACCTCGACATCGTCGACGGTGCGCTGGCCGGTGCGAAGCTGTTCGGCAAGGAAGTCGACATGCGCGACTCGATCTCGATCGAGAAGCTCGTCCTCGGCTTCGAGACCGGGTTCTCGGTCTTCCTCTACTTCATCTGCACCTTCCTGGCGATCTTCGCCACCGCCCACCTCGTGCCGCGCATGCAGGAGAAAGGGACGGTCGACCTCTACCTCGCCCGCCCGGTCTCGCGCGTGCGGCTGCTGCTCTCGCGTTACGTGGCGGGCCTGATCCTCGCCGGGAGCAACGTCATCTACCTGATGGGCTCGATCTGGCTGATCGTGGCGTGGAAGACCGGGGTCATGAACCCGCGCTTCCTCCTGGCCGGCTCGATCATCTTCCTGGTCATCGCGGTGCTGCTCGCGTTCGCCTTCCTGGTCGGGGTGGTCACGTCGTCGACCGCGGTCTCGATCATGACCACGTACGGCATCTTCTTCTTCGGCCTCATGCTCGCGACCCACGAGCGGATCGCGGCGGCCGTGTCGGAAGAGTGGCAGGCCTGGCTCATCGAAGGGATGTACTGGGTGTTCCCGAAGTCGGCCGAGCTCGGACAGGCGGTCGTGGCATTCGTCGGCGGCGAGCAGCTGCCGGCCCAGGTCCTCGAAGCTCTTTCTCCCGCCCCGTTCATTTCGACCGCAGCTTTCGGCGCCGTGTGCCTTATTCTTGCATCATGGCTTTTCACCAAAAAGGAGTTTTGATCATGAACCGCTCTTCTATGTTCCGAGTTGCAGTCGTCTCCCTGACCGTTCTCGCACTGGCGCTGCCGGTATTCGCGAAGGACGACGCTCTCTCCCTCGTGCCGGCCAACGCCGTCACGGTCGGCATGGTGAAGCTCGCCGACATGCGCTCCAGCCCGCTCTCGTCGCTGCTCTTCCAGCACACCGACAAGATGAGCACCGACGGTGAAGCGGCCCGCTTCCTCGCCGAAGCCGGCCTCTCGCCGGCCAAGGACGTCGACGTGCTCGTCGTCGCCACGTCGCCGCGTACGGCGCTCGGCTCCGAAGCCGACGTGCTCGTCATCGCGGAAGGGCGCTTCAACGTGGAGCGCCTCACCAATGCCCTCGTCTCGCGCGGCGCGACGAAGAAGGGCGGCTACATCCTCTTCCCGAACGAGGAGAAAAGCGATGACCACGGTCCGGGCGCGGTTGCGTTCCCGACCCCGTCGCTGGCCATCGCCGGCAGCGAGCGCGCCGTCGCGGCGGCCCTGGCCGCCCGTACGAGCGGCGGCACCGGCTTCCGCACCCGCGGCATCCTCGGCACCGACCTGCATCGCGTCGACGCCACCGCCACGGCATGGGCGCTGATCGACGTCACCCGCGCCGCACGCCTGACCAACGGCGGCAAGGTCAACACCGGCAAGGGTCAGGCCGGCGAAGCACTGCAGGCCGCGCTCAAGAGCGTCTCGACCATGGCCGTCTGGGCCAAGGACAAGGGCGATTCGCTGGAGCTCGGCGCGTTCGGTCTCTCCAGCGACACCGAGACCCTCGAGCTGCTCGAAGACACGATCCGCGGCGGACTCTCCGCGCTGCGCCTCGCGGTGAAGGACAAGTCCCCGGAGATGGTGTCGGTCCTCCGCCGCTTCGACGTCTCCCGCAAGAGCGACTCGATCCTGGTCGAAGGCTCCATCCCCGCCAGCTCGATCCGCGAGCTGATGGCCAGGAAGCGCGCCTCGAACTAATCGCAGACTGCTGGAACCCCAAACGAGCGGCGGGCGTCAGCCCGCCGCTTTTTTCGTTTCAGCACGCATTCATCCGGTCACAGAGAAACGACCGGAGGCCTCCGGCGGGCCGGCGTGGCCGGCAGCACTGGTCGCCCAAGGCTGAACGCACGCCTCTCGCACGAAGCGCCGTCCGTGCGCAAACAAGTGCCGCCGGCCACGCCGGCCCGCCGGAGGCCCCCCGTCGTCTCTCTGTGACCGGATTGAGAGCGTGCCGCTACACGAAGCGCCGCAGGTGCTGGCGCCACCAGGGCCAGTCGTGGCCGAACTGGCCGGGCCAGAGCTCGAAGTGGTGGGGGATGCCTTTCGACCAGAGCATGTTCGAAAAGTCGCGGTTCTTGTCGACCAGCGAATCGTGCTCGCCGGTGGCGATCACCCAGCCGACGCGCCCGAGCTTGCCGACCCACTCCGCATCCATGTTCGGGATGTACGCGGTTGGGCTGTGGAAGTAGCAGTTCTCGTCCCAGTAGCCGTGGACGAACGAGCTGATGTCGAAGACGCCGGAGAAGCAGATCGCGCGGCTGACCAGGTCCGGGTAGCGCGCTGCGAAGTTCGCCGCGTGGTAGGCGCCGAAGCTCGCGCCGTACACCGCCAGGTCGCCGCGCTGGGCACGGTTGAAGATGTACGGCACCAGCTCGTTGCGCAGGTAGGCGTCGTACTGCGCGTGCCGCGCCGCGCGCACTGCCGGGTGGACGCTGTTGTTGTACCAGCTCTCGTTGTTCACCGTGTCCGGCAGCACGAGCTGGATCTCGCCGGCGTCGACCTTGTCCGAGACCGAGTCCGCCAGGTGAAAGTCTTCATTCTCGAAGTAACGTCCGGCGGAGGTCGGGAAGAGGATCACCGGACGGCCGAACTTGCCGAACCAGAGAAACTCCATGTCCCGGCCGAGCGAGGGGGACCACCATTTCACATGTTCGCGGTACATAAATGTGTGCTGATTAACCAGCGTTAAATGTGGTGATGCATCCTTCGTTTGCTGGTCAGGCGGCGAATTCTATACGATGCGCCGCCTTGGAGAACGACATGAGCAAGAAACGAATCGCCATCCTGTTCGGCATGGAAGACACCTTCCCGTGGGCGCTCATCGACGCCATCAACAAGCTCGGGGGCGCTGACGTCGAAGCGAGTCCGGCCGAGCTTTCGTTCCTGAAGGACGACGGCGTCTTCCCGTACGACCTGATCCTCGACCGCATCAGCCACGAGGTGCTCTTCTACCGCACGTACCTCAAATGCGCGGCCGCGTCGGGCGTGCGCATCGTGAACAACCCCATCTGGTGGTCGGCGGACGACAAGTTCTTCGACAACCTCGTGGCGAAGGCGGCGAACGTGGCCGTCCCGCGCACCGTGCTCCTGCCACACAAGGAGCATCCGCCCAACACCGAGGCGAAGTCGTTCCGCAACATGCGCTTCATCGACTGGGACCAGGTCTTCAGCTACCTCGGCTGGCCGATCTTCATGAAGCCGGCCTACGGCGGCGGCTGGAAGGACGTGTACAAGGTCCACGACCGCGACGAGTTCTTCGCCGCGTACGACCAGACCCGCGACCTCGTGATGATGGCGCAGGAAGCGATCGAGTTCGAGCTCTACTACCGTTGCTACGTCCTCGGCCGCAGCCGCGTGCGCATCATGGCCTACGACCCGAAGGCGCCCTTCCACGAGCGCTACGTGAAGAACCCGCCCCCGATGGATCCCGAGTTCGAGGCGCGCATCAACCGCGACGCCCTCGCGCTCTGCGACGGCCTCGGCTACGACATGAACACCGTCGAGTTCGCGGTGCGCGACGGGATCCCGTACGCGATCGACTTCATGAACTGCGCGCCCGACGCCGACCTCAACTCGGTCGGCCAGGAGAATTTCGACTGGATGGTGCAGAACATGGCCGAGGTGCTGATCGAGATGGTGCGCGACCCGAAGAAGTTCGAGCTGACCGGAAACTGGCCCCAGGTCATGGACGTAACGAAGGACGTAGGCACCCCCGTCGCATAAACTGCTGACCATGCCAGCACCGACGCCGACGTTCACCCTCGGGATCGAGGAAGAGTTCCAGGTCATCGACCCGGCCACGCGCGAGCTCAAGTCGCACATCCAGGAGATGTTCGCCGAGGGGGAGAAGCGGCTGAAGGAAGAGATCAAGCGCGAGATGCACGACGCGGTGATCGAGGTCGGCACGCCGATCTGCCGCGACATCGCCCATGCGCGCCGCGAGATCACCCGCCTGCGCAAGGAGATCATCGGCCTCGCGCGGGAGAACAACCTCTGCATCGCCGCGGCCGGGACGCATCCGATCTCGCACTGGTCCAACGTCCCGATCACCGACGCGGACCGCTACGACCGGATCGTGTACGAGCTGCAGATGCTGGCGCGCGCGAACCTGATCTTCGGCCTGCACGTGCACGTGGCGGTCGAAGATCCGGAGACGCGCATCCAGATCATGAACGCGGCCAGCTACTTCCTCCCGCACATCTTCGCGCTGTCGGTGAACTCGCCGTTCTGGTGCGGCCAGAACACGGGGTGGAAGAGCTATCGGGCCAAGGTATTCGAGCGCTTTCCGCGCACCGGCCTGCCCGATCACTTCGAGCGCCTCAGCGATTACGAGAACTACGTCAACACGCTGGTGCGCACGAACACGATCGACAACCCGAAGAAGATCTGGTGGGACCTCCGTCCGCACCCCTTCTTCCCGACGCTCGAGTACCGCGTCTGCGACGTGCCGATGCGCATCGACGAGACGATCTGCTTCGCGGCGCTGTTCCAGGCGCTGACGGTGAAGCTGTACCGGATCCACTCCCGCAACATGACCTGGCGCATCTACGGGAAGTCGCTGCTGAACGAGAACAAGCAGCGCGCGGCCCGCTTCGGCATCAGCGGAAAGCTGATCGACTTCGGCCGCGGCGAGGAAGTGCAGTTCACCGACCTGCTCGACGAGCTGCTCGAGTTCGTCGACGACGTCGTCGACGAGCTCGGCTCGCGCAAGGAAGTCGAGTACGCGCGGGAGATCGTGAAGCGCGGCACCGGCGCCGACCGCCAGCTGGCTGTTTATGGCGAGCGCAACGACCTGCGGGACGTGGTGGACTACATCGTGAAAGAAACCGAGCACGGGGTCATCTAGCGTTGCAGCGGTACGACATTCACGAGGTCCATCCATTTTTCGAGTACGTCCGTCTCGACGACGACTCGCTGCCGCCGGCGCGGCGCGACCGCATCGACGTCGCGCTGCTCGACATGAACCACTCCTGGCCGAACGTCGGCCACGACGCGCTCGTGCACGTGGTCCTCGACGCCGCGTGCGAGTTGCGCGAGGAGCTCGAGGCAGCCGGCACGAAGGTGCGCGTGCTCTCCTACGACGTCCGCCGCCGCAACGTGGTGCCGGAGTCGCCGAACGGACGGTTCAAGCTGTACATCGGCACCGGCGGCCCCGGCCATCTCGACCCGCGCCTCAACGACGGCAGGCACGAGTGGAGTCAGGGCGTCGAGGAAACGGACGCGTGGGAAGCGCCGCTCTTCCATCTCTTCGACGACATCCTCGCCGACCCGGGCGCGGCGATGATCGCGGTCTGCCATTCATTCGGGCTGGTCTGCCGCTGGACAGGGATCGCGAAGCCCGTCCTGCGCGACGAAAAGAGCAGCGGCATGCCGCTCAACCGCTTGTCGCGCGAGGCGCTGCAGCATCCCTGGTTCGCGCAGTTCGCGCGCGAGCTCCCCGATCGCCAGCACTTCCGCGTGGTCGACAACCGGCTGTTCGACCTGATCCTCGACCAGCCGCACACCAGCGTGCCGATCGCGTTCGAAGCGGCCGGCAGCAGCGCCATGACGATCGTCGAGCTCGCACGCTCCACGGACGGCGAGATGCCGCGCTTCATGGGCGTCAATCACCATCCCGAGATCGTCGACCGCGACCACATCATGCAGGTGCTCGACGAGAAGCGCGCGCACGGCGAGGTGTCGGACCAGTGGTACGAGGAGCGCGCCACCACCATGCGCGACCTCTTCCGCGACGAACAGGAACGCCAGAGCCGCCTCACCTCGCACTACACGCTGGTCGAGCCGCTGCGCTGGCACCTGGCGCGGCTGGTCGCCGAACGGTGACGTGGGAGAGGACGACCGGGAGGCCTCCGGCGGGCCGGCGCGGCCGGCGGCGCTGGTTGGCCAAGCCCATCCGCGCGCTGTACTCGGTGACCGCGTTCGTCCAGAGGGCGTGACGACAGCCTATGGCAACCAGCGCCGCCGGTCGCACCGGCCCGCCGGAGGCCCTTCGTCGTCTCTCCTGCGTCATAATCCGCCGCCGATGCACCCTTCCGGACTGAGCATCGTCACCATCGGCGGCGGGACCGGCCTGTCGACGCTGCTGCGCGGGCTCAAGCGCTACGTCGACGCGGACGGTGGCTGGTCCGTCGCCGCGCTGGGGGCGATCGTCACGGTCACGGATGAAGGGGGGAGCTCCGGCGTCCTGCGCAAGGAGTTCGGGATGCTGCCGCCGGGTGACATCCGCAACTGCATCGTGGCGCTCGCGGAAGAGGAGCAGCTCCTCTCCCAGCTCTTCAACTATCGCTTCGACACCGACTCCGCGCTCAAGGGCCACTCCCTCGGCAATCTGCTGCTGACGGCCATGTGCGAGATCACCGGGAGCTTCGACAACGCCGTCCTCGCGGCGTCGGAAGTCCTCAAGATCCGCGGCGAGATCTACCCCTCCACGCTCAGCGACGTCCGCCTGCGCGCCACGCTCGAAGACGGCACGGTGCTGGTGGGGGAGGTGGCCATCAGCGGCTCGCACATCGGCGAGGAACCGCGTACCGGTGTGCGCCACGCGCGGATCACGCAGCTTGCGCTCGAGCCCGAGGGAGCCGAGCCGACCGCGGACGCCCTCGCGGCGCTGGCGGCGGCGGACCTGATCATCATCGGCCCCGGGTCGCTCTACACGTCCGTGCTGCCGAACCTCGTCATCGGCAAGCTGGCCGAGGCGCTGCGGAATGCAAAAGCGCTGCGGGTGTACATCTGCAACGTCATGACGCAGCCGAACGAAACCGACGATTACACCGCCCAGGACCACCTGCAGGCCATCATCGAGCACGCAGGCCTGGTGGTGGACGTGATGGTGATGAACGGCCGCAGGCCGTCCGACGCCATCGTGGCGAGCTACGCCGCGATGAACCAGGTCCCCGTGGCCTGCGACGCCGACGCGGTACGCACCCTCGGCGTGACGCCGTTCTTCGGCGACATCATTGCAGAGGGGGACTTCGTGCGGCACGACCCGAACGCGCTCGCGCAGACCGTGTTCCAGCTTTACGACCGCTACGGCCGCACGCTCCAGAGGATGAGACGCGACGCATGAACCAGAACCTCGAAGTGATCATCCTTGCCGCCGGCAAGGGCACGCGCATGAAGTCCGCGAAGATCAAGCTCCTCCACCGCGCGGCCGGGCGTCCCATCGTCGACTACGTCCTCGACCTCGCCACCGCCCTCTGTCCCACGCCGCCGGTCATGATCGTCGGACACCAGGGCGCCGACGTACAGCAGTCCGTCGGCGAACGGGCGCGCTATGCGGTGCAGGCGGACCAGCTCGGGACCGGACACGCCGTCCTGCAGGCCGCGCCGCTGCTCGAAGAGCACGGAGTAACGGGCAAACGCATCCTGATCCTCTCCGGCGACGTGCCGCTCACGCGCCCCGAAACGCTGCAACGCCTCCTCGACGAGCACGAACGGAACGGCAACGCGCTGACGCTCCTGACGATGAAGCTCCCCGACCCGGCCATGTACGGCCGCATCGTGCGCGACGAGCACGGCGCGGTCACGCGCATCGTGGAAGCGAAAGACGCCTCCGACGAGCAGAAGCGGATCGACGAGGTGAACGCCGGCATCTACGTTTTCAACGGCGAGCATCTCTTCGACAACCTGCGCAACCTGAAGCCGGAGAACGCGCAGAAGGAGTACTACCTCACCGACCTCCTGGCGGTGATCCGCGATGCGGGAGCCCGCGTCGGCGCGGTGATCGCGAACGATCCGATCGAAGCGTTGGGCGTGAACTCACGCAGCGAGCTCGCGCAGGTGGAGAACGAGATCCAGCGTCGCGTGGTCGAGCAGCTGATGAGCGACGGGGTGACGTTCCGCAACCCTTCCACGGTAGTGATCGACTCCACCGTCACCATCGGCCAGGACACGGTGGTCTATCCGTTCGTCACGCTGGAAGGGACCACGCGCATCGGCAGCGACTGCGTCATCGACCCGGGAGTGCACCTCGTCAACGTCACGGTCGGCAACAACGTGCATCTCAAGACCGGCACGGTCGCGGAGGACGCGGTCATCGAAGACCAGTCGACGGTCGGCCCGTACGCCCACCTGCGGCCCGGCTCGAAGCTCGGCCGGAAAGTGAAGGTCGGCAACTTCGTCGAGACGAAGAAAGCGGTCTTCGGCGCGGGGGCGAAAGCATCCCACCTCTCCTACATCGGCGACGCGGAGATCGGCGCCGACGTCAACATCGGCGCCGGCACCATCACCTGCAACTACGACGGCGTGAGCAAGCACAAGACCATCCTCGAGGACGGCGTCTTCATCGGCTCCGACACCCAGCTCGTGGCCCCGGTGCGCGTAGGCCGCGGCGCCTACGTCGGCGCCGGCTCCACGATCACCAAAGACGTCCCCCCCGACGCCCTCGCCCTCAGCCGCACCCCACAGAAGAACGTGGAAGGGTGGGCGGCCCGGAAGAAGAAAAAGAAGAGCGAGTGACATCACCCCTCGCCACGTATGGAGTGCGGTAACGCCAGTTACCGCTCTGACTGCTTCTGTTCGTGCAGCAATCCAGGGCTGGTGCAATCCCGCGTTGTGGCACGAGCGAAGACTGGACCTGCTCGGCGTTGCAGGACGAACAAAACAGGAAGAGCGGTAACTCGCGTTACCGCACTCCAGAACAGGCGTGGCGCCGGCATTGTGATCGCGACGGACGACCAGCCGCGACGGTTGTCGGAGTAAGCGCGTCGGGGTGCTCGGGGCACTCTTTGCAGCCACGTGAGCGGTGGCCTCCAAGGGTGCAGGGCCGCCGCAGAATGGGGCGAAATGGTGACCTCGGTCCCGCGCTCGTCATGCGCTCCGTGCCGTACGGGTGCAGGGCAGCACGCCACCGCGGTTCTACCGTGCGAGCTCAAAGCGCCCTGCAGACTCCCGGAACGTGACGGTCTCGCCCTTCTTCGCGAGTAGACGTTCGTTCTCACCTTGTGGGTTCTGAAGCACTGGCCCCGGGATCGTGATCACGTATTTCCCATCCTTCATTTCAACGCGTGCGGTTGCCGCCGCACCGCGCGTGAACACGTCCTTATCTTCGGACAACGCGATCTGAAGCTGGCCGAGATCACGAACGCCGCCGTACTCGATTGACCACGCCAGCACGCCGTACGCGTCTTCGCTACCGTGATCCGCAAGGATCAACGTGCGATTCGAGAACGCGAAGAACGTGGGGCGAACGAAGTCGTCGTCGTACAACCTCGGGCTTGCGTGCAAGACGCGGACGTCCCCGGCAACACCGAGAGCCACCAGCTGCGGACCATAGGCCGTTTCTGCTGCTGGTTTTTCGATGACCGCGAGTCTCATCGTTGGCTCGCCGGGCACGCGCCAAAGCGCCGAGACAGACATGCCTCTTCGCACGAGCTCGTCCACGATCGGCGTGGCATCGTCGATTCCTGTTTCAACCTCGACCTCTTGCCCGCTGAGAACAACTCGTCGCGTATTCGGCTGCGAGCCGCGTATCGCTGTGTGCGCGCAACCGGTCAACATCAACACCATGGCGAGCGACGCAGTCCACATCCTCAACACTGCTTGTCTGGCTCGCATGGAACCTTCGTCTTGCCGGGTTGAGCAGTCGACGGGTGGTCACGGAACCACTGTTGAGGATCGACTTGGTGTGCTTTCGTTTCGCCACCGACCATCACGGCGGTGTGAGCGTGCGGGTCTTCGTTTTTCGCGTTGCCGGTATTGCCAACCTCGGCAACATTCGGTTGCCCTTCGACAACTTTATCGCCAACCTTCACACTCGGCTCCCCGTTGAGATGCGAGATGTGGATGAACACGGGTTTCCCGTTCTCGTCATTTGCTCTCTGGATTCGCAGCACGTATCCGCCATCGCCTCCAGCCCAACCACTGTGAATGACGGTACCCGTGACCGGAGCGAACACCGGTGTTCCGCGCGGCGCGCCAATGTCATTGCCGCCGTGCTTCTTCGGAGAGCCATCGGCATTCCTTCGCACCATTCCGAAAAACCCTTTCCGCGGGTTGTTCCGGCTGTTCAGGATCTGGCTGTCGAGGATGTACGACTGCCCCGTCACAGGATTCGTCTCCCGGCCGTCTGGGTCGGTGTTGTTGATCGGGTTGTTCATCGTGTACGAGTAGCGATTTCACGATTGAGACTTCTTCAGATCAGCTCGGCCAGGATCGACGGATAAGAATCGTCCCATGAACGGCGCGTAAAACCGTGCGTGCATGTAGTCGAGCGATTCCGAATCGCGTTCGTGGCCGGTGAACTGCTTCTTCTCCCGCGCGGTCGGGCTGGGAGCGATCTCTTCGCCGAAGGGGTGATAGGTGTGGCGGGAGATTTCGGCGCCGCCGTTTCCGGTGATCAGGCGGGGCGTGCCCAGGTGGTCGAGGTGGAAGTAAAGCGTCTTCGCGGAGTCGGGGACTTCGGCGGCGAGCATCTGGCTGCCGCGGTAGATGTAATCCTCCTGCCACTTCCACTCGCCGTTGCTCTCCTTCGAGAATCGGCGGAGTACCTGGCCTCCACTGTCGCGGATGGTCCAATCCGAGCGAATGATCGCGCCGGTCTGTTCGATCGTGCCGATGCGCTCGTCGTTCGCGGTATAGACGTACGAACGCGTGACTCCGCCAGCGACCGACCTCCGCATCACGTTCAGCGCGTCGTACTCGTACGTCGCACCCTGATACGAAACGAAGTTGCCCGCGCCGTCGTATACGACCGGCGCCGAGACGGAACCGTTGCTCACCGTGGCGAGCCGGTTCGACGCCCCGGTCATGGCGAGCGTGGTCACCCCGCGCCCCGCGGTATTGATCTGCCCGGGATTCTGCGACTTACAACGAGAGGCCGAGCTTGGCGCCGTCAACATAAATCGGCGGTCAAAAAGCCCCAAACGTCTTCATATCCGCAATGCGGACAAGATACCCACTCATGACCCGGGCCGAAACCGTGGTCGCTCGGGCCAAGCGTCTCGCCGCAATTTCTACACGTGAAGAGTTCGAAGTTGTCGCCGCAATGTGGGCAGTTTGACCACTCGCGACCAGCGAGGGAGCCGTGTTCGCCGGCTCCCAGCATCCTACCGCAGTCTCTGCAAGGGACGGATTCACTCTTGTCGGGCTGCGACCGTACACGGGGATGCGACGCCGGCATGGCGCGAACGATCTTCAATGAGTGCTCGAGGTCAGGCCACCAAGTTGCGAACGCATTTTCGAGCCGCTCTGGAGCTAGCGGTGCGGCGACACGGGCATTCAACGACGAAACGAGCCGAAGCGTGTCCTCGAGATCACTGCGTGTGGCTTGAAAAAACTGCGCAAGACGCCCGGTGACCTCTGTCGATTCGACATCGAGAAGGTAGGTGCACCTAAGATTCTGTTGCTCGACCGCCTTTGCGATTGCAACCACCTCGCACTGTAACCACGACGAAGCCTCGTAAATCAGATCTTCTGGGGTCAAGCAAACAACGCCAGCACCTGATGTACTCAACTTCCGGGCTACCTGAGCATACCACCGCGAATCCCTGTCGATGCCCCAAGGCGACATGAACGGTTCCAACTGCTGCACGACTGATGGCAGCCATTCGTAAAGTGCCTCGGCTACTTTCCTGCTGCGCTCTCCCGACCAGCTGAGCAACACTTTCATCACATGTAGAGTAGCTCAATACGGGCGGGGCGATAACAATCGCACATATCCGCCATAGCTTTCCATAACTCGTCGGTCGGCGGTCTTTATCCCTGGGCTCAACCGTCCCCCCCGACGCCCTCGCCCTCAGCCGCACCCCACAGAAGAACGTGGAAGGGTGGGCGGCCCGGAAGAAGAAAAAGAAGAGCGAGTGACATCACCACTCGCCACCGTTATGGAGTGCGGTAACGCCAGTTACCGCTCTGACTGCTTCTGTCCGTGCAGCAATCCCTTGCTGGTGCAATCTCGCGTGGTAGCACGAACGAAGGCTGGACCAGCTCGCGTTACCGCACTCCAGAACAGGCCACATTCGGCTCTCCGTTGCGATGCGAGATGTCGACGAATACGGGTTTCCCGTTCTCGTCATTACTCTCTGGATTCGCAGCACGTAGCCGCCATCGCCTGCAGCCCAGCCACTCTGAATGCGAGAGCGTCGGCTGCGTCAACTGATGGTGACGGCAGCTTCCCCCACGCCCGCGCCCGGCAGCATCGGTTCGGCCTCGCCAGCGGCGTCGGGCCGCTCGTTCGCGCGCAGCCAGACCTCCAGTGCGAGCGCTTTCAGCATCGGCATCAGGTCCCAACCGGCCTGACCGAAACGCGCCCGGCGCAGCGTTTCGACGAGCGCGGCTTCGTCCACCAGGCCGCGCGCCGCCAGTCGGCTGTGATCGAGCAGCGGCGCGAACTCGCCCCAGCACTCGCTCACGGCCCTCAGCATCGTGGCGTTCGGGCCGCGCTTGTCGTTGCGCTCGAAGATGCGCGCGGGGAGATCGCCGCGCAAAGCGCGCCGGTGCAGCGAGCGCGCCATCTGCGGGCGCAGGAACTGGTCGATGGGCACGTTCAGGCAGAAGTCCACCACGCGCCGGTCGAGCAGCGGATAGGCCTGCTCAAAGGGCCGCGAGCCGGTGTCGTACAGCCAAGCCAGCGCGCCGATGCCGGCCTCGACCGCGCACACCTGGCGCCGCCGTCCGGGCGCCAGACGCCGTGGCGTGTCGGCCCGCGCCGCCACGCGCGCGCGCAGGTCGACGCGGGCGACGAAGCCGGCCTCGAGCCAGCCGGGCAAGGGGGGCGTCGGCCCCAGGCGCGTGCGCGCTGCGTACGGCAGCAAGGGCAGCACGCTGCCGCGCCACAGCAGCTTCGGCCACGTCTGGCGCGGGTAAACGGTGCGCGAGGCGGCGCGCCAGCGCAGCAGCGACGAGACCCAGGCGCGCAGCCGTAGCGCGCTCAAGTGCTCGGCCGGCTCGACCGCGATGTCCTGTTCGCTGCGCATGAGGTGGTCGCCGCCGAAGCCGCTCAGCACGCGCTGCGCTCCGTGCCGCTCCAGCGCCGCGCGCACGCAAGCCTGGCGCGCGCGCCATATCTGGAACAGCGAAGGCGCCTCGAACTCCAGCTCGGCGAAGCCCACGCCCAGCGGCGCCTGAGCCTCGTGGATATGAATGGCGGGCCTGCCCGTGTGCGCTTCGACCACCTGCATGAACTCGCTCTCGTCGTCGCCAGCCGCGCGCTCGTACACGTGCGAGAGCGTGACCAGCTCTGGCGCCTCGGCCCGTCCGTCCCGCAACAGGCGATCGGCCAGAACGACGATCGACGACGAGTCGAGGCCGCCGCTCAGGTCGGCGGCGACGGGACGCCGGCCGCGCAGGCGGCAACGTACGGCCTCGACCAGCAGCTCGCGCAGGTGCTCCTCGTATTCCCGATCGTCACGCAGGCACAGCGGCTCGCCGGGTTCGGGGTGCCAGAAGCCCACGGTGCGGGTGACGCCTGGCTCGACGACGAGCGCGTGGCCGGGCGCGACCGCCCGCACCTCCCGCCAAGGCGTGCTTTCGGGCTCGCAGGCGAAGACGAGGAAGCCACCCAGCCAGCGTTCGTCGACTGCGCGCGAGACGCCGGCCGCGCGTCGCACGGCGTGCAGCGACGAGCCCCACAGGAGCCCACCGTCGGCGTGCGCGTAGAATAGCGGCCGGGTGCCCAGGCCGTCGCGCGCCAGCACCAATCGGTGCGTGGCTGCGTCCCATACGGCCAACGCGAAGTCACCCACCAGGCGCGCGAGGGCGTCCAGGCCCCAGCGCTCCCAGGCCGCGAGTACGCAGGCCAGGTCGCCCGTCTCCCTGACCTCGCCGCCGCACGCGCGCCGGAGCTCGTCGCCATTGTCCAGGCGCCCGTCCCAGGCCGCAAGAAGCGGCCCGCGGCGCGCGATCCCGGGGCCGACTCCGTCGTCGCCGTCGACGTCGAGCGGCACGTGGACCAGGCGCACAGCTCCCTGGTGTGCGTAGGCCGGCTGTCCCAGGCCGCAACGCCCCAGGCCGTGCGTGAGCAGGGCCAGCCGCCTGGAGGCGTCCGCCGGGTCGTCGAGCAGTACGCCGCCGCTACCCGCCACGTCAGCAGCGTTCCAGCGCGAGGTAGGTGTGGCGTACAGATTGGCGGTCGTTCAGCACGCGGCCGCCGAGCTCGACCCAAGCGTGGGCGACGAACGGGCGCGGCTGCACGCCGATGACCATCTCGGCCGGCCAGCCCAGCAAGCGCAGCAGCACCAGCGTCGCCGCCGAGCGCTCGAGGCATCTGGCACGTCCCGGCTGCAGCTCGGCCGCGCGGTTGACGGTCGCGGCCAGGGTCCGCGCGGCGGCCAGGTCGCGGCGGCGCGCGGGCCGCGGCAGCCGATGCAGCAGGGCCTGCATCCGCGCGAAGCCCAGCAGGCGGCCGGCACGCTCGACACAGAAGACGAGGCACCAGGCCGCGGGGAGCCACAGACGTGACGGCGTCACGTGGGCCTCCTCTTCCGTAGCGTCGGCGGGCGGCGCCACGGTCGGGCCGTCCGCGTCGCCCGGATAGTCTCGCGACGCGGGCGGGTGGGAGCCGGCGTCGGCCAGCAGACCGGCCTTGCGCGCTTGTGCCATGAAGGCCCCGGCGTCCTGGCGCAGGCGCTCGACGGGCTGGCCGCAGTCCAGCGCCAATCGCTGCAGCACCTCGTCGAGGACCGCGCCGGCGAGCAGCGCGCGCCAGAGCGTCGCGCCCACGGCGTTCAGGGCGATGTAGCGGCCGGAACGCAGGTCGAGGAGCACGCCGATCCCGTCGGCGAACGCGGCGCGCACGTGAGCGGCAGGGCGCAAAGCTCTCGAGTCCATCGGGCTCCTCTCCGCCCGCCGCGCGGGCAGGCAGCGATCGAGTCGCGCCCGATCATCTCCGGAGCGGGCGCGACCCGGGTATGTCGCTGGCCCTACTGGTTTTCGATGTTCCCGTACGCATACGTGCAGATGTCCATCCAGATCCAACTGTCGCCCCCCAACGTGATCCTGCCCGCGTCACCCAGGTCCATCAGTTCAGGCGCTTCGTATTGGTCGGTCATGGCTCGTCTCCTTTCGATTTGCATGAATTACGGCTAAGCTTTTCTACGGCACTGCGCCACACTATGTTGCTGTGCTGGCGCATTGTCAAATTGCGTGCTCGTGTCGCAGAAGTTCGTTCGCAGAAGCTATCGCCTTTCCCGAGGTAAGTCGTGCGCACCCCTCCGACGCCGAATCACGCGTACGACAGCCCAGGACACGACCGCATAAAAGAACGCGCCGAAAGCACCGTAAATGATTACTTCATGAACACCAAGCGCTAAGTAAATGTTTGGGTAGAACCACCGCGCAGGTAGAGTGAAGGATTGCAGCACAGGATCAATGATCCAGAGTACTGGCGCGTCAACAACTCGAAGCATTCGATCTGCTGTAACTGCGAGTCGCGAGGCGTGCAGGCCGTTCTTGACCGACACCATCACCACGACTACGGCCGTGTGTAACAGGGCTACCCTCAATGGCCATCGCAGGTCATTGATCATAGTCGGGCGGCTCCACTTCCTCGTCGCGAAGTTTCTGCTGAAGCGTCGTCCGGTCCTCGGCGTGAATTGAATAGCGGTTCCAGTTTTGCGGCTGCCGGAGCGCTCATTTTGTGGACGACCGGCATGGACGGCGGCGCGTCCGCCGAGACGACAAGCCGCCCCAGCTTGTCGTAAGCGTAAAAGTCGGAGCCGATCGCCCGGATGTTGCCGGAGCCGTCGTACTGGTACGGTCCGAGGCTCCAGTTGGTCGTGGCATTCGTTTGCACCATCCGCGGTGCGACCGGCACGGCTGGGTTGAAGGAAGCTACGCTCGGCGGGACAGGGGGCGCGAGCGACGGTGCGTCCATCGTTGCGACGATCGGATCGCGGCGCATCAGTCCGGCGCCCGAGTCGGACAGGCTGATCATGAAGGAGTCGTTGCTGTCGACCGGCGTCTCGAGCGTACCGCGATACATCGCTGCGAGCCGCCTGGCCACGGCAGCGGGGTCATCGCCCGGACAGAGCACGATCGTGACCCGGTAGGCCGCCGCACCGGCCGGAGCCTGCGCCAGCACAGGCGCCGTCCAAATGAGACTCGACAGCACTGCCACAGCGAGAATGCGTCGAGCCATCGATTCATCGTACACCCGGCACAGTGAGACGTGGCGAATGGGCGCCACTCGCCTCGGGAGGGTTTGTTCGACGTCCGAGCCCACCTGCCATCCCTCTACAGCCCGAAGGGATAAGCGTGAGGGACAGGAGAACGAAGCTCTGACCCCCGGCCCCAGGCCCCGTTCTCCCACCAGGATTCACGCGTGTCCGCTATTACGGGTTCCTCGCCAATCGTGGTCGTACCGCCAACATCGCCAGGGCCCGTGAGCTGATCGGCTCCAAACGACCTCTCCGTTCGCCTCCGCCCATTCCAAATCCCCGACTCTGTCCTCAATGTCGCAAGGGAACGATGCGTCGCCGCTACCTTCGGGAATGCGACCTCTCGTCGCCAGCGACGCGATCAACCCTCGCTTCGCGCTCGCCCAGTGCCACCACCCACCCACCTCCCAGTCATACTTCCCCCAAGAGGCCCGCGGCTTCGTTCAACTGAACTCTTTCTCGCATCCTCCTCAATTCGCAAACACGCCCTCCACCCGCGACGCGCATGCCGAGTCAGGGGAGCTTTGCGTTGGAGGGATGCGGTAAAGAGTCCTATGAGTTAGACCGCACGCCGCACAGATGTAAGTCGATGGCCGCTCGTCCTCCGGAGAATCAGTAATTGACCTTCAGGAGCGCCATCTTGCAGACCCAGCTCGGCTCACTTGTACACAGCTCAACTCTGTAGTGCCGGACGATCGTGTTTCCGGGTGGATCCAGGAACCCCGCAATGAGTGGTGTTCCCTGTTGCGAGGCATTAGTACCGGCCCAATCCGGTGGCTGACTGTATGTCGTGGCCAGTTGTTGGAGGTTAATGTTATTGGACGGTGCACCAGGAAACCATTTGCCCCATTCGTACTTAAAAGTACGATTCCAGTTGAGGTCGCTCTCGTGGACTCCAACCCAATAGGTTGTGGCGCACTGCGTGCTGGCAGCATTCATGGTGACCGCCGATCCGATATTGACGTTGATGGCTCCAGAT
Organism: Thermoanaerobaculia bacterium; assembly: GCA_035630815.1. Classification (GTDB taxonomy): domain Bacteria; phylum Acidobacteriota; class Thermoanaerobaculia; order Gp7-AA8; family Gp7-AA8; genus QHVT01. The sequence goes on from DASQJY010000069.1 coordinate 78,057, forward strand.
GGCGGGATCGCTTGACCGTTGATCGAAAAATTTGGTACTGCCGGCGCCTTATTCGCTCCCGTTATTGCGGTGGTGCCACTCTCATAAGTGCTCCATCCGCTGAAGAGCTGACGCCGTTCGAACCTGTACTGCACGTAGTAATTCCCGGGCGCCGCAGAAACATTATTGAACACGTGGCGTGCCCAGCAAGAGGAGCCTTGGAAGCTCCACGTGCCCAAGGAGGCACCGCTGCGAAAAAGTTCAAATGTGATTCGGTAAGGATTTAGACCAAAGCCGCCGGGGCATGATGGCGACGGCGTGGTGGTGCTGTTGACGGCCTGATTGCTAGCATAGGTAACGATAAAATCGACCGCTTTTGGTGAGCCGCAGCTTGTGATCACGCCGCCGTGATAAGCGCCAACGCCAGCATCACGCCATTCTAAAAGATTTCCTGCTACTGCCTGACTCGCCGCGACCATAACAAGAACAAGCTGAACTAATCGAATCCTCACGACGTTGCTCCTCTCAAAAGGGTAGTGAGCTTCGCCGCGAATTCGTTTCATTCGCCCAAGCGTTGGCGCGTATTCCGTGATGATGGCGTACTGCGCGCCGACGTGGACGCACATTTGTGGAAAGCAGGCGCCCCATGACGCGTCCTTCGGACTCAGCGCCCGAGAACAACATCAATGCCTGCAAGAAGAAGCTCGGTCTTTGCGCGCGAGAGCTTTCCGACTCTGTCTGTGAGCGCCGTTTTGTCGAGCGTGACCACTTGCGAGACGTTCGCTACAGAGTCTTTCGGTAGTCCGGTTGTTCCGGCGGAGAGGAGCACGTTACCAGAAGCATCGGCCCAAGCGAGATTGCTGGTTAACGGAACGCAAACGACCGTGGCAATTCTGCTTCGATTTAGCGCGTCGCCCTGCACTACCACCACGGGTCTACGGAAGCCGGGTTCCGATCCTCTCGGCAAACCGAGTTCCGCCCACCATACCTCTCCCTGCGAAATCACCACTCCGCTTTCTCCAGAATGCGCCGAGCAGCGGTTTGGACGAATGGGTCATCTTGTTTGCCGACGCGATCGCAGACTTCGTTGATCGACTCAGTAACCTCGTCCGGAGCGTGCCGTGCGACATACTCACGTAGAGCAGCGCTGAACACCTCACTTCGAGACTTCCTTGCGCGACGAGCGAGTCTTTCAACTTTCTCGAATACTTCATCGGGGATGGAAACGGCCGTTTTCATACCCCGAGTATAACCGGAACGCGCGATGGAGAGTGCCCCGAGGTTCTTCGCCGTTGGCTCTCGCACGCTCCGTCATTCGTTCGCCACTCACCTGATGGAGCAGGGGACGAACATGCGCGTGATCCAGGTCCTGCTCGGGCACGCCCACACC
>DASQJY010000070.1:0-39351 GCA_035630815.1 Thermoanaerobaculia bacterium
GTTGTCCTTGTCGATGACAACCTTCTTGGCGCGACCCAGGTCGTCCAGTTTGAGGTTCTCCAGCTTGATCCCCAGGTCCTCCGTGATCGCACGGCCACCGGTCAGCACCGCGATGTCCTCGAGCATCGCCTTGCGGCGATCGCCGAAGCCCGGTGCCTTCACCGCCGCGACCTTCAGCGTGCCGCGGAGCTTGTTGACGACAAGCGTCGCGAGCGCCTCGCCTTCGAGGTCCTCCGCGATGACGAGCAGCGGCTTCCCGCTCTGCGCCACCTTCTCGAGGATGGGCAATAGCTCCTTCATCGCGCTGATCTTCTTGTCGTGGATCAGAATGTAGGCGTCGTCCAGCACGGCCTCCATCTTCTCCGGATCGGTCACGAAGTAGGGCGACAGGTAGCCGCGGTCGAACTGCATGCCCTCGACCGTCTCGAGCGTCGTCTCGAGGCCCTTGGCCTCTTCGACGGTGATGACGCCGTCCTTGCCGACCTTCTCCATCGCGCCGGCGATGATCGAGCCGATCTCTTCGTCGTTGTTCGCGGAGATGGTGCCGATGTGCTGGATGTCTTTGCCCTCGACCGGACGGGCGATGCTCTCGATGTACTCGACGGCAACGCGGACAGCCGCGTCGATGCCGCGCTTGATCTCCATCGGGTTCGCACCGGCGGTGACGTTCTTCACGCCTTCGCGGAAGATCGCCTGCGCGAGCACGGTCGCGGTCGTGGTGCCGTCACCGGCGATGTCGGAGGTCTTGGAAGCAACCTCGCGGACCATCTGGGCGCCGGCGTTCTCGAGCTCGTCCTTGAGCTCGATCTCCTTGGCGACGGTCACGCCGTCCTTGGTGATGGTGGGGGAGCCGAACTTCTTCTCGATGACGACGTTGCGGCCTTTGGGGCCGAGGGTCACCTTGACCGCGTCCGCGAGCTTGTTCACGCCGCGGAGGATCGCCTGACGGGCGTCTTCACTGTAGGTAATTCTCTTAGCCATGTGTGTTCTCCTTCTTACTCGACGATCGCGAGAACTTCGTCTTCGCGAAGAATCGTGTACTCGACGTCATCGATCTTGATCTCGGTGCCGGAGTACTTGCCGATCAGGACGGTGTCGCCCTTCTTGACGTCGAGCTTGATGCGCTTGCCGTCGTCATTGAACTTGCCTTCGCCGACGGCGATGACTTCTGCTTCCTGGGGCTTCTCTTTTGCGGTGTCCGGGATGATGATGCCGCCACGGACCTGTTCCTTCGTGTCCTTGCGCCGGACCACGATGCGGTCGTACAGGGGACGAAGCTTCGTATCTGCCATGCTGCTATCTCCTTTGTTGAGTACAATTTCGCGGGAGGTCCCGCTGATTGCTTGCTGGTAGAGGGGAGGATGAGTGTTTAGCACTCGATCCTCACGAGTGCTAACAATAGGACGCGGGAGAGATTCCTGTCAAGGGGTGAAACCGGACCCGCTCAGACCCGCTTGCGGAACCGTTTCCGCGGCAGCGTGATCCACCCTTTGTGGGCGAACCAGATCAGCATCACCACCGCGGTGGCAAACATCAGGGAGAGCGCGAAGGGGTAGCCGCGCAGCCACTTCAGCTCCGGCATGTGCTCGAAATTCATGCCGTAGATGCCGGCGATGAGCGTCAGCGGGAGCATGACCGCGGAGAAGATCGTCAGGACCTTCATGGTCTCGTTCGTACGGTTCGCGACGACGGAGAGGTAGGCGTCCATGGTGCCGCTCATCTGGTCGCGGTCGACGTCGATGGTCTCGCTGATCCGGAACATGTGGTCGTACACGTCGCGGAAGTAGATGAGGTGCTGCTGCTGGACGAACTTCGAGTCGCCGCGCGAGATCTGGTTCAGGAGCTCGCGCTGCGGCAGGGAGTGGCGGCGCAGGACGCTGACGTCGCGCTTGAGGTGCAGCAGCTCGTCGAGATGCGACTCCTCGGCGTTCTCGAAGACGCGATCCTGCAGGTCATCGACCGCTTCCTCGATCTGCTCGAGCAGCGGAAAGTGGGCGTCGACCATCGCATCCACGATCGAATACAGAACAAAGTCGGGGCCGCGCTCGAACATCCGTTGGTCGCCCGGCAGCCGTTCCCAGACGGCATCGATCGTGGCCAGCGGGCGGCGGTGCACGGTGAACAGGAAGTTGCGGCCGAGGAACGCCGCGATCTTGAAGGTCTCGGAGGCGTGGTCGGAGACGTTGACGTCGACCGTGCGGAAGATGAAGAAGTCGTAGTTCGGGAAGGAGTCGTACTTCGGGAGCGTGGTCGGGGAGAGGGTGTCTTCGGCCGCGAGCTCGTGAAAGCCGAAGCGCTCTTCGAGCAACGGCTCGATCACCTCGTGCACCGGCTCCTGGATGTCGACCCAGAGCTTCTCGTCCGATTCCGCGGTCCACTCGTCGATGAGCTCGGCGCCCCCCTGCCGGAGGGCGCCGTTCTGCAGAAGCGAGACGCGGATCGTGGTCATTGCCGCGGAGTTTATCGCGCGCGGGCTTGGTCGATCGCCTGATAGACTCGCCATTCGATGGCGATCGAGATACCTTCAGACAAGCTGCTTGTTTTCGTAAGCCATAGCTCGCAAGACACTTGGGTCGCGAAACAGATCGCCCGCGAGATCGAAGCCGCTGGGGCCAGACCATTTCTGGACGAAGCTGAGGTCGATGCTGGAGCGGACTTCGAAGAAGATATCCTCGACTTCCTGGAACGCGCCCATGAGTTGGTCGTGTTACTTACACCGTGGGCTCTGGACCGGGCGTATGTTTGGGCGGAGCTCGGCGCCGCGTGGGGCCGCAGGATACCCATCGTTGCCTTGCTTCTGGGGATCACGCCATCTGAGTTGCAGAAGCGAACCGGAACACCTGTCTTTCTCAAGAAACGCGATTTGCTGCAGTTGAACGACGTGGACACGTATCTCGAACAACTCAGTGCAAGAGTCAAGCAGCACTCAGGAGCTCACGATGGATAAGCCGCAAATCTTCATTTCATACTCGAGTGCGGACGCGGAGTGGGCCCGTTCCTTTGCCGAAGCGCTTCGAGAACGCGGTGAACGCGTCTGGTTCGATCAATTCGAGATCTCCGCCGGCGACTCTCTGCGTGACGCATTGGAAGCAGGACTCCGAGCGAGCGACGTATTCGTGACGCTCGTTGAATCCGAGAATCTGCACAAGCCCAACCTTTTTTTCGAACTCGGTGCGGCAATCGGAATGCGTAAGAAGGTAGTAGCGATCGTTCCGAAAAACCTCGACCCGTCGCAGCTTCCACTCGAGTTACGGTTGCGGCGTTATCTGGTGCGCGACACGCCCGAGGAAACGGCAGAGGAGTTATCGCACTCGCTGACGGCCGCCTAGCCGTCGAATGCGAGGGACCTCCCCACCGGGAGACCCCTCGCAGCGCGCGAGGTAAACTTCGGCGCAGTCGGCAGCTCAGAGCAACTGGGAGAGCCGCGTGTACGGACGCGACTGCGAGGTCGCCACTGCTTCGTACGTGATCTGGCCGTTGTACACGTTCACACCCTCGGCCAGGCCGGGATTCTCGCGCATGGCGCGGTCGAAGCCGAGGCTCGCCAGCGTGCGGGTGTAGGGAAGCGTGGCGTTGGTGAGGGCGATGGTCGAGGTGCGCGGCACCGCGCCCGGCATGTTGGCGACGCAGTAGTGCACGACGCCGTCGACCTCGTACACCGGGTCGGAGTGCGTGGTCGCATGCGCGGTTTCGACGCAGCCGCCCTGGTCGATGGCCACGTCGACGATGACCGCGCCTTTCTTCATCTGGCCGACCATCGCGCGGGTGACGAGCTTCGGCGCCGCTGCACCCGGAATGAGCACGCCGCCGATGAGCAGGTCGGCGCGGCGCACGGCGTCTTCGAGATGCGCGCGGCTGGACGCGAGCGTCTGCACTTCGCCGCGGAAGATGTCGTCGAGCTGGCGCAGGCGATCGAGGCTGACGTCGAGGATGGTCACGCGCGCGCCGAGGCCGACGGCCATCTTCGCGGCGTTCGTGCCGACCACGCCGCCGCCGATGATCACCACGTCGGCCGGCAGCACGCCCGGGACACCGCCGAGGAGCACGCCGCGGCCGTTGTTCGGCTTGTGCAGGTAGTACGCGCCGACGTGCACCGACATGCGGCCGGCGACCTCGGACATGGGGGTGAGCAGCGGAAGCGTGCGCTTACGCTCGTCGGTGATGGTCTCGTACGCCACGCCGGCGATCTTCTTCTTCAGGAGCTGTTCGGTGAGGTCCGGAACGGGCGCGAGGTGAAGGTACGTGAAGAGGAGCTGGCCGTCCTTGAGGCGCTTCAGGTCGGCCTCGATCGGCTCCTTGACCTTCACGATCATGTCCGCCGCGTCGTAAACCGCGTCGGCATCCGGAAGGATCTTCGCGCCTGCTGCCTCGTACTCCTGGTCGCTGAAGCCGCTGCCGCTGCCTGCTCCCTTCTGCACGAACACGTCATGTCCGTCGGAAGAGAGATCGCGGGCGCCGGCGGGCGTCATGCCCACTCGATATTCGTTGTTCTTGATTTCGGTCGGTACGCCGATCCGCATCGTGGTGAGTCTCCGTTCAGTAAAGTCGCGCGGATTGTATGGCAAAGGGCGGGCGTCGCAGGAGGGCCGCTACCGCGCGCTGCGCCGGCGATGCGCCGGCGCCGGCTTCGGTGCGGGGACGCCGAACTTCTCGTACGCCACCCACTTTGCGGCGGCGAGCGCGTCGAGAACGCCCCAGGACGAGTCGTAGTCCCAACCCGGCTCGTAGACGTCGCGCGCGGTCGCGCGGAGGACGTATTCGGTCTGGGCGACGGACAGCGACGGCGCGAGCGAGAGCAGCAGCGCCACGGTACCGGTGACGTGCGGTGCGGCCATCGACGTTCCCTGCATCAGGCCGTACCGCGCGGTCCGGTTCGAGACCGTGATCTCCCCCTGCTGCGCGAGCAGCGCATCGCCGGTGGTCCTGGTTACGCCGATCCCGAGCGGCCATTCGTAGCCATCCCAGGACGGGTCGGGCGGATTCGGGAAGAACGACCAGCCGCCGGTATCGACGCCGTCGCGGTCGGGAAAGGTCTCGATGACGATCGCGATCGCGCCCGCGGCCTGCGCGTTGCGCGCCATTTCGCGGAACTTGAACTTGCCGCGGCGGATCAGCGCGATGTGGCCGCGCACACCGGCGGGAAACGACTCCGGATCGCCCACGCCGCAGTCGAACAGCAGCCCCGTCGCCGAGGCGTACGGCGCGCCGATGAGCGACCACGCTCCGAGGGTCGCGCCGGAGGGCGCCACCACATCCGCGGAGACGTCGTACCCCGCGATGAACGTGGAGCGGATCTCGGTGCCCGGCGCCATGAGCGTCATGTAGTGGCCGTAGCTCGAAAAGTTCGCGCGCACGCCGCTCTTCTCGGCCGCGCCGACCGCGATGACGCCGTGGTAGCTGGCCGGATACCGGATGCGGTCGCTCGCGCGGTTGCCGGCGGACGCGACGACGATGATCCCTTCGGCATTCGCGTTCGCGATGGCTTTCTCCTCCGCCTCGGAGGGGACCGAGGAGCCGAGCGACATGTTGATGACCCAGCGGCCGCCGAGCGCTTTCGCCTTCGCGATCGTCCAGTCGATCGCCGCGACGACTGTCTCGTTGGTCCCCTCGCCGTCGTCGTCGAGGACTTTGGCCGCCCAGAGCTTCACTTTCGGGGCGACACCGACCACACCGATGGCGTTGTCGGCCGCCGCCACCGTACCGGCGACGTGCGTGCCGTGACGATGGAGGTCGACCGGCGGCTTCGTCGGATCGAATGCGTTGAAGCCGCCCTGGTAGGCGTCCTTCAGGTCAGGATGATTGGCGTCGATCCCGGTGTCGATCACGACCACGTTCACGTTCTCGCCGCGCGAATGCGGCCAGACCTCGGCCGCCCGAATGTTCGTGATGCCCCAGGGGACCTCCTGCGGCGGATGAACTTCTTCGTTGAATCCCAGCGCCGCGGGCGCCGCGTCGTCGAAGCCGTCGGCACTGCGCGCGACGATCCGTTCGACCGTGAAATCGCCGGAGCGCTGCAGTTCCGCCGCTTCATCGGCGGTCAGGTTCGCGGCGAAGGTGCCGGCGTTCGGAAACATGCGCAGCGCGTGACGCGGCGAGGTCGCGACATTCGCCGCAACGGCGAAACGTGAAGCTGCCACCGGCTGACGCGCGGAGACGAGATAGCGCCGCGTGTCCTCCGCAGAGAGAGGGAGCACGAAGAGCAGTCCCACGAGAAAGCCGAGTTTCCGATTCATCCACACCTCAGTGAATTGGCAGGTCCGATTTCGAAGCGAACGTTATTTTACACAGCAAAACGCCGCCGGCAGAGGCCGGCGGCGTAAATGTTCACAGAGAAATCCAGTCCTCAGCGGCCGCGGCCTGCGCCGCGACCCGTCCGGACGGACGGCTTCCAGCCGATGTCGAAGAGCTGGAAAAGCGTCAGGTCGACACCGTCGGTGAGGTCGCTGTTGATGAACGGCTCCATCAGCAGGTTCGGCGTGGTGACGACGTCCCAGTGATGCGTCGAGGAGCCCGGATCGTCGGTGCACGGCGCGTAAACGCGGACGAACCCTTCCTTCGAGGCGCCGGCGAGCTGCGAGCGGTCCGTGCGCAGTGCAGCCTGCACGTTCGCGTTCGCGGTGAGCGCGCCCTTGAGGGTGTCGCCGTCCGTGGCGCCGAGGCTGATCACCGGGATGGTGATGTCGGTCGCTTCACCGCCCATCGAAGGCGGCTGGCAGGTGGTGCGCGCGTTGTCGGCGACGATGAGGCCGGTCGCACCCGCGGCCTGGGCGTTGCGGGCCTTGATCACGAAGGCGCAGGTGCCGCGGTCGACGAGCGCGACGTTGCCGTTGATGGCCGCCGCGTTCGTGAACGGGGTGCAGCCGTCGGTGGTCGTCGGGCCGTCTTCCGTCACCGCGTCGGCGACGCGGACGATCTTGCCGGACATCGGGGTGGTGCTGATCGGCGCGCCGAAGCTCGCCGCCGTGCCGATGTCATAGCCGCGGGCGATCGTAGCCGGTTCGGAGACTGAGAGCATGGTCACCGGACGGAGGTACCAGTTGGCGTGCTCGCGCACGTGGTCGCCGTCCCACACCAGGTTGCCGGTGTTGGTGTGCGACTTCGTACGGTCTGCCTGGGACATCTGGTCCCAGCGCTGGCCGGTCGACACGTCGAACGTATGCAGGTCGCTTACGGACGGGAAGCCGTTCGAGAAAAGCGGGGCGCGGTCCGCGCCGGCGATGCCGAGCCCGTGCGCGAGCTCGTGCAGGACGACGTGGTACAGGTCGCTGTCGTTGCCGGCGTTTCCGTCGAAGCCGTAATACCAGTCGGAATCGCCGAGGCAGGTCTGGCTGTCGACGGCCGCGTTGAATCTCACGGAGATCTCGGGAGCGTCGCCATTGATGTCGCGTCCGGCGAGCTGGTTCGCGAGCGCGATCGGGTACCAGGTGCGCGCGTGCGGTGCGTTGGTGAAATCGCGCTGCCACCCGAACGGACCTGCCTGGCCGAGCACTCCCTCGGTGGCGGTGCAGCCGGGGATCGGTGCGAACGCCGACCGCGCGATGATGTTCAAGTCGGTATCGATGAGCGCGGACCACTTGGCCGCGGCGAACTCGAGGACGTTCAGGCGCTGCTGGCCGAGCGTCGTCCCCGGGTTGCCGCCGATGGGGTCGGCCGGCGCCGGATCGTTGAGCCCGACGTTGGGGCCGTCGGCGTTGACGATGAGGATCCGCCCCTTGCCGAACGCGTTCAGCGAGAGGAGGAGGGTGAGTGCGAGGAACAGGGTGCGCTTCATCGGTTTCACTGCTCCTGCGTCCGGCCGCGCATCACGCGCTCCATGGAGGCGTCGAGGAAGCGGCGCGCCGACTCTTCGTTGTCGACGCAGACCATGACCGGCTTCCCGTCGGTATTGAGACGCGCGACGAGCACTTCCGTGGAGGACATCGCCAGGCTCACACCGTCGTCGGTGTTGACCGGGAGGCCAGCCTCAGCGATCCGGGTAAAGAGCTCGGTCAGCTCGATCCGGGGCGCGAAACGCGCGATCGATTCGCGGGCGCTGACACGCGTTGCAAACTGATCGGACGCGAGCGCCAGCGGCGACGCGGCGAGCGCAAGTACAGCGGGAATGACGAACATCCGTCGGGACATGCTTCCTCCTGTGGGTGTAGCACTGCGGACAATCTGGGAAGTTATTGTTGCACGGAGAAAAGAGTGGAGGGCGCGAACAAATTTCAGTCCCTCACAACGTGTGAAGAAATCGCGAGAGCCACGCCCATCGCCTGTGGCGCGCCCCCTCATCCGCCCTTCGGGCACCTTCTCCCGCTCGACGCGGGGAGAAGGGCTACTAACTTTGCGTCTCGCGAGAGGGGATATTAGTAGCCCCTCTCCCCGCGTCGAGCGGGGAGAGGGTGGCCAACGGCCGGGTGAGGGGCCGTGCCACAGGCGACATGCGCGCCTCCCAGCGATGTCTTCACAGCTCGCTCAGCGAAACCGTCCTACTTCTTCCCGCCGCGCCGTCCCATGCCGCGCCCGGTCGTCGCTCCGCCCACGAACGCGCTCGGGGCGAGCCGCAGCCCGGCGGCATAGACGTTGATCGAGCCGGCGCCGAACTCGACGTCGTGTCCCGGTGCGCCGAGGTCGATCGCGGTCATGGCCAGGGCCGAATAGAGCTCGTCGGGACGCGCGTCGGGTGCGAACGACCAGAGCAGCGCCATCGCTCCCGCTACGTGCGGTGCCGACATCGACGTGCCGCTGATCTCGCCGTAGTCGTCGTTGTCGTGCGACACGGTCAGCGTGCCGGTGCCCTTCGCGGCCAGCGCCGCGCCCTGCTCCTGGCTGAGCCGCAGCACGATCGGCCACTCTTCCTTGTTTGCCGCCGCGTCGCTGTAGAGCGTCCACGGATTGACGGAGGCGTCGTTATTGAAGATCACGACGGCCGCGGCGTTGGCTGCTTTCGCGGCGCGGGTCTTGTTCGCGAACGTAGTGTCGCCGCGCTGGATCAGCGCGATCTTTCCGGCCACGCCTCCGGCCGGGAAGTCCTCCGGCCTGCCCAGTCCGACGTAGACATACGGCGCGGTGAGCGTGCCGCGCTTCGAGCCGTTCAGCGCCGACACTTCGTTGATGCTCGTGTCATCGCTGATGTACGCCAGCGTGTTCGTGCCGACCGGCACCGTCGACAGGACGTTCACGCCCGGGGCGGCGAAATCGATCTCCGGCCCCTGGCACGAGAAGAACGCGAGCTTCCGCTGGTTGTCGACCGCGGCGATCGCAAGGACGTTCGGATACGCCGCGGGGAACGCGACCGGCGCCGGATTGCCCGCCGTCGAGGCATTGCCCGCCGCCGCCACGACGATGATGTCCTCGTCGGCGACGCGCGCGAACACCTCACGCTCCGCTTCGCTCTGCTGGTCCGAGCCGAGCGACATGTTCACCACCCAGCGTCCGCCGATCTCCTGTTTCTTCTTCATGACCCACTCGAGCGCGGCGATCATCCCTTCGCTCTCGCCCGAGCCGCCGGCGTTCAGCATCTTCACCGACCAGAGGCGGACGTTCGGCGCGACGCCGATGACGCCGAGGTTGTTGTCGGCGGCGGCGATCGTGCCGGAAACGTGCGTCCCGTGGCCGTGGTCGTCCATCGGATCGTTGGTCTTCGTGAAGACGTTGTAGCCGCCGGCGTAGATCGCCTTCAGCTCGGGGTGGTTGTAGTCGATGCCGGTATCGATCACGGCGACGTTCACCACGCCCTTGCGGAATCCCGCCGCGGCCTGCCGTGCGCTCAGCGCCACGATCCCGTACGGAATCGTCTGTCCCTTGAGATTGCGGGCGAAGTCGAACGCATGCCGCTCGACGACCGGCTCGATCCAGCGCACTTCCCTCGACGCGCGCAGCGTCGCCACTTCATCGTCGGTGAGCTCGGCCGCGAAGCCGCGGAAAGCCACGAATCCGTTCACGCGCCGCAGCTCGACCGAGGTGTCGACACTGTCCTGCAGTGCCTTGAAACCGCCCGCGGCGAAAGGCCGCTTGGTCGCCACGAGGTAACGCCGCGTCTCGGCAGCGAAGGCGGTCGTGGTGAGCAGCAGTACGAACAGGATGACGGTGGCGCGTTTCATCAAAGGTTCTCCCGGCCTGCGGTTAGGTTCTAATAAGAGTACAACGTCTGGTAACGTACCGCGCATGGCTGATTGGAAACAGAACCTCATCAACGACTCCCGCGGCATCACCGAGATGCTGCGCGACACCAGGACCATCGCAGTGCTCGGGATCAAGCCGGAGTCGCACGCGGGACAGCCTGCGCACTACGTGCCCGCCCACATGCAGCGCGCCGGTTACGAGATCATCCCGGTCCCGACGTACTTTCCGGACCTCCAGGAAATACTCGGGCAGCCGGTGTTCCGCACCGTGGCCGCGATCGGCCGTCCGGTCGACATGGTGAACGTCTTCCGCCGCCCGTCCGACATCCCGCCGCACATCGACGACATCCTCGCGGCCAAGCCGAAGTACGTCTGGTTCCAGCTCGGGATCCGGAACGACGAGGCGGCGCAGCGCCTGGCCGAGGCGGGGATCAAGGTCGTGCAGGACCGCTGTCTGATGGTGGAAGAAGGTCGCGTCGCGCGATAACGCCGTGCAGGCGCGCCTCGACTTCCCGCCGTACGCATTGTGGGAGACGCGCGCCGGATCGGGCAGCCCGGTCGCGCTGATCCACGGGCTGAGCGGCTCCTCGCGCTGGTGGTCGCGCAACGTGGACGCGCTCGCGGCGAGTCATCTCGTCGCGGCCGTCGACCTCACCGGCTTCGGCAGGAACAGGCGCTACGCCGTCCTGCCGGAGATCCCGCCGTCGTTCCGCGAGGTCGCGGCGCTGCTGGCGCGCTGGCTGGAGACGTTCGGCGAGCCGGTGCACGTGATCGGGCATTCGATGGGGGGACAGCTTGCGATCCGCGTCGCGGCCGAGCGGCCGGATCTCGTCCGCTCGCTGATCCTCGTCAATTCGGCCGGGATGCCGTTTCGCGTCGATCCGCGCCCGCACGTGCGCACCCTGCCGCGCCCTCCGTACGGCGGCCCCGGAATCGCGCGCGTGCTCGTTCCCGATTTCCTCCGCGCCGGTCCCGCCTCCGTGGCCGTGGCCGGCACGCGCGTGATCCTCGGCGACATGCGTCCGATGATGCACGCCATCCGCGCGCCGGTGCTGCTGGTGTGGGGCGAAGGCGATCCGATCGTGCCGCTGTACTACGGCGAGGCGATGCAGCGCGAGATCGCCGGCTCGCGCCTGGTGGTGATCCCGCAGGCCGCGCACGTGGCCATGTGGGACGCGCCGGAGGAGTTCAATCGCCTCGCGCTGTCGTTCCTCGAGGAGGTCGAGTCGCGGGTGGCCGCGGAGGAGGAGCCGGCGTTCAACTGGGGCCTCGCCGGCTGGACCGCCGGCATCGCCCATCGCCAGGCCGGCCGCCGGCGCGACATCGTCCTGGTGCACGGCCTCGGCATGTCCAGCGCCTACTTCATCCACCTCGCCCACGCGTTGTTCGATGCAGGCTGGAATCCGATCGCGCCCGACCTCCCCGGCTTCGGCGAGAGCATCAACGCCCGCTCCGGCGATCCGGCCGAGCACGCGCGCCTGCTGGCGTCGTGGGCGGACCAGCTCGCGATCAAAGATGCGGTCTGGCTCGGCCACTCGATCGGCTGCAACACCGTCGCGCACCTGCGCACGCTGCGACCGGATCTCGTGCGCGAGAGCGTGATGGTCGGCCCTCTCTGGTCGCGCAACCGTTACGCGCCCTGGCGCCTCCTCGCAATGCTCGCCCTCGACGGCCTGCGCGAACCGCTCGCCCTCTACCGCTACGTCCTGGCCGCCTACTGGCGCACCGGCCTCGCCCGCTGGTGGACCACCTGGTGCCGCTTCCTCGCCGACATCCCCACCCCGCCGCCGCCCGGCGTCTATATAGCGGGCGAACGCGACCCGATCCCCGACCGCACCTGCGTCGCGATTACCCACGTCCCCGGCGCCCACGCCTGCACCTTCTCGCACGGCCGGGAGGTGGCGGAGGCGATCGGGGAACGCGTGAGGCCGGGCTAAAGCTCAGAGCGTGCGTAAACGCGAAGAAAAATCGCCTGCAACGGAAGAAAAATCCTTTCCATCGCAAGCGTGCACGCTTCCACGTCGAGTGGAGCAACGCGTGCGTAGCACGCCGAAGACAATAGCCCCCGGCTTCCAGCCGGGGGAACGCAAAGGCCCACGTCTCCAGCCCGCGTAGCGGGCGGCAGACCGTCCCCTCACGACCTCCGCCAGTCCGCCGGTTCGCCTCCCTCGGTCCAGACGTAGTGCGAGTGGGGGAGGACTTCGAAGAGCTGGTTGTCTTCCGTGCGGCGTACGATGACCACGTAGCGGTCGGCGGTGTCGCGGAGGACTTCACGGCGGACGCGCATGACGGCCAGGAGGCCGCGGGCGATGCGCCAGGTGACGAAGAGGCAGATCGCGATGGAGGCGACGATCACCGGCGGGTAGCGGGGGACGGCGGAGAGGGCGACCAACGCGGCGGCAACGGTGAGAGCTCCGAAGAGGCCGCGGACGATCGGGACGTCGGGGGCGTAGGTCGTCAGTTCCGCGACCTCGGCGTCGCTGAGGGGGCGCTGGTGCACGCTGACCGAGTCGTCGAACGGCTTCACGTAATTCATGGCCAGGTGCGCGTGCTCGGGAACGGGTGCGGTCGAGGCGCGCGTGAGGAGCGTGATGCCGGCCTGGCGCTCGCCTTTCCAGGTCCAGATCAGGCAGGAAGCGAGGAGCACTTCGATGTTGCCGCAGATGCCGACACGCCCCTCGGCGAGGTCGCCCTCCGCGGTGCGGACGAACTGCAGCTCCGCGCGCGCGCCTGCGAAGCGGCGGCGGAACGAATAGAGGATGGCCACCAGGCCAAAGAAGCCGAGCAGGCGCCCTGTGACGACGGACGCGACCAGCACCACCAGCGCGAGAAACCCGATGAAGGCGGTTTGTTTGAGCGATCTCTTCGTGTTCTTCAGCAGCTCCGCGAGCTCGAGCCGCTCATCGGGCGTGAGCTCGCGCGTCGCCGTGACGAGCCTGCCGCCGTACCACTGCTGGGACTCCGGCTGCACGCCTACACCGCCGCGACGTTCTCCCGCGTGAGCGCACGGGTGAGCCAGAGGTTCGTGAGTTTCTCCAGCACCGTGTTCTGACGCAGGCGTGCGCGGAGGTTGGCGAAGTCGACGTGGTCGAGCTCCTGGTCCTGGTTGAAGCAGGAGAAGATGAACGATTCCTTGCCGGTCACCGGATCGACGTGGCGCTGCAGGCACTGCGCACAGACCTGCTTCATCATGCATTGCATCGGGGAGTTGATCGAGCCGATGCCGACGTGTTGCGGCTCGAGGTGCGGTGCGAGCACTCCGTGCCGCGCTTCCTTCACGGCCCGCATCATGCCGTCGGAGCCGATGGCGATGATCCGTTCCGCGTTCCTGAGGTCGAACTGGCGCGTCTGCGAGGCGTACCAGAGCATGGCCTGCACGATGTTGCCGACGAACGCCAGGTCCTGCGGCCGCCGCGGCTGGATCGGCTCGCCCGTATCGACGGACCAGATCACCTGGTCGGTGCCGGCTTCGATCTCGTCGCGCTTGAACACGTCGGACGGTTTCTTGTAGCCGGCGAAGTAGACGACGCGGCAGCCGTTCTGCTTCAGCGCGCGGGCGATCGAGAAGAGCACCGCGTTGCCGAGGCCACCGCCGGCGAGGAGCACCGTCTCGTCTCTCGGGATCTCGGTCGGCGCACCGGTAGGGCCCATCAGCACGACCGCTTCACCCGGCTTCAGCATCGCGCAGAGGCGGGACGAGCCGCCCATCTCCAGCACGATCACGGAGAGCAGCCCGCCGGCCGGATCGGCGGAAGCTCCGGTGAGCGCGATCCCTTCCATCGCCAGCGCCGCTCCTTCGAGCTGCGGCGCGAGCGCCTCGAAGTTCTGCAGCCGGAAGAACTGTCCCGGCTCGAAATGCCGCGCCGCGAACGGCGCGCGCACGACCACTTCCACGATGGTGGGGGTGAGCCGATTGACTTCGTGCACAGTGGCCAGCAGCCCGTCATCGAGCCTGGCCACGAGCGAGAACCATTGCTCGTCGCGCGCTTGCTGCGCCTCGGCGGAGCGGTCCATCGACATCAGCTCGCGCGCGAAGATGCCGGTCACGTGCGGGTAGCCATCCTTCGCCGAGGCCATCGCCTTGACGACGTTGCCGGCGTACTTCGGATGGTTGTCGCCGTAGAACGAGATCAGCTTCTCCCTGTGCGACGGATGCTGGTACGAGGTGAAGAAGCCGCGGTTGCGCGCCGCCTCGTCATCCTCGAGCAGCTCGAGGCCGCCGTTGGCCGTGGAGAGCTGATAGGACTGGAAGAACTGCTTCCACTTGTCCAGCTTGAACGTGCGGGGATGTTCCTTCTCGTAGATCACGTTCGGCGCGGTGCCGGCGGCGATCATCACCGTGCGCGCCTTCAGCTCCACGATCTCGCCGGAGTCCTTCCAGCGGCCGTCCTCGACCACCTGCTTCTCGAACAGCAGCGATTCGACGTGGCCGTACGCATCCGAGACCGCTTCGACCGGCGAGAGGTTCTCGGCGTAGCCGATCCCTTCCTCGAACGCCTTCTCGATCTCCTCGAAGTTGAGGCGGTAGGCGGGGGAGTCGTTCATCGACTTACGGTACGCGATGGTCACGCCGCCCCAGGCGCGTACGAGCGGCAGGAAGTCCGGCTGCTCGTTCGCGGCGGCGGCGCGCTCGCGCTCCGCGCGGATGGCGCGCCCGTGCTCGAGGAACTCGTCGAGGATGAGCGTCTCCTCCGCGTCGTAGCCGGTGCGCACACGCTCTTCGCCGAGGTCCGCGCACATCGACTCGTAGCGCGCCAGCACCTTCTCGACCTGCACCGGGTAATACGCGAAGAGCTCCGTGGCGGTGTCGATGGCGGTGAGGCCGCCGCCGATCACGACCGCCGGCAGGCGCACCTGCAGGTTGGCGAGCGAGTTCTTCTTGAACGCGCCGGTGAGCTGCAGCGCCATCAGGAAGTCGGACGCCTGGCGCATGCCGCGCGCGAGGTTGTTCTTCATCCGCACGATGGTCGGCGTCCCCGCGCCGGCGGCCACGGCGATGTGGTCGAACCCGAGCTCGTCGAACGCTTCCTCGATGGTGATCGTCCCGCCGAAGCGCACGCCCCCATACATCCTGAGGTTCTGCTTCCGCTCCAGCGCGATGCGCATGACCTTGAGAAAGTTCTTGTCCCAGCGCACGGTGATGCCGTACTCCGATACGCCGCCGAAGCCCGCCAGCAGGCGGTCGTGCAGGTCTTCCCAGAAGATACGCGCGTCCTTCACCGGCTCGTGCAGAAGCGCCTCGTCGATCGGTTCGATCTTCAACCCGTCGATGGCCACTACCCCGAAGCCTTCGTTGGCGAGGTAGTGCGCGAGCGTGTAGCCGGCCGGGCCGAGCCCCACCACCAGCACGTTCCTTCCGTTGTACGGGAGCGCGAGCGGGCGTTTCGCGTTGAGCGGGTTCCACTTCGTCAGCAGCGAGTAGATCTCGAAGCCGTACGGCAGGAAGAGGACGTCGGTGAGCGTGCCGGTCTCGATCTGCGGGATGTTGACCGGGTCCTGCTTCTGGAAGATGCAGGAGCGCATGCAGTCGTTGCAGATGCGGTGGCCGGTGCCGGGGCACATCGGGTTGTCGATCATGACCACCGCGAGCGCGCCGATGGCGTCGCCGGTCGCGCGCAGCAGGTTCATCTCGCCGATCTTTTCGTCGAGCGGACAGCCTTCGAGCGGCATGCCGAGCGGGTTGGGCTTGTACATGCCGTTGGGCTGTTCAAACCCATGCGAGCAGGAGTCTTTCTTCCGCTCGTGGCAGTAGATGCAGTAGTGCGCCTCGTCGGAGATCTCGCGCGGCCGCATCCGGTCGTCGGTGAGATGGAAGCCGTCGCGGCGGCGGAATTCGTGGTGCTCGCCGCCGAAGCGTTTCTCGTCGACCCGCTCCGTCGGGACGAGCTTGTCGTAGATCATCGGTTGCGGCAGCCGGAACGACGTCCACCCTTCGAACCGCCCCGCCTTCCACTGCACCGCGGTGGAGTCCGCGAGCAGGTCGGTGAGGGCGTGGACCGCCGCCGCTTCGCGTGTAACCGATTCCGCCGAGGCGACGCGTTCGCGGCGCGTGATGGCCTCGTCGAAGAGCGTTGCGTCGAGCGAGCCGCGCAACTGGTCGAGCGCGTGCCGGGTCTCGCCCGACGGCGCGTACTCCTTCGCGCCGCGCGGGTAGTCCTTCTCCAGGTCGAGCAGCCGGTTCGCGGCCAGCGCGAGGGCGAGCTCGGGATCGGTTTCGTTGCTGATGGAGCGGATGAGCGCCGCGGCCGCGGCCTCGCTGGTCCCCTGCGGCTGCTGGATCTTCGCCACGCGCTTCGACACGAAGTCGCGCTTGAACCGCGCCACCTCGGCGTCGCGTTTCGCCCGGGCGTGCTGCGCGTCCACGTTCGGTTCGATGCGGAAGAGGCGCGTCACGAAATGCCCGAGCTCGCGTCCGACGGCGATCAGCAGCGCCGATTCGTCCGGCGGCGTGAGACCGCCGTTCGCCTCACCGCTTTGCACGTTATGCCGGTAGAGGTCGAACTTCGAGAACAGCTCCGCATCGTGCTCTTCGACGAAACGGTCGAACGTGAGCGCGAGGTCCTTCAGGCGTTCGTAGGAGGAGAGGTCTGGCCAGGTAAAGGTGTCGATTCCGAGGTTCACTTTTTTCTCACGTGCTCTTTTATCTCAAACAGTGGAATCGCGCCGGAGGTTCCGCGGCTCCCCCTGCGTGTCCCTGCCAGGGCCCATGCCAGCGCGCCCAGTACCAGGACCACGGCGGCGATGGCGTTGGCCAGCAGGTCCGGGCGGTGGTTCTCGAACAGCACCGCCGCGACGTCGAGCGTCGCCGCCGTGAAGACCGCCAGAGGCCAGGCCAGAGGGTTGCCGTTCAGCACGTAGCGGGCGATGAACCACGCCAGCAGCGCGAGGACCAGCGCATAGGCGAGCATCACCGGCGCCTGCCGGACGGTGACGCCCGGGTCGATGCTCGCGCAGAAGATCGCCGCGATCGTGACGAAGGCGAGCTGCTTCCGCGGCAACGCGGTCGTGTACAGCGCGACCGCGGCCGAGAGGATGATCGCGCCGAAGAACGCCTGCGCCGCTCCCGTGAGCGCGGGGAAGGGCGTCGCGACCTGCACCGGTGCGCTGATCTCGACCGAGGCGGTCCAGGGAAGCGCGTGCGCGATCGCGCCGAGGGCGGCGTCCGCGAGCATGGCGATCGCGAGCGCCGTCAGTACCGCCACCACCGCGCCGCGTCCGAAGCGGGCCCGTCCCGCACGCGTGACCGCGCCGAGCAGGTGCGGCATCGCCGCCTCGAGGCCGGCCAGGGCCAGGAACATGATCCCGGCCTGCAGCCCGACCGTGCGCACGAATTCCGTGATCAGGCTCACCAGGAACGTCTCCCAGGCGATGCTCGTGCTGTAGCTGAAGAGGAGCGACTCCGCGTCGGCGGCGAAGCGCACCGCCGGGATGAGCGCGAGGATCAGCGTCCAGCGGAGCGCGCGCCGCCACGGCAGCCCGTGCGCGCGCGTGGCCACGACCAGGCCGACGATCACGAGCGAGAGCAGCACCACCATCCCGGCGATCTTGAGGATGAACAGGATCAGGTTCAGCAGCGTTTCCGTGCTCGCCTCGCGGTAGACGCTCTCCGGCACGTTGACGGTCTTGTGGAACTGCGTGACCTCGTTGCCGGCCACACGCACGGTCACGCGACGGAAGGCGCGCGGCGCGAGCGGCATCCGCTCGTCGAAATGAAAGAGCCAGTCACGCCGCACCGGCTGCTGAAAGCTGAGCGCTTCCTTCAGCTCGAACGCGTTCACGTCCAGGCCGTACGTCGCGAACGCACCGCGCGCGAGCGCCAGCGCCGGTCGTTGTTCCAAAGACGGCGCCGCAGACTCCTCGGCCTGATACTTGTGGTACCCGATCACGCGCGACTTGCGCGGGTCGACTTCGACGTACAGCTCTTCTTTCTGCAGCGGCGTGAAGAAACGGACCGTCCACGTTCCCGCTTCGATGCTGTTGCGGAAGACGTCGACGAGCCGCTGGACGCTCATCCCGCCGCGCACGAGCCACGTCGCCGCCGTGCCGTCGAAGCCGCCCGGACCGCCGCCCTCCTCGCGCGATGACGCCGCGTTCCACGAACGGAACCCTTCCACCGGAGCCGCGATGACGTACGCAAAGTCGCCCTGCACCGCCGTGCGCGCGATCTGTTTCGCCCGCTCTTTCGTGATCCGGTAGTCGATCGCGTCGTTGGGAGACACCGGCTTCATGGCGACAGCAATCCCCGCCGCCACGAGCAGCACCGCACAAATCGCAATCCGCCGCCGGGTCAGTGGAGCGGTGGACGCCTCGCCCGCCGCAACCGCCGGTGCGTCCACCTCGTCACCAACCACCAGCGGCTCCACCGGCATCGTCTCGTTGGAGAGATCCTGATCCGGCACGAACCCCTTGTTCCGCACGTACAGCGCGATCGACACCGCGAGCGGAATCACGAAGAGCAGGCTCGCGATCGCCGCCGACACGATGTAGTACGTGTTCCCCGACGCGAACAGCAGCGTGGCCGTGTAAACCGCGTCGATCGTGTAGTGCCAGATCAGCAGCGGCAGCAGGCCGAAGCGGTCCATCAGCACGCCGGCCACGATGCCGGCCAGCCCCACTTCCACGCCGCGGATCCAGAACGGCTGGTTCGGGTACGCGGCATGGCCGAAGCCCCAGATGAACGCGGCCACGACGATCGCGGCCCAGCGCGAGCGCATTAGTTTCTGCAGGAACGGGATCGCGAACGCGCGCGACAGGAACTCTTCCGAGAACGCGGGGAAGAACCCGGCGAACATCACCGCCACCCACGGCAGCGCCGTGTTCAAAATGTCGTCGTACGGCACCTCGGCCGGCGACCAGGCGCCGAAGCGGTGCGCGGTCAGGTAGAAGACCACCTGGTAGGCGATGAACAGCGGCACCAGCGCGTAGCCGAGGATCATTGCCAGGAAGACGCGGCGCGAGGCGAGCGAGCGCGGCGTCCAGAGCCGCGGGATGGCCAGCTGTTTCGGCAGCCGCTCGCGGTAGAGGATCTCGCCGGCGCCGCAGATCACGAGCAGCAGCATGGCCGTGCCGAGGCTGCGCATGATCGATTGGAAGGCGAGGTTCCCCAGGAAGGCAGGGTAGGAGGTGGTGGTGTCGTAGTACGCGAGCTGCGACGGGATCTCGTTCACCGCCACGCCGCCGACCAGCAGCACGCTGGCGATGCCGATCGCCGCCAGGAAGCGCAGCGGCAGGTCTCCGCGCCGCAGCCTGATGATGAAGATCACCACCGCGCCGATCATCAGCGCCGCGTTCAGGATCAGGTCGATCGAGCCGGCGGCGGCGTTCTTCGAGCGCATCTCGCGATACGAGCGCAGCCAGCTGTCCGGCACTTTCAGGCGTTGCGAGTAGGCGCTGACCACGGTGCCGTCCACCGTCACGGTGTGGCGATAGGCGGCCGCGGCCGGACGGAGGTCGTTCGATTCCCAGGTGTAGATGCGCTGGATGCGCTTCGGCAGCCGCCGCTCGCTCGTGTCGACCAGCCGCAGCCTGGTGACGTCGACGCCGATGCCGATCAGGAACGCTTCCGGCGGCGTCGGGAGCGAGCCGGGGATGGCCCGCTCCTCCGGGATCTTGTGCGTAAACGCGACGATCTCTCCGTTCGGCGCGATGTCGACGCTGACCTCTTCCTCGACCAGCGGCCGGAACCAGCGATGGTTCCACCACCAGACGTGCACCTGTTCCGTCTCCACGCGCGTCGCCGCTTCGAGGCCGAGCTCCCGCTCGAGAAAGATGCGCGCGCTGTCGTCGCCGTCGAAGCGCGAGGCATGCTTCATCCCCTTCGTGTCGACGCCCAGCCGCCGCACCAGCCGCTCCGCCGGAGGCCGCGACGAGTTCCGGTCGTACTGAAAGTCGATCGCCGCCTGCGGAAACGCCGCCGCAAAGTAGCGGACGACGACCGCGATCGAGGCAAGGGCGACGGCCAGGCAGATGGCGATGAAGATCCAGTCGTCCTGGGAGAAGCGGTGTCGGTTACCGGGTGTCAGGTGTCTGCGGCTCATCGCGCTGAATGTCGCTTCGTGCAGCTAACCCCAGATACCTGACACCCGACAACCGATACCCTCAAAGCAGTCCCGTCAAAATCAGATCCGCTACCTGCTCCGCCTGTCCCGGCAGGTCGTGCTCCTTGTCGGAGAGGATCCAGGAGGTGACCATCTCGTCGAGGACGCCGAAGACGAACTTGGCGACGAGCTGCGGGTGGACGTTGCGGCGGAACGTGCCTTCCTGCTGGCCGTGCTCCACGATCTTGCGGATGACGTTCAGGTAGTCGGCGACTTCCTGCTGCGAGAAGAGGCTCATGAACTTCAGGCTGTGCCGCAGCTCCACCTGGGAGACCACCGCCAGCGAGCGATCGCGGCCGAGGGTCTCGAGGTGGTGTTTCACGGCGATGCGCAACCTCTCCTCGGCGCGGTTGACGTTCGCGAGCGCCTGCTCGAGCGTGCGCAGGTAGTTGCGCGTGTGCTCGCGGAAGATCGTGATCAGCAGATCTTCCTTCCCGTCGAAGTAGAGATAGATGGTTCCGTCCGCCACGCCGGCCGACTTCGCGATCTGCGCGACCTTGGCGTTGAAGTAGCCGTGCTCGGCGAAGACGTCGACGGCCGCGCGCAGAATGCGCTCGCGCTTGGAGGTACCGCGGAAGGACTCGGTGTCGGTAGCGGTCGGCATGCGCGAATGAATGCTCATTCACACGGCGGTGGCTGTCAAGCACGAACGGCACGCCCGTACGAATTCCTCGTCTCTTGTTTCGCGACGTTTGCCGTCGATGGCCTCGAAGACCTCCTCCCGCGTGGCCGTCTCCGCCGCCGGATAGATGTGCAGGTGGAGGTGTGGGGTCTGAATGCCGACCTTCATGACGACCGCGCGCTGTGTCTGCGTCAGGTCGAGCAGCACCCGCTCTGTTTCCCGGAAGACACGAGCGACGTGCAGCCACTCCTCCTCATCCAAAGCCGAGGCGTTCTCCGCGTGCCGCTTCGCCACGACCATGGCGTGCCCCCGAGGCGACCAGTCCGGATGGAGGAGCACCCAGCTGTGAGCATCCTCATACACGACATCCCCCGCGCTCGCCAAATCGCTGCAGAAGACGCACGACATGCGGTTGACTATAACCCGCGGCAGTAACCGCCACGAGGCATTAGCGAACGGTATGGAGTGCGGTGACCGCAGTCACCGCTTTGACTCGCCGCGGAGCGGCGCCCTCGTCGCCCGAGGCACGCTCTGCCGCTCCGCGGCGAGTGAAAGCGGTGACTGCGGTCACCGCACTCCAAAGGCTTCGCGATGACGACATGAGCAGTCGAGAGGGCTTATGGAGTGCGGTGACTTCGTCACCGCTTTGACTCGCCGCGGAGCGGCGCCCTCGTCGCCTGAGGCACGCTCTGCCGCTTCGCGGCAAGTGAAAGCGGTGACTGCGGTCACCGCACTCCATATCAGTAACCCAGCACCAGCCGCGCTGCCTTTTCGATCTGCTCCACGCTCGGCAAAAACACCTCTTCCAGTGGCGGGGAGTACGGGACCGGTGTATCCAGCGCCCCCACCACCCGCACGGGGGCGTCGAGCCATTCGAAGGCTTCTTCCTGGATGATGGCGGCGAGGGATTCGCCGATGGAGCCGGTTCTCGTGTCTTCGTGGACGATGAGGACGCGGTTGCAGTGCTGGACCAGGGCGAGCACCGATTCGCGGTCGAGCGGGGCGAGCGTGCGGAGGTCGAGGACGGCGCATTCGTAGCCGTCTTTGGACAGCGTCTCGGCGACCTGCAGGGCGTCGTGCACGTACGCGCCGTAGGAGATGATCGCGAGGTCGTCACCGGCGCGGCGCAGGGCGGCTTTGCCGATCGGGACCGGCGCCGGAACTTCCTCGGGGAGCGCCTGTTTGATCGTCGGATCGCGATACAGCGCGATGTGCTCGTAGTACAGCACGGGATCGGGATCGGCGGCGGCGGCGATCATCAGCGCACGCGCGTCGTGCGGCGTGGACGGGGCGACGATCTTCAGCCCCGGAACGCGGTAGAACCACGCCTCCGTGTTCTGCGAGTGATACGGGCCGGCGTAACGCAAACCGCCCCACGGCATGCGTAAGACCATGGGGACGGAGCCGCCCCACCGGTACCGTACCTTCGCGGCGTTGTTCACGAGCGCGTTGAAGCCGGTGGCGACGAAGTCGTTGAACTGCATCTCGCCGATCGGGCGCATCCCGGCGATGGCGGCGCCGGTGCAGACGCCGATCGTGGCGGCTTCGGAGAGCACCGAGTTGATGATCCGGTCGCCAAACTCCTTCAGCAACGGACGGAGGAGCAGGAACGCGTTGCCGTACTTGCCGCCGACGTCTTCGCCGTAGACGAACGCACGCTCGTCCGCGCGCAACACATCGCCGACCCCGAGCATCACCGCTTCGAGGAACGTCTTCCCTTTCGCATCGAACGGCGGGGTTTCTTCCACCGCCGGTAGTGCGTATGTGCGGCGCCGGTGCGCGTCGTCGAGCACTTCGACATGCGCGCGTCGTGGCTCGTTCGCGAAGACGCCGTCTCCCGCGTCCGCGCCGTCCGGCCACGGGGCGTCGATCACCGTACGCGCTTCGCGCTCGACGAGCTCTTCGAGCTCCTTCTTCCACGCGTCGACTTCACCCGCCGCCACGATGCCCTCGGCCTCGAGCTTCGCGGCGTACGTGGCGATGGGGTCGCGCTGGCGCCAGAACTCGTACGTATCGCGGTCGGCGTAGCCCTGTTCCGTCAGCGCCGGATAGGACCAAGACGTCTGCGGGTCCTTGCCGAGGTAGAGCATGTCGTCGTGATGGGCATGGCCGCACATGCGCATGGCCACGAGCTCGATCAGCGCCGGGCCCTTGCCGTCGCGCGCGCGCTCCGACGCCCATCCGAACGCGGCGGCGATCGCCTCGGGGTCTGTGCCGTCGATGCTGATCGAGGGGATGCCGTAGCCGGGACCTTTGTCCGCGAAGACGCGCACGGCGCTGTTGTCGCGGACCGGTGTGGAGAGCGCGGTCTGGTTGTTCTGCACGCAGAAGACGGCCGGGAGCTTGCGCGCGGCGCAGGCGTTGATGGCCTCGTGCCATTCGCCGAGGGAGGTCGTCCCTTCGCCGACGAACGAGACGGCCACGCGCGGCTCGTTGCGCAGCTTGAACGCCATGGCCACGCCCGCCATCGCCAGCGCGGGACTGCCGAGGGGCGCCATGGCGGGGAAGACGCCGTGCTCCCAGTCGCCGACGTGCAGGTCCTTGCCGTTCATCGGCGGACCGGCCTTTCCCATCTGCGCGCTCAGCACCATGCGCACGGTCTCGGGAGTGTTGTGCATGCCGAGGACGGCGCCGAGGTCGCGGATCATGGGCGAGACGACGTCGCCGGACGGCTCGCGGCGCAGACGGATCACTGCCGCGTAGATCGCTTCCTGCCCGAGGGAGCGGAAGCCTTTGCCCTGGAACGACGCGTTCCCCCAGCGCACCTCGCCGCCGGTGAAAAACTGCTTGAGGCGGTTGTCGGTGGCGCGCGTGAGCAGCATCCCGCGCAGCATTTCGCGCTTCTCGTCATGGGTGAGCGAGGCCGCGATCTCCTCGCGGCGCACGAACCCCGCGCACGCCTCGGCCACTTCATCCACCGCCTGCTGCAGCCGCTCCGATGCACTGACTCCGGGCGTGGTCTCCGCGACGTCGCCGAGGAGCATCGAATCGCCGAGCGCCTGCCGGATGCGATCGAGATGAATCTCGCCGGTATCGCCGAGGGTGCGCAACACGATGGGGGCAGCGAACGGATACCGCTCCGCGAGGAACGCCGCAAACCGCGGCAGCGACGTGGTGGTCATGCGGCGCGGATTATAGGCGGCGCTTCGCGCCGCTGTTCTCGGTTGTCAGTTGTCGGTTGTCTGTGGTGCCCGGCGTAAACGCGTTCGCAGCGAGAGCCCGCAGACAACTGACAACCGACAACCGACAACACGCTTCACCGCCTCCGCCAGAACACGACATCCCCTTCGACGAAATCCGGCTGAAACCGCGCCTGCAGGTAGTGCCAGACCAGCGGGACGCGGTCGGCGTTCGGGACACCGTCGATGGTGAAGCGGCCGGCGGCGGTGGCGGGGACGAGCACCGCCTTCACTTTCGGGTTCGCTTCGATGCGGCGGATCACTTCGCGCTGCTGCTCTTCGGACTCGTAGAACGCCACCTCGTACTCGCGGATCGGGCAGTCGCGGCGGAGGAGGAAGTAGAGCAGGCCGCTGTTCGTGAAGTCGAGGAACGTCTCGTCGGGTGCGAGCGACAGGGAGAGGTACTTCTGCGCACTGGCGACGAACGCCGCATCCGTCTCGTGGAAGTAGGCGCCGCGGGCGCGGGGGAGGTCCGTGATCTCCACCCAGGCCGCGTCGAGCGGGCCGCGCGCGTGGCGCATCCAGCCGACGATGCCGATGTGGATCGTGAGGCCGGAGAGCGCGACCAGCGCGACGATCAGCGCAGCCGCCAGCGCGCGCTGGCGGCGCAGCAGGCGCAGGACCAGGTAGACGATCGGCACCGCCGCCACCATGCCGAAGTAGAGGTGGTGGCGCTCGGCGTACGAGATCGCGGTGGCCACGATCCAGACGCCGATCAACACGATCGGCTCGAGTCGCCGTGAAGCGCGCCGCGTCACCGTGACACCGACGAACACCGCCGCGGCGCACCAGAAGAGATAAAGGAACGAATCGCGGTCGAGCAGCGCCGCGAGCGCGTCCGGGAACGCGCGCAGCTTCGCCAGCGCGGCCGGCGGCGTGAAGAAGTTCAGCGTGTACGCCGGTCCGGCCGCGAGCGTCTCGAGGAACGTGCCGCGCACAAAGTCGCCGAGGATGCCGCCGAACGCGAGGAGGATCGCGAGCGGAACCACGCCAGCAGCGAGACCGAGGACAGCCGGACGGAATGCACGCTGGTTGCGCAGCACCGCGACCACGAGCGTGAGGAACGTGTACGCCGCGAAATCGAGGCTGATCACGCCGCACAGCACGCAACCGAATCCGGCCGCCGCGAACCACCGCCAGCGCCTCGCCCGTACCGCGAAGGCGATGCAGGCCAGCGTCAGGATCGGCGCGACCACCCGCACGTGCACGCGGTACACGCCGGTCAGGAAGCTGAGCAGCACCGCGAAGAACGCCCCTTCGGGCGACCCGGTCGTGGCCAGCGCGAGAAAGTAGATCGCCACGCACGCGAGGTTGCCGATCACGTCGCGCGCCTTGGCCCGCGCCCCGATGCTCACGTTCCCGGCGCGCATGACCAGGTAGTCGAAGTAGCCGTCCTCGAGCAGCCCGTGCGCCGGCAGGATGTCGCGGTACGGCAGCTCTCCGCGCAGGTACTCCGAGGCGGGCAGCAGCGCGTGGCCATCCTCGAAGAAGTTCACCCGCGCCCGCCCCTCGGCCGTCGTGGTGCTGACCGCATTCGAGTAGCTGTACAGCGCGATCGGGTAGATCGCGAAGGTGAGGATCAGCAGCGCACGCCGCGCGTCTTTCAGCAGGAAGCGCAGCAGGAACGGCGTGATGACGACGACCGCCAGCACATGCCAGCCGAACGTGCGCTGGTCGCGTGCGAAAAAGCCGGTCTGCAAGACCAGCCCGAGGGGTGCGGCGATGAAGGCCAGCGCGGGCGGCAGCGGGGCACGGATGAACGACACCGCGATGCGCAACCCGAAGACGAGCAGCGCGGCGATGTAGATCGCGACGGTAGTCGGCATGTACCTCACGTCCAGCACGGCGAGCAGCGCGGCCATGAACGTGGGGATGAGCACGACGTCGCGGCGCGTGAAGTCCAGCTCGCGATGACGGAGAACCGTGCAGGCCGCGATCGTCAACGCGCAGGGGAGGATCGTCCACCACAGGTCGTAATGCCGCACGGTGACGAGCCACAGCGTGACCAGCGGTGCGACGAGCGCCGCGTTGCGCGCCCACGCCGCACCGCCGGCGAGCCTGCGCGCGACCGGGCGCAACGCGAGAGGCAACAGGATCGGCAGCAGCATCAGCCCGGCGATCCAGCGGAACGGTCCGTGCGCGTCGAAGTTGAGTGTCTTCGCGAGGCCGGGGAGTTGCTCCGGCGGCGCGGGGCGCTCGAAGACCGTGAACAGGGCGATCGCGATCGCGAGGCCCCACACTGCGAACGCCGCGGAGAGGATGGTTTCGTGGCGCCGGGTCATGCTTTGCCCAACAGCCACTGCACGACGAACTCCTCAGCCCAGTACTCGCACCGCCACGGCATCCCGCCGCCCACGAAGCCGCAATGGCCGCCGGTGCGCGTGGTCCGGAAATCGACCGCGGCCGACGCCCTCTCCTTCACGCGCGGCAGCACGGACTGCGGCAGGAACGGATCGTCCTCGGCATTCAGCGCGAGGGCCGGCGTGGTGATGTGCTCGACCCAATGGAGCGAGCTCGAACGGCGGTAGTAATCGTCCGCACCGGTGAAGCCGTGCAGCGGTGCGGTCCCGGCGTCGTCGAACTCCCGGAACGTGCGCGTTCGCTGCACCGCGGCCACGTCGATCAGCGGCGCGACGTCGGGACGCAGCACCTTTTTCTTGAGCGTCCGCAGGAACCCGTTCGCGTAGAAGCGGCCGGCCGCGCTCTCCTCCAACAGTTTTGCGCCTGCGCCGAGGTCGTACGGCACCGAGATCGCGGCGCCGGCAGTGACGAGCGACTGCCCGGGATGCTCGCCGAGCCACTTGAGCAGCACGTTGCCGCCGAGGGAGGCGCCGAAGGCGAAGAGCCGCACGTCCGGGTTGCGGGCCGCGAGGGTGCGCGCCACAAAGTCGAAATCCCCCGTATCGCCGGAGTGATAGAAGCGCGGCCGGCGGTTCGGGATCATCCGCAGCACGTTGCGCGGATCGCGCGCGCAGGAGCGGAAGTTGATCGCGGTCGCGGAGTGTCCGAGCCGCCCGATCACCGCCAGGATGCCCTGCATGTAGACCGAATAGGAGCTCCCTTCCAGCCCGTGCATGAGGATGAAATGCACGGGGGAGGGCTCGGGCGAATCGACGTGATCGAGCAGCAATTCGTCGCCGTCGGGCGTGGTGAGCGACTCGCGCCGGAACTGCACCAGGTTCCGCGGCCGTGCGATGCGGCCCCAGACGGTCTGGAAGTGCGGGCCCGGCAGAAACCAGGCTGGTGCGAACTCGGTCACGCCCCATTTTATCGTGGCACGGCACTGGTAGTGTTCGCATTGCAGTGAATCTTCTGCTGGCGGCACTCCTCCTCGCTCAGGTCACGGAGACCATCACCGTCACGGCGACGCGCACGGAAACGCGGGTGGCCGACACGCCGGCGAGCGTGGTGGTGCTGTCGCGCGAGTCGCTGGAGACGACCGCCGCGCCGACCCTGGACGATGCCTTGCGGCAGGTTGCGGGCTTCACGCTTTTCCGGCGGACCGGGAGCCGCGTGGCTAATCCGACCTCGCAGGGCGTGACGCTGCGCGGCGTCGGCGCGAGCGGTGCGTCGCGCGCGCTGGTGCTCGACGACGGCGTGCCGCTCAACGATCCGTTCGGCGGCTGGGTGTACTGGGGACGCATCCCACGGGCATCGATTGCTCGCGCCGAGGTGCTGCGCGGCGGGGCCTCGGACCTGTATGGCAGCTCCGCGATGGGCGGGGTCATCCAGTTCATCCGCCGCCGCGACGACGCGCTGACGCTCGATACGTCCGCGGGCTCCGACGCCGCCGGGTCGTTCTTCTGGGGAAACACGCGCGGCAGCATCGCGGCGGAGCTCTTCCGCACGAACGGCTACGTCCTGGTGCGTGAGGGGGACCGCGGCACGGTCGACGTCGAGGCGGACTCGCGTCACGGCGTCCTCGACGCGACGCTGCGGCACGGTACGGCGTTCGTCCGCGGCTCGTACTACTCGGAAGCTCGCGACAACGGCACGCCGCTGCAGCGCAACGACACGAGCAGCCGCCACCTCACCCTCGGCGCGGACTGGTTCGGCGGCGCGCTCGCCGTCCGCGCGCACGGGAGCGACCAGGACTACTTCCAGACCTTCTCCGCCATCGCGTCGGACCGCAACGGCGAGACGCTGACCGTCGAGCAGAGCGTCCCCTCCCGCGGCGCCGGGGCGAGCGCGCAGTACGCCCGCCCATTCGGCAAGCGGCACGTCCTCATCGCCGGCACGGAGCTGCGCACCGCGCGCGGCACGAGCGACGAGCTGCGCTTCACGCAGAACGGCACGTTCCGCGTGGAGGCAGGCGGCCGCCAGACCACTGCCGCGGCCTACCTCGAAGACCTCTTCGCCATCACCCCGGCGCTCAGCGTCACCGCCGGCATCCGCACCGACTGGTGGCGCAATGAAAGCGACGCAGGCGATGCGACGGAAGGGCAGGCCAACCCGCGCCTCTCGCTGCTCTGGCGCGCGAGTAACGTGCTGTCGCTCTCCGCCTCGGCATACACCGCCTTTCGCGCGCCGACGCTCAACGAGCTCTATCGCGGCTTCCGCGTCGGCAACGTGAATACGCTCCCGAACGCGGCACTCGCATCCGAGAACCTGACCGGCTTCGAACTCGGCGCGCGCGTCCGCAACGCGCGCCTGACCGTCTTCCTGCTGAACGTCTCCGACACGATCGCCAACGTGACGCTCTCCCAGACGCCCACGCTGATCACCCGCCAGCGCCAGAACCTCGGCCGCACCCGCTCCCTCGGCGCCGAGCTCGACGCCGATTGGCGCCTCGGCGAACACTGGCGCGCCTCCGCAAGCTGGCTCTTCGTCGACGCCACGGTCCGCGAGGGAGAGCTCCGCGGCCACCGCGTCCCGCAGGTACCGCGGCAGCAGGCCACCGCCCAACTGATGTGGAAGCGCATCGGCACGCAATTGCGCTGGTCGGCCATGCAGTTCGACGACGACCGCAACGAGCTGCCGCTCGGCGCGTACTTTGCCGCCGACTTCTTCGCCTCCCATCCGCTCACGAAAACGCTCGAGGCGACGTTCGCCATCGAAAACGTGTTCGACGAAGAGATTCAGGCCAGCGCAACGCCCGTGGTCACCCTCGGCCAACCGCGCGCCTGGCGCATCGGAGTACGCTATTCGCGCTGATGGCCTGGCGGATTGAAAGGCAGTCGAACGGCAAATACGCGATCTTCTCCACGCGCCTCCACGACTACGTCGTGATCGACGCTGGCGCGGAGCAGATCGAGGAGCTGTACGCCGAAAAGGGAGCGAAGGTGTACCTCGCCAGCGCACGCGCGCAGATCGAGAAGGACGTGCCGGTCCCCGAGGAAGGGGAGGCGCTCATCGAAGCCAGCCGCGCGCGCGGCGAGACGCCGAAAGAGCCACCGGAGAAGATCGGGCGGACGGGGTTCTCGCTGGAGTGAGCTCGCCTGTGGCACGGCCCCTCACCCGGCCGTTGGCCACCCTCTCCCCGCTCGACGCGGGGAGAGGGGCTACTAATTTTCACTCTCGCGAGACGGGTAGTTTGTAGCCCTTCTCCCCTGCAAGGGGAGAAGGTGCCCGAAGGGCGGATGGGGGTCGCGCCACAGGCGAGGAGCGTGGCTTTCGGCGATTTAGGTGTGGAACAGCGGGCGAGGTCGATTAGACCCGGCGCCGCTCGCGCGAGGCGGGCTTCTTCTCCGACTCCTCCCACGGCTCCACGCCGGGGACGGTGCAGCGGGCGATCTTTTCGCCGAGGGTCTCCTCGATCTTGCGGACCATCGGGAGGTCCTGCCAGGTGGCGATCGTGGCCACGATGCCGAGGGCTTTCCCGCGTGCCGTGCGGCCGGCGCGGTGGACGTAGTCCTCGACGTTCTCAGGGATGTCGAAGTTGATGACGTGCTCGATGCCGGGGATGTCGATGCCGCGGCCGGCGATGTCGGTGGCGACGAGGATGCGGTGCTGCCCCTCGCGGAACGTCTTGAGCGCGTCGACGCGCTTGTTCTGCGACTGGTCGGCGTGGATGCGCGCGACCGGGTGCCCTTTGCGGTCGAGCACGGAGTACAGCCATTCCGCGTCGATCTTGCGGCGGGTGAAGACCAGCGTCGACCCGAGCTCCTCGTTCAGCAGGGCTACCAGGCAGTTGCGCTTGTCCTCTTCCTTGACGACGTACAGGCGGTGGGTGATCCCCTCCGCCGCGCCCCCCTCGGGCATGATGTCGACGCGGACCGGGTCGCGCATGAAGTCGCGCGCGATCATCTCGATCGAGTCGGGCATGGTCGCGGAGAACATCATCGTCTGGCGGTCGCGTGGGAGCTTCCGGAGCACCTCGCGGATCTGCGGCAGGAAGCCGAGGTCGAGCATGTGATCGGCTTCGTCGAGGACGAGCACTTCGACCGCTTCGAGCGAGACGCTGCGGCGCTGCACGTGATCGAGCAGGCGTCCCGGCGTGGCGACCACGATGTCGGGCTTGTCGCGCAAGGCGTCGAGCTGCGGCTTCATGCGCACACCGCCGATGAGGCAGGCGGTCTTCAGGTCGTGATGCTTGCCGAAGAGGTCGAGGAAGGCCTTGGTCTGCAGCGCGATCTCGCGCGTGGGGGCCATGATCAGGCCGCGGACGCCACGGCCGTGGACGAGCTTCTCGGCCATCGGCAGCACGAACGCGGCGGTCTTGCCGGAGCCGGTCTGGGCGAGGCCGATGACGTCCTTGCCAATGAGCGAGGTGGGGATGACCGCGGCCTGGATGGGCGTCGGATGAACGAAGCCGATTTTCTGGACGGTCGAAAGAACCTCGGGGCTGAGGCCGAGGCTCTCGAAAGTCTGGTGGTCGAGTGTGGTGACCGGATGCTGCGGTATGGCTGGTGTTGTTGTGGGCATCTATCGAAAAACTCTCCAGTAAATGACGGCGTTGAGCACGAGCACGAAAGCGCCGATGGCGATCTCGATGCCGCGCGTGAGGCCGGCGGGATAAATCACCGGCATGATGTAGTGCGCGACGAAGCCGCCGTCATACCCCGCGCGTCCTGCCTCGCGGAGGAAGTAGTTTTCCCACTTCGTCAGCGGACAGTACCAACTGAAAAACTCGATCAGCACGCCCCACGCGGCGGCCGGGAGATGCAACCACATCAGCCTCGGCCAGCGAAGCACGAGCACCCCGCCGAAAAGCACGAAGACAATGAAGGCGAGATGCAACAAAGCTGTGGCGGTTGCGGCGACATGGTACGACATGCGTCTCATCAGGCGTTGGGCACTGGGCGTTAGGCTTTTGGGGATTATCGCCTGATCGGCAGGAACCCCGGACGCCAAACGCCCAAAGCCGGCGCGTAGCGCCCCTGTACAATCCCGCGCGATGAAACGGTCCTTCCCCCTGGTTCTCTTCCTGCTGGCCGCGGCCTGCACTTCGACGGTGCGGCAGCCGGCGGTGCCGGTGCATGTCGTCGTGGTCGGGACGACGGACGTGCACGGGTGGTTCAACGGGCATGTGGAAACGCCTCCGGGCGGGGGAGAGGGCGTGCTCTGGGGCGGCCTGCCGTCGCTCGCGAGCTACATCGAGGCGCTGCGCGAGGAGAATCGCGGGCGCGTGCTCCTCGTCGACTCCGGCGACATGTTCCAGGGGACGCTGGAATCGAACATGTTCGAAGGGGAGGCGGTCATCCGCGGCTACAACGTCCTCGGATACACGGCCGCCGCCGTCGGCAATCACGAGTTCGACTTCGGTCCGGTCGGCCCCGACGCGATCGCGCGCAAGGCGGGCGACGACCCGCTGGGCGCGTTGAAGCGCAATGCCGACCTGGCGATGTTCCCGCTGCTCTCGGCGAACATGACCGAGAAGGCGACCGGGAGAACGCCGGCCTGGGCGAAGCGCTACACCATGGTGCGCGTGGGCGGCGCCCGCGTGGGCATCATCGGCCTCTCGACGCCCGACACGCCGAACGTGACGATGGCGGTGAACGTCGCCTCGCTCGATTTCACCGACCCGGTGGCGGCCACGCTGCAGGCCGCGCGCGAGCTGCGCGGGGCAGGGGCGGACGCGATCGTCGTCATCGCCCACATGGGAGGCCGCTGCACGAAGATGGACGAGCCGCACGCGCTGGACAGTTGCGACCGCAACGCCGAGGCGATGAGGTACCTGGAGAATTTGCCGGCGGGGACGATCGACGCCTTCTTCGCGGGACACACGCACGCCAACATGGGGCATTACGTCAACGGCATCCCGACGCTGCAGGGATTGCCGATGAGCCGCGAGTTCTCGACGCTCGACCTCTGGATCGACACGGAACAGAACCGCGTGGCGAAGAGCGAGATCCGCCCGCACACGATGATCTGCTCGTTCGTGTACGAGGGGACGCAGCACTGCGATCCGAGAACGGCGCCGAAAGGGGCCCGGCTCGTGCCGCGGATCTTCGGCGGCGAGCCGGTCGTCGCGGATACGCGCGTGGCGCAGGCGATCGATCCCTACCTGCGCCGCGTGGCGGCGAAGCGCGACGAGAAGCTCGGCATCCGGACCGACGCGCTGTTCACGCGCGCGTACTCGGCCGAATCGCCGCTCGGGAACCTGATCGCCGATGCCATGCGCCGCTCGACCGGCGCCGACGTGGCGCTGATGAACTCCGGCGGCATCCGTTCCGAACTGCCGCGCGGCGACCTGACGTACGGCGACGTCTTCGCGGTGAGCCCGTTCGACAACTATCCGGCCATGGTGATCATGACCGGCACGCAGCTTCTCGAAGTCCTGCGCAACACCAGCACCGGCGCGCGCGGGATCATGCAGGTGAGCGGCGTGAAATACACGTTCGACGCCTCGAAGAAAGGGCTGGAGCGCTTCGTCGGCGCGACGCTCGATGATGGGCGGCCGATCGAAGCGGAGAAGCTGTACAGCGTGATCATGCCGGACTTCATCGCCATGGGCGGCGACGGCTCGGAGTCGGTCATGGTCACGATCCCGAAGGACCGTGTAACGATCTTCTACGCCTCCCCGATCCGCGACCTCCTCGTCGCGGAGCTCAAGAAGTTCAATGGCACGCCGCTGGAGCCGAAGGTGGACGGGCGGATCACGGTGCTGAACCCGCCGGCGCCGCGGTAGGGGCGTGTCCTCGCCTGTGTCATGCCACAGGCGAGGAGCGTCACGCGCTCAGCGCGGCGGCGGAACGAACCCCGCGGGCGCCGCGCTGCCCCGTGTCCGCTTCCACGTGCGCCAGAGCAGCCACGCCGCGAGCGCGAGCGCGAAAGGCACCAGCAGCGGGACGAAGATCGACAGCACGCTGAACCCGACCGAGAACACGTCTTCCACGATCGAGAGCACCGGGTTGGCGCAGCCGAACGTCGTGGCGGTCGACGCGACGCGGGTGCCGGCTTTCAGCGTGTGAAAGGCGAGCGAGGTCGGAGTGCCCACGACGAAGCCGACGATGGCGGCCACGGTGGGGTCGACGTTGGCGCCGGTGAGCACGGCCGCGGAGGCGATGGTGGCGGCGGCGGGGCGGATGAAGGTGCCGACGGAGTCGAGGAAATGATCCACGGCCGGGATTTTGTCCGCGATGATCTCGGCGATCGCGGCGACGATCAGCACCGTCAGGCCGGCGTCGGACGTGAGCCAGTCGAACTTCTGCCCGAGCTCCACTCCCCAGAGGTTGAAGCGCGCCGCGCCCGACAGAATCAGCAGCGGGATGAACGTATTCAGCCCTGTCGACGCGGAGAGGCCGAGCCCGAGGAGTACGGCGAGGACGGCGGTGGTGGTGTCCACGATGTGCGCAGTTTACGCTGCCGCGCTTTGCGAGCGCGACACGGCGAGCTCGAGCTGCCCGCGCAGGAAGTCGCGGAACTCGATCCCGAGCACGCGCAGCTCCTGCGGCACGAGCGAGCTGGTGGTCATGCCGGGAAGGGTATTGGTCTCGAGGAAGTAGACGCCGTCGTCCGTGGCCATCATGTCGGTCCGTGAGTAGCCTTCGCAGCCGAGGGCCAGGTGAGCCTCGAGTGCGGTCTGCTGTGTTTCGCGGGCCATCTCCTCCGGGATGTCGGCGGGGCAGATCTCGCGCGTGCCGCTGCCGAGGTACTTGCCTTCGTAGTCGAAGGTGCGGTTCGGGTCGACTTCGATCTCGATGACCGGGAGCGGGAACGGCCCGTCGCCCCGATCGAGCACGCCGCAGGTGAGCTCGCGGCCGCGGAGGAACTGCTCGATGATGTAGGGAATCCCGCGCGCGATCACGTTCTCCGCGACGTCTTCCGCGTCGCCGTTGCGGTCGAGGAAGAAGAGGCCGCGGCTCGAGCCGCCGGCCAGCGGCTTGAGGACGATCCGCTCGTGACGCGAGAGCATGTCGGCGATCACCTCCCGCACCTCGTGTGCCGTGCGCGTGACGCGCGACTCCGCGACTTTCACGCGTCCGGTGACCAGCTCTTTCGCGCGTTCCTTGTCGAACGCAGCCGCGCTGGCGGCCGAGCCGGAGCCGGTGAACGGAATCCCGCGCCGCTCGAGCGCCTCCTGCAACGGCCCATCCTCCCCGCCGGTGCCATGCAGCGCGAGCAGGAACACGGGATTGTCGACCGGCAGGGTATCGAGCGCCTGCTCGATGTCCGGAAAGATCGCGGGACGCGAGGGGAGAAAGTCGACCTCGAACGGCCGCTGATGCCCGAGCAGGTCGTTCAGAGCCACGTCATGGACGGAGCCATCCGGCGCCCAGAACCACGCCAGCGTCCCCGCCCCCAGAGAACGCACGATGTTCTGCGCCGAGGCCACGGAAACGTGGCGCTCGTCGGAGGGGCCGCCGAAGAGGACGATGGGTTGGTACTGTTGCACGTCGGCGCAAACTGCAAGCGCGTTGCCGTGATGGTGTCGGGTGTCAGGTGTCTGAGGGTTTACGCCGGGCGAACCAGCCCAGAGGCCTGACGCCTGCTGCCCTGTCGGCCTGGCGTCGGGCGTCCGGCTTCCGGGACTTTACGCCCGGGCGACACACCGCAGACACCTGACACCCGACACCCACGGCGCAGCCGTAAACTAATACTTCTGCCCGCACTCCGGACAGAACTTCGGATTCCCCTCCGCCTCGTGTCCGCATTCGGCGCAACCCTTCCTGGCGTTGAGGGGGGCGCCGCAGTCGTGGCAGAACTTGCCTCCCTGCGTCTTGGCTCCGCAGTCGCCGCAGACGGCGCCGCTGACCTGCTTGACGTTGCGCTGCTTGGTCCAGTCGACGGTGCGGGCTTTCTCGTGGATCTGCTCGCGGGCCGCCTCGGCCTGGGCGGCGGCCATCTCTTCGTCGAGGTCGGGCGCGCAGTGCTCGCAGAGGCCGGCTTTCTTGTTCCAGCAGATCGGCTGGCAGACCCAGTTGCCGCAGCGGGTGCACTGCTTGAACGTCGGGGCGATCTCCTGGACCGCTTCCTTGAGGGCTGAATCATGGGCGGGGCCGCCGACGGCCTGCTGGACCTCGTACGCGCTGTTCGCAACGTTGCCGAAAACGCCGCCGAACAGGCTGCCGGCCACGCGTGCCGCGGATCCCAGCATCCCCATCTTCGAGGTCTGGAATGACGACATGTAGCCGTTCTGGCATTTCTCGCAATAGAACTTGAACTGGTAGCCGCGATCGGTCGACAGGTCTTCGTAATTGCCGGTGAATGGAATGGCGGGAGGCATGGGCGTTAGCTTAGCATCCCTCCCGCATGGTGAGGCAACACGCGGGCGCCGCGGTGATCTTCGTCGCGCTCGCTGTCGCAATGACGTGGCCGCTCGCGCGGAACCTCGACCGCGCCGTCTCCGATCCGGGCGACCCGTTCATCAATACCTGGATCCTCGACTGGGACTGGTACGCCACGTTCCACCAGCCGCTTTCGCTGTTCCACGCGAACGCCTTCCACCCCGCGAAGTACTCGCTCGCCTACAGCGAGAACCTCTACGCGATCGCGGTGCTGCTCTTCCCCCTGCGTGCGCTCGGCGTCGACGCGCTCACCGCCTACAACCTGGCCCTGCTGGCCGGGTTCGCCTTCTGCGGCTTCGCCGCCTACCTCCTCGGGCTGCGCGTGACGGGGTCGTGGCTCGCCGGGATGGCGGCGGGGGTGTTCTACGCGTTCGTGCCGTTCCGCTTCGTGCACCTGCCGCATCTGCAGCACGTCTGGGGCGGCTGGCTGCCGCTGCTCCTGCTCGCGCTGCTGCGCTACGCGGAGAGGCCGACCCGGCGCCGGGCGCTCGTCTTCGCGGTGGTGTTCGTGCTGAACGGCCTGACGAATATCCACTACCTGCTGTTCGGGGCGTTCGCTACCGCCATTACGGCGCTCCTGCTGTTGCCGCGGCCGGCGTGGCGCGAGCTGGCGTTCGCGATTACGGGCGCGCTGCTCGTGCTGGCGCCGTTTCTCTATCCCTACGCGGCGGTGGTGAAGCTGTACGGGATGCAGCGCGGCGTGGAAGAGGTCGCGCGCTTCTCCGCCGTGGCGGGCGACTGGCTGCCGGGTGCCGTCGAAGCGGAGCGGAAGCTCTTCCCGGGCGCGCTGGCCTGCCTCGCGTGCATCGGCGCCCTCATCGCGGCGCGCAAACGCACCTCACATCTCGCGCTGGCGTTGCTCTGGATCCTGATCGGCTTCCTCGGCTCGCTGGGGCTGAACTTCGAGCTGCACACGTTCCTCTTCGGCGCGGTGCCCGGCTTTCGCGCGATCCGCGTCCCGGCGCGGTGGGCGGTGATCGCGTACGTGGGGATGGCCATCCTGATCGCGCTGCTCACGAACGCGCTCCCGCGGCGCGTGCGCTGGGCCGTGCCGGTGCTGTTCACGATCCACCTCTGGGCCGGACCGGTGCGCTGGTACCTCTTCGATCCGAAACCGCCGGAGGTCTACACCTGGCTGGCGAAGCAGGACGTGCGCGGCGTCGCGGAGTTGCCGCTGGAGTGGATCGCCAGCGACTACGAGTACATGCTGCACTCGACCCTCCATCGCAAGCCGATGATCAACGGCATCTCCGGCTTCGCGCCGCCGCAGAGGGTCGAGCTGTCGCGCATGTCCAGGGAAGTGCCGATCCCCGATGCGTTCCTCGACAAGCTGCGCGAGTCGCAGGTGGACACGATCATCATCCACCCCGACCTGACCGGCGGCCCGAGCGACCCGGTGCGCGACTGGCTGCGCCGCGAGCTCGAGCGCGGCCGGATCACGTTCGTCCGCAAGTTCCACACGCGCCTCTACGGCGACTGGGTCTTCCGGATTGCTGATACGCACAGACAACCGACAACCGACAACCGACAACTCCAGTCCTTCCTCCGCGGCGAGCTCACCTGCGGCACCGGGACCATGGGCAACCTCGACCTCCCGACGGCGAACGAGCGCTTCCGGGGGACGGGGATCTTCACCGGCTGGACGATGTCGCCTCACGGCATCCGGAGCGTCGACGTCTGGTTCGGCAACCGGGCCCATCGCGAGCGGGCGCGGCTCTTCCCCGATCCGCGCCTCGAGACCTGGTGTGCAGGCTGGAAAGGGCAGTCCACGCGCTACATGGTCGGGCTGCACGAGCGGCCGAAAGGCGTCCGGCGTCAGACCGATGTGCTGGTGGAGGTGACGGACGGCCGGGGAGAGAAAACCGTCTTCGACGACCGCTGGATCACGTGGGAGTAAGCAGAACGCTTTCAGTCCGCCAAAGAGAGAACCGACGAAGGGCCTCCGGCGGGCCGGCGTGGCCGGCAGCACTGGTTGCCCAAGGCTGAACGCACGCCTCTCGCGCGAAGCGCCGTCCGTGCGCAAACAAGTGCCGCCGGCCACGCCGGCCCGCCGGAGGCCTCCGGTCGTTCTTCTCTCCTGGCGGAGTGCAAGCGTCCCGCTTATCCGTTTGTTAGTATCCCCGCCGCACATCAGGAGGAAAACAGATGCGTAAAACCTTATTCACCGTCCTGGCGCTCGCAATCGCGACCAGCGCTTTCGCCCAGCAGCAGATCCGCTCCCCCCGTCCCAGCCCGTCGGCGTCGTTCACGCAGACGGTGGGCATCACCGACATCACCATGAAGTACAGCCGTCCCGGCGTGAAGGGGCGCGCGATCTGGGACGCGCTCGTCCCGTACGGCAAGGTCTGGCGCGCCGGGGCCAACGAGGCCACCACGATCACGTTCAGCGACGACGTCTGGATCGGCGGCCAGAAGCTGACCAAGGGCACGTACAGCTTCCACGCCACGCCCGGACCGGGCGAGTGGACGCTGCATTTCAACAGCGTGGCCGACCAGTGGGGCAGCTACAGCTACGACGCCTCCAAGGACGTCGTGACCGTCAAGGCGACGCCGGAGCAGGCTTCGCACGAGGAGTGGATGAACTTCGAGGTGGAGGAGATGACCACCGACACCGCGAAGATCGTGCTGCGCTGGGAGAAGATCGCGGTGCCGTTCACCGTCGACACGAAGTCGACCGAGCGCACCATGGCCCAGTTCCGCAACGCCATGAATCCCGACTGGCGCACCCCGTACATGGCCGCCAACTTCGCGTTCGAGAACAAGGGCGCGGCGACCGACGCGGAGATGAACCAGTGGATCGAGCAGTCGCTGAAGGCGAACCAGAACATCGCCAACCTCTACCTCCGCGCCCGCATCGCCGAGCGCGCCGGCAACAAGGCCGACGCCATCCGCTTCGGCGAGCAGGCCATCGCCGCCGCCACCGCGCAGCAGGCGGACTTTGCGAGCGAAGTGCGCCGCAACGTGGATATGTGGAAGAAGTAGCTTCGTGATCGAGGGCGGCGGCGCAGGTCGCCGCCCTCTTGGCGCGTTTGCCCCGAAACGCGCTGTGTTTGCCCCGAGACGCACTGCGTTCGCCCCGGTGACGCACTGCGTCCTCCCCGGTGACGCACTGCGTCCTCCCCGGTGACGCACTGCGTCCTCCCCGGTGACGCACTGCGTCCTCCCCGGTGACGCACTGCGTCCTCCCCGGTGACGCACTGCGTCCTCCCCGGTGACGCACTGCGTCCTCGCCGGTGACGCACTGCGTCCTCGCCGGTGACGCACTGCGTCCTCCCCGGTGACGCACTGCGTCCTCGCCGGTGACGCACTGCGTCCTCCCGGTGACGCACTGCGTCCTCCCGGTGACGCACTGCGTCCTCGCCGGTGACGCACTGCGTACTCCCCGATGACGCACTGCGTACTCCCCGATGACGCACCGCGTTCGCCCCAAGACGCGCTGCGTTCGCCCTGAGACGCACTGCGTTCGCCCTGAGACGCACTGCGTCGGGCGGAGATGCACCCTGTTTCACCGAAACACGCTGGTTTGGAGTGCGGTGGCCGCAGGAGGCTGTCTCAAAACTATTGGCACGTGGTTCGCGCATCCACTGCAAGGCGAATAAGCCGGCGTAAATTGATGGCATTGACCACTGCGAGTGTAAAAAACATCGTGTAACGCAGCGCTTCGCCCACTTGAATTTC
>DASQJY010000071.1:0-77235 GCA_035630815.1 Thermoanaerobaculia bacterium
AGCCGCCGCGTTTCCGCGAGCTCCGCCTCATCGGTACCGAGTTGCGCGGCGAGCTCGCTCTCTCGCGCCTGGGAATCCGCCAGCGCGTGCGTTGCTGCCTCGTCTTCGACCTGCGCGATGACGATGCGTCCTTTGTACAGCGATCGCTTCGCGGTCGAGAGCTGCTCGGCGAGCTCCTTGTGCCGCCGCGCCTTCGACGCCTGCCGCTTCAGCGAGTTCAGGTTCCGAGTCACCTCGGACAGCGTGTCGTCGATGCGCAGCAGGTTCTGCTGCGTCTCTTCCAGCTTCAGCTCCGCGGCGCGGCGCTTGGTCTTGTACTTGGTGATGCCTGCCGCTTCTTCGATCAGGCGGCGGCGGTCCTGCGGTTTGTTGGAGAGGATCAGGTCGATCTTCCCCTGCTCCATCACGCTGTAGTTGCGGATGCCGAGGCCGGTGTCCATCAGGATGTCGGAGATGTCCTTCATCCGGACCCGCTTGCCGTTGAGGCGGAACTCCGACTGCCCGTCGCGGAAGACGCGGCGGTTGATCACGATCTTGCCGTCGTCGGCGACCGGATGGTCGCTGTCGCCGTTCATCGCGCCGAGGGTGAGCGTGACCTCGCCCATGGAGAGGGCGCGGCGGCGCGCCGACCCCTGGAAGATGACGTCTTCCATCGTCTCGCCGCGGATGTGGGAGGCGCGGTTCTCACCGAGCACCCAGATCAGGGCGTCGCAGATGTTCGATTTGCCGCAGCCGTTCGGGCCGACGACCGCCGTCAGCGGCGCGGGGAAGGTGAGCTTGGCAGGGTCGTAAAACGACTTGAAGCCATGGATGTCGAGCTGTTCGAGACGGAACATTTTGTTTTAGGGGTGAAGCCGATTTCGCGCGGATCGTAGCAGGGAAGGGGGCCGAGCACACGTTGACAGAGAGGGCGCGCAGCGGTTCCTGTGCACTAAACTCCGCGCCGCATGACGCCGCGCGATTTCCTGCAACACGAAAGCGATCTCGGCTCCTTCCCCGGCGCGGCGTGGGCGGTCGGGACCCTGGAGGGGATCGAGGAGGAAGACGCCCTCGGAAACGCCGTCGCCGTGCCGCTGCGGATCCCGGCCACGGTGGACACGATCTACGACTGCGCGTCGACCACCAAGGTGCTGGTCACGACCATCCTCGTGCTGCAGGCGGTGGCGGAGGGGAAGATCGCGCTCGACGACGAGTACCGCGGCTTCACCTACCGCGAGCTCCTGTCGCACAGCTCGGGCCTCCGGCCGTGGCTGCCGCTGTATGCGCTCGGCGACTACCTGGCCGCGATCGAGGAGCGGGGGCGCGAGCGTGCGCGCGGCGAGCAGGTCGTCTACTCGGACCTCAACTTCATCCTTCTCTATTACGCGCTGCAGGAGTTGCTCGGCGATTACCGGGAGGCGGCCCGGACGCGGATCTTCGAGCCGCTCGGGTTGCGCGATTCGTATTTCAATCCTCCCGCGACGTTGAAGCCGCGCATCGCGGCCACGGAATGGGGACAGCGCTTCGAGTACGGGATGTGCGCGACGCGCTCGATCGCCTTCACCGGCTTCCGGGAGGGGCTGATGTGGGGCGATGCGAACGACGGCAACTCGTTTCACGCCGGCGGTACGGCAGGGAACGCGGGGCTGTTCGCGACGGCGCGAGACGTCTTCCGCATCGTGCAGGGATTCGTGCGAGGGGAGCTGGTGCCGCGCGAGCTCGTCGAGGAGTCGCAGCGCGAGCAGGCACCCGGACGCGGCCTGGGGTGGCAACTGAACGGACCGGGGCTGTCGCCGCGGTCCTTCGGTCACATGGGCTTCACCGGCACGTCAGTCTGGGCGGACGGGGAGCGAATTTTTGTCCTTTTGACCAATCGCGTGCATCCCTGCGCCGCTCCGATTGCCATGCAACGCGTCCGCGGCGAGTTCCACCGGCTCGCGCGTTGACCCACCGGAGTGATTTTGATCCACCCTTCCGCATGGACGTGGTTGCGTCTTTGACCCGCTTTGGCCGCGCACATCAGCTAAGTCGTTGATTCTTCGTTCGATTTCGTGCGGCACCGAGTTCGCTCTAGCTACCGCCCACGCGAAAGCGATAAGGAGAAGGAAGAATATGAAGCGTTGGACTCTGGCTCTTTCCCTGGTGCTGGCAGTGGGTGTCGTGAATGCGCAGGAGCAGCAGCGGCTGCAGATCCGTCAGGATCAGCCGTTCGAGATCGGTGGTCAGGAATGGGTGAGCCCTGAGGCGTTTGCGAATGCCGGGCTGCGCTGCCAGACGCAGCACCCGGATCCCATTCAAGCGGAAGCGATCGAGCAGCGCTTCATCGACGAGATGATGGCGAGCCCGCGCGTCGGCACCGAGTCGATCACCAACCCGGTCTCGATCACCGTCAACTTCCACGTCATCCGCAGCTCGACCGGCGCGGGCGACGTCTCCGACACGCGCCTCAATTCGCAGATCGCCACGCTGAACGCGGCGTACAGCGGCCGCGGCTTCACGTTCGTGCGCGGCACGACGGACCGCACCAACAACAGCACCTGGTATGGCATGAATCTCGGGACCACGGCCGAGGTGAACGCGAAGACGTACTTTACGAACATCGCGGCGAACAACCCGAGCTACGTCCTGAACTTCTACACCGCGAATCCGAGCGGCGGCACCCTCGGCTGGGCCACGTTCCCGTGGAATGTCGCCGGCAACAAGAAGATGGACGGCGTCGTGATCCTGCACTCGTCCGTCAACGGCGGCAGCGCCACGAACTACAACCTCGGCGACACCGGCGTGCACGAAGTCGGTCACTGGCTGGGCCTGTACCACACGTTCCAGGGCGGCTGCGGCACCGGCAACAACACCACCAGCGGCGACTACGTCTCCGACACCGCCGCCGAATACTCCCCCGCCTCGGGCTGCCCGACCGGCCGCGACACCTG
This sequence comes from Thermoanaerobaculia bacterium, assembly GCA_035630815.1. GTDB lineage: Bacteria > Acidobacteriota > Thermoanaerobaculia > Gp7-AA8 > Gp7-AA8 > QHVT01. Next base: position 2,910 of record DASQJY010000071.1, read on the forward strand.
CAGCTATGCCGGCGTCGACCCGATCATCAACTTCATGGACTACAGCTTCGACTCCTGCATGTACACCTTCTCGTCCGGCCAGGCCAACCGGATGGTGAGCATGGCCTCGACGTACCGTCCGTCGCTGTAAGCGGGCGATGGGTGGCGGGCTGCACGCCACGCGAGTGGCGTGCAGCCTGTTGGGCGTAAAATGAACGTCATGGCGACCCCGAAACGCTCCACGATTTACTTCGATCCCGAGATTCACCGCGCGTTGCGCCAGAAAGCGGCTACGACCGAACGGTCGATGTCCGACGTAGTCAACGAAGCGGTGCGCCAGACGCTCTCTGAGGATGCAGCGGATCTGGAAGCCTTCGAGAAACGACGACGCGAGCCGAGCGTCAGTTTCGATGAAGTCGTGTCGAGGCTGAAGCGCAGTGGCAAGCTATAAGCTCGTCATCAAGAAGTCAGCTGCCAAGGAGCTGGAGTCGATTGCGGGCAAGAAGGATCGCGAGCGCATCACGCGACGGATACTCGCCCTGGTAGATGATCCGCGACCACCTGGAGTCGAGAAGCTGTCGGGTACGAGCGAAAAGTATCGGATCAGGCAGGGCGACTTCCGGATCCTGTACGAGATTCAGGATGCGGTCCTGATCGTGACCGTCATCAAGATCGCGAACCGCAAAGACGTGTACCGCAAGAGCAGCGGCTGAGACGAATACCGTTCGCTGGTCTTCTGCAGCACATCAAGGATCTCGCGGAGGTCGTTAAGCATCTCTTGCGAATGGTTAAGCATCTCCCCGAGATCGTTAAGCATCTCCCCGAGGTCGTTAGCACCTCTCAGAGATCGTTAAGCATCTCTCGGAGATCGTTAAGCATCTCGCGGACATGCTTAAGCATCGATTTGAGATGCTTAACCACACCCAAGGAGATGCTTAACCATTCCTGGGAGATGCTTAACGACCTCTAAGAGATGCTTAACCATCTCGGAGAGATGCTTAACGACCTCCGCGAGATGCTTAACCATCCCCAAGACATGCTCAACGACCTGAAACTGATGCTTAAGCATCTCCAGAGATGCTTAACGTGCGTCGGCAGGTGACGAGCTCACGCCCGCCAGCCCCACGTTTCCGCCTGCCTCGCGAGCTCGCTCGCCCGGGCGTCCTCGCCGTTGGCCTTCGCCAACTCTGAATAGAGGTAGAGGGTCTCGGAGAGGAGGGGGTCGGGGTCGGTGTAGTCGTCGCGGAAGCGGGTCTCGAGGAGCTCGACGTTGTCTCGGTAGAGGCGGAGGGCGGTGTCACGGTCGCCGGAGCGGAGCAGGATCCAGGCGAGGGCGAGCGATTGGAACTCCTGGATCTGGGGGTACTGCGCGAGCTGCGTCTCCATGAGTCGGCGTGCTTCGTCGAGGTCGCGGCCGAGGTGGGCGAGGGAGAGGGCGATGCCTTCTTTTGCGGCGGGATCGGTGGACTGGCCGTAGGCGGCGATCGCTTCTTCGTAGCGGCCGAGGAGCTTGAGCGCCTCGGCGCGGTGCAGGTGGTCGTTCGTCCGTTGCGCTTCCATCACCGCGTCTTCGTACCGGCGCTGCTGGAGGAGCTGCTGGACGTTCGTGATCGGGCGCTGGGAGAGCATGTACGCGGTCAGCCACCCGATCAGCGCAATGGCGATCAGGAGGGTCCAGAATCCGATGCTCATCGTGGCTGGGGACGTGCGGGCTGCGGACGGGCGGGTACGCCTTGCTGGGGTGCCGGTGTCGCGGCAGGTTTCGGAGCGGCGGCGGCCGCCGCTGCCTGCTGGGCCGCGATCACCTCGGGCGGTGTGATCGCGCCGCGCTCGATGATGTACGTCCGCATCGCGGCCGGACGTCCGCCGTACTCGAAGTCGAGCTCCGGCAGCGGCACGGGGGCCGCTTCATCGGGCTTGTTCGTGATGTCGGTCAGCTCGCTGAGCGGCACCGCCGGCGAGTCCGTCACGGCGGTCGCGTTGCGCATGGTCGCGAACTGGTGCAGTGCGGCCATCAGCAGGAAGACGACGAAGGCCGCGATCGCGATCACCGCTCCCTGGCGCTGGCGTGCGTATTCGAGCACGCTGGCCGAGGTCGTGACCTCGCGCGGCCTGAAGACCTCCTGCAGGATGGCCTGCGTATCCATCCTCTCGCCGGTCTGCGGATTGGCACCGCAGTACGGGCAGAGCTTGGCCCACGCATCGATGGTCCGATTGCACGAAGCGCAAGTACTGCGGTCAGTCATCACTCGAACGATATATCAACGGTATACGGCGCGGAGACCGGCGAGCCGTTCACGGTGGCCGGCTTGAAACGCCAGGACTTTGCTGCGGAGACGAGCTGGCTGGTGTACGGGCCGATGCCGCGGTCGACGTTCACGCCGTCCACGCGGCCGTCGGCTCCGATCTGCAGCGTCAGCCGTGCGGAGCCGTTCGCACGGAGGCGCGGGATCGGCTGGTACTGCGGCACGGGACGCGTGCTTGCCACCCGGCGTTCCTCGGGAGCGCGCGCGGTCTGCTGCGCCATCTGCACCGGCGACCGGCGTTGGGGCGCGCGCTGCGGCGCCTGCGCGTACGCGGGACCGGTCAGCGAGCGCGGATCGACCAGCGCCGCCATCTTCTCTTTCTCGGCGCGGGCGCGCTTGGCGATGTCCGCGTATTCGGTCGACGAGACCGCGGTGGCATCGTCGCGCTGGTAGTCGTTCGGCGTGGCGCCCGGCTGTGCTGCGACCGGGGCGCTCGTCACCGGCTGCTCGATGCCGCCTGCTTCATTCGTCGGGACCAGCGGCGTGTCGGCGCGTTTCACCGGGCCGGCTTTCCGCTCGGCGGCGTCCACTTCCTGCTGCTCTTCGACGGTCAGGGGCGCCTTGTCGGGGGCGCCGTCCTGGTTGATGACCATGCCGACGCCGAATGCGGCGATCAGCACGAGGATGCCGATGCCGCCGTACATTGCTTTCTTCTTGAGGTCGAACTCGGACGGCGGCGTGTAATTCGCGACCGCGTCCGGGACCGGCGGCGGGACGGCTGGCGCGGGCTGGGACTGGTCCCAGTTGCAGAAGGGACAGATCTTCGCCCACTCGTCGATCGCGCGTGCGCACCGCGTGCAGGGTTTTCTTTCGCTCATTGCAGAACCTTTTCTGCAACGGACATACCGTTCCACCAGGCCACGCCGCGTTCCGTGAGAGTGTACGCCCCCGGCGCGACCCCTTTCGCCAGGACCGAGCTCTTCCGGCTCGTGAAATGGTAGAGCGTGCCTGACGAAGAATCGTAGGCGATCCAATGCCTGCCGCGCGTCTCCACCCGGTCCACTCCGGTCGGGAACTGCGAGGCGCGATCGCCGAACAATCCGAGGCCGAGCACGCCCCGCAGGACGCCCCGGGCGACCGCCTCGGTCATCGACTGCGTGCTCTCGGTCAGCCAGACCCGCTTGGCCGAGGGATCGGCCACGGCGAGGATGCGCGCGGTGAGGGCGGTCCCGCCTCCGGCAAACGCCAGGTCGGTCGGGACGGCACCGACCGCGATCTCGCCGGCCGGTTTCATCGTCTTCAGGTCGACGGTCCGGATACGGGCGTCCCGTGGGTAGGCGAGGTAGGCGGTGGTGCCGCGGATCTCGAAGTCGGAGGCGAAAGGCGCGACCCGGATGCGGCGCGTGACGCGGTCCCGCTCGATCTCCTCGAGCACGCCTGCCACGCGCGAATAGACGTACAGCCTGCCGCCGGCGGTGCCGAGGAACGCAGGATCGGCCGCGAGCGGGATGCGCGTGCTCCCATGCTGAAGGACGCGCGCGTCGCGCGCGAGGACGTAGAGCTCCCTCCCGAGGAACGCGGCGGCGATCGGGGTCTCCGCCGTGTCGATCCGCGTGGTACGGCCGGTGCGGAGGTCGGCGACGACCGCTTCGTTGTTCAGGGCGTCGAGGACGACGACCTGCTCCTCCGAGGCGGCGATGGAGGTCGGATGCTCGACGCCGTCCGCGGTCCAGCCGTGGTGCAGGCGAAGCTGGTTGTCGTGCGCGACGACCACGCCGGCCGGTGTACAGGTGAGGAGCTGCGCGGAAAGTGGCAACGCGATGTGGAGTGCGGCGACCGCAGTCGCCGCTTTCACTGCGAGCGAACGCGACCACCGTTGCAGTGGAGGAAAAGCGGTGACTGCGGTCACCGCACTCCAAACAGTGCGCTTCACAGCGCCTCCAGTTGTACGGGCTCGAGCAGGAGCGCGTCGGTTTCGCCGGAGCGGGTTACGCCGAGGATGCGGTAGGTGAGGCGCAGCGGACGGGTGATGTCGAACGTTCCCTGGAACTGGGTGGCCGACGAGAAGCGGAACGCGACGCCTTCGATGGTGCCGGATTCGAAGACCTCGCCGGTGAACTGAACGACGCTGGTGTAGGTCGTCTGTTCGAGTACCACGCGCTGCTCCGGCGTCAGGCGCTCAAAGTCGCCGAGGAGCGCGCGCAGTTCGGAGGCGGTAGGCGCCGGAGAGGGGAGCGCGACCTGCGACGCTCCTTCCGCCTCGCGGCGGAGCGTGCGCAGCGTCTCGTTCTGCGGGAACTTCACGAGCAACGCGTCGAGCGAGGCCCGCGCCGCGCGCGATTCGCCGCGTGCGAGCTGCGCCAGCGCGTTGCGCATCGCGCCGCCGGTGGTGGCGGCGTCGATCGCCGGTGCGTGGTCGCGCAGGCGCTGTTGGTACTCGCGCACGAGCGTCATGGAAAACGGGTTCGCCTCGAAGGCCTCGGCGTAATAGCGCTCGCGCTCCGTCTCGTTGCGCGCCAGCCTCGCCAGCGCGTTCAGGGCGATCACGTCATCGCTCCGTCCGGCGAGCACGCGCTGGTACTGCGTCCGCGCGCGCTCGGTCTCGCCGCGTCGTTCGTACAACGACCCGAGGCGCAACTGCGCGCGGTTGAGGAGCGAGACGTACGCCGCGACGTCGCCGCGCGCGGAGCTGTAGACCTCGAAGGATTCCGCGCGCGCCACCTCGCGCTGCAGCGGCTCGAACTGCTTCGACCGTAGTGATTCCGTGACCGTCACGAGCAGCATCTCCGCTTCGCGGACGTCCTCGGCTTCGATGAGCGCGGTCGCCAGGGCGTGCTGATAGATGGCCAGGTCGAGCCGGTCGTCTTTCGCCGCCGCGATGGCCACCGCGTTGCGGGCCGCGCTCACCGCCTTGCGCGGCAGTCCGAGCGTACGCATGGCCGACGCGTAGAGGTTCCACGCCTCGGCGTCATCGCTCGCGTAGCGCGCGGTCTCCTCCAGCAAACCGAAGGCGACGGCGTCGCGGCCGAGCTTCGCCTGCGCGAGAGCGGCGTAGGAGGTGGCATTCGCGTAGCGCGTGAGGCTCGCATCGCGGCGCGCGGCGAGCCGTTCTTTTTCCGCGAGCTCCAGCGCCTTCACGTACTCGGTGCGGGCCAGGGAGGTCTCGTTGCGCGCGGCGCGGGTATCGCCGAGGTTCAGGCGCCCGGAGAGCTGCGACTCGAAATCGCGAGAACGGGCGAGCTGCAGCTCCATCTGCGCGATCTCGAAATCGGACGCGATGCGTGACTGCGCCGCCAGCGGCAGCGCGAGCAACAGCACTACGCAGGACACTTTCATCCCGCCCACGCCGAGTGAAAGCGTCATTCCGCGAAGTACCCCTTGCGCGAGCTGACGATCTCGACGCCGTGGCGCTGCGCCTTCACGTCCACCGTCCGCCAGCCGCGTTTCGTGCCGCGGCTCTGGTAGATGACCAGGTAGCGGCTGTTGATGTCCGCGAGGAGGCGCGCGAGCGCGTCGCCGACGTCGTGCTTCGACGCGGAGACGACGCTGCCGCCGGTGTTCGCCGCGGCGCGGTCGAGGAAGCGGGCGTGCGAATCGCCGAGGACGATGGCATTGACGATGGTGCGCGTGCCGCTGATTCTGCGGAGTGCCTCTTCGTCGGACAGCTCGCTGTTGCGATCGCCGCCGTCGGTGATCACGAGCGCGTACGTCCGCTCCTTCGAGGCGACGGAGGCCAGCGCGTCGCGGAGGGACGTGCCGCCCGAGGGGGTGAGTGCTTCGAGGGACTCTCCGCGAGAGATGCGCCGCGGCCTGGCGACGTTGTGGTTGAAGAGCACCAGCGACGCCGTGTCGCCGGCGCGAAGTTGGCGCAGCTCGGACTGCACCGCGCGCAGGGCCGCTTCGAGCTTGCCGTCATTCATCGACAGCGAGCGGTCGACGATGAACGCAAAGTGCGCGGCCGGGCGCTCGCGCCGGACGTCGCGGACCTTCTGCTCGACGCCGTTCTCGCGCACGCGCAGGTCCTCTGCCGCGAGGGCCCGGGTCGAGCGGACCCGCAGCGGCACTTCCACCAGGTCGATGTCGAGCGTGTCGTTCACCGTCAGCGCCGCCGTAGTGACGCCGGCGGACTGGGACGACTGGAAGCCGCCGCTCCAGACTTTGGCGCTGACGGTGCGGGCGGTGAGGGAAGTGCCGAAGTCGAACGCGATCCGGTACGGCTGCTGCCGCGCCACGCCGGCGAGGACGCCGTCGACGAAAAAGTCGACGCGGTCCACCTGCGCGGCGTCGGTCGTCACCTCCAGCACCATCGGCCCGATCGCCTGCGTCCCGTCGAGCGGCGAGACGAAGGTCACGGCGCCGCGTACGGTCGCGGCGGCGAGGAGGAGCGTGATGACGAGGAGCCTGCGCACGGTCCCGAAAACGGTTTTGTGCGCGTAAGGTATTTCGGTTCTGTGGGTTGCCCTCTGATGGGGACGGATCGTCCTGCCGTGAGAGCGGCTGGTTTTCCGGCGGCGATCGGTATAAAATCCTGCCTTCCAGGAAAACTTATCTATGAGCCGCTACGGTATCGATATCTGCAATCACTGCGACGCGTGTCAGTGGCGCAACGACAGTTTCTTCTGTCAGTTCGATCCGGAGACCCTCGCAGCGTGGGACAGGATCACCTTCACGAACGTTTATCCCGACGGCGCGCTGCTCTACGCGGAAGGGGAGATGCCGGCCGGCCTCTTCATCCTCTGCACCGGCTCGGCGAAGCTCTCCATCTCCTCCGGCAGCGGCAAGACGCTCATCAAGCGCGTCGTGCAGCCGGGCGAGACGCTCGGCCTCTCCAGCGTCCTTTCCGGCAACGCGTACAAGGCGACCGCCGAAACCGTCAACCCGTCGCAGCTCAAGTTCGTGAAGCGCGAGGACTTTACCCGCTTCGTGGCCGAGCATCGCGACGTGCAGTTCAACATCGCCCGCCAGCTCATCGAGGAATGTGAGTCGGACGCGAACCAGATCCGCGCCCTCGGCCTGGCGAATTCAGCCGCCGAGCGCCTCGCGCAGCTCCTGCTGACGTGGTGCGAGGAAGAAGGCCGTCCCTCGGCGAGCGGGATGCGCTTCCCGGTCGCGATGACGCACGAGGACATCTCCCAGATGATCGGCACGTCCCGCGAGACGGTCACGCGGCTGCTCAAGTCCTTCAGAGAGAAGAAGATCCTGACCGTGCGGCGGTCGTCCATGACCCTGCACAAGAAGTCGGACCTCGAGGACCTGATCCTCCTGTAGAGACACACGCCCCGGCGCAATGTGACGAACGTCACAAACGTCTGGGCCACTCTCCACAACTGCTCGGTCCATCCGTCCTGTCGTGAATCTCCCCCTGAGCGCAAATTGCGATCACACAGGAGGGAGCCATGAACAACTTCAGCAAGAACACCACGACCACCACCACCCCGAACACCACAATCTCTAACCGGTTCTTCAATCTGGTCGCCGCCGTAGCACTGACGGCGATGACCGCAGTAACGGCCCAGGCGTCCGACGCGGCGGTCGCGAATACTCGCGAACTGAAGAACCACAACCCGTACACCGTCCTCGGCGTCCAGGTGCGCACGAACCTGCTGCCGCAGGAAGCGTCGGCCGCTTACTCGGTCATGTCGGTCGACGCGGCCACCGAGCCGACGCTCTTCCAGGAGATCGTCCCCTGCCGCTTCGTCAGCACGCTCGACGCCGATGCGTACCCGATGAAGTGGGGCGGCAACGCGTTCCAGGTCAACGAGAGCCGCGTCTACCATCCGAAGGGGCTCCTCGTGGAAGACACCTGGAAGAACCCCTGCTCCGAGCGCATCCCGGAAGAGTCGGTCGCGCTGGCGGTGCGGCTTCAGTCCTACAAGCCGGACGGCAGTGGCGCGCTCTACCTGGCGCCTTCGCACACCCCGGTCTACGGGATCCCGGCGCTGACGTTCAAGGGCGGCAATGACACGGTCAACGAAGCGTCGGTCATCCTCAAGGACGGCGCGTTCGTCCTGACGGCCGCCGACTGGGCGACCGAAGTGACGGTGGACGTCATCGGCTACTTCATCCCCGACACGCAGTTCGGCGGCGGCGGAGCCAAGGGCGACAAGGGCGACCGCGGCGAGCAGGGCCTGCAGGGCGAGCGCGGCTATCAGGGCGAGAAGGGGGAGAAGGGCGACAAGGGCAACGACGGTGCGCAGGGTCTCCAGGGCGACAAGGGCGACAAGGGCGATCGCGGCGAGCAGGGTCTCCAGGGTGAGAAGGGCGAGAAGGGCGATCGCGGCGAGCAGGGCATCCAGGGTGAGAAGGGTATGCACGGAGAGCACGGTCTCCAGGGCGACCGCGGCGAACAGGGCGAGCGTGGCTTCCAGGGCGAGCGCGGCCTTCAGGGCGAGCGTGGTGAGAAGGGCGATCGCGGCGAGCAGGGTCTCCAGGGCGAGCGCGGCCTTCAGGGTGAGCGCGGCGAAAAAGGCGAGCAGGGTCTGCAGGGTCTCCAGGGTGAGCGCGGCCAGCAGGGCGAGCGCGGTCTGCAGGGCGAGCGCGGCCTCCAGGGTGAGCGCGGCGAACAGGGCCTGAAGGGCGACAAGGGCAACGACGGCGCGCAGGGTGCGAAGGGCAACGATGGCGCGCAGGGTCCGAAAGGCAACGACGGCGCGCAGGGTCCAAAGGGCAACGACGGTGCGCAGGGCGCCAAGGGCAACGACGGCGCGCAGGGACCGCAGGGACCGCAGGGTCCGCAGGGTCCGGTCGGACCGCAGGGCGCGGGTGTCCGGATGTACGTCGGCGAAGCGACCTTCCCGCCCCCCGGCCAGATCACGATCTCGCACCCGGCCATCAACTCCCAGAGCGTGATCATCCCGATCTACACGGTGGTCTCGAACGGCAACGCAATCGGCGTCGCCTCGCAGGGGAACGGCAAGTTCGTCGCGACCGGCAGCCCGAACAAGTCTTTCAAGTACATCATCCTCAACGCGAACTAAAGCGGCGCGGCAATTGGGTCCGATCCGCGGCGAGGGCGTCCGAAAGGGCGCTCTCGCTTTTCGCTTAGAATCCGTCCCATGCCGCTCGATCCGATCGCTCTTGCGCGTCAGCTCATCGACGTGCCGTCGCCCACCGAGAGCGAGCTGGCGGTCGGGGAGCTCCTCGAGCGCGAGCTCACCCGCCTCGGCTTCACCACCCGCCGCCACGACGTCACCGCGACCCGCTTCAACCTGCTCGCGCTGGCCGGCGGCTTGCCGCGAGTGGTCCTGAACTCCCACATCGACACCGTCCCCCCCTGGTTCGAGTCGAGCGAGGACGAGGAGTTCATCTACGGGCGCGGCGCGTGCGACACCAAGGGGATCATCGCCGCGATGATCGCCGCCGGAGAGCGCCTCCGCGCGCGCAACGTCACCGACTTCGCGTTCCTCTTCGTGGTCGGCGAGGAGACGGACTCGATCGGCGCCAAGGCGGCGAACACGGTCTTCGCCAACCTCGGCTCCGAGTTCGTGGTCGTGGGCGAGCCGACCGAGTCGAAGTTCGCGCGCGCGTCGAAAGGGGCGCTCACCTGCGTGGTCCGTTTCGAAGGCGTGGCCGCGCACTCTGCCTACCCGCACCTCGGCGACTCGGCCATCAATCGCATGGTCGCGGCCATCGCGGAGATCAACGCCCAGGACTGGGGGACGCACGAGGTCCTCGGCCACACGACCGTGAACGTCGGCGTCGTGCGCGGCGGCCAGCGTCCGAACATCATCCCGGCCGAAGCGGAGTGCGAGATGATCTTCCGCCTGGTCACCACGCCGGAAGACGTGGAGCGCCGCCTCGGCGATCTGGTCTCGCAGCACGGCGGCCGCATCACCATGTCGCGCGGCAATCCGCCGCAGTTCATGCTTGTTCCGGAAGGACAGCCGTCGCAGGTGGTCGCGTTCAACACCGACGTTCCCTGGCTCGGCGCGCTCGGGAAGCCGCTGCTGTTCGGCCCCGGCTCCATCCTCGACGCGCACGGCGTCAACGAGAAGATCGCCAAGCGCGACCTTCTCGGCGCCGTGACGACGTACGAGGAGATGGTGATCTCCCTGTTGGAAGGACGAGTCAGTTAGTGCCCCTCATTCGAGAAGAAATCTTCCTCATCGCCGCCCTCCGCACCCCCATCGGCAAGTTCGGCGGCGGCCTTTCGATCCTCACCGCACCGCAGCTCGGGACCGAAGCCGCAAAGGCGACGATCGCGCGCAGCGGCATCGATCCGGACGCGATCGATGAAGTGATCTTCGGCAACGCGCGCCAGGCCGGCGTCGGCCCGAACGCCGCGCGGCAGGTGGCGATCAAGTCCGGCCTCCGCCACGAGGTGCTGGCGTATACCGTCAACCAGGCCTGCGGCTCCGGCCTTCGTTCGATCATGAACGCCGCCGACCAGATCCGCCTCGGCCACGCGCACGTCGTCCTGGCCGGCGGCACCGAGTCGATGTCGAATACGCCCTATCTCCTGCCGCGCGCACGGTGGGGCTACCGCATGGGGAACGATGAAGTGGTCGACGGGATGGTCCGCGACGGCTTCATGTGCCCTCTCGCCGACGAGATGATGGGCTCGACCGCGGAGACGCTCGCCGACCAGTACCAGATCTCGCGCGAGGAGCAGGATCGTTTCGCGGTGGAGTCGCAGGCGAAAGCAGGACGCGCGTACGAGGAGAACCGCTTCGCCGGCGAGATCGTCCCGGTGCGCGTCGCCGGCCGCAAGGGGGAGGTGGTCATCGACAAGGACGAGCACCCACGCTTCGACGCGGATCTCGGCAGCATGGCCAGGCTGCAGCCGGTCTTCCGCAAGCAGGGCACCGTCCACGCCGGCAACTCCTCTGGCGTCACCGACGGAGCGTCGAGCATGCTCGTCGCGAGCGGCGCCGCGGTCGCGCGGCACGGGCTGAAGCCGATGGCCCGCATCGTCGGCTACGCGCAGGCCGGCGTCGATCCGCGCGTGATGGGCCTCGGACCGGTGCCCGCGACAAAGAAGCTGCTCGAGGAAGCGTCGATGTCGCTCGACGAGCTCGACCTGATCGAGCTGAACGAAGCGTTCGCCGCGCAGGTGATCGCCTGCGACCGCGAGCTGCACCTCGATCCCGCGAAGCTCAACGTCCACGGCGGCGCGATCTCCCTCGGCCACCCGATCGGCGCCACCGGCGCCCGTATCACCACCACGCTCCTGCACGCGCTGCAGACGCGTGAGAAGCGCTACGGCCTGGCCACGCTCTGCATCAGCGGCGGGATGGGACTGTCGATGCTCGTGGAGCGCGTGTGATCTTCACCGATTCGCACTGCCACCTCACGATGTCGAACGCGGAGGCGAACCTGCTCGCCGCCCGCAACCTCGGCGTGCGCGGGTTCGTGGTGCCGGGCACGAAGCTCGACGACGCGCCGCAGGCGGTGGCGATCGCGCAGCAGCACGACGACGTCTGGGCGGCGGTCGGCTTTCACCCGCACGAGGCGAAAGATTGCGACGACGCTGCGTTCGCGGAGATCGCGCGGCTGGCGCGCGAGCCGCGCGTGGTGGCGGTCGGCGAGTGCGGGCTCGATTACCACTACATGCACTCGCCGCGCGAAACACAGATCGCGGTGTTCGAGCGGCATCTCGCGCTGGCCATCGAGCTGGATAAGCCGATCATCGTGCACAACCGCGAGTCGACGGACGACATGGTGGACATCCTCACGCGCAGCGGCGCGCGCGGGATTCTTCATTCCTACACCGAGAACCTCGACGTCGCGCGGAAGTTCGTCGAGGCGGGCTACTACATCTCCTTCTCCGGCATCGTGACGTTCAAGAGCGCGGACATGCTCCGCGAGGCCGCGCGGGGTCTCGATCCCGACCGCGTGCTGATCGAGACCGACACGCCGTACCTCGCCCCGGTGCCGTATCGTGGACGCGACAACGAACCGGCGTACGTGATCAAAGTAGCGGAGCTGCTCGCGGGTCTTTGGGGCATGCCGGTCGAGACGGTGGCGGAGAAAACCACCGCAAATTTCGAGCGCGTCTTCTCGGTTAAACTCCCGACCTGATGCCCCAGCCCGACCTTTCCGTCGTCTTTCCCGTGTACAACGAGGAAGAAAACATCCCCATCCTGCTCCGCGAGATCGCGGCAGCGCTGTACGGGCGTGGCTGGTCGTACGAGATCGTGGCGGTCGATGACGGCTCGAGCGATCGCAGCCTGGAAGTGCTCCGCTCCCTGCGCGCGGAGTACCCGACCCTGCGCGTGCTGGCGCTCGAGAAGAACAGCGGCCAGACTGCCGCGCTCGATGCGGCGTGGCGCGGTGCGGAGGGGCGGCTGGTGGTCTCGCTCGACGCCGACCTGCAGAACGATCCGGCCGACATCCCGGCCATGATGCAGAAGCTCGAGCAGGCGAAGGCGGACATGGTCATCGGCGTGCGCGTGAACCGGCAGGACACCTGGAGCCGGAAGATGCAGTCGCGCATCGGCAACGGCGTCCGCAACATGATCACCGGCGACCGGATCACCGACACCGGCTGCTCGCTCAAGCTGGTGAAGAAGGAAGCGGTCGACCGCGTCCGCCTCTTCACCGGCATGCACCGCTTCCTCCCCACCCTCGTGCGCTACGCCGGCTACAAAGTGACCGAGATGCCGGTCAACCACCGCCCCCGCCAGTTCGGCGTCTCGAAGTACGGCGCCATGAACCGCGCCTTCCGCGGCCTCGCCGACTGCTTCGCCGTGAGGTGGATGGGGAAGCGGATGTTGAATTACGAGGTGCACGAGGAGAGGTAGATGTTGTCAGTTATCGGTTGTCGGTTGTCTGCGCCTCAGTGCGATCCGGCACAGATAACCGACAACTGACAACCGACAACCCTTCGAGCGAAGCGAGAGCCACATGAAATCCTTCACCTGGGACTACTGGGTCGCCTTCGGCCTTCTCGGCCAGCTCCTCTTCGGGTCGCGGTTCATCGTGCAGTGGGCGGCGTCGGAGAAGCGGAAGCAGAGCTACATCCCGGTCGTGTTCTGGTACCTCTCGCTGTCCGGCGGGATCATCACCGCGGCGTACGCAATTCACATTCGGGACACCGTGTTCACCATCGCGCAGTGCGCGGGCCTGGTCGTTTACGTCCGGAACCTGATGCTGATCTATCGCAAACCTGAACATGCTCACCCAGGAACAACGGACCCAGCTCCTCCGGATCGCCCGCCAGTCGATTGAAGCGGCCCTCGACGGCCGTCGCGCCGAGGTGGACGCGGCACAGCTCGACGACGTGCTGCGGCGGCCGAGCGGCGCCTTCGTCTCCCTGCACACCAAAGACGGCGCGCTGCGTGGGTGCATCGGCTCCATCCAGCCGGTCGCGCCGCTCTGCCAGGCCATCGTCTCCAGCGCCGTCAACGCCGCGTTCCGCGATCCTCGGTTTCACCCTCTCCGTAAGGACGAGCTCGGAAACGTGGAGATCGAGATCTCCGTGATGAGCCCGATCGGGCCGGTCTCGAACGTGGAAGAGATCGAGGTCGGTCGCGACGGACTGATCATCAGCCGGGGATCCAGAATCGGCCTGCTGCTCCCCCAGGTGGCCACGGAGTACGGCTGGGACCGCGAGACATTTCTGCGACAAACCTGTGTCAAAGCGGGACTTCCGCCGGACTCCTGGCAGTCCGACGACTGCCGGATCGAGAAGTTCTCCGCAGAAGTTTTCAGCGAGTAACTCGCTCTCCTTCCACGACTTATCCGATTCTTCCGTTTTCGGACGCAATAACCCCTCCGGCCGGGGCGTTAAAAGCAGCGTTCCCGATACTTCAGTTATTCGGAATCCTAATAAGATCAACGAAGGAGGGTGGATGCCCAAACAACGTCCCTTGAAGGATTCGCTCTCTGCCAGAGTCGCGAAGGCGAAGAAGTCGGCGGAACAGCATCGTGCCCTCCGTCTCCTCGGCGGCCGTGGCGCCGCGGCGCTGGTCCTCGGCACCGCGCTCTCCATCGGCGGCATCGCCGAGACGCTCGAGAACGTCCAGTTCCTCGTGCAGAAGGACCTCGACGCCGTACGCGTCGTTCGCCTCCGAGGCGAGGACGAGAAGGTCGTGGCGAACCTCAAAGGCAATTTCACGGGCAACACCGTATTCAAGCTCTCGCAGGTCCTGCCGGACCGCTACGTCTCGCGCGAGCTCGCCCTGTTCGACGGCAAGTGGATGGCCACGGAGAAGTGGGCCAACGGCGAAGAGCCGGAGGAGAAGGCCGGCGTCTTCCTGACGGAGATGAAGCGCATCAGCGACTCCATCCGCGCGGAGTTCTTCGCCGAAGAAATCCCGTTCGGCGAGCTGATCTACGCGAAGGCGAAAAAGTATGACGTCGACCCGGCGCTCGTCGCGGCGGTGATCGAGCAGGAATCGCGGTTCAAGCCGCGCGCGAGATCGCACGTCGGCGCGAAGGGCCTCATGCAGCTCATGCCGCGCACCGGCCGCTGGATGGGCGCCCGCGACCTCTACAGCCCCGAGCAGAACGTCGACGCCGGCGTGAGGTACATCAAATACCTCGACAAGCGCTTCAACGGCGACCTCAAGAAGATCATCGCCGCGTACAACGGCGGCGAAGGCAACGTGAAGCGCTACAACGGCATCCCGCCGTTCCGCGAGACGCGCCAGTACGTGAAGAAGGTCATGAAGAACTATGACAAGCGTACGAAGCAGATCGAGAACTACGAGAAGCAGGTCGGCGGCTCCATCCCCCAGGAGGATGGGTCGGTGGCCCTCCGGTAGGCCGGACCGTTTGACCGTCCCCCCCTCCTTGCGCTAACTTGTTGAGCTGACTTACTGGCGACAAGACCAGGGAGGGGACAATGGTCAGTGTGCGTAGGGTGGCTCCCGTTCTCTTGCTCGTGATTGCGACGAGCGCGTTCGCGCAAAGGCAGACGTCGCAACCGCCGCGCGAGCTCCATCGCGTGGGCGATCACTGGACGGCGTACAACCCTCCTGATCCCGCAACGTATCCCGCCGGCGCGAAGACTCACACCATCGTGAAGGGCGACACGCTCTGGGCTCTGGCGCAGCAGTACTACGGCAACGCCTACCTCTGGCCGCAGCTGTGGGAATCCAACACCTGGATCACCGACGCGCACTGGATCTATCCGGGCGACGTACTGCTCGTCGAAGGGGAAGGCAACGCGACGGCGGCCGCTACCACGCCCGGAGATACGGGCGACACGATGGCCGAGGGCGACAATGCCTTCACCGCCGCCCAGAGCGAGGATGGTCTCGCCATCGCGCGCGTCACGCCGGCCGGCAATCCGGTGGCGCTCGCCACCGAGGCCGACATCTACTGCTACGGCTACATCGGCCATCCGGACGAGCCGATGCCGAACTTCGTGGAGTCGCACGAAGATTACGAAGTGAAATACCTCTTGGGTCCGAACGGTCCCGACGTTCCCGGAACCGCCGCGCACGGAGACTTCATCTTCGTCCACGGCGACGCTTCGACCGGCCTCGTGGCCGGCGAAACCTATCTCGCCGTCGAGCCGCAGGAGCTCATCACGCATCCTGCCACCGGCGAAGTCATCGGCCGGCAGTACGACTACATCGGGCAGATCCGCATCCTCTGCACCGAGAACGGGCGCTCGCGCGCGATGGTCACGGAGTCCTGCCGCGAGATCAACATCGGCGCGAGGCTCAAGCCGATCCCGCAGCTGCCCATCCCGATCGCCCGTATCCCCGAGATGCCGGCCTGGTGCGACGCGCCGACCGGACGGACGACCGGCTACATCGTCGAATCGCGCAGCTGGGAGCTCGGACTCGTGGAAGGCAACCTGGTGCAGGTCGACCTCGGCAGCGCCGACCAGATCGAGCCGGGTGACTTCCTGACCGTCTTTCGCCCCAGCCCGGTCGCGAACCAGCCCCGCGTGGTCCTCGGCGAGATCGGCATCCTCACCACCGAAGCCAACACCGCCACCGGCATCATCGTCGCCTCCAGACGCGAGATGCTCGTCGGCGATCAGGTGGAGGCGAGGTAGCGCGCACCGCGAAGACTGACTCCAACGCCGGACAGCTGGTATAGAATCGCCCGTCCGGGTCCATAGCTCAGCGGTTAGAGCTACCGGCTCATAACCGGCAGGTCCCAGGTTCGAATCCTGGTGGACCCACCAAGCGCGATGCAGAGAGCTGTTGCACACTTCGATGACTGTTGCACCGTGCCGGACACGTTCCGACACGAGAGAAGGCGTTCCGACATCGGAACGCCTTTTTGTTTCTGGAGGGCGTAATTGAGCGACGTCGACAAATTGTGGGAGCTGCAGACCGTCATGACCGCGCTGAACGAGCGCGAAAAGCAGATGGCCGTCAAACCGGAATCCTTCGCGGAAGTCGATCGCGAGTACCAGGGCGCGAGCGAGGAAATGACGCGGCTGCAGGAGCAACTGGAAACGCTCTCCAGGGAGCGCCGGAAAGTCGACGGTGAGCTGTCCGATCAGCAGGAGCTCCTCAAGAAGTACCAGGGGACGCTGATGCAGGTGAAGAATCAACAGCAGTACGCCGCGGCCTGGAAGGAGATCGACGCCACCCGCAAGCACGTCAAGGAGCTCGAGGAGTCCGTCCTCAAGAACATGACCGAGGCGGACGGGCTGCAGTCGCAGCTCGACGAGCGGCAGGATGGACACAACGAGCTGCAGGGGCGCTACGACGCGGCACACGCGGAGTGGCAGAGCTCACTCGGCGACCTCCGGAAAGAAGCGGAGAAGCTGCGCGCGAAGGCGACGCAGATCGAGGGGACGATCCCGCCGCGGCTCCTGAGCGAGTTCCAGAAGATCTACAAGCAACGGCAGCAGGTCGCGGTCGCGCGGGTCGCCAGCGACACCTGTTCCGCCTGCCGCAACCGCGTGCGGCCGCAGGTCGCGCAGCAGTTGAAGCGCGGCGAGCTCGTACACTGCGAAGGCTGCCACCGAATCCTGCACCTGGGGAGTCCCACATCCTGAAAATCAAGGCGTTCATCGATGGCGCGGCCCGCGGCAATCCGGGCCCTGCCGGTTACGGCGTTTACATGACTACCGACGGAGGCGAGATCATCGAGATCGCCGGTTTCCTCGGGCATGCGACGAACAACGTCGCGGAGTACGCGGGCCTGGTCGAGGCGCTCACCGTGGCGCACGAGGAAGGGGCGAAGGAAGTGGAGATCATCTCCGACTCCGAGCTCCTCGTGAAGCAGATGCTCGGCGTCTATCGCGTCAAGCATCCGAACCTCGTGCCGATGTACGAGAAGGCGAAAGCGATGGCACGCCGCTTCGGCCGCTTCTCGATCCGCCACACGCTGCGCGCCGGCAACAAGGACGCCGACCGCCTGGCGAACCTCGCCGTCGACCGCGCCGACGGGCGGCTGATCGCGAGAAAACGTGTCGAGAGCTGAAGAAATCGCGACGAACATCGCGGCGCTCGAAGCGCGCATCGCGGCAGCATGCGAACGTGTAGGACGCGCGCGCGGCGATGTGCGGCTGGTGGCGGTCACGAAGACGTTTCCCGTCGCGGACGTCGAGCGCGCCATCGCGGCGGGGATGACGGACGTCGGCGAGAACAAGGTGCAGGAAGCGCGCGACAAGAAGCCGGGCGTCGCCTCGAGCGCCCGCTGGCACCTGATCGGGCACCTGCAGTCGAACAAGGCGAAGGACGCGGTCCGGCTCTTCGACGTGATCCAGACCGTCGACTCGGTCGAGCTCGCGGAGAAGCTCGGTCGCGCCGCCGAGGGCATCGGCAAGCGTCAGGAAGTGCTGCTGCAGGTGAACGTCGGCCGCGAGGCTCAGAAAAGCGGCGCGGAACCTGAAGAAGTGCCGGAGCTCGTGAAACGCATCGCCAGCATTCCGTCGATCCACGTGAACGGCCTGATGACCATTCCCCCGCTCGGCGACCCGCGCTCGCACTTTCGCGAACTGCGTGCGATGCGCGATGATCTCGGGCTGGCCGAGCTGTCGATGGGCATGACCGACGATTTCGAGACCGCGATCGAAGAGGGAGCGACCATCATCCGCGTCGGGCGGGCGATCTTTGGATCGCGGGAGGGGAGCCGCTGATGGAATTCGTCATCATCTTCATCCGCGCACTCGACATCATCCTCGACGTGCTGCAGTGGGTGATCCTGGTCTGGGTCATCCTCTCCTGGATCCTTTTCTTCCTGCGCAACTCGCAGTTCCGCTGGCGGAATCGTGGTTTCTACGGGATCCTCGAACAGCTCAACGATCTCTTCGAGCGGATGACCCGCCCCTTCCTCCGGCCCATCCGCCGCTGGCTGCGCCGCTTCGACACCGCGGGCATCGACTGGTCGCCGATGGTGCTGGTGCTGATCATCTGGATCGTGCGCCAGATGCTGGCCGCCCTCGCCAGACGGCTTATACTCTCCCAATAAAGTTGTACGTAGTTGGTGTGCCGGGAGGGCGACCCCATGCAGAACCTCACTCCGCTGGAGATTCAGAAGCAGACCTTCGCACGGGCGATCAAAGGCTACAACACCGATGAGGTGCGCGCGTACCTGCACCTCGTGGCCGAGGAGATCGAGCGGCTGGTTCGTGAGAACGACCGCTTCGCGCGCGAGACCGGGATGCTGCGCGAGGATCTCGAAGATCACTCGAACCGCGAGCGCATCCTCAAGGACACGCTCCTCTCGGCCCAGAAGGTGGCCGAGGACCTGACTGCGAACGCGCGGAAGGAAGCGGAGCTGATCGTGAAGGACGCCGAGCTCCTCTCCGAGCGCCTCATCGCCCAGGCCATGCAGCGCGTGGCCGACCTGGAACGGTCGATCACCGACCTCAAGATCGAGCGCCGGGCGTTGCGCAATAAACTGCAAGGCACGCTCGACACGATCCAGCACATGGTCGTCCTCGACGCCGAGCAGGAAGCGAACGAGGAGCCGATCACGAGTCTGTTCCGGGCGAGGAACTCGTAGGGGATAGACTCGCGACGCGATGTCTCTCCTGATCCGCAACCTCTCCCAGATCGCCACGCCCCTCGGCACGACCGCGCGCCGCGGTCCGTCGATGCGCGAGCTGGCGGTGTACGACAACTCCGTGCTCGTGATCGAGGACGGCCGCTTCGCCTTCGTCGGACGCGAGAGGGATCTCCCCTCGCACCTGACCATCGACGAAGACGTCGACGCCCGCGGCGCCACCGCCGTCCCCGGCTTCGTCGATTCGCACACGCACATTCCGTTCGCCGGCTTCCGCGAGTCGGAGTTCAACCGCCGCCTGCAGGGGGAGACGTACGAGCAGATCGCCGCTTCCGGTGGCGGCATCGCCTCGACGGTTCGTGCCACGCGCGCGGCGACGGAAGAGCAGCTCGCGCAGAACGTGCTGACGCGCGCGGCGACGATGGCGCGTTACGGCACGACCACGGCCGAGGCGAAGAGCGGGTACGGGCTGACGCTCGAAGATGAGCTGAAGCAGTTGCGCGCGATCCGTAGCGCGAGCGCCACCTCGCCGGTGCGGCTCGTGCCGACCTGTCTCGCCGCGCACGAGTTCCCGCCCGAGACGCGCGGCAACGAAGCGGCGCGTGACGAGTACGTCGCGACGATCCTCGAAGAGATCCTGCCTGCCGTGGCGAAAGAGAAGCTGGCCGTCTTCTGCGATGCGTTCGTGGAGCGCGGCGTCTTCACGCGCGCCCAGGGGGAAGCGGTGCTGCGCGCCGGGAGGTCCCACGGAATGATCCCGCGCCTGCACGCGGACGAGCTCTCGGACACGCACGGCGCCTCGCTGGCGGCGGAGGTCGGCGCCGCGTCGGCCGATCACCTCATGTACATCTCCGACGACGGCATCGCCGCCCTCGCCGCATCCGACACCGTCGCGAACCTCCTACCGGCGACGAGCTTCTTCCTCATGTCGCCCCAGTACGCGCCGGCGCGGAAGCTGATCGAGAAAGGGGCGGCTGTCTCTTTGTCTACCGACTGCAACCCCGGGTCGTCCATGACCGAGTCGATGCAGACGGTGATGCAGTTCGCCACCATCCAGATGAAGATGACCGTCGAGGAGTCGCTCACCGCCGCCACGCTCAACGGCGCGTACTCCCTCAGGCTGGCGCAGGAGACCGGCTCGATCGAGGTGGGCAAGCGGGCGGATTTCGTCCTGCTCGATGCTCCGAGCTACCTGCACCTGGTCTATCACTTCGGGGTAAATCTGGTGACGAGCGTGTTCCGCGACGGGCGGCGGGTTTAGTTTGGAGTGCGGTGACCGCAGTCACCGCTTTGACTCGGTGCCGCAAGCGACGCATGTGCAGCTCCGAGGCACGCAGTTAAAGCGGTGACTGCGGTCACCGCACTCCAAACTCGTTCCCGTAAAACTCCGCGATCTTCTCGTAGAGTTGCCCGCCCACGGTCGTCTTCACCTCGTACGAGCAGCCGCCGATGTGCGGCGTCAGGATCAGGCGTGGGTCGTCCGGCAGCGGTGCGTCCGGCGGCTCGGGATCGAAGACGTCGAGCGCCAGTCCTGCCAGGTGGTTGCTCGCCAGCGCGTCGAGCGCTGCGCGCTGGTCGAGCACTTCGCCGCGGGCGGCGTTGATCACGTAGGACCCGCGACGCAACGCGCGCAGCTCACGCGCTCGGATCATGGAACGCGTTTCCCCGGTGAGGGGCACGTGCATGGTCAGGATGTCTGTCGTGGCGAGCAACTCCGCGAGCGAGCCAACGCGCGTGACCGGACCGAAATCCGCAACGTACGGGTCGTACGCCTGCACCTGCATCCCGAAGGCCTGCGCAAGCCGCGCCACCCGCGTGCCGACCTGGCCGAGACCGATGATGCCGAGGCGGTGGTGACGAAGTTCGTGGCGGGTGGCGCAGTCGTCGCGGTTGAACCGGCCCTGGACCACTTCGCGCGTGTAGAACGGGACGGTCCGCGTCAGCGAGATCATGAAGCCGAGCACCAGCTCCGCGACGGCATCCGCGTTGACGCCGGGCATGTGGATGATCGAAATGCCGCGCTCGCGCACTGCCGCGGCGTCGATGTTGTCGATGCCGCTCGTTCCCTGCGCGATCAGCTCGAGGTTCGGCGCGGCGTCGATCACCCGGCGGGTGACCTTGTTGTAGGCGCGCGTCACCAGCACGTGCGCGTCGCCGACGATCGCGTGCAGTTCCTCCTCGGAGCGCACCGGCTGATGGACGACGTGAAACCGGCCGTCGGCGCGGGCTCGGTCGAAGAGCGAGCGGTCGACGTCGGCGGCGACCAGCAATGTCTTGAGCATCGGGCTCAGGATAGACTGAGAAGCGATTGGCTCGCAGACTCCGGAAACACCGCGCCGCGCTCCTGGCACTCGCGGTCTATAACTTCGCGCTCTTCTTCCCGGTGATGTTCATGGGGCGCGTCGTTTCTCCGAACGACATCTATTACAACTACTACCCCTGGTCGACCGTGAAGCCGGCCGAGGTGGTGCTGGCGCAGAACTCGTCGCTCAATGACCCCGCCACCGCGTACCTGACGCTGATGTCGCTGGCGCGCGACGACTGGCGCACGTTCCACTGGAATCCCTACGTCGCAGGCGGCATCCCCGGCTTCGGCTCATCGGCTGCGGCGGTGCTGTCGCCGTTCATCCTCATCCCGGCGCTGCTCGTGCCACAGACCTGGATCTACACCACGATCCTTTTCCTCAAGCTGAACGCGTCGTTCCTCTTCGCCTACTTCTGGCTGCGTGAAGAGCGCCTCGGCAAGCGCGGCGCCGCGGTCGGGGCGATCGTCATCGCCGGCGCCGGCATGTACGCGGTGCGCTGGCTGTGGCAGATCACGAATGCGACGGTGCTCTATCCGGCACTGCTGTGGATCGTGCGGCGGACCATCAACGGGAAGCGCAACTCGATCGCCCTGGTGGCGCTGGTGGCGCTCGCGTATGCGCTCTCGGGCTTCCCGGCGGCGATGGCGTACGGAGCGTGGATGGCCGGTCTCTACTCGCTGCGGCGGATCTCGTGGAGAAACGCGGCCGGCGTGTTGATCGCGCTGCTGATCGCCCTCCCGATGCTCGTCCCGTTCGTCCAGCTGCTCCAGCGCTCCGGCTACCTCGAAGCGCGGCAGACCACGAGCCTCGCCGCGGTCTTTCCCATCGATCATTTCCGCAACTTCATCGATCCCGACCGCCTCGGCAATCACGCATTCAAGAACTGGAAAGGCGATGCGCGCCTCGGCGCTTTGAACAACTATGCCGAGACCACGCTCTACCTCGGGCTGCTCACGCTGCCGCTGGCGCTGCTCGGCATCTTCAACCGCCGCGCACGCGCGCGCTGGTTCTGGCTGGCGTTGGCGGCGTTCGTGCTCGCCTGCATCTTCGGTGCGCCCGGCATCGCGCCGCTGGTGGCGAAGCTGCCGGGGTTCAAATTCTCCGCGCTGGCCCGGGTCGCGCTGCTGCTGCCGCTGGCAGCCGGCTACCTCGCGGCGGCGGGAACGCGCCTGCTGCGGTGGCGGGTGCTCATGCTCGCGGCGGCGGTGATCGTCTCGTTCGACCTGGCGCTCGTGGCGGGACGTTTCTATCCGTATCTCAGGCCGGAGATCGCGCAGGTGCCGCTCACGCCGATGGTGCAGTTCCTGCGCGAGGAAAAAGGCCCGTATCGCGTCGCGCCGTTCTTCGATTACTTCTGGCCGAACACCGCGGAGCTGGTGCGCTTCGAGGACGTTCGCAGCCACTTCGGCTCCGAGCTCGCGTACCGGCGCCTGCTGCTGCGCCTCGATCCGGGCGCGTGGACCGGCACGTCGACCGTGATCACGCTGAACAGCATCAACTTCCGGTACGACGATCCTCTGACCGGCCTCCTCGGCATCCGCTGGTATCTGGAGCACAACGTCATCGACATCATCAAGTGGTCGATCTTCAGCAAGACCGTGCCGGGGGTGCAGGAGATCTCGGGCTGGGTGCCGCTCAGGCCCGACATCCCGCTGCAGCGGACGATCCGCGTCGACGCGGAGCCGTTCTGGTCCATCGAGCTGCCGGTGCGGGTCGACGACGCCAAAGCGAACGCACACCTCGACGTCCAGCTCGTGAAGAACGGCGCCGTGGTCTGGTCGCGCGAATTCACGAAGGGCGACGTCACCGCCATCGGCAAGATCTATATCCCGCTGCGCCCGTACGCCCGGCTCGGCGAAAGCGCGGTGCTGCGCGTGCGCGCCAGCAACATGAAGGCGTTCCTGCTCGAAGGGGCGAACGACCTACCCGGCGAAGCGCGCGTCTTCTACGGGCGCGTGACCGTCCCGATCATGTTCGAGCGCGAGCTCCCGGACGGACGGCTCTTCCGGAATCTCGCGGAGCTGCCGCGGTTCCGCGCGGTCTCCCGGCTGCGCAAGCTGAACGACGAGGAGTTCCTCGCCGCGCGCGACGTCGATTTCGCCACCGAGGCCGTGATCACGGACGATCCGGTGATGCCGCCGCAGCTCGGGCCGGCCAATGCACGGGTGACGCTCGCCAGCTACGCCCCGGACGAACAGCGCGTGCTCACGGAGTCCGACGCGCCGTTCTATCTCGCGTCGTCGGAGAAGCTGACGCCGGAGCTGCGCGTGATGCTCGACGGCCGGGCCGCGCGCGTCATCGAGACCGATTCGCTCTTCGCCGGCGTGCAGGTGCCGGCCGGGAAGCACGAGCTGGTGTTCACGCGCCGCATCGGGCGTGGGTGGTGGTGGACCGCCATCCTGGGAGCGCTGTTGTGGACGATGGTCGCGGTTCGCGAGCTGACCAAGATAGGATCTGCGCGTGCTGACCGACCTTTTTGAAAACAACCGCGCCTGGGCTGCCGAGATGACGCGGCAGGACCCCGAATTCTTCTCACGGCTGACTCACCAGCAGCAACCGCAGTATCTCTGGATCGGCTGTTCCGACAGCCGCGTCCCCGCGAACCAGATCGTCGGCCTCCTGCCGGGTGAGATGTTCGTGCATCGCAACGTCGCGAACGTGGTCGTGCACACCGACCTCAATTGCCTGTCGGCGGTGCAGTTCGCGGTCGACGTGCTGAAGGTGAAGCACATCATCATCTGCGGCCACTACGGCTGCGGCGGCGTGCTGGCCGCGCTCCGCAACGACAAGCACGGTCTGGTCGACAACTGGCTTCGCCACGTGCAGGACGTACGGCGCAACCACCGCGCGCAGATCGACGCCCTGCCGGACGAGAACGACCGCCACCGGCGGCTCTGTGACTTGAACGTCGTCGCCCAGGTGGTGAACGTCAGCCAGACCACGGTCGTGCGCGATGCGTGGGAGCGCGGTCAGGAGCTCTCCGTCCACGGCTGGGTTTACGACATCCGCGACGGCCTTCTTCGCGATCTCAGCGTCACCAAGGGTGAAGCGGGCTTCAGCGTTTCTCCGCCACCAGGATGATCTGGTAGGCGAAGAGGGCGCGCCAGGCGCGCGTCAGCCACACCAGCAGCTTCTCGCCTGCCCGCAGGAGCAGCTCGGGCGTGTAACGGCCGACGATCAGGCGGATCGGCACCGAGGAGCCGCCCATCTCGATGATGCGGAAACCGGCGGTCTCCACGTCGCGGCGGATCGTGCGCTTCGTATAGAAGCGGAGGTGCGTGTGATCGAGGATGCCGCGGTCCCGGTATTCGAAGATGCCGAGCAGCAGGCCGAGGCGCACCGTGATGTTGGCGATGTTCGGGACGGAGATGAAGACGCGGCCGTCGTCCCGGAGGGACCTCCGCACCAGCGCGAGCGCCGTGCCGGGATCGCGGAGATGTTCCAGGACGTCCGCGAGCACGATCGCGTCGACGTGCTTCGGCAGGCTCTTCACCCGCTCGAGATCGGCCACCACCACCTGGTCGAACCGGCCGCAGAGCTGGCCGACGCAGTCGACGTTGTATTCGAAGCCGAGCGTGCGCGAGAAGTGATCGCGCACCGCCGACCCGAGCTCGCCGCCGGCTGCGCCGAGGTCGAGGAGCGTCCCGCCTCGCCGTGCGTGGCGGCGGATCATGTCGATCAGGATGCGGTGGCTGCTCCCGTCGAAGTCCTTGAACGTGTAGACGTTCGGCATGTCAGTAGTTGGAGTACGGCGCGCCGCCGCCGCTGCGCACGTCGATGATGACGGGCTCCGCGGCCGCGCTGCTGTCGGTCGTGAAGTCGGAGCTCGGCTGGACGCTCTCTTCCGTGATCAGGCGCCACGTGGCCGGCGTGCCGGTAGCCGGATCGACGGGGATTTCCGGGAGGTATTTTGGAACCAGCTCGTGCAGCGAGCGCGGATAGCGGCCGTTGTCTTTCCTGAACGCCGCGATGGCGCCGCGCATCGTGGCGAGCGTCTCTTTCAGCGCCACGCTGTGGTCGCGTTTCACCTCGGGTTGCTTGCACGCGAAGCAAACCAGCACCAGGAGCAGGACGTGCGCAGTCCGCACTACGTGATCCCGACCTCGCTGTTGTCGCCGACCATGAAGCGGTACGCCACCGGCTTGCGGTGCGTGCGGCCGATCTTCACGTTCTTGCCGATCAGGCTCGCCTCGATGCGGCCGTTCACGTGGGCGATGCTCGAGCTCTCCAGCACGATCGAGTTCTCCAGCTCGCAGTATTCGATCGTGCAGTTCTTCCCGATCGAGGTGTACGGGCCGACGTAGGCGTGCGTGATGTGCGCGTTCTGGCCGATGATCGCGGGCCCGCGGATGACCGAGTCGACGATCTCCGCGCCGTCTTCGATCACGACCTTCCCCTCGATGAAGCTGTCGCCCTTCACCTCGCCGCGGATGTCCTGGTCGAACGTGTCGAGGACGGTGCGGTTCGCTTCCAGCATGTCCTCGATCTTGCCGGTGTCTTTCCACCATCCCTTGACGATGTGAGGGTGGACGCTGAAGCCGTTGTCGAGGAGCCACTGGATGGCGTCCGTGATCTCGAGCTCTCCGCGTTTCGACGGCTTGATCGCCTTCGCCGCTTCGAAGATGTGCTCGTCGAACATGTAGACGCCGACCAGGGCGAGGTCGGACTTCGGCTCGGGCGGCTTTTCGGTCAGGCGGAGGACGCGACCCTTTTCATCGAGCTCGGCGACGCCGAACTGCGACGGGTTCGGCACCTTGGTCAGCAGGATCTCGCTGTTGCAGTCGAGGTTGCGGTACTCCTCGACCAGCGGCGTGATGCCGTGCTGCAGCAGGTTGTCGCCGAGGTACATGACGAACGGCGATTCGCGCAGAAAGTCCTCGGCGGTGAGGACGGCGTGCGCGAGCCCGCGCGGTGCATCCTGTTCGATGTAGACGATGTTCGCGCCATAGCGCGAGCCGTCCCCGATGCAGTCGCGGATCTCGGGTCCGGTCTCAGGCGAGAGGATGATGGCGATGTCCTCGATCCCGGCGGCCACGATCGCCTCGATCCCGTAGACCAGGACCGGCTTGTTGGCGACCGGGATGAGCTGCTTGGCGGACGTATAGGTGAGCGGCCGCATCCTCGTCCCCTTGCCGCCGGACAGGATCAGCCCCTTCATTTTCTGGGTAGCACGTGCGTTCATGCGTTTTTCGCGGCGAACCATAGCACGACAGGGAGACGACCAGAGGCCTCCGGCGGGCCGGCGTGGCCGGCGGCACTTGTTTGCGCACGGACCGCGCCTGACGCGAGAAGCGTGCGTTCAGCCTTGGGCAACCAGTGCTGCCGGCCACGCCGGCCCGCCGGAGGCCTCCCGTCGTCCTCTCCCGGTCAGTGCGTCCCGATCGTCCCCACGTTCTTCAGCGAGATCGCCACGCCGTAGCTCGACAGGGCGTCGCCCTGCGGGCTGCCGAAGACCTGGTAGCGGCGGTATTCGAGGGCGATGCCGTAGCAGGAGCCGGTCCAGCCGGTGAGGTAGCGCTGCTCGAGGAACTGGCCTTCTTTCGCGTCGAAGTTGAGGCGGACGTCGGTGCGGATGCGGTCCCGGATGAGGAACGAGCCGGCGTTGAGGATGATCTGGCTCGAGCCGCTGTCGGGGAAGCTGGGCTGGTCGAGGAGCGCGTAGTAGCTGAAGCCGAGGTACTTGTCGGCGTGCCTGCCGGTGCCGACCAGGTTCGCGGAGAGGTTGACGCTGTCGAGTTGGTGCGAGACGTTCCCGAAGCGCGCCTGCGCGTCGAGCGTGATCGCCTGGTACGGGTTGAAGCGCAGCCGTGCCGAGAGCGGGGTGAATTTGTGCTCCCCCTGGATGCTCGTACCCGCGCGGGGGAACGGATCCGACAACGCGACGCTCTGCGATAGCTCGAACGAGAGGATCTCGCGCGCGCTGCCGCCCTCCGTCGCCTCCTTGGCGATGAGGCGCTGCGTGAGCGAGTAGGCCACGGAGTCCTGCACGATGGGCAGGTAGGGCGTGTCGACCGAGTCGAAGTGGATGATGCTGTCCTGGTTGTTCACGTCGCTGGTGCGGAGGTAGCGGAAGCGCGGCTCGATGACGTGCTTGAAGCGGCTGAAACCTCCCGCGGCGCGATTGAACACTTTCGAGAACGACGGGCCGACGACCTCGACCTGTCCCTGCCCGTAGAAGCGCGACACCGGTTCGTCGTCCTGTACCACGTTCGTGGCCGGGTCGAGGCTGGACGAGTACCAGGTCTGCCGCAGTGAGAGCTGCGGCTTCACGGACAGCCACTGCGGTGTGCGCAGGCGCATGGAGAGGGTGGGGAAGATGTCGCCGCGGAGGTAGTCGGCGTCGATCGTGCGCACGCCGGCCGCCACGGCTCCGGTGCGGATACGCGAGGTCGACGACTCCATCGAGAAGTAGAACGGCGTCCCCGCGACCTGCTGGGGGTACATGCGCAACTGCAGGGACGGCAGCTGCTCGGCGCGCCTGCGGCGGTCGGGGAACTCGACGTCGCGCCGGTCGGCGAGGATGTTGAATGAGTACTTCGGCGCGTTCTTGGTCAGGTAGGCCGAGGAGTAGATGTTCGACGCGGTGAAGACGCGCGAGTCGTCGTCGTACTCGCGGAAGAAGTCGAGGTTCGAGTAGTCCTGCACGTCGACCACGCCGCGGAAGCCGCCGGGGAGGTTCTCCTGCGCGTGGCGGAACTGATACTTCCACTCGAGCGTCTTGTCGCGCACGTTGTTGACCGTGTGCGCGCGGAAGTCGCCGATCTTCACGTTCTCCGAGGGGACGTAGCGCACGTCGACACCCGCGCCGTAGTACGACTCCGTGCTCACGTCCGCGTAGACCGTCGCGTCGACCGAATCGCCGAACGGGATGAAGTAGCCGTTCTCGAGGCGCGCACCGAAACGGTCGGTGAAGCGCGCCCGCGGGATGAGCAGCCCCTGCGACCGGTCGCGCTTCGTCGGCCAGATCAGGCGTGGCAGCCAGAACACCGGCAGGCCGCGCGCGCGGAAGGAGATGTTGTCCATGCGCGCATAGTCGTCGAGCGTGACGTCGGCGTTGCCGACCGTGAACGACCACGCAGGCCGGTCCAGATCGCACGACGTGAAGACGCCGTTGGTCATGCGGTAGGTGTCGTCATCGACCTTCTCGATGCGGTCGCCTGAGAAGTACATGGCCGGGTCCATCGTCGCGTTCGCGTTGAAGAACGTCCCGGTCTTGCTGTCCATGTTGTAGATGGCCTGCGTCGCGCTGATGCGCGTCGGGCCCTGGTCGATGACCACGTTCCCCTCGGCCACCACGTCCTTTGTCTTGAAGTTGTACGTGACCTTGTCGGAGCGGAGCTTGATGTCCTGGTACTCGATCGTCACGCCGCCCTGCATGATCGAGTACTCGTCCTTCTGCAGCTCCGTCGTCCCGCCCGGATCGACGGTGATCTTGACGTCGCCGCCGCCTGGCTTGGGGCCGGGCATGAGCCGGAAGTTCGGCTTCTGTGCGGCGGCGGCGGTGGCGAGGAAAAGGGCGAGACCGAGTGCGATTCCGCGGGGCGTCATTCGTGGCCGCATTCTACCGCGCGCTAAGAGCCGGTCGCTCCGGCCTCTTCCGAGTGCATGCGCATGGCCCGGTCGATGCGCGCCATCTCCTGCAGCTCCATCCTCAGCTTGATCACTTCGAGCTGATACAGGCGGGCCATCTCCTCGGTGCGGCTGCGCTGCTGCCGCTTGCGCAGGGCGATCTTGTTGGCGATGCGCACGAACTCGCGATGCGCCCCGGAGTCGTGCCAGCCGCCGCGGCCGAGCCGGAGGAGCGGGTGGGCGGTGCGCCGGACGTCTTCCTCGTCGACGAAGCCGAGCGCCGCTTCGTGCCGCAGCTCCGCGCGCACGGACGGCCACTGCTTGAATACCGTCGCGATGAGCAGCAGCGGGACGACTGCAGCCGCGCCGATGGCGATGTGGCGCTCCGCGAAGCGGGGAGCGCTGCTGCGAAGCACCATCGCCGGCAGCCACGCCGCAGCGATGGCGAGCAAGGCTGAGGCGACGTCGACCCCAGCCTGCCGGAGGTTGTCGCGGACGTGGGTCAGGGCGAAGGTGATCCCGAAGCCGGCGGTCGCGCCCGCGAGGATGCACTCCGCGAGTCGCAGCAGCTCGTTTTCGCCGGCGAGGATCAGCGGCAGCGAAGCCGCGGCGCCGGTCACTGCACCGAGGGCCATGCCCTCGGTCGGCTCGCTCTCCCGGCCGGTGAGACGGATGTAGAGCGCCGCGATGGTCAGCACGATCCCCGTGACTACGAAGTGCGGCACGAACGTCACGAAGCGAATCAGCGCGCCGCAGATCAGGCCCGCGATGAGGGGCACCAGGCCGTCGGACCAGAGTCCCGTGTCCAGCGTCTTGAAGTACGACGCCGCCGTGACGACGGCGAAAAATGCGACGACCAGGATCAGCGCGAGGACGGGGTCCGACATGTGGGAGGTGGCAGTTTAGCGGATCAACCCGGCCAGTCCCCGTCTACATCGTCAGGCGTTGCTGTGACAATTTGCTCCTGCGGGTGGCGCAGGAAGTATTGCCGCGACCGCGTGATGTCCTGCCTGATCTGGTTCGTCAGCTCCAGTGCCGAACGGAACTGCTGTTCGCGCCGCAGCAGCGCGTGAAAGTAGAGGCGGACCGTGTCGCCGTAGACGTTCGAATCGAAGTCGAGGATGTGGCTCTCGATGGTGGTCGCGTAGTTCTCGTAGAGCGTGGGGCGCACGCCGACGTTCGTCACTCCCTCGAACGACCGGGAGAAGCTTTCGAAGCGGCAGGTGGTGACGAAGACCCCGCCGTTCGGGAAGAGGTCGTTCGCCGGGTCGACGTTGACGGTCGGGAAGCCCATCTTCCGCCCGAGCCTCCGCCCGGTCGCGACGCGGCCGTCGATGAAGTAGGTGCGCCCGAGGGCCAGGGTCACGGCGTGCATGGCCCCGCGTGCGATCGCGTCGCGGACGAGCGAGCTCGAGATGCGGATACCGCGGACCTTCACGTCGTCGACGCCCTGCACCGCGAACCCGAAGCGCTCGCCGGCCGCGCGAAGCTTCTCGAGATTGCCCTCGCGACCCGCACCGAAGCAGAAGTCGCGGCCGATGCGCACTTCGGTCGCGTCGAGCGCCGAGACCAGGAACTCCTCGATGAAGCGATCCGCGGTCCAGCGCGAGAACTCGTGTGAGAAAGGGACGACCAGCAGCGCGTCGACCCCCATGTCACGCAGCAGCTCTTCCTTCTGCGGGAGCGTCAGGATCTGCTTCGGGACCCGGTCCGGCGCGACCACGGAGAGCGGATGGGGGTGGAACGTAATGACGGCGGAGGGGCGGCCGAGCTCGCGCGCGCGGTCTACGACCCCGCGGACGATCTGCTGATGTCCGACATGCATGCCGTCGAAGTTCCCGATCGTAGCCACGCAACCGCGCGGCAGATCGGTCTGACGGAGTGGATCCGAGAAGACCAGCATCGTTGGGGGCCGGAGTGTAGCAAACTGGTTTCCACGGGCCCGTTGCCGCCCGGCTGTCCGCGTTCACTCTCTCCGGCGAAGGTTGGTGTCAGGTGTCGGGTGTCTGGGGTGACTCGCCCGGACGACACGAATCCCCAGATACCTGACACCTGACACCCTCGCCGCTAGGCGAGTCTCAACACCGGCGCCGCCACCGTGATCACGTCCCACGCCGGCGCGGTCGCGCCGAGCATGGTGGCGAACTGCTCGACCATCTTCGGGTCCCACTTGCCGCCGTTGGCTTCGCGGCGGAGGGTGGCGATGGCGGCTTCGTGGGAGAGCGGGGAGGGGCGGTAGGAGCGGTGCGAGGTCAGGGCGTCGTAGGCGTCGACGATCGAGAGGAGGCGCACCTCGTACGGGATGGCGTCGGCGCAGAGGCCGTCCGGGTAGCCGCGGCCGTCGTAGCGCTCGTGGTGATGGCGGATGAGCTGCAGGACGTTCGCGAGCGTCGCCAGCGGGCGGACCATCTCCTCGCCGATGACGGGATGGTCGATGACGCGCATGAACTCATCGCGCGTGAGCGGTCCGTTCTTGTTGAGCAGCTTCTCCGGCACCGCGATCTTGCCGATGTCGTGCAGCAGCCCGGCGATGCGGATCGTCTCCGCCTGCGGCCGGGAGAGGCCGACGTGCAGCGCGAACGTCCGCGCCAGGTCGCCCACGCGCTGCGAATGCCCGCGCGTATAGCGGTCTTTTGCTTCCAGCGCGAGCGCGAGCGCGCAGATCACGTTCTGCGTCTGTTCGAGATCGGCGTGGTACTCGCGGATGCGCAGCAGCGACTGGATGCGCGTCACCAGTTCGAGGCGGTTCAGCGGATAGTGGATGAAGTCGTCCGCGCCGGTGACGATCGCCTCCTGCCGCATCGCGCTGTTGCGCGGCGAGGTCAGCACGATCACCGGCAGCGTCTCCCATCGCGAATCGGCCCGCAGCGCCAGCAGGGTCGACGCTCCATCCTCGGAGATGTCGAGCAGCACGACGTCGATCACCTCGCGCTCCAGCACCGCCTGCGCGGCGAGGCCGTTCTCCGCGGTCAGCAGCTCGAGATGCTCGCCGGCGAGCGTGGTCGCGACCAGGTCGCGGTTCATCCGGTTGTCATCGACGCAGAGGACGCGTGCCCGCCGCCGCGTGCGTGCCCGGATGTGCTTCGAGGTGGCCGCCTTCGGCGTCTCCTCGTCGAGCGACACCGCGAAAAACTTCACCAGCTCCAGGTTGAACGCTCCACCCTCCGCCTCCCCGAGCAGTTGCTGCATCGCGTCCGTCTCCGTGAGGCCGCGCTCGTGATGGATCTCGTCGAAGCGGTTGGCGATGCCGACGATCTGCGCTTCCAGCGGGATGGCGTCGCCTTTCAGGCCGTCGGGATAGCCGGAGCCGTCCCACCGCTCGTGATGCGAGCGGACGATCGGCACGAACTGGCGGAAGGTCGTCATCGGCTCGAGGATCGACGCTCCCATGCGGGTGTGGTCCGCGACGCGGCCGCGCTCCTCGTCGTTCTGCGGCAGCGCGGTGAGCAGGTGATCGGGAACGCCGATCATGCCGAGATCGTGGAGCATCGCCCCCTTGATCACGGTCTCCTTTTCCTCGCCGGAGAACCCGAGCTTGTCGCAGAGATGCGCCGCGTACGAGGCCACTCGGTGCACGTGGCCGCTGGTGTGCGGATCCTTCGATTCGAGCGCGCTCGTGAGCGTCATGATGATGTTCTCGCTCGAATCGAGCTCCTTGCGGAGATTGCGGATGCGGATCAGCGAGCGGATGCGCGTGCGCAGCTCCTCCCGGTTGATCGGCTTGTTCAGGAAGTCGTCGGCCCCCGCTTCCAGCGCGCGGATTTTCTCCGACGAGCCGGTGAGCGCGGTGAGCATCAGGATCGGGATGGTCCGGCCGGCGGGGGAGGCCTTGATGAGCTGGCAGGCCTCGTAGCCGTCCATGTTCGGCATCATCACGTCGAGGACGATGATCGAGGGATTGCAGCGGGGGTAGAGCTCGACCGCCTCGGCGCCGTCCCTCGCCAGGACGACCTCGTAGCCCCAGTCGAAGAGGTACTCCTCCAGCAACTGCAGGTTCTGCTCGTTATCGTCGACCGCGAGGACAACGTCCCTTTCCGAAACCGACGGTTCTGCGGCAGCGATCGACATGGTTTGGACGCCTTGCTGAGCGGACGATTATGCACCCTTCAGCGGAACAACGTCGACTGCGGGGGCGGGTAGACCACCCGGCCGCCCTCGATCTTCGCCATTTTGTGCAGCTCGTGCGGCTGCGTTTTGCCTTGCCCGATGATGTGGAGGACCTCCACTCCGCGACGCACGAGCTCGTCCGAGAGCAGGTTGCGGTGGCAGCGCCACGGAACGGCCTCGGCGCACATGTACGCGGTGTCGTGCTCCGTGGCCACGAGGCGGTCCACCGCGCGCTGGAACTCAGGCGTGCCCATGTGATCGGCATAGCCGCGGAACTGCTCGTTCTCCCAGGCCGCGTTCGCCGAGCCGGCGGCCGGCTTGCGGCGTCCGCCGAGCTGCTCGAAGTGCAGGTATTCGATGCCCTCCTGCGGCAGCGTCCGCTCCAGCGATTCGCCTGAGAAATGGGGGTAGCGGCGGGAGCCGGGATAGCGCCGGATGTCGGCCAGGCGGGTGACGCCATGCTCGCGCAGGAGCGCGACAAATTCCTCGAGCGTCCGGGTGGAATGGCCGATCGTGTAGATTCGCTTCAACATATATCGTACGAATGGCCTCCTACTACGCCGACCACGCCCAGCAGCTCAAGCGCGATCTCGCCAGCGAGATTCCGGTAGATGCACTGCGCGAATTGCACCAGAAGCGGCCGCTGCTGCATGCGGCGATCGCCTTTGCGAACTTCGCGGCGATCGTGCTCTCGGCGATCGCGATCGTGCAGCTCGACCGTTGGTACTTCTGGCTGCCGTTCGCCTTCGTGGCCGGCTTCGCGGTGTTCGATTTCACGGTGCTGCTGCACGAGGTGGTGCATCGCGCCGTCCTCCGCGAGGCGAGCGAGCCCCGCTACCGCCTCCTCGGCCTGCTCTACGCGATCCCGAGCGGCATCTCCTCTTCGCAGTTCACCCGCTGGCATCTCGACCATCACGCCAACCTCGGCTCGGACGACGACGATCCGAAGCGCCATTACCTCTCGCCGAAGATCAACGCGCGCTGGCTGAAGTTCCTCTACTTCACCCCGGCCCTCTTCCCGATCTACTTCCGCGCCGCGGCGAAGGAGACGGCCTCGTACGAGCCGGAACTGCGTAAGCGCATCGCCCGCGAGCGCATGGCCACGGTGGCCTTCCACCTCTCGCTGCTCGCGCTGGCGGCCTTCCTCGGCGGCTGGGCGGTGGCCTGGAAGCTGTACGTGGTCCCGGTCTTCTTCGTCTTCCCGATCGCCTTCGCGCTGAACCGCCTCGGGCAGCACTACGACATCGACCCGAACGATCCGGCCAAGTGGTCGACCCTGATGAAGAGCTCCTGGTTCTGGGACAAGGTCTTCATGTACTCGAACTACCACCTCGAGCACCACTACTTCCCCGGCGTGCCGTTCTACAACCTCCCGCGCCTGCAGAAGCTCCTCACGCCGTTCTACGAAAAGCGCGGCATGGTCGCGCGCTCCTACGGAGAACTGGTGTGGCGCTACCTGATCCTGAACCGCAAGCCGCACACGAACTGGACGCCGGCGGAACGGACAGGCGCCCCGGTCGAGGCGTAGGTACTCGCGCCGAAAGTTTGGAGTGCGGTGACCGCAGTCACCGCTTTTCCTGCGGCGGAGCCGCCGCTCTCGCGAGGAACGCTGCCGCTCCGCGGCGAGTGAAAGCGGTGACTGCGGTCACCGCACTCCAAACTTTCAGTAACGCCACTATCCTTTCCCCGGCGCGGCGACCACATTGCCTTCATGAGCACCTTCGCACTCGCGCTGCTCCTCTTCGCCACGAAGATCGCGAATCCGAATCCGAACATCGACATGAACGGCTACCTCGCGGTCGCCAACCAGGCCGCGGAGCATCGGGAACTGCGCCGCCTTACCGAAGAAGAGTTCATCCGCATGGCCGCTGAGCCGGGGACGGTCGTCCTCGACGCGCGCAGCCGGGAGAAGTTCGATGAGCTACACGTGAAAGGGGCGGTCAACCTCAGCTTCCCCGACATCACCGCCGCCAGCCTGGACCGCGTCATCCCGAACAGGAACACGCGCATCCTCATCTACTGCAACAACAACTTCGGCAACAACGAGAGCGCGTTCGCCACGAAGGCACCGACCGCATCGCTCAACCTGTCGACGTACATCGCCCTCTACAACTACGGGTATCGCAACGTGTACGAGCTCGGGCCGTTCATCGACGTCGACAAGGCGAAAATCGCGTTCGAATCGGCCGCGAAGTAGCGCGCGTCAGCTCTCGTCTGGTTCCTAGTCTCTCCCGCCCGCGTAGCGGGCGTCAGATCGTAGCCCCCGGCTTCAGCCGGGGGAAGGGATGATTAGAAATCGAGTCCGCGTAGCGGCCGAAAGGACTCTGCCGGCCGCTACGCGGACTCGAATCGTGGAGCCCCGATACCCCCGGCTGAAAGCCGGGGGCTATGATCTGTCACCCGCTACGCGGGTGGCGTGAGCGTCGGGACGCGGGTCAGTTCTCTTCTTCCGCCACGCGCTTGCGCGCCTCTCCGCTCGGCGGCAGGGAAACGATCGAGGCGCCGCTGTCGGGGTACTCGTAGAGGTCGGAGCGCTCGCCGGGATGCTTCTTGAGCCACTTCTTCGCGTAGAGATCGCGGTCCGCGACGTCGAGCAGTTGTTCGAGCGTCGGGCTGTCGAGCAGCGATGAGTGGGCCACGCCGCTGGTCACGCTCATCCCGAAGAAGAGGTCGCCGCTCGTCCACTGCATCGAAGCCACTTCCGTCACCAGGCGTTCCGCGGCGCCGGCCACGTCGTCCAGCGCCAGGTCGCGCACGAGCAGCACGAACTCGTCGCCGCCCCAGCGGGCGATCAGGTCGGTCGAGCGTGTGCGGCTCAGGAACAGCGCACCGATGTCGCGCAGGATGCGGTCGCCGGTGAGGTGGCCGAAGTTGTCGTTGATCGGCTTGAAATCGTCGAGGTCGAGCAGTGCGATCCCGATGAACCTCCCTTCCGTGAGACAGCGCTCCGCTTCCTCGACGAACGCACGCCGCGTCGAGACGCCGGTCAGCTCGTCGCGCGTGGCGATGGTCTGCCATTCGTGCGCGGCCGTCGACACGATCCGCTGCCGCGAGAGCATCCGGTGCGCCGCGATCACTTTCGCCACCACTTCCACTTCCGTGCAGCTCTTGGTCAGGAAGTCGTCGTAGCCGGTGGTGAGCGCGCCGACCTTCGAATCGAGGTCCTCGTGCGAGGTCAGCATCACCGCGTACTGGTGCGCGAGCTCGGGCGTCGCGCGGATCTCGCGGATCAGCTCCATCCCGTTCATGCGCGGCATCTCGAGGTCGGAGATCAGCAGGTCGAAGGCCCCGCAGCGGAGGTGCTCGAGCGCCAGCACGCCGTCGGCGGCGGTCTCGACGAGGAACCCGAGGCGGCGCATGAGGAGGGACATCCAGGCGCGGAAGTTGTCGTCATCGTCGACGAGCAGCACGCGCACGGAAGGAGGGTCGGGCGGCGGCTGCTCCCCATCTCCGCGGCGTCGATTCGGTGGGTTGACGATCAAGCTGCGGATTCGCCTACAAGTATTGCGCCATTTACAGCGGCCGGAATCCTGTCTCCGCTACCGCTTCCGCGTTCCGGTCGAGCCTGGTGACGATCCACTGCTCCCCGCGGCGCTCGATCTCCACGACCACCGAGGCCCACATGCTGTCCGTCAGGTTCTCGGACCAGCGGAAGCGGAGCCCCGGCCACTGACCCTCGGCCACGTTCGTCTCGCGGAGATGCCGCTCCGCCATCTCGATCAGTTCCGGCCCGCCGGCATGGTCACAAGGCACGCGAATCCCCCTTTCCCGGGTATCCTAATAAAAGTCCAATGCGTCCCCCCATTTTTCTCGCTGCTGCCACGCTTGTGCTTTTTGCCGGATGCCGTGCGGCCGTCCCCGAGTATCCGCTGCCGCGCGATGCAGGGTACGAGCGCTGGAAGCACTATTACGAAGAGCGTGCATATCCGCACGGCTCCATCCCTTCGAACGCGCGCCGCCTCGCGTTGAAAGCCGCTATGCAGCGGTCCCTGCAGCAGTCGAACGTCCAGAGCGAAGCGGCCGAGCCGACGGCGGAGCGCTGGCGCTCGCTCGGCCCGACGCCCGTCGAGACGGCCTTCCCGTGGCGCTGGGCGAGCGGCCGCATCAACGCGCTGGCGATCTCCCCCGCCGATCCGAGCCTGATCCTGGCCGGCTCGTCGAGCGGCGGCGTCTGGCGCTCCACGAACGGCGGCGCGTCGTTCGCGCCGGTCTCCGACAACCACGTCGATCTCTCGATCGGCGCGCTCGTATTCGCGCCGTCCAATCCGCGCGTCGTCTATGCCGCGATGGGCAGCGACTTCCTCGGCACGGGAGTGCTCCGCTCCGACGACGCCGGCGCGAGCTGGCGCGACGTCAGCGGCCCGACGTTCGCGCAACGGGGACGCTCGTTGCGCGCCGGCGTCGACGCCACGAATGTGAACCGCCTATGGATCGCGCAGGTGGAGCGGCAACGCACCGACAACGAATCGATCGGCGTCTTCGTCTCCGAGGATGGCGGGGTGACCTGGACGAACGTGCTGCCGGCGGCGGTCACCGACTTTCTGGTGGTGCCCGGTACCTCCGAGACGCTGCTCGCCTCGGTCGGCGAGACGCGCGGCACGTGGAGGCCGGGCGTCCACAAGTCGGTGGACGGCGGGAAGAACTGGACGCTGATCCTTCCCGCCGGCTCGTTCTTCCCAATCCGCGGCGAGTTCGTCCTCGGCGTCCCGGCGAACATGCCGAACCGCTACTACGCGTACGGCGGCCAGGACACGCTGCGCCGCGAGCACAACTTTTTCGTCTCGGATGACGGCGGCCGGACCTGGACGCGCCACAGTCCCGACATCCCGACCGAGCTGGCCTGGTACCTTGGCATTGACGCGACCGATCCGAACACCGTCTACCTCGGCTTCCGCGACGCCTGGCGCACGCGCGACGGCGGTGCCACCTGGACCAACGTCACGAAATCGCTGACCGAGAACGGCGACTTCGTGCCGCACCTCTCCACGACCCACATCGACCAGCACTCCTTCGCCTCCATCCCCGGCGCGACGTACCTCGGCAATGACGGCGGCATCTTCCGCAGCAACGACGGCGGGACGACGTACACCTCGCTCTCCCCGACGCTGTCGGTGGTGCAGGCGTACGGCGTCGCGACGCATCCCACCGATCCAGCCGTGGTCTACCTCGGCACGCAGGACAACGGCCTCGAACGGCGCAGTGCGGACGGCACGTGGCGCGAGCTGGTGACGGGCGATTACGGCTCGATCGTCTTCGACCCGAACAACCCGTCGCGCGTCATCTCGAACTACATCGAAGGGCAGATGTTCATGGTCGACGAGCGCGATCGCTTCTCGCTCGCCGCGTCGCACAACACCTGGGACGAACCGATCCAGCGCGCGCGCATCGCCTTCATCGCGCCGTTCGAACAGTCGCGCACCCGCGGCACGCTCTACTTCGGCACGTACAGGATGTTCGTCAGCGACAACTTCGGCGCGGCGTGGCGCATGACCAGCGACACCGACCTCACCCACGGGGACCGCGATCGCCTGCGCGCCATCGGCATCAGCGAGACCGATTCGTCGGTGCTCTACACCGGCTCGCAGAACGGTCGCGTCATGGTCTCGCGCAGTGGCGGCATCGACTGGACCGACATCACCGCCGGGCTCCCGCAGCGCACCGTGAAGAGCTTCGCCGTCGATCCCCGCAGCTCCGCCACCGCGTACGTCTCCTTCTCCGGCTACGGCTCCGAGCACGTCTTCGTCACCCGCAACTACGGCACGACCTGGACCCCGTTCGCCACCGGCCTCCCCGACGTGCCGGTCAACGCGCTCATCCTCGACCCCCGCAACCCGGACGTCCTCTACGCCGGCACCGACATCGGCGTCTTCCGCCGCGCCGGCGAGGATCCCTGGACGCTCTTCAACCGCGGCCTCCCGAACGTGCTGGTCAACGACTTCGCCGTGACGGCGGACGGGCGCGTGATCGCGGCGACGTATGGCCGCGGCGCGTATGAGCTGGTGAGCGGAAAGACGACGAGCAAGCGGCGCAGCGTGCGTTGAGGACCGTGTTGACACGGCTGCGGCCGTGAGGTGTCAGGTGTCAGGTATCTGCGGCTTGTCGTCCGGGCGAAACACCCCAGACACCTGACACCTGCTACCGGATAGCAACACGCGAGCAAGACACGCCACACCGCGATCCTGCTCCCCTGGTCTATCCTAGCGCCCGCATGAGAGACATCCATTCCTTTGCGCGGCCGGAAGAGGCCGTGGTCCGGCATCTCGCGCTCGACCTCGACGTCGACTTCGAGCGGCAGCTGTTGACGGGCTCCGCCACGCTGACCATCGAAGCGAAGAACGGCGGGCGCGAGGTCGTCCTCGATACGAACGGCCTCGAGATCGCGCGCGTCACGCTCGATGGCGGCACCGAGGCGACGTTCACGCTCGGCGACCCGAAGCCATTCCTCGGGCGCATGCTCACCATCGCGATCAAGCCGGAGACGAAGTCGGTGAAGATCGACTACTCCACCTCGCCCGACGCGGCCGCGGTGCAGTGGCTCACGCCGGAGCAGACCGCGGGCGGGAAGCATCCGTTCCTCTTCACGCAATCGCAGGCCATCCTCGCGCGCACCTGGGTGCCGTGTCAGGACACGCCCGGCGTGCGCATGACATACGAGGCCACCATCCGGGTGCCGAAAGGGCTCATCGCCATCATGTCGGCCGAGAACCCGACCGAGGCGAATGCGGACGGGGTCTATCACTTCCGGATGCCGCAGCCGATCCCGTCGTACCTCCTCGCGCTCGCCGTGGGCGACCTCGAGTTCCGCGCATTCAGCGACAACAGCGGCGTCTGGGCCGAGAAGCCGATGATCGAGGCGTCGCATTACGAGCTCGTCGACACGCCCAAGATGATCGAGGCGGCCGAGAAGCTGTACGGCCCCTATCGCTGGGGCCAGTACGACGTGCTCGTGCTCCCGCCGAGCTTTCCGTTCGGCGGGATGGAGAATCCGCGGCTCACGTTCGCGACGCCGACCATCCTCGCCGGTGACCGCTCGCTGGTGAACCTGGTCGCGCACGAGCTCGCGCACTCCTGGTCCGGCAACCTGGTCACGAACGCGACCTGGAACGACTTCTGGCTCAACGAAGGATTCACGGTCTACTTCGAGCGCCGCATCATGGAAGAGGTCTTCGGGCGCGATTACTCCGAGATGCTGGCCCTCCTCGGCTACCAGGACCTCGAGGCCACGGTGGCCGAGCTGCCGTCGCGCGACACGCACCTCTTCCTCGACCTCACCGACCGCGATCCCGACGAAGCGGCGACGAAGCTCGCATACGAGAAGGGCTACTCGCTGCTGCGCCTCATCGAAGAGACGGTCGGCCGCGAAACGTGGGACGCCTTCCTGCGCGAGTACTTCGACGCGCACGCGTTCCAGTCGATGACCACCGCGGAGTTCATGGAGGAACTGCGCGCGAAGCTTCTGTCGAAGACTGAGGGACTCGAAGACCGCATCAGCCTCGAGCAGTGGGTGCACGCGCCCGGCATCCCGGAGAACGCGCCGCAGGTGCAGTCGGATGCGTTCAAGAAAGTCGAAGCGCAGGTGACGGCGTTCGAGGGGGGCACGCCCGCCTCCGATCTCGTCACGGCCAACTGGTCGACGCACGAATGGATTCACTTCCTGCGGCACCTCCCGAAGACGCTCAACTACGGGCACCTGGTCGACCTCGACGCCGCGTTCCACTTCACCGAGAGCGGCAACTCCGAGATCCTGCACGAGTGGCTGATGAACGCTATCGAGCACAAATACGAGCCGGCCTACGGCGCCCTCGAGGCCTTCCTGCTGCGCCAGGGCCGCCGCAAGTTCCTCAAGCCGCTCTATCAGAAGCTCACCGAGACGCCCGAAGGAAAGGACCGCGCGCGCGCGATCTACGCGAAGGCGCGGCCGATGTACCACGCGGTGAGCTACAGGACGATCGACCAGATTCTGGCGTGATCTTCACGCCCCGAGGAGCGAGCGATGGAAACGACCGAAACCAAGTCCCTCCCCGAGAACGCATATGTCCCGCTTCCGGCCGGCGTGGAGTACGAGCCGATGGTGCCGGCCTCGCTGGCGCCGCCTGAAACGACGTGGCGCGCGATCCTGTGGGGCCTCTTCCTCTGCATCATCTTCACCGTCGCCTCGGCGTACTCCGGCCTGAAAGTGGGGCAGGTGATGGAGGCGGCGATCCCGATCTCGATCCTCGCCATCGGCCTCGCACGCGTCTACCCGCGCCGCTCGACAATCCTCGAGAACGTCATCATCACCAGCATCGGCGGTGTCTCGGGGTCGGTGGTGGCGGGTGCGATCTTCACGCTCCCCGCGCTCTATTCGCTCAAGCTCAATCCCCATCCGGTGCAGACGATCTTCATCTGCCTCGCCGGCGGCATCCTCGGTGTCCTCTTCCTCATTCCGCTGCGCCGCTACTTCGTGCGCGAGACGCACGGCCTGCTGCCGTACCCCGAGGCGACGGCGATCACCGAAGTCCTCGTGACGGGCGAGAAAGGCGGCTCGCAGGCGAAGCTGCTGCTGCAGGCCACCGCCATCGCCGGGGTGTACGACTTCATCACCACCACGTTCAACGTCTGGAAGGAGTACCTCGACTTCCACTTCATCCCGCAGATGCGGGACCTGGCGGAGCGGGCCAAGTTCGTGGTCCGCTTCGACGCGCAGGCCTTCATCCTCGGCCTCGGATACGTGATGGGACTGCGCTCGTCGATGATCCTCTGCGCGGGAGGCATCGCCTCGAACTGGGTGCTCGTGCCGCTGATCGCGCTGATCGGCGCGAACTTCACCGAGGCCGTCTATCCGGCCACGGTGCCGCTGGGACAGATGACCGCGGAGCAGATCTACCGCGGCTATGTCCGTTACATCGGCGTCGGCGCGATCGCCACCGCCGGCATCTTCGGCATCATCAAATCGCTGCGCGTGATCGCCGGTTCGTTCGGCGTTGCGGCACGCGCCTTCCGCGCCGGTGGCGAAGGGCACGGCGAGCGCACCGATCGCGACATCTCGGTGATGGCCCTCCTCGCCGGCGTAGTCATCGGCGCCATCGCGGTGGCAGTCTTCTTCGGCACGCTGCGCCCGACCATTCCGGTGCTCATCGCCGGCCTGTTGCTCACGCTGCTCTTCTCCTTCTTCTTCACCTCCGTGGCGGCGAACGCCATCGCCACCACCGCGCGCAACCCCGTCTCCGGCATGACCATGCTGACGATCATCATCTCGTCCGCGGTCCTGCTGCAGTTCGGCGTCTCCGGCACCACCGGCATGTTCTTCGTGATGGCCATCGCCGGCATGGTCTGCACCGCGCTCTCGGTCTCCGGCCAGACCGTCACCGATCTCAAGGCGGGCTACTGGATCGGCTCGACGCCGTCCGCGCAGGAGAAGGTGAAGTTCCTCGGCGTCATCGCCGCGGCCATCGCGGTGGGCCTGACCATCGTCATGCTCGCGCAGGTGTTCCAGTTCGGCGAAGCCGCGCCCGGCGATACGCGCCAGGTGCTCGCCGCGCCGCAAGCGTCGATCATGCAGGCGCTCGTGCAGGGCTTCATGAACCGCCAGCCGATCGCGTACGTGCTGTTCGCGGCGGGGGCCATGATCACGATCGCCATGGAGATGCTCGGCGTCCCGGCGCTCATCTTCGCGCTCGGGATGTACCTTCCGCTCGAGCTCAACACGCCCGCGCTGGTGGGCGGCTGGCTGTCCCACCTGGTCAACAAACGGTCACAGCGTGAGGGGAGCGAGCGCGGCCGCACGATTCGCGAGCGCGGCGTGATCATCGCCTCGGGTCTCATGGCCGGCGGCGCACTCGGCGGCGTCTTCGGCGCTGCGCTGCGCCTAAACAGTTGGTACGACGCGAACGTAGATAAGGGACAGCTGCGTTCATTCTTTTATGACGATCCCCTCTGGTCGCAACTCGTCTCCATCATCCTCTTCGTCGGCTTGTGCCTCTATCTCTGGATCGACTCCACCCGGAAGCGTGCGCACGCGATGGAGTAGTACGGTGCTTGCAGGGCTGACGCTCGTGCGTCGGCCCTTGCGCCTCTTTGCGTCGATCCTTTTCGCGGTCCTGGCCGTTTCGGCGGATGCCCAGTGCACTGCCGACCCGAGCGGGACGTGCGCGCAGCACAAGCACCTCACCGGCAGCGTCTATCCCTACACCGAGGACTTCGTCAACGGTCAGCCGGACGTGCAGTTCGGCGCCGGCTGGGTCACCATCGTGGAAGGCTGCGCGGCGCGCAACTACATCAACTTCTCCAACCTGCGGACGGTGAACGCCGTGATCCGCGGGACGGTGCGCATCCGGGCGGCCAGCGCTCCGCCGGGCTCGCGCTTCGCGATCCGTTTCCTGGTCGACGACGTGCCGCGCGGCGAGTACCTCCGCACCCTCACCGGCGACTACCACCAGAGCGAAGAGGTGAACGTCGTCACGCGCA
Organism: Thermoanaerobaculia bacterium; assembly: GCA_035630815.1. Taxonomy (GTDB): domain Bacteria; phylum Acidobacteriota; class Thermoanaerobaculia; order Gp7-AA8; family Gp7-AA8; genus QHVT01. Next base: position 46,429 of record DASQJY010000071.1, read on the forward strand.
TTCCGGGCGGACAGCACCGGCTGGCGATGCAGGTCTGGCTGGTCGACGGCCCCGGCTCCATCGCCATCGGCAACTCGTTCATGACCGCGCAGGGCACGCCGGTCAACACGGGCGCCGCGACCGCCACGCACGCGGAGCCGATGATCGTCGACGGCACCTGGCGGCAGATCACGGACGAGATCAAGGTCGACTCCGCGATGGACGTGAACCTCCTCGTGCAGGGTTCCTTCCAGGTGCGCTCCGCCACCGCGGACGCGTCGCACCTGACGGTCGGCTTCTCCCTCGACGGCGCCACCTCGCAGCACACCATCGAGCTCGGCCTGCCGAAGTTCTACCCGAGCGGCGTCAACGTCTTCGACCATTTCAAGAGCAAGCCCGGCTTCGCCAACATCCCGGCCGGAGAGCACACGGTCAGCCTCTGGGCCATCGTGCGCGGCAGCGGCAGCGCGATCGTCGAGTACCGGCAGGTCGAAGCGATCGGCTTCGAGACGAGACACCCGCAGCTCACGCCGATGCTCGAAGCCGAGCAGACCGCGCCGGTCGTCGTCTCCACCGCCGGCGACGGCACGACGGCCTTCAACCACTGGCTGACCTCCGATTGCGGCCGCTGGACGAACCTGCTCGAGTACACCTACCCGGTCTCGACGATTTTCAATCCGAACTGGGTCGGCGAGGCCTACATCGAGTTCCTCGGCACCTCCACCGGCCAGCCGCAGCTCGTGCAGATCGGCATCGAGGTGCTGAACGACCCCGTCTTCGACGAGCAAGGCAAACCGGTGGCCCGCTTCGTCGATGCCGACTTCTCGATCCTCGAATTCATGATCCCGCCGGGCAAGAGCCACAAGTTCCTCTTCACCCACCCGCTCTGGTGGGGCGCCCACAGCCCGAACCACATCCGCCTCCTCGCCCGCAGCTTCACCTGCTTCGGCCAGCCCGCCGCCGACTTCACGGTCGGCAAGCGCTACATGGCCATCCGCACCATCCCGACCACCGGCGCCCGCTGCTGCCTCTTCGACTGACGCTTCAATTCGTTTGGAGTGCGGTGACCGCAGTCACCGCTTTCACTCGCAGAAGCACGAGCTGGGGCTCTCGGAGTAAAAGCGGCGACTGCGGCGGTCGCCGCACTCCAAACCGCTGGCTCAGTCGTCTATCATCGCCCCTCATGCGGCGCTGGTGGATCCTTGCGGTCGTGATTGCGGTGACGCTGCTGGCGATGTTCTTCGCCGCGTCGAGCGCCGGCGTCGCGCTCCTCGACGACCCGACGCCGCTGCTGCGCGGCGCCCGTCCGCTGGCGGGCGTCATCGGCGTGCTGCTCCTGGTCGCGGACGTCTTTCTCCCCATCCCTTCCAGCCTGGTGATGCTTGCGCACGGGACACTGTTCGGCTTTGCCGGCGGGACGCTGCTCTCGATGCTCGGCTCCGTAGCTTCGGCGCTGACCGCGTTCGCCGTTGGCCGCGCCGGCAAAGGCGCGGTGCGCCGCTTCGTGACCGAGCGCGAGCACGAGCGCGCCGGCGCCTTGCTCGAGCGCTGGGGCGTGGTCGCGATCGCGGTCACGCGGCCGGTGCCGATCCTTGCCGAAACGGTCGCGATCCTGGCCGGCTCCTCGCCGCTGACGTGGGGACAGGCCGCCGTCGCCGCAGCTGCTGGCTCGCTCGCGCCCGCCGCGGTTTACGCATGGGCGGGGGCGCACGCCCACGGTGTCGTGAATCACGCGCTCGCCTTCGGCGGGGTGCTGCTCATCACGTCGCTGCTCTTCCTCATCGGCAGGCCGCGCACCGCGTGAGCGAGATCCGCCGCAACTGGGACGAGCTGGCCCGTCTCTTCCTGAGCGTGGCCGCGAGCGGCGCGTTCTCCGAAGGGCGGCTGGAGGAGGGGAAGCAGATCGGCGGCTGGCTCCTCGGCCGCCACCCCGACCGCCGTCCGCTGCGCATCCTCGACCTCGGCGCGGGCAACGGCGGAGTCTCCCTCGGCGCCGCGAACTATGTCGACGCCGAGGTGCACTCGATCGACATCCTCGCCAACCCGCAGCTGCTGGAGCTCAAGCGCGCGAGCGGCTTCCCGATGCACCCTGCGGTCGCGGTGGGCGAGCGCCTGCCGTTTCCGGACGAAACGTTCGACGTCGTCTTCTGCCTGGAAACGATCGAGCACGTGCGCGATCCGCAGCTCCTCGGCGGCGAGATCATGCGCGTGCTCCGCCCCGGCGGCGAATGCATGGTCACCACGCCCCCGCGCCTGCGCTACTTCTTCAAAGGCGACCCGCACTACGGCCTGCCGGGCCTGCTGCTCCTCCCGGATCGCGCGCAGAAATTCGTGGCGGAGAGATTCGTCGACGAATACGACGTGGTGCACATCTTCTGGAGCGTCGACGAGATCGTCCGCTGCTTCCCCGGCGCGACGTCGCACGAAGCGTTCTTCCACCGCAAATACCCGAGCGGCAAACGCCGGCGGGATGCACTGTGGTGGCGCTACAAGCACCTGCTGTGGGACCGGATCCTGATCACGAAGTGACGGGGACCCCCACCCGGATCCCTCGCTGCGCTCGGGATGTGACGAGGGGCTTTGCCACTCGTCACACCGCGTCCGTGACGTCGATCCCCAGCTTCGACTTCAGCATCTTGCGCGCCGGCCGCGAGTTCTCGCGGAACCAATCCCACGCCTGCTTGAGCCGCGGGCGCTCGTGCACGAAGAGCGTGATCGCGCGGCGGCGCCCTTCCTTGCCGCGCAGCAGGCCGACGTCCTTTTTGCGCGCTTCCGTCAGCTTCTCATCGAGCTCCGCGTAGAACTCGGCGTCGCCGCGGAAGTACATATTCTTCAGCCAGCACAGCCCGTCCGTCACGCACGGCTCTTTGAGGATCTCGAAGCGCTTCGGCGAATACGGGGCCTTGCTCTTCATCAGCAGCACGTCGCGCATCTCCGTGCGCATCTTCGCGAAGGCGGGACCGTTCCAGTGCTCGGCAAAGGTCTGGCCGTCGTGGATGTTCCCCAGCGGCTTGACGCTCGGATTCAGGAGCAGACAGCAGGGGCGGATGTCGCCGTTGCCGGTGATCGCGGCGGTGTACCAGGCGAAGAAGCAGCCGCCGTTCTCCTGCTTGAACGACGGCGCCGTCGGGTAGGCGTTGTATGCGGGACTCTGCACGCGGTCGCGCACCTTCTGCAGCATCTCGTTCCACCCCTCGACGCCGAAATCGACCTGCAGCAGGCCGACGCCGAGGTCGCGGCGGAGGATCTGCTCGATCAGCGGCTCGGCGACGTCGCGGTCGTCGCGCTCGAGCAGCGTCTCCCGGTCGATGCGGTCGAGCGGCACTTCGAGCACCGGGTTGATGCCGATGCGGTCGACGCCCAGCGAGCGGCCGAGCTCGTACATCTCCACGAGGCGGCTGAGGTTCTTCTTGTCGATCAGGAACTGCACCACGATCGACGGATACATCGACTCGCCGCGCACCGCCACCAGGTTACGGATGTTCTCCAGCACCTTGTCGAAAAGGGCCGGCTTCACCTTCATCATCCGCGCGTAATCCGGTGCGTCGGCGGCGTTGAGCGAGAAGATGACCTCGCGCGCTTTCCCCTCCACCAGCCGCTTCGCCACCTCGGTGGTCAGGGCCACGCCGTTCGTGGTCAGGTTGTCGACGATCACGTCCCGCGAAGCGAGATGATCCATGACGTTGAGCACATCGCGGTGGAACAGCGGATCGCCGCCGCCGGAGAGCCGCACCGACTTGAGCCCGCCCGCGGCCAGCTCATCGATGAGATCGGTCAGCTTCGGGAGCGGAATCGACTCCTTCGTCCGCAGGTCCTGCTGGTTGCAGAAGTAGCAGGCCACGTTGCAGCGGTCGGTGAGGTCGAGCTCGACATGCACCGGCCCGCGCGTCGGCCCATTGGCCACGATCGCGTCGATGATCTCCCGCTTCCGCTCCCGCGACACCTCGGCCCAGCCGTGGGTTCCACGCATCGTTGGGGGTAAGGTTGGGTGGGGAGGAGGTATTCCGGGGATGAACTCAACGGGTGAAGAACTTGATCATGGCCCGTGTCTCGGCCGCACTGGTGTCAATTTTCTGCTCGAGGTTCGCGGCGGTTCGTTCGAGCTTCTCACTCAGGTGCGAGACCGACTGGCCTATGAGGCGGATCTCGTGTTTCGTCGCCTCGAAGGTTAGATCGAAGTGGCGGCGCGTCGTTTCGTGCTCGCGCCGCATCGCCTCCACGCTCGCCTCGAAGCGCCCACGCGTCGTTTCGTGTGCATCGGCGTCCTCGCGCCGCATCGCCTCGAATGACGCTCTCAACTCCTCGTCGGCCATCAGGGTATTTTAGCCACAAGGCGATCACCCTCGCAGCTAGGAAGTTCGAACGTATGACCCCGACGCCTCTACTCGACTGGGGGCGGAATTTGTGCCGGACTTTCTCGTGGGAGCAGTTGATTCTCTCGGTATACATTGGGCTGCTCGTCGAGCTTGAGACAGCGCAGTCAGACGTCACACTCCGCGATGAGAATCAGTTACACAAGCACGGGCGCAAGGGCGTAAGCCAGATTGAGGAGTGGCGAGAGTGGTTGCTGCAGAATCTCGACTATGCTCGGCGTTCTCGGCGCGAGAAGGGACTCGGGACTGCCTGATATTCGGCCGGTCAGCAGCGGCTTGGTGATTGTTGGCCGCCGCTACCGACTTCACGATAACAGCAGCGCTGTCCGGAACCCGCTTCGCGAACGTTCTGCGATTCGCGTTCATACATACGATTGGTGGCTGGAGCAACTGCGCGGGACCCTACGCTACTACGGGCCTTGGGCGGCAAACCCGTACATCATCCATGAAGACCACGAGCCGTCGCCGTGGTGACAACTCGCGGTTAATTCGTGCGCCTAACGGATCTCTCACTCAGTTGTGAGGGGCTTCAGGTGCGCTGCGGCTGAGCGGCACGCCGGGTTGCCGCCACTAATGCGCGGTCGGCGGGACCGATCTACCACCGGGCCTGACGCCGTGCTTCTGGGAAGTGCGGTACGCAGCTAGGCTGCCGGGCCTTGCAACAGGCCCTAATCCGGCTGCAGTGAGAAGTTACCCGGCGATGGCCAACTGTGACGCTATGAAATCTAGCACGCCGTCATCAAAGCGTTCCACCCTCCTCAAGGGGAAACCGAACAGGCGCGCCACCCGATGATAATACCGTTCGGGCTGGCGATAGTTAACAACTACAACACGCGAGAAAGGCTTTTGCCGCCGAGCCACCGCCTGTTGGATCAACTTAACCTGGTCAACATCTGTCCTAGGAATGCTCCAACCAATCACGTACAACTCATCCGCGGACTGGAGGGCAGCCGCCTCCTTTTTGCGCAGGTTTCGGAGAATGGCGAGATCTGTGTTTTTGGAGCTAGTCGGTGGCAGAATGAACGGTGCGACACGCACGGGCAACTCGTCCAGGAAACGAATGCCGGCATGGGTTTCTGTGGATCCAATGTACCGGACGTGGCCCTCGACCGTCGTCGCAACGACAGGAAGGCGCGTCCTGCCGTCGGATGGCAGCAGCCAGTTGAGTGAGCCATGAGGTTTCAAGACGCGAATATTGGACGCCGCCGTGCCAGCTAGTGGCACAACTGGTGCCCCGGCGCCTTCGGAGGGGTCCTCCAGAATTGCCCACGCGAACCTCACGCCATAGCCCGCCTTTGCTGACCAGGACGCGCCGGCTGCTTCCAGTGCGTGTTCAAGTACGAGGTCGTAGTTGAAGCTAACGAACGTATGGCGACTACGTGGCTGGCGAGCTCTCAGCGCCAGGTACTGCTTGAGAGTGTCCAGCCGAAGGCGCCACCCGATCCTGAAGAACATTCGGCTGATTGCGTACTGGGTCCGCAACACTGGATCATTGATGGCCGCCAGCAACGATCGGTGCGTAAGCTTTGTAAATCGACGGTCGATTCGCTCAGCGCTGGAGAGTAGGGCCTCGATGGATTCAGGATCGCGGTGGAGCACTCCTGCCAGCAGCTTTCGGCGATGTCGCTTGGGTCTGATATCGTTTGCTAAAGCCTTCAGGACATGGTTCTTGTGCTCAAAGCAACCTTCCCCCTCAAGTCCGATCAGTGCCATCAGCACCACGTCATCGCGGCTCGCGTAGTGCGCCATCACCTGTACGAAATCCATCATCATCGGGATCGGCATCCGTTGCTGAAGACCCTTGGTGAACCCAGCTCCGACGAAGTAGATAGATTTAGTCACGTCTCATTATCGTCCGGCTAACTTGGGGATCGGGGGTCAGACCCAATGGCCTTAAGTTAAGCGACAATAGCTAAACCATTGACTGGAGTGGGTATGGGCGTGAAGCGCGGTCCGGTCGTGAGCTTGGGTGCGGTCATGCAGTTCTTTCCGCTCGGCGAGATCCAGCGGATTCTGGTGGCAACAGGTCGGCAGAGCCAGCGCATCAGGAAACTGCCGGCGGAGCTGATGGTCTACTGGACTGTCGCCTGCGGTCTATTCGTCAGTGCGGGTGGGCGTGAGGTGCTCCGGCGAGTGCTCAAGCGCAAGTCGGCTGGCTGGGTCGACGAGCTCGAAGACCTGGCGACCGAATCGGCTCTCAGTCAAGCGCGGACCCGCCTCGGAAGCGCAGCCGTCCGGAAGATCTACGAGACGATCGTACGGCCGCTGGCAACACGCGCGACGATCGGCGCATGGTTCCGTCGCTGGCGGGTTATGACCATCGACGCAACGATCCTCGATGTGGCCGACACGCCGGCGAATGCGCGCGTCTTCCGCCGGCCGGGCGTCTCGTTCGGCAGTGCTGCCTATCCGCAGGTGCGGCTGGTCTCGCTGCTCGAGAACGGCACGCACATCCTGTTCGGCGCGAAGATCGCCAGTTGCAGAACGCACGAAGCGAAGCTCGCACGGCAAGTGATCGAGCATCTGCCGAAGGATTCGCTTTGCCTGGCCGATCGGGCGTTCTTCGGCTATCCGTTGTGGCAGCAGGCACTTGCCACAGGAGCCGACTTGCTCTGGCGCATCAAAGCTGACGCGAACCTGCCGAAGCTCAAGAAGCTGCCGGACGGTTCATATCTCACCAGGATTTATCGTTCGGTGAAAGACCGACAGAAGGATGTCGATGGCATTCCTGCTCGCCTGATCGAGTTCGCTGTCGATACGCGACAAGGCACTGAGCACTACCGCTTGCTCTGTTCGATCATGGATTACCGCAAAGCACCGGCAATCCAACTCGCGCACCTCTACAACAGGCGTTGGACGATCGAGACGGTCTTCGCCGAGTTGAAAACGACCTTGCGAGGCAGCGGCATGGTTCTCCGGGCGCAGACACCTGACCACATCCGACAGGAGATCTACGGGATGTTGATGGCGCACTTCGGCGTCCGCGCCTTCATGCTCGATGCCGCACTAGCCGAGAACGTCGATCCCACGGACCTCTCGTTCGTGCACGCCGTCCGTGTCGTGCATCGCTACCTGCCGCTGTACGTTTCTTTTCCCCCCTCGATCCGCCTCATCGATCTACCAGAGCGCCCGCCGAGAAGTGCTGCAGCAACGCGTGCGACGTCGTCCCAACCGTCACTCGCCTCACGCACTTAAACGTAAGACAATCAACAACTACCCTCCGCTCCGTCGCACCACCCGCAAGCACGTAACGGCGCAGTATGAGGTGCCAGTACGCTTAACTTAAGGCCATTGGGGTCAGACCTTCGTTGTTCTCTAGTCACTGCTCCCACTCGGCGAGCGGCACACCGGCCACTTCAAGCGTCGGAGCGGACGCTGGGAGGTACGGGCCCGGACACCGGGAGCGTCGCGCAGGGAGCGTCGAGCGTCCGAGCGGGCGCCGCGAGTGTCGAAGCGGGCGCCGGCAGGATCCGCTCGGACGCTCGGTGGTGTCCGAGTGGACGCTCAGTGGGTTGCGAGTGGACGCTCGCGGTGTCCCGGTGGACGCTCGATGTGTCCCGGCGAACACTCGCGGTGTCCCGGGCGAACACTCACGGCGTCCCGGCGCACGCTTCGCGGTGTCCCGGCGCAGGCTCGAGGTGTCCCCGCGCAGGCTCCGAGGTGTCCCGGCGCAGGCTCGAGGTGTCCCGGCACAGGCTCGCGGTGTCCCGGCCGTTGACACGCGGTGTTTCGGCACAGGCTCGCGGTGTCCCGGCGCAGGCTTCGCGGTGTCCCGACGCAGGCTCGAGGTGTCCCGGCACATGCTCGAGGTGTCCCGGCGCAGGCTCGGGGTGTCCCGGCGCAGGCTCGAGGTGTCCCGGCGCAGGCTCGAGGTGTCCCGGCACAGGCTCGACGTGTCCCGACGCAGGCTCGCGGTGTCCCGACGCAGGCTCGCGGTGTCCCGGCACAGGCTCGCGGTGTCCCGGTGAACGCTCGCGGTGTACGGCACGTAGCTCGCGATTTCCGGGCAATCGAAAAAAGGCCCTTGACAGACGCCGGGCTCGGCCTTAACTTATTGCTGCGGCTAACGACGATACGCCGATCCTGAGAAGGGTTGCGAAGTTCGTATCGAGTGCGGGAGTTGAGCTTTGCTCCTCCTGCCGCGGGCAAATCGAGGTGTGCGCACATCTCGAATCATCAACCGGAAGGGTCGGCATGTGGCCGGACCTTCCAGCCGGTGGCCGCCTCGCACTCGTATACGGGTCCTGACGTCACCTCCGGCCTTGATCGCCCGATGGGCATGGAGAGTGTTTATGTTGCACAACCCCGCAGTCAATTCGAAGACGGCTTCCGCAGCCGAAACACAGCAGCCGCTCAGGCTGGACCCCGAGGCAGTCATGGAGCAGATCCGGCTGCTCCGCCAACAGATGGAAGAGGTCACACCGCTGACGCCGGCGCAGAGGCGCATCCTTCGCGCTCAGACGCGGAAACAGTCGGACGAGGTCGTGGCCGGGACCATCAACGTGCTGGGAGCGCTCGACAACGTGGCGCTGGCGCTCGGGCTGCAGCCGGAGGAAGTGCGCCAGTTGCAGGCCGACTGGAGCCGCTGGAAGGAGGTTGCCGGTGAGCTTCGGGCCCTGCTGAACGGCGTCGACGGTGCGAACCTCGTGCGCCGCCAGCGCCTGGCGCTCATCTCCGCGCAGGCGTACTCGATCGGAGCGCAGCTGGCGCGCGATCCGGCGAACGCGGTGCTGGTGCCGCACATCCAGGAAGTGAAGCGGCTGAAGAGCTTCTCGAAGCGCCGGAAGACGGCAGAGAACCCTCAGTCGCCCACCCCGGACCCGGCGCCCGAAACCACGACGACGACGAAAGCGTAAAGTCTAAGGAGGTTGTGAGCCCGGGCGTGCTCGTGAAGCGCGCCCGGGCTCCATATGGTCATGAGCAACCGGAAACCAGCCGAACGCGTCGCGGAGCTCCTACAAAAATCTTCACTCGCCTGAGGCGCGACCCCTCATCCGCCCTTCGGGCACCTTCTCCCCTTGCAGGGGAGAAGGGCTACTAATTACCCGTCTCGCGAGAGTGAAGGTTAGTAGCCCCTCTCCCCGCGTCGAGCGGGGAGAGGGTGGCCAACGGCCGGGTGAGGGGCCGTGCCACAGGCGATGTGCGCACCGTGGAGCGATTCTTTCACAGCCTCTCCACCAAGTGACGGAGGCGATCCACGCATCCGTATCCCCGCATGTATAATCCCCGCGTGAACCTCGTCACCCTCTTTGCCGCGCTGGCGGACCGGACGCGGCTGCGCATCCTCAATCTCGTGCGGCGGCGGGAGGTGTGTGTCTGCTACTTCGTCTCCATCCTCGATGAGACGCAGCCGAAGATCTCGCGGCATCTGGCGTATCTGCGGCGTGCGGGGATCGTGCATGCGCGGCGGGACGGAAAGTGGATTCATTACAGCATCGCCCGTCCGTCGGACGCCGCTGCAGCGGGGGTGCTGGAGGCGACGTTGAACGCGATCGCCGGGGACAGGCAGATGCAGCGCGATGCGGCTTCGCTCGAGCGGGCCTGCTGCGCGGTGAAGCTGCCGCCGGAGCTCGAGCATGCGCCGCGTCCGCAACTGACGGTCTGACATGTTCGAGACGCTGGTGGCGATCGCGGCGTTTGCGGGGGCGATCGTGGCGTCGCTGGCCGGCTTCGGCGTCGGCAGCCTCATGACGCCCGTGCTGGCGATGCGTTACGGGATGCATCTCGCCGTGGCCATGGTCGCGATTCCGCACGTGATCGGCACCGCGTTGCGCTTCTGGTTCCTGCGCGGGAGTCTCGACCGCCGCGTGCTGCTGACGTTCGGGGTCACGAGCGCCCTCGGCGGGCTGACGGGCGCGGTGCTGCATTCGTGGATCGGCGGGCGCGTGCTCGCGTACATCCTGGCGGCGCTGCTGATCTTCGCCGGCCTCACCGGGCTGCTCGGCATCCAGCTGCGCTTCGGGCGCGGCGGCGCCTGGATCGCCGGGGCGCTTTCGGGCCTGCTCGGCGGGCTGGTCGGCAACCAGGGCGGCATCCGCGCCGGTGCGATGCTCGGTTTCGACGTGCCAAAGGAAGCGTTCGTGGCCACGGCAACGGCCGTCGCGCTGCTCATCGACGGCGCGCGCGTGCCGGTGTATCTCTACACCGAGGGCGCGGCCCTGATGAACGTCTGGCGCATCATCGCCGTGGCCACGGTGGCCGTCATCATCGGCACGATCGCCGGCCGCGCCATCCTCGGACGCATCCCCGAAGCGACGTTCAAACGGGTGGTATCCGGGCTGATCCTGCTGCTCGGGATCTCGATGCTCTTCGTCGGCTGAGCAGGATGCTTTTACTTCGCCCACGAGAGAGAACGACGAGGGGCCTCCGGCGGGCCGGCGTGGCCGGCGGCACTTGTTTGCGCACGGACGGCGCCTTGCGCGAGAGGCGTGCATCAGCCTTGGGCAACCAGTGCTGCCGGCCACGCCGGCCCGCCGGAGGCCTCCCGTCGTTCTCTCTCGTGAATGAAGTAAAAGCGTCCTGCTAACTAACGGCTTCTCACCGCACGCCGCCGCTTTCCGCGCGCATCGACGGTCACCGTGACGGTCGTGCTGGTCGTGCCGGCGTACTGATCCCGGTACTCGACCTCGAATGCGTGCGTGCCGGCGGGGAGCGGCGGCAGGGTGAACGCGAAGCTGCCGAACTGATACGCCAGGTCCGGCTGCTCGACGTGGATCACCGCGCCGTTCCTGCGCACGACCACCTGGCCGACGGCATTTGCGTGCGAAGGCTCGGTATTGACCGTGAGCGTGACCGGCTGCCCTTCGAGCGGTCTCGCCGGCGTAAAGGCGGCGCGAACCCGAGGTGGCGTACAGACGCTGCGGAGCAGCGCCACGCCGCCGGCGTGCGCCACGATGAGGTCGTCCCAGCCGTCGTGGTCGAAGTCCTCGAGCACCGCCGCGCCGCCGGACACGCTGGCGATCCTGTCGAGGCCATGAGGCACGAATGCGGAGCCGGTGTTGCGATGCACGATCACGAAGTGCCCGGCGTCGCTGCGGGCGGTCACGACCACGTCGAGCAGGCCGTCGCGATCCACGTCGTGGAGCCGGAGCGACCCCAGGGGATTGGCCGCGACCGCCGCGCTTTCCACCGGGACGTAGGTCCCATCGCCTTTCGCGAGCAGGGGGCGGTAGTAGCCGTCGCTCTCCACCAGCAGCAGGTCGACGCGCCCGTCGCGATCGAGGTCCCCGGTCACGACGTCATTGAATCGCTGGTCGAGCGGGAACTCGACCGCGCGGGAGGTCCAGCCGGCTCCCTCCTGGGCCAGGAGACGGTTCGTGCGTCCGTCCCCGATCACGATGTCGGAGTCGCCGTCTCCGTCCACGTCCGCGACCGCGACGCTGTCGGTCGAGGCGACCGTGGTCAGGGGCGTCGTCGCCGCTGAGCGGTTCGTCACGAAGACGCTCTCGACCACGCCCTGCAGCGTCGTGAAGATCAGCGCGTTTCCGCCCGCACTGCGCGCCGCGACGCCTTCGAACAAGGAACTGCGCGACACCTGCAGCGGCGCACTGAATGCAAAGTCGCCCGTGCCGAAGTGCACGTCCGTGGCCGCTTCCCATTGTCCCGGACGCGTGACGAGGTCGAGGTGCCCGTCTCCGTCGATATCGGCCACCGCCTGGACGCGATGTCCCGCGATGCGCGCTTTTTCGGTGAAGGTCGATCCCTCGGGGCTCAGCAGCGTGGTGTAGCCGTCCGCGTAGTCGATGGCCAGATCCATTTTCCCGTCGCGATCGATGTCCGCCTCGAAGAGGTTCCAGGGCGTGCCGAAGTGCGGGACGACCGGCGCCGTCTGCAGCGCGCGGCTGCCGGCGGCGCCGTGGATGACGTCGAGGCCGTCCTGCCGGGAAGTCGAGACGATGTCGGCAAGGCCGTCGCCGTTCATGTCCGTGAGAGTGCCGGCCGAAAAATCGAACGTCGCCCGGGCGTACGAGTCCTCACCCTCCCGAGGACCCCACAGCACGGTCATCGCAGGGCCGCCACCCCAGACGACGTCGAGAGCACCGTCGCGATCGAGATCGGTGGTCCCGACGGGCCACTGTGGTGTGCCGAGACCAGGGCCGTTGACGTTCTCCGTGCGATACGTCAGCTGGCGGCCGTTCGCCTCGAAGATGTAGAGCAGTCCGCCCTGCATCGCCACGAGCTCCGTTGCGGTGTCGCCGTCGAGCTGCACCGGTCCGACGTACGCGCCCGGGATCCGCACCTGCTCGAGATCCCGCAGCGCGGAGCTGAAGGTCCCGTCACCGTCGTTCCAGAGCACGTGCGTGCGCAGATAGGGGAGGTCGCGGGTGTTGACGCTCATCAGGTCGATGCGGCCATCGCCGTCGAAATCGCCCGCCTGCGGCGGCGAAAAGTCCCAGAACCACTCCGCGGCGATCCGCTGGGAAGAGACGAAGCGGAAGGAGCCGTCGCGCTGTGGAGCGTGGATGACGACGCTCGACTCGGCGTGGTCGAAGTGGACGAGCTCCGGGAGGCGATCGCCGTCGAGGTCGATCAACAGCCGGGCCGAGTTGGGGGGAAGGTTCCGCGTCTCGACGAACGGCGCGAACGTCCCGTCGCCGATGCCGGGAGCAACCGCGACCATCCAGGTCTCCCACATGATTGCGTCGAGGTGCCCGTCACCGGTCACGTCGGCGGCGTAAAGCTGCCCCCCGATCGGCTGACTGGTGGTCCCCTGCCAACTTACCTCGAAGACCTGTCCGCCGCGGTTCAGGAGCACGAGCAGGCGGTCGTTCGAAAACGCGACGAAGTCCACCCGCCCGTCATGGTTGAAGTCGCCGGCCGCGTATCCGGCTCCCACGTTACTCGTGACGAGCTGTCGCGCAACCTCATAGCCGCGCCTGCAGGCGTCCTGCGCCGAGGCAGCCGTGGAGAGGAGGACCAGCGAGAGGGAGACCAGGGACCGGAGCACGCACGAGGAACCGCGCCTGTGGACGAGTTATTCGTACCGCAGTGCGTCGATCGGATCCAGCCGCGACGCCTTCCGCGCCGGGTAGAACCCGAAGAAGATCCCGATCGTCACCGAGACCGCGAATGCCACCATGATCGCGGTGGGGCTGATCACCATCGGCCATTTGGCGAAGCGCTCGAAGCCCTGCGCGACGCCGACGCCGAGGAGCACGCCGATCAGGCCGCCGAGGACCGAGAGCGTCACCGCCTCGAACAGGAACTGCAGCAGCACGTGGCGGCCGCGGGCGCCGATGGCCATGCGGATGCCGATCTCGCGCGTCCTCTCCGTCACGCTCACCAGCATGATGTTCATGATCCCGATGCCGCCGACGACCAGCGAGACGATGGCGATGCCGAGCAGGAGGTAGCGCATCATCGCGATCTGCTGCGCGTTCGCCTGCGCCATCTCTTCCTGCGAGCGGAGCATGAAGTCGGCGTCGCCGCCGGGCGGGATGCGATGGCGCTGCCGGAGCAGCGCGTCGATCTGGTCCATCGCGTCCTGCACCTGCTCCGCCGAGACGGCCGAGGCGATGAGCATGCCGATGCGCTGCTGTCCCAGGAGCCGCTTCTGCACCGTGGTGTAGGGGGCGATGATGACGTCGTCCTGGTCGGCGCCCATCATGCTGCCGCCCTTTTTTTCGAGCACGCCGTTCACGCGGAAGGGGACGTTCCTGATGCGGATGATCGCGCCGACCGCGTCGCCGTTCGGGAAGAGGTTCTCGGCCACGGTGCTGCCGAGGACCGCCACCTTCGTCCCGGAGCGGATGTCGCCCTCGCCGAAGAACGTGCCGTCGGCCACGTTCCACGCCCGGATGTTCGGCCAGTCGATGCCCACGCCCTGCACCTGCGTCGACCAGTTCGCCTCGCCGGCGACCACCTGCCCCGAGGCCCGCACCTGCGGCGAGACGTACGCGACGGCGGGACATTCGCGCGAGATCGCCACCATGTCGTCCTCGGTCAGCGTCGACTGGGAGCCGAACATGCGCGCGCCTCCCTGCGTCGTGGCGCCCGGCATGATCATGATGAAGTTCGAGCCGAGGGCGTTGATCATCTCCGAGACCGACGCGGCCACGCCGGCGCCGATGGCCACGGAGACGATCACGCACGCCACTCCGATCACCACCCCGAGGGCGGTGAGCAGCGAGCGGAGCTTGTTGCGCGCGATCGACTTGAGGCCGACGACGGTGATGTTGCCGAGGCGGATCAGCGAGACTTTCATTTCTTCGTCATTTCTTCACGGGCGGTACGGGCGCCGCGATTCCCTGGCGTTCGACTCGATGCTGCTGCACGAATTCGTCCTGCTGAATGAGGCCGTCGCGCACGTGCACGACGCGCTTTGCATGTTGCGCGATGTCCGCCTCGTGCGTGATCAGCACGACCGTCTTTCCTTCGTCGTTGAGGTCCTGGAAGATGCCCATGATCTCCAGCGACGTGCGTGAATCGAGATTGCCGGTCGGCTCGTCGGCGAGCAGGATCGCGGGGTTCGTGACCAGCGCGCGTGCGATGGCCACGCGCTGCTGCTGCCCGCCCGAAAGCTGCGACGGGTAGTTGCCCTCGCGGCCGGCGAGGCCGACGCGATGGAGCGCTTCGCGCGCCGCCTCGTGGCGTTGCTTCTTCGAGAGCGCGAGGTCGCCGTACAGCAGCGGCAGCTCGACGTTCTCCATGGAGGAGGTGCGGGCGAGCAGGTTGAAGCTCTGGAAGACGAAGCCGATCTTCGCGTTGCGGATGATGGCGCGCTGGTCGCGGCTGAGCCCCGACACGTCGGCGCCGTCGAGCACGTACGTGCCGCCGGTGGGGCGGTCGAGGCAGCCGATGATGTTCATCAGCGTCGACTTGCCGGAGCCGGACGGCCCCATGATGGCGATGAACTCCCCCGGCTCGACGCGGAGGTCGACGCCGTCGAGCGCGCGGACGTCCACCTCGCCGAGGTGGTAGACCTTGGTGAGGGCGCGGATGTCGATGACCGGATGCTCCACGTTGTCGTCCACGCCTAGCGCCTGCGGCCTCCGCCGCCCATGCCGCCCGGTCCCTGTCCGCCCATCGGCGGCGGTCCCTCGACCTTCGACGTCGCCACGCCGACGATCACGCTGTCACCTTCCTTGACGTTCCCGGAGACGACCTGCGTGAAGCGTCCGTCGCTGATGCCGGTGCGCACTTCCACCGGCGCCGGCTTCTTCTCCGCGCTCAGCGTGTAGATCGTCTGTCCCTTCGCCGGGCCGCCGCGGCGCCGGCCGGCCGGAAGCTGCGCCGCCGCGCCGCCCGGTCCCCCCTGTCCGGTGCGCGCCGCTTTCTGCATCGCGTCGCCGCCGCCTTCGGTGGGTGGCTTGAACCGCAGCGCGGTGTTGGGGACGCGCAGGACGTTCTCCACCGTGGCCACGTCGATGGTCACGTTCGCGGTCATCTTCGGGCGCAGCCGCCCCTCGGGGTTCGCGACTTCGATGATCACCGGATAGGTGACGACGTTCTGGTTCACCAGCGCGTTGTAGCGGATCTGGGCGATGCGTCCGCGGAACTCGTCCTCCGGATACGCGTCGACGTTGAATCGCGCGATCTGCCCGACCTTCACGCGGCCGATGTCCGACTGGTCGACGTCCGCCTGCACCTGCATCTTGGTGAGGTCCTGCGCGATCTGGAAGAGCGTCGGCGCCTGGAACGAGGCCGCGACGGTCTGTCCGACGTCGTATTGCCGGTCGACCACGATGCCGTCGATCGGCGACATGATCTTCGTGTAGCGGAGGTTCGTATTGACCTGGCTCAGTGCCGCCTGGGCCTGCTGCACCTGCGCGCGTGCCGCTTTCCACTGCGACTCCGCGGCGTCGACCTCGGCCTGGGAGGTGAGGCCCCCTTCCATCAGGCGGCGCTGGCGCTCGTACTTGATGCGGGCGTCGTCGGTCTGCACCTGGGCGCGGGTGAGGTCGGCCTGGCGCTGTTCGACCTGGGCCTGGAAGGGCGTCGGATCGAGCTCCGCGAGCAGCTGTCCTTTCTTCACGGTGCTGTTGAAGTCGGCGTAGAGCTGCGCGATGACGCCGGAGACCTGGCTGCCGACCTGCACGGTCGTGACCGCCGAGACGGTGCCGGTGGCGGTCACGCTCATCGTGACGGTGCCGCGGGTGACTTTTTCGGTGCGGTATTGCTCCGCCTTGCTCCCGCCGCCCTTGCAGCCGGCCAGCGCAATTGCGAGGAGCAGTGTTGTTGTTAAACGTCGCAGCATCAACGGATTCCCTCTCTTCATTGAAGCGCGCGGAAGTCTATCGTATGCTTCCCGCCCACTTTTCCGAGGTCGACTGACAGCAATGGCCCTTTTCTCCAAAGATCCCGCTCCCTCTGCAAGGACCGACGTCCGCGTCGGCAGCGTCGCACCGCCCGGAGGCACGTTCATCGGCCCCAACATCACCGTCGAGGGAACGATCACCGGCACCGAGCCGATCGTGATCGAAGGGACGATCCGCGGCCGGATCGACCTCCAGAGCGACCTCCGCATCGGTACCAAGGCGCGCATCGAAGCGACGGTCCATGCACGCAACGTGACGGTCGAAGGAAAGCTCACCGGCGACATCTCCGCCGACGAGCGGGTGGAGCTCGTCGCCAGCGCCACCGTCGACGGCAACATCAAGGCGCCGAAGATCGTCGTGGCCGAGGGGGCGAAGTTCCGCGGCAACGTCGACATGGGGTCGCGCGTGCCGAAGGAAGACACCGCCGCACCCGCAAAGGCAAGGTAACCGCTGCGCGGCAATGCGCAACGGTCACCCTGGTCAGGTCCGCGATCCCGGACTACCAGCCCGGACAGGGAAGCGTAAAGGAACCGTTCGCGCAACGCCCCCCGCAGTCAGGAGCGAGATTGGCGCCGTACGACATGCTGTAGCCGGACGAGACGCACCAGCTGCTGCAACCGGACTGTCCCACAGTCGTCAGGCCCATGTCGCCGCAGCCGAGCGGCTCGACCCAGTTGTTGCACTCCATCAGGACTTCGACGGAGTAGTAGTCGCTGGTGGTCGTGCCGCTGCTGGTGAACTGCCCGTTGCACGACAACTGGCGCCATCCAATCTCAGTGCCGCACTCGTCGAAGTACGTGGTCAGCATGGCGTGGTCGGGTAACGCCATCGCGGGAACAGCCAGCAGACAGAGCACGATCAGTGACAAAAACAATTTCATGTGGAGATCTCCTTTTATTGATTGACGGAACTCAGAGTACACGAAGAGTCCCCGCCAACAGCCGCGTGATATGCTCCGCGCCCTCGCTTTTTCCGGCATATCTCGGAGGTAAATCACAATGTCAGCAGTGGAAACGAACACATTTGCGCAGAAGTACTCTTTGCGCGAGACGCGCGAGTACACGAACTACATCGACGGCAAGTGGGTGAAGTCGGGTACCGGCAAGGCCTTCGAGAACCGCAACCCTGCGAATGACGACGACCTGGTCGGCATGTTCCAGGACTCGGATGCGTCGGACGTCGACGGGGCGGTCGACGCGGCCAGCAAGGCGTACGAAAAGTGGCGGCTCGTGCCGGCGCCGAAGCGCGCGGAGTATCTGTACAAGGTCGGCGAGATCCTGAAGCGCCGCAAGGACGAGATGGCGCGCGAGATGACGCGCGAGATGGGGAAGGTCGTCGCCGAGACCGGGGGCGACATCCAGGAAGCCATCGACATGGCCTACCTGGCGGCCGGCGAAGGCCGCCGCCTGTTCGGCGTGACCACGCCGTCCGAGCTGCACAACAAGTTCAACATGGCCGTGCGCATGCCCCTCGGCGTCGCGGGCCTCATCACGCCGTGGAACTTCCCGATGGCCATCCCGGCCTGGAAGGGGATGGCGGCCCTGGTCTGCGGCAACACGGTCGTGATCAAGCCGGCCTCGCAGACGCCGCTCTCGGTGGTCCTGCTGACCGAGGCCTTCGAAGAAGCGGGCCTCCCCGCGGGCGTCTGGAACATGGTCACGGGCGGCGGTCGCGAAGTGGGCGAGCCGATGCTCGCGCACCCGAAGATCCGCGTGATCTCGTTCACCGGCTCGACCGAGGTCGGCCGCCACATCAACACCGTCTGCGCCCCGCAGTTCAAGCACGTCCATCTCGAGATGGGCGGCAAGAACGTGATCATGGTCATGGACGACGCGGACGTCGACCTTGCGGTCGACGGCGCGCTGTGGGGCGCCTTCGGCACGACCGGCCAGCGCTGCACCGCGGCCTCGCGCGTGGTCGCGCACGACAAGATCTACGACCAGTTCGTCGAGAAGCTCGCCGCCCGCGCGAAGACGCTGCGCGTCGGCAACGGCCTCGATGCGAAGGTGGACATGGGACCGAGCGTCTCGGCGTCGCAGCTCGAGACCGTCGAGTCGTACGTGCAGATCGGCAAGGACGAGGGCGCCTCGGTCGTGGCGGGCGGCAGCGCGCTGCGCGACGGCGATTTCGGCAAGGGCTACTTCCACGAGCCGACCGTCTTCGCGAACGTCAAAGAGGACATGCGCATCGCGCAGGAAGAGATCTTCGGACCGGTGACTGCCGTGATCCGCTGCAACTCGCTGGAAGAAGCGATCTCGATCGGCAACGGGGTGAAGTACGGCCTGTCGGCCTCGATCTACACGCGCGACGTGAACAAGGCCTTCACCGCCATGCGCGACATGGTGACCGGCATCTTCTACGTGAACGCCCCCACCATCGGCGCCGAGGTGCACCTGCCGTTCGGCGGCGTCAAGGAGACCGGCAACGGCCACCGTGAAGCGGGCGTGGCCGGCATCGACGTGTTCACGGAATGGAAGTCGATCTACGTCGACTACTCGGGCGCCCTGCAGCGGGCGCAGATCGATACGGAACTGTAATTGTTAGTCAGGTGTCAGGTGTCAGGTGTCCGGGGTGTCTCACCGGGCGATAATCCCCTGACACCTGACACCATGGTAGCGGTCACGCGCGGCGCGGCTCTGCCAGCCGCATGAGCTCCGCGTATTCTCTGGTCCGCGCCGCGCCGTAGCGATTCGCCAGCTCGCGAATGCGATCCCAGTGGATTCTCGGACCATCCTTCAGCTTGATGGTCGACGCCGAATCCCAGAACGCGTTGTACGTGCGCTGTGCAAACTCGCCGAAGGCGCGGTCCGTGATCAGGCATGTGTGTGTGCCGGGCTCGAAGATGTTGCTGCTGAAGATGAAGACGGAATAGTTGCCGTCACCCCGGCGACAGATCTGGAAGGCGGTCAGCGGGACCTTCGTGTGATCGACGTCGATGACGCCGAGCGAGAAAGAGTCTGTCGAATACATCTCGGCAAGAAGATCGAACAACCAGCGCACCTTCTCCGCACTGCCGGTACTGGCCATGCGGCGAAACGGAAGGTTCGTTTCGCGAATCTCCCGGTGAATGCGGGCGAAGTAGTCATCCATGTCCCGCCCTAGCCGGACGTCGGAAAACATCTGCGTCGATACCTCGACGCTGCGCAGCGATTCAGCCGTGAGGCGGTTCGCCCACTCGTCGCGCGAGTTGAACACCTCCACGTCTGTCCGCGCTCCTGCAAGCGACGCGCGGATGCCGACCAGGTCGTCGCTCAGCTTTTCGGCGCGTCCGAACACGTAGAGAAGGAGCGATCCGAGCACGGCCAGGATCACACCGAGGAGGACGCGCGTGTCGAGTTGAAAAGCCTTGCCGAAGAAGGAGATGCCGGCAACCGCGAACGCTGACGTGATCGCGACGACCGTTGAGATGGTTCGAAGAGCATCAGTTGGTGTGCGGCTACGCATTGTTTACGTGCAGGGAATGCGGAAGTATAGCTGGCGCTGGCTCCCGAGACGGCACGGTGACTGGTTCGTGGTGGTGTATCGTCTCGCGGCACATCACCACGAACCAGCAACCAGCGACCAGCAACATGTACAAGACGATCGCAGCACTAGCGCTCATTCTCGCCCTCCCCGCGTTCGCGCAGCCCAACGAACAACGCCTCATCGACCACATCCTCACCAGCTCGCAGGGATACGAGACGCTGGCGTATCTCACCGACGAGATCGGGCCGCGGCTTTCCGGGTCGAGGAACGCGGAGCTGGCGGTGCGGTGGACCACGCAGCGCTTTCGCGACTGGGGCATCGACGTCCGCAACGAGCGGGTGATGGTGCCGCACTGGGTGCGCGGCGAGGAGCGGGGCCGCCTTGTCTCTCACAACGACCAGAAGCTCTTCGTGACCGCCCTCGGCGGCAGCGTCGCCACGCCGGCCGCGGGCATCACCGCGGACGTGATCGAGGTCTCGTCGTACGAGCAACTCGCCGAGCTGGGAGCAGCCGGGAAGGTGAAAGGGAAGATCGTCCTCTACAACCTCCCCATGGACATGCAGCTCATCGAAAGCGGCCGCGCGTTCGACGCCTACTCGAAGGCGGTCGTCTTCCGCGGCATCGGCGCGAGCCGGGCGGCGGAACAGGGGGCCGTGGCCGCGGTCGTCCGCTCCGTCGCCTCGGGGTCGCTGCGCACGCCGCACACCGGCTCCATGCGCTACCTCGACGAGGTGCCGAAGAAGATCCCGGCCGCGGCCGTGTCGACCGAGGATGCGGACTTCATGCATCGCCTGCTCGCGAAAGGGCAGCGCGTACGGCTGAACCTCGTCATCACGCCGCGAATGCTCCCTGAGGTCGAATCGGCGAACGTCATCGCGGAGATCCGCGGCAGCGAGCGTCCGGACGAGATCGTGCTCATCGGCGGCCACCTCGACTCCTGGGACCTTGGCACGGGCGCCATCGACAACGGCTCCGGCGTCTCGATGGTCATGGAGACGATGCGCGTGCTGAAGGAACTCGGCATCCGCCCGAAGCGCACCATCCGCGCGGTCCTGTTCATGAACGAGGAGAACGGCCTCCGCGGGGGGAAGAAGTACTTCGAGAACGCCGCGAAACGCGAAGAGCTGCACCGCCACGTCGCCGTCATCGAGACCGACGCCGGCGCCGCGCCGCCGGTCGGCTTCATCAGCACGCTCGAAGGAGCGAACCTCGAGCGTGTCCAGGCCCGGATGCGCGTGCTCTCCCGCATCGCGCCGATGTACTTCGAGAGCTCCCAGCACACCGGCGCCGACACGTCGCCGCTGACCGACGCCGGCATCCCCGGCTTCGGCCTCATTCCCAATCCCCGCCACTACTTCGACTACCACCACACGCCGGCGGACACGCTGGACAAGGTGGACCCGAAGGCTCTGGCGCAGAACACCGCCGCGCTGGCGGCATTGGCATACGTACTGGCAGAAGGAGGGCTGTAGCCATGAAAAGAATGCTGGCAATCGTGGTCTATCTCATCGCGACCGGTGCGGGCGCACAGGCGGAGGATGCGGCGTTGCGCTCGTACGCGGTCCCCGATCACGGCACCCTGAAGCTGTCGGTGCCGGCCGGCTGGACGCAACGGGTAGAGGGCGAACCGGCGATGCCGCCGACGATCACGCTGTCGTCCGACGACGGCAAACTGTTGTTGATGATCACGCCTCTCTGGTCGCCGGAAGGTGACCCGAAATTCAATTCGCCGGAAAGCATTCGCGAGGCGATCGAGGGCGCGGCGAAGTCGATTCAAGCGAGCGCGGTCGAAAAGGAGCTGCCCCTGCGCACCCTGAAGACCGCCAGCGGCGAGGGCTTCTTCTTCTGGGCCACCGATCGCGCACCCGGCGCCGGAGAGCACGAGTACATGGCCAACGGCGCCGTTCCGGCCGGCAAGCTGCTGCTCAGCTTCACCGTGCTCTCGCATGCAGCGCCGCCCGCCGGCATCGCCGATGCGCTGGCCGTCGTGGCCTCGGCGTCCCAGGTGCCTTGAGCCGAGGCGCGCGCCACGCATGTTGCACGGCGCTACGCGTAACGCGTTACCCTCCCGCCCCCAGCTCCGTCAGAGTCTTCGCCTTGAGCTTTCTCGCCTCCGGCGTTGGGTTTCTCCGCACCATCTCGTCGAGGATCGCGCGGGATTCGGCGGGGCGGCCGGCGACGGCGAAGACGATGGCCATGCGCATGTAGGCGCTGGGGTCGTTGGGGAAGTCGGCGATGCTGCGGCGGAAGGCGGGCAGGGCTTCGTCGAAGCGTTCCATGCGGGCGAGGGCGTCGCCGCGGACGGAGTCGAGGGATTCGAGGGGGAGGGCGCCTTCGGTGCGGGCTCGTTGTTCGGTCTGGGCGAGTAACGCCAGGGCTTCGGCGGGACGGTTTTGTTCGGCCAGGGACTGGGCCAGGAGGACGGAGGCGGTGAGGGCCTGGCCGGGGTCGGTCTGGGCTTGGCGAGCGTGGGTTTCGGCGCGGCGGGGGTCTTTTTGCGCGAGGGCGATCCTGGCGTACATGACCTGGGCGGCGCCGGGGTTGGTTTTCTCGGCGAGGGCGACGTGTTTCGTCGCGTCGTCGTAGTCGGAGAGGTGCAGGAGGACGGAGGCGAGTGCGAGGGCGAACTCGGTGGCAAGGGACGGCGAGCGTTCGATGGCGGCGCGGTAGGCGGTGGCGGCTTCTTCGTAGCGGCCGGCGCGGGCGAGCGTGCTGGCGAGCTGGTTCCAGGCGTCGGAGAAGCGGGGGTTTTCGGCGACGATGCGGCGGTAGGTTTCGATCGCTTCGTCGAGGCGGCCGGCTTCGAGGAGGCCGGTGGCCTGGGACATGGCGGCGATGTCGCCGATGCGGTCCTTAGGATCGGGGAGCGGGCCTGCCGGCGTGCTCTGGACGGAGCCGAGGTAGCCGAGGGCGGCGAGCTTTTTCGCTTCCTCCGGGTCGACGTTGACCGGCATGGAGACGTCGTTGCCGTAACGCTCGAGCTCCGTGCGCATGGCGCTGTAGACGCGGCGCTGGTCGGCGAGGACGTTGCGCGTCTCGGCGGGGTCGGCGGTGCTGTCGTAGAGCTCCGCGCGCGGGGCCTGGATGAAGTGGAACTGGCTGCCCTGCAGTCCGCGCAGCTCGCTCCAGCCGAGGTGGATGCGCGGGTAGAGCGTCTCTCCGTAGATGGTGCGCTGCGGGTCTGCTTTGGCCAGCAGCGACTTGCCGTCGAGCTTCGCGGGCGGCTGAACTCCGGTCAGCTCCGCGATGGTCGGGAGGACGTCCACCAGTCCGACCGGTGCGGTGACGGTCTCGCCGGCGCGGTCGCGGCCGGGGAGCTTGACCAGCAGCGGGACGTGGATGGTCTCGCGGTAGATGAAGATGCCGTGCTCCGGCTCGCCATGCTGGCGGAGCCCTTCGCCGTGGTCGGAGAGGAAGATGATCGTGGCGCGGTCGTAGATGCCACGCGTCTTCAGGAAGGCGAGGAAGTCGCCGACGATGGCGTCGGTGGCGGCGATCTCGCCGTCGTACG
Organism: Thermoanaerobaculia bacterium; assembly: GCA_035630815.1. Lineage (GTDB taxonomy): Bacteria > Acidobacteriota > Thermoanaerobaculia > Gp7-AA8 > Gp7-AA8 > QHVT01. The sequence goes on from DASQJY010000071.1 coordinate 70,014, forward strand.
GGACGTGGGTGTACTTCGACCGGTACGGCTCCGGCGCGGAGTAGGGCGCGTGCGGCTCGAAGAGGTGGAGGAGGAAGAAGAACGGCTGCTTTTCGTGCCGTTCGATCCAGGTCTTCGCGATCGCGGAGGTGGCGTCGCCGGCGCGCTGGAGGTTTCCGATGGCGACGCCGGAGCGATTCGAGATGGCGTCGTCGTAAAAGTCGAACGCCGCGGCCATGCCGGTGTTGCCGCGCAGGACGTAGGACGAGATCGCGCCGCCGGTGGCGTAGCCGGAAGCCTTGAGCAACCCGGGGATCGACGGTGTCTCGGCGTTCAGGCGGTAGCCGATGTTGCTGCGGACGCCGTGGCCCGGCGGGAGCAGGCCGGTGAGGACGCTTGCGTGCGAGGGGAGGGTGAGCGGGACGTGCGAGTAGGCGTTGGCGAAGAGGATCGAGTCGCCGCGGAGTGCGTCGAGGTGCGGCGTCTCGACCTTGTCGTAGCCGTACATCGGCAGGTGGTCGGCGCGGAGCGTGTCGATGGAGATGATGATGACCGGTCCGCGCTCCCGGCTCGTCGTGGCGAGGCGCTCCCCGCGGCAGGCGAGGAGGCCGGGGAGTGCGAAGGCGAGGATGAGGAGCCGGAGGCGAGGCATGCGGCGCGATGGTAAACAAAAACGCCCCGGTCTTTCGACCGGGGCGTTTCTTTTACAGCGTGTACGAGGTTAGAAGCGAGCGCCGAACGAGACGCGGTAGGTGCGCATCTGCTGGTAACTCGCCGAGGTGGAGGAGGCGGCTTCGCCGAAACCACCGGTGGGGCCGAGGGTCTCCGCGAGGCGGAAATGCGCGCCTTCGGCAAGGCACGTCGCGATGCTCTTGATCGCCGTGGCGCCAGCGGGCGTCGGGGCGCACTGGACCGGCGTCTCCGTGAACGGATTGAAGGTGTTCGGATTGGCGGTCGACGACACCAGGTTGACGGTGTTGTTGACGACCAGGACGGTGCCGCGGTTGAACATGTTGATCAACTCGCCCTGGGCGAACAGCTCGAAGCGGCCGATCGGGTAGCGGTAGTTGAGCGCCAGGTCGGTCGACGAAACGTCGTCGCGGCGGAACTGTCCGCGCTCCGAGAAGTAGTACTGGCCGCTGGCCGGAACGGTCTCGTAGCCGACGCCGGCGGTGAGGGCTTCGCGGTACGGCCGGAGGTTGATGTTGGCGATGGCCGAGAACGGCGTACCGGAGTCGAAGCTCTGCAGGACCGAGACGTTCAACTGGCCGAGGACGTTCGGCAGCGGGATGTCATAGCCGGCCCACGCACGGGCACGGTGGCGCTGATCCTGGCCGTCGATGTAGCCGACCGGGAGACGGCGGGAGTAACTGAGCAGCTCCGGGTAGTAGCTCGTACCGGGGCTGTTGCCGACCGTACCGCTGGTGGCGCTTTCCTGCTCGTCGTTGCCGCGCAGCTTCGACCATGTGTAGTTCAGGCCGAAGTTGAAGCGGCGCGGGCGCCAGGTGGTCTGGAACTGGATGCCGCGATAGGTGCGCTCGATGTCGTTGGTGTTCTCGATGATCTGGATGTCGTGGTCCAGCCCGAGGAAGTCGACCTCGCGCGGGGTGGAACCATCGACGCGGATGCCGTAGAAGTCTCGCCAGTCACGCGCGACGAGATCGATGCGCGCGAGTGCGTTGCTCGCGATCTGCACGCCGTAGCCGAGGGTGATCTCGCGGACGTACGGGGAGCTGAGCTGACCGTTGACGCGGGCGCTGAAGCCCGGGACGCTGTGCTCGATCCCCTGCGCGACGAGGGAGAGGTTCTCCGGACCGCACTTGCCGGCGGCGTCGCACTGCGAGTAGAACCAGTCCTCGACGATGCCGAGCGCCTGGCGGGTGTTGAACTCGGTCGGGTTGGTGACGTTGATGGCCGGCCCGGTGTAGGGGAAGTAGATGTACGCCGGGCTGCCGCCCGAGGACTGGCTGGTGGCGGCGCCTTCGACGATGCGCGAGACGTACTCACCGTACGAAGCGCTGACGCGATGGCGGCCGTTGCCGGCGATGTCGTACACGACGTTCAGGCGCGGGCTGATCTTCGAGTCGTCCGAGACCGTGTTGCCGGTCGAGTCGATCGCGTTGTTGCGGTCGTAACGGACGCCGATGCTGAAGCTCAGGTGGTCGTTGAGCTCCCAGCGGTCGTTGATGAAGAACGAGTCGGTCTGCAGGTCGCTCTCTGCGCCCTGCAGCGCGAAGATCGGCGTCCACACCAGGTACGACGTGGAGGAGGGCGACGCGGGGAGGAGGTTGGTGCCGGGGCGGACGACCGGGTAGATGTTCTCACCGACGCGCGTCGCGCCGTTGACGAAGAACCGGAAGTCGGAGCCGGACTGGTAGTTGTTGGCGTAGCGGTGCTCCGAGTTGCTGTCCCAGCCTGCCACGAAGCTGTGGTTGCCGAGGGACTTGCTGCTCAGGAAGTAGCTGCCCTTCACGCCCATGCCGTCGTTGTTGCGCGTTTCCTTGTCGCATACTCCGCAGAACGTGGCTGAGTTCCAGCGCGCCAGGGAGTCCGACAGGTTGCGGACGATGGTGCCGCGCTCGAAGTCGCGGAACTTGCCGCCGCTGCCCCAGCCGATGCCGTACTCCATCTTGGAGTAGCGCGCTTCGAGCATGAGGGTGTCGGTGAGCACGCCGTTGTAGAACGCCGACTGCAGCTTGCGCGGGTCTTCACGATCGCTGAACTGCTCGAGATCGTACGACGTCGCGGTGAAGCGCTGGTTCGTCGACTGCGAAGCGAGGTCGAAGTACGAAAGCGCGAGGTTGTGCTTCGGGGTGATGGCCCCCGTGAGCTTCCCTTCGAGGCGGCGCTCGGTGGTGACGGAGGTGAGGCTGAACGTCGTCGGATCGCTGCCGGTGCCCGGCACCGCACGCGTGGTCTGCGGCAGGCCGGCCGATTCGGTGTCGCGGCCCGCTGCGAAGAACCAGAGGCGGTCGCGCATGATGAAGCCGCCCAGCGTCGCTTCATACACTTCGTTGAGGGTGTCGGTGTTCTCGCCGGCCTGCGTCGGCGTCGGCTCGGTCCAGCGCGGGTTCGTGAGGGAGTCACGGAACGATCCGGTGAACTCGTTCCCGCCGGACTTCGTGATCGTGTTGACCACGCCACCCGTGAATCCGCCGTACTCGGCGGAGACGCCGGCGGTCATGACCGTGGTTTCCTGGACCGCGTCTTCGATGAAGAGCGGCTGCGCCTGATTACGGATCGTCTCCGTGATCTTGACGCCGTTGACCATGACCACGTTGTCATAGCCGGGGCTTCCGGAGATCTGAAGCTGGCCCGCCGAGATCGTGCTGGTATTGACGCCGGGCGCGAGCGCCGCGGTAGCGAGCACCGTACGGGGGATCGGGAGCTCTTCGATCATCTCGCCGGAGATGTTGCTGGTCGCGCCGGGGGTCTCGAGCACCGAGGGGGCAGCCGCGGTGACCGTGATCGATTCGGCAACGGCCGAGACACTCATGCTGGCGTCGACGCTGCCGCTCTGGCCTACGCCGATCTGCACGGTCCGCGTGACCGTGGCCAGACCGGAAAGCTCGAAGCGGACGCTGTAATCGCCCGGCGGGATTGCGCCGAAGCTGTAGCCGCCCGCCTCGCCGGTAACGGCGGTGCGTGTGCCCTGCATGCGCGGCGACGAGATCGTCACCGTGACGCCGGGGAGACCTACGCCCTCGGTCGTGACGGTGCCGCTCAGCGACGACGTCGTCTGACCGACAGCGACTGATGCGACGAGCAGCATCAGCACGCAAAGCGTGATGAAACGTGAAACGTTGTTCATCCTTCCTCCTGTTTTGTTCTACCGCGATGTGGACGGGATACGTCGGATCTGCTCGTCCCTGATGCAATGCGGTGCACAGGGGGACGTGCGATCGTTAAGTGACTTGGACGCCAACACTTCACACGATTTTCACAAAAGCGTCAAGGATGCTGGAATTCGGTTTGCCGAAGCGCGGCAGCAGGTTTCCGAATCACCAGTGACGTAACCCGAACAGACGTTCGGTTACAGCCGGGCCCGGAGCCATGCGCGCCACGTCCGCGGCGCGGCCGCTTCAGCCTGGAAGGCGTTCGTTACGTCCGTAGCGAGGGTCAGGCGGAAGTGCGGAAACGGCAGCGTGTAGCGGAACGCGAGGTCGGAGGCCCAGGCGTCGCGCTCGTACCGTTCCAGGAGCGTGGCGCCGATCTCGTGCTCGCCGAGCGGAAGCTCCGCGCCGACCCAGGCGTGACCGCGGTGCGCGAAGGCAGCCGAGTCGTTGTACGTGTAGCCGCCGCCGGTCTGCAGGCGTCCGAAGAGGCTGTAGCGGACGTCGAGCTGCAGCTCGTTCTCCCGGTCACGGTGGAGGTAGTCGAGGCGTCCGGTGCCGGTGGAGCCGATGGCGGAGGCGAATCCGGCCGTGAAGATGTCGAGGCGGTGCGCGTATCGGCCGAAGCTGGCGGTGAGCGCCTGCCGTCCGTTGCCGCGCACGTCGTACGTCGCGGCGAGGCGGGGCGAGGTCCGGTCGTCTTCGAAGCGCAGGCCGGCGCTGACGGCGACGCGGCCGCGCGACCAGCGGTCGCCCGCGTACAGCGCGTCGTCGCTCGCGCCGCCCATGAGCACGTGATCGCCGTAGACCCAGGAGCCGCGGGCGTTGGCGAAGCCTTCGCTCGTGACGATGCCCTCGGCGGTCAGGCGCTCGGTTGCGATGCCGGTGTAGCGCAGAGCGGCGAGCGATTCGCCGTCCGCGTCGAGATACGTCGCCACGAGATTGTGCGCCGCGCCGGGCTGGCCGGTGAGCTTGACGCTCGCGCCGTCCGCGACGCCGCCCCAGCCGCCGGCGAAGAACCAGAGGCGCTCGGAGACGATGCTGCCGCCGCTGGCGGTCTCGAAGAGATGGCCCTCTTCAGCAAAGTACGTATCGCGGATGGAGAGCGTGAACTGTTCGCCGCCGGAGCGGGTGCGGGCGGCGACCGCGTTGCCGTCGGCGAAGTCGAGCGGCATCGCGCCGCGAAAGACCGTCAGCTGTTCGACCACTTCGTAGCCGAGGAACGGTGTCGTCTCCACCGGCGCATCGTCGATCAGCAGGGGTCCGCCGAGCGGACCGGGGGCATACCGCGCGGCGCTGAGGCGGTCAACCGGCAGCGGCAGGCGATCGAGCTCGCCGTCGTCGAAGTGGGAGGTGAGCGCCGGGTCGTCGACCACGCTCATCGGGATCGCGGTGGAGGTGACGCTGTCTTCGTCTTCGTTCACCTCCAGGTGCGCGTCGGCGCGCGCGACGCGGCCGAGCTCCAGCAGCGCCGGCCGGATGAGCGAGGAAAGCCCGCTGCGCGAGAACGAGACTTCGTACACACCCGGCGGCAGGGCGGCGATCCAGTAGAAGCCGTGCGCGTTCGTCGTCACGGTGCGCGGATGCTGCAGCGCGGGTGAGGTGACGGTGACGGTCACCCCCGCGGCCGGCGCCGTACCGGTGACGACTCGCCCGGTGAGGGCGGTGGTGGTGACGGCGGCGTGGGAGGTGAGGGTGAAGAGGGCGATGACGAGAAAGAGTGCCGGCGCTGGTTTGGAGTGCGGCGACCGCAGTCGCCGCTTTGCCTTGCGCGCAGTGAAAGCGGTGACTGCGGTCACCGCACTCCAAACCGATCGCGATTGCATTTACCGGCTCAACTGGCGGTACCTGATCCGGTGGGGCTGCGTGGCGTCGACGCCGAGGCGCTTCTTCTTGTCTTCCTCATACTCGCTGAAGTTGCCGTCGAAGAAGAAGACGCGGCTGTCGCCTTCGAACGCGAGGATGTGCGTGGCCACGCGGTCGAGGAACCAGCGGTCGTGGCTGATCACGATCGCGCAGCCGGCGAAGTTCTCGAGCGCCTCTTCGAGCGCGCGCATGGTGTTGACGTCGAGGTCGTTCGTCGGCTCGTCGAGGAGCAGCACGTTCGACCCTTCCTTCAGCATCTTGGCCAGGTGCACGCGATTGCGCTCGCCGCCGGAGAGGACGCCCACCTTCTTCTGCTGGTCGGAGCCGGAGAAGTTGAAGCGGGCCACGTAGGCGCGTGCGTTCATCTCGCGCGGTCCGAGCTGGATGAGCTCCGTGCCGCCGGTGATCTCCTCGAAGATCGTCTTCTCGCCGTCGAGGGTGCGGTTCTGGTCGACGTAGCCGAGCTTCACGGTCTCGCCGACGCGCACGGTGCCGGAGTCGGGCTTCTCGTCCCCGATGATCATCCGGAAGAGCGTGGTCTTGCCGGCGCCGTTGGGACCGATCACGCCGACGATGCCGCCCGGCGGGAGGCGGAACGACATCTCTTCGACGAGCAGGTGATCGCCGTACGCCTTGGCTACGTCGTCCGCTTCCACGACCACGTTGCCGAGGCGCGGCCCGGGCGGGATGTAGATCTCGAGCTCCGCGACCTTGTCCTTCGTCTCCTGGTTGAGCAGGTTCTCGTAGGCGTTGATGCGCGCTTTCCCCTTGGCGTGGCGCGCCTTCGGCGACATCTTGATCCACTCCAGCTCGCGGTCGAGGGTCTTCTGGCGGTTCGACTCCACCTTCTCTTCCTGCGCGAGCCGGTTCTTCTTCTGCTCGAGCCAGGAGGAGTAGTTGCCCTTCCAGGGGATGCCTTCGCCGCGGTCGAGCTCGAGGATCCAGCCGGCCACGTTGTCGAGGAAGTAGCGGTCGTGGGTGACGGCGATGACGGTGCCGGGGTACTGCTTGAGGTGCTGTTCGAGCCACTGCACGCTCTCGGCGTCGAGATGGTTGGTCGGCTCGTCGAGCAGCAGGATGTCGGGCTCCTGCAGCAATAAACGACACAGCGCGACGCGGCGCTTCTCGCCGCCGGAGAGGATGCTGGTCGGAGTCTCGCCGGGCGGGCAACGCAGCGCGTCCATCGCCATCTCCAGCTTTGAGTCGAGGTCCCACGCGCCGGCGGCGTCGAGCTTGTCCTGCACCTTCGCCTGCCGGTCCATGAGCTTGTCCATGTCGACGTCGGGATCGCCGAAGGCGTTGTTGATCTCGTCGAACTCTCTGAGCAGATCGAGCACGGGCTGCACGCCCTGCTGCACGATCTCGAGCACGGTCTTGGTCTCGTCGAGACGCGGTTCCTGTTCGAGCAGGCCGACGGTGTAGCCGGGCGAGATCACGGTCTCGCCGAGGTGGTCTTTGTCGACGCCGGCAAGGATGCGCAGAAGGGTCGATTTACCGGAGCCGTTGAGGCCGAGGACACCGATCTTTGCGCCGTAGAAATAGGA
>DASQJY010000072.1:0-7764 GCA_035630815.1 Thermoanaerobaculia bacterium
GAGCTTGGTCGTCACGTCGCCGTCGCCGGGCTCACGCTCAAGAACCTATTCCTTGTTCCGGAGTTCGCGGCTGCAGTTCTCGCTCACTGAGCGCAGATATCCTTGCTTTTCTGCAATCAATTTTTCGGCGTACGGACTACCTGTACACACTCCTCACAACGCCTTCCGCAATCGCTCCTTCGCCCGCATGTACAGCGGACCGACGCTGCCGAGGGGGATGTTGGCGGCGGCGCTGACCTCGTCGTAGGAGTGCTGTTCGAGGCCGATCAGGTTGCAGAGCATGCGCGAGCGGTCGTCGAGTTTCGCCAGCGCCTGGCGGACGGCGAGCACGGAGTCGTCGGTGCGGAGGGCGGGGCGCTCGTGCGGAACGGGGCTGGTGGCGGTACGGGCGCGGTCTTTCATCCGCCGCTCGATCTCCTGGCGGCAGAGGTTCGCGATGGTGCCGGAAAGCCACGTCCGCGGGGTCCGGATGTCGCGGCGCTTGTCGAGATAGAGCACCCACGTCTCCTGCACCAGCTCTTCGGCGTCTTCGAGCGGGAAGCCGAAACGTCCGCGCGCGATCGCGTAGAGGGTGGCCTGCGTGCTGGCGTACAGCTCTTCGTCGTCTCCGGCGTGCGCGGCTTCGGCGGCCGCGATCGCGCCGAGCATGTCGCGCAGCGCGCGCATCAACTCGTCTTCGCCGAGCGGCTTGCGGAGGACGAGATGCGAGCCCAGCTCCCGCAGCCGCGCTTCCGTCGCGGCGTCGGCGTAGCCGGTCATGGTGGCGACGCGCGAGGAAGGGCTCAGCCGGCGCACCGCCTCGAGCAGGCGAAAGCCCTCTTCCTCGCTCCGCAGCCGGAGGTCGGCCAGGATGACCGGAAAGAACTCGGTGGAGATCAGCTCTTCGGCGCGATCGACGTCGCACGCGGCTTCGGAGGAAAAGTCGTTCAGCTCGAGGAGCCCCTGGATGGCCTCCACGATCACGGGTTCGTCATCGACTACGAGAATTCTGGACACACCCGGCGCTAGATCAAGCGCGGCGCCAACGCAAAGTACTGAAAATAAAAGAACGGCCGATTCGTCAACCGTCCAGCTGGCGGAATGTGTTCATTTTGTGGACACCACCACGGCCTCGATTCCGTTGCGCGCGAGCTTCGTGGCGGCGGCGTCCGCCTCGTTCTTCGACGTGAACGGCGGCGTCCGGACGATGGTGAGGGCGCCGCTCGGGGCGAGCTCCGCCTCGATGCCGTTCTTCTTCGCGCGGCTCTGCGTGTCGACCGCGTTCTTGCGAATGCGGAACGCTCCGAGCAGGACCACGTAGCCGCGCATCGTGTCGCGGCGCTCGCCGGTGACCACGGTGCGGATCTCCGGCGCCGCGGCCGCGGTCTCCGCAAAGTCGACCGTGAGCGATGCGGGGCCGCCCGGCACGAACACGCTGCGGCGCGTCTTCCCGGCGATGATCGTGACCTCGCCGGGCGGGAGCGAGCGGAGCGAGAACTTTCCTTCCGCGTCGGTGCGGATGCGCTTGCCGGACGGTGCGACCTGCAGCTCCGCGTTTGCGGGAGCGCCGCGGCCGCTGATGCTGCGCAACGCGCGCAACTGCCACTCCATCCTGCGCGGCGCGGTGCGGTCGAGCACCACGCTCCGAGGTTCGCTGCCCGCGAGGGAGTGTCCGGCCGGGACGGAGTCGGTGAGGATCGAGACCTCCCATTCGCCGGGAGCGGTGGCGGCGTGGAGTTCCCCCTCGCTGTCGGTCGTGGCCACGACCTGGCGCGGACCGCGGGTGAGGAGCACGCGCACGCCGGCGATGCCGGCGCCGGCATCGTTGGTCACGCGGCCGAGGAGGCGGGCGGGGGTGGTGGCGACGCCGAACGCGACATGCTCGCCGGTGGTCACTTCGACGCGGGACGGCGTCGTAAAGTAGGCCTCCGGCTTCGGGGTGCGCGCGACGAGGCGATGCGTTCCGCGCGTGACGCCTTTGAATGCGAACGTCCCGTCCGGGGCGGTCTGCTGCCGCTGCACGCCATCCAGCTCCACCTCGGCCGCGACGCCGCTGCCGTCGCTCTTGCCGTCCAGGTCTTCGTCGGCAAAGACGATCCCGGTGATCGAGCCGCTGCCGCCGAACGACGGCGCGCCGTCGAAGCGCTGCCGGACGCCCACCTCGACGTACGGCCGCACGATTGCGTCCTGGCCACGGCGCTCGCTGCGCCACCAGGTGTACCCGGCGAAGACGTCCGTCGACTCGGTGATGCGGCGGGCGTAGGTGAGCGTGGCGATCGTGGTCTCGTTGCGCGCGGCGACGCTCTCCGTGACGCTGTGCAGCAGCCGCGCGCGCAGCTGATGGCGGGCCGCGGATGCGGAGAGCCACGCCAGCTCGAGTCCTCCCTGCGTACGCGCCGGCGCGAGGTCCACCGTCACTCCCTCGATGAACCCGAGCTCGGCGAGCTCGGCATGCTCGCGCAGTGCGCGCGCGATGTCGGAGGGCGACGTGGCAGCGATCCCGAGCTCGTGCAGCGCGAGCGCCAGCTCCGGCTGCTCGCTGAAGATCACCTCCAGCGTCGGCGCGTTCTCCTGACGGTCCGCATAGGCGCTCGCGTAGAAGCGCCCCAGCGAGGCGCGCGCGAAGAGGCGTCCGCCGTGGCCGCCGTGATTGGTTGAGGACCGCGTGTAGCGGTACAGCGAGCCGACGCTGCCCCGCGCGAAGTCGAGCCGCACGCCGGCCGGGATGGTCAGCGTGTGGGTGCGGTTGAACGAGCCGTAGGATGCGCCGCCGGTCAGCGAGACGCGTTCGTTCAGCCGGTGGTCGACGTCGGCAGACGCGGCGAGCACGCGCTCGTCCAGCGACGGCAGCTCGGCCGACGTGAACGCCACCGCCGCGTTCGAGCCGCGGCCGTACGCGCGGCTCCAGTTCGTCTCCGCCTGGAATCCGGGCGTGTTGCCGGATCCGAGCACCGCGAAGCCGCGCGGGCGGTAACGCAGGTCGGCCCAGGCCCGATCGCGCTGCGTGTCGTAGCGAAGCTGGAGCGCGCCGCCGAGACCGTTGCTGAAGGCCAGCTCCGCGCGCAGCGCTGCCTCCTCGCCGGGAGCGTAGTCGTAGAGCAGCGAGAGGACGCTCCCTTCGCCGCGCTGCACGAACACGCCCGGGGTGAGCGTCGAGTGCGCGCCGGTGCGGAACGCGTACGCCGCGCCGGCCACGGTCTCGCGTGCGACCGGCACGAGGAACGATTGATACGTCGCGTACGCGGTGACGCCGGCGTGAATGCGCCAGTGGTCGTCGAGGTAGTGGATGCCGCGCACCGGCGTGCCGGAGAAGGTGAGCGGCGAATGGAGCACGTCGCGGTCGAGCAGCGTCAGCTCGCGCTCTTTCGTGAAGATGCGGTACGAGGCGGAGGGAATGCTGGTCGCGGCGCGATCGCCGTTCGCCCGCGTCTGATGCACGCTCCGCACATACGCCTCGGTGCGCCCGTTCTTCGTCTCGCGCGTCATCGAGACGTTGTTCTGCACCTCCCGCGTCGCGCTCGAATAGCGCGCCTCGGCGGTGGTCTGGTTCGCGCGCTTCGCCGTGGAGCTCGCCGCGGTGCGTGGCTTCGCCGCGACGACGACGTCGAGCGCGTTCTCGCCGGTCATGCTCACCACCATCACCTTCGTCCGCCCCGGACTGCGCCCGAAGAGCGTCACGCTGCCGTTCACCGCTGCCGCATCGACCACATTCGCATCGATCGCCCACGCCGCCGTCGTCCCGAGGATCTGCACGGTCCGCGATTCGTGGACCTGCAACGTGATGGGCTCCGCCGCGGAGGCGGTGAGGGTGAGGAGGAGCGTGGCGAGCAGCGCCGCCGCACTCCACACGAGACTCACGCCGGGGTCGACGATGGGTCTCACCCTCTCGACCTCGCGACTATTCAACCGTGACCTCGGCCGACTTCGTCAGCGTCTTTCCTTCGTAGTCGTAGGTCACGAGGACGCGGTACTTGCCGGGATCGAGCTCGCCGGCGTATTCACCGCCGAGCTCCGCCGACTCGCCGGGAAGCAGGCGATACGGCTGGAGCGCGGAGCGGCCGACGAGGGAGCCGCTCGCGTCGAGGATCGCCAGGACGCCTTTTGCGACCAGCGGTTCGCGGCCGGAGTTCGTGCAGGCGTGCGACACGGCCAGGTTCTCCGTGGGGCTCTGCGGGCGCAGCTTCAGCTCGGCCGTAGTCATTGTCGCGTCATCCGAGGTTGCGAACGTGAGCAGCGCGCCGAGGGAGGCGGTCATCGGCACGTGTCCCGACATCACCTTGTTCGTGCCGCGGAACAGCCCGACGATCGCCCGCTGCTCCGTCGCAGGCGGGAGCGTGACGGTGATCGTCACCACCACCCGCTCGCCGGGCTGCACGTGCACCTCTTTCTGCGAGAAAACGGCCGTCGCGGCGATCGAGCCCGGCAGCGTGCCGGCGTCGGCGAAGACGCGCTTCCCGTCGCGCACGGTCACGTCCTGCGCGACCAGGTCGAACGAAAATGCGTGCGTGGTGCCGTTGATGAGCGTGAGCGTCTGCGTGGTGCTCTGGCCGTGCTCCCCGCGGAGCATGACTACCGCGGGGGAGAGGGAGAGCGTTCCCGATTCGGCGGCGGACGCAGCCGACGCCGCACAGACGATGAAAAAGAGGACGAGGAGTTTGCGCATGGTCATTCCGTGGTCACTTCCCAGCCGATGGTGGTGACGAATGGTCCTTCGGCGGAGGCGGGTGGTGCTTCGATCTCGAGACGATGCGCGGTCACGACGCCGACCGGCGCGTGCCGCTGGATGAGGCGCGGCTGCGTGCCGAGCACGACGCCGTCGATGCGCACGATGCAGCGCGGATCGGCGGTCTCGAGAAACGCGCGCAGCGTGGCGCTGCCTTGCGCTTCCCGCGACGGCCGGCCGATGCGGATGCCGAACGTACGCCTGGTGACGAGCTTCGCGGCGATGCTCCCGGCGTCGAGCGTGCCGTTCGGCACGTCGACGAAGGTCAGCGACAGCTCGGAGGGGGGAGGGGAAACCGCGACCGCGCGTCGACGGCTTCCCCCATGAAGGTACGGGTGGAACGGCGTGAGGAACATCAGGAGCAGGAGGACGGCGAAACGGCGCGCGGTCATTCGTTCGTCCGGGCGGAGGGTTAGTTCGAGGTGGCGGTGAAGCTGATGGCGGTGTTGTCGAACGAGGCCGCCGCGGCGCTGTCGGCGACGACGATGTCCCAGCTGTAGGAGCCGGTCGAGCCGTAGGTGCCGGTCGAGGTGAGCGTCGTGGCCGCGCTGTCGCTGAGCGTCGAGCCGTTGAGCTTCCAGGTCGTGCCGGAGAGCGCGGCGGCGCCGAGCTGCGCGGTCAGCGTGTAGTCGGTGCTGGTCAGGTTGGCCTTCTCGACCTTCACGCCGACGGTCGACGAAAGGGTCCAATCCGAAGCGCCGCGGGCGAGGGTGAAGCCGGTCGGCGCCGTGCCGAACTTGCTGACGTTGCCGAGGTCCGCGGTGGCGTCGGCGGTGCCGGTGCCGCTGGTGGTGCCGCCGGCCGATTCGATGGTCAGGCTGATCGAGCTCTCGATCGTGCCGTTGACGGTGAGGGTGCCGGAGCTGGTGGCGGCCGAGGCGACCGACGCGACGGTGAGGCTGAGTGCTGCTGCTACGAGGATCTTCTTCATTTCTCTTTCTCCTTTTGGTGAGGCTGTACTCAGTGAGTCCGTCCCGGCGCTGGAAAAATACAGACGCGCGAAGATTTTTTTTCAGGCTGTGCTACAAGGCAGGGATGGCGCCGTGCTTCCTGGTGGTGGATGACGACGATGGCATCCGCCGGCTCGTCAGCACGGTTCTGCGCCGGCAGAAGTACGAGATCGACGACGCCCGCGACGGCGGCGAGGCGATCTCGAAGCTCGCCAATGGAACGTACGACGGGCTGTTCCTCGACCTGATGATGCCGATCTGCAACGGCTACGAGGTCCTCGCGTTCATGCGCGAGCAGCAGATCGACCGCAAGTGTGTCGTGGTGATGACCGCGGCAGGCACCCGCGGAACGAAAGAGCTCGACCTGACGCTGGTGCATCGCGTCCTGCACAAGCCGTTCGACATCGCGGACATCCTGGCCGCGGCAGCAGAAGTACTCGCGGCCCGCTGACTCCAGATGCAACCTCGCAGCCGGGCCCTGCGGCCCTGGGCGGCTTTGATTCTGCTCCCCGAACCCTCACCAATGCCCTCGGAACCTTCGATCGTGGGGTCCCGAGGGCTCGTGACCGGGTTCGGCAGGCACGGGCCGACGGTGCGGAAGCTTCGGATTTGTCTTCGGAACCCTCGGCGATGGGTTCTGGGTCTGCACTCCTCTCAGCCGAAGACGTTTGCCGAGCTGTCGATGCGGGGTGCAGCGCGGACGTCGTGCCGGCGCTTTTCCACGCGCCTGCCATATGCGAGCAGCAGGTCGACCGGCCAGCGCATACGATCCCAGCAGAAGATGAACAGCGCGGCGATGATCGCGATCTCCAGCATGAGGACGCCTTTATTCTCACCGCCGTCGTAGAACTGCCCGACCCAGACGATGGCCAGCGAGGACAAGAGCGTGACCACCTTGCAGCGGGTGACCCGTTGCTTCGCGGCGGCGATCGCATTGACGGCCGCCATCACCGGGTCGCACGACACATCCGATGGCGCGGTGTCGTCCGGGAGGATCGTCCAGGCCGGGAGCGGTCTGGAAGCAGTGTGACGCGCCAGGAATTCGATCGACTCCATACAGGTGGCGAGGTTGGAATGATCGAGGCCATTCTGCCAATCGAGCAGGTCGGCCGTCTGCAGCCGGCGGAATTCGAGCGGCGGACGCACATCCTCGATTCGAACCGGCACGAGGCGGTTCTTCCGGGCCGCCTCCGCGGCCTCGTTCTGCACCCACTCCGACCGGACGGAAGCCTGGGACCAGAGGACGACCACGCAGCGCGCCTGCTCCAGTTGGCGCTCGATCACGTCGGAAAACGAACGCCCGACCTGGATCCTGCGGTCCCACCACACGTTCCAGCCTCGCTCCGTGAGCGCACCGGCCAGCATCTCCGCACACTCGCGATCTTCCCGCGCATAGCTCAGAAACAGATCAGCCATTGGACCCTCTCTCCGAAGCCGCCCTTCGATGGACGCCTTGTTGAGTAGTGCGGAAGCGCGCGCAATCGTTTCATTTTTTCGAGAGTGATCCATGCCATCGGTGAGAATTACCGCACTCCAGAACAGGTGGTGCACCGCGCGCTAGTGTCGTGTCACGCTTGAAAACGTGGTGCTTTGCGGTGGCGGCGGACTCTCTGCTGCGCCGCCGCTCCTCGGCGATCCGGCATCGCCTGCGTCTCGAGGCGCGTGCGTAGCACGCTGAAAGAAAATAGCCCCCGGCTTCAGGGCGTGTTGCTCAAACCCTCCTTGGAGGGAATGACGGATTTTGGAGTGTCGGAATGGGCCTCTATTGCGCAGCGGCCGCGGGTTGGATGAGTCGACCGCAAATTCACCGCACCTGAGAAGCGCAGAAATCGCTCCGCGGGATTTGAGCAACAAGCCCTGGAAGCCGGGGGCTAGTGTCTTTGGCGTGCTACGCACGCGTTGATCCGCGCTTCATTGAAGACCGTTGACCAGCGCTCGCAAATCACCCACGTTTTCAAGGGTGACACCGCGCGCTAGCCCGCATTTCTCACCATGTTGAAATGATTCGCGTCGGAGCTGTGGAAAACGCGATTTGCGAAGCGGGTGACTGATGTCGAGGGCTGTCGCTGGCAAGCATGCACATGTTTGTGTGCAGTTTGGCGGTGTAGTAGG
>DASQJY010000073.1:0-3597 GCA_035630815.1 Thermoanaerobaculia bacterium
CCTACTACACCGCCAAACTGCACACAAACATGTGCATGCTTGCCAGCGACAGCCCTCGACATCAGTCACCCGCTTCGCAAATCGCGTTTTCCACAGCTCCGACGCGAATCATTTCAACATGGTGAGAAATGCGGGCTAGCGAGGAAACAGCCTCGTATCGCGTCAGGCACGGGCCCCTCACCCCGCCCGGCACCTGGTCTTCTAACTTCACCTCGCGAGGATCGCGTCGGAAGTGCAAGTCGGCACGGGCAGGTGCCGAGCATCCCTCTCCCCGCTCGACGCGGGGCGAGGGGCTACAACCTACCGCTCGCGCGGCGCGCGGCTTTGTAGCCCCTCGCCCCTTTTAGGGGAGAGGGAGATGGGCGCCTGCGCGCGGCAGTCTCGAACGACGTCCGAGTCGGGAGGAACGGATGTCAGAAGACCAGGCGCCCAGCGGGGTGAGGGGTCGTGCGATCCACGTGACCCCTTACTTGCAGAGCAACTGATAGACGCCGATGACGTCGTCGCGGACGTCGTCCAGGTCCGCCTTGATCCTGCCGACGATCTGTTGGAACTCGGGACGTCCGTGCAGGGGAGCGAGCCAGGGGTGTTTCACGAGCGCGTACCAGCTGTGGTTCCCCCCCTGGGCGCAGCGGGTCAGCCATTCGAGTGCTTTTTCGTCGTCTCCGAGCTTCGCATAGACGAGCGTGACGCGCAGGGCGGCCCAGTGGTTGCGCATCGCATCGGCTTCGAACGTCTTAAGCCGCGCCAGGGCCGCGACGCGATTCCCCTGCGCGGCCGCGACCATCGCCTTGAGGCTCTTGCCGAGGTAGTGGTTCGGGACGAGTTTCAACGCGGCGTCCGCTGACTTGTCCGCGGAAGCGATGTCGCCCTGGAGCAGGTACGACATGCCGCGCATGTCGTGGCCGGCGAGCTCCGTCTCGCGCGACGACAGCGCGAACTGGGCGTTCTTCAACGCGCCTTCCGGATCGACGGCGTTGATGTTCCAGTAGCCGCGGGTCAGCGCTTCGTTCGACATCGGATCGGTCTTCACCAGGATGTCGCCGACGCACTGCGCCTTCTGCAGGTCGCCCGTGGAGACGAAATACGTCACCACCGAATGCATCGCCTGCGTATCGGAAGACTCGAGCCGCAGCGCCGCCAGCACTTCACGCACCGATTCGCGGAAGCGGTTCGGATCGCGCACGAAGACGCGTCCCAGCGCCAGATGCGCCTGCGGCAGGTTCGGGTCGAGGCGAACCGCCTGGCGGGCGTACCACTCGGCGCGGGCGAGATCCTCCGGCGCCGCGAGACTGCGCGCCTGCCCGAGGGAGAGGGTGGTCGCGAGATCGGCATAGGCGGCAGCGAATGCCGGGTCGAGCGCGACCGCCTGCTTCAGGGCATTGATCTGCTCCTCGTACTGGCTCGGCTCGAAGCTGCCGCTGAGGGCGCGCGCGCGGAGATAGTGCTCGTACGCCTTCGGATTCGAGGAGCGCGGCTGCGAATGGGAGGAATGCGCGTGCTGCTGGATGCCGATCCGATCGTTGAGACCGGAGACGGTGCGCGACGAGACGTCGTCGATCAGCTTGAGCAGGTCGTCGCGGCGGCCGTTGACCGAATCCGACCAGACCGCGTAGCCGGTGCGCGAGTCGGTGAGCTGCAGCGTCACGCGCACGAGATCACCGGCGGCGAGGAACTGCCCCTCGAGGATTCCGTCGACCTGCAACTTCTCGTTTGCGGTCTTCGCGTCCTTCACGTTCTGGAACTCGAGCACCGCCGACGTTGGACGCACCTGCAGCGACGGGATCTGCTGCAGCTCCGTCACCAGCGCGTCCGCCAGACCCACCGACAGGAACTCGTCGCGGGTGCTGTTGGCGATATTGCGGAGCGGCAGGACCGCCATCGAGCGGATGGGGGAGAGCGCAGCGGTGGTGGTGGCCGAGGCGTTGGTCGTGCCGCCCCGTCGCGCGAGGAAGATCGTGAAGAGGACCACCAGCGCCGCGGCGACGGTCACGGCGACGCTCACCCACTTCGGCCGCCGGATCGTGCGCCCGAGGGAGGTGCGGGAGGTGGTCTGCGTCATGCGCACGGTGGGCGTGTCGATCTCTTCGAGATCGGACAGCAGGTCGCGCGCGGACTGATAGCGGTCATCGGGGTTCTTCTGCAGCAGCTTCGAGATGATCTTCGCCGCCGCGGGGGGAAACGACGGATCGATCGGCACGAACGGCTCCGGCTCGCCGTCGCGGATCCTCTCCAGCACCAGGAGCGGCGCGTCGGCATTGAACGGGAGATGGCCGGCGGCCATGTGATACAGCACCACGCCGACCGAAAAGAGATCGCTGCGGATGTCGGCGTTCTGCCCGCGCGCCTGCTCGGGGGAGATGAAGTGCAGCGTGCCGAAGAAGTGACCGGTCGACGACTCGAAGGTCCGCTCCAGCCCCGGATCGGTCAGCGCGCGAGGGATCGACTTGGCCAGGCCGAAGTCGAGGATCTTCGCCAGCCCGTTCGGCTCGACGATGATGTTCGCGCTCTTGATGTCGCGGTGGAGGATGTTCTTGTCGTGCGCCGCCGCCACTCCCGCCGCGATCTGCCGGGCGATCGAAAGGAACTCGCCCGATTCGAGGGCGCGGCGGCGGATGCGCTGCGAGAGTGTTTCCCCCTCGCAGTACTCCATGACGATGAATGGGGTCGAATCTTCCTCGCCGACCTCGTAGATGGTGGCGACGTTCTGGTGCCTCACCGCGGCGGCCGACCGGGCTTCGCGGAGGAAGCGGGCGCGACGGTCGTCGTACGCGAGATCGCTCGCGTTCAGCACCTTCAGCGCAACCAGCCGGCCAAGCCGTTGGTCGCGCGCGAGATACACCGTGCCCATGCCGCCCTTGCCAAGGACGCGGATGATCTCGAATCCGTCGAAGCTGGGAAAGTTATCGGACATCTGTAAGTTGGGCGCATTCTACACGTTGCGGGTCCCTGCGCACCGTGTGAGGCTGACCCTGCTGGTCAATTATTTGACCCTCATCGGTTGCGCGTGGGTTATATTCTCACCCTGACCTCATGACCAACACCGACGGTGTTACCCCGGACATCGCACTCCCGCCCCGGTATCAGGTACGGTCTACCCTCAAACAAACGCCAGACACCGCGGTGTATCGCGTTTTTGATGTGCCGGACCGGCGTGATGAGGCGATCAAGATCCTTTGTCACGAAATCACGGACCCTCAGCAACTTCTTCGTTTCAAGACCGAATTCTCGACGCTCGCCTCCCTCGAGCACGCCAGCGTCATCAAGGTCTTCGATTACGGCGTGCTGCAGGACCGCTATCCGTACTTCACGATGGAGTTTTTCGCGGGGAAGCGGATCACGGAGTTCTTCGACGGGCAGAACTGGGATGCGCTGTACGAGGTGATCCTGCAGATCGCGTCGGGGCTGCACCACATCCATCACCTCGGCATCGTGCATCTCGATCTGAAGCCGTCGAACATCCTCGTCAGCGACGAGGGTCAGGCCAAGATCATGGATTTCGGACTGGCCATCGAGAGCCGTCGAGTCTTCGACCGCAAGATCCGCGGCACGCTGCAGTACATGGCGCCGGAAGTATTGCGCCAGGATCGCGTCGAC
>DASQJY010000074.1:0-13255 GCA_035630815.1 Thermoanaerobaculia bacterium
GTGTGTCTCGTTCTCCCCACCGACGGCCTCGATCTCCTACGAACGCTGCCTGCACGATCACTCCGAAGGCCTTGTGGCCATACTTCCGGATAGCTGTCAAGTAACCGCTGGCGATTCCAACCGTTTCGGGACAGGAACTAAGTTAGTTGCCGCGTGACTCAGCTCCGTATGAGACCGCCCGAAGACACTGTCTTGCAGACCGTCGTCGTGACGATGATCACGCGGCGCGCCGGTTCTTCTGGCGCTGATGCGACTGTCGTTGCCGCGGCTGCCCGTCGCGCCTACGACGATCTGGCTACCGCGCTCGTGCCGCTGATCAGCCAGGCCGGCGTTGACGCGCTCGTCGCGCGAGCGTTGTACCTGGCGGCACGCGAGTATCCGTCGGACCATGCGGGAGAAGAACAGGCTGCCGAGGGGTTTGGCCGGGTCAGTCTCTGGTTGGAGCGGCAGGATCGAACCGCCGCGATCGATGCCGCCGCCGCGATGTTCGGGAGGTTCGCAGCACTGCTGGCCGCGCTGATCGGGGAACCACTGACGACACGTTACCTGCGAAAGGCGTGGCCCGATGGTTTTGCCGACACGTCAGAGGGGATGGAAGCATGACCGACAAGGTTCCGATTCGACAACTCCGCACCAGCGTACCGGGACTCGACCAGATTCTGGGCGGGGGTCTGCCGGAGTTCTCGTTCAATCTCATTGCCGGCGCACCTGGCTCGGGCAAGACCACGCTGGCGCAGCACATCATGTTCGGGCTGGCCGGTCCGAGGTGCCACGCCATCTACTTCACCGTTGTCGGCGAGCCACCGCTGAAGATGCTGCGCTACCAGCAGCAGTACCACTTCTTCGACCTGGATCGCGTGGACGAATCGATCCGCTTCGTCAACCTCAGCCAGGACCTGGTCGGGGGATCGTTGGACCAGGTCCTCGCGCGGATCGTTGAGGAAGTCGAGGCCGCCAGCCCGGCCCTGGTATTCGTCGATTCCTTTCGGACGATCGCCCAGGCCGCCGCGACCGCCCGGGACGGAGATATCGATCTGCAGCACTTCGTCCAGCAACTCGCCATCAGGATGACCGGATGGCAGGCCACGACGTTTCTGATCGGCGAGTATCAGCCGGGGGAGGCCGAGCACGATCCGGTCTTCACGGTGGCGGACGGGGTGCTGTGGCTTTATCAGAGCATCGATCGCAATTCCATGGTCCGCAAAACGCAGGTGATGAAAATGCGGGGGCAGGCACCAGTCCCCGGCTTACACACCTTTCGCATCACCACCGACGGCGTCGAGGTATTTCCACGAGTCATCGTCGGTCCGTCCCGCAAGCCGGGCCGCGGGCGGCGGCCGCGTCTGTCGCTCGACAACGAGGAGTTGGACGAGATGCTCGGCGGAGGCATCCCGGGCGGTTACTCCGTGCTGGTCGCCGGCCCTTCGGGCTCCGGCAAGAGCGTGCTGGCTACGCAGTTCATCATGGCCGGCGTTCGCCATGACGAGCCGGGCATCCTCGCGGTGTTCGAGAAGCGCCCGAACGAATACTCGCAGACTCCGCCGGGCGGCCGGGCTTTCGAACAGATGGTCAAGCAGGGGAAAGTGGGCGTCATCCACTCACGCCCGCTCGACCTCTCCATCGACGAAACGCTCAATGAGATCGTCGAGGAGATTCACCGCCTGAAAGCTCGCCGGCTGGTGGTCGATTCGCTCTCCGGCTTCGAGTTGGCGCTGGCTCCCACGTTCCGGGAGGACTTTCGCGAGTCGCTCTACCGCATGGTGGCCGTCCTTACCGGGATGGGGGTCACGATGATGATGACCGCGGAACTGGAGGACACGTACACGGACCTTCGCTTCAGCCCGCACGGGACGGCGTTTCTGACCGACGTGATCATCATGCAGCGATACATCGAGCTGAAGGGCCGGCTGCAACGGATGATGGCTGTCGTCAAGGTGCGCGGGAGCGCCCATAGCAACGATCTCCGGCTCTTCGAGATCTCGAAGACCGGCATCGTGGTCGGCAAGCCGCTGGGTAACTTCAAGGGGCTGCTCACGGGCGACCCCGAGGAGATCGAAAGCGCAGCGCCTGCGAAAGCAGAACCGCGGAAGAAGCGCTGAGCGAGGTTGAAGCGAAGATGGCGAAACAGCGGAAGCGGGCGGGCAAAGCAAAGAGCGACGAGAATCCAGGACGGGAAGAATCTCTCAGTCAGCGGGAAGACGCTGTCGAAGCACAGGAGGAGCACCTTCGCGCCGAAGAGCAGGACAGGGCTGGCGTTCTGTTGGAGCTCGAGGCGCTCGCGAGCGCGCTTCGCGAAGCCAACGGCCATCTCGTCATCGCGAACCTTCGATCACAAGCCCTGGCGGAGCAAATGAATCAGTTGTACGAGGAGGCGAAGACCGCCATTCAGGCGAAGGACAACTTCTTCGCGTTGATCTCGCACGAGCTCCGTACGCCGCTGACGTCGATCACAGGGTGGGCTGCGCTGTTGCAGAGAGCTCCCGACCCTCCGACCATCATTGAAGCCGCGCGCTCGATCGCGACCAGCGCCGCCCTTCAGGCGCAGCTCATCGATTCCCTGCTCGATGTCTCGAGAATCATGACCGGCAACTTCACGATCACCGAGACGAAGATCGATCTGCGCAGGGTCATGGGCGACTCCCTGACCGCGATGCGTCCGCTGGCCGCAGCGAAAAGCCTCTCGCTGAGGACGAGCGTGGAGCAATCCATCATCGTCAACGGTGACCCGTTCCGGCTGGGCCAGGCGGTGTCCAATCTGCTGGCCAATGCCATCAAGTTCACCCCTCCCGGCGGGTTGATCGAGACCCGGTTGGTGCGTGAGGCCTCATTCGCAGTCATCGAAGTGTGCGACACCGGGGAAGGAATCGCGTCGCATTTTCTGCCGAACATCTTCGGGCGAGGTTCACAGGCAACCGCAGGGCGCTTCGGCGGTCTCGGTCTCGGTCTCTCCATCGTCAAGCACATCGTAGAACTGCACGGCGGCTCGGTCGCAGCGGCAAGCGCAGGAGAAGGGAAGGGAGCCACTTTCACCGTCAGGATTCCGTGCGCGGCCTGAGTGATCATCACCTAGTCGTATCCTCGGCGCCGCGCGCCTCACGTCGCGAACAGCGCGACTGCGTTACGGTTTCTTCGGCATCACCGCTTCCCGCCGAGCCGCAGGCCGATCGCGTTGAGGAGCTCCGCCGTGTTGAACGGCTTCGACGCGATCGGATATCGCGGACCGATCTCTTCGCGCACCGTCTTCGGGAATGCCGTCAGCACCACGACGCGACTCGCCACCCAGGCCACTCCCGTTCCAGCACACGGCATCAACTCGCACGCGCGCCGCATCCTGATTTCAGTTCAGGATGGGCTCGTAGACGCGACGCACGATTGCGTAGCACTCGCAGGCCATCTCTTCCAGGCGCGTGCGGTCCCGGATGCTGATCTCCTGACGCCGGTGTCCGATGCGCCCGCCGCTTCGAGCTTCTGCACCGCTTCGTTGACGCTCGCGGTGCGCGCTCCGAGCATGTGAGCGAGGAACTGCTGGGTCATGCGGATCTGCGGCGCGGCGACCCGATCCTGCATCATCAGGAGCCAACGGGCGAAGCGCGCTTCCATGTCGTGCGCACGGTTGCAGGCGGCGGTCTGGCTGACCTGCGTAATGAACGCATTCGTGAACCGCAACAGTTGCCGCTGCACCTCGGCGTTGCGCTGGAAGCGGGCCAGCAGGTGCTCCGCGTCCATCTGCCAGGCCGATCCCTCCCCTGCGCTTTTCGCGAGTATGCCTCGCGCAGCGTCGACATCACGCTTTCGGCGTCGGATCCAAGTGATTTGCGGACTTGGCGCATCTGCGGTTGGAGCACTGATCCTCTCAGAGCGATACTCAGCCGTTGCGCCTCACACGGCAGGAGAGACCCGCCGTCTCGCGATGAACTTCTGACCTTCGACGATCGCGATCGGCAGGACGATCGTGAACGCCAGCACGGGCCACGCCGATGCCGGAGGAACCGCAAGGCCGAGGATGCGGCGGAGCGGAGCGAACGTCAGCGCGACCGCCTGGATGGCCATCACGGTGGCCGCGGCAAAGAAGATGTGTGGATTCTTCGAGAGTCCCTCGAATGCAGATCGGGTTTGCGAACGGCAGTTGAACATCTGGCCGATCTGCACGCCCACCAGCGACAGCAGCGCGATGGTCCGGGCGACGTCGCCGGCGCCATAGCGCTGCAGCGCCAGCCAATAGACGGTGAGCGTGATCGTCGCCAGCGTCGCCGCCTGCCACGAGATCAGGGTGAGGAACGACCGCGAGAGCAATGACTCGTCTGGAGGGCGGGGCGGCTGCTTCATGAGTCCCGGAGCGGCCGGCTCCAAGGCCAGCGCGAACGCGGGAAAGATGTCGGTGACCAGATTGAGCCAGAGGATCTGCAGCGGCAGGAGCGGCAGCGGCCACCCGAGGACGATGGCCAGGAAGATCACCAGCACCTCGCTCAGGTTGTGCGAGAACATCACGTGCACGAACTTCACGATGTTCGCGTAAATGGCTCGACCGCCTTCGATGGCAGCGACGATGGTGATGAAGTTGTCATCGGCGAGCACGATGTCGGCGGCTTCCTTCGACACCTCGGTTCCCCGCTCCCCCATCGCCACGCCCACGTCGGCCTTTTTGAGTGCGGGCGCGTCGTTGACACCGTCGCCGGTGACCGCCACGATCGCGCCGCCCGCCTGCAGCACCTCGACGATCCGGTACTTGTCTTCGGGCGAGACACGCGCGAAGACGTCGGTGCCGGCCACGATCGCGCGCGTATCCGCGCCGGCGAGCTCGCTGGCATGCCTGACGCGCGGCTCTCCGTCCGTCCATCGAAGCTGCGCGGCGATGGAGCGTGCCGTTTCCGCCTGATCGCCGGTGAGCATGATCAGACGGATCCCGGCTGCTCGTGCAGCGGCCACCGCATCGACGACGCCGGCCCGGGGAGGATCGAGCATCCCGACGAAACCGAGAAAGGTGAATCCGTGGTCCGGATCCCCGGAGCTTTCAGGCGCTATCCTCTGAGCGATTGCGAGCACGCGCAGTCCTTCGGCGGCCAGCTCGTCGTTCATGGAAGTGAGCTCTGCACGTTCTTCCGGCGAGACATCGCAGGCATCGAGGACCACGCGGGTTGCACCTTTCAACGCCCAGAGAAAATCGCCCGCTGGCGTGCGATGAATGGTGATCATCCGCTTCGTGACCGAATCGAAAGGATGCTCGCCGACGCGTGGATGGTCACGTCGCAGCCCGTCCACGTCGATCCCGTCACGGATCGCGGCAGCCACCAGTGCGATCTCCGTTGGATCGCCTGTATCCGCTGTCGCGTCGTTGCACAGCACACTCGCTGTGACGAGTACTCGTTGCTGTGCGCCGTCGCGCAAGCGGTACTCCTGAACCGTCATCCGGTTCATCGTCAGGGTACCAGTCTTGTCGGAACAGATCACGGTGGTACTGCCGAGCGTCTCGACGGCGGTCAGCCGTCGCACGAGGGCGTTCTTCTTCGCCATGCGCAGCACACCGAACGCGAGGATGAATGTCGTCACGGCAGGTAACGCTTCGGGAACCGCGGCTACCGCGAGGGTGATCCCGACCTCCAGCATCATCCACAACTCATCGCCGCGCATCATCCCGGCGACGATGACGACCGCCGCGATGACCAGGACGACGACGGCAAGACGTTTTCCGAGCGCGTCGAGCTTGTCCTGGAGGGGCGTGCGCTCCTCCGGGACGTCGCTCACGAGGCGTCCGATCCGTCCGAGCTCGGTCCGCTCCCCGGTGTCGACCACGACCGCCAGCGCGCGGCCGGCGACCACGCCTGTCCCGAGAAACAACATGGACGACCGCTCGGCGATCGGCGTCGCTGGTGCAACAGCATCGGCAGACTTTGATACTGGATTGCTTTCGCCCGTCAGCGGCGACTCTTCCGCGCGCAGGGCCGCTGCCTCGAGGATGCGAAGATCGGCGGGAACGCGATCGCCGGCAGCGAGCAGGACGATGTCACCGGAAACGAGATCTTCAGCCGGCACCGAGACGACGGCACTGCTGCGCCGTACATTCGCCGCCAGTTCCGTCTGTTTGCGCAGTGCGGCAAGAGCGCGTCCGGCCTGCCATTCCATTCCGAATCCGATCGCCGCGTTGAGCAGCAGGACCACGAGAATGGCGAAGGCTTCCAACGTGTCGCCGGTCGCCCACGCGATCGCCGCAGCGACCGCCAGAAGCAGCACGATCATGTTCAGGAACTGTTGGAGGAGCAGCCGTCCCAGCGGCCGCGGCTTGGCGTGGGGGAGTACGTTTGCTCCGCTTTGCCGGCGGCGTTCGATGATTGCGGAGTCGCTCAATCCCACCGCCGGGTCGACGTCCAGCTCTGCGAGAACCCGCTCGATGGGCAGGGCGTGAGCCGGCCTCGCCGCAGCGTCCGCGGTCACGGCGTGATCGCCACCTTCATGACGCCGTCGCGGCGGTCCCCGAACAGTTTGTACGCCTCGTTGATGTCGGCCAGCTCGAAGCGGTGCGTGATGAGGGGACGGAGGTCCAGTCTGCCGCTGCGCACCATCTCGATGAGGCGGCGCATCCGCTCTTTCCCGCCGGGGCAGAGCGTGGTCACGATGCGGTGGTCGCCGAGTCCGGCGGCGAACGCGTCGTAGGGCATCTGCAGCTTGCCGGAGTAGACGCCGAGCGACGAGAGCGTGCCGCCCGGGCGGAGCACGCGCAGGGCGTTCTCGAAGGTCTCCTGCGTGCCGAGGGATTCGATGGCGACGTCGACACCGGTGCCGCCGGTGAGACGGCGGATCTCCTCGACGACGTCGACCTTGCGGTAATCGAGGACGACGTCGACACCCATCCTGCGGGCCATGGCGATCCGGTCGTCATCCCCGTCCACACCGATGACCACCGCGGCTCCCATCAGCTTCGCGCCGAGTGCGGCGCAAAGGCCGATCGGTCCCTGCGCGAAGACCGCCACCGC
The DNA here is from genome assembly GCA_035630815.1 of Thermoanaerobaculia bacterium. Lineage (GTDB taxonomy): Bacteria > Acidobacteriota > Thermoanaerobaculia > Gp7-AA8 > Gp7-AA8 > QHVT01. The sequence goes on from DASQJY010000074.1 coordinate 6,969, forward strand.
GTCACCGATTCTGACTCCGCCCGACTCGGCTCCGCCGATGCCGGTCGAGGCGATGTCGGCGAGGAGCACGACCTGTTCGTCGGTCACGTCGTCGGGGATCTTCGCGAGATTCGCCTGGGCGTTGGGCACGAGCAGGTATTCGGCCTGCGCGCCGTTGATGGTGTTGCCGAACCGCCAGCCGCCGATGGCCTCGTAGCCGCTGCCGTGGCCGCACTGCGAGAGGTTCCCGGACAGGCAGGCGTTGCACTGTCCGCAGGGCGTGATGGCTCCGACGAGCACGCGGTCGCCGATGCTGTAGCCGGTCACGCCGGCGCCCAGCTCTTCGATCACGCCGACCGGCTCGTGACCGATGATGAGGCCCGGCTCGACCGCGTACTCGCCTCGTACGATGTGGATATCGGTGCCGCAGATCGTCGTCATCGTGACGCGGATGACCGCTTCACCCGGTCCGGCCTGCGGTCGCGGGACTTCCTCGAGGCGAACGTCGTTGACGCCGTGAAACACGGCCGCGCGCATCGTGCCGGCGTCTGTCGCAATCGTCAGCGTTTCCTGCTCGGCAGACAGTGTCGTCATTGTGACTCCTTTCTTCATACCGCTCATAACAGAACAGCCTCGCCGCGCCATCCGGCGCGGCGAGGCTGCGGAGAAATGAAGCGGGTCAGCTCGCCGGCGTGATCTGCACGCGGAAGCCTTCAATGGCCTGCTCCGCGTTGTGCACGGCAGCTTTCACGCGCAGGCCTTCGGTATTCGCCGTCTGGGCGACGGTCGTGTCCTTGACCTTGCGCTGGCCGACGGGGGTGAGATCGTTGCCGAGGACCTTCTTGATGTCGTTGATGTCGCGAAGGAACGCCGCGAAGCTGCCCGCGGCCATGGTGACCTTCGAGCGCATCTCCTCGCTCGATCGCGCGATCTGGCTGCGACGCTGTTCCGCAAGTGCGCGGAGCTCCGGGTCGGAGACGTTCGATGCGTCGCGCTGCCACTGCGCCAGGTACGCGTTGCCGTTCGTGCGGAGATCGGCGTCGTTCTCGCGCATGTCGGCCGCGTACCCATTCATCTGCTTCACGTCCCGGTCGTACCGGTCGTAGGTCTCACGGAGCTGATCCGGCGAGGCATTGAGCATGGTGTCGAGCGAGGTCAATACCGTGTCGATCTGCGCCCGCGCCTTGGAGCTGTTGCCGTGCATGACGTCGAGTGAGGATGCTGCCTTGACGGCACGGTCGGGCGTGCTGGTGGCGCACGCCGCGAAGGTCAACATGGTCAGGACTGCTGCTGTTTTTTTCAAAGGAGCTCCGATCCGTTGTGTTGCGCCGCGACAGTCGAAGAGCGGGCACCTGTTGCCGCGCACTGCCTGAAGAGTGGGTCCGGGTGGGCTATCGCCGATGTGAGCCGGCGGAGGACCGTAAAACTCTGTTGCACGATTGCAGCCATGACTCCGAGGCCGCGGATCGCCGCGGCGTGACCCGATCGATGCCTGATCTCAGTTCAGGATGGCCCGCTCGTAAACGCGACACACGATTGCGTAGCACTCGCAGGCCATCTCTTCCAGGCCCGTGCGGTCCAGGATGCTGATCTCCTGACGCCGGTGTCCGATGACTCCCGCCGCTTCGAGCTTCTGCACCGCTTCGTTGACGCTCGCTGTGCGCGCTCCGAGCATGTGAGCGAGGAACTGCTGCGTCATGCGGATCTGCGGCGCTCCGACGCGATCGTGCATCATCAGAAGCCAGCGCGCGAGGCGCGCTTCCATGTCGTGCGCGCGGTTGCACGCGGCGGTCTGGCTGACCTGCGTAATGAACGCATTCGTGAACCGCAGCAGTTGCCGCTGCACCTCGCCGTTGCGCTGGAAGCGGGCGAGCAGGTGCTCCGCGCTCATCCGCCATGCCGATCCCTCGCCTTGCACGATGGCATCGTTGAGCTGGGCCGGCGCGCCCATGAAAATGTCGACGCCCACCATTCCTTCGTTGCCGACCACGCCGACTTCCACCGTCGGGCCCGAGCTCAGGGTCCGGATCAGGGACACCGCGCCCCGAATCGGAAAATACGCGTGCGGCGAGCGTGTGTTCGCCTCGAGGATCTTCGCGCCGAATTCGAGTGTGAAGAGCTGTGACGCCCGGTGGGCGTCGTTCCGCTCGCGCGTCGGCAACGCTGCGAGAAGAGCGTTGTCTTCTCGCGCCAGGGCACGTTCTGATTCCTGAGTCATGCAACCTCCTCGCTTGCGTCGAGAGTCGCGACAGGAGGAGGCAAGAGGTCCCGGTGCCGTACCGCTGGCCTGAACAACGGGTTCCCGTCACCCGTTACTCCCCGAATCTTACGCTTCCGTAAAAATGGCGAAATTCGCGGTGTCCAGCGCCCGTTCCTTAAAGTACACGCCTGATCAGCCGGTTGCGACCGAGTGCCGTGAAGGGAGCCCCTCGGGTATCCCGCGCGCACTTCGCCACTGCCTCCATCCTCAGACGGTTGTCCCGAAAGGATGTGAACGATGGCAGCTCCAACTCCCACTGAAGAGGCGGGTCAGCCGCTTCCCACCGGTCAATCCGCTCTGGAAGCGTCCGAATCCCGCTACCGCCGGCTCTTCGAGACGGCGCAGGACGCGATCCTCATCCTCAATGCGGAAGAGAGACCGGGGACGATCATGGACGCGAATCCGTTCGTCATCGACCTGCTCGGGTACTCGCTCGACGAACTGATCGGAAAGGAGCTTTGGGAGATCGGCCTTTTCGCCGACAAAGCCGGCAGCCAGGCAGCCATGGAGCGGCTGCAGAGCGAAGGCTACATCCGCTACGAAGACATTCCGCTCGAAACCAAGCAGGGCAAACGCGTCGACGTGGAGTTCGTCAGCAACACGTACAAGGTCGATGGCCGGACCGTGATCCAGTGCAACATCCGCGACATCACGGAACGCGCGCTGGCCGCGCATGCTCTCGGAGCGTCCGAGGCGCGCTACCGGCGGCTCTTCGAGACCGCTCAGGACGCGATCCTCATCCTCGAACAAGCGAGCGGAAAGATCATGGATGCGAATCCGTTCGTGATCGACCTCCTCGGGTATCCGCTGGACGAGTTGATCGGCAAGGAGCTTTGGGAGATCGGCTTGTTCTCTGACACAGACGAGAGCAAAGCAGCCATGCATCGGCTGCAGGAGACCGGCTACATCCGCTACGAAGACATGCCGCTCGAAACGAAGCGGGGGACGCGCGTCGAAGTGGAGTTCGTCAGCAACTCCTACATGGTTGGCGAGCTCAAGGTCATTCAGTGCAACATCCGCGACATCACCGATCGCAAGTGGGCGGAGGAGGCGGCTCGCATCAGCGCGCAGCGCTTCCAGTTCCTCGCCGAGTCGATGCCGATCATCATCTTCACGGCGAAACCAAACGGAGAGATGGACTACTGCAACCGTCAGTTGACCGAGTTTACGGGACTACCGTGCGAAGTGCTCTCCACGGCCGGCCGCACACCGTTCACACATCCCGATGAGGCCGAAGAGGACGATCGCCTCTGGCGCCGGTCGATCGAAAGCGGCGAGCCGTTTCAGCTCGAGAGCCGCTTCCGCCGCGCGGACGGCGTCTATCGCTGGCACCTCACTCGCGCCTCTGCCATGCGCGATGCGGGAGGAATCGTGATCTGGATCGGTTCGAGTACCGACATCCACGACCGGAAGAGCGTCGAAGAGACCCTGGTGCGCCAGTACCACGAGTCCGAAGCGCTCAGCCGCGCGAAAGACGAGTTTCTGGCGATGAGCTCTCACGAGCTGCGGACACCGCTCACGTCGATTCTCGGCTGGTCCGAGCTTCTGGTGACAGGCGGCCTGGATGCCGAGACTCAGCGCGAAGCGCTCGATTCCATCCGGCAGTCCGCACGGGCGCAATCACGGCTGATCGACGACATGCTCGATGTGTCGCGGCTGCTCACCGGGAAGCTGGAGCTGAACAGCGAACCGGTCGACGTCGCGGCAGCGGTCCTGCTCGCACTCCGCGCCATCACACCCCTGGCCGAGAAGAAGAACCTCAAGCTGGAGAAATCATTCGAGCGCGGCGCCTCGCGTGTCGATGGCGACCCGACACGACTCCAGCAGATCTTCTGGAACCTCCTGTCGAACGCCGTGAAATTCACGCCCGCCGGCGGACGCATTTCCGTACAGCTCTCATCGAGGGATTCACGGATTCACATCGTCGTAAGCGATACCGGCCAGGGGATCAGTTCCGAGTTCCTTCCGCGCGTTTTCGATAGCTTGAGTCAGGAGCACGGCAGCAGTACGCGCGATCACGGCGGGCTGGGTCTCGGGCTGTCGATCGTCAAGCAACTCGTGCAGATGCACGGCGGCACGGTGCGCGCCGAAAGCGCGGGTGAGGGGCTCGGCGCGACGTTCACGGTGTCGCTTCCCGCCCGCGAGTTCACGGCCACCGTCGAAGAGCCGGCCATGCTGCGCATTCGTGACGAGAACAAGCCACCCGCGTCCGACGCGCCATACTCCATCGCCGGCATGCGCGTTCTCGTCGTCGACGACGAACTGGAGATGCGCAAGTTGATCACGACAGTTCTGCGCTCGGCCGGCGCCTCCGTCGTCACGGCGAGCAGCGCTGCGGACGCGTTCGAGCATCTGACCGCGCAGTCCTTCGACGCGCTCGTGAGCGACATCGCCATGCCGGACGAGGACGGTCACTCTCTCACGCGCCGCATCCGTGCCCGCCACGATGACAAATCCACCATTCCCGCAGTGGCGGTCACGGCGTACGGCGGCCCGCTGCAGCATCAGTTGGCGCTTTCTGCCGGTTTCAACGACTACGTCAAGAAGCCGTTCGCACCTCAGGACCTGGTGCGTGCCGTCGCGGGCGTTCTCGCGAACCGCCGTTGAGGCGCTAACGGCGGTTACATCGATCGCGTGAGCTGAGAGGCTGTACCTGAGGCGTTGACGCCTGATCTCCGGCACTCTATTCTGCACTCCATGGCGTCGTGACCGAGCGGCTAGGTAGCGGTCTGCAAAACCGTGTACGTGGGTTCGATTCCCGCCGACGCCTCCATTTCTCCCCTCCAACCGTCGCACGTACATGAATGACCTTGCCGGGCAGATCCTCGCCCGCGTCGCGCCAGCGCGATACGTGGCGACGTACGTTTCAGGCCGCCTGAAGATGGCCGCACGCGCGGACCTGCAGGACGCGAGCTCTGCCGATTCCGATCGCTACGAGGAACTGCTCGTGAACCCTACGCTCCTCAAGTTGCTGACGCAGCGCGGCGACATCGACTGCGGCGGCTTCGAATACGTGCTCGTGAGGTACGGGAACTTCTACCAGTTCGTGACCCCGCTCCAGGACGGACACGTCTCGGTGGCGCTCGACGCGTCCGTCGATCTGCGCAGCGTCATCGAACTCCTGCGCGCCGTGATCGCTGAAGCGGCGGGCCGATGACTTCTGAAGTACCTGCGATGACGACGCTCGCGCGCCGCCTGAACGCCTTCGACGCTACCATGCTGGTCATGGGGGGCATCATCGGCTCGGGCATCTTCACGAACCCGCAGGTCGTCGCCCGGCAGGTGCACACGCCCGCCTGGATCCTCGGCGCCTGGGCCGCCGGCGGCGCGATCGCCCTACTCGGCGCGTTCGTCTACGCGGAGCTGCCGCGCTCCGGCCGGAAGTCGGCGGCCAGTACGCCTACCTGCGCGATGCGTGGCACCCCTCCGTGGCCTTCCTCTACGGCTGGGCGCTGCTGCTCGTCATCCAGAGCGGCGGGATGGCCGCGGTGGCCGTCACGTTCGCGCGCTACACGCTCGAGCTCACCGGCGTGCCGATGAGCGGGACGCTGCTCGCCACCGGCACGCTGGCCATCCTCACCCTGATCAACTGTCTCGGCGTCCGCAGCGGCAACAACACGCAGACCGCGCTGATGCTTTTGAAGCTGGCGGCGATCGTCCTGCTGATCGTCGTCGGCGGAATGGTGGGCGGTACGCCACCGGCGAGTGCGGGCGCGATCGCTCCGGCCGCTCCAACGCTGTTCGCGCTGGCCGCGGCCATGACCCCGGTCATGTTCGCCTACGGCGGCTGGCAGACCGCCAGCTTCATGTCGGGGGAGCTCGTGCGCCCGCGGCGCGATCTCGCGGTAGGCCTGCTCGCCGGAGTGACCGGCGTGATCGCGGTCTACCTCAGCGTCAACTACGTCTGCTGCTGCTACGAAAACTCTAGCCCACGAAACGGGTGGTGGCACAAAGCAATCCTGAGCTGACGTTGGAGTCAGCAAGAAGGGAACATCGAGGCCGCGACATCAGCGTCCGTTCACCTTGCTCCGAGTGAGGAGGAAGAGCG